>NZ_LWHM01000032.1 GCF_001642735.1 Pseudohongiella nitratireducens | reverse complement strand
CAAAAGCGACAACAGTGATCGTTTGGTTATCGACTATCGTCACAAGGGAGAAAGGAAATCGTTGAAGAATAAGTCTTTTAGCTCCCAGCTTGGAAGCTTCACCAACCATGGGTATAAGCGGAGGGTTTGGTTTACTGAGCCTGGTTGTAGCCTGCTCAAACGTATCGATCAGTTGGCCTCCAAGGCCGGGGACTTCCAATTCGTACCACGCAACGGCTTCGATCAACTCTTCGGTAGCTTCCGTGCTAACCTTTACCTTCAAAATCAGCTCCTTATCCGAGCCCTAGCACGTGCAATGGCTTCATCTGCATCCATGAGTTCTGTTTTGCCAGATTCAATGTCATTGATTCTACGGCAAATTTCAGAATCCCAGGCCTCTGCGACGCTAATATCGGCAGGGCCATCCAAACTTGCTACCAAATCATGCGCAAGTTTGGCTCGCTCTCGCTCAGACAGTGTCATAGCGGCGTTTGTAATACTTTCAAGTTGGGCTGTATCCATCGTATTTACCAAAAATAACAAAGCGGTAATGGTTAAATGATGCAGCAAAATACATCCCATAACAAGGCCAAGCACAGCGACAGCTTTTTCGCTGCGGCTTCACCTCCACTACAAAGCTGCGCGTGTTGGCGGCGTTAGCTGTTCGAGCTCCGGAAGGAATGAAATGTTGACAGAGGCCGTAAGATCATTAATTGAAGTTTTGAAGCTTGCTCCAAAATATTTGGTGGCTGTGGCTTTGATTGCTGGAGCGTTAATATTTCTTCCTGAAAGTTGGCTTCAGTTATTGGGTTTACAGGATATATCAACTCAATATAGAGCTTGGTTTGGGTTGGCATTTCTAGTTTCTGCTGGTATCTGTATTGTCGCCATAGCATCGTGGATTATTAATCGGGTTTTAAATATTTTTCGGCGGCGTCGTATTCAACGTTTTGTAATAGATAAACTTAACAACCTTACGGAAGATGAAAAGCAGATACTGCGGTATTACTTTGCGATAGGGACTAGGTCCAACACTCTCAAAGTCGATGACGGTGTGGTACAAGAATTAGTTGCCTGTAGAATTATTTACAGGTCTGCCCAGATTGGAAATATGCTGGAAGGTTTCTCTCACAATATTAGTGATTTTGCATGGGATTATATCCACTTAAACCCATCTGTCCTTCAAGGTTCAACAAATACTTACCGTACAGATAAGAGAGATAGGTTTTGGTAATTCCAAAGGCAGCTAACAAGCGGCTCAAATTCGCTCCGTTTCACTCCGCCGGACGTTCACTGCGTTCGCGCCGTTTAGCCGAGTGTTAGGCAGTCAGAAGCCGAGTTCAGATGATAAACGTCCCACAACATCCATTTCGAGTATCAGAGATTGATGAAAATGATCCCTTTGTAGTGAATGCGTTAAAAAAACATAAACACTATGATCCGTGTTGGTGTGGATCAGGCAAGAAATACAAGAAGTGCCACATGCATAGGGAGCAAGAAAAACCCTTTACTTTAGGAAAACTTAGAAAGCTTCAAAGAGACGTTTTCTGGCGCAAACGCGGTTGCATGTACCCCAAATCGTCACCGTCAGCTTGTAACGGAAAAATCATTGATTCTCACACGATTCAGCGGAAAGGGCCTTTATCAAAAATCGTCGATGAAGCAGGTCATGTAATGCACTTCGAGTCAAGCAGTGACAGTCCAGGACTAGAGGCTCAAAGCATCGGATGGAGAAAGGCATCTACTTTTCCCGGATACTGTAGCCGCCATGATTCCGAGCTAGTCGGTCCGATTGAAAGGATGGCATTTGATGGACAGCATGAGCACAGTGTATTGCATGCCTTCAGGAATGTATGCAATGAAATCTATAGAAAACAGGCTCTTATTGAATCCCTACGTTTCCAAAAGGGTATACTTGACCGAGGACGAGATTTAGATCGCCAGATAGATATCCAATACAGTTGTAATGCGAATATTAAGGCGCATAGCAAGTCTCTAGCAGAGACCGAGAGCTTGAGAGCTTACATTGAAAGAGGCATTGTTGACGGTAATTACGACGCTTTTGAGAGCGCCTGCTTTATGTTTGAGGGTGATATATCTGTTGTAAGTTCCAGCGTGTTTCAGTGCGAGTTTGATTTTGAAGGAAACAAACTAGTCGATATGTGGGACTTGAGTATCGATGCCGAGCTACTGTCACACAGCATCGTCAACACTGAGAACGGAGGGGCGATAGTTTTCGTCTGGCAGAAGGGTGGTACTCATGCCAAAAGAGTAGTTGAGAGCTTTAGAAACATCCCTGATGATGAGAAGGGTGATGTATTTGTTCAGTACTGCTTTGTAAACTGTGAGAACACCTATTTCTCTGCAAGCTGGTGGGAAAGCTTAAATCCGAAGCAGAGAGCGCAAATTACAAGCTATGCTCGTGCCCTCTATTATGAAGGCGGCGCTTTTACTGCAAACAAGAAAAGGCTTGTTGGCTGGAATTTCACATGACATCCAAGAATGCTTGCTTTTTCAAACAAAGGCCTAACAAACAGTTCCAAGGTGACCAAAGTACACCGTCATACCTTTTGCAAAAAAACGCAAAAGCCAAGCCAGTGTACTTTAACACTTGAACATGGGCGTTATGCACTACTCACCCTGTTGATGTCGTAGGAATCAAGATTCAAGTTTAATGAAGCAGAAACCTGACAGTTCAAAGCAAGCGATAGCCCTGATTAAGTTTTTCAGCGAGGAAGAACACTATTTGTCATTCAAAAGGGGCTGCTCTTTACTAAGGACGCCACATTTCTATCGAAAGCATGAAGATATTGGAAGGGGTGATAAAAACGAATCGTGCGTGGGTTACTGGGACAAGGGGCTAGGGGACACAATGCCTACCATTGAAGTTGATGGTCAGCGGATTGATTCCAAGGATTCGGAAAGCATTCTGATATACCCAGCGCATGAGCAAAAAGACGCATGGTTGCAATCTTGGTCCGTGTTAGGGCCTCACAATTGTTTTGAACAGTCACTGGAGCGAATGTTGGAGGAATTCGGTACTTACTTTGTGCTCTTGCCTGCAAAGAAAATCCGTGCGTACGTAAAATTGTTGAGCAAGGCTAGCGATTCTCAGGTTCGTTATGGATTTGTTCAGTATTCTAGCAACCCATTGGATCGTTCGCTTACGGTTAAGGATATTAGTTTTTCCTATCAGAAAGAGTTTCGATTCTATGTCGGAGAGTGTCGTAAAGATGAAATCGAGTCCAAAACGCTTCAGCTGAAAGGGCTTGGTAAAATGCTCCTTGAAGCCGCCTCGCTGAAACTTACAAGCCCTTCCGGTGAGATTAGATATTGCTCTCTAGGTCGGAAGGAAGTGGTGACTGCTTAATTATGGGTGCCTGTATGCATCATCCAAAGGATAGGCCGTGCATAACAATCAATTGCACGCGACCAGCAGAGCTGGCGCGTGAATACGGGCGTTATGAGAGGGGTAAATGGATAACTATTTAATATATGTGGGCGTAGCAATAGCGACAATTCTATTGCCTGGACCCGCAGTTATGTTAACTATAAACAATTCTATTCAGAGAGGGTTGTTTAAGTCACTTTCTGGGATATTTGGTATAGCATTAGCAATATTGCTTGTAGCAGTTATTTCCGCTACAAGTTTAGGTATTATTTTGGCAAGCTCCATAATGGCTTTCACAGTAGTGAAAATAATTGGTGCTGTATATTTAATATACCTCGGTATAAAAATGTGGCGTACAAAAGAGGCTAGCGGAGCACGCTCTAGTCTTCGGGAAGTCTCTTTTTTAAAATGCTTCATTGAGGGTTTTCTAGTTTCAATTTCAAATCCAAAAGGCATCATTTTCTTTATGTCTATATTTCCCCAATTTATTGACTTATCTCAAGAGTATAATTCACAATTTATTTTATTGGCGGTGACTTTTAGCGTGCTAGTAATAGTTATTCATACAGCCTATGCACTTTTTTCCTCTTTTGCTAGATCCAAACTTTCCTCTTCAAGAGGTAGTGTGGCTTTAAATAAAGTTAGTGGGGTAGTGTTCGTTAGTTTTGGTATTGGTTTAGCCTCTTCGAGCAGGTAAATTTTCGTAACAAGTGCAAGCAAGGGAAGCGTTATAAAGCAGGAGCCTATGACTAGCATTTCGTTAGCGAGTGACCATGCGGGCTTTGAGTATAAAGAAGCCATCAAGTCTCATCTAGAAACCAAAGGGATTCATGTTGAAGATTTTGGTACCTACTCGACAGACCCCGTAGACTACCCTGATTTCGTTAAGGGGGCTGCGCAGGCAGTTGCTAATGGTCAATGTTTGCTCGGCATTATTCTTGGAGGAAGTGGGAATGAAGCGATTGTTGCCAATCGGCTACCCGGAATCCGATGTGCAGTAGTCTGGAACATAAATACGGCTCAGCTTTCAAAAGAGCATGGTAATTGCAATATGATTGCTATTGGCCAACGGATGATGTCTGAAGCTAAAGCCATTGCAGTCGTTGATACTTGGCTCTCTTCTGAGTTTAAAGGCGGCAGGCATCAAAGAAGGATTGACAAGATAGATGGTTAGAAAAATCCGGGGACTTCATAACAATCGCAAGCAGTTCGGCGCTATGCGCCCGGACGAAACTTCACCCTATATAGTAGACATCTAACCCCCGTAGTTCTGGCGAGCTGGATGCTATCAAGCTGGTCAAGTACTCTCTCCCCCCTACGGGGCGAGAACCTTTCTGCCCTGGAAACGGACGGTACAATTAAAGTAACTCATGGCCCTGAACCTTGGGTTACGTTCAGAGAAAATCTGATCGAGCAAATCTGAGTGCAAGACAGGATGCTGTGGTTAATGTTATGGGATAATGGGAAGACCAAAGGGGACACTCACAACTTGGTTGTTTCGCACATACACTTCTGACACTATTAAGTTGTTACGTTGTGAGTGTCCCGAAGAATTCAAATATAAAACTAATAAGAGGGTATCGGACATGGGTTTATTGACAATTATCACGCGCACGCTGCCACTCTCGGCGCTGGTAATCAGTGCCTGTACAGCTGTAGATCCGGCTCCCACCATCACCCAAACGCAACTCGACCTTTTGTTAAGAGACGAGCTCTTTCCGCTTGACGACAAGCGCATTGAATACGCCCCGGAAGATTTTCTGCAATTACCCGCCGAATACCGCGCCGAGTTGGATCGGCTGGTATTGCCTATCGAAGACGAGTTTGAACGCTACCGCCGCTTGCGCCGCTGGATGTATCGACAATTTGAAGAATTCGAGTTCGATGTGTCTGAAACCTACTCAATAAGTGATCTCTCGGCCAATCGAAAAATCAACTGCCTTTCTTTTTCAACCATGTTCGTTGCTGCCGCCCGTTACGCACAAGTTGATGCAAAATTTCAACTTGTATCGGCGCCGCCCTACTGGGATAGCGCGAACAGTACCTGGATTAATAATCAGCACATCAATGTCACTGGCATTATTGAGATTGATCCCTCAACTGTCGGTTACGGGGCACCACAATCGAGCATCTCCTTCTTCGATAGTAGCTTGGGTACTGTGAACCAGTTAGGTGGTGTGACTGCAGGTACTGCTGAAAAGCCTTCAGCGACGCGCCGTTATACGATGGATATTAGTCCTGCCGTCATCAGCTCTCAGTCTCGCCACGACAGGCTTGATGACTACCAGGTATTATCTTTGTACTACAGTAACAAGGCGATTCAAGCGCTGCTGGATGACGACCTGAATTTAACGTATGCCTATACGCGCGAAGCGCTGCGCACAGATGCAGATTCTGTCGTGGCATGGACTAACCTGGGTGTGGTTTATTCTCGAAAGGGGCAGTTGAAATTGGCAGAAGAAGCCTATAACAACGCCTTACTTCTGGATGGCGATGCTCACTCGGCCCAAAGTAATCTGGCCAGTATCTATCATCGTCAGGGAAGAACGGAAGAAGCCGCGACACTGGAAGCCAGCGTCGCCGAGCTCAAGGCCCAGAACCCTTATTATCACCAGCTGTTAGCTGACACCGACATGGACGCCGGAGACATCGAGCAGGCTATTGGGCATCTCGAAGACGCCGTAGCGCTGAAGCACAATGAATTCTTGTTTTATCACAAGTTAGCGATTGCCCATCAACGCTTGGGCAACGCCGAGCAGGTGATGGAAAATCTGGTCAAGGCCAGGCGCCATTCACGTGGCGAAGACCGCTCCAGATTCAGCGGGAAACTGCAAGCATTGCGCGATCTTGCCGCGAATTAACGCTACCAGGGACGCACGCTCCCTTCCGGTCACTCGCACTGCGTGCGTGGTCTCCGCTGCGCTTCGACCCCTTCAGACAGCCACTCGCGGAACTGCCCTTGCCATTCGCTAGTAGCTATCGTCTAATCACAACATGGTTTTCGACGGTGATCTCCCTGCAGAGGACTTTCACCTCATTAGTTCTTGCCCATGCTTGGCGTACTCAAGGAGATTACCTATGACGGATCGCGTGACAACAACACAAGTACAGATTTCAACACGTCACACGGCTGCCAAATACGTCCAGACAAGCGCCGGACTAAAACGCAGCATCAAATCCTTGCTGGCCTGTGTGCTCAGCTTCTCTTTTCTGTCCACACTCTCTATCCTCCCCATGCAGGCATTGGCGCAGTTCGAATCTGATACTGTTCCCCCTGAGCAGATTGAACATTGGTTACAGGGAATGTCGGTGCAACTGATTTACCCCGAGACCATTGAGGCGGGACAGACCTTTGTTCTTCATGCCCATGTGCACAATGGCAATGACCAGAGTGTACGAGTGAGTATAGGCGAGCGGCAGAACGACACTGATGTCTATGCCCTGCAGCGCTGCCACATTGCCTGCGGCACGCAAACGATTGCGCCCGGGCAGTCGCGCTACATCACGGTTGGCCAGATGTACTACGCCGATGCAACGCTGAAGCACATGCCCAGTGTGACGATAGAGCCTGTGCTCTCCGTGATGCCAACGGATAAGGGAGTCAAGCTGCCTACGCCAAACAGAGCTTTGGATAGTGTTTCCGTTGCCGTCAATAACCCATCAGATCTTCCTGCGCCCAATGCGGCGCTCTTCCCGGTGCCGGAACGCCAGCCGCTGGTCCTGGCGGATCTGCGCGAACCTGAGGATCAACTGCTTGTGCGCGATCCCAATACCGGCTATGACTGGATACGCCTGCATGTGAGCGCCGGCCTGCGCCTGGAAGACGCATTGCATGCGCTGGCAACCGAGGATTATCTGCAGGGATTCCAGCTGGCACGAGCATCCCAGGTCGAACAATTGTTGCTGAACTACCTGCACGCACAGGGACAGGCGGCTCAAGCGCTGAGCGTTCGCGGACCTGCTGCGGATCATGAGTTTGGCGCGCCGCTTGCCGAGTTTGTGCGGTTACTGTCTCCCGGCATTACAGATACAATACTGGCCATGCGGGGTGTCACGGCCGATGAGCCTTACACCTGGGACACCAACTTGCCAGCGGTTGGCTCAGCCAGAGTCTACGGATATGAAGGGCCGCCGCAGACCGGCACATTCAAACAAAGCACCGGTTTTTCAAAAGGCAGATATCCTGTGGTTGATAACGAAGGCGGCGCGATGGAGATGCCCGGCTTCTGGTTGGTACGCGGCGCGCCAGAGCTGCAACGGGCCGAAGACAGGGCCAGCTATCTGGACGACAAACTGGTCGTCCCGGCATTGAAGATCGGTGACAGTCACTATCGCGCCGTACTCGTCAATGTAGACAGTCGGCTGGGCATGTTCCGGGCGACCAGCCTGACCGAACTCCCAGCAATTGACGGTACGCAGGTGATGAGTGCCCCATCATTCTTCGACGAAAGCAGCGGGCTGCTGACATTACCTGACCTCGTATTGATGCAGGCTGACGGTACTGAATCGACTGCCAGCGCAATATTTCGCCTGATGCCGCAGACGGAGCCACCCGCTTTCGAACTGATCAGTTTTGAATAGCGGGCGGTACGGTATTAATGTATCCATTTGGGTGCGATCTGCCATCTACTCACTCATCTGAACCCTGGATATCTAAAATGAACCGATTACAGTCAAAGACCTTCGCGATTGCTCGTGATGTCAGAGCCAAGTCACTACACTTGATGATATTGGCGTGTGCGCTACTTATCGGCTCCTCCCCCGCAACGGCACAGGACTATGAAGAGTGGAGCGCTGAGGTGCGGACCTCGTTGAGCTTTCGTGTCAGTGAAGCGGCCATCCTTCCTTTGCTACCGCCAGGTTGGAGCGTCAGGCCCATTGCCGATGCGCCGGGCAAGGTGAATATTTCGCTGACATTCATGGACCGCTATCTGATTCTCGACGCACAAGGCGAACAAGTTCGCACGGGCGCCAGTCGTTATATGGTGATATCCACACAAGCGAGCAACGAAGAGAGCGGACTGTCTGGTGTGATGATTATCAACGGCATTTCGCCTGAAGGTACTGGCGCATACGAGGTATATCAGCCCGCATTGATTGCCCGAACAGAGCGTTCCCATTCAGGGTTGGGTGAAGAGAGTGCAAGCAGCGCCGAGACCTGGGAGTTTGCTGCTGAAAGCGGAGACAGAGTGCTGCTGAATCTGCGCTATCGCTCAGCGCCTCCGGTACGCAGACAAACTTCCATCGTCATCCGCTCCGGGCTGCGACCCGACTTCACACGCACCTACCACATAGACCAGGCATCCGATCGCCTGGGCATTCCCGGTAGCCCCGACAGCCGCATCGAATCCGTATCGTTCACTGCCGAAGGGCCGCTGTTCTCTGCCATTTTCGATGGCACCGAAGTGCTTACCGGGGTCACGTCGACCCCTTGGTATAACCGTGAGATATTTATTCCGTAAGTGTGAGCAAGCCCCGACGAACCGATGTCGTCGGGGCCACTCTCTTACCTAATATCACGGTTACAGATAACGCTTACATGTTCCAGCTGAACTGTGTTATCGGTTGGATAGATAACGACAAAACCTGCCACGTACACGTTTAGTCAATGCCTCGCCAGCGTCAATATAGCCATAGCTGCGATGCAAGTGGGTAAGAAACCATTTCACCCCGAATTAGCTATTTCGGCCTATTTGGGGACAAAACGTATCTGTTCTGCCAAACGTACCAGCTCATTATAATGCTCGGCCACAAGCGCTTTAGCCTTGCTTCGACTGGCATTCCATGTGCGCCAGTCATTTTTTTCATCTTCTATTCTCTCACCACCGTAACGGGTGATTAACTCATACGCCACGATGAATTGCTGATATGAAGGTAAGTGATGAATTCGCTCAAGTAGAGGAGGGACCGCATCGGCGCCAAGCCTTGTTAAATACCTGATGTCGATGGATTGTTCCTGGCTACTTGTGATGGCTTTACTCAAGTTAACACGCGTCACTATTGCCGCCGGGTTTGCCAGCCCCAACAGGATCACGGTGGCGATGCCAGAGGCGAACATACCAAAAGCAAACCCGATTCCCCCTGATCGCAAGAGCGTCGCGATAAAAGAGACTAGATTACCTGCCAGCCATAGCATAATGGCTGCGGCCAATACTCTGCTTAATGTCAATCCAAATGTTTCGCTGTACAGGTACAAACGTTGCGCTGCCGAAGCCATAATGAATAGGACACAAACAACCAGTACGACCGCCATCGGACGAAATATCCGTTGATTGCACTGCGTCGAGGACATCCACAGCAGCACTACCAGGGTGAGAAGTGACACCGCAATGAGTTCAAAAAATCCTCGCCTGGCATAAGTCGCCAGAGTCAGACCATCGACTTGTTCAATCGTCTCTCGACCGCCAAACAGATAGCCAAATTGCAACAAGACAAAAACCAAAAATAATATAACAAGTGACCCCATGATGACGGCAATCTCTTCATCACCCAGCGACCTAAGAAAATTCATTCTATTTTTCAGAGGCCGTGATTGCAGCCCGGATTGATTTGACAGCTCGGGCATGGTGCACAGCAGTAATCCGGCGGAGAAAACACTCATCAATACGATACTCAGTACATGTTGCGGGAGCTCGACTGATATCAGATCACCTAACGCCAGGGTATAGCGCTCAAAGTTTGCATCGGCAGATGAAAACAGCAACGTAAACACAACCAACAATGGCGCCACAATGAGCAAGCCTCTTAATACCCCCTTCAGCCGGGGACTATGAGCCATTTCAAAAAATGGCAAATCCCCAATCAGCCTGAAAAATCGCGTCACCATTTGCACAGGCAAGGCAAACAAGGCGATTAGAAATTCTTCTACCCGGGCAGCAATTAATGTTTTTTTGTTGGCCTGCATAAGAACGGCGCTAGCGCAGGCTACCTGCACCAGCAGGACAAGAGGGATCAGTGCTTCTGCATCACGAATAGTAAGCAGCAAAGAAACCGCGAAGGCGATACCTGACCAAGTGAGAAGTTTTCTTAGCCAGACACGCCCACCGTGGCGATTGATGAAGAGAGCAAACAAGCTCAGCAGTGCAACCCAGATACTTCCCGATACATTCCACGGGCCTTCAGGGGAGAAAAGAAAATCTCCCACACTCCCCAGAATGAGGGCAACTGCAACGATCGTTAACATCATGTTTGTTTTCAGGTGCATAATGGGTCCTTTTACAGAAAAGCACTTTGCGTTACAAAGTGAATGTGCAAAAAAATATCAAGGCGCTTTCATGGCTGCTATAAGCGCTTCCATGTGTTTGATATATTTGTCTAACGCGGCGCGGCCTGCCTCTGTCAGGCTATAATCCGTACGCGGCAGGCGGCCCTCAAAACTTTTACTGCAAACTATATATCCGGCATCTTCGAGCTTCCGGGCATGAGCACTGAGATTTCCGTCAGAGATCGATAACAGGGACTTCAGGTCATTGAACGTTAACCTGGGGTGCGCTGCCAGGGTGCTAACCAAAGCAAGACGGGTCCGCTCGTGAATCAGTTTATCCAGGTCGGTGGCTGAATCTACTTGCTTGGACGCTTTTGCGCGCTTGGTGTTCACCGAGGAAGTGTCCGCAGAAGCCTTGGACGATGCCGCATTAGCCGCCATGGTACCTCCAAATAATAATGCCAAAAACCAGGTGTAGTGCGCCCATGCCAAGAGCCAGCATGAGATCACCCGACACTGGTGTTAATAATGTGATCGCCCCTAGCAGCAGGAACAGTGCTCCCATCACCGGCAGAATGGCAACTGAGCGCAAGCCTGCGGTCATGACAGCTGCGCCATAAATGCTAAGCCAGATCCCGGGCAGTAATGAAACATGACCCTGGAGCAGAAATGACACGGTTATCAGCCCGCCTGCCAGCATTGTCGGGATGAACACGAACAAGAGTTTGCGGCCACTTGGCGATAGAAAAGAGGTGCCTTGCTTAACGCCTTTGAAAGCACTAAGACCAAAGGCAATGACGCCCGCCACCACCAGTTCAAGCATCCAGATCGCCAGCCAACTCGCTTCATTCGCTTGCTTCGAGGCTAACCATGAGGCCAAAAATGCCGTCGAGCCCGCAATAACATAGCCAAGCCCGGAGACACCTGTATAGGTAGTCGCACTTTCCATGGTTGTGCGGATAAAACGCAGGTTATCTTCTGCATGCTCATGCAAGAAGGCAGGTGTCGAGGCTGACTTGGATTGGTTCATCATGATGCATAGCATCTGACAAACGAACATTCCCGTCAAGTACTTTGCGTTAAAAAGTAAAGCATATAAAGGTTCATTTGCACAGGCCCCTCCCGAGGGGCCTGTGTCACGACGGTCAGACAGTTACATGTTCCAGCTGAACTTGGCACCGTAAGTACGTGGCATGCCCCAGACACCATAGCCCCAGTCACTGCCCAGAGTATTCTGGTAGGTGTAGTACTCTTTATCGGCAAGGTTTCTGACGAAGGCCTCTACCACATAGTCGCCAGTCATCGAATGCCAGCTGACCTTGGCATTGCCCAGGCCATACGCGTCCTGCTTCGAGTAGGGATCATTTTCGATCTGCAGGAAGTGATCCCCCTGCCAGGTGTAGTCGGCCTGCAAGGCCAGCTCACCGGCATCGCCGAGACCGATGTAGTAGCGCGCCACCAGGTTGGTGTTAGTAGACGGTGCTGAGGGCAGTTCATTACCATCCAGGGTGTAGGTATCACCGGCAACGTTGAACACCTGACTGGAGCTGAATTCGGTATCGAGCAGACCCAGTCCGGCGATAAGTTCGAAGTTGTCAGTCACCCGCGCCGTGAATTCCAGTTCCGCGCCCACACCAGTCACATCACCAGCATTGGTAATCACACTGCCAGTTTCCACAGTCAGGAACACCTGTGCCTGGTAGTCTTCAATATCGTAGCGATAGGCCGACGCGTTCAGACGGAAGCGTCCATCTGCCCACGCGGTTTTCAGGCCGACTTCGTAGTTGATGGCGTCTTCTGATGTCACCGGCGCCAGGGCCGCCTCTGACGCATTGTAGCTGCCAGAGAAGCCACCACTCTTGAAGCCGGTGGAGATGTTGGCATACACCAGCGTGCCTTCGCGTGGGCGCCAGTCCAGGCCGATGCGCCCGGTCAATGCGCTTTCGGACAGATCACCCGTGCCTTCGACCCGGGGTGTGTAGAAGCTGACGGGAGAGCGCTGCGAGAAGTCTCGCTCCTCTTCGGTATAGCGAGCCCCAAAGATACCCGTCAACTGCGGGGTGAGGTCATATTCATACTGACCGAACAGGGCCCAGGACTCACTTTTCAGTGACACGTATTCTTCGTGGAAATAGCCACCGAAAACACCCGCGTCAGCGGTAGTCGGCGCCTGGGTAATCAGTCCGCGATCGTCCTTGTACAGGTACAGGCCCGTGACCCAGTTACTGTCCAGGCCGCTGCCGTTGAGTCGCAGTTCCTGGGTGTACTGTTCGGCATCAACAGCGTACTGCTCATCAAACCATACCACCTCGGTGCCATCGCCATCGTCCTGCAGGAATTTGTCGAGCTCTTCGTAGGCAGTTACCGATGTAAACGTAATATCGTCGCTCAGGTCCATCGTGTAGCGGCCGGAGACACCGAACGTATCAATCGTGGTATTCAGGCCTTCACTGGCGCCAGTGGCCACATGCTCTGGATCATATTGACCATTCACCGCCTCTGCGCCGGTGAATCCAAAGGTGTTACTGCTGCATTCGCCATTCTGGATTCGGCTCACCGAGCAGGTCTGGCTCAGATCATCAGGGTCCAGGTACCCCATATGGGAGAAACCTACCGATGCCTGATCAGCCTCGCTGCCATGAACATTCAGCAGGAACATACCAGTGCGGCCGACATCGAACTCCAGCTGACCACGGTAGCCCATACTGTCGGTCTCGTTCAGTTTGCGACCATCCACGGGATTGGTCTGCCAGCCATCATTCTTGGTGCGCTTCACAGCCAGGCGGCCACGTACGCCATCGACCAGCGGCCCGCTGACAGCACCCTGGGCAATGGTCTCACCGTAGTTGCCCACACTGGCGCTGAATTTGCCCTCGAAGGTCTCGGTGGGCTTGCGTGACACATAATGCACCAGGCCCCCTGTGGTGTTGCGTCCGTAAATCGTGCCCTGTGGCCCGCGCAACACTTCGACCCGCTCAAGGTCGAACAACTGGATGGCCGAGCCAGCCGGGTTGCCACGATAGACATCATCGACATAGATCGAAACCGGCGACTCCCAGGAGTCGGAGAAATTCACCAGACTGATACCACGCAGGCTGACTGATGGACTGGAGGCTTCACCAAAAATGGCGAAGAAACTCATGTTGGGTACCTGCTGGGTGATATCGAGCCCTTCCTCGAAACCCATCCGGTCAATGGCGTCTCCAGAGAAAGCACTGACCGCAACAGAGACATCCTGCATGTTCTGTTCGCGTTTCTGCGCTGTGACGGTTACTTCCTCTATGACCGATTGCTGCGCCTGTGCGCTAACGGCAGCGGAGGCTACCGCCAGGGCAAGCAGGGATTTTTTGAGGGGCGCGCGCGGGTGATTTGGCCCGTTGGCCGCGGAGGCAGAGTTAGTTGAGGTGGCACGATTGCCTGTCAGGTTCATTATTGTCTCCTTCCGTGTACTGGATTCTCTACGCAGGAAACATAGTCCTCGATTGTTTCCTGACTGCGAAGTGGATGGTCAAACCGACCATACGTCCCTGCATTGCGGATTTCCAGTTACAGTCCATAGACGTCGGGTCAGGTGAGACAGACGACCGAACAATCGTTCGGCGTCATTTTTCGCCGTCAACCTCGGCAAATTTTTAGCTGATACGCTCGCTCTCTGGTACGCCGCATTAACGTCTGTCTATATGCCGTATTTAACAGACTCTATATAGTTCTTTAACCTTAATAACTGCCTATAAAGCTCTTTAAAGGATTTTTATATAAAATATTATTACATTCCTTGAATAGTCTGCTACACTATAATTCTGCATTAAAAGTCTATTTAAGGTTCTTTATATGAATTCTGATCGTGTCCCCGCAGTCATTGGTCAGCGAATCAGGCAATATCGGTTGAATCAGGATTTGACGCAGGAGGACCTGGCTACCCTGGCGAACGTCTCACTGAATGCGGTTAAATCCGCCGAGGGCGGTAAAAGCACGTTACCGACTTATGCCGCGATCCTTCAGGCTTTGGGGCATATCGACAACTTACTTGCGGCATTCCCGGACGAGGGCGTTTCGCCTGTGCAACTACTCAAAAGCAGTACCAAACAGAAGCAACGAGCGAGCGGTAAAACGCGCGTGCAACCTGCCGACATTGGGGAGCTGGACTGGTGATCAATACCATTGAAGTTCGCTACAAAGGAGAACCTGCAGGTGCCTTAAGTTATAACAAAGGCGACACGGCGGCGCGGTTCGAGTACTTCTCTGAGTTTGTCGAAAGAAACATTCCGCTTGCTCCTCTGACAATGCCTGCCGAGAAGGGAAGGATTTACTCTTTTCCGGGCTTAAACTGGGACACGTTCAGGGGACTGCCAGGCATGCTCGCAGACTCCTTGCCTGACGATTTTGGTAATGCAGTTCTGAACCAATGGGTTGCGCAGCAGCCAGGTCGAACAGAACCCCTGAGCCCGCTTGAGCGGCTTCAGTATACCGGCGAACGGGGAATGGGAGCGCTTGAATATCACCCTGCGCAGAAGAAGCAAACCACTGCCAGCAACCAAGACATCGAACTTGAGAGTTTGATGACGTTAGCGCAGGAAGTGCTCGATACACGAAAAGGCTTTCGTCAGCACACGCATTTTGATGATTCGGCAGATAAAGAAATGATGCAGAATTTATTAGCGGTTGGCACTAGCGCCGGGGGCGCAAGACCAAAAGCAATTCTGGCTTTTAACCAGGATTTTAGCCAGGTTCGCTCCGGTCAGGGACCCGTGCCTGCCGGGTTTGAGCATTACCTGCTGAAATTTGATGGAGTCAAAGAGCGTGATCCTTCCCAGCAAACTTTTGGCGATCCGCTAGGTTACGGGACGATGGAGTACGTTTATTACTTCATGGCCACGCAAGCCGGCATTCATATGATGCCGTGTCATTTACTTGAAGAAGGCAACCGACGCCATTTTTTGACCAAGCGCTTTGACAGAACAGGCAATGAGAAAAAACACATTCAAACGCTTACCGCTATTAAACACGTCAATTATCACGACATTGGTGCGTTTTCTTATGAAGAGCTGTTTCAGGTTGCCCGCCAGCTCAGGTTGCCGCGGACAGACGCGATAGACCTGTTCCGACGTATGGTATTTAACCACGTAGCAACGAACCACGATGATCACTCCAAGAACTTTGGTTTTATGCTGGAGGACAAGCAATGGCGACTGAGCCCGGCCTATGACGTTGCCTTTAGTTATAAACCCGGAAACCCCTGGGTAGAACAGCACTGGATGTCTTTAAATGGCAAGCGCAGCGGCCATACCCGCGCTGACTTTTACGCGCTTGCGGACGTTCAGCTTCCACGGGTAGAGCGCAAAGAAATCGATGCAGTGATTGATAGTGTGATCGATGCGGTTTCTCAGTGGCGGAAATTAGCCACTGAGCATGAGGTGCCAAAAGCGCTTGCTGACTCAATCGACAGTCATATTAAGCTCAAAGACTTTGTCTGAGAAACACTGGCCCTAACAAACCATCGATTCATGCATTCAAACTTCACTCGTCGCTCTCTTCTTCCTCCTCCATTCCACCAAGCCAGTCAGCACGTACACCACGCGCCTCCTCACTGGCGTCCTCATCCACCTCAAGCTCATGATCGGCACGCACCCGATTCAGTGTCACCGGCACCGTTTTTAACTGGCCGTCGCGGAACAGTGAGAACTCAACTTCATCGCCTGGGCTATAACGGCGGAGCAAGGCATCCAGGTTACTGCCAATGCGAACCCCGTTAAGTGCTATCAGTTCATCACCGGCATTTATGCCCGCCTGCCATGCGGCGCCATCCAGACGGGGCGAAAAAACGACCGGGGGATTGCCACGCAACGATACATCCAGTGACACTTGCACCGGGTTCTCGCTGGTATCCTCACGGTCCAGCACCCAGCCTACCGATTGCAGCGCGTCAGCCAGAGGCAGTGGCTGGGTGTCGTATACCCAGCCGTCCAGTTGCTCGGCCAGTGCATCATCGCCGGCGGCTGCCAGGCGCTCACGAAAATCGGCATAGGTAAAGCCGCCACTGCCTAGCGGGAAATCGTCATACAGTGAAGTCATGACGGTATCCAGGCTGCGGTCACCGTTACTTGTCCGGCGAATCTCCATATCCAGCACCAGTCCCAGCAGTCCGCCCTGGCTGTAAAATGATATCGTGCGGTTGCGCTTGTCTGCTGCGCGGTCAGCGCCGCGGTGATAGCCCTTGGTCCAGGCCTCAAGACTGGCTCGCGCCAGCGTGTCCTGACTGTAGCCGGGCGCATCCACCACACTGCTGATGGCACCGGCAAGCTGCTCGCGATATTCGCCCACCGGTATCAGACCCGCACGGACCGGCAACAGCTGATCGTAATAACTGGTCAGGCCCTCGGCGACCCAGAGCAGTTCCGTGTAATTGATATTCTGGTAGTCATACCGGTCAATTGACGCTGGCCGGAAGCGCTTGACGTTCCAGGTGTGAAAAAACTCATGGGCCATGAGCCCCAGAAAGCCCTGCCAGCGATCATCGTCCCAGAATGCGCGCGGGTCGGTGTGGACCACCGTGCTGTTGTAGTACTCGGTACCCCCGCCAAGGCCATCTCCGCTGTGCAGCATGAACAGGTAATAATCCGTCGGCAAGCCACGATTGGCGTCAGCAAACACCTCGGCTGTGGCTGTTACGAGCGCACTCATATCCTCGATGAGCCGCTCTTCATCGCCATCCCAGATACCATCAATCAGAAAATCGATGTTCATGCCCGCTGCTTCAAATGAAACCAGATCGAAGGTACCTGCCTCAATCGGTGAATCCACCAGGCGGTCATAATGTGGCGCCACAAAGCGACCCGGATCAGGTTGCTCCATGCCGCTGGCCGCCTGCCAGCCCTCTGGCAGGTCCAGGGTCAAGTCGACAGGCAGGTCGCGAAACTGATCAGCATAAACAAACACCGCGGCCGGATTCAGAAAGGCATGGTCCGCATTGACGTGGCGTGTGCGGTCAGTGAGGCTGTCCGCATAAACACGGTATCGAACCACGACATCCCCGCTGCCGGCATCGGGCCTGCTGACTCGCCAGGAAGACTTGGCGGTCTGCTCGAAGGCAAGCGGCTCACCATTTTCATCGCTGACCTCCAGGCCCGAGACAGTGCCGACGAAGTCCAGCACCAGATACAGACCGGAACGCCACACGGGCAGGTGAAAATCCAGCGTGTCTCCGGTCACCTCAGTGAATCGCGCCTCAATGGTCACTTGTTGCATATTGCGTTCGGACAAGTCCACCTGATAGCGGGTTTCAGCGGCGCTGACTGTCCAGCTCAGACAGACCAGTACGATTGATAGCATGGCCGCGGCAAGGTTTTTGCGACCATGGTTTACTGGTGCTTGCTTAACTCTCATAAACTATCCTCCGAAGTCTCTGAAGTGGATCAACGCTGAAGCAACAGGTGGCTATCCCGGCACCTTATTTAGGCTTCGCCTCGCGACATTTTTGAAGCAATTCTGCCAGCGCCGTTGACCCCAGACGGTTCATGGCGGCTATGTTGCGTTCGGGAATCTGTCCTGGGTTCGGGTAGCTGGCCAGCACCGTCTCCAGGCTGTCTTCGCGTAACAGTTGCAAAATCGGCCAGGGTGCACGGTTAGTATAATTCTCCGCATCATCAGGATCAGTGCCGGCGAACTGATAGTCGGGGTGGAAGCTGGCAAACTGAAATCGCCCGTCCCAGCCGAGGTTAATCAGCAGAGCGTCAGCCAGATCCAGAAAATCGTTGTAATCGAGAAAATCACCGAGCATTTCTTTGACCACAATCAACGTGGTTTCCGTCGCCCTGGGCGGCTGTGCATCGAGCCATAATAATTGCTGCTGCAACTCTTCCAGTAAGGCCTCACTATCATGGGCTGGGCTTACCACGATTTTCACCTGCTCCCCTTCAACCGGCTGGCGAGCAAAGGGACAGAGACCCAGCCCCACAACGAAGCGGTCAATCCATGCACGCACCTGGGCTTCGATTTCGGTGTGTTCGCTCATGCCCGCTCTCCTGCAGCCTGGCCTGACGCCCAGGCCCACTGGAAATTATGACCACCCAGGTGTCCCGTCACATCCACGACTTCGCCGATAAAATACAAACCGGGATGATTGCGTGCTTCCATGGTTTTGGAAGATAGCGCGTTGGTGTCCACGCCCCCGAGTGTCACTTCGGCTGTGCGGTACCCCTCCGTGCCTGCAGGCCAGACTTTCCAGGGTTTACAGGCTGACACCACACGCTGGATATCGTCCTTGCCCAGCTGCTCCAGTGGCTTACTCTCCAGCCAGAGATCACACCAGCGCTGGGCCACCCGTTTGGTGAGCTGTTCGCCGAGCAGGTTCTTCAGTTCCAGTTTGGGACGCTGGTGCTGCATTGTGTGAATGTGTTCGGCCAGATCCAGGCCCGGAAACAGATCGATCTCCAGCGCTTCACCGGGCTGCCAGTAAGAAGAGGCTTGTAATATGGCCGGTCCACTTAGCCCCTTGTGAGTAAATAGAATATTCTCGCGAAATGCCGCTCCACTGGCAGCGGTTACCGTATCCACGGATACCCCTGCAAGACCTTGTAACTTCCTGAGCTGCTTTGGTTCCAGCGTAACCGGCACCAGCCCGGCTCGCGTAGGCAATACGGGAATACCGAGCGAGCGGGCAAAATCAAAGCCAAAACCGGTGGACCCCAAGGTAGGAATCGAATAACCACCACTGGCAATCACCAGGGATTCGCAGCTGACTGAGAACCGGGGTGTTTGCAGGCGATGCGGGGAGCGTGACGCGGCTTGAGACAGTGGAGCGCCCAGTTGAATATTGCTGGCGGGCGAGTGGGTGAGCACCTGAACACCCATCGCATCGCACTCGTCCAGCAACAAACGAACGATATCCTTGGACGAGCGATCACAGAACAATTGGCCCAGTTTTTTTTCGTGGTAGGGTACCCCGTGCTTTTCCACCAGCGCGATAAAATCCCAGGGGGTATAGCGGCTGAGGGCCGATTTCGCGAAATGGGGGTTGGCGGAAATAAAATTGTCCGACGTCGAGTGCATGTTGGTAAAGTTACAGCGACCGCCACCCGACATGAGAATCTTTTTGCCCACTTTGTTGGCACTGTCCAGTAACAGCACACGTCGACCGCGCGCACCTGCCACCGCCGCACACATCAGCCCGGCAGCACCGGCGCCGATGATCACTACATCGAATTCTCGATTTTCCGGGGTTGTCACTGTCATAGGCGAGCATTCTACACGTTCCCTGGGCTGGGCGCTTGAAATGTGGCTATCGATTCCTGGCGATACGGCCTGGAAGCGGGGAAAGTCGCGTGTAGCGATGCTACGCAGCCCAGCTTATGTGGAATAACTCACAGTTTAAAGTTGCCTACGTTGGCCATCAGCTCGCTGGACGCCACGCCCAAATCCTGGCTGGACTGATCTGTTTTCGTCGCGCTATCAGAAGTTGTAACAGATTGCTCACTGATCGAGGCCAGGTTCTGGTTGATCTCTTCGATCACCACGCTTTGCTCTTCAACCGCAGCGGCAACGTGCACGGTCATATCGGCTATTGATACCACGGAGTCGTTAATTTCGCTTAGTGCCTTGCCGCCCTCATTGGCGGTATTCACCGAGTCCAGTGCTGCACCTGCGCTGGTGCGCATCGCAACCACAGTATTCGACACCCCTGACTGCAGTTTTTCCAGCATCGCCTGAATATCGGTAGTCGACTCTTGTGAGCGGTTAGCCAGAGTCCGCACTTCGTCGGCGACCACGGCAAAGCCGCGGCCCTGCTCACCGGCCCTTGCTGCCTCAATTGCGGCATTCAGGGCGAGCAGGTTGGTTTGTTCCGCGATTCCCTTGATAACATCCAACACTGATGTGACGTTGATAACCTGCGCCTCGACTCCGGCAACCAGTTCGGAAACACCTTCCACTTGCGCAGACACTTCCTGGATCTGAGTGACAGCTTTGTTAACAGTGTCCAGGCCGTTACTGCTAAGAACCTGCGCGTTTTGGGCTTTTTCTGCTGTCAGTGTGGTGTTGTGTGCGACTTCACCAATCGCCTTGGACATTTCATGAACTGCGCTCACGACGGTATCGAGTGCCTGGTTCTGTGTATTGAGGGCATTGCGATTGATGCTGGAGATTTCGGCCAGACCTGTGGAGGAGTCCGACACTTGCAGCGCACAGTTTTTGATCTGACTGACCATGGTATGCAACTTGTCGAGGAAAAGATTAAACTTTTCACCCAGGTCTCCCACTTCATCTTTACTGCTAACGGCAATTCGCGCCGTCAAATCGCCATTGCCTGAAGCAATGCCTTCGACATTTTTGCGAATGATCAACAAAGGTTTTGTGATCAGTGGCGGCACAAACACCACCATCAAAACAGAAATAATCATACCTACGATAGTAGCCATCACCAGTCTGACAACTGCATCAGTGCTGCGACTCATTGCCTGCGCAGTGTAGAAGTCGGACTGTGCAATCTGTTCCCCCTGAATAACATCTATCAGGTTGCGCAGCTCGTCAAAGGCCTGACTGCTGTCCGTTTGACTGAGTCTGGCCGCCAGTTCAATCTGACCATTTTCCATCAAGGTAATGACGCGACTACTGACCTCAGACCAGCGATTATAAAGCGCCGTACTCACTTCGATGAGAGTCCAGGTTTTCCAGTTCGCCAAGCGCAAGCGCGCTGTCTACCCGCTCTTTGAACTGTGCACTGTTTTCTTCATAAACCTGGCGCTGCTCGGTACTGGCACCCTCTTCATGGACCAGAGAACGTTCAGCAATCAACACCTGATGAAGATCTCGGTCAGCCTCCAGCAGCAGAACGATTTGCTGTAAGAAAACGTTGCCAACCTTATCTGCATCGTCAGCTATCTGACGTGAGGAGGTAATACCCATCGTTGAGCTGATAATGAAAATCAACACAATCAGCAACAAGGGTATGCTGATTTTCCACTTAAAAGACAGGTTGTGAAACATTTGCATGACGTAACTCCATTAATACAATGATCAAACTGCTTGATCACCTGCCAGCGCAATAGCACTCGCTCATTGAAATCTTGAATCTGGGACTCGGGGTGAGAGAATCGGCAAATAGCTGGCTACAAGATTGGACTGCAAACGCTTTCTTCGGTCTATTGCTGTTATTCCTCCGCCACCATCAATAATTTATTGTCTGGGCGAAAAATTCATTGCTCTGCATGACTATATGTTTCAGTATCGGCTTTAGTCGCTAAAACTTTACCCGAATAATATGTCTGCCATTCTATATACCTTCAGGCGCTGCCCCTATGCCATGCGGGCTCGCCTGGCTATTGCATACTGTTTACCTGATCACTACTTTGAGTTGCGGGAAGTGGTACTGCGAGATAAGCCCGGTGCGTTAATTAAAATCAGCCCCAAAGCGACAGTACCTGTAGTGCAACTTGCTAACGGTGAGGTACTGGAAGAAAGCCTGGAGATCATGCTGTTTGCGCTCTCTCAACATAAAGAGCGGGGGCAAGCATTGCTCCCTGACGCATTAAAAAACGATATATTTCATCTAATTGAGCAAAATGATGGTGACTTTAAATGGGCGCTGGACCGCTATAAGTACTCAGATCGCTATGAAGAAAGCCAAATGTATTATCGCGAAAAAGGAGAGATTTTCCTGTCCCAGCTCAATGCTCGCCTGGAAACCAGTCGTTATTTAATGGGAGAGGGTCCAACACTGGCCGATTTAGCGATCTTTCCCTTTATAAGGCAGTTCGCTCATGTCGACAAAAAGTGGTTTGATGCAAGCTCATACCAGCCATTAGCGCAATGGCTGGACGACTGGCTGATGTCCGATATATTCAAAGGTATTATGCAAAAATACCCTCAATGGCATGAACGTGCTAAAGCAGTTTATTTTCCTCATGATAGCCAAGATGCCAAGGAACGAAAAAGCCATGAATAATTCAGCCGCCGCGGTAGCGACAATTCATAGAGCTACGGTTGGAGGATAACTCATGTCCAGGCTGATTCTAAAAGGGTTCATTCTGGTTACTGAGTCAGACCTTATGGCTGTAAAAAACGAATTGAACCAACATATAAGACTGACCCTGGAAGAGCCCGGCTGTCTCGTTTTCGCAGTCAATCAAAATGCAGACAACCCGCTTAGATTTGATGTTTATGAGGAGTTCATAGACAGAGCGTCTTTTGACGCGCATCAACAACGTGTCAAAAGCTCACACTGGGGTAAACTGACAAATAATGTAGAGCGTCACTACGAAATACAAGAAGTTAATTAGCCAACGCGATATTTTACTCATGCTTCAGGCACAGCCACAAACAAATGTCTCCCATTAAGGCGGTCTCTAGTCATTATCTCAATTAATGGAGGTCAACGGTCAGTGAATCAAATTAACCCCAGAAAATTACTCAACAGTAAATGGACAGCAGTAAAACCAGTCAACAAAGAGAAACACTTCATCATCACTGAAGTCGAATTCGATGAAGATGGAAATGTGATTTACTGTCTGATTGAAGCCATTATGTCCAAACGAGATCGTTCAATAGATTGGCGAGAGTTACAGAATGAGGAGACTTGGCGACAAGGCTGGAAGTAACGATACAAGAAGTTTATCCATTCAGGAAACAAAATCAGGCTCAGGATATTCATCATGACCCGCGATGAGTACAATATATTTTGTGCCTCATTACCTGCAACGACCCATGTCGTTCAGTGGGGAGGAGCTGATGTCTGGAAAGTCGGCGGCAAAGTGTTTGCCATCGCTGGATGGTCAAAATCCAGGCAACCTGCCTATAGCTTTAAAGTCTCTGAGCAAAATTATCATTTCCTTAAAGACGAACCCGGTTACCGGCCAGCACCCTACCTGGCATCCCGCGGCTTTAAATGGATCCAGAAATACGATAACTTCAGTATGAATGACGAACCGTTAAGGTATTACCTGACACAATCTCACTACCTGGTTTCCTTAGGGCTGACAAAGAAGAAGCAAAAGGAACTTGGACTCAACCAGGATTAATCGCAATGCTGACTATCTCAGAGACTATTGCAATTCCAGATGACGAGATCGACCTGTCTGCCATCCGGGCACAAGGCTCCGGTGGGCAAAATGTCAATAAAGTCTCCTCAGCTATCCACCTGAGATTTGATATCCAGTCATCCTCTTTGCCCGACTGGTGTAAGGAAAAGCTCCTGGCCATGAATGATCAGCGCATCACGCAAGAGGGTGTGGTCATCATTAAAGCGCAGAATTTCCGCACCCAGGAGAAAAACCGCGCTGATGCACTCGCTCGGCTGGTCGAGCTCATAAAAGTTGCTACAAAGCCCAAAAAGGTGCGCAGACCTACCCGACCACCCCGTGCAGCGAAGAGGCGCCGGGTTGATAACAAAACACATCGCGGCAAGGTCAAGTCATTGCGCAGCAAACCCATCGACTGATTGATTAAACGCGCTGGGAGTCAGGTTCATGGCGGAACGTAAACTGGGGAGAACCATGACTCATAACATATTCATGCTGCTATGACTTACATGCAACTGGTGACTGTACACCTGGCGACAATAATACCTGCCATATTCCTCGGGGCTTACCTGCTGTCTCAGTCAAAAGGCACAGGCAAGCATCGGGCCATCGGCAAGCTCTACATGAGCCTAATGGTAATCACTGCGGGGGTTACACTTTTTATGCCCGCTTATGTCGGGCCACAGCTGTTCAATCACTTTGGTATCATCCATATTCTTAGTTTTGTTGTTTTCTTTTCAGTCGGTAGAGCTTTATATGCCGCCAGACAAGGTGACATTAAAACCCACAGGAAAAACATGGTAGGCCTCTACGTTGGCGGAATATTGGTCGCTGGAGTGTTTACACTATCACCAGGCCGGTTGATTCACGGCTGGTTATTTGGCTGATACAGGATGTATAAAATGAATATCGGCATTTACATTTACGACAATGCTGAAGTGCTGGACTTCTCCGGTCCATTTGAAGTCTTTTCAACTGCCAGCCGATTATCCTGTCCTGAAAATCTGTTTAACGTTTTTTTAATCGCAGAAAACAGAGAACCGGTTCACGCCCGAGGAAATTTCCTGATCACACCTCACTATAGTATCAGCGACCACCCTGCCATTGACGTTTTAATTGTATCGGGTGGCGTTCACACTGGGGAAATAAAGAAACCACATATTATCGAATGGGTTGCCAGTACGGCTGAAAGCGCAACGTCTGTTGCTTCTGTATGCACCGGTGCGTTTCTGCTTGCCGAAGCCGGGCTATTGTCTGGGCGTACCGTGACAACGCACTGGGAAGATATTGAAGACTTGCGCGCATCCTATCCGGCTCTGACAGTGTTAACCGCACAGCGTTGGGTCGACCAAGGCAAATTGGTCACTTCTGGCGGTATTTCAGCAGGTATTGATATGAGCCTGCATCTAGTGTCCAAACTGGCCAGCATGGAGCTTGCTCAAAAAACAGCCAGGCAAATGGAGTATGACTGGAATGACAATAACGCTGATTAATGCACCACTATATTAAGTGCAGTATGTCAGGGCTGCGTCGCAAGCCTCCAGGCCATTATCTGTGTTAGAATTTCGGGCTTTCCACAAGGCCCAGATTCATGTCGACACCCGCTAATCGCCCGCCAATTTATCTGCTGATTCCCATCAGTATGCTCTGTACCTTGAGTGCCGTGGTATTCGGGCGGCTTTCGTATGGGCTTATCTTGCCGGTCATGCGCGAGACGCTGGGCCTGAGCTACTCACAGGCCGCCAACCTGGGGACGCTGACCGCACTGGGTTATCTGAGCTTGTTGCTGTACGCAGGCATATTTGCCGGTCGTTATGGTGGTAAGAAAGCTATCCTGCTGGGCCTTTCTCTGGGTGTGCTTGGTTACACTGGTTTAAGCTTTTTTTCTGCTTACCCGCTGCTGATGCTTTGCATGGTGCTGATGGGATTTGGTACCGCCTTCACGTTTACACCGCTGGTATCATTGCTTGGCGCCTGGTACCCGGAACGGCGCGGCATGGTAATCGGTTTTTCCGGCAGCGGTGTGGGTACCGGTATTTTACTGACCGGCATATTCATACCAATGATTACACAATCAGGCGATGAATCGTCCTGGCGAATGATTTGGGCAACATTTGCCGGCATTGCAGCAACTGTGACAGTACTGGTGCTGGTGTTTTTGCGTGACCCTCCCCGCCATGAAGAAAGCATCACGATGAAGCAGGGGCTGGCCACGGCCTACCGCAACCCTCATGTGGTACGAATGGCAATGGTCTATGGCGTAGTCGGCCTGACTTACATTGTCCAGGTACTGTTCATGTACAGCTTTGCACTGGATTCAGATATACCTGCCGCTTATGCCGGACGCCTGGTCTCAATCATGGGTTTTGTTTCTATTTTCTCCGGTCCCATCTGGGGCTGGCTGGCTGACAAACTGGGACACGGCAGGGCATTAACTTTTTGCATGATCGTCGCCATGTGCGCAACGCTGATACCCGTGCTTTGGCCGACGACACTGGCTTTCACGATTCATTTTGTGATGGTTGGACTTTCTGTGACCGGACTGTTTACATCTGTGCTGGCTGCTGCGACCAGTACGGTCAAGCCTCAGCATGCGGCCATGGCTGTCAGTTTTGTCACGGTTTTCTTTGCACTGGGGCAACTGGTTGGCCCTGCATTGGCAGGTCTGCTGATAGACTGGCAGCAGGACTTCCGTTTAACGTTCGCGCTAAGTGCATCGTTGATGTTAATCGGGGCGATTGTCAGTTACAGCAGTACGGCTGTTGCTGAGAGGGCCAGGCAGAGCGGTTAGGGGGCACTGCGGAGCGACGGGCAGGTTATCTCTCCACCTGTTGCAGCCAGTCAGACCACGCTTTGCCTAGCGCTTCTCACCCGAAAACGCAGCCGAATTGTATGAGCCGTCAGGCGAGTTTTCGACTGAAGGGCGGTCAGAACATCATAGCTCAGACGGTAGACGACCACAGCACATCTCTTGTTGCTCGACGGGCGGAAACTCAGCCTGTCGGCTTCAGACAATCCGCCCGCTTTTTCGAGCGACAAGTGATGTGCTAAACGTGGTCTTACTGTCTGCCGTCTGAGCTATGATGTCCTGACCTTGTGCCGTATCTGCTGTGTTTTGGATGCTTCCGGACAAATAAAAAAACGGCCGCTCCAGGCGGCCGTTTTTTTGAATGGCTATAAACCGATTGGTTCAGGTTAAGCGTAAGGGTAGCCGGGTCAGTGTTTGGCCGGTGGCAGCTGCCAGGGCATTGGCGACTGCGGGGGCAACTGGTGGTGTACCTGGCTCACCAACGCCACTGGGTGCGTTGCCGGATGGCAGGATATGCACTTCCACTTCCGGCATGTCGTTCATGCGCAGTACTCGATAATTATGGAAGTTGGTCTGATCCACATTACCATCAGTCAATGTGACTTCATCGGCCAGGGCTGCGGAAAGGCCATAGGCAATACCACCTTCGATCTGGGCGCGTATAATGTTTGGATTCACGGCGATGCCACAGTCAACTGCAGCGACAACACGCTCAACCTTGAATTCTGTTCCCTGAACAGAAACATCGACAATCTCTGCAACGGTACTGCCAAATGAGGTGTGGACAGCAACGCCGCGCCCCCAGCCTTCAGGCAATTTCCGCGATCCCCATTCCGCTTTTTCCGCTGCCAGTTTTAACACAGCTGTTTCACGCGGATTATGCTTTAAGAGTGACAGGCGGTACTCAACCGGATCCTGACCAGCTTTTCTTGCCAGCGAATCAATAAAAACTTCTTTACTGAAAGCGGTGTGCGTATTGCCCACTGAACGCCACCACTGTACTGGCACACCGGCTTGAGTATTGTGAACTTCCACCTGGCGATTCGGTACCTGGTAGGGCAGGTGAACAAGGCCCTCCACGGATGCATTATCAACTCCGTCGACAACACTCATGGACTCCATGTTGGTTCCCATCATAATGGACTGCCCGGCAAGACGGGCCTGAAATGCTGTTGGCATTCCCTGGTCATCGACAGCAGCAGAAAGCTTGTGGACAAATGCCGGGCGGTAAAAACCTGCCTGCATGTCATCTTCCCGGCTCCAGACCAGTTTCACTGGTTTACCCTGTGCTCCACGTGCCACTCTGACAGCTTCCAGAACATAATCGGAGAAAGGGTTGGCGCGGCGGCCAAATCCACCACCGGCAAATACCGTGTGAATTTTGACATCTTCAATCTTTCCGCCCAGCAACTGCGCAATCGCCATCTGGTCACTGGTGGCTCCCTGACAGCCATACCACAGTTCGGCGCGCTGACCATCCACTTTGGCGACACAGTTCATAGGCTCCATTTGTGCATGCGCCAGGTAAGGGAACTCAAACACGGCTTCAACACTGTCACCTTGATTAAGCTGTGAGGCGACATCGCCTTCGCGCTCGGCAACGATACCAGGCTCATCTACCAACTCCCGGTACTGAGACAGGATTGTGCCACTGCTACGTGTTTCCGCTGCACTGTCATCCCACTCAATTTCCAGCAGCTCGCGCCCTTTGATGGCAGTCCAGTAATCCTTCGCCAGTACAGCAACACCGTTCTCAATTTCGAAAACCTGCTCAACGCCATTGCGTTGCAGTGCCTTGCTGGCATCAAAACTTTTGACGCGACCACCAAACCTGGGAGAATGTGCCACGACTGCAGTCAGCATACCTGGTAGCTGCACGTCCTGGGTATAAACAGCCGTTCCGTTCTGCTTGCCTTCATCTTTTCTAACCAGGTCTTCTCTGCCAATCAGTGTGAAATCGGCAGGGTCTTTCAGGCTGACCGCTTCGGGGGCAGGTGCATTTTGAGCAGCGGCCTCCACTGCCAACTCACCAAAACTGGCCTGGTGGCTGCCATGAGAGACTTGCCCCTCAGACACTGAAATCTCTGACGCAGGCACTCCCCAGCGCTGGGCAGCAGCAGCCACGAGCATGGCGCGTGCTGTGGCACCCGCCTGACGCATCTGGGTAAAGCTGTTGGCAATAGCTGTGCTGCCACCCGTGGCCTGCTGCCCCATGAACAGGTTGGCATACTTTTCGGTATCCACCGGTGCATGTTCGCATTTGACCTGGGACCAGGCGGCATCAAGTTCTTCAGCAACACAGGTGGCCAGACCGGTATACACACCCTGACCCATTTCCAGGTGCTTGATATAAACATTCACGGTATTGTCCGGGCTGATATTCACAAAGGCGTTAAACTGCAGAGCTGGTGAGTCGGCAGCTTGTGCTGATGCCCTGGTTGTGAGGTTAAGCCCGAGAGTCAGACCAGCACCTGTCGCCGCAGACAGCTTGAGAAACTGACGTCGACCTGTGTCGATATGATCCTGTGATTGGAATCTGGACGCTTTCATTACGCAGCTCCTTCATTGTCACGAACGGCATTGGCAGCAAGCTTGATGCCCTGCTTGATACGGGAATAAGTACCGCACCGGCAAATGTTGCCAGACATGGCTGTATCAATGTCCGCATCACTGGGGCTGGGATTCTGCTCGAGTAAAGCGGTTGCTGACATGATCTGTCCAGACTGACAATAGCCGCACTGAGGCACCTGCAACTCTACCCAGGCTTTCTGAAGGGCCTGGCCTTGCGGGGACTGTAACCCTTCTATCGTCGTGATATTTCGGCCCTCAGCAGCTGCTACCGTCAACACACAGGTTCGTGTCGCCTGTCCGTCAATCTGCATGGTACAGGCACCGCACTGGGCCATACCGCAACCAAATTTGCTGCCGGTATAGTTCAGATGATCGCGAACCGCCCACAGCAGCGGCATGTCGCCATCGACATCCAGCTCGTGAGATTCACCGTTAATGAGTAATGTATAGGCCATGTTGCCTCCCGTGGCTGGGGATCAAGGTGGTACAATCTGATGTTTCAAGACGTTGTTATCCAGTATATTAGCATGCCGTCTTGACAATATGTCAATATTTGTAAAGATGTAAGAATGAGCACTCGAGACGTCCAGATTATATCCGCAGCACTTAAGCTGTTTTTTCGATACGGCATGGCCCGTACGACAATGAATGACATCGCCCGTGAAGCGGGACTGTCCAGGCAATCTGTGTACGCTGCTTTTGCCAATAAAGAAGAGTTGCTTCGTGCTGCCACACGCCACCTGGCTGACCAGACGGTCGCTGATCTTATCAATGGCTTTGCTACTGCCGACAGTGCGGAACAGAAACTGGATGTCATCTTTGAAAGCATCGCAGGCAAGCACTTTGCCCTGTTGTGCAGCTCGCCTGATGCTGACGATGTGATCAGCGGCTTCAATACCGCTTGCCGGCATGAATTAGCGGACGCAGCAGAGCGTTATCAGCACCTTATTGCGGAAGCGTTACAGGAATATGAACCTGCCATTACCCGTGCGGGCATTGATATGACAGCGCTGGCTGAGAACATTCAGCGCACAACCAAAGCGCTGAAATACGAAGCAAAAGATGAAGCACACTTACGTGAGCTATGGAAAACCCAGCGCACAGTGTTGTTACAGCTATTAGCTCCCTGAAGAAAACTCGATCTTTTCAGTCAGTTCTCAACAACTTGAGCCTGCACCTCATTAGCCTTGGAAAATAACTCCACTAATTCAGTTTGCAAGGATGAAAAATCTGTAAACACCGGCAAGGTTGCATTCATGGTCATGGCAATCACCAGCGACTGCTTCGGATAAACGGCCAGCCAGGCCATCGAACCTTTGGATACACCGCCATGGTGCGCAAAACTGCCTTCATCGCGCCAGCGCCAGGTGAGGGCATATGATTGCTCGTTTATCTCGCCACTGTTGATCCTTTGTGGCGTCCAAAATGTGTCTCGTGTTGCTTTGGGAATGAAGTCATTATCCAGCCATGCTGCACCTAACATGACCAGATCTGCCGGTCTGGCCATAAACCCACCACCGGGCAGCTTATTGCTGAGATCAACACTGCGCCATGGCTGAACCCGGTTGCCATCCAGTTGGTAGAACGTAGCTCGCTCAGGTACGTCCGCATCCGGCACAGGGGAAGATAACCCTAAAGGTCCGGTGACTTGTTGCTGTACCAGTTCATCAAAAGATTGCCTGCCGGCACGCTGCAAGATCGAGGCAATCAACAAGGTGTCGAATGATGAATATTCAAACTGGCTGCCTGGCGGGTAACGTAACGGACTGCCATCAAACAGTTCGAGTCCTTGCCTGACATTTGAATGATGCCTGCGCAATGCAATGGAATGATACACACCGAGCCAGTCTTGGTTGGTTTTGTACTCGGGCATCCCCGCCATATGTGATGCCAGTTGGCGTAATGTCAGTTGCGCCCAGTCGGGGTTTGGCAATGCATCATCATAACTGCCAATTGGCTCATCCAGATCGACTCTCTTATTGCTCACCATTCGCGCCAGCAATGTCCCTGTCACTGGCTTTGAAGTCGAACCAATGCGGTATAGCGTTTGTGGCGTTGCCCTTTCGCCTGAAGCCAGGTCTGACCACCCGGCCGCAGCACTCCAGACCAGCTCACCTTCAATCGCAATGGCAGCGGAAAGAGAAGGCGCATGGATATTTGCCTGATGTGTTATCAGCATAGAGCATGCTTGATCAGACAGCTGTGACAGGGCGGTGTTCTCACTTCCAGACAGACAGTTTTGTGCAGCAGGGACCGTTTGCCATGCCCAGGGCTTACGCATCCAGGCTGTGTCCTCCCCAATAAACCCATACACCGGCCACAGCAGGTAAACCAGGATCAACATGACCATAAGGCCCAGTGTTGCAACAAGCTTTCTAACAGACATGAGAAACTCTCCTTTATTCATCTCTGTCTGAAGTCTGCCTGGCAACTGTTCAGGGATCTTGCCGATTATGAAAAGTTAGCGCCGATTTTGAATATCACCCCGAAATTCACTCGGTGTCTGCTCGGTTTTTGCTTTAAAAGCCCGATTAAAAGGGCCGATGGAATCGTAACCTAAATCGAGCGCGATACTCAGTATCGGCTTGTCATCATAGGCCGGATCAACCAGACGCTCGCGAGCATCTGCCACTCGCAGGTCATTTAACATGCTGTTGAAATTGCGGTAACCGCGGGTCTGATTGATAAGTCGGCGTAAGCGATGTTCCGGACAGTTTAACTGGCTGGCCAGTCCTGAAATCGTCAAACCATGCTGGTGATATCCACATTCGGCAATGAAAGAATCCAGTGCTTTTGACAGGCGCGCATCTGCGGGCGACCATTCTGATTGATGGCGAACCAGGGTTGGCTGACTATCACCGGGTTGGGGCCTGGCTATTTCCTGCCGCTCTGTCGCAGCAATTTCTGCTGCCGGTTTGCCAGGCTCATATTGCAAACGAAAGGTACGAGCCACTGCAATCGTTGTAATCAATAACAAGAACGTCGCATTAAACAAACCGAACACCGCGGCATTGCGATAACGCTCGTCTGCAAACTCAAATATCACTAATATCGTGCTGTATAGCGTAATACCTAGCACCACCATGACTCTGGCGCGGCGCCGTGTATCCAGCAAATCTGCTTTGAAGCCGCGCCAGGCAATGTACGCGGCATGAAGAACCAAGCCCAGACTAATGGCATGAATGAGATCGTGTAAAATGCTGCCACCAGCCTGAATGCCCAATGCATAGAGATACACCAATCCGAATAGCCCAAGCAGCCATTTAACCGGTGTTGGCCATTTCCCTGGGTTGAAATCATCTTCAAAGAGATGGCAGATCAGTAGCCAGAAAATGAAGGCAAAGGCGTCTGTCAGAATCAACAGAACATTGCGTAGCAAACCATACTGTTCATCCGGTATGGGTGCGGTTAACATCACAAGGCCAGCGACACTCAAACCACAGGCTAGCAACAGCAACCGCAGTCGCGACGCCGGCTCGCGCAACACCAAACCACCTAATAGCAGTAATTGGCCGAGTACCATCATGCGGATTAATAAATCGAGCTGGCTAAGTGACTCAATGGGCATCATGGTTTAAGCAGTATCAGGTGACATCATGAGCAAAGATATTATAGATTGGACGTCATGAAAACCACGCTAATGCTCATCTTTTCTCTGTTCTGCCCTATGGCGGAAGCCTCTTGTGTGATTCTACTGCACGGCCTGGCAAGATCTGCTGACTCAATGAATGAAATGGCTGAGAAATTGACCACTGCAGGTTATACCACTGTCAATCTTGGCTACCCCTCGCGAGATTTTGCCATCGAAACTCTAACGGAAAAAGCCATTCCTCCTGCCCTGGAGCAGTGCGCTACAGACACCGAAATCAGTTTTGTGACTCACTCTCTCGGCGGCATACTGGTGAGACAATATCTGCAAGCGCATGACATTGACGGTTTGCATCGCGTCGTCATGCTTGGCCCACCTAATCAGGGCAGCGAGGTGGTTGATAAGCTGCGCGACGTTCCTGGCTTTCACTGGCTCAACGGCGATGCCGGCCTGGAGCTGGGCACTGAAACAGGAAGTGTTCCCCAGCAGTTAGGCCCAGCGAATTTTGATGTCGGCATCATTGCAGGTAGTAAAAGTATTAACTGGATACTTTCATTACTGATACCCGGCGACGATGATGGCAAGGTGTCCATCGAACGCAGCAAATTGGCTGGCATGAATGATCATATCGTGATGCCGACTACCCACCCCCTGATGATGAATAATAATGATGTCATCGACCAAGTGATTCACTACCTGGATCATGGCGAATTCATGCGCTGAAGAGCCATTTAAAACTGATAACGAAAAAAACCCGGCACTTGCAGGTCGGAACCTGAAAATACCGGGCTTTCATCTGGCGTAGTGTGCTATCAGAAGATTGGCGTTACGCCATCACCTCTTTCTGACCCAGGCGCTCGCAAGTCGCCATAGCGCAATTCTTCAACGAACTCGACGCACTTGAATTCAAGCAATTCCATATTTTCATCCTGGTGACGGTACAGTTTCATGTTAATCGTCCAGGGGCGCTCAAAAGTGAGCGGATCATTGATCGTTGCGGAATAGTCGATGGTATTGGCATCGATCATTGTGTAGCGTTCCTGTACATGCATTTCCCAACCACTGTGGTAGTTACCCGAACGGTCAAACCAGGTATCAGCAATCTGGCCAGTCACATCGATCACCAGCGTATCACCATCCCAGCTGCCATTATTGGTGCCCATCCAGGTATCGACCTGAGCTTCTACATCAGCATCCATATGCACAATACGGTCAGCACCGGCAAACTGATAGGTTATTAATGTGGCATCAGGCGCCTGAAAAATCTGGAAGGGATAAGGCATATAAGTGGCACGTGGCACACCTGGCAACTTGCATTCGCGGACCGGATCTCGTTCCAGCCAGTTTTGCTTGTTTTCTACCTGGCGGGCACGCATGCCATCCTTATAAGGAATTTCGCCTCCTTCAACGACACCCATGCCCGGAGGCACTGCCATGAATGCACCAGCCTCAAGCGCCAGCGTAGGACCATGTCGCGCCTCGTGCGGTTCAAGGTCCCAATAAGCGGAGGTCATTGCCTGCCAGATACCATTGAAATCCGGTTTACCGGTTGGCGTTCGCGGTATATCACTTCCACCCTGACTCTGTTGTGCTTCTGCTGGCCCCTGATTCACGTTCCACAAGGCACTCACAGCGATGGCAGTTGCAGTCACTGCCAATATTGTTTTTAGTTGCGTTTTCATGAATATCCCAATTTCCTTGCTGTGATACTGTTACTGTCCAATGACGCGATTATTTTCGCGATCCCAGGTTCCATCCTCAACACGCTGTCCCTGCAGAATGTTGTACATACCGTAGTTACCTTCGTGACAGGCATACTCAAAAATCTGATCATTGGTCGCAATCAACGGGAAGGTGCCTACCAGCTTGTCCTGATAAGCTTCCGGATCGATGACGGTAAACTCATAATCCACCACGGCATCAGAGCGACGGGTAAATTTCTCGATCAAGGTCTTGCTTTCCCCAGCCGTACCAGTGCCATAAAACGTTTGTGTTTTGTTGTTGAAATTCTTGGTTTCAACAACCAGGCTGTTGCCTTCGTACCAGCCAATGGAATCACCCGTCCATTGCCGGATATCGTCGGGGATATGCTCTTTGTCATGTAAACGGACAATTCGCGACTCGTGGATCATCTCATTGTAGATAACTGCGTAATCTTTGTTCTGGAACAACTGCACATTGTTGTTGTACATACTGGGGGTGAACGGAGGTACCGAGTTAAAACCCAGCAGACAACGTTCTGACAGTCCCCGGTCTTCCGGGCCATCTTTGGCGATACCGCCTACCGTGACGCGAACCGGACGCTCGCCATCATAATCCGGGCCCAAACCACCAAAAGCGATTGGTGCACCTTCTACACGCGAAGGCAAACGGCCGTTTTCCGGATAGATGATAATCGAAGAGCGCAGGTTGGCTTCTTCCGGCGCGCCTTCCACCCAAAACTGGTTGTAACCACCCACGCCACCTTGCGATGAGTTACCATCTCTGGCGGCGGCATCAGCGGCAACCTGTGCATCACGAGCGTGCACCTCTTCCGCCGTCAAAAACTCCTGAGTACCCAGTTCACGCGGGCGCTGCATGGGTGTGTTGGAACTGAAGTTGTAGACACCTCTCAAATCGGGCTGGCCCCATTCATTCAGTGGTACTTCATAGTCTTCTGCAGCACTGGCGACATGCAATGTCATGGCGGCAGAAGCCAATATCGTACCGGCAATTGCGGCAGACAATACATTTCTCTTTTTCACGGTAGTCTCCTCGGAGAGTCAAAGTGACGAAATTCAGTAGAAATCCAGATTAGTTTACACTTTGGCAAGTTTCAAGCGACCGTTCGATGGTAACGACATACTGACAGAAAACGGCGTCAGGCTGTGTTAAATTAACGCCTGACCAAGAGGAATAATATGATTCGCTACTCTGTACTTGATCTGGCCCCAATCGTCCAAGGCAGCAACGCTGGTCAGGCGTTACGCAACTCCAGAAGCCTGGCTCAAGAGGCTGAACGATGTGGTTATCACCGCTTCTGGCTGGCCGAACACCATAACATGACCGGGATTGCCAGCGCGGCAACTGCCGTCGCCATTGGCTATGTGGCTGAAGGCACCGATAAAATACGCGTAGGCTCGGGCGGTATCATGCTGCCCAATCACGCTCCGCTGATGGTGGCAGAGCAGTTTGGCACACTGGCCAGCCTGTACCCGGACAGGATCGATCTGGGCCTCGGGCGAGCACCAGGGACTGATGGGGCGACATTGCAAGCGTTACGGCGTTATCACGACTCTGTCGACCAATTTCCCAGGGATGTTCAGGAACTGCAACACTATTTCGCGCCCGCCAGTGAAAACCAGCCGGTTCGCGCGGTGCCTGGCGAGGGGCTCAGGGTGCCCATCTGGCTGCTTGGTTCCAGCCTGTTCAGCGCGCAGCTGGCGGCGGCACTGGGTTTACCGTTTGCTTTCGCGTCCCATTTCGCACCAGATCACCTGATGCAGGCACTCGACCTCTACCGGGAACGATTCCGCCCGTCCGAGCAATTGGCTGAACCCTACTGCATGGCGGCTGTACCGATGTATGCCGCAGCCAGCGAATCACAGGCACAACACCTGTTTACCTCCGTGCAGCAACAATTCATTGCCTTGCGGCGAGGCACCCCGGGGCCGCTGAAACCACCGGTGGACGATATTCACCGTATCGCCAGCGAAGCCGAACTGGGCGCCGCCCGGCACGCGTTACGCGAGGCCATCATTGGTGATCCCGATCAGGTAGCGCAGGGTATCTCTGCTTTTGTAGAGCGAACCGGCGTCGATGAGATCATGTTCAGCGCCCACATCTTTGACCACCAAAGCCGGCTTGACTGTTTGCGTTTCGCGGCTAAAGCTTGCGGCGCCATATCGTCACGTGACTGACCACATATTCGTATTTTCGACGATGTTCGCGAATCATGAATGGCAGATCCTGTTGATGCAGCAACTCAAAACCTGGCAACAATGACGCCAGCACCTCGACGGCACCGTCACTGTCTGGCGCATCCAGAAACTTCTCGGCGGGTGTGTATTGCTCCATCCAGGTGTTAGGCGATGCCAGCACCAGGATGCCACCCTCTGCCAGCGGTGAAGCGTCGCCCACAAACTGTGCCAGGCAGGCAGCAGGGTCCGGCAAACGGCATAACAGGTTACTCATCAATACCGCATCGAATCGTCCGGCCTCATTGGGGGGTTGGCTGAGGGGCTGACTGAGTGAACTGCCCTGTAAATTACCTGCATCACCTTGCATGAACTGCAGCCGATCCGGCCCTGCCGGGTTTTCTACCCGGGCCTGTAATGTCGTGGTATGTCGCCCGGACTCCAATCGCTCGTAGTCCAGCTGACCATGTTGCTGCAGGTGCTGTGCTGCCGCGATGAATGAATCGCTATAATCCACCGCAACAACGTCCTCAAAGTGCCTGGCCAGTTCAAAACTGGCACGACCTACAGCACAGCCCAAATCGAGGACGGAACCTGGCCGGGAAGCATGGGACACTACCAGCGAGGCCATGGTTTCCATGAAAGGAGGCGTGGCCGGATGCCCGGCGCTCTGACTAATCGACTCATCGCGCTGTTCCATGGCACTGCCATAGTGGAAGAGCAGGTATTGATTCAACAGCACATCGCTTTCATAACGCAACTTGCCAGTATCAGGCAGCAATGCTTCACCTTGAACCACGCGAAAACCGGCATGCTGGAAAAAGTGCGGGCGGAAATGGAAGCGGGCCCAGACGCTGGCTTCATCACCCGTGCTGATGAAAGAGCCGCCCAGAATCATCTGGTGTTCACCGTCAAAGCAAGGCATGCTGAAATCGACGTAATAAGGATGGATTTCGAAATCCTGCAATGGATGGAACGCATCTTCACACCATTGCCAGACGTTGCCAAAGACATCACGGAAACCCGCTTCATTCGGCTCATCCGCCTCAACCGGCCCCTCACTGCCAAAACGCAGATTCAGGTTATGGCCACGGTTCGACAAGGCGCTATCCGCCATCACGGGATCCAGGGTCAGAAGATCATCCTGCCTATCACCCCCTCTTGGCTGCCAGTTGACCAATTGCTGCTGAGCAGCGTCACGCATGGCAACATGTTCTTTTTCCAACAGCAAACGATAAGGGCGCTGATTCGCTGACTGTTGTTCCGTCAGCCAACTGCAATACGCTTTGGCTTCATAGAAATTCACGATCGCCGGCCAGTCCCATTGCATGGGGATTTCTTCAAACAGCGTTCTCAGGCGGTACTGGTGGGAGCCGACCGGACCGTCCTGGACCCAGAACGTTGGCCAGCGGGTATTACGGAATCGGCGCCACTGCCAACCGGCCTCACTCCAGTACTTTTCTTCCAGGTATGCGCCGCAGCTGACAAACTCGTAAAACTCCCCGTTACTGATCAGACGCTCAGAGGCCTGAAAAGCCGGCACATCACGACGCTCGCTGCCATACTCGTTGTCCCAGCCATAACTGGGCCAATGCCTGGGTTTGCCCAGTTGCACCTCGGTTGCAGCAACCGCAATCATGGGGTTGTCATCAGGATAGTGCAGTCCTTTTACCGGGCTTACAAAGCGTGTCTCTGCAACTCCGCTGGCGGCTGAACTGGTACGCACGGCTGACGCCGTTTGGTGACTGGCAAAAGATGGCCACTGATTCGGCACACGTAAATACTTCAGCGGCAGTTCACGGATCAGCACTGATGAGGTTTCCAGGTGGATGCGCTCATGCTCAAAACACATGATCAGCGCCCAGCCAGGGTCCTCCATCGTAATCGGGGTATCAAAAGCAGGGTGCGTCTCAATCAATTCGCAGACCATGGTATATACCTGCTGACGATAAATTTGAGCTTCCGCCACACTGGGCCAGACTTCCTGCTCACCTTCATGCAGGTCATCCCAACTCATCTCATCAACACCCGTTTCAAACAGGGCTTCAAATTCTTTGTTGATTGGTTCACTGATCAGCCCTGCAACCAGCAGTTTATTCACATAAAAACTGACCGGATGCACATAGTAAAAGATCAGGGGATGGCGGGTCTTGTGATAAGGGCGGACATAATAAGCCTCTTCGCTGACCAGCGCTGAAAACAGTGTCTCAGTCAATGCCCAGGTATTGTGAAAATAAGCCAGCAATGCATCCCGACCAGCCCCGGCGTCCACCAGGGGCAGACTGTATGCCGCATTGCCGGCCCAGGCAGGTTCAGTTTGCGGTGGCTGACCTGGCACTGCCGAGGCCAGGGCTTGTGGCAGGCGCTTGCTGCGCTTTGTTTCTGAATAGGCTTGGCTCATGTTGCCTGGCTCCCTGTAACCCTTTCCGTATAGCTATAATTTAGATATTCCAGATTTTACTGCAGTACGGCTATACACACAGATCGTGTAGACTGCGTGACAGATAACGACTGGTCAGAACGAGGATTTATTGTGCAAAGCAAACTCCCGCATGTGGGCACCACCATTTTTACCGTCATGACGAGAATGGCACAGCAGCACGGTGCCATCAACCTGTCACAGGGGTTTCCCGACTTTGATTGCCCGGCATACTTGCGTGAGCGGGTGGTCCATCACCTGAATAACCGTAAAAACCAATACGCACCAATGACCGGTGTGGATCAACTTCGCGCCGAAATTGCCAACAAGGTTAACACCCTGTATCACTGCCAGGTTGACATGGATCAGGAGATTACTGTGACCTCCGGTGCCACCGAGGCCCTATATGATGCCATACAGGCCTTTGTGAGTGATGGTGATGAAGTCATCATGTTTGACCCGGCGTATGATTCCTATGACCCGTCCGTGCGGCTAGCGGGTGGTATCCCCGTGCATTTGCCATTGACGCGACCGGATTATTGTATTGACTGGCAGTTACTGCAGGACTCCATCAGTGACAAAACCCGTATGATTATTATCAACTCACCGCACAACCCTTGCGGCAGCGTGCTCACTTCAGCGGACCTGGATCAATTGGCCGAACTGATACGTGACCGGAAAATTATTGTGCTGTCCGATGAAGTCTATGAGCATATGGTCTTCGATGGTGGCATCCACCAAAGCGTCTTGCGCCATGCTGAACTCAGGGAAAAAAGCATTGCCGTTTTCTCCTTCGGCAAGACTTATCATGCCACTGGATGGAAAGCGGCCTATTGTGTGGCACCTGAAAACATCATGAGCGAGTTCAGAAAAATACACCAGTTTGTTACGTTCACATCAACCAGTTTTATCCAGTATGCCATTGCGGATTTCATGCGGGACTGCCCGGAACACCACGAAGATTTACCGGCTTTCTATCAGAAGAAACGTGACACATTCAATGAGTTGATCAGCGCTTCCCGACTGACATTTACGCCATCAGCGGGTACGTATTTTCAGTGTGTTGACTACAGTGAGGTCAGTGATCTGCCTGACCGTGAATTCGTAGACTGGCTGTGCCAGGAAAAGAAACTGGCTGCCATCCCGCTCTCGCCATTTTATGAAAATGCGCCAGCTGATAGCCGGATGATTCGTTTTTGCTTCTGCAAGGATGACAGCACGCTGAAACAGGCGGCTGATATTATTTGTCAGCTGTAACACGGCCAATACCAAACTTAATACGCTTTTAAATCGCCATGCATCAATCATTGACACCACAATCATGAATGACACCGAACTTCATCAGTTACTGACACAGATTCGTGAATGGGCGAGAGAACTGGGGTTTCAGCAGCTTACCGTGTCTGACCTGGACATGCAGGACTACGCCGATCACCTGGATGACTGGCTGGCACGCGGCGATCATGGTGAAATGGAATACATGGCACGTCATCGTGATCTCCGGGTTAAACCAGCTGAACTGCACCCGGGTTCGCTACGCGCGCTGTGTGTGCGCATGGATTACAGCCTGCTGGAAGACCAGTCGCTGAAACCGGTGCTCGACAGAGAGAATGCGTATATTTCCCGCTATGCAAGAGGACGGGACTACCACAAACTGATTCGCAAACGACTTCAGCAACTGGCAACACGTATCAGTGAACATATCGGTGAATTTGGCTATCGCGCCTTTGTCGACAGTGCACCGGTCATGGAGCGTGCACTGGCTGAAAAGTCCGGGATGGGCTGGATTGGCAAGAACACCATGCTGCTCAACAAAAAAGCCGGTTCCTGGTTCTTTCTGGGCGAGTTGTTTACGGACTTGCCTTTACCGGTCGACCCGCCTGACAGTGCCCATTGCGGCAGCTGTTCTGCCTGTCTGGACATCTGTCCGACCCAGGCATTTCGTGGCCCCAACCAGCTGGATGCCCGACGCTGCATTTCCTATCTGACCATTGAATTGCAGGGCAGCATTCCGCAAGAACTGCGCCCCATGATCGGCAATCGCGTATTTGGTTGTGATGACTGCCAGTTGATCTGCCCCTGGAACAAGTTCACACACTTAAGTAAAGAGACAGATTTCGCACCCCGGCATGGGCTGGATAACAGCTCACTGGCAACATTATTCAGTTGGACCGAGCAGGAGTTTCTGGATCGTACAGCCGGTTCCGCCATTCGCCGAACCGGCTATGAAGGCTGGCTGAGGAACATCGCAGTCGGGCTGGGCAATGCCCCCAGTACGATTCCAGTGATTGAAGCCTTAAAGAGCCGGGTCAACCATGAATCGCCGCTGGTGCGTGAGCATGTGCAATGGGCACTGCACCAGCACCAGCCCCAGCCCCAGCCCCAGCCCCAGGAATAGGGTACTGCTGCCAGAGCCAGCAATATCAGGAAGGCTGATCCAGTTTAAAGAAGTGCTCACGATAGTGCTTCAGCTCATCCACCGAGTCCCGGATATCATCCATCGCCTGGTGAGTGCTCTGCTTTTTGTAACCACTCGCCACATCCGGGCGCCAGCGTTTGGCAAGCTCTTTCACCGTACTGACATCCAGGTTTCGGTAATGAAAGAAATCGGCCAGTGATGACATGTATTTGACCATGAAACGGCGATCCTGGTGCACACTGTTACCACACATGGGCGAACTGCCACGCTCTGCATAACGTTGCAGGAAAGCGATTGTCTGCGCTTCCACATCCGCTTCGTTTAACTTGCTTTGACGCACACGTTCAACCAGGCCGGATTCACCATGTGTGCGCTGGTTCCACTCATCCATACCGGCCAGCACTTCATCACTTTGGTGAACAGCCAGTACCGGGCCTTCGGCCAGTACATTCAGGTCTCCATCCGTGATCAGCGTTGCGACCTCAATGATACGGTCATGCTCGGGTTCCAGCCCTGTCATCTCCATATCAATCCAAATCAGGGTTTGCTGCTTGTCTATGCTCACCAGAATGACTCCCTAGCCATTTATTATCATCAAAATACTGTCCTGATGGAAAATCAGGGTTTCAGCACCCTCGCATTGTAATAGAATGGCAGACCATGGCCAAACGAAGACTTAATAAACATCAGGTACGGCGGATTCAGCGCCAGCAACAATCGCGTACTGCCAGCACTGTCACTGACAGCAAGGCAGACAGTACTGACCACTCACGCCAACTCGGCCCCGAACAAACGGGGCTGGTAGTCTGTCATTTTGGCCAGCAACTGGAAATCGAAGCACTGACGGGTGAACACCTGGGCGAGCGTTTCCGCTGTTATCAACGCAGTAACCTGCCACCTCTGGTCACTGGCGACCATGTAATCTGGCAGGCCGATGACGAAAACAGCGGTGTGGTTGTCGCCCAGTTGGATCGCAAGTCCTTGATCAGTCGCCCAAACAGTCGTGGCACACTGCGTCCGGTGGCAGCCAATATTGACACGGTTGTCGTCGTCATTGCACCAGAGCCAGAGCCATTTGCCAACCTGATCGACCGCTATCTGGTCACCATTGAAAACCTGTCGCTAGAAGCCATCATCCTGCTAAATAAAGCGGACTTGCTGGATCATCCGGCTCACACCGGACAAGACAGTGAGATTGCCACGTTGCTGGCACGCTATGAAAGCATTGGTTACCAGACACTCACTACCTCTACCAAAACCGAAGATGGTGTATCTGCCTTGCGCGAGACCCTATCGGAACGCACCATGGTGTTCGTTGGCCAATCTGGCGTTGGCAAATCATCTGTCATTAATGCCCTGCGTGATATGGAAAACAGTGAAGAAGCCGAATATGCGGACGTTGGGGAGTTGTCAGTGGGCCTGGCAAAAGGTACGCATACCACCACAGCAACTCGCCTCTACCACATGCCTGGCAGTGGCGATCTGATTGACTCACCGGGCATACGTGAATTCGGACTTGATCATGTGGAAGCAACAGACCTGATTCACGGTTTTCGGGAGTTTCGCCCTTATCTGGGATATTGCCGTTTCCGCGATTGCAAACACGTCAACGAACCGGGCTGCGCCATTCTCAATGCAGTGGCAGAAGGTGCCATCAATGCCGAGCGATTACACAGTTATCAGCTGATTCTGCAAAGCCAGGGCGCCCGTTAAGCGCCTCTGGCTTGCGCTGCCATGCATAAAGCAAAGAAGATCAGAAGATCTCTGGTGCCGGCTGGTCAGGTAATGCGCTCTCGGGTGGCTGGCGACCTCGCAGCTCGGCATTACGGGTTTCTTCCAGCACCTGCTCATCAATTTTTTCGTTCAGCACCATGATCACAATACGTCGGTTAGCCTGATCCAGCGGCGCTTCCGGCATCAGGGGCAACGATGAACCCATGCCAATAATCTGTGAAAAACGCCCATAGGTCATACCACCTTCCACCAGCGCTCGGCGTGCGGAATTTGCCCGGTCGGCAGAGAGCTCCCAGTTGGTATAGTCATCATTCGCTGCAGAATAAGGCACACTATCGGTGTGACCGTATATGCTCACTTTATTAGGCACATCCATCAGGATATCTGACAGCGCCCACAACACCTGTCGCGCATAAGGACGTAATTGTTCTGAGCCTAGATCAAAGATAGGCCGATTTTCTCGGTCAGTAATCTGAATCGCCAGGCCTTCTTCGGTCAGTTCAATTTCCAGTGCATCATTGAACCATTCAAACTCATTGTTGCCGGCTACCATCTCCTCGACCTGACCTTTCAGGCTTTGCAGCATCTCAATCTGCCGTAGGCGCGCCAGCTCAATCAGCTCCCGGTTTTCCAACTCCTGGGAGTCTTCAACGAACTGTTCCTGGTCTTCCTGCACCAGCGCCAGGTTCAACCCCTGGTTGGCAACAGACAGGGGGCGACCACCGAGGTCGACAACATAAGGAGTACCCCCATCGCCTTCGTTGGCCAGGCTGCGCGGATCGGAGAAATAGCCGGCTATCACCATCTTCTCCAGTTCAGTGGTGCTTTCAATCAACCACAGCACCAAAAAGAAGGCCATCAGCGCCAAGGCAAAGTCAGCGAATGCGATTTTCCAGGAACCACCGTGATGACCACCGCCGCTTTTTTTGATGCGGCGGATAACAATGGTTTGTTCTTTGTTTTCCATGAACGAAAGCTCGTCAGATCGGGCCGTTAGTGTTAACGGCTGCGAATGTGTTCATCCAGCTCAGTAAAGCTGGGACGCTCACCGGAATACAGTGTCTTGCGGGCAAACTCGATAGCCAGTTGAGGTGGCAACCCGTTGGATGTAGCAACAATGGCAGCTTTGATGCACTCAAACATTTTAATTTCCGCATCAGCGACTTCTTGCAAGCGGTTACTGATAGGGCCAACAAAACCATAGGCAACAAAGATACCGATGAAGGTACCTACCAGTGCAGCAGCAACACTTTGCCCCAGCGCTTCCGGCGGACCACCGAGCTTCTGCATAGTAATCACAATACCCAGAATCGCCGCCACGATACCAAAACCCGGCAAGCCATCAGCTATGCGGTGCATGGCATGTGAAGGTTCACTTAATTCGTGCAACTGGGTTTCGATCTCATTATCAATCATCGCTTCCACTTCATGCGGGGCGAGATTACTGGTGGTCATAATGCGCAGGTTATCGGTGAGAAACTCGATGATGCGTGAGTTTTTCAACAATGAGGGATACTGGGTGAAGACACCGCTTTCCGCGGGCACTTCAATATCTGCCTCAATCGACATCATGCCTTCACGGCGCGCTTTATTGAACAGGTCATAAAGCAGGCTCAGCAAGTCAAGATAGGTTGCCTGAGTGGCACTTTGACCCAGAATCGCCTTGGGTATGTGGCTACCCGTCTCTTTGACAACATGCATGCTGTTAGAGATGAGAAAAGCACCAAAGGCGGCACCCAGAATAATAATAAATTCTGACGGCTGCCAAAGTACACCCAGTACACCACCGTGCATGATGTAGCCACCTGCCACACTGCCGAATACGACCAGGGCTCCGATTACAAACAACATACTGCCGCCATACCTCCAACATCAAAAGGCTTTGCTACTGTTCCTATTACATCGGACAATTCCGCTATATCATTAGCCCTAAATACCGAACGGACATCACAAACTTGTCACTCCAAAGTGACTCGTCTAAGCTTGTCTGCCCATTTCAATCCAGGATCACCCGTGCCTACTTTGACGGAAAAAGCATTTATTGCGTTGCAACATGTAACGCCCCAGCACCTGCTGTCCCGTTGCGTTGGCCTGCTGGCCAGCAGCCGGGTCAGCTGGGTAAAAAACAGCTTTATTGGCTGGTTTGCCAATCGTTATCAGGTGAACATGGCTGAGGCGGCCCAGCCTGACCCCAACGCTTACGCAAGCTTTAATGATTTCTTTACCCGTGCACTCAAGGCAGATGCACGCCCGCTTAGCCAGAAACCACATAGCCTGGTATGTCCGGCTGATGGTGAAATCAGTCAGGCGGGACGCATTGAAGGCAGGGCCATCCTGCAGGCGAAAGGTCGGCATTATTCGATCCAGGCACTGCTTGGTGAAGACAGAGACTGGGCAGAGCGCTATATCGACGGCCAGTTTGCAACGGTTTATCTTTCTCCCAAAGACTATCATCGTGTCCACATGCCGTGCGACGGAAGGCTAGTGAAGACTCACTACATTCCTGGCAAATTATTCTCGGTCAATCAGGCTACAGCAGCCGGAGTGGACCGTTTGTTTGCTCGCAATGAAAGACTGATCTGCCATTTCGAAACGCCGTCAGGCCCGATGTCGCTGGTGCTGGTTGGCGCCATGATTGTGGCGGGTATAGAAACGGCCTGGCCAGGCATCAGCGCACCTGCAGGCAATCAGCCACAAAAGCAGGATCACAGTGCCGATGGCACTGAGCGACAACTCCTTCGCGGCGAAGAAATGGGCCGCTTTCTTCTGGGCTCGACAGTCATTGTGCTGCTTGGCCCCAACACTGGCCAGATTTCTGCTGATATGCGAGCCGGGCAACCGGTACAAATGGGGCAGTACTTTGGCACCTACTAACAAGCATTTGCCATGCAAAAAATGCAAATTAACGGAACCTAACTTAACGGAACTTTACAATGAGTAAATTTGAAAACGTGACTGTCGTCAAAGCAGCCAACATCTACTATGACGGCAAAGTGACCAGCCGTGTTGTCGAGTTCGCCAATGGCGACATCAAAACGCTGGGCATCATGATGCCGGGTGAATACCATTTCGGCACCGAGAAGAAGGAAATCATGGAAATTCTGGCCGGTGACCTGGAAATCTTACTGCCAGGAGAAGATATCTGGCGCAAAATCACCGGTGGCGACAGCTTTGAAGTACCCGCCAACTCCGGTTTTGATATCAAAATCAAAACCGTTGTCGACTACTGTTGCTCTTACCTTGGCTAATGTTGGCTGATCCAATCAGCGGACTCTACGCCCCTGCCAGGAATGTTTGATAGGCAACATTCTGCGTCTCTTCCTGGCAGGGATAACCAATCTCCCGCAAGAACTGATCAAACGCTTTGCTATCACTCCCAGGCACTTGAATACCTGCCAGCACACGCCCGTAGGCTGCACCATGGTTGCGATAGTGGAACATGGAGATGTTCCAGCGGCTGCCCAGCAGATTCAGAAAATTACTCAAAGCGCCGGGTCTTTCGGGAAATTCAAAGCGAAATACCCGCTCATGAATTGCTCTGTGACTGGGCCCACCCACCATATGACGAATATGCCCTTTGGCCACTTCATTGTCTGTCATATCATGAGCCTGCAGGCCATTATCGGCTAACTCTTTGAGCAGCGCCTGCCGTCCGGCCAAGCCATCAGGCACTTCAACGCCGACAAAAATTTTCGCCTCATCACTATCACCGAAGCGATAATTGAATTCCGTCACGTTGCGCCGCCCCAACAGCTGTGAAAATGCCCGAAAGCTACCCGGCTGTTCCGGAATCGTCACCGCCAGTACAGCTTCACGGGATTCACCCAACTCAGCCCGTTCAGCAATGTGACTCAGCCGGTCAAAGTTAACATTGGCGCCAGACACCACCGCAGCCAACATCTGACCTTTTACACCCGAAGTGCGTACATACTTCTTGATACCAGCAAGTGCCAATGCACCAGCCGGTTCTGTGACGGCGCGGGTATCATCAAAGATATCCTTGACCGCTGCACAAATTTCATCCGTGGTCACGGTAATGACATCGTCAACGCAAGATTTGAGAATCCGGAACGTATGTTGCCCGATCTGGTTAACTGCCACACCATCGGCGAACAGACCTACCTGTTTTAATTTACTGCGCCGACCGTCCTGCATTGCCAGTTGCAGACAGGCCGAATCTTCTGCCTCCACAGCGATCATTTTTATCTCTGGCCGCAAATACTTAATGTAGGCTGCCATCCCGGCCATAAGACCACCACCACCGACAGGAACAAAAATGGCGTCCATTTTTCCACTGTGCTGTCGCAGCATTTCCACCCCGACAGTGCCCTGCCCAGCAATAACCAACGGGTCATCAAAGGCATGTACGAAGGTATAGCCCTTTTCATTCACCAGCTGTTTGGCAAAGGCTGCGGCATCATTATAGGTATCTCCATGAAGCTTAACCTCACCACCGCGCTGCCTGACGGCATTCACTTTAATCGCCGGCGTGGTAACCGGCATCACAATCACTGTCTTGATGCCCAGCGTCTTGCCTGCCAGCGCCACACCCTGGGCGTGATTGCCAGCACTGGCCGCAATCACACCACGTTGCGCGGCTTCCGGACTTAGCGCAGCCATTCGATTGTAGGCCCCACGCAGCTTAAAGCTGAACACGGGTTGTAAATCTTCCCGTTTAAGCAAAATGTCGTTTTGCAAGCGCCGACTCAGTGATTGGGCGTGTTGCAGCGGCGTCTGAATTGCCACGTCGTAGACATTGGCTGACAGGATCGCTTTGATGACTTTTTCCATAATTCTCCCAACATGTTAAGCCTGACACCGTGCATTGTGTTTGGCATTCCACGATGACGGAGGCTATCATTGCCACCATGATAGCGTTCAGCACTCGCTAAATCCAAAGACACTAAATCCAATGACCCAGCCACAGGCCTCTATTATGGATCAGAACGAATTGAAGAAAGCAGTTGCCAAGGCCGCCGCAGACTACGTTAAGGAGCGACTGCACAGCGACTCTGTGATCGGCGTCGGCACTGGTTCAACCGCCAACTACTTCATCGAGTACCTGGGTGAGTTTCGTGATGACATTCCGGCCACTGTTGCCAGCTCCGAAGAAACTGCCCGTCGATTAAAAGCCCTGAACATCGAGGTTATTGATCTGAATGCAGCCAGCGAAGTCAGTATTTATGTGGACGGTGCTGATGAAACCAATCCCTACCTGCATCTGATCAAGGGCGGTGGCGGCGCACTGACACGGGAAAAAATCATCGCCGCAGTCGCCAGGGAATTTGTCTGTATCGCAGATGAAAGTAAGCAGGTGGATATCCTGGGCGAATTCCCGCTACCCGTGGAAGTGATTCCAATGGCTCGCAGTCATGTTGGCCGGGAGATCGTCAAGTTGGGTGGGGACCCGGTCTACCGGGACGGTTTTGTCACGGACAACGGCAATATCATTCTCGATATTCATCACATGAGTATCGTTGACCCAAGAGAACTTGAAACAAAACTGAACCAGATAACCGGCGTGGTTACCAATGGTCTGTTTGCCATCAGGCCTGCTGATCAGCTGATTCTCGGGACAAAAGGCGGCATCAAGACGCTTACTGCCAAGTAAGAAGGGATTATTTGCCTGATTTTTCAGACAGCAAATCTTACCTGCACTTGTCAGCCAGTATCTCTGAAGTGTCCGATGTTTACCGGGTTACTGCACCGGAATAAAAAAACGCAGGGGTTTGACGCCCTGCGTTCTTTGTATTACAGAGGAGTAACGTTCTCCGCCTGGGGGCCTTTTTGGCCTTGAGTTACTTCCATCGTAACTTTTTGGCCTTCAAGCAGCGTTCTTCTTCCAGTACCGTTAATGGCACTAAAATGGACGAATACGTCCTTCCCACCTTCCTGTTCAATGAAGCCGAAGCCTTTTTCATCATTGAACCACTTAACGGTACCTTCTACTTGCTGTGACATATTGCTCTCTTGCTCTTTCTAAGGGGTTGGGCCAGAAAGCTGGCGCCCCCATTTCTGTTTTAATTACCCGGCCGCGCTTTCCGGCTACAACCGCTGAAGTCAACATCGACTTCTCAAAGCAGTGTACCGCCTAAATTTGTCGCTGGGAATACAATGCAAGCAAAAATGCCACTTTTTGGTCGGTTTTTTGTGATTTTTTCACAGCAAAACGTGACGGCGATCACATTTTCTGGTCCTGATCGAATATTTTCCCCGGATTCAGGACGTTAGCGGGATCAAACACCTGCTTTAATTGCTTCATGCAGGCGATTTCCGCCTCACTTCGGCTATAAGCCAGATAAGGTTTTTTCAGCAAACCAACGCCGTGTTCAGCTGACACACTGCCCTTGAAGCGCTTAACGGCGGCAAAAACGTCTTTGCTGACCTCATTGCACTGTTTAAAGAACGTGTCTTTATCCAGATCATCGGGCTTCAGTATATTCAGGTGCACATTACCGTCACCAATATGGCCAAACCAGATGATCTCGAAATCGGGATACTGGGCGGAGACCACTTCATCCACTTCTTTCAGGAAAGCCGGCACCTGAGACACCTGAACAGAAATATCATTCTTGTAAGGTGTGAATTTGGAGATGGTTTCCGAGATATCTTCACGCAGACGCCACAAGTTCTCCGCCTGGGACGTGCTCTGGCTCATGGTGCCATCCAGCACCCAGCCTTCTTCCATGCATTTCTCAAACACCGCCATGGCGGCATCCATGGCGGCTTCTCCGGTATTCTCAAACTCAATCAGCGCATAGTAGTCGGTTGCCGTCTCAAACGGACGCGGCAGGCCTTTTTCTTCCATGACATGACCGAGCGCTTTTTCTGAGAAGAATTCAAACGCCGTAATCGGCATATTGTCCTGGAATGTCTGCAGGACTGACATTGACGCTTCCATACTCTCAAGGCCCAGCACCAGCACAGTGGGGTCCTTGGGTGCTGCTGCCAGCCCCATGGTCAGTTCCACGATCATCCCCAAAGTGCCTTCAGAACCAATAAAGAGGTGACGCAGATCGTAACCCGTGGCATTTTTCACCAGCCCCTGGTTCAACGTCAGCATTTCGCCAGTACCAGTGACGACTTTCATACCCATCACCCAGTCCCGGGTCAGACCATAGCGAATCACTTTAATGCCACCAGCATTGGTGGCCACATTACCACCGAGCTGGCTGGAACCAGATGAAGCAAAGTCGACTGGGTAGAACAGCCCTTTATCTTCAGCAAACTGCTGTAATTGCTCAGTGACCACACCTGGCTGACAAACCACCTGACGATCAACCGCACTAAAGTCCAGAATCTGGTTCATGCGATCAAAGGCGATGACCACCTCGCCCTGACTGGCTACCGCACCGCCGCTTAATCCGGTCCGGCCACCGGAAGGCACCACCGCAAACTTATGCTCGTTTGCCAGTTTAACCAGGGCCTGGACTTCTTCGGCACTGCCAGGAAAAACGATCGCCGAAGGAGCTGGCTCGATCATCCGAGTCCAGTCTTTACCGTAATGCGCTAACGACTCAGCGTCAGTTAACACTCTGTCGGCACCAACAATTTCGGCCAGGGCGACCAACAATGACTGTTGCATAATGCTCATTACCAGGAATACCTTTGCAAGCTGCGGACGTAGAAAACGGGATATGTTAACATAGCGCGCCTGAAAACTGGCGCATCCAAACCGATTCGCAACACTCAAGAGATACGGCCCCACTATGAAACCGACTTCACTGGATAAAAGCAAAATCCGCTTTTTGCTGCTCGAAGGCGTACACCAAAGCGCCATTGATAGCCTCAATGCTGCTGGCTATACCAATATCGAGTACCTCAAGACTTCCTTGTCCGAAGACGAACTGATTGAGAAGATCAAGGATGCTCACTTCGTAGGCATTCGTTCCCGGACCCAACTAAACGAGAAGGTCTTTGCATCCGCGAGAAAACTGCTGGCTGTTGGCTGTTTCTGCATTGGCACCAACCAGGTGGACCTCAATGCGGCACTGGTAAAGGGTGTTCCAGTATTCAACGCGCCTTATTCCAATACTCGCAGTGTTGCTGAACTGGTCATTGGCCAGATCATCCTGTTGCTACGTGGCATCCCTCAAAAGAACGCTGCTGCTCATCGTGGCGAATGGCAAAAGCATGCCAAGGGTTCATTTGAAACCCGTGGCAAAAAACTCGGCATTGTCGGCTACGGTAATATTGGCTCTCAGTTGAGTGTGCTGGCTGAATCCATGGGGATGAAAGTCTACCTATACGACATTATCACCAAATTACCACTTGGCAATGCCATACAGGTTGGCAGCCTCAAAGAGCTGATGGAAACCTGCGACATCATTAGCCTGCATGTTCCCGAAACGGCGCAGACAGCCAACATGATCGGCGCCACTGAAATTAGCTGGATGAAGCAGGGCAGTATTCTGATTAATGCCTCACGCGGCACAGTCGTCGACATAGACGCACTGGCTGACTCCCTGGAACGCAACCAGATCGCTGGCGCTGCCATCGATGTATTCCCGGTAGAGCCACGTTCCAACGATGACGAATTCATTTCACCATTGCGCAAGTATGACAATTGCATCCTGACCCCGCACATTGGTGGCAGCACCATGGAGGCTCAAGAAAATATCGGTCTGGAAGTGGCAGAGAAACTGACACGCTACTGCGACAATGGCTCGACCCAGGCGTCAGTCAACTTCCCTGAAGTGGCACTTCCGTCTCATCCGAACATGCACCGTCTGCTGCACATTCATGAAAACGTGCCAGGTGTACTTAGCCAGATCAACAGCCTGTTCTCGGACAATGGCATCAATATCCGCTCACAGTATCTGCAGACCAATGACAAAATTGGTTATGTGGTGATGGATATTGATGAAGAGCACAGTGACATTGCGCTGGATAAGCTGAACAGTGTTGATGGGACCATCAAGTGCCGGGTGCTTTGGTAGGCGGCGCTGCGCAACTCAACCTCGAGTTGCACGGGCGTCACACCATCAATCCAGACAGCCCGGCCACCTTTCACTGAAGGTGTTCGGTGCTGCGCAACTCACCCTCGATTGCACGGGCGCTGTATGACCTCCTCAGGGTAAACCGCCACCATCCGCACAGCATGTTCGGCGCTGCGCAACTCAACCTCGCGGCTTTGCCGCTCGGGATTCGGACAGTGCTCGCTCATTTCCGAACATGCTGTGCGGATGAACACGTGGCTTTACTGGTTTACCCTGAGGAGGTCATACAACGCCCTTAGTAGCATGATTTTGGCTGTGGTGCCGTTCTGTTCTTTTCGTGGTGTCGCAGGTGGGATATATTGAGGGGTAATAACAACGTATAACGTTTCAGGTGATGGTGTATGAAGAAGCTGGCTTTTGGTTTGTTCGCGTTCGGTCTGTTGTCCCATGCTGCTGTTTCACAGTCTTTTGAGGCTGTTTCGCCTGAGAGTGTCGGGGTTTCTTCCGCCGGTCTTGAGCGCGCTACTGAAAGTCTTCAGGCGCATATTGAGCAGAAGCATATTGCCGGTGTTGTGGCGGCTGTTTTGAAAGATGGCAAGCTGGTTTATCGGGAAGCACTGGGGCAGCAGGATATCGCCTCAGATACGCCGATGCCGGAAGATGCGCTATTTCGTATTTACTCCATGACGCGTCCGGTCAGCAGTCTGGCTGCCATGATCCTCTGGGAGGAAGGCAGGTTCCAACTGGACGACCCGATCAGCCAGTATCTCCCACAGTTTGCAGACCAGCAGGTCTTTCAAGACGCTGCTTCACCCAACATGGATGAAACCCGCCCCCGACAAGGTGACATCACTGTTGCCGATCTGATGCGCCATACGTCTGGGTTAGGTAGTCGCAGTTCAGATATTTATGTACAGGAACAGGTTCGCCTGCGATCTATCACGCTGGCACAGATGACAGATAATGCTGCTCGCGTTCCGCTTTTCGATGATCCCGGTACGCGCTTCCGCTATGGTATTTCCGCCACCATTCTGGGACGGTTAGTTGAAATCTGGTCAGACCAGCCTTACGACCAGTTTCTTGAAGAACGGGTATTCGGACCACTGGGCATGACCGACACGGTGTTCTGGGCAGATCCGTCACGCATTGACCGCCTGGCAACCGTCTACCGTCCAGATGCCAATGGCACCTTGCAGGTTCATCAGATGGAAGACATCCCATTTACTGAACAGGTTCCTTTAGTAGAAGGTGGCGTCGGGCTGTTATCAACTACGCTTGATTTCGCACGCTTCTCCCAGCTCTTCCTCAACGGTGGCGAGATCGACGGCACTCGCATACTCAAGCCGGAAACGGTTGAACTCATGATGGAGAACAGCATAGCCGACGAACTGTTACCCATTGGCCGAGGCGGCTACATGGCGGCATCGGGCTGGACGCTGGGCGGATTCGCATACGCACTTCATCCAGAGAACTACGATCACACCGTGAGCCAGGGCGAAGTCTGGTGGGACGGTTCGGCTGGCACGCGTTTCTGGATTGATCCGGTCAACAATATGGTAACTGTGATCATGGCTCAGGTTTCACCTTCGGGCGGGAATGGGTTTCGGGAGGATTTCAAGAATCGGGTTTATGAGGCGCTCCTGGACTGATCTTTTGCAGCAATTCACCCATTTACTTAGCAACGGCCGCCGTACTTATATCGTCGCTCATTCCAGCCACCTTCTTCTCTGGATGTTCGGTGCTGCGCAACTCATCCTCGCGGCAAAGCCGCTCGGGATTCGGACAGTGCTCGCACTTTATCGAACATCCAGAGAAGAAAAAAGCGCGGCCCTATTGGAATGAGCGACGATATAAGTACGACGGCCTTGGTGCCACAATCCTTTGCCATTCCATTAAACCGCCCTGAAACTCTGAAAAAACTACAAACCCACATAGTCCAGAAAATAAAGCCACACACCTTAAACCCGGCACCAAGGTCGTTTCATTGCACCCACCCGGCGAAGCAATCAGGCCACGCCTTTCCCTGTTACCTGTTCCGGATCAAACGCGAGGACTGTTTGAGCTTGTACCGCAAAGCGGTGCAAGTGAGTTCCGCAGCGTCCGGAGCAGGTGACAGGGAAGTGGCCGCGTAGCCGGGTGGGTGCAATGAAACGACCGAACCAAACCGAGGACTGTATGAGCTTGTGCCGCGAAGCGGTGCAAGTGAGTTCCGCAGCGTCCGGGCAGGGCATGAGGGGAGTGACCGCGTAGCGGGTTGAATGCAACGATCTGACCGCCCCAAACCGAGGACTGTTTGAGCTTGTGCCGCGAAGCGGTGCAAGTGAGTTCCGCAGCGTCCGGGCAGGGCATGAGGGGAGTGACCGCGTAGCCGGGTGGATGCAATGAAACGACCGAACCAAACCGAGGACTGCCTTAGCTTGAATTAAGAAGCTGACCGCAAAGCCCGAACAGATGGCTGCGGAAGCAATCTGGCTTGAGCTAAATCGTAATTAACCTGCATAGCCAACCAGGCACTCGCCGAGCCAACGCCCGCCAGCTCAAGCCTTAATGCAAGATCAGAACTAATCGCTGCACGACAATTCAGCACACGCGATAACGCAACCCGCGACATTCTCAGACTCTCTGCAGCCTCTGTCACAGACAGACCCAACTCTTCAATCACATCTTCTCTGATCAACTCACCCGGGTGCGGAGGATTCTTCATCATAGTTAACCCTGCTTAGTGATAATCAAGATAATTAACAAGCTCGACATCCTGTCCCTTAAAACGAAACATTACCCGCCAATTCCCATTAACATGAATCGACCAATATCCTGCCAAATCTCCTTTTAACGGATGTAGCCTGAACGCGGGAAGATCTAGATCCACATGGCCTGTAGCCACATCCAGCAAACCCAGAATACGCCGAAGCTTTTTAGCATGAGCCGCCTGAATCCCGCGCGTAGTCCCCGTTCGATAAAAAGCCTCAAGCCCTTTATGCCGGAAACTAATGATCAATACATAATTGTATCGCTATACGATACATTCCACAAACCACACATTCCCCACTCACTCCCGTGAAACACAACAAGAATTAAACGCCTATCCATTTATAGCGCACAACCCCCAGCCCGGCACCAAGGTCGTTTCATTGCCTCCACCCGGCGAAGCAATCAGGTCACGTATTTCCCTCCTCACTGGCCCGGATCAAACGCGAGGACTGTCTGAGTTTGCCACGCAAACGAGTTCCGCAGCGTCCGGGCAGGGCATGAGGGAAGTGACCGCGCAGCCGGGTGGAGGCAATGAAACGACCGAACCAAACCGAGGACTGTATGAGCTAGTGCCGAGAAGCGGTGAAAAAAAGAAAGGCGATTGGCTTAGGGATCCGAGCCATCAGAGCACGCTTTCTCCGCCAGGGGCTGACCGGAAAAAGCGCGTGGAACTATCTGAGTTTGTGAGCAAGCTCCGCAACCCCGCCCACAAGTGGCACCAAGGTCATGCTGTTGCATTCACCCGGCGAAGCAATCAGGTCACGTATTTCCCTCCTCACTGGCCCGGATCAAACGCGAGGACTGTCTGAGTTTGCCACGCAAACGAGTTCCGCAGCGTCCGGGTCAGGGAGGAGGGAAGTGACCGCGCAGCCGGGCGAATGCAACAGCATGACCGCACTCACTACGAAGTGTTTCTTAAACTAAGCCCAAGCGTTACAGCCCGTACTTCTCAGCCATTTCCTCCAGGCTGTAGATCTTGCCCAGCTTGCTCGCCTGACCCGCCGTACCAAACGCTTCCAGACGATCTTTAACAATGCCCTTCATCGCTTGCGTGGTTGGTATCAGGAATTTACGCGGATCAAACTCTGATTTGTTCTCCGCCAGGAATTTGCGCACCGCACCAGTAGACGCCAGACGCAGATCCGTATCAATGTTGACCTTGCGAACGCCATGCTTGATACCTTCCTGAATTTCTTCGACAGGTACGCCATACGTTTCAGGGATTTCACCACCAAACTCGTTGATGATTGCCAGCCACTCCTGCGGCACAGAAGAGGAGCCGTGCATAACCAGGTGAGTGTTAGGAATACGCTTGTGAATTTCCTTGATACGGCTGACAGCCAGGATGTCACCGGTTGGTGGACGTGTAAACTTGTAAGCGCCGTGGCTGGTACCGACAGCGATAGCCAGGGCATCAACACCGGTATCATTAACAAAAGATTCGGCTTCTTCCGGAGAAGTCAGCATCTGGTCATGGCTCAGTTTACCTTCTGCGCCGATGCCATCTTCTTCTCCGGCCATACCGGTTTCCAGTGACCCCAGGCAACCGATTTCACCTTCCACTGATACACCGCAGGCGTGCGCCATCTGCACAACGGTGCGCGTTACATCGACATTGTATTCGTAGTCTGTCGGTGTTTTACCATCTGGACCCAGTGAACCATCCATCATCACGGAGGAGAAACCCAGTTGAATCGAACGCTGACAAACCGCAGGCGTGACACCGTGATCCTGGTGCATCACGATAGGAATATGAGGGAACTCTTCGATAGCCGCCAGAATCAAATGACGCAAAAAATTAGACCCGGCGTATTTTCTGGCGCCAGCAGACGCCTGAAGAATCACAGGACTATTCACTTCATTGGCCGCTTCCATGATCGCGCGAACCTGTTCCAGGTTGTTGACGTTAAACGCCGGAACTCCGTATCCATTTTCCGCAGCGTGATCCAGCAGCTGTCGCATGCTCATCAGTGCCATAACTAATCCTCTTTGTTTTCGTTAATTACTGTTCCAAAATTGCAACGGCTGGCAATGTCTCGCCTTGCACAAACTCCAAAAATGCACCGCCGCCTGTCGAGATATAAGAAACTTTATCGGTAATGCCAAACTTATCGATTGCCTGGATGGTTTCGCCACCACCGGCAATAGAGAAACCGTCGTTCTCAGCGATTGCCCGCGCAATGGCCTCAGTACCCGTTGCAAAAGCATCAAATTCAAACACCCCAACCGGACCATTCCAGATAATGGTTTTCATGCCAGCAATGATTTCTGACAATCGGGCGGCAGTTGCCGGACCAATATCCAGGATCATGTCATCATCAGCGATGTCTGCCACATTCTTAACCGTGGCCTCAGCATCTGCCGAAAATTCTTTGGCAACAATGACATCTACTGGCAGGGGAATGCTGGTCTTCTCCATCAGCGCTTTAGCCGTAGGTACCAGGTCTTTTTCTACCAGGGAGTTACCAACAGAATAACCGGCTGCCAGCAGGAAGGTATTGGCAATGCCGCCACCCACGATCAACTGATCTGTTTTCTCAGCCAGACTTTCCAGCACTTCCAGCTTGCTGGACACCTTGGCGCCACCCACTATTGCCAGCATGGGACGCTCGGGTGCCTGCAATGCTTTGTCCAGCGCATCCAGTTCTGCTGACAACAACGGACCGGCACACGCCTGGCCGGCAAATTTAGCCACACCATGCGTGCTGGCCTGGGCACGGTGAGCTGTACCAAACGCATCCATGACAAACACATCACAAAGCGCGGCATACTGTTTTGCCAGTGTTTCATCATCTTTTTTCTCGCCAACGTTAACCCTTACGTTTTCGAGCAGAACCACCTCACCATCTGCTGGCGTGGCTGAGTCAGGGTTACCGATATAATCAGCCACCAGTCTGACCGGGCTACCGAGCAGGGACTGCAGGTGGGCAGCGACTGGCTGCAAGGATGATTCTGGCTGTTCCGCAATTGCCTTGCCCTCTTCTGGCCGTCCCAGGTGAGACATCACAATCACGCGGGCACCGGCCTCCATTGCCTGCTTGATCGTTGGCAATGCGGCGACAATCCGTGTGTCATTACCAACCTTGCCGTCTTTTACTGGCACATTCAGGTCTTCGCGAATCAAAACCCGCTTACCCTCAAGGTTCAGTTCCTGCATTCGTTTGATTGTCTTTGAGCTAGTCATAGCCAGTCCTACTCTCCTTTGCCATGTATCCCTATGCGACGGGGTCTCTCTAAACTTCTTGGCGGCCTAAAACGTCTTATCTGCCTAACAAAATTTATCGTTTGGTTCCTGCACCGCTTGTTGAATCCAGCTGGCAAATCAATTGCGCCACATCCAGCATTCGATTGGCATAGGCCCATTCGTTATCAAACCAGGCCAGCACTTTTACAAGGTTTTTGCCACTGACACGCGTCTGACTTAAATCCACAATGGCAGACCGCGGATCATGATTAAAGTCACAAGATGCCAGCGGCTCATCAGTACAGGCAAGCACATCCGGCGCAGATTGCGCGGCAGCTGCTCTGATCGCCTGATTTACGATGTCAGCGGTTACGCCTTCGCGAACCGTCACTGTCAAATCAATCGCGGACACATTCACTGTCGGCACACGCATTGCCTGTGCGGAAAAGCGCCCGTCCAGGTGTGGCAATATGCGACCAATGCCCTTGGCCAGGCCTGTATCCACTGGAATAATGGACTGCACGGCACTACGTGTCTTGCGCAAATCCTGATGGTGATATGCATCAATCACCGGCTGGTCATTCATTGCCGAGTGAATGGTGGTAATCACACCGTACTCCAGCCCAAACGCATCATCCAGGCATTTAATCACCGGCACCACACAATTGGTGGTGCAGGAGGCGGCGGAGATGATGCGGTGCGATGCCTGCAAATCACCATCGTTGATACCATAAACAATAGTGGCATCCACATCATGACTGGCCGGTTGCGAAAACAGCATGCGCCTGGCGCCAGCAGAAAGGTGGCGCTCACCTGCAGCACGGTCACTTAATTGGCCACTGCATTCCAGTACCAGATCAATGTCCATTGCCTGCCAGGGCAAATCATCCACACCAGGGGTTTGCAAAATCTTGACGTGACTGCCGTTGACCTGCAGCACATTGTCACTTTGCAAACTCACGTTGCCCGGAAATCGCCCATGCGTACTGTCATACCGTGTCAGGTGCGCCAGCGTGCGCGCATCTGTCAGGTCATTGATGGCGACCACATTCAATGACGACAGGTCATCACGCTCGTGCAGTGCCCGCAGCACACAGCGTCCTATTCTGCCGTAACCATTAATCGCCAGTCGCGAGGTATCAGCCATTGGACAGCAATGCTTTTGCCCGGTTCACAATATTTTCCGGTGTAAACCCGAACTCTTTCATCAGGGCACTGCCTGGGGCAGATTCACCGAACGTGGTCATACCGATCACATCGCCATCCAGGCCAACGAATTTGTACCAGTAATCCGCGGCACCAGCTTCAACTGCCAGGCGACGACGCACCTGGGCCGGCAGCACCTGCTCGCGGTAATCAGCATCCTGAGCCAGGAAGTACTCAACCGATGGCATGGCAACCAGTCGCGCCGCAACGCCGTCCTGGTGTAGCGTCTTTACTGCATCCCGGGCAATGCTGACTTCAGAACCGGTGGCAAGAACGATAATGTCCGGCGTGCCTTCACAGTCTTCCAGCACATAGCCACCACGTTCAATATTCTGCAGTTGTTCCGCGTTGCGCCCCTGGTGAGGCAGCCCCTGGCGCGAGAACACCAGAGAGGTCGGGCCATCAGAACGCAGCAGGGCATGCTTCCAGGCCACAGCCGTCTCAACCGCATCGCTGGGACGCCAGACCGCCATGTTCGGCGTCGTGCGCAGATTGCTCAGTTGCTCTACTGGCTGGTGCGTTGGGCCGTCTTCACCCTGGCCAATGGAATCATGGGTATACACGTTGATCACTTGTTGCTTCATTAATGCTCCCATACGGACAGCATTGCGTGCATATTCCATGAAAATCAGAAAAGTACCGCCGTAAGGGATGAAACCACCATGCAGGGCAATGCCATTCATGATGGCTGACATACCGAATTCGCGAACACCGTAATAAATGTAGTTGCCATCGGCTTTGTCGGCGGACACTGGCTGACTGCCTGACCACATGGTCAAATTGGAACCGGTCAGATCGGCCGAGCCGCCCAGCAGCTCGGGCAATACTTCATTGAATGCGGCGATGGCATTCTGTGACGCCTTACGAGTTGCCAGGCTTTCTTCAGCAGCATTGAACTTCGCCACAACTTCATCAGCCTTGGCGGCAAAATCACCGGGCAGCTCACCTTTAAGGCGGCGCACCAGTTCGACAGCCAGTTCCGGGTAAGCTTCTTCGTAGCGGGTCATGCGCTCTTTCCAGCTCGACTCAGCCTGGAAACCACGCTCACGCGCGTCCCAGTCATTCTGAATCGCCTCTGGCACTTCAAATGGCGCGTGCTCCCAACCGAGCTCTTTACGCGTCGCTTCAATTTCCTCAGCACCGAGCGGGGCACCATGGATACCGGAAGTACCCGACTTGCCCGGTGAACCAAAACCGATCACTGTTTTACAGCGGATCAGCGTCGGCCGGGACGTTTCAGCACGTGCCGATTTAATCGCCTCGTTGATTTGCTCTGCATCATGACCATCTACTGCCAGCACTTGCCAACCGTAGGACTCGAAGCGCTTGGTGGTGTCGTCTGTGAACCAGCCCTGTACCTCACCATCAATGGAGATACCGTTATCGTCGTAGAAAACCACCAGTTTACCCAGACCTAATGTGCCGGCCAGTGAGCTTACTTCGTGCGATACGCCTTCCATCAGGCAGCCGTCGCCAGCAAAGACGTAGGTGAAGTGATCAATAATATCGTGGTCAGGACGGTTGAACTGTGCGGCCAGTGTTTTCTCTGCGATCGCCATGCCAACACCATTAGCCAACCCCTGCCCCAGTGGGCCTGTGGTGGTTTCAACACCGGGGGTATAGCCATACTCCGGGTGACCCGGTGTACGTGAATGCAGCTGTCGGAAATTTTGCAGTTCCGAGATCGGCAGATCATAACCGCTCAGGTGCAGCAGCGAGTAAACCAGCATGGACCCGTGACCATTTGACAAAATAAAGCGGTCACGGTTAATCCACTGTGGATTTACCGGGTTATGGGACAGGTAGTCATTCCATAGAACTTCAGCAATATCGGCCATCCCCATCGGGGCGCCGGGGTGTCCGGAATTAGCTTTTTGGACTGCATCCATGCTCAGGGCGCGGATCGCATTGGCGCGTTCACGCCGCGTGGTCTGTCGGGTCGACATAGGTGGGAGACTCCTGTTCGCGTAGTTCAATCGTCGCAGGTGGTAATAAAAGGCGTATTTTCCCGCAGATCGGCTTAATTTTCCAGACAAAACACGGATAGATCGTGCGAATTCTCTTTTCCTCAAGCCGTTGCCGGCGGTTGGCACCCATATCTATATCAAAATATTTTGATAAAGAACCGGGTTGCTGCTATAGTTCGCCACCATGACCACCGCTGCCGCTCAACCGACAACTCAGAGTGACGACACTATCGCTGCGCACATCGTGCAGGCAGGTGTTGCGCCGGATGAACTGACACGCTTGTTTAAAGCATTGTCGGATGGGTTGCGCCTGGATATTTTGCACCTGTTGCGCACTGATTCGTATGGCGTCCTGGAACTGTGCCGTATCGTCGATGTACGCCAGTCGGCACTCAGCCACCACCTGAAAATACTGGCCCAGGCTGACCTGGTTTCAACCCGGCGCGAAGGTAACAGCATTTTTTATCGCCGCGCGCTGGTGCTAGATGACGACCCCGCAGCCGAAATTAAACGCGCTGCTTTCGCGGCACTGGACGCACAACAGCTGCGGGAAGAATTGGCGGCAGGGGCGCAGCAAATCAATGATGAACGCTCGGAGCAATCCTTGCTGTTCTTCGAGCGGCACGCTGACCGCTTTATAGAAAAGCAGGACCTGATTGCAGAATATGCCCAGTATCGGGAAACGCTGCATGACCTGCTGGCGGGACTTCGGCTACCCGAGAACAGCTCTGCTATCGAAGTCGGCCCCGGGGAAAGCCCGTTACTGAGTGAGTTGGCTGAACGTTTCCCCAACTTATCGGCACTGGATAATTCCCGGGAAATGCTGACTCGCGCAGAAAAACAGTTACAGCAACTGGCACCCAAGCTTGCTGGCAACGTCGATTTTGTTCATGGCGACACCACAGCATTACTGGCAGACAGTCAAAACCTGGCACGCTACGACCTGATGGTATTCAATATGGTGCTTCACCATATTCCATCACCACAAACCACGTTTAAAGACTGCGCGCAATTACTCGCATCCGGTGGCACGTTAATACTGATCGACCTGAGCCACCATGACCAGGACTGGGTTAAAGCGTCCTGTGGCGACCTTTGGTTAGGCTTTGCCGATTCTGACCTTGATGGATGGGCAGAGGCCGCCGGGCTGCATTGCAGTCAGCGCGTCTATCTCGGGCTTAAAAATGGTTTCCAGGTACAAATACGCGTATTTATTAATCAATGATGGATTTAACACCGGGCTTTTCCGCGTTGAATAGTCAACAACGATCGATAGCCCAGACATACAGGAACTACACACTATGAGCTCACACTTGTTTACTTCCGAGTCTGTATCAGAAGGACACCCGGACAAAATTGCTGACCAGATTTCAGATGCCATTCTTGATGCCTTGCTGCGCCAGGATCCCGCTGCACGCGTCGCCTGCGAAACGCTGGTTAAAACCGGCATGGTAGTGGTTGCCGGTGAGGTAACGACCGAAGCTTATGTTGATCTGGAAGATATCGCACGAAAAGTGGTTATCGACATTGGCTACGACCATTCAGACAAAGGGTTTGACGGCCACTCATGCGCAGTCCTCAACGGCATCGGCAAGCAGTCTCCGGAAATTGCCATGGGTGTGGATGAAACGGAAGACCATGAACAGGGTGCCGGTGACCAGGGCCTGATGTTCGGTTATGCCAGCAATGAAACAGATGTGCTGATGCCCGCACCAATCACGTACTCTCACCGTCTTGTTAAACGCCAGGCAGAAATTCGTAAGAACGGTGTGTTGCCCTGGTTGCGTCCTGACGCCAAGAGTCAGATCACGTTCCGTTATGAAGACGGCAAACCTGCCGGAATCGATGCCGTGGTTCTGTCCACGCAACACGACCCGGAAATTGCCCAAAAGGATCTGCAAGAAGCGGTGATGGAAGAAATCATCAAACCGGTTCTGCCAGCCGAGTGGCTGAGCGCTGATACCAAATACTTCATCAACCCGACCGGCCGCTTCGTGATTGGCGGCCCTTATGGCGATTGCGGACTGACCGGTCGAAAAATTATTGTTGATACTTATGGCGGTATGGCGCGCCATGGCGGCGGTGCTTTCTCCGGCAAAGACCCATCAAAAGTTGACCGCTCTGCCGCTTATGCGGCGCGCTATGTCGCCAAAAACATTGTTGCCGCCGGCATTGCCGATCGTTGCGAAGTTCAGGTTTCCTACGCCATTGGTGTTGCCGAGCCGACTTCAATCAGTGTCGACACATTCGGTACCGGCAAGATCAGTGACGCACGCATTGTTGAACTGGTTCGCGAACATTTTGAACTGCGACCGAAAGGCCTGATTAAAATGTTGGACCTGATTCGTCCTATTTACTTGCCAACAGCGGCATACGGACACTTTGGTCGTGAAGAACCCGAATTCACCTGGGAAAGAACCGATAAAGCCGACGCCTTGCGCGACGCTGCCGGTCTTTAACAGCAACTCTTTATTATTTTTAACTTAACATACAGGAATTACCATGAGTCAGAATGATTACAAAGTTGCCGATATGTCACTGGCAGAATACGGCCGTCATGAAGTCTTGCTGGCACAGGCTGAAATGCCTGCGTTGATGGCATTGCGTGAGCAATATCGCGACGCTCAGCCATTGGCAAACGCTAAAATCATCGGCTGCATTCACATGACCATTCAGACAGCCGTCCTGATCGAAACGCTGGTTGAACTGGGCGCCGAAGTGCGTTGGTCGTCATGCAACATTTTCTCTACACAGGATCACGCTGCCGCCTATATCGCCAGCAAAGGTGTCGCTGTTTATGCCTGGAAAGGGCAGACGGTTCAGGAAGGGGACTGGTGTATCGAGCAGACTATCCTCAAAGATGGCACTCCCTGGGATGCCAACATGCTGCTGGACGACGGCGGCGACCTGACGGCCATGGTGCACGACAAGTATCCAGATATGCTGAAAAAGATCCACGGTGTGACTGAAGAGACAACGACTGGCGTACATCGCCTGATCGAGATGCTGAAACAGGGCACCCTGAAAGTACCCGCGATCAATGTTAACGACTCCGTCACGAAATCCAAGAACGATAACAAGTACGGCTGCCGCCACAGCCTGAATGACGCAATCAAACGCGGCACAGACATGCTGCTCTCTGGTCGTCACGCACTGGTAGTGGGTTATGGTGATGTGGGTAAAGGCTCTGCACAAAGCCTGCGCCAGGAAGGCATGATTGTTAAGGTGACCGAGATCGATCCAATCTGTGCCATGCAGGCTTGCATGGACGGCTTTGAACTTGTCTCACCATTTAAAAACGGGGATAACACAGAGTCACTGGACGGCATCAACAAAGAGCTGCTGGCCAAGACAGACCTTATTGTTACAACAACCGGTAATGTGAATGTCTGCGACAAGTACATGCTGCAGTCACTCAAAGCAGGCGCTGTGGTTTGTAATATTGGTCATTTTGACAATGAAATTGACACCCAGTATATGCGTGACAACTGGACCTGGGAGAATGTAAAACCACAGGTCGACAAAATCTATCGTGGCAACCCGGACAGCAATCCGGAAGATTATCTGCTGCTGTTATCTGAAGGTCGCCTGGTAAATCTGGGCAATGCAACAGGTCATCCGTCACGCATCATGGATGGCTCTTTTGCCAACCAGGTACTGGCTCAGATTCACCTGTACAAGCAGGCTTTTGCTGACAAGGCTGAGGCAGAGCAACAGGAACTGTTACGCGTCGAAGTGTTGCCGAAAAAACTGGACGAAGAAGTGGCCGCATTAATGGTGCAGGGCTTTGGTGGCGTTATCACCAAAATGACGCCGAACCAGGCAAGCTACATTGGCGTCAACGTAGAAGGCCCGTTCAAGCCAGACAGCTACAAATACTAAGCCGTTAGATTTAGCGATAACGGCAGATAATCAATTAATATCAGGAAGACGAAGAAATGACACAGGGCAGCAAAAACCAATCCGGACAACCCGCGCAACAGGATGCGCGCTTCAGTTTTGAGTTCTTTCCTCCGCGTACGGAAGTTGGCGCTGAGAAACTGATGCGAGTTCATGGCGAGTTGGCCGAGTTGAGCCCCGACTTTTTCTCTGTCACCTATGGCGCTGGCGGCTCTACCAAAGATGGTACCCGCCAGACCGTTAATGCCATTCGCGAAAAAGGCTCTGATGTGGCACCCCACCTGTCTTTTGGCGGCTCGCCTCAACATGAGATTGATGCGTTGCTACAACACTATATAGAGCAGGGTATCAATCGTCTGGTTGCGCTCCGGGGGGATATCCCCTCGGGTACCGGTGCCGTATCTCGTTATTACTATGCCAACGAGTTAATTGAGCATGTTCGTAAAACCACAGGCGACCACTTTCATATAGAAGTGGCCTGTTATCCGGAGATTCATCCTCAGTCTGACAGCTACGAAAGTGATCTGTATTTCTTCAAAAAGAAAGTGGAAGCAGGTGCAAATAGCGCAATCACTCAGTACTTTTTTAATGTCGACGCTTATTTTTATTTTCGTGATGCCTGTCAGGCAGCCGGAATCGATATTCCGATCGTGCCCGGCATCATGCCAATAACCAATTACGCCAACCTGCAACGCTTCAGCAATAACTGTGGTGCTGAAATCCCACGCTGGATTCGTCAGCGATTGACGTCGTACGGAGATGACACTGACAGTATCCGTCAATTTGGCGCTGATATGGTGACATCACTGTGCGAGAAATTACTGGAGGGCGGGGCTCCTGGATTGCATTTCTACAGCATGAATCAGACCGAGCCGGTTCGCCAGATCTGGACGAATCTTGACCTGAGTCGTCGCAGCTAAAACGCTCGACATCATGTCATGTATGCTGAGTTGTATACTAAAGATTATGCGCGGACCATACGGAAACCTGGGAGGTTCAGTTGAGAGTTTCCCGTCTTTACACTGAGACACACTTACAGAGTCTTGCGACAATCGCACTGACTGACGAGCAGGCTCATTACCTTGGCCGGGTGTTGCGTGCCAAAGTCGGCCAGGTTGTCGCACTGTTCAACGGTGATGACGGTGAATATCAGGGCGAAGTGATTGCTGTCGACAAACGCAGTGTTCAAATCCAGCTCGCCGAAAAACCGTCTGCGCAACCGGAATCGCTTTACCCTGTCCATATCGGCCTTGGCCTTTCCAAAGGCGAACGCATGGACTTTGCCGTGCAAAAGGCAACGGAGCTTGGCGTCACGGCAATAACACCGCTTTTTACTGAACATAGTGAAGTCAAACTCAACGAAGAGCGCGCAGAGAAACGCAGACTGCACTGGCAGAAGATCGCCATCAACGCCTGCGAACAAAGCGGGCGTTGCACCATCCCTACGATACATCCACCTGTTGTGCTTGGCGCCTGGTTAGATACTGTACCTGCAGGGCAGGGGTTTATGCTGGATCACCAGGGCCTCACTGGCTTTAACACCGATCGCCCTGCTGCAGCTTTTCTGCTGATTGGGCCGGAAGGGGGTATCAGTGAAACAGAGAAAGCGGCGGCCACTCAGGCAGGTTTACAATCAATCCGTTTAGGGCCCAGGGTATTGAGAACTGAAACGGCTCCTGTCGTTGCGTTGACTGCTATTCAGATGGTCTGGGGTGATTTTTAGTTTGGGTGCGGTCAGGGCATCATAGCTCAGATGCCCTTCCCTTGTGCCACATCTGCTGCAATGCCAGTTATCTCGTAACAGAGCCGGGAATCCTCAATAGCGACTAGGCCGCAACGATGATGCCTGGCGCATATGCCTTTCTCGCCGGTTGAACGCTTATCTCTACATGTTGATCCAGTGACACCAGTGCTTGCATCAAGCGTTCCAGAGAAATATTCTGAAGTTTATAGCGGCGTACCTGGGATACTTTGGGTTGAGTCATACCGGTAATCACCGCTGCTTCTGTCTGACTCAGGCCACGTTGATTGATCAGTTCATTCAGCTTGAGCGCTAGCGCTGCCTTGGCAGACAATTCCTCTGCGTCGTCAAACCCCAGATCAAGCAACACATCTTCGGTGCCTTGAGGATGATCTTTGCGGTTCATCGTTTTCTCCTGTCCATCCTGTAACGGGCGAGCACTGATTTAAGCCGTTTCTCAATCAAATCCACGCCTAAACTCGGCGTAGCCATGCCAGACTTGGACTTCTTCTGGAACGCATGTAACACATGTACAGCATCTCCAATTCGTACACTTCGGAACCCAGTCCCTTCCAGGTCTTGGCTGAATCCGGTGTACCACCCAACTGGGCAATGAATAACGCAACGCCCATGTCTTTCTGCACGTCGATAGGGAATGCCTTGAAATCCTTCTTCGAAGATCCTTCCCAGTACAGTATCTTCCGTTTCTTTGCCATATTATATCCGTTCGGGTATAAAAGGCAAACTACAAAAACAATCGATAGCTTTCTCGCGCAATAGTTCGGACTATCCCACCAACGCTGTTGAAAGCCTGGATATCGTTTTGTTCACCTCACACTGTTTATAGACCAATTTCCTCATCATCGCAGCGCCAACCGGGGGCGGTCAGGGCATCATGTTATGTATCGCAGCCGAAAACTCACCTTACGGTTCAGACAGTTCGGCTGCGTTTTCGGGTCAGGAACGCCAGGCAATGCGTGGTCTGATTGGCTGCGATACATAACATGATGCCCTTCCCTTGTGCCGTGCCTGCTGTATTGGCGACTAATGCACACTTTATAGACATTCATATAATGGGCATTATTATGCTCAAAATATGAATCTCATTGACATAAATGAGCGCTATAATATTCATATCTTGACTTTATATCTATTAATGAGCACTATAATGCATATAGTTTATTAGGGATGTGCTATGAATCTCACGATCCAGGCTTTGCTGGACGGTGGCTGGGTGGACATTGCCGAGTTAACCTTGAGTGACCCGGAGAAGGGACGTTATGGCACGTCAAAGCTGGCTTACTCTTCAATCGAATACACCCTGGAATATCTTGATAGACGAGATACACCTGCCTGCAGCATTAATTTGCCAGTCGCCATTGCCGAAACCTATCGACGCCCCACCTGGTTCACCTTTCTGAACGATATTATTCCTTCCGGGGCAGCCCGACGCTATTGGGTGCAATTACTGGGGCTCTCAGGTCAATCCGGACCTGCTCAAGATAGCGAGTTGTTATCAAAAGGCACTATTGCGCCTATTGGCAATCTCCGCATTAAAGAGGCCCTGCCTGAAAAGGTTTCTGGTTCACAATTACGTCAATACCGCTTCAATGACGAGGATGTCTGTGAACGACAAACTGATTTTCTTGAATATGCGCAAGAAATCGGAGCTGCCAGCGGTGGTGCAACGGGCGCAGGCGGTGAAGCCCCGAAACTGCTTTTAAGGCGATCCAGCAAAGGCGAGGTTTGGATTGATACCTGGCAGGATGATGCCTGTAATCTGGATCAGCATTATCTGGTTAAATTTCCACGCAATAACCGTAGCGAGATTGACTGCGATATCCTGCGTGCAGAGTACCACTACTACCTGGAGCTGGACGCACTGGGAGTGGAAACGGTTGATGTTAGCAAACTCAGGCTACTGGAAGGTTCAACCTACCCCTCTTTGTGGATACCTCGTTTTGATGTCAGCTATGAAACCGGCCGGGAACAGCGGTTTGGACTTGAATCCATTTATTCAGTCATGGAGCAGGAGCCAGGCAGTTTTCTGAACCACTTTGATGTGCTGAGAAAACTGGTTGAAGTGCTTCACGAATGCAATCATAAATTTGACAGTTCAACATTTGTTGCGGAGTGGGTACGCAGAGACTTACTCAATGTTGCCTTTGGCAACTCAGACAACCATGGACGAAACAGTGCTTTACTTAAAAGGCCTCACCATATCGATCTGGCTCCAGTTTATGACTTTGCGCCAATGAAGGCCGATCCGGAGGGGATTACACGTACAACCAAGTGGGGCATACCCTTTGAAGAAGGCGGAAATTTCAACTGGATTAATATCTGCAGTGAACTGTCAGATATTGCCGATCCGGCACAGATCCTGAATACCTTGAAAGCACAAGCCAGTGCACTTTCAGGATTAGGGCAAAGATTAAGAAACAGAGGCGTCAGCTCAAACATTATTAACATGCCAACCTTTGGCTTTTCCAGGCTGGATGAAAAACTCAAACGATGGCAATTGCTAACATGAAAAGGGCTGCACTTAGTGCGACGGAACGTGAAGATTTTCTAAGGCAACAGTTGCTGCAAACCTTAACAGGCAGAATAAGCGAAGGGGAGTTGCTGAGACGACTTCGTAAGGGCATTCTGGGTTTGAACCAAAGTGAATTTGCCAAAATCGCCGGTATCGCTCGCCGCTCATTATCTGACCTGGAAAATGATCGGGGCCCAGCCACATCTGCTACGCTAAATGCTGCATTTGGCATCTTTGGCATTCGCCTTGGTTTGCTACCCATGAATGCTGAATTAACCAAGCTGCTTTTTTCCGATTTTCAGGCTGAGGAGGAATTACCTTACCAAATACGGCGATTTAAGGAAGCAAAGCAGGGTGCGGTCAGGGCATCATAGGTCAAGGGGCGACGACTACAGGTCAGTGGTCAGGACATCATGTTATGTATCGCATCCGACCACTGCCTGGTCTGATTGGCTGTGACACATAACATGATGCCCTTCCCTTGTGCCGTGCCTGCTGTGTTTTGGTCACCCGATAAGATCAATAAAAAAGGAGCCGAAGCTCCTTTTGGGGGTTCTAAGAGCTATTCTATCAGCTCTTTTTTTTGCGTTTCCTACGGCCACTGACATCCTGTACCAGGTCAGTGTGCAGACCAATGTAGAGAATGCTGATAATAATTAAACCCACTACTATCAGTGATATGGTGTTTTGATATTCACCCATTTATTCATCCTCCTTCAAGCCCGCAGGCTCTATATATACCAGAAGCCAGACTACCACACTTAATACAGAAAGCACTAAAGCATCCCTGTGATACAAAAGATCGCTCCGTAAAATCAACCCCACCAAACCGGCTGTCATTGCACTAACAGCCAACTTTCGCCCGTCTTCCTGAAGGTGTTCACGGTTTATTTTTAGATTGTACCCGAAATTCCGTTTAGGCTCTGGAGCCTTCTGCCTGTCACTCATAAAATGATCACCGTTATCCAGTTTTGCAAGAGCCAGCAAGCCAACCCTATACTTTTTTCAACGCACAACTGTTATATAGCAGATCAAATCTACGGTCAGCGGTCAGCGATCAGCACATCCTGTTTCGTATCGCAGCCAATCAGACCACGGGTCAGGCGTGTCAGGCAGTGGTCGGCTGAGATACGTAACAGGATGCGCTGACCTTTTCCGTGTCATAAAAGATAGCCGGTAGCGATTTTTCACGTCGCGTTAACGACCGCCCGTAAGAGTGACCGCCAGGGATGGCGGTCATAAAAAAACCCCGGCAGAGCCGGGGTTTGTAAGGGACGATCGGTAAGCTGAGTTGGGAGAGTAGGCCAACCGATCGTTTTGACAACTGCTGCTGCCGGGGGTGGCAGCAGCAGTATCAGGGGGAGCGGAGCTCTTACTTGGTGAACTCTGGATAGGCTTCCAGGCCACACTCCGAGAGGTCCACACCGTTGTCTTCTTCCTCTTCGCTCACTCGCAGACCGATGATAGCTTTAAGTGCTATCCAGACGATCACGCTTGTTACGAAGACCCAGACGAAGATTGTCAGTGCGCCGATCAACTGGCCGCTGAAAGATGAACCACTGTTAGTCAGCGGTACCAGCAACAGACCCAGCAGACCACAAGTACCGTGTACTGAGATCGCACCGACCGGATCGTCGATTTTCAGTTTATCCAGGCCGACGATGCTGAAGACCACCAGCACACCGCCGATTGCACCGAACAGAGTCGCTTGCAGGGCAGAAGGTGTAGAAGGCTCAGCTGTAATCGCAACCAGACCAGCCAGCGCACCGTTCAGTGCCATTGTCAGATCGGCTTTGCCGAACAGGGCACGTGCAGTAATCAGCGCAGCAATCAAGCCGCCTGCTGCTGCAGCGTTGGTGTTCAGAAATACCATCGCGACGGCGTTAGCGTTGCTCACATCAGCCAACTTCAATACTGAACCGCCGTTGAAACCGAACCAGCCCATCCACAGGATGAATGTACCCAGTGTAGCCAGCGGCAGGTTAGCACCCGGAATCGCTTTGATAGAACCGTCAGGGCCATATTTACCTTTACGTGAACCCAAGATCAGAACACCCGCCAGTGCAGCGGCTGCACCCGCCATGTGTACGATACCGGAACCAGCAAAGTCAGAGAAACCCAGATCACCCAGAGTGAACATACCGAACACAGAAGCACCGCCCCATGTCCATGCACCTTCCATCGGATAGATAACGCCAGTCATGACTACAGCAAATGCCAGGAAAGCCCACAGCTTCATACGCTCAGCAACCGCACCAGAGACAATTGACATTGCCGTTGCTACGAAAACTACCTGGAAGAAGAAATCAGATGCGTCGGAGTAAACCGATCCACCACCAAAACCTTCCTCAGCTTTAGAGGCCAGGGCATCAGCAACCAGCGTTTCACCGCCCGCAATGCCTGACAGGAAGTAGCTGCCGCCGTACATAATGGCGTAGCCACAAATCAGATACATCGTACAAGAGATCGCAAACAGCGCGACGTTCTTGGTCAGAATCTCAGTTGTATTTTTAGAGCGGACCAGACCCGCTTCCAGCATGGCGAAACCAGCCGCCATCCACATTACCAATGCACCACACACCAAGAAATAGAAGGTGTCCATGGCGTATTGCAGTTCAAAAATTTGGTTCTCCACCTTTATATCCTCCGCTATTGGATAGTCTCACCGTGTTATACGGCGGCTTCTCCTGTTTCACCTGTTCTGATTCGAATAACCTGCGCCAGATCCGAAACAAAGATTTTGCCGTCACCGATCTTGCCCGTGTTGGCAGCCTTGGTAATCGCATCCAGTGTCTGATCCAACAGATCATCTCCGATTGCGACTTCGATCTTCACTTTCGGGAGGAAATCCACCACGTATTCAGCACCACGATACAGTTCAGTGTGGCCTTTCTGTCGACCAAACCCTTTTACTTCCGTTACCGTAATGCCCTGCACGCCAATCTCAGACAATGCTTCGCGGGCATCGTCCAGTTTGAAAGGCTTGATAATCGCCGTTACTAACTTCATGAGTTGCTCCTTTATTGTTAATACCTGCGCCGCCTATTCAGTGCAGATACACCTGCCTCTCTACTATGCATGCGCCGTGCCAGATAATTAATATTCTTTTATATCAATCACATAACCATATAGACGCACAGAAATAAGGCAGCACATTCTTGTCAGACAGCTCACGTGCACCAATTGCGTGCACAGCAAAAACCTGTGCGCACCATTTTTGAACACAGTTATTGTATTTATCATTCCTGTGGGCTGTGTGAGAATAGAATTGTGTTTAATTTGAAGCCTTCTGAGAGCAAAGCATGAAACCGTCCCTTCTTGATGATTTAGTCGAGCAAATAAATCAGGCACTGCCCCGAGCCCAGGCAATGGGAGAGGAGGCCAGGCAGTCGGCCAAGATGGCCGCCCAGCGCGCACTGCAATCGATGGATTTGGTCAGCAGGGAAGAATTTGATGCCCAGCAACGTGCACTGGAAAAAGCCGAGCAGCGGATTTCAGAACTGGAGATAGTCCTCAAACAACTGGAGGATCAGTTACTCCCTCAGTGACCGCCAGGTTTTGACGATACTGGCTAGCTTCTATCAGATGCTCGTCAGCGATATTTTCCATCCCTGACCAGTCCGCCAGCGTTCTGGCTATTTTCAGCAGCCGGTGACAACCTCGCGCTGTCAACTGCCACTTGCCGGCAATCTCCTTGATTAACTGCTGCTGGGGTTTACTCAGCACACAAAAGCGATGCACCTGCTGCACCGACATCCGGGCATTCAAACATTGGTTACGGCTCATCTGCCGCGCCCGGCACTGCGCCACGTGTTGTTTGACCCGCTGCCAGTCCGGCTCAGTAAAACCGGTATTGTTATCACCAGGAAACAACGCCTCAAGGGCCGGCCGCTGGACCCGGACATGCAAATCAATTCTGTCCAGCAATGGACCTGAAACACAGGCCTGATAGCGCCTTACCCGATCGGGCGGGCAGCAACAGGCTCGATTCTCGTCTTTGTAGTACCCGCAAGGACAGGGATTCATGGCCGCCACAAGCTGAAAAGCAGCCGGAAACTGCACGCGATAATCAGCGCGGCTGATACTGACCGTTCCTGACTCCAGTGGCTCCCTGAGGTTCTCCAGTACCTGATGAGAAAACTCCGGCAGCTCATCCAGAAACAGCACACCACCGTGCGCCAGGCTGATCTCACCCGGTTTGAACTGTTTGCCTCCTCCGATCAGTGACACCCCGGTGCTGCTGTGATGCGGTGCCCGAAAAGGAGGACTTTGCCAAAAGGTATCAGGTGCAACCTTGCTACTGACAGAGCGAATGGAGGCTAGTAACAATGTTTCCTGCTCACTGAGATCTGGCAACAGTTCAGGCAGTGATTGCGCCAGCAATGTTTTTCCAGAACCAGGCGAACCACAGAAAAGCAGATTGTGCCCACCTGCAGCAGCCAGAGTTAATGCCCATTTTGCAGCCTCCTGACCCCGGACCGATGTCAGACTTGCAAGTGATCGCTGAGCCTTGTCGGGACGTTCAAAGGTATTAGCCGAGATGCCAGTGCCAGTGCGTTTAAAGTGAGACAGCGCCTGTCCTAAGGTCTCAGCACTATAGCTGACGGCACCGCGAACCAGCCGTGCCTCTGCCTGGTTCGCTGCCGGCAATATCAGCTGCCGCCCATGATCCCGGGCAGCCAGCAAAGCTGGCACCACACCGGTAACAGATCGAATACCACCACTTAATGACAGCTCGCCCAGAATCTCGTAATCCAGCAGCACTGCGGGATCAATCTGACCATCTGCTGCCAGCAAACCCAGGGCAATAGCCAGATCGTAGCGACCGCCACTTTTAGGAATACCCGCTGGCGCCAGATTAATCGTGATGCGCCTTTCCGGAAAAGCAAAACCAGCATTGATGATGGCACTTCTGACCCGCTCACGACTTTCTTTGACAGCGGTTTCTGGCAGGCCGACCAAAGACAGTGCTGGCAAACCGTTAGAGAGGTGACACTCTACTGTGACCAGCGGCGCATTAACGCCCTGATTGGCACGACTGTATACCAACGACAGAGATGTGGCGCTGCTCATGAGGCGCTCCCGATTCTTTCATAGCTACTGATACTGTTGTAGCTGATACCGGAACCGGCTGCCTGCCTGGCAGAGAATCAGTGAGTGGAAAATGAGGCGATATTGTCAGCAGCAATCAGGCCGGTTGTGGCCTCTCGGTGCAGCAGCACCATCAGGTCATCTGAGCTGACCGGACGGCTGAAGAAGTAACCCTGTACCTGGTCACATTGGTGTTCGCGCAGGAACTCCACCTGATCAGCTGTTTCGGCACCTTCGGCAATCACCTGCATTTCCAGGCTGTGGGCCAGACTGATCATCGCTTTTACAATGGTGGAGTCATCATGGCTGGCATTGACGCCACCCACAAAAGAACGGTCAATTTTCAGTGCAGAAATGGGCAGTCGCTGGATGTGTGCAAAGGAAGAGTACCCGGTACCGAAATCATCCAGTGAAATGGCAATTCCGAGATTGTTCAATTCACGAAGGCTGTGATCCACAGAATTACCTTCGATCATCATGGTCGTTTCGGTTAATTCAATTTCCAGACGGCCCGGCCGGATACCATGTTTTTTAATGATATTGGCAACCGTCTGGACAAAATTTTTGTCCTGGAACTGCTTAAAGGCGACGTTCACTGCAATCTGGACTTCTCCGTAACCTTGCGCTGTCAGCTCCGTGAGGTAGCGACAGGCGGCATCGATAATCCAGTAACCCAGAGGCACGATCAGACCACTGTCTTCTGCCACCCGGATAAACGCCGCCGGTGAAAGCAGCCCCTGGGTTGGATGCTGCCATCGGATCAAAGCCTCTGCACCGACGATGCGACCACTGCCCATGTCGATGCGAGGCTGGAAGTGCAGGACGAATTCTTCTTTGCGCAACGAGCGACGAATTTCGGCTTCAAGTTTCAGCTCTTTCTCAGCTGAGTGCGTCATGTCTTTGGTGTAGTGCTGCAGCGCATTGCCACGATCCTGCTTGGCACGACGCATGGCAATGTCGGCCTGGCTGTACAAGGCATCCGCCGTTACAAAACCATGGTCTTTAATAGTCAGACCCATGCTTACAGCCATTCGAACGGCATGACGGGCCAATGGAAAAGGCCTCCCCATAGCGAGCATAATTTCATCACTGCATTGCATGGCCTCACGCGCCACCGACTGGCCATCATCACGACGGAAAATAACGGCAAACTCATTGCCACCAATACGGGCCAGTTTATGGTTTGGCAAAATAGCACCTTTGATGCGCTCAGCCATTAGCTGAATCAGGGCATCACCAGCCCCCTGGCCATAGGAAACATTCACTTTCTTGAAGTGATCAACATCAATCAGCAGTAACGCAACGGTGCCTTCGGATTCATGACTGGACAGACATTCACTCAACAGCTCGCGAGTATGGTGCCGATTACTTAAACCTGTGAGGGGATCCACTGACTGGCTGATAGTCACCGTTGCTTCACGGCGTTTCGTGCCATAGTGGGTCAGAGCACCACGTAACATGGCAGCGCTTAATGATTGCCGGGGGAGAACACCAAAATCCTGTTGGTTGCCGGATTCAGGTTGCGCCTTGTCACTGAGCACCAGTAACGGCACCTTACGCTGCTGCTGGCTCAGGGTTACCAACAGCTGGGCAGCTATTTGTACATCGGAGATTCGACCCCAGATCATCAGTGTGATGCGACTCAGATCCACAGCAGCCAGTTCGGCAGGATCGGGCGGGCAGCTGAGTAGCTCGCTCGGAATGTCAGCGATACCCTGTAAACTGCGATCGACCAGCCCAAAATCAGATGGCTGTTCGGATATTAAAAGTATGCGCACCACGTCACGCCCTGAACGGGTCCCTCCTTGGAATCCATTAAATTTCCCCCAGCCTCTGGCCTGAAGCCGGAGACCTCGTATCTTGCTATCGACCACTCAGAGGTAATCTTCAACCGGATCCGACTATTTAACTTGAACTGGCTCACAGAATGAAAAATACAGGGGGCGCATCATGTATAATAATGATGCTGATTTCCAGCCCCGATTGATTCATCCCGCACTATTGTATCTGGAAAGTTGTGAATAAACTAAACGTTCGACAAAAGGAAGCGGTGCGCTACATCAGCAGCCCCTTGCTAGTGCTTGCCGGTGCCGGCAGCGGCAAAACCAGTGTGATCACGCAGAAAATCTCATACCTGATTAATGAGTGTGGCACTCCCGCCAATCGCATTGTCGCCGTGACCTTTACCAATAAAGCCGCCAAGGAAATGGGGGAGCGAGTAGGGCGCCTGGTGCGCAGCAATGGCGGGGGCAATACCCGCGGGCTGACCATTGCCACTTTCCACCATCTTGGGCTGACTATCATCCGCCACGAGCGTCATCATCTCGGCCTGAAAAACGGCTTTTCCATCTTTGATGCTCAGGATGCCCAGTCCCTGCTGAAAAGCCTGATGCTCAAGGAAGCCGATGTCAGTGATGACCAACTTCGCTTGCTGCAGTGGCAGATATCGGAATGGAAAAATGATCTGCTGATGCCAGAAGATGCCATGGCGCAGGCGACTGAGCCGGATGCCATCTTTGCAGCGCGAGTTTATGCGTCCTATCAACGACATTTACGTGCCTTTAATGCGGTCGATTTTGATGACCTGATTCTATTGCCCGTGCATCTGTTCCAGACCAATAACGATGTGCTGGAGCGCTGGCAGCGGCGCGTGCATTACATGCTGGTTGATGAGTACCAGGACACCAACACCAGTCAGTACTTACTGGTTAAACTGCTGGTTGGCATCCGCAACGGTCTCACCGTGGTCGGTGATGACGACCAGTCTATCTACGCCTGGCGTGGTGCCCGGCCGGAAAACATGCTGTTGTTGCAGGAAGATTATCCAACGCTGAAGCTCATTAAACTGGAGCAGAATTACCGCTCCAGCAATACCATCCTGAACGCGGCTAACACGCTGATTGGCAACAACCCTCACGTGTATGAAAAATCACTGTGGAGTGAGCTGGGCATGGGTGAGCCGATGCGTGCGTTAGTGCTGACTGACCAGGAAGCCGAGGCAGAGCGCATTGCCACCGAAATCCTCACCCTGCGTGTTCAGAAGCGGCTTGATTTCGGGGATATCGCCGTGCTCTATCGCGGCAATCACCAGGCACGCCTGCTGGAAATCAAATTACAAAGTCACCAGATTCCTTACCAGATCAGCGGTGGCACCTCCTTTTTTGCCCGCAGCGAAATCAAGGATCTGATGGCCTACCTTCGTTTGCTGGTGAATCCGGATGACGACAATGCCTTCCTGCGCATTATCAATACACCGCGTCGCAAAATCGGACCTGCCATTCTGGAAGGCCTGGGCAGCTACTCCAATGATCGAGGCATCAGCATGATGGCCGCTTGCGATGAAATGGGCATTCAGGAAATTCTCGGCGCCAAGAAGGTCGAAAAACTGCAGCAGTTCAAACGCTGGCTGGAAGACATCCATCAACGCTGCCACCGTTCCGATCCCATTAAAGTCATCCGTAATATGCTGCATGACATGGATTACGACGGCTGGCTGCAACAAAACGCTGCCACACCGGCAGCAGCCGAACGCGCGGTTGGCAATGTCGAGTTGCTGCTGGAGTCACTGGCCAGAGGCATCAAGCAGGCTGAAGAGGATAATGAAGCGGGAGATGATACGGATTCCGTTATCGAGAAAGCGATCAACAAGCTGATTCTTCGCGATTTGCTGGAACGCCAGGAAGAGGAAGCGATCACTGACCAGGTTCAGCTGATGACACTGCATGCCGCCAAAGGTCTTGAGTTCCCCTGGGTCTTCATCATGGGCATGGAAGAAGAGTTGCTGCCCCACCGCAACAGTATTGAGTCAGACGATATTGAAGAAGAGCGTCGACTGGCTTACGTGGGTATCACCCGCGCCAGGCAAGGGCTGATATTCACGCTGACGCGCAAGCGCAAGCAGTACGGCGAAATTGTGCCGACCACACCCAGCCGTTTTCTGGATGAGCTGCCTGCCGAGCAACTCCAGTGGGAAGGAAGAAATCCCAGCACGCCAGAACAGAAGCAGCAGAAAGGGGAGGAGGCGCTGGCTGGTTTGCGGTCGTTGCTGGGTTCCTGATTCTTGATAAGCAGCGGTCAGGGCATCATATATCCGAGGGCAGACGGCCACAGCACATCAGGCATCGCTCGGCGGGCGGAAACTCAGCCTGACGGCTTCAAACAGTCCGCCCGCTGTTCCGAGCGATGCCTGATGCGCTAAGCGTGGCCTTACTGTCTGTCCTCGGATATATGATGCCCTGACCTTGTGCTACCACTCCGGGTTTTTGGGCAAACACCAGACATAAAAAAACCGGCGGAAGCCTGAGGCATCGCCGGTTTTTTTGCTGAACTCAGCTCACTTTAAAAGCAAGATGGATTATTCAGCGCCGCTCTCAGTCAGTACATAGTCAAGTACGACTGCCAGTTCTTCATTGGTACAAGTGAAGCACATGCCTTTGGCTGGCATGATGTTGTTGTACCCTTCGATAAGATGCGTCAGCAACTGATCTTTGCCTTTTTCTTCCAGGCGAGCTTGCCATTCTTCTGTGTCACTCAGGCGAGGTGCGCCTGCTGCGCCGCTGTTGTGGCATGCGCCGCATGATCGGGCATAGGTAGCTGCCGGATCAAAACCATCAGAAACCTGAGCCAATGTCAGAGGTGCTTCTGCAGAAGCACTGCTAGCGGCCACGATGGCCAGTGTCAGGCCAGACATTGCGATTGCGGATTTAACAAGTTGTACTGCCTTCATCTTACTATCACCCCCAGTTGCTTGGTCACCCTTGTGTGACCTGGCTAAAATCGCCGACATTGGCGTTGGCTTACTACTGCAGTGTCTTCAGTGCTTAAAGCGATAGCTTTAAACATGACAGACTGACAGCGTAACCGGCAAAGCCTGAATCCAGGATGAACAGGATTCAGTTTTATTCTTCGGTACCACTTAGGTAGCGCACCAGCTCAGCGATGTTCTCATCGCTACAGGTTGTACACATACCACGTGGTGGCATGGCATTCACACCGTTGATGGCGTTCGTTACCATGGTGTCAAAACCAGCATCGGCCAGACGTGCTTCCCAGTGGGCCGTATCGTCACGACGGGGAGCGCCCGCCATGCCAGTGTTATGGCACATTGCACAGTTCTGATCAAATGTTGCAGTGACGTCAAACTCACCGCCGGCAGCTGCGCCACCACTTGATGCAGCAGCCTGGCCCTGTGCACATTCTTCACCCAGCAGGCAAACCTGACCAACTGGCGCAATACGCTCGGCAATAACTTCGTCACGCGTCTGTGCCACAACGGCACCGGCAATGGAAAAACCCAGGGCAATCAGCACTAATTTGACGGCGCGGGATTTCAGGCCCAACTTCAACATGGTTAACTCCTAACTTGGGTGTTGCTTGCTATTAGCTTGCAAAAAATATGGCTCATTCGGTGAGATTGCTGCTGCGCGATTGTCGTTGCATTAACGCTGCAGACACAATTCAGCCACCGATTATAACTCAGTTGTCCAGTCTAGCGCCAACACTGCTGCCACCTTGCTGATCTGTTGCGTCCTGCCAGGGCAATTCCAGCGGCAAATCCCATTTCGCATCCGCAGCCCGCGTCATCAGTAACTCAATCATTTGGTGCACATTTTCTTTCTGCAGAGGAATAGCCAGAATGGGTTCATGCGTCGTTCGCTCAGTCATGGCAGCAGGCATAGGCAAGCCCTTCAGGGCAAGCATCAGCTCTTTGTCACGAGGCTGTACCGTTAACTCTGTCGCTAGATACAGGGTGCTATCCTGTATGGACTGTTCACTGACAGACAATGCTTCCTGGCTGCTGCCGTCTTCATTAGTGCCATTTTGTGCGGCTTCCGCCTGGGCCTTATCCTGCTCGTGTTTTGCCTGCATGGCATGCTGATGACTCATTTGCAGAACATCGTGCCAGTATTCACGCGGGGTTTTACCCAATTCGGACATCTCGGTGAGCTGTTTAAGCAATTGTTGCAGAATCAACAGTGTCATGCGGCGTGACAACAGTATCGTTGCTGGCTCCGCCTCCATGCGATTGGCTCGCACGATCAGCCGATCTTCAAAGGCACTGAAGCTGATTTTGATTTGCTGGCTGATCGGATAGGTCACTCGACTCATTACAGGCCCTTTTACTTCATCATCTCACTTACGTGAATAAACTACAGGTCATCAAAATTCAACGAACCATCTGACTCGCTGAACAACTCTGTCAGGCCGGAATCACCAGCGGACTGCGCGGTAGCCCCTTTTACCTGTGCCGCATGCGCTTGCAGCTTCGCCTGCCATTGCGCTCTTTTGGGTAATTGCTGTAGCTGAGGCGTGGAAAGCAGTTGTGCATAAGCCAATGCCAACGCACCTCTTTTTCTTAACTCAGCCAACACATCACCATTCAGTGCATTCAATGCGCTTTCATTGATGCGATACAACCCTTGGACAGTTTTTTTACCAACAGATTCAACAGTTTCATCATTAGCCAGGGTTACTGGCCAGGGCTCGATTAACGCCTGTTTAGCCAATGCGGCACAAGCCCGTGCGGTTGCTATGCGCTGTTGTTCACAGTGCTGCAGAAACGTCAGCATCTCCTGGACTGGCTCTGCCATCGTACCATCACCCGCAAAAATCGCAGGCATGGCCTCATCTTCATTGAGCTGCGTTGAATCGATACACAACGCATGTTTGTTCTCACCTGCACCAAGCAGCTGAAAAGGGTAGGCACGAAGTGTCGCCGGCACATAATCAGCCAGCCACTGCCCGTTCGGGCCCATATAGAAATGCTCTGCCTGTCCCAGCCCCAGTATGGCAACAGTAGCAAATTCACCGCCTTGCTCAGAAAACGCCAAGGTATACGCTGACATCAACTGACCCAGCTCCCCCAGCAGAACAGGAACCAGTGATTGGCCTGAGGAATGCAGATAGTCGCGACGAGGCCGCCAGCGCATCGTTTGATGGCGCTGACGGTTTAGGGGGGTCCAGTCTGTCATGAAATTGGATCAGAAAATCTTTAAGGCTCGGATTACAGGCAACATTTTGTCTTTAAACACAGTAGCCTGGCGAGTCAGTTCAGCCAGGTTATCTTCAGGGCTTTCAATCGCTTTGCCTTCGGACACTATTTTTTGTCCTTGCATGGCTAGTATTTGCCAAGCCGTTTCTGCCAGTTCGGCGGGTTCTTTCTTGCCTTGTAAGACGCCTAGCAGGAACAATTGATTGAACCGACCTACAGAGATGCCTCCTCCAGTGACAGGACTGGCAAGAAAGCCAATATCACCATTGCTACGTGCTTTGTTAATCAGGTAGCGGTTAATATTTTGTGACTGTTTCACCGATTGTTTAATGACATTCTCTTCATTCACGATTGCCACGGAGCCCTGACTACTTAGCACCAAGATCGCCTGCAACAATTGTGCAAATGTTACCCGGCTGGCTTCTACTGCCTGTTCCAACTCACCCAGGGTATGAATCCTGTTGCTCTCCATTGCATCCAGAATAGGTGTGTATATGTTTTCTGTCATATTCGCTTCACCCAGCGAACCTTTCACTTTCATCGGGACATCGTCCCTTGGTACGGCAAGAATAAAACGTAACTCTCTAATGCGTTCTGCCTGCTCCAGTTTCGACAATTGTCTCGCACCCTTGACCCAGTAATCCCGTCGAAACTGCTGATTGATCATGAAATCCCTAACCGCTTCACGGAACATGATGTCGGGAATTTCGTTAAGAAATTCCTGTTGCTCTTTCGTCAAGTTCAAGGCATCCACATGATCTAGAAAGTGAGCTGAACCTGCGAATGTCAGCTTGGCCGACTCCAGCCAGTCAGCCATGGTGGTGAAATGCATGGGGTGCCAGTCGCTATTGAAATACTCGTGCGCCAGATAATGTGGGTTTTGAGTTTTAAGCGACTTCAGACGTTCACCAATTTGCGGATTCGCCCTGGCATAACCCGGGTTGGTATCCAGCAGTTTTTCAGCGAATTCAATTGCACCGCCGATATTTGAAACAATGCCGCTACCATCAGCACCTATAATATCAGCATGCTTGGTCATCAAATGACGCATCGGTGCAAACGGCGCCCAGCCTGGGAGCGTGTTATAGCTTATGTAAAGAACCCCACCCACTTTTAATTTGCGCTTAATGAAATCAACAATCACAGAACGATTATGGTCGGAAATCCAGCTCCAGATACCATGCATGGCGATATAGTCAAACTCAGGCAAATCTTCACGCGCGGCAAGCTCTTCAAAACTGTCATCATATAATTTGGCTTTACTGCCAGATACATCTGCAAACTCCTGGGCACAGGCAGCCTGGCCGGGATGGAAATCCGTACCTGACCAGCTTACTACCGAAGCGGCAGCGTGCAGGTTAGTACTGACACCCTGACCAAAACCTAATTCGCAGGCAGTCCCAACTTCCGGGTATTCCAGGCCCTGGCTTAGAAATGCCAGTTTGATTCGTAATGGGTTTAATTCAGTATAATAGCCGTATGTATATGCAATATCGGCCATGTAGCCTGATGTCCAGTTTTTCATGATGTTCTCCAGATCCTTTTATTTCTGTCCATTACGAGGTGACTTTGCTATATCAATCCAAAGATTGTAGTAATTATGGCGCCCAGTCTCTATAGAAATCTCTTTTTTTTCTGTGAGAGTTATATTCCAGTCAGCTAATGCAAAGAACACATCAACAAGCTTGTAGATAAGCTGGTTTTTGCATTAAGGTCTTTTGATATTTAGTGCAATATGATCAAAACAGGAATCTATAAAGCAATGAGTGATGAAAATAATCAAGCTGAGACACCAACTGGCATAATACCGATAGCACCTGAAACAGTGACAGGTAAAACCTGGAGCAAGATTGGCAGTTTCTGGTTTGCTGCCGCTGACACAGCCTGCGAACTCAGTTTGAGTGAAGCATCAAAAGCCGCAGCCAATTTGCCAATGGCTTTTATGCGAAATGATAAAGGCGATTTCACACTCGTGTCTGTTCAAGGCTTTCAACCTCAGGAAAACGTTCTGGTCTCAGCTGACGGTCAGTGGCATTCCAATTATGTTCCAGCCAATTATCGCTTCCATCCTTTTGTACTGGTACAAAATGAACAGGATCAGTTAATTCTCTGTTTTAATAATTCACACAACCAGATTAAAGAAGACAGTAGCGCCGAGCCTTTCTTTTCTGATCAAAACGAGTTATCACCATTAATAAAACAAGTTTTCGATGGCCTTGTTGAACGTTGGAACGGGCTAAAACAGGCACAATCCATAGCGAAGCTATTAGATGAACTGGGCTTGATTGTCCCTTGGGATATCACCATGGAAATACAAGGTGAAGGGGTACGCGTTCAAGGTTTTTACCGAATAAACGAACAAAAAATAGCCGAGCTGTCAGCTAATCAACTCGTCAATCTTCGTGATAAGGGGGGGCTTGCTTTAGCTTATTGCCAAATGATTTCCATGAACCATCTCTCATACCTGAAACGAATGAAAGCTGAAATGGCAGGTTCAGAAAACGCAGCAGGCATCACTGACTTGAAACTGGGTGCCAGTAATGATGACAGTCTGAATTTTGATAATTTATAGGCACCAATAACTTCATGTGTTGCCATTGCTGATTTAGGTTTAAGCACCTCTCTCAGGCATAAAAAAAACCCCGCTTTCGCGGGGTTTTTTATTGCTCGATTTAACTCAGAACTTATGTGTTCAGAGCATCGATCAGCAGATCCAGATCAACAGTACCTGACAGTTTAACAACGATGTCGCTGTCGTTCAGGATGTTGTCTGTGTTTACATCAGAGTAAACGTATGTGTCACCACCCAACTGGAAGACAACGTTATCTGCAGCTGCAGCTGCCAGATCAACCAGAGCCAGGTTCAGGCTGGTCTGTGTAGTAGTTGTCTTAGCGAAAGTAGTGATCGCTACGCCAGCATTCTCAACTGTCAGGTCGTCAGACTTGGCAGTATCAACTTTCGTTGTGCTACCAGCCTGTGCTACCAGACTCAGACCATTAATTGTGTCAGTGGTCAGTTGAGTTGAGTTTTCAACAGTGATGTCATCCAGTGCAGAGCCCAGCGTGACTGTCTCAGCAACTGAACCGTTAGCTGTATCGTAAGTCAGACCAGCTGATGCTGCACCAGCAGTTGTAACAGAAGCCAGACCACTTGCATCAACAGTTGCCAGCGCAGTGCTAGCAGCGTTAGTGATAGTGGCTGTACCGTTACCACTCAGTGTAACGCTAGTCAGTCCGTCCATACCGCCAGCAGCGTTAGACGTTGTGATAGCCACGTTAGAAGCTTCGTAAACGTCGTCTGTTGTTACAGTCGCTGTACCAGCGTTATCTGTTTTGGCAGTCAGGGTTACGTTAGCTGTTTTTGCATCACCAGTCAGCGTAGTGGTCAGCGTGTCTGTTTTACCGTCGTTGTTGCTGCTTGCAGGAGCAACAGTCAGGTTAACAGTTTCAGCGTTAGCCGTGATGGTGTTACCTGAATCAGTAGAAGTCACGTTTAATGTGCCAGCCAGTGTGCCAACATTCACGCCTTTAGAAGGAGCAACATAACCGCTAGCAGAAACTGTAGCACCACCGTCAGAGACAGTTACAGATTGGCTTGCAGCAACTTTTGTCAGTGTAGAAGATGTAGTCGTTGCAACATCAAACGTAGTGTAACCAGTCAGCTTGGACGCATTGACGACAGCAGCAGTACCGCCAGTCACTTTCAGCGACTCAAAACCAGTCACAACGTCAGTCAGGATGATGTAGTCTTCTGCGTCGAACGTTTTACCAGCAACGCTCAGTACGTCAGTACCTTCGCCACCGTCGTAAGCATCAGTTGTCTTGATGGAATCAACACCACCAGCAACAGATACAGTGTCATCACCAGCACCTGCATTGATGGTTGTCTTACCAGAACCTACAGCAGTAACAGTAACAGTGTCGTTACCTTCACCAGCTTCTACAGTAGTTGTACCTGAACCAGTGTTGTTGATAGTGATGCTGTCTTTGCCAGCGCCAGTTTCAACAGTAGAAGCAACAGTAGCTGAAGTCGCAGTAGTTGTACCGATAACGTCAGCGCCTGAACCAGACTTGATGCTGCGAGTGCTGTTACCACCAGTGTACTCGATGCTGGCAGTGCTTCCTGAAGCGTCCAAGTTAACAGTTGCTGCAGTACCGATAGTCAGGTCAACATCTGTGCCAGCGTTCAGTGTCAGTGTAGTCTGCTTGGAACCTGTGTTGATAGTAGTATCCAGGTCAGCTGAGCCAGTTGCCAAAGTACCAGAGATGCTAACTTCAGCCAGAGCCGTGCTTGCACCGCCAGCTGCACCAACTGTCAGTGAACTAGTGTCACCAACGTTGCTTGCGCCGTCAAAGGCTACGGTTGCAGTAGCAGCTGAAGTAGTAGGCGTTACGCTGAACGCAGTACCTGCAGCTGAGTTTTTGAAACCAGCAGTAGTTGCTGCTGTCAGGTTAGTGACGTTCGCAGCGTTGTTGCCGATCTGCCACAGCTGTTCAACACCAGTGAACTTGGATGCGTCAGCGAGGGCGGCAGCTGCTGCATTGTTATGAACATTGATGATTTCAACGTTTTTAACCGTTGCATTAGCTGGGAATGATTTGTTGTCTGCACCAGTGGTGTAGATGTTCAATGTATCTTCACCGTCACCACCATCAATAGCGTCAAAGCTGCTGAAAGTTGTAGTAGCAGTGCTAGTGCTGCCTTGTACTGACAATGCAGTAAAGGTGTCATTGAAGTTAGTACCAGTTAATGAGTCAACACCACCAGTCAGTGAATAGGTCTCACCTGAGTTAGTTTCACCAGTAATATCCGATTTTGCAGTATCAACACTTGCATCAGTCTCATCAACGTTCTTGATCACGTCTTGAGCGTCTGCCAGATCAGAGATGTTCTGCTGTTGATCAACAGAATAGAAAGTAGCAACTTCCACTTTGTTAGTGAACTGAGTTTTCAGATCGCCGAAAGTTTCGTCGTCTGCAGCAGCTGATTCGATGGCAGCGATAGCAGTCATTGTTACAGCGGCACGTGCAGCAGCTTTAGAAGCAGCAGTAGACGTGTCCATGCCGTTCAGCTGAGCCAGCAGCAGAGCGCTTGCATCGGCTTTAGTTGTTCCGTCCAGCGTGTCGCCAGCCAGGTTGCCAACCAGTTTAGTAACGAACTCAGAGTTAGTCAGGAACTCTGGGTAAATTGATTTGTAAAAATCAGAAGAAGCCAGGCTTGTTGCGATGTTGGCCATCACGTCAGCTGAGCTAGCGCCGCCAGCGATGCCAGCTTCATAGGCTACTGTTAAATCAGTCAGTACTGCTGCACCCGGGGCGGCATCAAACATACCTACTACCAGGGTGACGAGATCTTCACGAGCTTCGATTGAAATCGCCATTTGTAACTCCTTTGGTTTTAATTCCAGATTGTTTTATCCGATTGCGACACGCCGACATCAGCAGATGACCCCAATTCGGTTATGCCAAGGATACTCAAGTCAATATAAAATGCTTGTGACTGTCGTCACACAGCTGAAAATCGACTTGCGCATTCCAGCAATTATCAGCGTTTTACTAGTATTTACGCTAATTCATGCACCCTGGCAGATCACACTTATATAGAGTTCTTCCTTATATAAGAGGACTTGCGCAGGGATATTACCTTGTGTCTACATTGAAGGCAACGCCCAATGAGTGATTTTTTCTTAACTTTCCGCGCTAAGCAGCTATTTTTATTCAGGTATTGTTATCCAGGTCACGTCTAAAATCGATATTGCACGCCAAACTCCAGTGTGCGGTCGCGACTTTTGAACAAATCCAGGTTGCTGTGCTGGCGTTGCCAGAAAGCATTCCACTGCAATGTGGTTTGCGAGGTCACTGGTAATCGGTACTGAATCAACGCATAACTGCGATCAATTTCCCGCTCAGCATTGTTTGCCAGCGAAGGGTTGTAGCCATCACTGTCATCCATTTCGGTATGGCTGAATTGTGCATTCAATGTCCCTGACCAGATCGGCAGCCGCCAGTCCAGGCTAATTTGCCAGCCTGTGCGCCGGTTCCCGGGTCGGTTGTTCTTGATAGGTTCGCTGTGCAGGATGTTCACTGTCGGTGTCCATTGCATGCGCTGCCACCATTGACGGTCTGAAGGTTCACTCGACTGAGGTTGCCCGCCACCTAATAATCCGCCATTTCTCTGTGCATTAAGACCACTTGCACTTTGACAGTTCACACCCACAGTGATTTTGCTTTCAATGGCGTTGAAAGTGTTTAGATTGTGAAACAGCTGATACTGGGAAGCGACTCCAGCAAACGGTGTACAGGAAGACAGTACCCGTTGACTGGCGATCTGTGCACTGGCTTCCGCTGCCGTATACAAGGGCTTGCCACCGAACATCAAGTGACTGAGCCCGCCGCTAACCTGCCAGCTTCGCTCCCGGGAGGGCCGGATATAGGCATAACGTCCGTCCAGCTGCACCAGGTCTGATGCTTCGTCTTCACTAATCCGGCCACGCACATCAAACATCCAGTTTTGCTGGCTGCTGGGTGCCATTTCCCGGTAGGCACTGCTTAACCTAGCATTCATATAAGGCCCAGAAATGGCCTGATAGCTTTCATCCAATACCAGCAACACATCCTCGCCGGACAGCGTCAAGGTAATTTCGCTGGGTGTTGGCGCACCATTGAGGTTATTGTCATAGCCTGCCTGGACTTCGGCCCGCAGCGTGCGCTGTTTGGTCAGGGAACGCCATTGCCGCTGACGCTCTGTCAGCATCGGCCTGAGTGTTGTCGGCAAATCCTCTCTGTCTATGATCCGCTGGTTCATCGACAAGGCGGAAAAGAGCTCCCCGCGCCGAAACAGCGCCTGGGCATAATCAATTTGTGCGCCGCCATGCTGTGGATCCAGCAGTAATGCACGCTCCAGCGACTCCAGCGCTAACACCAGACGGCCACTATTGAGCTGTGCTGCACCCAGCAAGGCATAGTATTCAACGTTGCGCAAACATCGGCTTTGCAAAGAACGCAGTTGCGGCTCAAGTGCTGCCCAATCTTCAACTGTCCAGTTAACGGATGTTGTCTGACGGATCCAGTGAGTCAGGTCAGGGCAGGCCTGACTTGATTCTGCTGCCAATGGCGCCTGAAACGGTGCCTGAGAAGGCAAGCCGGGTTGCTCTTGTGGCTGTGCCAGTGCTGAATGCGGAAGCAGCGAGACGGCACAGGTCAGCGAAGCAAGAAGAGGCAAACCTGCCAAGGTGGTTGTCTGTCGGCTCCGGAATACCGAGGACAAAAGCTGAATGAATTGGCAGGGAAATTTAAACATCCGGCCATTATCTTGAATCACCTGCGTTGAGGCAATAAGACTCGTGGCTAACTTGCATTTCTTTGATGTTTATCGGCCGCCGGAAACGACTTTCAGGTTCAACTGGTCCTGACGGGCCCGTCGCAGCGCGGCACTATCGGTTGCCGGGGCAAAAAGCACATGCGGGATACGCAGGCCATTGAGCAAATAGCTACCCTGGGATTCCAGCTGATGACCGGAAAGCTGACGAGCAATGCATTCACCAAGCAGAATTGGTTGGGCCAGTTCTGCCGTCATTTCCTGAATTCGCATGGTAATAGTGACACTGTCGCCCAACAAGGTATGCGTTCGGCGATGCGCAGGACCGATGGAGCCGCGCAATGCCGGCCCTTGCTCAATACCAATACCCAGTGCCAGCGGCTCAAGACCTGCAGGTGGTTGCTGTGGCATTTCTTTATGAATGTTGTCCTGCATTTCCTGGGCAGCGTGGAACGCCGCATTGGCGGCAGCACTGGATTGCCCTTCCCAGACTGCCAGCAGACCATCGCCTTTGAATTCGTGGATATGGCCACCATGCCTGGCAATGATCTCTGCCGCCCGGGTAAAGAAATAATGCAGTAATGCCGCTGACTCTTCCGGTGGACGCGCCTCACCGAAAGCTGAAAAATTACGCAAGTCGGCACTCAGCAAGGTCACATCACAACGCTGTGCGTTGATTGCCGAACTCGGCAGGCTGAAAGCAATGTCCCGGGCCACATTGCTGGGCAGGTAACTGGTCAGGTTACCAAAGACGCGTGTGCGCTCTGCACGGATGCGACCTTGTTCCAGTAACAACAGCAAGGTAGCTGCCAGCAGGGTGAAAATGGCTGGCGACATCCAGCCCAGCCAGATGCTGCTGTAGCTCAGCAGTTGCCAATGCACCAGCAAGGCGGCCACTGGCAATAGTATTGCGGCGACTGGCAAACCGTAGGCAGTCAGGGATTCGCGTCGCGAAGCGGCCAGGGCAAACAACAGCACGGCAGCAACCAGGCTAAACATTATTAACAGGATGGTGGCGCCAGCTGGAGTATAAGGCATGTTGGCGTCCAGCAGACTGCTGATCAGACGGGCTTGTAGCTCAACACCGGGAACGGAGCCGTTGTAAGGTGTCGGGACAATGTCACCCATGCCAAACGCTGTCGCACCGACCAACGCCCAGCCATTGCTCAGCATGCCATCAGGAATATCGCCATTGATCACATCAATGGCAGAAACTGCACGGAAGCTTTCCGGGGCTGCCTGGTAAGAAATTCTCAGATCGCCGTTACTGTCCAGTGGAATTGACAGCCCCGGATAAGACGCCAGGTGCATTTCCTGCTCGGGTGCCAGCCAGCCTTCGCCTGACTGAATACTGGCCTGCCAGTTATCTGCCTGGGTCGCCGTCAGTAACGAAGCAATTGCCAGGGTGGGATAAGCCTGCCCATCGACACAAACCACGGCAGGCACACGTCGCACGGCACCGTCCGCATCAACACGAGGCGTGATATGGCCGGCAGCGAATCCTGCCAACCCCGCATGGTTAGCCACATAACTGCCTGAAGTGTTGTCCGCTGCACAGGATACGCCACCAGCAACCGGGTGGGTCATTTGTCCGGTGCGAACGTCCTGGCTCAGCGAGCCGCCAGTGCCTGCAGCGCTAACGCCATGACCTGCAACATAACCGGCACCATTACCTGATAATACAGGCACCTGACCAAGAACAGCGCCGGGCGCATTGTTCAACGCTGCGATCAACGCCGCATCTCCGGCTCTGGGCTCAGGGTAAGTGATATCGTGAATCTGCAGACGGGCACCCGCCTGATTCAATGCATCAACCAGACGCGCCATGTCCTCGCGCGACCACGGCCAGGGACCGACTTCTGCCAGACTGCGTTCATCAATCGCAACGATGGTGACACGCTCTTCGGGCGTCTGATCGGCTGACATCACCCAGCCCTGAGCACCCAGGCGCTCTTCCAGCGTCACCAGGTTTGAAGAAAACAGGGAGACAATCAGCAATGTCAGCACAGCCGCAACCGCCAGCGTGATACCACGCGCGGCCGAAGGCGTCAGGCCTAAAACCAGACGCAGGGGATTAACCCGACTGATGAATTGCTGAAAGTTCGTCATGATACCTACTGACCCCAGAGTGTCAGGCCCTGGATGCCACCGGCTTCCAGTTGTTGTTCAAACATGTAACCAGCCTCACTTCCGTCGATACTGGTCGCACCTAACACTTTACCGGTTTGTGAATTGGCACGTAAAAAGCCCTGCTCGTCAACATTACCTGTGGCCGTGAACTGAATGTCACCCGTCACATCATGATCCAGATCCAGTGACGTACTGAATGACCGGCCGTTGAAATCCACGGACAGCGCGCCATCACGAACTGCCATGGCAGACACGCCAGCTTCGCCATGATAAAACGCCTGCGCACTGCTCAGGGTGAAATCAATCTGCCCCAGACCAGCGTCCACACGCTGACGCCCGTCTGCATCACGGATCAATACATACTCTGTATTTCTGTCAGTAATAGCAATATTGCCCAGGTCACGATCTGGCCAGGCCTCTTCCTTTGCCAGTGTCATGCGCTCGAGATCCCCATTAGCAACGCCCCAACGGCCCCAGACAAGCTGGTTGTCAGCCAAATCTTTGGCAGTCAACGCCACTTCTGGCGTGAAATCCACTTCTGCAATCGTTGGCGGTGGTTCAGGTGTAACGCTGCTAGTAATGTTGTCCGCTTCATCCTGAACACGTTGCGCAGTCACATTCTCCAGATAAACATCAACACCGGCTGCTTTTTCTTCCGCACCCGTATCGGCATCTGCCACCATCACGCTGGCTTCATCCTCAATCATCTCCGGGTCACGTTCGACCGTCGCTGGCAGCAGTTGTGGCGAGCTTGTTCGACCGCTCATCGCTACCATCTGCAAGTTACTCTCGGATAATTCAACTCCGTTGACGGAACAGGGGCCAAGCGCATCAGCACTGCAATCGGCCGAGAAAGGCGCAACAATAATGGCACCTTCATTAACGCGGGCACGTAAATCTTCATCACGGGCACTAACCACGAAATCAGTGCCTCGCACACCAATCGCTGCAATCGGTGTATTCAGGCGAAAGCGCTCTTTGGCAGAACGTGCCCCGTTACCGGAAATGGCGCGGGTGATGCCCTCATCGAGATTCAAACGAATGGTTGAAGCTTCTGGCTGCGACGCATCGTAATCGTATTGCGTGATTCGCAAACGGCTGTCCGGGCGGATACTGACAAGCGCATCATCAACAAAATGAATATGGACGTGGCCATTACTGGCCGTCTGCACATTGTCAGATGCCTTGATGCTCATACCCTGACTGACCGGGGACTGACTGCCATCAGCATGGATAACTACCGCTTCACCCAGCACCAGGCTGACTTCGCCCACTGCAGGCATTGGCTGAGCTGACTCCGCCAACGCAGGTGTGGCAGTCATTGCAGCGACAGTACCCAGGGTAGACGCGGCCAGTACCAAGGCTAATTTCAGTTGTTTGATTTTCATGGAGGACAGACCTCATTCAAGCTTGCCATATAGCGTACCGTAACCTGGATCAGGAATAAGTGATTGGGGTCACACGTTTGCTATTCGATGTGGGGTTACTATAATGCCCCGGTAGCGCTGACTGGACGGAACCACTAGCACCAGCGCAAGCAACCCCGGGATAATTTCATGCTGGTTACACCAGAATTATTGAGCGCTTTTCCCAGTCTGAAGCCTTTACCTGCGCAAACGCTATCGCAACTGGCTCAACAGGCTGCAGTCAAACGCTTTGCCCGTCGCGGCGTTGTGCTAAGCGCGGGAGAGCAGGAAGATGCCATCTGCTTTTTATTCGAAGGCAGACTTCAGGGTGTCGATTTTACCATTGATGGCCGGGAAGTTGGGCTTTATTTTGTCGAACCGGGCGACTTTTGCGGCGAACTTGGCATGTTTGACGATGGCCCGCAACCGGAGCACGTCATCGCGCTGACGGCAGCAATGGTGGTATTTATCCCGCTGTCAGTATTAAGAGAGGTCACGTTGGAGCACCCGGTCTTACTGCAGGCACTGGGCAAGCGACTGGCCTCACGAGTCAGGCAGATGACCCGGCAACGATCTTTGCTGGGGCTGCCAAATATCAGCCAGCGTGTCTGCTGCCAGCTTTGGTTTTTGCTGGCGGGCAACACCGATTCCGGCCCAAAAGAGCCCAGCAGTGGAGAGGTCGCAATAGTCAACCCGCCTACGCATATGGAAATCGCCATCATGCTGAGTCTGAGCCGCGAAAGTGTCAGCCGGGTATTCCAGGTACTGCAAACCCGGCAGATTGTTAGACGAGATGGTCCTGGCAAATTAATTATCCTGGATGCAGCCTGCCTGCAGCGACTGGCTGAAGGAAAGGAGGAGCTTTAAGGAGCGCGCTCATGGTCAATTGTCAGGGTGCTGGTTATAATCGCCGCGCAACAGATCTGACAGGATCTGGCCTGTTTTGCGGCATCAGGCTTGAATAACACAGGTCCAGCCCCACATACTGCTGAACATACATGCGTCACTGCCCGTAAATATGGCGACGTCACTCAAATTCAACCATGTAAGTCGTTTTCATGAAAAACAGCAAAAACACAGCCCAATATCCTGAACTTGCCGAAGCCTTTAAAGGCATTAAGCATTACTTTATTTATGCTGGCCTGTTCAGCGCCGCTGTCAACATTCTCATGCTGACGCCCGTTCTTTACATGCTTCAGGTCTATGACCGCGTCGTTTCCTCAGGCAGCCTGTCGACACTGACCATGCTGACCTTGCTGATGGTAGCCATGATGATGGCCATGGGCGGTTTTGAGTGGGTTCGCTCCATGATCCTGATCAGCGCCAGTAACCGAATTGACAAGGATTTACGCAAACGGGTATTCAACGCCACATTCAAGCATGCGCTCTTAAGCGGCGGCACTGGTAGCTCTCAACCCTTATCCGACCTGACCTCACTGCGTCAGTTTCTGACTGGCAATGGCCTGTTTGCTTTCTTTGATGCCCCGTGGTTTCCGATTTATGTTGGCATCATGTTTCTGTTCCACCCCTGGTTTGGCATCGTTGCCATTTTCGCCGGCATCGTCATGGTAGTACTGGCAATCATTAACGAGAAAGTGACCACTCGCAAACTGAAAGATGCCAATACCCAGTCCAGTCACCTGAATGCACAAGTAAACGGCAGTATACGTAATGCTGAAGTCATTGCTGCCATGGGTATGTCAGAGAATATTCGTCAGCGCCAGGAAGCGCAGTCCGACGAAGTCCTTATCATGCAAACTGATGCCAGTCGATGGGCGGGCGCACTGACCAGTGCCTCGAAAACGTTCCGCCTGGTCGTTCAGTCACTGATTCTGGGCCTGGGTGCCTTTCTGGCATTGCGCCAGGAAATCTCACCCGGCATGATGATCGCCGGTTCCCTGTTGCTGGGCCGGGCGTTAGCGCCAATTGACCTGCTGGTTGGTACCTGGAAAGGCTTCTCGGTCGCCCGCGCCCAATACGAGCGCCTGGGCGAGTTGCTCAACAATGTTCCCCCAGCCCCCGAATCCATGAGCCTGCCGGCACCAACCGGCCAGGTCAGCCTGGAGCAGGTGACAGTTGTTCCACCAGGCTCCAGAACGCCAGTGGTTAGAGGTGTGAGCCTGGACCTGACCTCCGGTGAAGCATTGGGTATCGTTGGCCCAAGTGCATCGGGTAAATCTTCACTGGCACGCGCGATTCTCGGCATTTGGCCCAGCGCCGCTGGCAAAGTGCGACTCGACGGCGCGGATGTCAGTGCCTGGAATCGGGAAGAACTAGGCCCTTACATTGGCTACCTGCCACAGGATATCGAGCTTTTTAGTGGCAGTATCTCGGAAAATATCTGCCGTTTCGGCGACATTGACCCTGACAAGATTGTCACCGCTGCCAAACTGGCTGGCGTTCACGAACTGATTCTGCACCTGCCCAATGGTTACGACACCATTATCGGTGGCAGCGGCGGCATTCTCTCCGGTGGCCAACGCCAGCGAATCGGCCTCGCCCGTGCTGTATATAACAATCCCCGACTGCTGGTACTGGACGAACCCAATTCCAATCTGGATGACCAGGGGGAACGCGAACTGGTGTCTGCCATGCAACGCATCAAACAGGCTGGATGCACTGTTATCGTGATCTCTCACCGCACCATGATCCTGCACAGCATGGATAAGTTACTGGTTATGAAAGAGGGCGCGCCGGTCAGCTTCGGACCCAAGGACCAGATTCTGGCCAGCCTGATGGCGCCATCCGGCGCCCAGCGTGCAGCAAACTGAGTGGCAAACTAATATGAGCAATCTAACACCCAAACAAGACCTGCCCACTAAGCCCAACAACCAGGGCAAGCAGTTACAGACATTCGAGCCTGACTCAACAGCCGCCGTTCAGGTGGAGACCAGCATGGAAATGCCCAAGCGCATTGGCCTGCTGATCTTCGCTCTGGTGTTCGGCGTTTTTGGGCTCTGGTCTGTGCTGGCACCGATTGAAGGGGCCGCCCATGCACCGGGCACAGTCATCGTGCGCTCTAACAAACAGGTCGTTCAGCACCTTGAGGGCGGCATTGTTAACGAAATTGTAGCCCAGAATGGTGACCGTGTTGCAGCAGGGGATCCCTTACTGATTCTTGACGATACCCAGCCCCTGGCACAGCTCGAAATTGCCAGCGGCCAGTACACTGCCCTGCGCGCACTGGAAGCCAGGCTGATCGCTGAGCGGGACGGACTAGAATCCATTGAGTTCCCTGAGGAACTGACCAACGGTGATCTGAACGCGCAAATGGAAATGAATGGCCAGCTGCAGCTTTTCCGCACCCGCAAGGCTTCTCTCGAGGGCAGTGTGGAAGTGCTGGAGCAGCGCATCGGACAACTGCGATCGCGCCTTGAGGGCATGCGCGCCCAGCAGGAAAGCCGCGAAGAGCTGGCCGCGTCCTATTCGGAAGAACTGGGCGAAGTTCGCTCCCTGTTAGAAGAAGGCTTTTCGGATAAGACCCGTCTGCGCGAACTGGAGCGTAATGCCTCACGCCTGCGTGGCGAGGCGGCCGAAATGACGGCCAATATCTCCTCTACTGAAATTCAGGTCGGTGAAACACGCCTGGAGATCCTGCAGCAGCAACGCGAATTCCAGAACGATGTCGCCAGCCAATTGGCTGAAACACAAACGAACCTGAAAGATGTCCGTGAACGCATGACCGCGTTACGTGATGTCCTGACCCGCACTACCGTCAAATCTCCTGTCACGGGTGTTGTTAACGGTATGCAGGTTCATACGGTCGGCGCCGTTATTTCCCCCGGAACACCATTGGCAGAGGTCGTCCCCCAGTCTGATGAACTTGTGGTGGAGGCCCGTGTCCAACCCATCGACATTGACCGGGTTGCTGTGGATCAGGAAGCTACCATTCGCTTTTCCAGCTTTAATAATTCAGTGCCGGCCATCTTTGGTCGTGTCATTCATATTTCTGCTGACAGTTTTGTCGACGAAAATAGCGGGGCGTCCTACTACACCGCTCGCGTTGAAGTAACACCCGAAGGTATGGAAGAGCTGGGCAACCTGACACTGATCCCCGGCATGCCGGCCGAAGTGTTTATTGCCACAGGCTCACGCACTTTCTTGCAATACCTGATGAAACCCATCTCAAACGCCCTGGCACGAAGCTTTAGAGAAGACTGATTGCTTATGAATTGCAAATCGCGACTGACGCTGGCCTTGCTGGTAGCGCAACTGAGTACGGGCACCGCTTTTGCCCAGCCGGAAACAGGTGAGACTCCTGCCACTGGAAACGCGGCATCCAATGCGGTGACCAGTGGCTCTCTGGCTGAGCGTCATGATGGCATTGGCCGCACGCTTGAGGACTTTTTCCTTGCCTCCCTGGATTACAGCCCTCGTCTGCAAATTGCCGCTGAGCGCATGAACATTGGCGAGGCTCAACGCGAAGCGGTTAATGGCCAACTATTGCCACAGGTCAATGCCAACGCTTCCATCTCGGGCAACCGGCAACAACAAGCGATTGGCACTAATGAGTACCATGGCCAGCGCATGTCTCTGCAAATCCAGCAAATCCTTTTTGACTGGGGCACATTTAAACGCCGCAGTCAGGCGTACCACCAGGAAAATCAGTACGAAGCCGAATATTATGCGGAACTGGCCGCGTTGCTGGCTGAAGTGTCCATTCTCTACCTGGATGTTTTACAGGCTCAGGACGCACTGAACTCCAGTCAGTCTGAGCTGGATGCGGTCAGTACTCAGCTACAACAAATTGAGCGCATGCATGACATGCAACTGGTACAGATTACCGATTTGTACGAAGCTCAGGCCCGCAAATCTGCCGTTGAGGCAGAGCAGGTGCTGCTGCAAAGTGAGCTGACGCTGGCCAAAGAGGCATTACGAGCCGCCTCCGGCCTGGCACTGGGCGACCTCTATACCTTGGGTGATGAGGCAGAACTGCCGCCGATCGATGGCACGCTGGAAGAGTGGATTCAGCGGGCGCGCGAGAACAACCATGTCATTCAGTCTCGGCGCCTTGCCGTCAACATGGCTGATGACCGTATCTCGGAACAACGGGGTCGTTACATGCCCCAGGTCAGCCTGGTCTTGCAGCAACAACGCTCTGACCTGGGCTTTGATAACACCGGTATCGACCGCACAGATACCGGCTATGTAGGCCTGAACGTATCTGTTCCGCTTTTTGCCGGTGGCAGCAACAGGGCCGCTGTCAAAGAAGCAGTCAGCCAACACAGCATTGCCCAGCATGAACTTCGTCAGACCAACCTGGATGTAGAAGACCAGACCCGCAACGCTTATCTGCGTCTGCAGGCGGCGGAACGACAAGTGGTGGCAGCAGAATCACTACTGGAATCGCGACGCATTTCCACCCAGGCCCGTCAGCGTGGGTTCGAGCTGGGCACGGTCACCAGCGTGGATGTTCTGGATGCAGTGCGCGATGAGTTCATTGCCGAGCGCGATCTTCAGCAGGTGCGCTACGATTATTTGCGCCTGAGCCTGCAACTGCAGCGCGATGCCGGCACCCTCGATGCGGAAGACCTGGTTGATATCAGTGAGCGCCTGGAAGACCCTGACCTTACTCAACAATCAGGTTAATGGGCTGCTGGTGAAAATGCAGCTCACCTGGCTGACTGTCGACACCATAGCCGACCAGAAAATCTGCTTCGATTGACGTAATGCCGATATCGGAGGGCCGCAGCTGATCCAGCACATTGATTGATTCCTCGGCGCTCAAGGTACGCCGCTGGTAGATTGGCACGCCAGCATCTGGCTGATAAGGAACCATGTCACCCGCCGGGTTTTTCACCAGGATCTCTCCATCAGGCAACAACACAGCGGCTGCTACAAAACCGGGTTGCCCCTGGTGTTTCGGATCGATATCGATTTTAGCACGCACATCAATCACCTGGTCCGGCCTGACGCTGTTGAGGTAAGTCTGCCCGCCATCCGCTGTTACGCCACCATAAAAGGCGGCCTGACCGGCATTATTACCCTGAAAACTGACATGGCCCAGCAAGGGGATTAAATCATCGTGTTCGTAGCGGATACTGAGCCGGTAAGGGCCTTCTTTAGCGCTGCCACAATTCAGCAGGGTATCGCTGCTAAAGGTATTCACCAGCACATAGTAGCGGCCTGCATCCAATTGCTGGTTTATACGGGGGCGACAATCGCCAGCACTGTCTTCATCCTGAGATATGATGCCCAGCCCCTCATCCATGACCAGCAGCACACTGTCCAGCCCTCCTGAAGTGATCGTATCCAGGGTGACGTCGAGCGTGGATGGCACATCCAGCACCCAGACATCTACCGCGCTGTCATCACTGCCACCTGCCATCAGCTCCAGTATCTGACAGTCACTGTCATCAAGGGCGTCGTTATGCCAGCCGAAACCGGCCGGCTTGGCCATACAACGCTCAATACCACCGTAGAGAAACTCGACGGCGGCGATATCATCTTCCTGCAAGGAGTCGAGGTTACCGATTCGGCTGGTCATGATGGATGGCTGACCATCATCTTCATGCTGCAAACCCAGCGCATGACCCAGCTCATGCAGCGCCACCCGCCGGAAATCAAACTCAAAAGCACCGGAAGGTGCTCTTCTCAGCGGACCATCGTAAACATCAAACAAACGACCCTGGTTGAAGATGATATCCGTCTCAACCAGTTCCAGGCCACCCAGGGTATTGAATTCCGTAAAAAAAGCCGTGACAGCCAAGGTGCCCTCAGCAAAATCCTGACCACAAACCTGGGAGCGGAAATCCACTGCATTGGCAAAATCAGGCGATTCGGTGCCGTCATAACCCACGCAAGGGTCACGGTACTCCGGACTCAGGTCAAAGGTGAACCGCGTTGATGCATTCCATTCTTCAGCCGCTTCACGAAACGCCTGCGACCAGGAAATACCGCTGCCCGATGTCCCTGGCATTCCAATATAGAATGTGGTTCTGGCACCCGGCCATTTCTGGCCAAAATCGCCCAGCTCATATGCCTGAATTGTCATCGGAGCAAGTAGCGCCACCCCAACAACGACAACCGCGCGCAGACTGGCTAATCTGGCTAATCTGGCTAATACAAAGGGCATGATATTAACGAAGGATTGCAACACTCTCATTACGACCCCTCCTGTTCACGTAGCATCTGACGAACGCCGGATTTGAACGCTTCTACTGTCAGGGCCTGTTCTGGCTGACTGGCGCCCAGAACCTGCACCCCTCTTGCTGCAGCACCAGGTGCAAGCAAGGGTAGGGGCGCAGTGTTGTCGACATCAGGTCGCGTAGTTGGCAGGCTACTCACCGGCCGCCCACTGGCCGTCATGATGCGTCGATTTTCAGGGGGCACGTTGCCGCTTTGGCTCTGCTCATCAACCCGAAAATGTCCCTGGGACCAACCCACCAGTGGGTGCACCAGATTGTTCTGCAGACTGGACACAAAATACACACCTGTTTCACCTACCTCAGGTATCTGCATGTCAGCAATCATCAATTGCCGTTGACCGACCCGGCCCCCGGTATAGTGTAATGTGATGGTGGTTTCTTCGACCTGCCCTTTGATGACATCAATCACCTTGAAAGTCACCAGGGTGTTGATCATTCGAGGACCGGTCTGCTGAGCCTGGACATCCGTCACGCGCCCCTCAAACACGAGTTGCGCTTTGGCAACGACCTCTGAGAAATGCAATTCGGTGATGGTTGTCGCCTGAACCAAACAGGAAAAGAAGGGCAGGGTTAGTAATAACACCATCCTCAGGGCAATCGATCGCAAGCTTGAGTCTCGCATTTTCAGCAGCTCCTCAGTCGTTGTTCATCAGCGGAAGCGCAAGAGCAAACCTGCAATCTCGCAGAGATCAGGAAGTCTGGCTATCACCCAATCGTCTGATTACCTGACGGAGCGCCCGGCGCCAGTGAATGGGCTGACACGCCAGCGCTTCAATCGTGGCGGACTTATCCAGCACACTATAGGGTGGCCGTTTCGCCGGTGTCGGATAATCCCTTGTGGTAATGGCATTAACCGGAATTTCTGTTTCCAGCAGCCCCGCCTGTATGGCTTCTTCCTGAATCGCAACAGCAAAGTCATACCAGCTGGCAACGCCCGCATCACTCCAGTGCATAATGCCGGTAGGTCGCACATCCAGAACGTGATTGATGCAACGTGCAATCTCCCAGGTCGAACTTGGCGTGCCAATCTGATCTGCCACAACACCGAGCTTGTCTTTACTTTGCATCAACTTCAGCATGGTTTTGACGAAGTTATGCCCAAATTCCGAATACACCCATGATGTCCGTAAAATCAGACTATGTTTGGGTGCCAGGTAACCAACATGCAATTCGCCTTCTAACTTAGTACGGCCGTAAATGCCCGGCGGATCGGTTTGATCATCCGGTGTATAGGGGCGGTGCTGGTGGCCATTAAAGACAAAATCTGTGGATACTTGTAGTAGCCAGGCATCATTGGCTGCCGCCCAGCGTGCCAGGAACTTTGGGCCGGTGGCATTGGCAGCGCGTGCTTCGAGGTCTTCTGTTTCTGCTTTATCCACGGCAGTATAGGCTGCCGCATTGATAATAACCGAGGGGCTGAGCGCATTGAGCCTGGCAACAATAGCGCTCTCATCCGAAATATCCACGTCTTGCCGGGTCAGCGTCAGTACCTCGTAGCGATCACGATCCAGGGTTTGCAGCAACGTCTGCCCAAGCTGACCAGCGGCACCAACTAACAATAACTTTTCGCGGTCATTGTCTGCATTTTGTCGTAATTTCGAATCAGAAGGTGTGATGTTATCACTCATATTTTTGGCGTCACTTCATAGGTAGGCACAGCAGAAAACGGGCTGGCAGCCCGGTCTTTGTCAGACAACACAGGACCGTCCGTACTATCGATCAACGGCCATTCAATGCCCAGTTCAGGGTCGTTCCACAACAGGCTGTATTCATCATCCGGTGCATAATAATCCGTGCATTTGTACACCATCTCAGCTGATTCGCTCATCACATAAAAACCGTGTGCGAAACCTGGCGGCACCCAGAGCTGGTGCTTGTTCTCGGCTGACAGCACCGCCCCGACATGCTGGCCGAAGGTCGGTGAGTCGCGGCGCATATCAACGGCGATATCATAAATCTCACCTGAGACGACACGCACCAGTTTGCCCTGCGGCTGCTTTAACTGATAATGCAGCCCGCGCAGGATGCCCTGACTGGATTTGCTATGGTTATCCTGAACAAAGCGAATACCGGGCCAGCGCTCTTCAAACATGGATTGCCGAAAGGTTTCCATGAAAAAACCTCGATGATCACCGAATACTGCAGGCTCGATCAGCCATACATCAGCGATAGCGGTCGGGGTGACTTTCATCCAGCATTTACTCCTTGATCAGGTTCAACAGATACTGACCGTATCCGCTTTTCGCCAGCGGTGCAGCCTGCTTGCGCAGGGCTGCTGCATCAATAAATCCACTGTGATAGGCAATTTCTTCCGGGCAGGCAATCTTCAGACCCTGGCGTTCTTCCAGTACCCGGATAAAATTCGCTGCATCCAGCAAGGACTGCACAGTACCCGTGTCCAGCCAGGCAGTGCCCCGGTTGAACAGCTCAACCTGTAACTCACCACGCTCCAGATAGGTTTTATTAACGTCGGTAATTTCCAGCTCACCACGCGCAGACGGCTTGATGGTCTTGGCAATGTCTATGACATCATTGTCGTAGAGATAGAGACCGGTCACCGCGTAATTGGATTTGGGCTGGGCCGGTTTTTCTTCCAGGTCGATGGCCGTATTGTTTTCATCCAGATCCACAACACCGTAACGCTCCGGATCCTGCACATAATAGGCAAAAACAGTGGCTCCCTTTTCCTGCTGCAGCGCACGCTGTAGCTTGTCTTCCAGTGAGTTGCCATAAAAGATATTGTCACCCAGTATCAGGCAGACACTGTCATCACCGATGAAAGACTCGCCGATCAGGAAGGCCTGCGCCAACCCGTCAGGGCTGGGTTGCTCGGCATATTGCAGCGAAATTCCCCATTGGCTGCCATCACCCAGCAGATGCCTGTATAAAGGTAAATCACCCGGTGTGGTAATAATAAGGATTTCGCGAATACCCGCCTGCATCAAGGTGCAAAGCGGATAGTAAATCATCGGTTTATCATAAACCGGCATCAACTGCTTACTGACCGAGATGGTCATCGGGTGAAGGCGAGTGCCTGTGCCACCCGCGAGAATAATGCCTTTTGTCGTCTGTGCCTTGCTTGTCCGGGTGGTCTGATCTGTTTGGCTCATGTGGCGTCACTTCCTTTGCGTTGCGTCACTTGGCGAATGCCGGCCGTCGCTGGCCTGTTGATGCGCAATAATGGACGGCAATGCATCATAAAAATTGCTGCGCGGATTATAGCTTAGTTCACGACGGGTTATCGAATCATCAACTGGCTGATCCCGCGTCATGGTTCGCCAGGTGCGAAGGCCAGGTACATTTTTCCAGGGTAACAGGCGACCCAGAACTTCCGCCAACAATGCTGAGACGTAACACACAGGGACAGGAACTGACCATTTGGGTATTTCCTGGCGGCAGGCCTGACGAATACCCAGCTCAATCTCCTTGAGCCGATATGGCTGCCCATCCGTGACCGGGTAGATTGGCACGTCTGTTGATGGCCTCGCTGTGTTGTCCAGGGAGGGAGTTGTAGCTGCCATCGCTACCAGGGCCAGACAGAGATCATCAACCCCCACCAGTGATAAACGGCTTTTCAGGCGAGGTAGTGGAGGCAGACGCCGCTTTTGAATGAGTCGCAGCAACGTCAGCAAATTACCGCGCATACCCGGACCATAAACATTGGCTGGCCGGGCGATTGCTGCTGACATCGCTGTTGCTGATCCAGTCGCTGCAGCTCGACAGGCCTCTATGACCAGGGCTTCCGCATCCGCTTTGCTCTGGCCATAGCTTGATCGCGGTGTGTCATAAGCAGGATCAGCCAGAATGCTACTCACTAAGACGAACTTTTTTACGCCACTTTGCCGGGCCTGGGCCAGTATATTGGCAGTGCCACTAACATTGACGGCTTTGACCTGCTCTGCATTAATGTGATTCACATGCGCTGAACCTGCTGCATGTATCACTGCATAAACGCCGTCACAACAGCCCTTGAGCGTTTCTGGCTGTGTAAGATCCTGTGCTGGACGCTGCAATTCGACGACATCGGCACCAACCCTTTCAAGATGACGCTTCAGGTGTTGGCCGACAAACCCACGGCTGCCGGTCACCAGCACTTTTCGGCCGGCCCAGTTCATGACCAGCGCCAGCCATGTGTAGTGAAGAAGCGCAAAGCGGAGCGCCCGAACATGGCGATATGCCGCAGCCCTTTGCGAGCGCTGTTGCCTCCCAGATGATGGATACGCATCTGCGGCAAATAGGTCAAAGAGCCAAAACGGCGCGCCCGCATGGATAAGTCAAAGTCTTCGAAATAGAGAAAGTAGTCCGGATCGAACCCTTTCAAGGCAGAGAGGGTCGACTGGCGAAACAACATAAAACAGCCACTGATGATCGGAATATTATCACTGGGCTTGTCTTCGGGCAGATCATGCATGTCATAGTGCGCCAGCCGATCAGCAAACCGCTGTTTGATGCGGGTCGGGGCGAAGCCTCGCAGGAAGAAATCCAGCATGCTGGGGTATCGCTTACAGGCAGAAGCCAGATGGCCGTCACGCTCCTCTATGGCCGGGGCAACAGCGACGGTTTCCGCATGACCGAGCAACCAGCGCAATCCTTCCAGCAAGCTTTCAGGTTCCAGTGTGACATCCGGATTGAGAATCAGAAAAGCAGCCTGATTGCCTGCGCCTTCAAGCGCCTCGCAATGTTGCAATGCCAGGTTATGTCCCCGCCCATAACCGATATTGCCATGACCGGACAGCAAATGCGTATTCAGCGGCAACCCGCTGATCTGCCGCTGGCAACGCGACAGCAATTTCTCCAGCACGGGGCGATTGGCCCCACTGGGCTCGTTATCCACCAGATACAAGCGCAAATGCGCCAGCTGTGATTGCTGAAAAGCCACATAAGCAGCCTCCAACAGGGAAGTCAGCGTTTCCTGCAGGACCGGCTCATCCAGCTGATAAACCACAACTGACACTGTCAGGACAGTTGAGGTGCTGGTTGCTACGTCAGGAATAATTGGGATATCAAGGTTCTTCACGTACGATTCGGTCACCAAAAGGCGTGCGGATCAAGCGGGCACCTTCCGGTACATCCTCAGGGTTGATTCGTCTGGGCTGAAAACGTTGTGCTTCGGCCCGCATCACGGCAGGATCAACATTTTCGCCTCGCTCACGCGCGGCGCGCAATGCCGCAGCAAAGGGGTTGTCACGACCACGGCGGCGGCGACCTTCATCGTCACCTTCACCATCATTGTCAGCGTTTTCTTCATCACTTGCGGGTACGGGCGCCGGCGCTAATGGCGCCAGCGTGGTCAGCTCCAACCTGGCCAGTTGCGCACCCACACAGTCCACCCCGCGGTCCTCGCTGGCAATACAGTTTTCACTGGACGGCAAATGCAGCAGCAATGAACGGGATTCATCTGATTCCAGGCGAAAGCCAGGGTAACCAGGAATACCAACAGCCTGATCAGCCAGTTCGACGGCCAGTTCCTCACCGGACTGGTCACGAAGCCGGGCCTGACGACGCGAGCCAAACTGGCTGACACCCACCAGTGTAAAGCGAGGGCCACTGAAACCAACCGTTGGTGCCGTCGGCGTACTGGTACCCGAAGAGGAGCCGGCATCGGTGTCTTCCAGCGGCTCAAACAGCGAGAGGCGATCAGGCAGCGCATTATTAGTTGATGTCGCAGCAGCAAAAGGGTTTTGCGCTACCGCATCACTCATCATAAAGACGGCGGCCATCAAGATCGCAGCCAGGCACTGGCCGCGCTGGTTTGTGATCTGGATACCTGACTTGCCAGAATGGCTGATCAATCCGGGCACTGTGTGCTCCATGGCTGAGTTATTTCCCGCAAATTTATTTCCTGTTAGACGCAGCATCTTACTCTTTAGTTTCCCCGGCTTCAAAATAGCGATCAATGGCTGTCTGACAGATTTTTTGCAAACTCCAGCCCCACTGGGTCTCTGGCACCTGAAAATAAGCCTCAACATGACTAACCTCAGGGGGCATGGAAAAAGTTCTTGCCTTGTTCAGGGCCAGTATCAGCTCCGGGTAGTTGTTCTCACTGTTCTGGCTGGCGTAAATTTCCATGGCCTGTTTCTTTACATCCACGGCAGCAGAGATATCGACCAGGTGATTCACCGGACTCTGCACGCTGATTTCATAAAACCAGCTTGCCGGGCGTAACCCACGCCAGGGCCGCTCATGCAGTTGCTGAAGGGCAGACCAGACGACATTTGCAGTCGCTCTATGATCCGGGTGCAGCTCCAGCATGCCAGGCATAAATACTGTGCCTGGCTGGCAATCAGCAATACAGGCTGCCGCCTTGGCGATGGCAGCATCAGCAACGGCGCCCGTGCTCAGACCACGATCCGGAAAGTCCCACAAATGCAGGGTATTTACACCCAGCAGGCTGGCGGCCGCACGGACTTCGCTCTGCCGGCGCTCGACCAGATCGTCCGCTTCACCACCCAGAGCCCCGTCTGACATCACCACAACGACGGTTTCTATACCTTGCCGTGCTGCCAGGTACAGACTGCCCCCCATACCAAAGGTTTCATCATCAGCATGGGGTGCAAATATCAGCCAGGGCCCAGGCGGGAGTGGACTGCATTGATAGGGGACAAGTACATGTTCAGGAGTCATGATAGAATTGTAGGACTTTTTTCGAGTTATTTTTAGCGATTTCTTATGCAGCTCAATTTACTTAGCCAGTGGGCTTTGTCACCAGTCCGGCATTTCCGCCTGTTTTATCAGTTTGTCCGCCAGGAGTTCAGTGGTCAGTTCGCCGGTTCACTGGGTGGTTTTCTGTGGCTGTTTGTTACTCCCATCGTCAATATCATTATTTACTCCTTTGTTTTCAGTGTCGTCTTCCGGGCACCGATACCGGAAAACTTTGGTGATGTGTCTTTTGTCATTTTCCTGATGATTGGCTACTTGCCCTGGTTTGCTTTTGCTGATGCCATGGGACGGGCCAGTGGCTTACTGCTGGAAAAAGCCCCTCTGATCACCAAGGTGAAGTTTCCTGTGCAACTGATACCCATGGTTGGCACGCTGGTTCCTTATCTGGTTCACGGCATCGCCTTTTTCGTGTTCCTGGTGTATCTGGCTTTTAACGGTTATGTGCAAGTCACCTGGCTCTGGTTGCCAGTCGCGCTGGGGCTGCAGTTTCTGTTTACTATGGGCCTGGTTGCCATCCTGTCTGCGTTTTGTGTCTTTCTTCGCGACATCCAGCAACTCGTTGCCCTGATGCTGACCGCCTGGTTCTTTATGACGCCCATTATTTACCCACTGTCACTGCTACCTGAAGCTGTTCGTCCGTTTATGTTGATGAATCCCATGCACAGCTTTGTGCAGTTCTATCGGGAAGCCATTTTGCTGGGGGAGTTTTCCCTGCCACATTTTGAAATCATGACCGTGTCAGCCCTGATCAGTTTCTTTATCGGTGGCTGGCTGTTCATGCGAATTAAACATGCTTTCGGAGACGTTCTCTGATGCACAGTATTGCCGTCGAAAACGTATTTAAAGATTTCCGCATTTATGCCCGCCCCCAGGACCGGCTACTGGAGTTGCTGTTACGCAAACCACGGCACCGTGACTTCCATGTACTGCAGGATATTTCCTTTAACGTCCTGGAAGGTAAAAGCCTGGGTATCATCGGTGATAACGGGGCCGGAAAATCCACATTGATGAAATTGCTGGTGGGCACGCTGCAGCCGACCCGTGGCAGCGTGGATATTCGTGGGCAGGTCGCCGCTTTGCTGGAGCTGGGCGCCGGTTTCCATCCGGAGTTCAGCGGCAGACGCAATATTTACCTGAATGCATCACTGCTCGGTGTTCCCGATGATGACATTGAAGCGCTGGAAAATGACATTATCGCCTTCTCCGAACTGGAGGACTTTATCGACCAGCCAGTGAAAACCTACTCATCCGGCATGTATGTCAGGCTGGCTTTTTCTATCGCCACGATGGTGCGACCGGATGTGCTGGTCATTGATGAGGCGCTGGCTGTCGGGGATATCGCTTTTCAGAAGAAATGCGTGCAGCGCATGAACGAATTTCGTAAACAGCAAAAGTCGATGGTGTTCTGTAGCCACTCCATGTATCACGTCCAGGAACTATGCGATACGGCGCTGTGGCTGGAGAAAGGGCGCATCCGCGAAATCGGTCCCAGTGAAGATATCGTGGCCCGTTATGAGGACTACTGTAATAGCCGCCGTGTTTATACCACTGGTGAAGCACACGCCAATGAGCATGCCAATGACAAAGTCCTTGCGGGCGATGCAGCGGAAGCACCTGCCGTTAAAGACTGCCGCATCATTCATACCGTCATGCGTGATGTGGATGGCAATGAAATCCGGGAAGTGGAGCCGCTGCAGGAAGTGATTCTGGAGCTCAAGGCCGAAGTGCAGAACGATGCGGCGCATTGCTACTTCGGTTTTGCACTGATGCAGGACCTGGAGGAGATCGTTTCCTCTTACCTGGCAACGGATCGCCCTGATGTGGAGAACGGACCTTTCAAGAAAGGAGAAATCATCACGGTACAGGTGCGGCTCAGCGCCATGACACTTCGTGTTGGCAAGTTCCATGTGCTGGGCGGTGTCGCTGATGATTCCGGTTTGCTCTGGTATGAAACCCGGCTTAGCAAGGAAATTACCATCAAACCCAACAAAGGTCTGGGGCCATATGTCATGCCGTCAACCTGGGATGTGGTGCGGGATATGTCAAACACTGAGGATCAGTCGTCTTCGAGTTGAGGTGGCCTCAGATCGGGTAGCGGGGCGTAAGGGTCAGCTTTGAACACACGCCCCCTCGCTGTTCCCCGGTCGACCTCAATAATTTGATGAAATGCTGTGCCGGGCACTGTACCGGATGTGGTGCTGAGGTTTTCACTTTCAGCGTCAACTTCTGTCTCCTCACCCTCGCTCAATGATGCCTCTTTGGGGTATACGTAAACACTGAAAGTGGAAGACCACCCTATCTCCAGCCACGGAGACACTTCTTCCAGTTGCTCCAGCGGTATGATTTCTCCTATCTGCGGTATGTTGCGGATATCCCGTGTTTGGCGATAGGCCAGTATTTCTTCTATCAGCTCTGCATCCATACCGGGTAAAAGTGCCAGCGCTTCACGTGTTGCCAGGTTGGGGTTAACAGCACCATTGCGACTGTTGCCGTAAACGGTAAACGCCGCATCCAGATTGACGCCGGCAAACAGCTCTGCAAAGCCGCGAATCAGCAGGATTTCATCCACACTTTCCAGGTCCGGGTTGTTACGAGCGCGATAGGGTGGGTCTTGCTCAAGGTAATAGTCATCCTCAGCACCACCGCCCGGTGTCACCAGGCTGTTCAGATCGACCCAGTCTGACCATGCCGCCATATAGGCCTGCACTTCCCGGGGATCAAACCCCGGCCCCAGGCGGTTTTCAATCAGTAAGCGCAGATTATTGGCATTTATACGGTTCAGGTTTATTTTCCCGGCATGGTCAATAATACGTATCTCGGTATTTTCTGGCGCAGGATAGTGCAATGTCAGTGCTTGCCCATTGTAACGGTTCAGCGGTTCCGGTTGCTCGCCAAACTCATTCAACTCCATAGGCTGGTCAGCCGGAACAGGCATACGCTCCAGGATCAATTCCATTTCGGCACGATTCAGTGCCGAGATCATATCCGCGTACTCACGCACCCCTTCCTGGTGATGAAATGCCGTGGTTGCCGACAACCGGATATTGGCAGCCATCACCGTGACCAGCACCGTCATGACAATGGCCAGCCACAACACCATGATTAAAACGGCTCCCTGCTGGCGCTTCATTGTATTAGCTCCAGGTTGGGACGTATGGCACGGTGCTGGCGGGCTGGCATGGCTGCAATGATATCAATTGGCTGACTGACCATGTCATCGTCTGGCCTTAGATGCACATGCACCGCCAGAGGGAGTATATTGACGTCAGCGCCTGGCCAGCTATCCCGCCACAGGCGCGCAAACTCCAGGTCTTCATAGAGGTACTCGAAACTGGCTTGGTAGCCTGGAAACAACAGTCGGGGTTCAACCTCCGCCAGACGCTCATCCGGGTTATCAGACATCGCCGGTGCCAGGTACGCCATGACACCTTCACTATCGTTGACCAATTGCCAGGCAGTTCGATTGCCCTGACGACCCGGGGATACTTCAGACACCCAGGCCAGTGAATCTTCTTCTCCCTTGAAATAAATCTCACGTGCCAGCGTTTCCTGGTTGCGGTAGCTGTGCGGAAAGGCACCTGACAAGGCTCTTTCCAACTGCAACACGGTGATCGCCTGATCCATACTGTCCTCCAATGCGGAGGCGTCATCATCCCAGTCCCTGACAACCCCGAACATTCCAGCGGTCAGCATGGTCAGCAGCATCGCCGTCAGGGACAGCGCGATGATAATTTCCATCAGGGTAAAGCCTGTCTGCTGGCGCTGCTTCATTCCGGCAACTCCAGACGAATCCAGCGAGTACCGGTCAGAGATGTTTCCTGGTCGGGATATTCGATGTGGTAGTACTGCAACAGATCACGCATGGGTTCTGTGCGCCTGATCGGATCTTCCGGGCGTTCCCCGGTCTCAATCAAATACGCATTGTCTGCCATCGATTGCGGTAACTGTAAGTCCCGGAACTGATTGTCTATTAATGCCAGATTAATTTTTGCACGAATAGCTGCGCTGTCCCGGACACTGTCTTGCGTTGACACGGCAAGCCGTTTGCTACCTGCGGCCAGAGTGAAAATTCCGCCCAGCACCAGCGATGTGATCGTCAGTGCAACCAGCACTTCCAGCAATGTGAAACCGTGCTGCTGACGACGATGGCAAGAGCTGCTGAAAGGAAAACTGTTTTTTTTGCAAAAGGAATGCTTCATGGCACGGTAACGCGTCCGGAAAACGGGTCAATCTGAATCAGCGTCTCCCGGTTGCCCTGTCGAAATGTAAGGTCGCCACCGGTGCTGCCACCTTCAGGGTAGAACTCAATTAACAGCGTATCGGCAATTTCTCGCAAACTGCTGCTGTCACTTTCATACCAGAGCTCAATCTCGTGACCCTGCCAGCGACGCAGTATTGTCATGCCAGACTCTGATGGTGTTTGGGTATCATCGTCACCGCCAGCAGTACTGCTCCGGCGGCTGTCGTTATTCTCTGTACCGGAATGCTCAGTCACTGCAAACTCAATACCGGCGACTTGACCCGATACGACTGCACTACGGCGGGCAAAATTGAGCAGGTTATTGGCTTCTCGGACCTGCGCATTGAAGCTGGGGCCTTCCAGGGTACTGAGCACGGGCACCAGCAAACTGGCAGCCATGGCCAGAATGCTCAATACCAGTAATAACTCCAGCAAGGTGAAGCCATACTGCTGCTGTGACAGCTGACACTTCACCGGCATGGCAGACTTACTGAGCCCGAATATCGGCGTCTGTATCTTCTCCACCTTCCGAGCCATCTGCGCCGTAAGACATCAGGCTGTAGTTACGACCCGAAGATTCATACTGGTATTCATTGCCCCAGGGATCCAGAGGGACATCGCCACGCAGGTAGGGGCCATTCCAGGCATCACGGTTGTTGTCATTGTCTACCAGACCCTCCAGCTCATCAGGGTACTGACCCATATCCAGCCGATAAGCGTCCAGGGCACTGCCCAGCGACGACATCTGGGAGCGTGCTGCATCCTGTCGCGCACCGGCCGCCTGGTTAAACAGGTTCGGTGCCACCATCACAGCAAGCATGCCAAGAATCGCCATAACGATCAGCAACTCGATGATCGTAAAGCCCTGCATTGTTCTTCGGTTTGAATTCACTTTTTCCATACTTTCACCCGTGGTTCGGCTTACAGCTCGTTTAATAGTTCTGCTACCAGCTCAAACTGATTAATCATATTCTGGTAACTGCCTGTCGCTTGCTGGTTCACATTGATAATTTCCGGTCGTAGTACGATAAACAGTTCCGTTCGTTCGTTATTGTCCTGCTGATAACTGAACAGCTTACCCAGCACCGGAACCTGATTCAAGAAAGGTACCCCCGAATTTAAACGGTCATTTGATTCCTGAATCAAACCGCCCAGGACAACATTTTCACCGTCTCGAACAATCACCGTCGTTTCAATTTCCTGATTCTGAAATATCGGGTTCTGGTTAACACCCGCAGTCCCGGACACGGAAGACAACTCCTGACGGATTGTCAGGTTAACCACACCATCATCATTGATACGCGGTGTAATCTGTAACTCAATACCCGTCGGGCGATACTGTATATTGGTGGTGGCGGTACCACCCACGCCGACAGTCTCACCTAATTGCACCGGCACTTCCGCACCGATACGAATCAGGCCTTCCTGATTATTGATGACCGACAAGGAAGGGCGCGCCAGCAAGCGTACGTCATTATTAATCGCAATCGCTTCCAGGGTGGCTTCTACCCGAGCAGCCCCGTCCAGGAAGGCACGGTTGAACAACAAGCCCCCCAGTGAGCTACCGTCTTCTCCAGCGGTGGGTAAGAAACTGGTCCCTAATCGCGTCACGCTCCCGTCTGCATCTTCCAGCACTCGCGACCAGTCAACACCAAACGATTTGTCGTCAGTCAAAATCACCTGCGCGATGACAGCATTGATCATCACCTGCAATGGGGCAGTGTCCAGTTGGTTGATAGTGGTCAACAGTTGACGATAATCCCTGGGGTTCGCCCGAATCAGCAAACTGTTTGTTGGCTCATCCGCAACAATGCTTACCCGAAGGTTGGCGGAGACTGAAGTCTCAACGCCATTATTCTGAGGTTCAATCCCGATGACCGTTTCGGCTGCTTCGCCAGCTGCATCATCGCCAAAACGGTCACGAAAGATCTCGCGCGGTGTTATATTTCGGGCGGGCTGAACCTCATCGTCATCATTATTGTTTTCATCAATCCTGAAAACATCCGTTAGCGTTGTTGCCAGCTCTACTGCGTTGAGGTTTTTGACACGGTAGCGGAACAACTGTTCATTTTGTTCCTGACGATCAGCATCCAGTATCGCTACCCAGCGGGAAATTTCATCAAACCCGCGCGCTGCCGGTGCAGTCACCAGAATTGCATTAATGCGCTCCAGCCCCTGAATCTGATACGAGGGCGAAGCACCTTCGATAACACCAAGAATATCGGTTAATTCCTGGGCGACCTCAGCTGCGCTGGCGTTCATTAATGGGTAGAGTTGAATTCCCTGATTGCTGAAGGGGTCGTCATCAAGTACCTCCAGAATTGCTGATACTCGCTCCAGCTTATCGGTATTCGCCAGAATAGCGACCGCATTGCTGTTGCCCATGCGCATAAGTTGACCATCAGGCTCCAGGACCGGCGTCAGCATTTCGATGGCAGCAGTTACCGACACATAGGTCAGCGGTGCCAGCAGCATGACTTCACTGGAAAGCGTCTCATCCAATGTATCCGGCGAAGCTATTTCGACAGGCAGGTTGCTTTCACTTTTTCTGGCATACCAGATATCCCCGGCCTGCTCGATAGTCACACCGTGTGCCCGACTCAAAGTGCGAACAAGGGGCCAGATATCATCATACTGTAATGGACGATTCGCTGCTGTACGCAAGCTGACCTGGTCAGCAATGGTAGGGTCAATTACCATCGAGATATCGAGTGCATCAGCCAGTTCCGCCAACACACTACGCAGATCCGCCTGCTCGTAGTTCAGTGACACCACATCCGGGTTTGGTACATCAGTCGGTTCAGGCGCCTGTTCCGTGTAGTTACCCAGCGAAATGGTGCGGCCATCCCGGTTGATTTCATCAACCAGTCGTTGCCGCTCTTCAGCTGCCTGCTGCAAAGCCGCTTCGTTTGCCTCGTTATCAAAAGCCACGCTGCGAGCACGCTCTTCTGCAGCATTGGCGGAGGAAGGGTTGCTGAACACTGACGGCCCAGACGCCGGTGGCTGACTGGCCGTGCAGTAACTCAGGCTGATGGCAATGGTAAGCAACATCAGTTTTTGGTTAACCGTGTTCACCGTGTTCTTCTCCTTCTGTTCTGCTTTTGTATAACAGAACCTGTCATTAAAACTGTACGGAATTCATACTGAATACGGCCGAAAGCATCGTAATGGTAATGCCCCCGACCGCTATCCCCAGTACCAGAATCAGACCCGGCTGTAATGCCGATACCAACTTGTCCATCTGGTTTTTAACTTGCTGATCAAAGGTATCAGCCGTCTTGATCAGAATCTGTGCGGTGCGCCCCGACTCTTCACCCACTGTCACAAGTTGATGGAGGAGGTTGGGAAACGCGGCTGTTTTTTCCATGGCAATGCCCAGGGCGGTACCTCCACGGACGTCCTCTTCAACACTGGACAGGACATTGGCCAGCACACGGTTCGACACCACTTCTCTGGCGACACGCAAGGCGCGTATTAATGGAATGCCCGCACCCAGCAGCGCGCCAAGTGTTCGGGCAAAAACCGCGCTTTCACGATAGCGTAGCAAATGTCCCAACAGGGGTGTGTTCAGCATTGTGCGATCTGCCCGCAACTGCCAGTCCGGATCCGATCGCTGCCAGCGCCACCAGATGATGACAGCCGCGACGCTGACGACAAACAGCCAGCCCCAGGATTTAATCGCGTCACTCAAGCCCAGCAGGAATGCCGCTGACGCCGGAATTTCACTGCCGGCATCTTCAAACATGATGGCAAACTGTGGAATCACAAAAACCAGCAGAAGCACCACCGAAAGCACACCGGTCACAAGCAAAACCATTGGATATATCATGGCTGAAACCAGTGCCTGCCGATTCTTTGCACTGGTCTCCAGAAACTCAGTCAACCCCGGCAATAACTGATGGAGGATACCGCCTTCTTCACCGGCACGGACTATATTGATATACATCCGTGAGAAGGTATCCGGACGCTGCTCCATCGCATCGGCGAGACTCTTCCCTTCTTTTACATCTCGGCGCATCGCCGCAACCATGGCGCGCATGGCCGAAGATTCAGTAATACCTTCCAGCAATCGCAACGCCTTGTCTAAAGGTACACGCGCTTCCACCAGTGTGCGCAACCCTTTAGTGAATTCGAGAATATCCTGACTGCGAATTTTCTTGCCAGCGTTACGCCGCTTGGCTGCGCTCTCGCTTACGGCTTCCAGCTTGATCGGTGTCAGATGCCGGTTTTTCAGCGACTGTAACGCTTCCCGTTCAGACTCTGCTGACAATCGGCCATCTTTTAAGGTGCCATGTCGATCATAAGCTTTCCAGTCAAACTGCAACAGGCTCATGAAGCGGCTCCGCTTAATGTCACTCTGACCAGTTCTTCCGGCGTCGTCAGACCATCGGCCAGTTTCTCCAGACCATCCTGACGCAGGGTTTTCATTCCTTCTTTTATCGCCTGGTCACGGATGACATTGGCATCGGCACCGCTGGCAATTTCATGCCTGACCGCATCGCTCATGACCAGCAATTCATACAAACCGATACGGCCTCGGTATCCGGTTTCACCACAGTTTTCACAGCCTTTCCCTTTACGGGTATTGGGGAATAAATGTCGATCGACATCGAGAACCCGTGCTTCATCTTCACTCAATGGCACAGGCTGTGCGCAGTTCTCACAAACCCGCCGAACCAGGCGTTGCGCCTGAACACCAAGCAAACTGGAACTGATCAGGTAGGATTCCACACCCATGTCCTGTAAACGCGTGATAGCGCCAGCTGCGTCATTGGTATGCAGGGTGGAAAATACCAGGTGACCTGTTAATGCCGATTCAATGGCGATTTCTGCCGTCTCATGGTCGCGTATTTCACCCACCATGATGACATCCGGGTCCTGTCGGACAATCGAGCGCAAGCCCGCAGCGAAATTCAAACCAATCGCTGCATTGGCCTGTATCTGTGTAATGCCGCTCAGTTGATACTCAACCGGGTCTTCTACAGTGATGATTTTTTGCGAATGGTTGTTGATCTTTTCCAACGTCGCATACAGCGTGGTTGTTTTGCCGCTACCGGTTGGGCCGGTAATCAGCATCATGCCGTGCGGCTGTTTAATCAGGCGCTGATAGTGATGCAAGACATTGTCCGGCATGCCCAGTTGCTGCAATCCAACCGTGGTGTCGCCTCTGTCCAGAATACGCAAGACAATCGATTCGCCATGAACACCGGGCAGGGTGGAGACCCGCATATCGAGCTGCTTATGCCCCAGTTTGTAATCAATACGGCCATCCTGTGGCAGACGTTTCTCACCAATATCCAGACGCGCCATCAGCTTCAGGCGAGATGCTACTGCTGTGCTGATGCGTACCGGCAACCGCTCAATCCGATGCATGATGCCATCCACTCGGCAGCGAACATCCAGGTGGTCTTCGCTGGGTTCAAAGTGGATATCACTGGCGCTTAGATCCAGCGCCCGGGCGAACAGGTGATTGACCAGACGAATAATGGGCGCTTCTGATGCCAGATCACGCAGATCATCTTCGTCTTCCAGGCCATCCATTAACAGATCGTCCGGACCGGATTCAATGGTAGGTGACAACGTCGCACGCCAGTGCTTGATTAACCGCTGTATGTCCTGGGCACCGGCTATCTGAAATACGACCGGTTCCTGCATGACAAAACGGATTCGCGCGCGTGTATTCATATCCGGAAACGATTCGCAGAGCAGCCTGGCGCTATCGCTGAAGTCGTGAGCAGGCACGATGTTTTCCGGTTCCAGTAATTGACTGAATACGGGCAATGTTAATGTGGCAGGCATCAGCTTTGCTCCTCGTCCATGTTATCCATAGGACTAAAACCAACCACTGTCATTTCACCCGTGTACTGGTTTCGTGTGCGACGCAAACTGAACGCCGATACCCCCAGATAAGGTGAGCCGGCTTCGAGCGCTTCGAAAAAGGGTAATAAGGCATTCTGGTCAGTGAGCGAGAACGACAGGCCCTGGTTAACACGTAACCAGCCCGCACCTTGTTCCGCTTCGGCCAGACGATTTGCAGTGATATTGATACCGTATTCACTGGCAATTTCTCGAACCTGCCGTTGAATCGCTGCTGCAATCAGTGGTGCATTATCACCACTGAATATCTGATCATCCATGGTGGGACGAATCGTATTCAGCTCTTGCTGGCGACCCAGCCAGCGATCCGTTTCTTCAATCAGCCGGGTTTCCCGGGCTATCGCATCGCGTAACTGTGAAATCTCACGTTGGCCCTCAGAATAGTACTGGCGAAGTCCCGGTACACCCTGGCTTAACAGAAAAAGTATGGCGACCAACGCTGCCACTTTCATAATATTTTGTTCGCGTCGGGAGAGCTTGTTATACCACTTCATCTCAATCTTCCTCCCCGAAATACCATTCCTGGTATGCTGGGAAATTGACTGTGGCCAGACGCAAATCTATGTAATAGCGCCCGTTGCTGCTGGCACGCGAAAAATCGACGGCTGTAAACAACGGGTTCTGCTCCAGTTCTTCCAGCAAATTCTGCGGATCGTCGCTGAGCCCTTCGATGCTGATAAAGCCTTCTTCAATGTCGATCCGACTTAATGTACTTGGCGCCAACACTGACTGAAGCGTAAGCAGTGTGTCATCCAGATGTTGCCGGGGAAACTCACCCAGCACACCCCATTCAGCTTCAAAAGCACGTATTTCCTGTTGTGCTTCCCGGGCAGGTGCTGCCTCATCCTGTAGCGACGCCAATTCTGATTGCAAACGATTCTTTTGCCAGACTTGCCAAAGAAAGGGCAGGGCAGCAAGCACAACGATTGCTGCAGCACCACCCAGCGCCCAGCTTTTTATCCGATTTCGATAGAGGCGATAGCGTGCTTTGAGGGCATCTTCCGGGAAGAAACATAAGGGCGCCAGAAGATCAGCTACCTGCTGCATTCCCGGGATACCTCCCTGCTGCCGGAACCAGCGTTGATAGTCTGCCGCCGAACTCAGCTGTTTACTGGCTGCCTGTTCAAAAGACTGCCAGTGCGCTTGCCACTCCTGCGCCAGGACTTCTTCCTGCAGGTCAGCCTGACTGATATGACGGCTGTCCATAACAGCGCCTTCGGCATTGAGTACATAACCACTGAGCCCTTGCTGATCGTGGTCAATGATCAGTCGCTCTTCAAATGTGACCGGGTTACTGCTATCGGCTGTCGCAACCACCCCGAGCAGAGGCCTGGGTAACAGCCCTGCCAGAAAAATACCTTGCTGGGAAAATGCGTTGAAAAGACGATTTACCTGTCCCAGAGGTAACCATAGCGACATTTGCCGATGTTGCTCATCCATGGCCAGCATCAGCGGTTCATCATAAGCTGGTAACAAGCTGTCTGCTTGCAGACGCAGGGCTGCATAGCGGTCTTCCGGCTTCACACCCGGCATGTCCACTGGCTGTGACAAAGTCCATTGTGGTGGAATTGCCAGCAGAACACTTTCCTGGCCTGTTTGCTCTTGGTTTGCATCCGGGCCGCTATTCATCAGCGTCCGTGCAGCACTGGCTATGGCATCTGAATGAAGCCCTTCTGACAGCTCAATTTGCTCACCGGAATCGAGATCAACCAGAGCCTGATCGAAAAGCAGGAAAATACGCGTGATGCGACGGAGAAACGCTTCGCCTTGCTGGCCGGGCGTCTGCTCTTGTTTTCCCGGCATCCTGGCCAGAATGTCATTGAACTTCATGCACGTCTCTCGTCATTCGCAAAGTGACCCATTTACGCTCAGTCAGCGCCATAATATCCTTTGACGTAACTGTGAGTCGGAAAGTTTGCCGCTATCCGCAATGAATACCAGCAAAGATTGGTTTGTCAGGCATTATCGCTGACGTATGACGAGATTTCGACCCTCTTGTTTGGCCTGGTAGAGCATTTTATCGGCACGCTCAAACAGCCGGTCCGCACTTTCGCCTACTTTCATGGCAACGACACCACAGGATACCGTGACCACTATGCGCTCTTCCTTGAAATGGAAGGGGATAGATTCGATAGCCTGGCGAAGTTTGTTTAAACGACCCTCTGCATCTGCTGGCCGGCTATCGGGCAGGATGACAACGAACTCCTCGCCCCCGTACCGGGCCAGGAAATCGCTGTCTTTCAGGGCAGTGCGCATTTCACGGGCAACAATCTTTAACACTTTATCACCTGCCAGGTGCCCCCAGTTATCATTGATCCGCTTGAAATGATCAACATCAATAACAGCAAGACAGAGTGTCGGATCAGCGGGGTCTGGTTCGGCATGTTCATCATGCAGCGTTCCCTGCCACTGCATGATGACCGACTCTATGCGATATCGGTAGCTCTCTCGATTCGGTAATTCTGTCAACGGATCAGTGCTGGCCAGCTCTTCCTGGCGTGCCAGGTGCTCGCGAAGCTGTCGTGACTCATCTTCAAGTACTGCAATTCGCTCCAGCAACTCTTCCATGTCCTGTCCCATGGATTCGTCCTGCTGCTGTCGCTGACTGCGAAAACCTTCCATAGAGCTTAGAATTGAATGAATCTGGGCCTGGACAGTTGCTCGAATAGTCTGAATATCCAGCTCTTCATTCGCGAAGGTCTCGGCAATGTGCTTCACGTCCTGGCTGACCTTGTCAGTCAGTGCCTGCTCACTATCACGCACAGCTTCATTGTGATGTTGAGCCTGGGTAACAAACTGCTGAACCTGGACAAGACTTTCGGTAACTTCACCAATGAAACGTTCGTATTCACCACGCTGATCCAGCGTACTTTGACGAAGCAGCTGCAGAATCTGCTCCAGCACAGCAACAAAATCGTACCAGTTCAACCCTTTTACAACCGTGTTGCGGACAGAATCTGCCAGCGTAAACGAAGCTTCACTGACATGAATGCATTCAAGGATTCTCAACAACAACGGTTCAACATGACCAGCAATATAGGAAAACCCGGGCTCTGATAAACCGGAAGCATCGCGGACAATCTCACCCTCAAGCGAAACCGCTTCTTCCTCAACTATCACTTCAACATGATCGTCGACTACAGTCTCTTCTTCAGGGTCTGCCATCGCCTGCGCGCTGGCAGCCTCCGCCTCGGCGTAATTTGCTGACGTGTTAAATGTTGGAGACACTGGCGAAGCATCTGGCGTTGTTGATTCAGTACCAAACAGGCGACCAAACAAACCGGGGCGGTTGGCGGCATGGTCAGCCGTTGCCTCAGCCTCTTTTGCCAGCAAATGCTGGCTGACTTCCGTCAGCAGGCTCATAAATTGCGTGATCAGGCTTTGGTGTAGTTGCGCATCACCCAGGCGGGCAGACATTTGCCGATGAAATTTACGGATGCGACGCTGCAAGGCGCCAGGCATAGGCAGGTGCTGAATTTCTTTGATGGATTCATCAAAGGCGTGCTTTAGTGCCAGGTAGCTGTCCTGTTTTTCATTGTCCAGCCGCAGGACAGAGGCTTCGATTTTCTCTAGCAGGCGCTCCAGGCCGGTTTCACGATCATCTTTGCGTAAATTCTTTCGCAGCTCTTCCAGTTGCTTGTCCAGCACAGGATCCTGGCCATCACCAGCCAGGCTGACACCAAGCAGACCACGACGCAGCAGACGAATTCTATGGTCGAGCTGGGCTTCCCGGCGCTCCTGATCTTCCAGGGCATCCAGGAATTTACGCTTCCAGCGCAGAGCTTCTTCACTGTCATCGACCCGACTCACCATAACGGGATGGCCTGTTCTACAATTGTATTAAGGTCAGCTGACAGGGTATGCAGAGAGAGGTCTGAAGGGGAGGGGGGGTACTTCAGGCTGAGGCACCCAACTCCACCACTTCGGTTACCGGTCAAAGGCTGCCAAAGTGGTGGGTTGTCTTAATAACCGAAAGCAGAGCTTTCGTTATTAACCCTCAAAGGGCAGCTTGTTCACGGGCAACCAGAAAATCGACGACTTCCAGCATCTGCTCCTGGGTCTGAACCGCTTCATTTGTTGCAATCAGGTACTTACCATTCACAATCACGTTTGGTGTGCTGCGAATCTGGTAGTCCTGCATTTTACGCTGCGCCTGATTGACCTGCGTTTTAACCTGGAACGAGTTAAACGCGGTTGAAAAGTCTTCTTCTGAGACACCGTGCTGAGCAAACAGTGTTGCCAGTTGGCGCTCATTCTGCAGTCTGTTGCGCTGTACATTAATCGCATCAAAGATAGGCGCATGTACTTTATCGACCACACCGAGATTTTCTGCAGTGTAAAATGCCTGTGCGTGAACTGCCATCAGGTCATTCCAGATCGCAGGAAAGCGCTGGTAATCGACATAATCAGGCAGGTCTTCTGCCCAGGCATCAACGATTGGCTGAAAACGGAAGCAGTGACCGCAGCCGTACCAGAAAACTTCCAGCACTTCGACTTTGCTGGCGTCATTGGTTCTGACAGCCTGGGGAAGTTCTGTATAGTGAGTGCCTGCAACAAACCGGCTTGGTTGTGCAGAAGCGGGGAGGGACAGCAGGCTCAGCAACAGTGCCAGACCGCCAAATTTGTATAACTGCTTGATCATAGTGCTACTCCATCATGCATCGCGCATTTGCTTTATTATTGCCAGGGGCTAATGACTATTGAGTAGACCGCAGTTTGCCTGAATCCTTGCTGAATATCAGCCTGAATCTGTATCGCAGTCAGCAGTCCACCCATTTTTACAGACTAACAGGCGATTTACTGACACTAAATATGCAAACAGGCCCCTGTCTTGAGAAGACACAATCATGCCATGAAATGACAGGTTGCGTCAGCTATCAGACAGAGGCCCGGCAGATTAGTTCAGGCCAGCCATGTAACTGGCAAGCGCTTCGATTTCGCGATCAGTCAAACGCTCAGTCACTGTGCGCATCGGCGCTGAATCACCATCGTTGGTGCGTTCACCGGCACGGAATGCTTTCAGTTGCGTCGCGGTGTACTCAGCATGCTGACCACTGACTGACGGGAAACCAGCCTGAGCAACGCCATTTCCGGCAGGACCATGGCAGGCTGTGCAGGCTGCAACACCCAGGTCAGCTATACCACCACGGTAAATCGAGGAGCCCAGTTCAACCAGTTCAGGATCAGCGCCCTGAATGGTATGTTCCTGCTCAGCGTAGAATGCAGCAATATCTTCCAGATCCTGCTCACTCATGTTGTCGAGCAAACCAGTCATCAGGGCAACCGTGCGATTACCTTCCTTGATGTCTGTCATCTGCTTGAGCAAGTAACGGGCATTCTGTCCAGCCAGTTTCGGGTTGCTACCCAGTTCACTGTTACCGTCAGCGCCATGACAGGCCGCACAAACGGCAGACTTGCCCTCACCAGCGGCCGCATCGCCAGCGGCTTGAGCGCTAATGCTGGAGACTGCCAATACGAGTGAGGCCAGGGAGAGTACTAATCTTTTCATGGATTATCGAAGTTCCTGAACTAATAAGAAATCGGATGGGTCGTGCGGGCGCAGAGTATACCACAGCTCACCATCATTTGTATGGTGGATATAAAGACAGTAAATCCCGGGTGTCCAAACTTTAATCCAACTTTCACAACTTTTTCTGGCTTGCAGACAGAAGCCACAGGTAAAATGCCACCCCATGAATTATCAATCCGCCGAATTTATCATCAGTGCCGCCAAGCTCAAGGACTGTCCTGCGGACAGTGTCTGTGAAGTTGCTTTTGCGGGTCGATCCAATGCTGGCAAGTCCAGTGCCATCAATACGCTGACCCGACAGGGGCAGTTGGCCAGAACCAGTAAAACGCCTGGCCGCACCCAGTTGATCAACTTTTTCCAGATTGCCGAGCAGCAATACCTGGTGGACTTGCCGGGCTATGGTTATGCCAAAGTCCCTATGAAGATGAAGAACAACTGGCAGATACACCTGGAACAGTACCTTAATGTACGCGAACCGCTGGCAGGACTTGTTCTGGTCACAGACATTCGCCACGTGTTCAAGGAATTTGATCAGATGATGATCGAATGGGCACGCGCCAACGAACTCCCCTTGCATATCCTGCTGACCAAATCTGACAAGCTCAAGCGAGGCGGCATCAATGATGCACTGAGCAAGGCGCGTCGTCAGGTCGAAGGGATGGATGCCAGCGTGCAGGCTTTCTCCTCACTCAAACGCCAGGGCGTTGATGTGCTCGCCAATAAACTGGACAGCTGGTTTGTCGCTGCCGCGGATATGCCAGCACCGGATCAGTGAGCCTCATCCCAGTTATCACCGGTACCAATATCAACCACTAGCGGCACATCCAGTGCCGCAGCCGTCGCCATGCGAAACCGCACCCCTTCGCTCAGCAGTTCAATGTCGGCTTCGGCGACTTCAAAAATCAGTTCGTCATGGACTTGCAGCACCATGCTGGCATCGAGCACACCGGTTTTTAACCACTGATCGATATCGACCATGGCCTGCTTGATAATATCAGCCGCTGTGCCTTGCATAGGCGCATTTATCGCCGTGCGCTGAGCGGCCTTGCGCAGCATGCCATTACCGGCTTTGATATCCGGCAAGTACAGTCGCCGCCCAAATAATGTTTCCACATAACCTTGCTCTTCCGCCTGCTCCCGGGTTCTCTCCATGTAATCACTGACACCAGGATAGCGCTCAAAATATTTGTCGACATAATGCTGGGCGTCATGGCGATCTATCTTCAGCTGCTTGGCCAGCCCAAAGGCCGACATCCCGTAAATCAGACCAAAGTTAATGGCTTTGGCTCGCCGGCGCTGCTCTGCACTGACTTCTTCCAGTTCCACCCCGAAAACCTCCGCCGCCGTCGCCTTGTGAACGTCCTGGGCATTCGCGAAGGCATCAAGCAATCCTTTATCGCCCGACAAATGTGCCATGATGCGCAGTTCAACCTGGGAATAGTCAGCTGCCAGCAGCTTATAGCCTTTCTCCGCCACAAATGCCTGGCGGATCTTGCGACCGGCTTCACTGCGGATTGGGATGTTCTGAAGGTTTGGATCGGTTGACGACAGTCGCCCGGTGGCGGCGACTGCTTGCTGAAAACGGGAATGAATCCGGCCGGTGACAGGGTTAATCTGAGCTGGGAGTTTATCGGTATAAGTTGATTTCAACTTGCTCATGCCCCGGTGTTCCATGATCAGGCTGGGCAGTTCGTAATCCAGTGCCAGTTCCTGCAACACTGCCTCTGCGGTAGAAGGCTGACCTTTCGGGGTTTTCTTGATGACCGGCAGCTCGAGTTTTTCAAACAGGATTGCCTGTAACTGTTTGGGCGAGCCCAGATTAAATTCTTCGCCAGCCTGGTCATAGACCGCCTTTTCAATTTCTGCCAAACGATTAGCCAGGTCTTTAGATTGCCCCGCGAGGCTGGCTGCATCCACGACGACACCCTGGCGCTCCATGCGCTGCAGGACACCACAGAGGGGCAGCTCATAATAGTGATAGATGCCCCAGCGTTTATCGTCCTGCTTCAGCTCATAAGTCAGTAGTTGCTCCAGGCGTAGCACAGCATCCGCCCTGAGACCTGCCCACGCTGTCGCATCTTGAGGGCTGAGCTGACTGACAGCTAACTTTTTCCTGCCTTTCCCCGTCAGTGAATCCTTACTTTCAAGTGAAAGCGACAGATGCTCTTGTGCCACTTTTTCCAGCTGGTGATTACTGGCAACAGAATTCCACACATACGAGGCCAGGTGACTATCAAAGCGCCAGCCGCGCAACTGAATATTGGCATTTTCCAACACATGGATGACGTGTTTGCAGTCATGGCAGAATTTGCCGAGATCCGGGTCTTCCAGTAACGGCTTGATCAGTGCCAGTGCTGCTTTGCCATCCAGTTCGGAGGCTGATTCCAGGCTGTCATGAGCCAGGGGGACGTAAAATGCCTGACCTGGCTGATCGCTAAATGCCAAACCGATAATGCGCGCTTCCATGTATGGCGCATCATCATCAAAGACTTCCAGCGCAAAATGACCGGCTTTCCTTAACGCTGACAAGGCAGTTTTCAGCGCCGCTTCATCTTCGATCAGCTGATAGTCGCCTTTCGCCGATTGCAGCGCTGACATATCCGGCGCATCCTCACCCTGCTCAGCAACATCGGCTACCACGCCCAGTTCATCCTGGACATCCTGCAGCGTCTCTTTTGACAACTCAACGCCCTGGTCTTGTAACTCTTTTATCCAGGTTCGAAACTCCATCTGAGTAAAGAGCGCCAGCAACTGTTCCTGATCTGACTCAGTCGGTACGAGCTCAGATAAGGAGAGGTCCAGTTGTACATCCAGTTTGATGGTGGCCAGCTCATAAGACAGCTCTAGCTGTTCAATATTGGCTCGTAACTTTTCACCAATCTTGCCACCTACCTCGGCAGCATTTTCAATCACCCCCTGAACCGAGTCGTATTGCTGAAGCCACTTGATCGCTGTCTTGGGCCCACATCCCGGAATACCGGGAATGTTGTCAACCTTGTCGCCCGTCAGTGCCAGAAAATCGATAATTCGTTCCGGCGGCAGGCCAAATTTATTAAGTACACCCTCACGATCCAGGCGCTCGTCTGTCATCGTATTAATCAGAGTGACGTGATCACTCACTAACTGGGAAAGGTCTTTATCACCTGTTGAAACCAGCGTGTCACGCTTGTCCCTGGTCGCCTGGCAGGCCAGCGTACCAATCACATCATCCGCCTCCACACCTGGAATAACCAGCAAGGGCAGACCCATTGCCTTCACAATCTGATGAATCGGCTCTATCTGACTGCGCAGATCATCCGGCATCGGGGGCCGGTGCGCCTTGTAATCCTGGTAGATCTCGTTACGAAATGTCGTGCCTTTGGCATCAAAAACGATGGCGACAGGGCTGTCAGGATAGTTTTTCTGCAAGCTGCGGATCATGCTGATCACGCCTTTTACAGCGCCGGTCGGCTGCCCCTTGCTGTTGACCAGGGGAGGCAATGCATGAAATGCGCGGAAAAGATAAGAGGAACCGTCTACCAGAATCAACGGATTGGGGGATGCCATAGTGTTTCGCCTGAAAGTCTTAGTGTATCGAATGTCGAGAATGCGGCGCCAGGACGTCAGCCCCTCTAATGATCACTAAAACACTGTGCAAATGCCAGCCCCAAATCATTGATCAACTGAATGTAAGCGCGAGGCGAAGATGTCAGGTTCTGGCCAGTGGTATCGGCTTTGATCCGGTTGAGCTGAACACGACCCAGCGCCGTATTAATCGTGGACTCCTGGCTGGTCACATCCTCCATCAAACAGGATAACTCCTGGCTTGCGAATGCATCCCGCAAGGACATCAGTTTGCGAACGCCAGGCTGAATCTCATCACTGTTGGCAATCACCAGCTGGTGGGAAAGGCCGAACTCCTGTTCAAAATACTGAAACGCATCGTGGTATACCGCATAAGGTCGGTCCAGATAGGGCTGCAAACGCTGTACGACACTTTCCCTGATCAACTGCAACTCTACCCGGAAGGTCGCCAGGTTTTGCAAATACCGAGCTTCATTAGCGGGATCAATAGCAGATAACTGCTCAGCCAGGACAGTGGCAACCTGCTCTGCATTTTGAGTATTCAGCCAGATGTGAGGATCAATACCACTCACACCATGGTGCTGGTGGCCGGCATGCTGCCCACTTTCTGGCACATTGGTTTCTCCCGTTGTTTCTATATCAGGTAGATAGTGCACAGCCAGCCCGGACACGGCCAATGCCTGAACCGTTGCATTCGCGAAGTCGTTGATGGAATCGGCCAGGTACGTTTCCAGTTCCGGCCCTACCCATAACACCAGGTCAGCCTCACGCAAAAGCCTGACTGTGGAAGGGCGGACAATAAAGTGATGATAGGACTGGCTTTCCGGAACCAGCACCCTGGGCTCAGTCACACCGTCGGTAATCGCAGCCGCGATAAACTGGAGAGGCTTTATCGTCGCCGCCACAACAGGTGCCGCCGAAGCAGAAACAGGCAGGGTCGAGAAGAGAACTGCCACCAAAATGGCAGCAATACGTGTAATATTCCGAGAAAGCATGGGAAAACCGGGCATTGGATCTAAAATGTTATGATATACCATTTTCTGCTATGATGCCATCCGGATGAAAAGGGGTAGACATGTCAGACTGGTTGGTTAAAGCCGAAAATGTCGGAGTAAAACTGGGTGGACGCCCGATATTGCAAGACATCAGTTTTGAATTACAACGCGGACAACTGGTCACATTGATCGGTCCCAACGGCGCTGGCAAGACCACGCTGGTACGCATTGTCTTGGGGCTGATGACGGGTTACCAGGGCAAGCTTCGGCGCCAGCAGGGCCTGCGTATTGGCTACATGCCTCAGAAACTCTATATTGAACCGACGCTGCCGCTGACAGTCCGACGATTCCTCTCACTGGGCCTGACCGGCATCAGCCAGCCTGTCACCGTTGCCGAAGCCACACTGGCTGAGGTTAACGTCGTACACCTGCTTGACCAGCCCGTTTCAGCGCTTTCCGGAGGCGAAATGCAGCGTGTTTTGCTGGCTCGCGCGCTTTGCCGCTCTCCGCACTTACTGGTGCTGGATGAACCAGCACAAGGCGTAGATGTTAACGGCCAGGCTGAACTGTATGACCTGATCAACACCATCCGGGAGCGCCATGGTTGCGGCATCCTTATGGTTTCCCACGATTTACACCTGGTGATGGCGACAACTGACGAGGTGCTTTGTCTGAACCAGCATATTTGCTGTCATGGCAAACCGGAGCAGGTCAGCACCGACCCAGCTTATCTGGCTCTGTTCGGGCGTAAAGAAGCCGAAGCACTTGCCGTTTATACCCACCACCATAATCACGTGCACGGCATTGACGGTGATGTGGTCGAAGATAACTGTCAGCACGAGCACTGATCATGATGGATTTTATTATTTACGCACTGATTGCCGGTTTGCTGATTGCTGTCGTCGCCGGTCCGCTGGGCTGCTTTGTGGTCTGGCGACGTATGTCGTATTTTGGTGATACGCTAGCCCACGCTGCTTTGCTGGGGGTTGCCATGGCGATCTTGTTTAATGTGCACCTTCAGCTGGCCATTATCATTGCATGCCTGCTGTTTGCCGGGGTGCTGTTATGGCTGGAAAAACGACAGGCGCTGTCTACGGATACTTTGCTGGGACTGATTGCCCACGGCACACTGGCGGTGGCGCTGCTGGTATTATCACTGTCAGGCAATGTCCAGCTTAACCTGATGGCCTTCCTGTTTGGTGACCTGCTCACTGTCTCGCAGACCGACCTTTACTGGATTGCCGGCGCCTGTCTGTTGATCAGTGTGCTGCTGCTGCGTTACTGGTCCTATTTCCTGTCTCTGACTGTGCATCAGGAACTGGCCCAGGTAGAAGGGCATGCAGTAGGCCGCTATTACACGCTACTGGTGATGATGATTGCACTGCTGATTGCTGTGGCGATGAAAATTATTGGTGTGTTGCTGATCACAGCCTTACTGATCATTCCTGCTGCCGCTGTACGCAAGCTGGTCAGCACACCTGAGCAAATGGCGATCGGTGCGGCGATAGCTGGCTGTCTCTCTGTCCTGAGCGGGATTGCGATGTCCTATCAGTGGGACACACCCGCCGGGCCGTCAATTGTCGTCAGCGCCTGTGCCTTGTTCATACTGGTATCCGCAAGCGCCAAAGTCATCAGGAATTGATTCCACACTGACTGGTCTCTCATTCGAATCTGAGAGAGCAGCAGTGGAATAGCAATAAGAGCAGGTAAGAAGCGTGTGCCGGACTCAGCTATTGCCTTGCCGGATCAGCTGGTAAGCTTCGAGGATATTGGGGCGCTTGATATTGGGCTCAAGGAAACCACGGTACTGGCCTTGTGGATCAATCAGCAGGATATTGCCGCTGTGATTGACCAGGAAGTTTTTGGGGGTGCCACCATCAGGCGCCGGCACGGGCATGATGCCATGTGCCACAAACAGTTCGCTGGCCAGACGGGAAATCACATCAAAATCGCCGTTCACACCCAGGAAGCTGTCATCATAGCCAGCCATGAATTCAGCAATCTGCTGCTGATCATCCCGAAACGGATCAACGCTGATCATCACAACCTGTGTATCCTGCTGATAAGGGCCTTGCTCAAGATCCTGATAAAACCCCGTCAACTCGTGCATGGTCAGCGGGCAAATGTCCGGGCAGTTGGTGAAACCAAAGAACAGCATGCTCCACTTGCCATCAAATGAGCCATTGTTAAATGCCTCTCCGGTATGATCGACCAGCTCAAAGTCTGAGACAGGCACAGGCTCGTCATAAACCATCGCGCCGATTTCGCGCAGCTCTTCCGGCGAAACTGTCGCTGCATCATTGTTGTCTGCATAACGGTTGAAGGTCAGGTACAGCACAATCGCCACCCAGACCAGACATACGATCACTGTAATGCGGATATTTTTTTTCATGAAAACTCTCGCCTGTAACTCAGGAGCGCAAGCACGTATCTATTTACGCATCCACTCAGAACATGAAGTAATGGTCGACCATCAGTACCGGAAACAGCACCATCAAATAGATGATGGAGTATTTAAATGTATCCATGGCAGTGTTTCGGCCCGGCTTGAACAGCAACACCAGTGACCAGGCCAGAAACCCTGCACCGAGCACCACAGCAGCCATCAGATACAGCAGGCCACTCATGCCAATCAGCCATGGCATAACGCTGACCAGCAGCAGAATAACAGTATAGAGAATAATATGGATCTTGGTGAGCTGCTCACCGTGAGTCACCGGCAACATGGGAATACCGGTTTTCGCGTATTCTTCCTTGCGATGTATAGCCAGTGCCCAAAAGTGCGGTGGCGTCCAGGCGAAAATAATCAGCACCAGAATTAATGCGCCTGGCTCAATGGTGCCCGTCACGGCAGCCCAACCCAGCAGCGGCGGCATAGCACCGGACAAACCACCAATCACAATATTCTGTGGTGTAGCCCGCTTCAGGTAACCTGTGTAAATAAACGCATACCCGATAAAAGAAGCCAGCGTCAGCCAGGCACTTAGTGCGTTGACCCAAATCAGCATGATCGCCATGCCCAGCACACCAATCATGGCGGCAAACAAGGCGGCCTGTTTTGGCGCGACTCGTCCCTGTGGCATCGGCCGGTTGCTGGTTCGCCTCATCACCGCGTCGATTTTTCGGTCAATCAGGTGATTCACGACAGCACCGGAACCGGCTACCAGCGCAATACCCAGGTTACCGAGAATCAGAATATCGAAGGGCACCATACCCGGCACGGCAAGAAACATTCCGACCATGGACGTGAGTATCATCAACATCACGACACGGGGTTTGCACATTTCGTAGTAGTCGCGCCAGCTGGCTGTTTGCTTTTGGCTAAGCTCTGTCACGGGATATCCTCTTGCCAGACACTGCCTCGTAACGTCGGAGGTGCATGCAGACTGGATGAATGAATCGGGGGTGGCATATTGTACCGTAATTCGATATCAGGATCGAGATACGAAAAAAAAGAGGACAATTTAAAATTTCCGGAGTAAATTGTAATCAAACATGGTCTATTCTTTTTGAGAGGCTATGTTAGGCTAAAAGCCTGAGATTAACTCAGGAGACGGGTCTGCTTCCATCAGGGAATCGAGTCTGTCTTCTAAATTGAAGTCATCTGATTTCGTGGAGCGGATGTATTTAGACTGATAGAGATGTACGAATAAAGCGACCCTAAATAATAGAAGGAGAAGCTCAATGAGATGTATCTATTATCTGTCACCCACCTTAAAAAGCACACAGCAGATCTCCGACGACCTGCACAACATTGGTGTTGATGACTGGTTCTTGCATATCCACAGCAAGAACGAGAGCGGCCTGGTCAAAGAACATTTGCATTCGAGTAATTACCTGGAAACCCTGGACTTCATCCGAGAGGGTTTCATCGGTGCCGGCATCGGTTTCCTGGCGGGCCTGGGCATGGCTGGAATCGCAGCAGTCGCAGACCCCTTTGGCACAGCCATACCTTGGTATGCCTACGCCGCTATCATATGCCTGATCACTTGTTTTGGCGCCTGGGTCGGCGGCCTGAGCGGCGTTGCCCGGGAAAACAAGAAAATTGCCAACTTTCACGATGACATTGCAGCGGGCAAATACCTGGTGTTGATTTATGCTAAAGAAAGTCAGGTAGAAAAGATTCAGCAAATGATGAGTCAGCAACATCAGGAAGCCACCCTTGCGGCTATCGACCCACACTTCCTGAACCCATTTGCCGACCTGAAAATGGTCCGGGCATAATCTTATTAAGTTGTCTGGGGGAGTATTGCACTCCCTCAGGCATTGCTATAGGATCGAAGAAGTTCGTTTGCTGGTTTCTCTTTCAGCGAACACCGCGAGACAGTTTGTTGTAACGATCGAAGTAACACGTTGAGTACCCCGTCCGAAAGATAACAACAAGGAATAAAGGGAGGGAACGACGTTGTGAACGGGATAGTTGTAGCGTTCGTCGTCAACCGCAGTATTTACAAATCAATCCTTTTTACAGGCCATTCTGATTCTGGTCTGCGCCCCCTGTTTATCTTTCGCTATACAGTTGCTTTATCCACTGTTGTCCGTGCTCGCACATTCACAAGGATATTTCGCGTATGGCTATTGCAGTTGTTCTCGTCCTACTGGTTGTCGGCTCCATCATATTCCACCTCGTCAGTCCGTGGTGGTTTACAGACATAGCGTCCCACTGGGCGAACATTGATTTCACGGTCAACCTGACATTCTGGGTCACCGGGTTTGTCTTTATTGCGGTTAACCTGTTCCTCGCGTATAGCGTCTATCGCTATCGTCAAAGCAAGGATACCCCGGACAACAAGGCTGTTTATGAACCTGAGAATGCAAGATTGGAAACCGGCCTCACCATACTGACCGCGCTCGGTGTTGCGGCCATGCTGGCTCCTGGGTTGTTTGTCTGGGCACAGTTCGTCACTGTGCCGGAAGACGCGACTGAATTCGAAGCCTTTGGCTCACAATGGCAATGGGCTTTCCGCTACCCGGGCGACGATGGCGTCATGGGCACTGCTGACATTTCCCATATTTCTGAAACCAACCCCTGGGGTATTAATCCGGCAGACCCGGCCGGACAGGATGACCTGGTTGTCAAAGCCCCTTATATGGCCTTACCTGTCGATCAGCCTGTAAAAGCGTTATTGCGCTCACGCGACGTTCTCCACAACTACACCGTACCGCAGTTCCGCGCCAAGATGGATATGGTGCCAGGTATGGTTTCTTACATGTGGATAGAGCCGACGCGTACCGGTGTGTTTGATGTGTTGTGCGAACAATACTGCGGCCTGGGTCACCATATCATGCGCGCTCAGATTGAGGTCATGGAGCCAGCTGACTATGAGCAGTGGCTGGATCAGCAAATGACCTTTGCAGAAACCCAGAGCCTGCCCGAAGGCAGTGTCTCTGCCGGGCGCCAGGCGTACGCCACTTGTGCAAGCTGTCATGGTCAGAACGGCGAGGGTAACCAGGCCATGAACGCCCCCAAACTTGCCGGACTTCAAGACTGGTACATCGCCCGACAATTACGCTATTACAGCGAAGGTGTCCGGGGTGCCAACCCTGACGACAGCGCCGGGCAGATGATGGCTCCGATGGCTGCCATGGTTAACTCAGAGGAAGCCAGACTCAACGTTGCTGCCTATATTGAAAGCCTTCCCGACGAACCTGCCCCTGCCACAGTCGAGGGTGATGCAGAGCGCGGCATGCGAATTTACAGCGCTAACTGTGCAGCCTGTCATGGCGCAGAAGCACAAGGCAGCTGGTCAACAGATGCACCCGCTCTGGCAGGGATGAGCGACTGGTATCTTGCCAGACAACTGAATAATTACCGCGATGGCATCCGGGGTGGTGAAGACGGTGATCACTATGGTTATCAGATGACATCCATGGTGAAAGCCATGCGCACGGAAGCACAGCAAAACGATGTGATCGCCTATATCAACACATTGCGCTAATGGGTTTACCAATAATAACGAGATAGCAGCTTTTGATCCGGAGGTAGTTTACATGGCATACGTTCCACTCGCCGACCAGGATGACGCGCACGCGCTGCACGATCCTGACAGTTTCATCACCAAATATGTATGGAGCCAGGATCACAAAGTCATTGCCATTCAGTATGGCGGCATTGCCATCTTTGTCGGCTTGATTGCACTGGGCCTGTCAATTCTGATGCGCCTGCAGCTTGGCTTCCCGGATACTATCAGCTGGATTGATCCTGCTTTTTACTATCAGGCTGTGACCATGCACGGCATGATTATGGTGGTATACCTGCTGACGGCACTGTTCCTGGGTGGCTTCGGTAACTACCTTATCCCACTGATGTGCGGCACAAGGGATATGGTGTTTCCATTTCTCAATATGCTCAGTGTCTGGGTCTATTTGCTGTCAGTACTGATTCTTCTGGCAAGTTTCTTTGTCCCAGGCGGGCCGACCGGGGCAGGATGGACCTTATATGCGCCCCAATCAATTACACCCGGGACGCCTGGTTCCGGCTACGGCATCCTGCTCATGCTGGTCTCTCTCGGGGTGTTCATCATTGCCTTTACCATGGGTGGCCTGAATTATGTCACCACGATTCTGCAGGCAAGAACACGCGGTTTGACTCTGATGCGCCTGCCGCTTTCCATCTGGGGCATTTTTACGGCAACAGTACTGGGCCTTTTCGCCTTCCCCGCCTTGTTAGTTAGCGCCATCATGCTGACGTTTGATCTAATGCTAGGCACCAGCTTCTTCGTACCTTCCATGATCCATATGGGTGAGACCCTGGAACATGATGGCGGCAGCCCGATCCTGTTCCAGCACCTGTTCTGGTTCTTTGGACACCCGGAGGTATACATCGTAGCCTTGCCAGCATTCGGCCTGGTTTCTGATGTCTTATCCACTCATGCCCGTAAGAACATTTTCGGTTACCGCATGATGGTCTGGGCAATCATTGCCATTGGTGGCTTGAGCTTCCTGGTCTGGGCTCATCATATGTACGTCAGCGGCATGAACCCTTACTTCGGATTCTTCTTCGCGACTACCACGTTGATTATTGCCGTACCGACAGCGCTAAAAGTCTATAACTGGGTACTGACGTTATGGCAGGGCAATATTCGTCTCAATACGCCCATGCTGTTTGCCATCGGCTTTATCTTTACCTTTGTTCACGGTGGCCTGACAGGGTTATTTCTGGGCAATGTCATTATTGATGTTCCTCTGGCCGATACCTACTTTGTGGTTGCCCACTTCCATATGGTTATGGGTGTATCACCCGTCTTGGTGCTCTATGCCGCACTGTATCACTGGTATCCGAAAATGACGGGCAAGATGTTCAATGAGACTCTTGGCAAGATACATTTCTGGTGTACCTTCCTGGGCACTTATGCCATCTATCTGCCTATGCATTACCTGGGTTTCCTGGGCGTTCCTCGTCGCTATTATGAAATGGGCAACACGGATTTTATCCCGGCCTCAGCCCAGGCACTCAATGCCAACATCACAATTGCTGCTATCTTTGTTGCTATTGCGCAGCTACTTTTCTTCATCAATATTTTCTGGAGTCTGAAGAGCGGCAAACCATCCGGTGGTAACCCATGGGGAGCAACCACACTTGAATGGCAAACACCGGATACGCCACCCAAGCACGGCAACTGGGGCGAAGAATTACCTGCTGTGTATCGCTGGGCATATGACTACAGTGTGCCTGGTGCGGAAAAGGACTTTATCCCACAAAACGAACCTGGCGAGGAATACGAAAAAACGTTCCACCATAAAGGAGGGGAGTCGTGAGCCTATATCAGGATGTAACCCGCAAGCCCTGGAACACTGTTGGACTACCTGATGGCATAGATCCAAAACCTACGTTCAATGTTTCCAATGAAAAACTGGCACTTGTTGTTTTTGTCATTGTTGCATCTGTGCTGTTCTCACTGCTTTGCGTGTCGTATTTCATTCGTATGTGGTTTGGTGGCGGTGACTGGTTGCCTATCGCGCTACCCAGCATGCTTTGGGTGAATACTGGCGCCCTGGTCGCAGCCAGTGTCGCCATGCAAGTCGCTGTTGTATCTTCGCGAAAGCAGGGTCATGGAGACAAGAGTAAAAGCCCGTGGTTTTTAGTTGGCGGCGTCTTGACGCTTGGGTTCATCATTGGTCAGTTCACTGTATGGCAACAGTTAACATCTCAGGGTTATATTCTTCAAAGCAATCCCGCTAATTCTTTTTTCTATGTTTTAACAGGCGTGCACATATTACACCTGGTGGGCGGCTTATGGGTCTGGAGTCGCGCCCTGCTTCGCCAGGTCAGGAAAGACGCTTCACATGACATAAGCAAGAGTATCGAGCTCTGCGCCTGGTATTGGCACTTTCTGCTGATTGTCTGGTTCGCCCTTTTTTATCTGGTCGCAACCAACTGATTCCCAGCATTATTGAAATTGACCGACTGATGGCAGTTTTTGAATAATAAGGACAGACACATGAGTCACAATGAATCGCTATCGAGTAGTAGCCCAACCGCCAAGGGTGTGACTGGTTTCATCCAGGACTGGTCTGCAGACAAGCAGACCTATCAGGTCCCCTGGGGTAAGGCCATGATGTGGATTTTCCTCGTCAGTGACACCTTCATCTTTTCCTGCTTTCTCGTCGGTTATATGACGGTCAGGATTACCACAACTGAGCCATGGCCATTAGCGACTGAAGTTTTTGCATTATCAATTTTCGGCAGTGATCCCATTCCGTTGGTCCTCATCGCGATAATGACGTTTATCCTGATTACCAGTAGCGGCACGATGGCACTGGCTGTTAATTACGGGTACCGCAAAGACAAAAAGAAAACTGTCATGCTGATGCTGGCTACAGCGGCATTAGGTGCTTCTTTTGTTTGCATGCAGGCCTTCGAGTGGACCAAGTTGATCAGTGAAGGGGTCCGGCCCTGGGGTAACCCCTGGGGTGCACCTCAATTCGGCTCTGTGTTTTTTATGGTCACTGGTTTTCACGGTCTGCACGTTACCGGGGGTGTCATCTATCTTTTGATCATCGCCCGAAAGGTTTCCAAAGGTCACTACGATAAGAAGGGCTTCGAGATTGTCGAAATCACCGGTCTCTATTGGCACTTTGTTGACCTGGTTTGGGTCTTTATTTTTGCATTTTTCTATTTGCTATAGCGCAAACAGTTTTCTGATTACTTCCTATTTCAGTTTGGAGATTTAACGATGGCATCAGCAGAAGGACAACAGCACCCTCTGGGGATATATCTGAAGATCTGGGTTCTTTTATTTGTTCTAAGCCTGTTCAGTTACATGGTGGACTACCTTCATGTGCAAGGCTCGCTGCGCTGGACACTTGTTCTGTTGTTCATGGCGTTGAAAGCAGGCTTCATCATGGCAATTTTTATGCATGTTAAATGGGAGCGCATGGCTCTGGCACTCACTATCCTCGGCCCTCCCTCTGTTCTGCTTTTATTAATATTCTTCATGGCGGTTGAGGGTAATTATACCGAAAGCGCCCGGGTTGAATATTTTGGTCAGGATGCTAACCAGGAACCCGAGCATGTTGTGCATCACTGACATTACAAGCGTATAAAAAAGGGGCTGCCAGTTGGCAGCCCCTTTTTGTATCTGTTCTGTCAGGTGTTATCGCTGTTGAACTTAACCCAGGCTGGATAGACGCAGCAAACGAACAAGGTCTTCCTTGATGTCAGCAACTTCATGTTCATCTGTGTAGTACATCATGACGTTACCAACAGGATCCACAAAGAAAACAATATCCTGAACGTCTGGGTCGAGGTTGATCTGTCTGGGAGCTAACGCTGCTGCTATTTTATCGGCTTCGCCCTGGACGATTCCCATGCTTGGGAACTCTTCTCGAAAATGCGTCGCTAATGCTTCATCAACAGCATTCATGTTGCTTTGCACATAATAGCGTCTAACGCGTGGCATATTTTTGTTCAATGTCACATGCATTTGTCTGAGCAAATGCACCCGTTCCCGGCAAGAGTCACCACAGCTGCCGTTATTCACATAAAGAATCAGCCAAGGTGCTGTTTCATAATCATCAGGGTCAGGAATATCGGCGATGCGTTCATCAAAGGTGAGGAAAACTTCATCATTCTGCTCATCTTCAAGTGCAAGTTCACTGATATCAACCGGAGGGTTAATCAAGATGCCATTGTTCACTGTCTCACCGCTAAACATTCCGGCATCAGTGGCGGCCCGATACGCGAATGACGCTAACGTAATCGGAACGAAAGCAATCAGCAAGAGGAAAGCCAGCTTCATCTTTGTGGTTCTGGTCTCACTCATTGGGTTTCTCCTTTCTTCGGAAACTAAAAAATACAAATAACACTACCAGTGCAGCTGCCATCAGGAACCATTGAATCGCATAGCCCCGATGCACTTCTGGCTGCATATTAACCGTTTGCCAGTCTATGGATAACTCACCCGCTGATCCTGCTGAGAGCCGCAGTCGGGCAGGAATCAGTTTCTCTCCGAGGGCTTCCGACATTCTTGCCAGGTGAACCTGCTGTATGCGCTTTGGCCACTGTTCACCGGAAAGAGTCTCTTCACCAAACATCATCAACTCACCATCAGGTATGTAGATTGTCGCTTCAATCACTGCCTTATCTTCTGGTGTTTCAATAGAAGGCAGTATTTCACGTCTTGGGCCTGCTGCAATCCATCCACGATTAATCAATAAAACACCATAATCTGTTCGAAATGGTGTTAATACCTCATAACCGACCTGACCTGATTGTATGCGGTTATCTAACAGAAAATTATATTCTGTTTCATAATAGCCTTCCGCCTGAATTCGGCTCCAGCCAATATCCTTATCACTCCAGTCAACACCAGAGATCGGCAACGGTGCTGAAGACTGTCGCTCTTCGTACAACTGCTGCAGATCACGTTTTTCAGCTTCTCTTTCCAACTGCCAGTAGCCGAGCCTGATCAGGACCGGCAGCAACAGCAGAACAAACAATGTCATTTTCCAATCGAAGCGGAACAAGCGAATGCCTTTTTATGCTGGTATCATTAATATCTGAATTCTTGAATTAACTACCGAACTAACACACGGAATTAACATGTTGCAGACCATTGTAATCATCCTTCTGGTGGCTATTCTGATCACCCTGGCCGCAGGCTTTATTTTCTTCTACCAGGACCGTGGCAGAAGCAAGCGGGTCATGTATGCACTTGGTACGCGGGTCACTCTGGCTTTCATCCTTATACTAGTCGTTTCTTACGGACTCTACACAGGCGAATTTAATCTCAGTACGCCCTGGAACCCCTGAACAAATAACTTCCTTATAACCTACCCCTGACACAAAGACGGCCCGCTAATGCGAGCCGTCCATGGGAGGGAAGACAGCCAGACTATCTCCCCAAGCGCACTGCTTTCGTCAATTACAGCAAGTAAACGAAGAAGAACAGCATCACCCAAACCACGTCAACGAAGTGCCAGTACCAGGCCGCTGCTTCGAAGCCAAAATGATCATCTGGCTTGAAATGACCTTTCAGACAACGCAGTAACATAACAATCAAGATAAACGTACCCAGTGTTACGTGGAAGCCGTGGAAACCGGTCAGCAGGAAGAAGGTTGAACCGTAAATACCGGAATCCAGCGTCAGCCCGTAGTGACCATACGCTTCAACATATTCCAGTGCCTGCAGCCCCAGAAAGATGATACCCAGACCCACAGTGACAAACATCCACTGAATCAGGCGTTTACGGTTTTCATGCTTCAGCGCATGGTGTGCGTAGTGCAACGTCACTGACGATGTAATCAGAATAACCGTATTCCAGAAAGGCAGGTAGCCAGCGAAGAAGCTCAAGCTCCATTCGTGTACGTTCAGCGCCTCATGAGGGTTTGTGAAAATAGACGAATCCGGGTTGTTGATCAGCGGCCAGGCTGCCTGGAATTCAGGCCAGAGGAACTCACCAGCAACACCTTTCTCACCTTCACCGCCCAGCCATGGCACAGACAGATTACGGACATAGAAGAGGGCGCCAAAGAACGCGGCGAAGAACATCACTTCAGAGAAGATGAACCAAAGCATGCCCCAGACATATGAGCGCTTCAGCTGTTCATTGTTTAAGCCGGCGTGATTTTCACGGATAACCGTAGCAAACCACTGGAAAATGATGAAAGACAGCAGGGTAAAACCTGCCAGTGCAATCCAGGTGGATCCAGTCGCACTTTCACTGGCAGAAATGTCATTTAAGACACTGCCAAGACCGAATACCATAAAGAACAAACCAATCGACGCGAAAAACGGAAACTTGGTTTGTTCCGGTACATAATAGACGCTATGGGAGCTTTCGCTGGCCATTTTTAATCTCCAGAATTAACAATACTGTTCTTTGTTACCGGCTTGCTATTTTGTTTGCTGCCTGCTGGTGTTTTTCTGTTATGTCATACAGTGTGTAAGACAGGGTCAGCTTGCTGATCTGCTCTGGTATCTTCGGATCGATAAAGAAACGCAGTGGCATATCAACTGTCTGACCTGGTTCCAGAATCTGCTCCTGGAAACAGAAGCACTCCACTTTATTCAAGTGCAGTGCTGCCGCATTGGGAGCAACACTGGGGATTGCCTGAACAACACGAACTTCATCACTGGGGTTGCTGACTCTGTAACTGGTTAATTTCATTTCACCAGGCTTCAGTGTCATTTGCGGCACCTCAGCTTTGAACACCCCATCCACGTCATTTTGTCGTGTCGTGAACTGGATAGTGACTTCACGTTGCTCGTCTACCAGCATACCGGCTTGCACGGCTTCGACGCGCTCACCGGTTTTACCGTTCAGGCCGGTAATGTCACAGATCACGTCATAGAGCGGTACCAGCGCAAACCCGAATGCAAACATCCCCACGACTGCAAACCCCAGCTTAACAGCCAGTTTCTTTGTGCCATTCTGTACAGACTTGTCACTCATATGTTTACTCCTCTGGTACCAATCTCTTTACTTCAACGTATCGGTGACCCGCTTTTATTGATCCTTGATCAGGCTGGGATCAGGAGGCGTTTCAAAGGTATGGTATGGCGCCGGCGATGGAACCGTCCACTCCAGACCTTCCGCACCTTCCCAAACCTGGTCAGTCGCTTTCTTACCACCACGGATACATTTGATAACAACAACCAGCAGGATCAACTGCGAGAAGCCGAACAGGAATGCACCAACACTGGAAATCCAGTTGAAGTTAGCGAACTGCAGCGCGTAATCCGGGATACGGCGAGGCATACCAGCCAGACCCAGGAAGTGCTGCGGGAAGAACAGCAGGTTGACGCCAACAAAGGACATCCAGAAGTGCAGTTTGCCCAGGTTTTCGTCGTACATGTAACCAGTCCACTTAGGCAGCCAGTAGTAGGCAGCAGCCATCAAAGAGAAGACAGCGCCTGGCACCAGTACGTAGTGGAAGTGAGCTACAACAAAGTAAGTATCGTGATACTGGAAGTCTACTGGTGTCATCGCCAGCATAACGCCAGTGAAGCCACCAATAGTGAACAGAACAACGAACGCAATGGCGAACAGCATTGGCGTTTCAAAGGTCATCGCACCGCGGAACATGGTGGCAACCCAGTTAAATACCTTCACACCTGTTGGTACAGCGATCAGCATGGTTGCGTACATGAAGAACAGCTGGCCAGCCAGTGGCATACCAACGGTAAACATGTGGTGCGCCCATACGATGAACGACAGGAATGCGATAGATGCGGTTGCATACACCATGGAGTCATAACCGAACAGACGCTTGCGTGCGAATGTAGGGATGATCGCAGAAACCACACCAAATGCTGGCAGGATCATGATGTAAACTTCCGGGTGACCGAAGAACCAGAACAAGTGCTGGAACAGAACCGGGTCACCACCACCAGCAGCATTAAAGAAGCTGGTACCGAAGTGGATGTCGAACAGCATCATGGTAACCACGCCTGCCAGTACTGGCATCACCGCGATCAGCAGGTAAGCTGTGATCAACCATGTCCAGACGAACAGTGGCATTTTCATCAGTGTCATACCCGGTGCACGCATGTTCAGAATGGTTGCGATAACGTTGATCGCACCCATAATGGAAGACGCACCCATGATATGGACAGCAAAGATAAAGTAAGTCACTGACGACGGCGCATAGGTTGTCGACAGCGGCGCGTAGAATGTCCAACCGAAGTTGGGACCGCCACCTTCCATGAACAGAGTGGAAACCATCAATGCGAATGCAAATGGCAGAATCCAGAAGCTCCAGTTGTTCATACGTGGCAGGGCCATATCCGGCGCGCCGATCATCAATGGAATCATCCAGTTAGCCAGACCGACAAAGGCTGGCATCACCGCACCAAAGACCATCACCAAGCCGTGCATGGTGGTCATCTGGTTGAAGAAGTTAGGCTCTACAAACTGCAGGCCTGGCTGGAATAGTTCTGCACGAATTACCAGAGCGAAGGTACCGCCCAGCAGGAACATGGCAAAACTGAACCACAGGTACATCGAACCGATGTCTTTGTGGTTGGTCGTGAACAACCAACGGGAAAAGCCTTTAGCTGGTCCGTGATGGTGATCATCGTGTGAATGGTCGAGTGCAGCGCTGCTCGTACTCATGACGGTTACTGTCCCCCTTCAATGATTGCGTTGACATCAGCGGGTTGCACCAGATCACCTGTTTCATTGCCAAACGCATTTCGGACATAAGTAATAATGGATGCAAGCTCAACGGCATTGAATTGGCGGCCAAATGCTGCCATTGCCGTGCCCGGAACCCCATTGACCAGTGTGTCGATGGTGACCTGGACATCGCCAGTTGCTTTTTCGCTACCTGCCAGGGCAGGGAAGACCGGCGGCATACCGGCGCCACCAGCCTGGTGGCAGGCAATACAGCTAGCCGTGTAAATTTCTTCACCCTGAGCCATGGCATCATCCATGCTCAGTTCAGCGTTTGCCAGCTCTTGCTCGGCAAGTGCCAGCTGTTGCTGCTCGGCATACCACTCATCGTACTCAGCTGGTTCCAAAGCATGAACTTCAATTGGCATAAAGCCGTGGTCCATACCACACAGCTCGGCACATTGGCCGCGGTAAACGCCAGGCTCTTCAACAATCACCCAGGATTCGTTGATGAAACCCGGTACGTTGTCTTTCTTGACGGCGAATTCAGGCACCCACCAGGCGTGCAGTACATCCGCTGAGGTCATCAGGAAACGGACTTTACGGTCGGTAGGAATAACGAGAGGGTTATCAACTTCCAGCAGGTAGTTTTCACCTTTTTCCATGCTGTTGCTGATTTCTTCACGGGAGGTTGCCAGTGTGCTGAAGAAGGAGACTTCTTCTTCATCTGCGCTTTGTGGGAGGTAACTATATTCCCAGCGCCACTGATAACCCGTAATCTGAATGTCCAGATCTGATGCAGAAGCATCGTAGGCTGCGGTCAAAACGCGGGTCGCAGGAACCGCCATCGCAATCAGAATGAGGAAAGGAATCAGTGTCCAGACTATTTCCACTTTTGTGCTTTCGTGGAAAGAGGCCGGTTTGGCTCCCTTGGATTTGCGATGATTAATGATAGACCATAACAGAACACCGAATACAACTACTCCGATGGCAATCATCCACCAGAAAATTGTCATATGCAGGTCGTAGGTGTCTCGACTGATTTGGGTTACGCCCCTGGGCATGTTCAATTCCCAGGCTGCATGCGCGCCAGTGCTCCACATAAGTAGAGTGCCGACGGCAAGGCTTAACCACAGCTTTGCTTTGGACAACATTCGCCGTGTCTCCGTAATAATAAGAAAAGGCTGTTTTTACAACGTTTGAGTTATATTTTTGTTATGAGACGCTTTAATTACTCGCGATATGATTGACCCGCAGCCCGAAGTTGTCAGTTTCACCATCTGCCCTTAGATGGCATCTGACCAAGGCTGGTTTTGTTGGGGCAGGACTTTCGGATGCAATGTAAAGCGCCGGGCATTATAAAAAATATTTTATTAAATTACCATGAAATCCGGCCTTATTTGGCTCCCTGATATTCAGAGAAACACCAGACCGGACCTCTAGCTCGCTGCCAGTCTACTGTTAACCGATCAGCAATTTTCTGCGATAAATCAATTTTTACTTTAGTTTCAGTGCTTTTCCAAACCGTCTTGTCGCAGCAATGCAGTCATATCAGGCTCGCGACCCATAAAATCAACAAAGAGTGTCAGCGCGTCTTCACCGCCACCTTTTGACAATATTTTGTCAAGAAACGCCTGGCCCGTGCCTGAATCAAGCACTCCATTTGCCTGAAACTGGCTGAACACATCTGCCGAAAGCACTTCTGCCCACTTATAACTGTAATAACCTGCCGCATAACCACCCGCAAAAATGTGCGAAAAGCTGTTCTCGAAACGGTTCTCATCCGGCACCGGGTAAACAGCAGCCTTATCTCTCGCCCCCTGCATGACGGATCTGACAACATCTTGCTGGCTGTCAGCAATCTGTGTTTGGTGCAATTGGAAGTCAAACAGTGCGAACTCCAGTTGGCGAACACTTTTCATGCCGGCCTGGAAGTTTTTGGCTGCCTGCATTTTATCCAGTAATGTCTGTGGTAATGGTTCACCCGTCTCGTAGTGCCCTGATATCAGACCCAGCGACTCATTGTCCCAGCACCAGTTTTCCATCAACTGACTGGGTAGCTCCACGGCATCCCAGGCTACACCGGCAATGCCTGAACAGCGCAGGTAGTTCTCCTGAGTCAGCATGTGGTGCAGACCATGACCAAACTCATGAAACAGCGTCGTGACATCATTATGAGTCAGCAGGGCAGGTTTATCGCTGGTCGGGGGTGCAAAGTTGCAAACCAGATAAGCCACCGGAATTTGCTGACTGACAGGTTGTCCGTTAGTCGTTGTCAATCGACGACTGCGGCAATCTGCCATCCAGGCACCCCCTCGCTTTCCTTCCCGGGTAAACAGATCCAGGTAAAAACGCGCTACCAGTTCTCCATCACGGCGAATATTGTAGAACTCGACATCTTCATGCCAGACCGACGCTGTCCGATCCCGTTCGATGGAAATACCATACAAAGTCTCGACAATCGCGAACATTCCCTGCTGTACCTTGGCCAGGGGAAACCAGGGCCTCAACTCTTCCTGCGACAGGTCAAAGTCCTGCTTCCTCAGTTTTTCACTGTAATAGGGCACATCCCAGGCCTGAATCGAACTGACAGCATGAACATCCCGGGCAAATGCCTGGAGCTCAGCAAATTCTTTCTCGGCAGCGGGGCGGCTGTGTTTGATCAGGTCATCCAGGAAGTGGTTCACGTCGGCCACAGATCTGGCCATTTTAGTGGCCACCGAAACGGCTGCGTAATTCGGGTAACCAAGGATGTCAGCCATCTCTTCCCGCAGTGCCAGAATTTCTTTAATAATGCCGGAGTTATCTTTTGCGCTATCTTCCGTATTGGCGGCACGACTGGTAAATGCCCGATACATCGTTTCCCGCAGTGCAGCATTATCGGCATAGCTCATGACCGCAAAATAACAGGGGAAATCCAGGGTCAACAAATAGCCCTGCTGAGATTTACGTTCTGCAGCCTCCTTGGCAGCCTGAATCGTCAGAGCCGGCACGCCGGCCAGCTCATCTTCGCTCTTAATAAGGTGTGACCAGCCTGTTGTTGCATCCAGAACATTATTACCAAAACGGTTCGACAGATCGCTCAGGCGGGTCTGAATTTCAGTGAATCGGGGCTGCTGCTCTGCACTCAGACTAACGCCGGCCAGCTCGAACTCAAGCAGCATGTCCCGCAAAATTTTTCGTTGCGAACGCGTCAACGCCAATTCATCCGCACGCTCAGACAACTGAGTGACCAATTCGAAGAGCGCGCGATTCTGACCCAACCCGGCATAATATTCCGTAATCATTGGCTGGCAGCCATTATAGGCATCACGAATTTCCGGTGTATTGCAGACACCATTAAGATGACTTGCGGTAGACCACACTTTGCTCAGGCGGTCTTCCATATCATCAAGCCCGTCCATGAGGTTTTCCCAATCCGGCGATTTGCCATTCAGGTCTGCAATAAGCTTGTCCAATTGCGCGTTGTTGTCAGCCAACACCTCTGTAATTGCCGGTTGAATATGTTCAGCACGTATTGCCCCGAAGTCCGGTAATCGATCAAACTGTAGTAAAGGGTTGCTGGCGTTCTGCGTCATGATTGACTCCTGTCATGAACCTGGCTCAAAGACAGTCATCATAGCACTGCTTAGCGCTGCCGCTAAATGTGCCCTGAGCATTGAAGACAGAAGACGTTATCTAAACAAGAGATAAATATTTATGAATATCAGACCATTTGGCGACATATCACCGAAAATTGCTCAACGTGTATTTGTTGACAGTACCGCAGTGGTTATTGGCGATGTGACTCTGGGAGAAGATGCCTCAGTCTGGCCGTTAACGGTCATACGAGGTGACATTCACCGCATACGTATCGGCGCCAGAACCAATATTCAGGACGGTTCCGTGCTTCACGTCACCCACGACGGGCCATTTAACCCCGGCGGATTTCCCTGCCTGATCGGCGATGATGTCACGGTGGGTCACAAAGTGATGCTTCACGGCTGCACTGTCCACGACCGGGTACTGGTTGGCATGGGCAGCACCATTATGGACGGGGCAGTGGTCGAATCAGAGGTGGTTATCGGTGGTGGCAGCCTGGTACCACCCGGCAAGCGGCTGCAAAGTGGTTACCTGTACATGGGCTCCCCGGTAAAACAGATCCGTGAACTGAGCGATGAAGAGAAGCAGTTCTTCGCTTATACAGCTAACAAGTACCGGGAGCTGAAAGATCGTTATTTAGCGGAGGACTGAAATAGTGCCTTCTGGAGTTCGGCAATAACCGGCTTTGTGTCCGGCATCTTGCCGCGCCAGATACGAAAAGATTCAGCAGCCTGTTCGACCAGCATCCCAGTGCCGTCCAGTGATTTGTTCGCGCCCAGACTCTCCGCCCAGCGCTGAAAGACTGTTCCCCCGGGTGCATACACCATGTCATAACAGGCGGTGTGCTGATCAACCAGCGTATCTGGCAACTCAGGCATCTCACCGGACAGCCCTGCTGCTGTTCCGTTTATGATCCACTCCGGTGCACGCGAGAATGCGGAATCCAGTTGCTGGTAACTCAGCACAGTGATGGGGAAGAGGTCTGCAAAAAGCTCAGCCAGTGCTTCCGCTCGTGCCAGCGTTCGGTTAGCGATAACAATGCTGGCAGGTTGAGCCGCGATCAGTACCGGCAAAACACCGCGCACCGCACCGCCAGCGCCCAGCACTAACAGGTTGGCACCTTTCAGGTTACCGCCATGATTGTGCTCTATGTCTCTGACCATCCCAACGCCATCGGTATTGTCACCGACCAGTTCTCCTTCCTGGTTGAGATAGAGCGTGTTCACTGCGCCAGCACGTTCGGCAGCAGGTGCATGGATGGCTGCCATTTGCCAGGCCGACTCTTTGTGCGGCACCGTGACATTCAACCCTTTGCCACCCTGGCTAAAGAATTGCTTTACCCCACTCTCAAATTCATCCGGATGCAAAGGCAGTTTCTGGTAATCAACCGCTTCTCCGGTTTGACTGGCAAAATGACCATGAATCATTGGCGACTGGCTGTGTGATACCGGATAGCCAGTCACTGCATAACGGTCTTTGTGCATAGTGAGGAACCTCTAATTAAATCTAAACCCAGTCTCTGGCAGCCAGGTAATGTTCATAGAGCTTCGCTTCCTCAGTGCCCGGTTCAGGTTGCCAGTCATATTCCCAGCGCACTTCAGGCGGTAGCGACATCAGGATGGACTCGATGCGGCCCAGCCCCGACTGCAGGCCAAACAGGGTGCCCCGGTCATAAACCAGATTGAATTCGACATATCGACCACGCCGATAACGTTGAAACTTTTTCTGCGCCTCAGTGAAACTTTCTTCCTTTCTCGCCTGAAGAATCGGTATGTAGGCATCCAGGTAGCTATCCGCAATATCACGCACCAAAGCAAAACTGTCTGCAAAAGGCAGCTCATTAAAATCATCGAAGAAAAGCCCGCCGATACCCCGAGGTTCTTTCCGGTGTGGTAAATAAAAATAGTCATCACAGGCTTTTTTGAACTTCGGATAGAGGCTGGCATCGTGGCCATCACAGGCGGCTTTAGCGGTTTGGTGCCAGTGACGACAATCCTCGTCATTGCCATAGTAGGGGGTTAAATCATAGCCACCACCAAACCACCAGACCGGCGCCTCTGTGTCTGACTCGGCAATAAAGAAGCGGAAATTCGCATGTGAGGTAGGAGCAAAAGGGTTGTCCGGATGAATAACCAGAGACACCCCCATGGCCTGAAAGCGGCGCCCTGCCAGCTCTGGCCGGCTGGCTGAGGCAGACGGGGGTAACTGATCACCAAACACATGTGAAAAATTAACGCCGCCTTTTTCTATCACGGCACCGTCGCTAAGCACTCGACTGATACCGCTGCCACCACGCTCGCGCTGCCAGGCGTCTTCGTGAAAGTCACCACTTCCGTCCACTCTTTGCAGCCCCTCGCAGATCCGGTTCTGCAGATCGAGCAAATACTCTTTGACGGCGTTTGCGTCCACGTTCGCCATGCTTTTACCTCCTGACCAGCCCACTTAACAAGTCAATAATACGTGATGGTTGCCTGGCGCCACCCAAGCGGCCAGGCAAAATATAATCAATGTTCTGGCCCAGGTGTTTTTCAACCTGCAACCTGGATCGAGCCGCCGGGCGTCCTGCCAGGTTGGCAGAAGTCGACACGATCGGCATGTTAAGCGCTTCACATAGCCGCTTAACCAGATAGTGATGACTAACTCTAATCGCAACCTGTTGATGACTGCCCTTAATCCATTCAGGTACCAGGTTGTGTTCATCGGGCACCAGGTAAGTCACGGCACCTTGCTGTTTACTATTGGCCCACCCCTGCTGGAGCAGTTGCTGTGTTTCCGGCGTCAAGGTTGTCAGTAACGAACCAAACTGAGCCATAGAACCAGCAATCAGGATCATACCTTTTTCTGATGGACGTTGTTTGACCTGCATCAGATCTGAACAGGCTTGTTCGTTCCAGGGGTCACAGCCAAGGCCCCAAACGGCCTCAGTGGGGTAGGCAATAACACCTCCACTGCGAATGGCGCGGGCTGCTTTTTTTACCTTAAACCTATCCATTTCTCTATCTCAGTTTCCCCGGAGCCGCGGCTTCCGCGTTGCTCAGTGGCTCGCTGTCAATCACGACGAAACCATTGTCCATTGTGAAGAATCAAAAGTCCTTTCAGTTCCAGCCTGGCCAGGTTTTGCTGAAGCTTTGACACCGTTAGCCCGGTACTTCGCAACAGCGAATCTGTATCTATTGGCCCCGCTTCTACGCAATGCATTATCTCATCCTCTTGCGCATTCAGCTTGGCTGCACTGGTGTGTACTGTTTCATTTTCCTGCTGTTTATCATGCAACAAATCGAGCTGGCCCTGGATCAAGGGCGCCAACGGTTCCTTAATGTCGGCGGCATTTTCCGCTACAGCAGCACCTTCACGCAAGAGCCGATGACATCCACGGCTGTTTTGACTATCAACAGAACCCGGCACAGCAAACACCAGACGGTTTTGCTCCAGCGCCAGCCGGGCTGTGATTAATGAGCCACTTCTCAAGCTGGCTTCAACCACACAGGTTGCCAGACTCAAACCACTGATGAGGCGATTGCGCTGAGGAAAGCGGTATTTTGCCGGACCGGCCGATAACGGAAACTCCGACAGCACCAGCCCCCCTTTATCGATGATATGTTTTGCCAGGGTAAAATTCGCTGCCGGATAAATGTTCGCCAGGCCGCTACCCAGAATAGCAATTGTGGGCCTGTTTCGATCGACACAACTTCGGTGCGCGACCGAGTCAACACCAAGAGCCAGGCCACTGGTGATGACAAAACCCGCATCAGAGATTTCCATTGCCAGTCGGCGTGTTATTTTTGACCCGTAGGGTGTGCAGCCCCGACTTCCGACCAAGGCAACAGAAGGCATGTTCAGCGCCGATAAATTTCCAGCAGCAAATAACAGGGGAGGAGGATCTGCTATTTCACGCAACAGCTCGGGGTAATGGTTATCCCCGGCAAGAATCACATGATGATGGCTGGCAGAGGCCAGCCATCGATATGACGTCTCTATTTCCGCTTCCAGCTCATTACGCACCGCTGCTTCAGGCTGTAAACTCGCCACGATTTCTGCATCAATTTGCATTCTCTCGGCATCTTCTTTTTGCAAGTCTTGCAAAAAATCAGGAGAACCCAGCTGGCACAGTAATTTCCAGTACTGACGATAACTTACACCAGGGCAAAGCAGTGGCCATAACCAATTTCTCAACACATCTTTTGTGAGTGGGGTATTTGTTTCAAACGGTTTGTCTGCTTTTTGCATCTCGCTCATTGGCATTCCTGATAATCCGCTATCCTGATTTGTGTTCTCTGCCAACACCGCATTGCGCCAAGACATCGCAAGCTTTGTGCTATAATCCGGTCATCAAACTGAGTTGGAAGTGTCTTCGCCAGACCGGGGCTTTTGCTAGTTATGGCACAAGCCGGTCGGCTTTGCTGAAAAGCGGCTTGTCGAGACACGAAGTACCTGGAGGCCTTCATGGCGAAATTGGAAATACTTGAGTTCCCAGATCCGCGCTTACGCACGGTCGCCAAACCGGTTGAAACGGTGGATGATGCATTGCGCGAACTGATCGATGACATGTTCGAGACCATGTATGCTGCACCTGGTATTGGGCTGGCAGCTACACAGGTCAATGTTCATCAGCAAATCATCGTGATTGACATCAGTGAGAACCAGGATGAACCGCAGGTTTTCATCAACCCTGAGATTGAAGTCCTCGATCCCGAGTTAGCTGAATATGATGAAGGCTGCCTGTCTGTACCCGGTTATTACGAAACGGTCAGCCGTCCCAGCCAGGTTCGCGTCAAAGCTCTGAACCGTGATGGTGAGCCTTTCGAACTTGTCTGTGATGATTTGCTGGCCACCTGTATTCAGCATGAAAAAGATCACCTGGATGGCAAGCTGTTTGTGGATTATCTAAGCAACCTCAAGCGCCAGCGTATACGCAGCAAACTTGTTAAAGCTCAAAAAATGGCTGCAACCGCTTAAATGGCAAATTCGCTCCGACTTATTTTCGCCGGCACGCCTGATTTTGCGGCTCAGCATCTGGAAGCACTGCTCAGTGCTGGCCATCAGGTCTGTGCGGTTTATACACAACCTGACCGAGCTACCGGCCGCGGCAAAAAACTCAAGCCCACGCCGGTTAAAGCTGTGGCAGAAAGCCATGGCTTGCCAGTGTGTCAGCCAGCTTCCTTAAAGGATGAATCAGAGCTGGCCCGGCTCCGTGAGTGGCAGGCAGATCTGATGATTGTGGTTGCTTATGGGCTCATTCTTCCCCAGACAGTACTCGACACACCACGCCTGGGCTGCCTCAACGTTCATGCCTCCATATTGCCACGCTGGCGGGGTGCAGCTCCAATTGAAAGGGCCATATTGGCGGGAGATACAGAGTCAGGCGTAACAATCATGCAAATGGACGCGGGTCTTGATACAGGGGATATGCTCTATACCAAAGCGACCCCCATCACCCCAAACGACAACCGTGAAACACTCGAAGCCAAACTTCTGCACCTGGGTCAGGAATCACTGCTGTACACACTGGCAAACCTGGATTTACTTAAATCTCAGGCTCGCGAACAGAATGACGAACTCAGCACATACGCACGAAAACTGGATAAACAGGAAGCAGCCATTAACTGGGCTGACCCCAGTGCGATCATTGATCGTCAGATCCGTGCCAGCATAGGACGCAACCCCGCCTATACGTTTATGGACGACTTGCGGATTCGAGTGCTAGCTGCCGTCTGTGAACAAGACGCGCCTGAAAATAATATTGAACCAGGCACCATCATCTCAATCAGCCGAAACGGGAAAAAAGTGGAATCTGTTGATGTTGCCTGCGGGGAAGGGCTGCTAAGAATTAAACAACTGCAGCTACCCGGTAAAAACGCCATGTCTGTTCATGATGTGCTCAATGCTCGCCAGCAAGCGTTTGAACCTGGCAAACAGTTTTCAAACCTCGCATGAACCCGGCGCTGATTCGTGCCCGCGCAGCTAATACACTAACCTCTTTGCTGAACGAACAAGGCTCGCTTGCCAGTGCCATTAACACTGGCAATCAGGGCAACGATAACAGCATTGAAGCCCTGCCTCTGTATCGTGAACTGTGTTTTGGCAGTGCCCGTTGGTATCACTATTTGCGCAGGGAGCTGAATGAGCTTCTCGACAAACCACTGCGCCGCAAGGACCGTGACATTCACGCCCTGTTAATTATAGGTTTGTACCAGCTTCGCTTCATGCGTCTGGCTGAGTATGCGGTTATCAACGAAACCGTCGCCGCTGCCCAAACGCTGAAAAAACACTGGGCTAAAGGTTTAATCAATGGCGTGTTGCGTAAGTACCAGGAACAGCTCTCCGCTAATGCCAGCATTGAGCTCTCAAAGACAATGCAGGTGCAAAGTTTTCCCGAATGGATGATTGCCGCTTTTAAAGAGTCATGGCCAGGCCATAGCCCGGAAGTTTTTATCAACAGCAATGAACGTGCAGCCATGACACTACGTGTTAATGCACAGCAGGTATCACGTTCTGCTTATCTGGATAAACTTGCATCTACACAGATTTCTGCCCGGCCCGGCTTGTTTACACCCTATAGTGTTTATCTTGATTCACCCTGTGACGTTGAAACACTGCCCGGATTTAATGAGGGCATGGTCAGTGTCCAGGATGAGGCTTCCCAGCTGGTGTCAGTACTGCTCGACTTACAAGAAGGTGATAGCTTACTTGACCTTTGTTCAGCACCTGGTGGCAAACTCGCCAGCTGTCTGGAGTCGGGGCCAGCGCTTTCCCGGGTTGTGGCAATTGAGTCTGATAGTAAGCGCCTACTTAAACTAAAGGATACACTTGCCCGCCTGTCGTTTAACGACATTACGTTGCACTGCAGTGACGCTACCAATATCGACAAATGGTGGGATGGTGAGACCTTCGACCGTATCATGCTGGACGCACCTTGCTCAGCCACCGGGGTTATTCGCAGACAGCCTGATATTAAAATACTTCGCAAGCCGGAAGATATTACCCGGCTCAACCTCTTGCAGTTAAGATTACTGCGCACTGCCTGGGAACTTCTCTCACCCGGTGGGCGACTTGTTTATAGCACATGCTCCATTTTACCTGCCGAAAACTCGGGGCTGATTGGGCAGTTTTTACAAGAATACCCGGAAGCACAAACAGTACCGATATTGCTAAAGCCTGATAATGCCATCGCCAGTACTCACGGGTTACAACTACTGCCATACCCTCAGGGCAGTGATGGATTTTATTACATGGTGCTTGAAAAGCCAGACTCGACACTCTAATCTGCCTGAAATGCAGAGGAGCCGGACGCTCTAAATGAAGATCATCATTCTAGGTTGTAATCAGGTTAGTGCTTCTCTTGCTGAGAACCTGACCAATGAAGCTACTGACATCACGCTGGTTGACCCTGACGGCGATGCACTTCGAGAACTGAAAGACCGGCTCGACATTGGTATAGCACAGGGCTGGCCATCCCACCCTGATGTCCTTCGCGCCGCAGGGGCCGAAGATGCTGACATGATCATCGCTGTTACCGAGAATGATGAGGTCAACATGATGGCCTGCCAGATTGCATTCTCCGTATTCAAAACCCCGAAGAAAATATGCCGACTGCGCTCTTCCTCCTATATAAACCAGGAGGATCTGTTTCGCCCGGAAGCGATACCTCTGGATGTCGTCATCAGTCCCGAGCTACTGGTCTCCAATTATATTCACCGTCTGATTGAGTTGCCTGGCTCCTTGCAAGTATTGGACTTTGCTGATGGCAATGCTCAACTGGTCGGTGTCCGCGCCTACTATGGAGGTCCACTGGTCGGTCAGGAAATCCGCTTCCTGCGTGAGCATATGCCTAATGTTGATGCCCGGGTCGCGGCGATTTTTCGACGTAACCGTGCCATTACTCCTGAAGGCTCAACCGTGATTGAAGCCGACGATGAGGTCTTTTTTATTGCTGCCCCGAAAAACATCCGCGCTGTCATGAGCGAGCTTCGTCGGATGGATAAGCCCTACAAACGGGTCATCATTGCCGGCGGCGGCAATATCGGGGTTCGTCTGGCAGCCGCACTGGAAAAGAAGTACCAGGTTAAAGTCATAGACGCCAACGCTGAGCGATGCACTTTCCTTTCCGAGTTTCTTAACCGCGCGATTGTGCTGCAGGGTTTTTCTTCCGACAAACAGTTATTACTGGAAGAGGGTATTGAAGACACCGATGTATTCCTGGCTCTGACCAATGATGACGAAGCAAACATCATGTCTTCCATGCTGGCCAAGCGACTGGGGGCCCGCAAGGTGATGTGCCTGATCAATAACCCTGCCTATGTGGACCTGGTTCAGGGCGGCGAAATCGATATCGCCATTTCACCCCAACAGGCTTCCATTGGCAGCTTGCTAACTCATATTCGCCGAGGTGATATCGTTAATGTACACTCACTGCGCCGTGGTGCAGCAGAGTCGCTGGAAGCTATTGCACACGGTGATAGTAACTCATCAAAAGTGGTTGGCCGTGCACTAGAAGATATCGACCTTCCCCCTGGTACAACCATTGGTGCAATTGTGCGAAATGAAGAAGTCCTGATTGCTCATGACGATATCGTTATCGAACCCGAAGATCATGTCATTCTGTTTTTAACTGACAAGAAACGTATCGCGGATGTTGAAAGGCTTTTCGCGGTCGGACTCACCTTTTTCTAATGCCGGATTCGTAACGGGGAAACTATGTATTTGCCGGTCGTCGCCAAAATCCTTGGTGTATTGTTGATGCTATTCAGCATTTTGGCGAACCTGCCTTCCGTTCTGGTGTCCTGGATCTACAGGGACGGAGAGATCACTTCCTTTCTATACGCCGGATTGATTACTTTTCTGGTGGGTTTCGCCATGTGGCTCATGACCTGCCGGGCCAATAAGGAAATGCGAACTCGCGATGGGTTCCTGATTGTTACGCTTTTCTGGACAGTTCTTAGCACCTTCGGTGCTTTACCATTTTGGATATCTCCCGATGTACCACTGGACCTGACCGACGCAATATTTGAATCTTTTTCCGGCCTGACTACCACCGGTGCAACTGTTATTACCGGCCTTGATGATCTGCCTAAATCCATTCTTTTTTACCGCCAGCAATTACAGTGGCTGGGAGGCATGGGTATCGTGGCATTAGCCGTTGCCGTTTTACCAATGCTGGGTATTGGTGGTATGCAGCTTTACAGAGCGGAAAGCCCGGGTCCAGTTAAGAATGACAACCTGGTTCCACGCTTGAAAGAAACCGCTAAAGCGCTCTGGTACATTTATCTTGGATTAACCGTAGCCTGTGCACTTGCCTATTGGGCAGCTGGCATGAGCTTGTTTGATGCCATTTGCCATAGCTTCACTACGGTGGCTATTGGTGGATTCTCCACGCACGACAGCAGCATGGCTTACTTTAATAGTGACGTTATCAACATGATTGCTGTGTTGTTTATGTTTGTTGCCGGCATCAACTTTGCTTTGCACTTTACTGCCTGGCAGCGGCGCAGTTTCATCCAGTATCTCAAAGACCCGGAGACTCGTTTTTATACGGGCATCCTTGGCCTGGTAGCCGCCTTTACCATCCTGGTGCTGTATTTCACAGATACATACAATGCCAAGGACTCGCTCGTGCATGGCCTGTTCCAAACTGTATCTGTGGCAACCACGACGGGTTACGCTACCGCGAATTTTGATAGTTGGCCCCTGGCTCTGCCATACCTGCTGATCTACTCTTCCATTATCGGTGCCTGTGCTGGGTCAACCGGTGGCGGCATGAAAGTCATCCGCATACTGCTGATCATCAAGCAGGGCTTTCGTGAGGTCAAACGTCTGATCCACCCAAACGCTATCATTTCCGTCAAACTCGGCAGAGATCTGGTGCCAGACAGGATTATTGAATCTGTATGGGGATTCTTTGCTGTCTACGTACTGGTGTATCTCGCGCTGCTCATCGTGTTATTAGCGATGGACATTGATGTTGTCACTGCATTTAGTGCCGTCGGTGCCTGCCTGAATAACCTGGGACCTGGCCTGGAAGGGGTAGCAGCTAACTATGGAGACCTGGCAGATCCGGCCAAATGGGTATTGTGTCTCGCCATGTTGCTGGGTCGGCTGGAAATCTTTACGCTGCTGGTATTGCTGATGCCTATGTTCTGGCGCCGATAATTTCCTGCATGTTGAAACCATCAGCTTCATCTCATTGCTGAAACTCATTCACCGTTGCCTGACGTCAATTTTACCATGCTCTCATTGATAGAATGGCTGCGACTTCCCTTCTGGGGCTTCACTGTCAGGGCGCTTTCTAAAACGCTTATACTCCCACTGATATTGCGCCGGGATTTGCCGGACACAGGCTTCAACAGAGCGGTTAAGTCCAGCTGCAGCAACTTCTGAATTTTCTGAGTAGACATCCGGATCCGCCTCCCGGAAATGCACATCAAAACCCTGGTTACCCGGGAGCCGCTCCGCATAAGCCAATAAAACCACCGCACCCGTTCTTGCTGCCAGTTTAGGCAACAGTGTCATAGTAAACGCTGGCACACCAAAAAAGTCAGCAAATACACCGCCATCCCGCTTTGGTTGCTGGTCAGGCAGAATACCGGTCGACTCTCCCTGTTTTAACGCCTTCGTCAGCTTTACAACACCTTGCCGATTTGTTGGTACTAACTTCGCACCACCTTTGGCACGTGAGTGAGCAATCAACTCATTCAAGCCATCGATTTTTGCTGGTTTGTAGAGAGTCGTCATGGGCCCCAAAGTCGACAGGTATATACCCAGCAGTTCCCAACTGCCCAGGTGGGGAGCTGCATAGATAATCCCTTTGCCGGAGGCCTTGGCATTTTCAACCAGTTCAAACCCGTGGACGGTTCTAATCCGGCCCGTTACACTCTCCAGGCTTGCATACCACATGTGTCCCAGTTCCAGCCCTGCCTTGATCGTTTCACACAGGCTGCTTTTTACCAGTTCTTTTCTCGTTATCTCATCAAGCTCTGGCATGGCTCGCTGCAAGTTGGTTTCAGTCACCTTCCTGGTTGCAATGGGCAGGACGTTTAATAACTCACCGATCGCCGACGCCATTTTATGCACAGCTGCTAACGGCAATAGAGAGAGCAGTTTCAGGAAGGATTTGATGAGCCAGGATTTAACGGTATTGATAGCAAGTACTCCGATATTGGTTTCGTGGCAGTCAGCTATTCTAGCGCAGTGGATATTGACTGCCTAATCCCGCATAATTGCGCCTTTTCAGTGACTATCATTGGGGTTGAACGTGTCCGCGCAAAATTCGGCCAAAGCCGACGTAAAAACTTTTCAGGGACTGATTCTGGCACTGCAGCGTTTCTGGGCTGACCAGGGTTGTGTGGTATTACAGCCGCTGGACCTGGAGGTTGGTGCTGGTACTTTTCATCCAGCAACTTTTCTCAGGGCTATTGGCCCCGAATCATGGCGCACAGCCTACGTTCAGCCAAGCCGGCGTCCGACTGATGGTCGCTATGGCGAAAACCCGAACCGGCTGCAGCACTACTACCAGTTTCAGGTCATACTGAAGCCTTCCCCGGATAACATTCAGGAGTTGTACATCGACTCACTGAAACATCTGGGCGTGGATCCACAGATTCATGATATCCGTTTTGTCGAAGACAACTGGGAATCCCCAACGCTGGGTGCCTGGGGCCTGGGCTGGGAAGTGTGGCTCAATGGCATGGAGGTCACTCAGTTCACTTATTTCCAGCAGGTTGGTGGCCTTGAGTGCTTTCCGGTCAGCGGTGAAATTACCTACGGCCTTGAACGTATCGCCATGTACCTGCAGGGTGTCGACAGCATTTATGACCTGATCTGGGCAGAAGGGCCGGACGGCGTTGTCACTTACGGCGATGTGTTCCATCAGAATGAAGTAGAGATGTCGGCCTATAATTTTGAGCACGCCAACACAGAGGCGCTTTTTCTGAGCTTTGATGAGTGTGAACGCGCCTGCAATCAACTTATTGAAAGCGGCCTCGCTTTACCGGCTTACGAGCAGGTGCTGAAAGCGTCTCATTACTTTAACCTGCTTGATGCGAGACAGGCTATATCAGTCACTGAGCGTCAGCGATTTATCCTGCGTGTGCGCACGCTATCTCGGGAAGTGGCCGAGGCTTATTACGAGAGCCGGCGCAAACTGGGCTTTCCGCTTGCACCTGAAGACCTGCGCAAAGCTGTCCTGGACAGCCAATAAACTCCATTGAAGAATGCGATCATGAGTAAACATAGCGAAGATTTTTTAGTAGAACTGGGTTGTGCGGAACTCCCGCCAAAAGCACTCAAATCCCTGTCTGAGGCGTTTCAGTCAGGCGTTGAAGCCGGTCTTGGCAAAGCAGGCCTGTCCTATCAACAAATCCAGTCATTCGCCAGCCCACGCCGCCTGGCCATTTTAATTTCCGGCCTTGACGTTCAGCAGGACGATATTCACCAGGAACGGTGGGGACCTGCGGTCAAAGCGGCATTTGATAACGATGGTCAACCAACTCCCGCCGCCAATGGCTTTGCCAAGTCATGTGGTGTTTCCGTAGATGAGCTCGATCGCGCAGACAACAAAGGCGTAGAGAAGCTGTTCTATAAAAGTGTTCAGCCGGGTTCAAATACAGAGGCGTTATTGCCTGACATCATTGCCAGTTCTTTAAACAAGCTGCCAATTCCCCGCAAAATGCGTTGGGGCAGCACACGTGACGAGTTTGTGCGGCCTGTCTACTGGCTGGTGATGTTATTTGGGCAACAGGTTATTGACGCCGAACTCTACGGTGTGCGCAGTGGACGAACCAGTTGGGGACACCGTTTTCATGGCAGCCAGCAGCTGGATATTGCCACACCTGCAGATTATGAGCGTATGCTGGAAACCGAAGGCTATGTGATCGCTAACTATCAACGCAGAAAAGAGGTTGTCTCATCCCAGGTTGAAGCTCAAGGCAAAACCGTTTCTGGTAATGTCTTTATGGACAGCGATTTGCTGGATGAAGTCACCAGTATGGTTGAGTGGCCTGTGGCGCTGACCGGGCGCTTTGATGATCACTTTCTGAACGTTCCGGCTGAAGCTCTCATTTCTTCCATGAAGAGTCACCAAAAGACGTTCTACATAACCGACAACAACGGCCAGCTCATGCCGTACTTTGTTGCTGTAGCCAACCTCGAAAGCCAGGATCCTGCCCAGGTCATCGCTGGTAATGAAAGGGTGATTCGCCCTCGGCTGGCAGACGCCGCTTTCTTTTACGAGTCTGATCGCAAGACACCACTCTCATCTCGTATTGAGCAACTCGAAAAGATTGTCTTCCAGCAACAGTTAGGCACGGTAGCTGATAAGTCTCGTCGTGTTGCACAGCTTTCAGTCAAACTGGCAGAAAAGCTAAATGCTGACCGTGATAATTGCGAAAGGGCTGCTTTGCTGGCGAAGTGTGATCTGGTCACTCACATGGTTGCGGAGTTTCCAGAGCTACAGGGAATCATGGGGTATTATTATGCCAGCCATGATGGCGAAGCTGATGAAGTAGCCAGGGCGATTAACGAACAGTACCTGCCTCGTTTCTCAGGAGATGCACTACCTGACACGCTGACTGGTTCCATACTGGCTGTCGCAGAAAAACTCGATACCATGACCGGTATGTTTGCTATTGGTCAGCCTCCCAGCGGCTCCAAGGACCCATTTGCTCTGCGTCGCTCAGCTCTTGGCATTCTAAGAATACTGGTTGAAAAAAACCTCGATCTTGACCTCAACGATGCTATCAATAGCAGCCTGGCACTGTATCAACAGCAAGGGTTAAAAATTACAGACGATACTGCATCACAAGTATTCAGTTTCCTGCTCGATCGCTTCAGAGCCTGGTATCAGGCAGAAGGGGTGTCCTCAGAAGTCTTTCAAGCGGTTTATCTCCTGCAACCAGGCAGTCCAATGGATTTCGCCATGCGCATTGAAGCTGTTAAACGTTTCGTCAATTTGCCAGAAAGTGAGGCGCTTGCCGCTGCTAATAAGCGTGTGTCCAATATATTGCAAAAAGCTGACGCTTTCGAGCAATCGGCGGTTGTTACCTCGCTGTTTGAGGAAGAAGCTGAAAAGGCACTTTGGCACCGCATCTGCGAAGTACGTGAGCAGACTTCAGCGCTGTTCGAAAATCGCAATTACACTGCAGCAATGGAGTCACTGGCAGTGCTTCGACCTGAGGTAGACTCTTTCTTCGATAATGTCATGGTGATGGCTGATAATGAACAAGTCCGCCAAAACCGATTAAGTATGCTGTCTGAATTACGATCGTTATTCTTGCGCGGTGCTGACATTTCAAGCCTGCACCAAAGCTAAAGTATCCAGGTTAACTGTAGTAAGGCCTTATTCTTCATGACGGACAAGCTTGTCATTCTGGACAGAGACGGTGTCATCAATGAGGACTCTGATGCATATATCAAAAGTGTAGAAGAGTGCTTCCTGATTCCAGGCAGTGTGGATGCGATTGCAAGGCTCAGCCAGGCAGGTTATACCGTCATCGTTGCTACGAATCAGTCCGGCCTGGCTCGGGGTTTGTTCGACGAATTTGCTCTTGCTCGTATCCATCAATACATCACCGAGCAGGTTGAGTTGGCCGGGGGAGAGATTACCGCATTCTTCTACTGCCCTCACGGACCAGATGACGGCTGCACTTGCCGTAAGCCCTTACCCGGGCTACTAACAAGGGCTGAAGGTGAGTTATCACTTTCTGTCCAGGGTTGTCATTTCATTGGGGACAGTTTAAGAGACTTACAGGCTGCCACTGCTGCAGGATGTCTCCCAGTATTGGTAAAGACAGGCAAGGGCAATCGCACTATTGCTTCCGGCCTTCCTGAGCAACTTTTAAATACACCAGTGTATGTATCTTTATCTGATTTTACTGATAGTTTACTGGCTGACAGGGAAGCACACTAATGCGTATCCGTTCTGCTTTATTTTCCGTAGGGTATGCTTTTCTTACCTTTATCATTTCAAGCTTGGTAATCCTCCTGTTCTGGATGCTACCGGCAAAAAGACGCTTTTATTTATACGCGCTATGGTGCCGCCTGGTTGTTTGGTGGTTGAGAATCACTTGTGGCGTCAGCTACGAAATCATCGGGCTGGAAAACATTCCTGACAAGCCTGTTATTGCCTTAAGTAACCACCAAAGTACCTGGGAAACTATTTTTCTCTATCAATTGCTCACTCCTGTTTGCCCAATTCTGAAAAAAGAACTTCTTTCCATACCGTTCTGGGGGTGGGCACTTCGTTTGCAAAAACCCATTGCAATTGATCGTAGCAAGCCTCGCGAGGCTGGTAAGTCCTTACTATTACAAGGTGCTGACCGACTTTCCAAAGGGATTTCTATTCTGGTTTTCCCAGAAGGCACCAGAGCCTCAGCTGGTAAACTAGGTAAGTTTTCTCGTGGCGGCGCACAATTAGCTGCAGCAACTGAAACAGATATTCTGCCTATATTACACAATGCGGGTAATTGCTGGCCTGCCAGGCAAGGGCACAAAACACCGGGTAAGATTACCGTTATCATCGGGAAACCAATGCCTACGGCTGGTAAACACTCAAAAGAGTTGGCTGCAGAATTTCAGAACTGGATAGAAGAGAACAAGTCAGCTGTGGGTATTGAGTAAATACTATTAGCCAGGATGTGCAGCCATTTTCTTAAGGCTGTGGATTAGAGAAGTAAAGTGCCAGGCTCTCTAATCAGTTACATCTATTAGAAAGCCAAGACCAGGGGATAAATGTTTCACCCCCTGGTTTTAGATTTTTAAATGCAACGTACTACACATCGAGGTTTTGAACAGCCAGCGCATTGGCTTCAATAAATTCTCTCCGAGGATCCACCTGATCCCCCATCAATGTTGTAAACAACTGATCCGCACCAATAGCATCATCAATCGTCACTTTCAACATACGTCGTGCATCCGGGTCCATGGTAGTTTCCCACAATTGTCCGGGGTTCATTTCACCCAACCCTTTATAGCGTTGCAGGTAATGTCCTTTCATTGCATCAGCTGTTAGCCATTGAAGCGCTTCTTTGAACGTAGTGATTTCCTGTGTTTTTTCCCCTCTGACTACATAAGCACCATCTTCAATCAGGTTGTTTATCATCTGACCAAGTTTGACCAGCGCCTTGTATTCTGAAGAACCGAAAAAGTCTTTACTGAATACATACTCTCGGCGAAGCCCATGCAATGTATAAACGATTCGTGGCTCTGGTACGTCTTTTTCCGGATCTTTGAATATTTCAAAAACGTAGTTCTTAGAGGTTTTCGGGTGCAATGTCTGGAGCTGAGCCATCAACTTATCTAACCAGTCCTGTAACACCTCATCAGTCAACGTTTGAGACTGATCCAGGGCTTCTGTGTAGACCATAGACTCCAATATTTCATTGGGGTATTTCCGATCCAGTCGGGCAATCATGGCATACGTGCTATTGTATTGGTCTACCATCACTTCCAGGGCATCGCCTGAAATCGGTGGCGCACTCTTATTTACATGAAGTGCTGCACCATCAAGGGCAATTTGCGTCTGATATCTTGCCAGCTCATCATCGTCTTTCAGGTATTGCTCCTGTTTGCCTTTCCTGACTTTATACAATGGTGGTTGCGCGATATAGACATACCCATTTTCAATCAGCTCACGCATTTGCCGGAAGAAAAACGTCAACAATAATGTTCGAATGTGAGAACCATCTACGTCGGCGTCTGTCATGATAATAATGCGGTGATAGCGAAGATTGGCCGGATTAAACTCTTCTTTACCAATACCGCAACCGAGAGCTTTGATCAACGTTCCTATTTCAGCGGAACTGAGCATTTTGTCGAAACGCGCTTTCTCAACGTTCAGGATTTTACCTTTCAAAGGGAGAATAGCTTGATTTTTTCTGTTACGACCTTGCTTGGCAGAACCACCCGCTGAGTCACCCTCTACAATATAGATTTCAGACAGGGCAGGGTCTTTTTCCTGACAGTCAGCCAGCTTACCTGGCAAGCCGGCCATATCTAACGCACCTTTTCTTCGTGTCATCTCACGAGCTTTACGAGCTGCTTCTCTGGCTCTTGCAGCGTCAATCATCTTGCTGACAATTTGTTTGGCGTCATTCGGGTTTTCAAGTAAGTAGTCAGTCAAATGTGAAAACATTTCCTGCTCGACTGCACTTTTGACTTCAGAAGAAACCAGCTTATCTTTTGTTTGCGATGAGAATTTTGGATCTGGAACCTTAACAGACACAATAGCCGTCAGGCCTTCCCGAGCATCATCGCCGCTGGTATTTACTTCTTTCCCTTTTTTATTACCAACTTCTTTATCGATGTACGTTTTAAGTACTCTCGTTAAAGCACTACGGAAACCTGCCATATGGGTTCCGCCATCCCTTTGCGGGATATTGTTGGTATAGGGAAAGATGCTTTCTTGATAGGTGTCATTCCACTGCAAAGCAATTTCAACTGAAATACCGTCTTCTGGCCGATCAGACTGGAAGTGGAATATTTTATTGATACATGATTTGTTCTTGTTCAGATACTCAACAAAGGCTTTCAAACCACCATCATACTTGTAGAGATCTTCTTTACCAGATCGCTCATCTTTCAGTCGAATTGCCACGCCAGCATTCAAGAAGGCCAACTCTCGTAATTTCTTAGCCAGAATGTCGTAATGAAATTCAATGTTTTTAAATGTTGCAGGGGAGGGCTTAAAGAATGTTTCAGTGCCAGTAATATCAGTCTCACCAACAACTTTAAGTGGCGCTTGTGGTACACCGTGCTGGTAATACTGTTCATGCACTTCGCCGCCCCGTCTAATCGTCAGCTTTAATTCTTCAGATAAGGCATTAACCACAGATACACCAACGCCGTGCAACCCGCCTGAAACCTTATAGCTGTTGTCATCAAATTTACCACCAGCATGGAGGACTGTCATGATAACTTCTGCTGCGGAAACCCCTTCGGAATGCATTTCTGTTGGAATCCCTCGCCCATTATCGGTAACGGATATTGCTTCACCAACATGTACTGTCACGCATATTTCATCACAGTGCCCAGCAAGTGCCTCATCGATTGAGTTATCAACTAGCTCAAACACCATATGATGCAAACCGGTGCCGTCTTCTGTGTCGCCAATATACATACCAGGGCGCTTTCTAACAGCATCCAGGCCTTTCAATACCTTGATACTGGATGAATCGTAGTTTGATTCCTGGTCGGTCATTCTGATCTCCAAAAAGATTTCATGCTTCCGCTATTTTACCATGTTCCACGTGGAACATGCGGGCATCTCGTTTTAATTTTTCTTTTGTAAATTTAGGTTTATCTACTGAGGTAATAAAACATTGTACATTAAGGTTGGCCAACTCATGTAACACAAGCTCCTGATTCCTATTATCTAATTCAGAAGGAAGGTCATCCAATAGGAATACTGGACTATATTGAGTGCCGTAATCAGCATATCGATCACTAACCATTTTACCTAGTGCAAGCTTTAGAGAGCACACAAACATCTTGCTTTGCCCTCTACTTAATGTCTCTTTTGCTATAGATTTACCCGCGTAAATCACTATGTCTCCTCGGTGAGGTCCAAAGTTTGTCGTACCCGACGCCAGGTCTCTGTCAATTGAACTCTCTAACTGAGAAAGTAGTGATGTAGAAACATCCCAGCCTGGCTTATATATCAGTTCAAAGCTGAAGTAAGGTAATAATCTATTTAGATAGTCCTGGAGGATATCATCAAGCTTGGTTGCTATTTCTTGTCTCTTGATATTTAAAGCTGTGCCGGATTCAGAGAATTCACGATCCCAAGGCAAAAGGGCTTCTAATGCTTTTTTCCTACTTCCGGTATGGAGTGTCTTTAACAATGAATTTCTCTGTTTCAAAGCTCTATTAAATCTACGCAGCAAGTTCAAAGAACTATGTTCCACGTGGAACATTGCCCAGTCTAAAAGACGACGACGTGGTTTTGCTCCACCATCAAGAATCAAAAAACTCTCAGAATTAATAAGCTGCACAGGTAGTCGCTCAGCTACATCTTTCCAATTATCTTGTGGCACTGACAGCAGGTTCAACTCCGTCTTTCCAGCTCTGGATTTAGACAACCCAATACCTGCCGCCATTTGATTATCAATGCCTAAAAAAACAGTAAAACTGGGGAAACCCTCAGAAACAAGAGGTCGAATCTTTTGAGTTCGGAAAGAACGGCCAACAGAAACACAGTGCAAAGCCTCTAAAAGACTGGTTTTTCCACTGCCATTAGCGCCATAAAAAAAATTGAAAGAAGGGGATGGAGTTATGTCGACCGCCTCCAGGTTCCTGAATCGGTCGACTTTAACTCGAGATAATACTGACATATATAAGAGTTACAGCCGCATAGGCATAACCACATATAGCGCATCTACAGGTGAAGTCGATTCAACCAAAGCACTGCTATTGGAGTCAGCTAATGTAAATTTAACATCTTCACTGTCTATGACATTCAATACATCTAGTAGATAGCTAACATTAAATCCGATTTCTAAAGCATCACCATCGTAGTTAACTGAAACCTGATCTTCTGCTTCTTCCTGCTCAGGGTTATTTGCCACTACTTTCATCTCTGAGGGTGACAGCTGCAAATGCACACCTCTATACTTTTCATTAGAAAGAATGGCAGCTCTGTTGAAGGCTTGCCTAAGTTCTTGTTTATCCCCAATAACAACCTTGTCGCCGCCTTTTGGCAGGACACGCATATAATCTGGGAATTTTCCGTCAACTAACTTGGAAGTAAAGGTGAAATCTTTCAGCCTGACCCGTATATGGCTACTACCAAATAACAAGGCAATTTTTTCGTCGCTGGGTTCTGAAAGTAGGCGAGACAGCTCAAGAACACCTTTTCTTGGTACAATTATTTGTTGTGTTTCAGTCACATCACTGGCTACACCAACCGTCTGCATTGCCAATCGATGGCCATCAGTTGCGACAACCCGAAACCAGGACTCACCGACTTCAAACAGCATACCATTTAGATAATATCGGACATCCTGCTGAGCCATGGCAAATGCGCAGGCATGAATTTGTGATTTTAACTCATCAGGACTAATTGCAAACTCGAAAGAGCCTGGCTCATCAACAGTGGCCGGAAAATCAGAAGCGGGCAGGGTGGTTAGGCTAAAACGGCTCTTGCCGGCTTTAACAAGGCACTTATTATCATTAACCTTAAACTCTAGTGAAGCATCATCTTGTAAGGCTTTACAGATATCCAATAACTTTCGACCCGGTACAGTAATTTCACCTGGCTGAGACTCACCACTGACAGCAACCCGGCCTATTAACTCAACTTCAAGGTCTGTACCAGTGATTTCTAATACATTGTCTTTCAGTGTCAGCAATACATTAGCAAGTACTGGCAGCGTTTGCCGGCGTTCGACAACGCCCGCTGCCAATTGAAGTGGTTTAAGTAAAGCTTCCCTGGTTATTGTAAAATGCATATTTCCGTCTCTATTTTCAGTTAGCTGGAATTCTTAACCTTATGTGGTTAGTGCCCGGAGCAGGTTGTTATAGTCCTCGGCCAGATCCTGTGAACTGTCTCGTAACTTCTTAACTTGTTTACAAGCATGCAATACAGTGGTGTGATCACGACCACCAAAAGCTTCGCCAATTTCTGGCAGGCTGTGATTGGTCAGCTCTTTGGCCAGACTCATAGCGACTTGTCGAGGTCGGGCAACAGATCGATTGCGGCGCTTGGATAACATATCTGACATTTTGATTTTATAATACTCAGCAACTGAACGCTGGATATTATCAATTGAAACCAGTTTATCGTGTAATGCAAACAAGTCTCGCAATGCTTCTTTTACAAGCTCGAGATCGATTTTACGGCCAACGAAGTTTGCATGAATGATAACCTTCTTCAGCGCGCCTTCAAGCTCACGGACATGCGAACGTAGCCGCTGAGCAATAAACATTGCTGCATCACCTGGCAACTCAACCTGGCTCTGTGCTGCCTTATTAATAAGGATGGCAGCGCGGGTTTCGAGTTCCGGTGGTTCTACAGCGACACTCAGTCCCCAGCCAAATCTGGATTTCAACCTCTCTTCTAACCCATTGATTTCTTTATGATATTTATCACTGGTTAGAATAATCTGCTGACCACCTTCCAAGAGCGCATTAAACGTGTGGAAGAACTCTTCCTGAGAGCGCTCTTTACCTGCAAAAAACTGGATATCGTCAATTAACAGCGCGTCTACAGATCGATAATAGCGTTTGAACTCATTAATCGCATTTAATTGTAACGCTGTCACCATCGTTGCGACGAATGTTTCTGAATGCAAATAAACAACTTTTGCATTTGGCTTTCTGGCAAGCATGTAATTGCCAATAGCATGCATCAAGTGAGTTTTACCCAAACCAACGCCGCCATAAATAAAAAGCGGGTTATAAGCCCCACCCGGGTTGTCTGCAACCTGCATTGCAGCCGCTCTGGCTAACTGGTTGGATTTACCTTCAATAAAATTATCAAAGGTGTTCTCAAAATTCAGAGACCCTTTATGACGGAGCTTCCCTTCAATGATTGACTCCATCTTCCGGGTAGAGCGCGACTGACTCGCAGATGGCATATCCAAGCTGTCTGACAAGACAGCTTCAGCATCCACGACGCTTCTTTGTGACGCCTGAAATGAGCGGGAAGAGCCAGATGATCTGGTTTCAAAGTGGTCTGCACCTGATGAGGACAACGCCTGTGTAGAAGATGGTGAAGCTGATAAAACCGAATCATTAGATGCCTGATGTCCGGATGCTCTGTTCACATCAAGGGTGGTAGATCGTGGAGATCCTTTTGCCATTGTCTGACGGGCACCCACTTCAACGAATACATCAACAGGACCTGATTCAACCTCACGGTTTATCAGCTCGGAAATACGGTTATGAAATTTTTCCCTGACCCAATCCTGAACAAAACGGTTAGGTGCTAATAATGTAAGTCCTTCAGAACTGGACTCGGCTTTTAGCGGACGAATCCAGGTATTAAATTGCTGGGATGGTAATTCATCCCTCAGGTGATCCACACACTGTTCCCAATTTGCCAATAGCACGACTTTCACTACCCTGTAGTCTTTTATTGTTGATAACTCTGCGAAGGCCTAGGATTCTACCCAGACAAACCAGACTTATCCACAAATAATAGCAAATTTTTCTTGAAAGCCGTATTAAGCATTTCCTTTTTATATCAGTATCTTATATATTCAATAAAAGAAATTACCAGTAAAAACAATGCTCTTTGAGCATGAGCAAATCCTGATGACCATATAGAACAACCTGTGGATAAATTGTGCTTAAATGGGTATAAAGGAAAACCCTTAAAATACTTGCAATTAGGCTGTTATCAATCTAAAATCCGCGCTCTTCATTTTCAATAGCAGCATGCTAGCTATTGATTCAGAAACGCATTTATTCGGATATGCCATTATGAAAAGAACATTTCAGCCCAGCGTATTGAAACGCGCCCGTTCACACGGTTTTCGTGCTCGCATGGCAACCCGCGGTGGTCGCCAGGTAATCAAGCGTCGTCGCGCACGAGGCCGTGCTAAGCTGTCAGCTTAATTCTATCGCAAGTAACTGAGCCGCCAATGACAGAACTGGGTTTTGGCAAAGAGCGGCGGCTCCTGACAGCCACTGATTATCAATCAGTGTTTAATGGCGCCAGCTTTCGCGTATCACGGCGCCAGATTCTGATCCTGGCCAATGAAAACCCCAGCGGTAAGACTCGCATTGGCTTGGTCATCGCCAAAAAGCACGTTCGTCTGGCTGTACAGAGGAATCGGCTTAAGCGCCTGACTCGAGAGTCTTTCAGACACCATCAACAATTGCTCAACGGCCTTGATATCGTTATGCTGGCTCGCGGGGGATTGGACAAGCTTGATAATGATGCTGTCACAAATATGCTGGAGCAGCTCTGGCAAGATCTCTGCAAACGACGAAATCATAACGCCAGACAATGACGGGTAAGGCATCATGATGGCAAAGATCGCGATTAAACTGATCACACTGTATCAGTGTACGCTGAGCCTGCTCATCGGAAACCAGTGCCGTTTTTATCCCTCTTGTTCTCACTACACCCAAGACGCTATTGCCGCACACGGTATTCTCAAAGGCAGCCTGCTAGGTGCCAAGCGAATCCTGCGTTGTCACCCCTGGAGTGCTGGTGGTTATGACCCTGCACCCAAGTGCACTCACGATACTGAAATCACAACCTGTAAAAAGTAGTCATCGCCCATGGATTATATCAAGTACGTACTAATTGCCGGCCTGGCAGCAGTCAGTTACCTGTTATTGCTCGCCTGGCAAGAGGATTATCCACCTGTATCCAGTCAAACTGAAACCCAGATGGAAAATACGGCGGCCTTACCCTCAGATTTACCCATAGAATCCAGTGGTAGTGATCTGCCTACCGCACCGGCAAACAATGCAGCGACCAGCAGCGATATTCCCAGTGTTGGTTCAGCAACAGCAATGACCGATGAGGAAAGTAATACCGATGCAAGCGAACGCTTGATTACGGTATCGACTGACGTACTCAATTTACAGATTGATCCACTGGGTGGAGATATCGTCTTCACTTCCCTGCCAGAATACGCCACGTCGCTGGAAACACCTGAAGTTCCTTTCGTCTTGTTAGAAAATACCAACGGCCGAACCTATGTTGCACAAAACGGCGTCATTGGCCGTGATGGTATTGATGGGGGAGAGCAGCGTCCTCTATACAGCAGCCAGCGAAGCAGCTATACGCTAGGTCCTAACCAAAACTCATTAAACGTTGTCCTGTCCTATGAACAAGCCAACGGTGTAACCATCAACAAGACGTTCACCTTCCGTCGTGGCGACTACCTGATTGATATCGGTTTTGATGTGGATAACCAGAGCGGTTCCTCCTGGCAGGGTAACCTGTTTGCTCAGATCAAACGCAATAATTATGCGGATCCAACATCAGGCACATCATTTGGCAAATCCAGCTACCTGGGCTTTGCGACGACAACACCTGATGATAACTATCGCAAAGTTGAATTCGATGACATTGAAGAAAGCAGCCCAAGTCACAGCATTGCTGGTGGCTGGGTGGCACTGAGCCAGCATTACTTTATGTCTGCTTTTGTCCCCCCTTCAGATAGCCAGAATAACTTTACGTTTCGTCAGAACAATCAGGGTCAGTTCATAGGTGGTTTTACCAGCTCTGCTTTCAGTGTTGAGTCCGGGCAACAATCCAGCCAGCAAATGCAGTTCTATGCCGGCCCGAAAGACCAGGACCGCCTGAAAGAAATTGCCCCCTGGCTCGACAGAACAATCAACTACGGTTTCCTGTGGTTTATTGCTTCTCCGATCCATACGCTGCTGACACTTATCAACAGCTTTGTCGGTAACTTCGGCTGGTCCATCCTGATCCTTACCCTGATCGTTAAAGCCATCTTTTTCAAACTGTCGGCCACCAGCTATCGCTCTATGGCGAATATGCGCCGGGTCATGCCAAAAATGACTCAGCTAAAAGAGCGCTATGGCGATGACAAGATGAAGCTGCAAAAAGAGACCATGGAGCTTTACCGAAAAGAGAAAATCAACCCATTTGGCGGCTGTCTGCCCATGCTGGTACAGATGCCTGTTTTCATTGCGCTGTACTGGGTATTGATGGAAGGCGTAGAGCTTCGTCACGCACCATGGATTCTGTGGATCAATGACTTGTCGGTCATGGATCCATACTTTGTACTGCCCTTGTTGATGGGTGCATCCATGTACGTTCAGTTCATGCTGAACCCCACACCTCAGGATCCTATGCAGGCCAAAGTGATGAAGTTCATGCCAATTGGTATGACCATCTTCTTCCTGTGGTTCCCGGCTGGTCTGGTACTGTACTGGCTTGCAAACAGTGTGTTGGGTATTGCCCAGCAATACTATGTGACCCGCAAGATTGAATCTGAATTCGCCGCTCGGGAAGCCGCGAAGAGCTGATGCCGTGATCGCTGGCGATCAGGACACAATCTGCGCCATCGCGACCCCCAGTGGTCGCAGTGGCGTAGGTATCGTCAGGGTATCAGGCGCTAAAAGCCGTCTGATCGCCGAAAAAGTTTTGGGATTCAAGCCCAAAGCACGCCATGCCCACTACTGCCCCTTCCTTGATGAGCAACAACAGGTTATTGATCAGGGGATTGCGCTTTTCTTTCCGGGCCCGAACTCATTTACCGGTGAAGATGTCTTTGAACTTCAGGGACACGGCGGTACCTTCATTCTCGATACGCTCCTGCAAACACTGCTGGCTCAAGGTTGTCGACTGGCACGGCCCGGCGAATTCTCCGAACGCGCCTTCCTGAACGACAAGCTCGACCTGGCGCAGGCAGAAGCCATTGCTGACCTTATCAACGCCAGCTCGGCAGAAGCTGCCAGAAGCGCTGTGCGGACGCTTCAGGGGGATTTCTCGAGGTTGATCGAGGGTTTGTCAGAGTCGATTGTTTCGCTTCGGGTATATGTCGAGGCGGCTATTGATTTTACCGATGAAGAAATTGATTTCCTCAGTGAAGGACGTATTGCTGAAAAGCTTTCAACAATAGCCGGCGAGTTGGAAACAATTATCGCTCAGGCCCACCAGGGCGCACTGCTTCGTGACGGCATGCAAGTCGTCATTGCTGGCCGGCCTAACGCGGGCAAATCCAGTCTGCTAAATGCGCTCTCAGGCAGTGACAAAGCTATTGTTACCGATATCGAAGGCACGACCAGGGACATTCTGAGCGAACAGATTAATCTGGATGGCATGCCGTTGCATATTACGGACACGGCCGGGTTACGCGACAGCGATGATATCGTTGAGCAAGAGGGGATCAAGCGAGCGCAACAGGCAATTGGGCAGGCCGACCAGGTATTACTGATGATCGACAGTCAGAATGATGCTCCCGATCCAGACAATCTGGATGCATTTCTGGATACACCATATTTCTCACAGATTCGAGACGTGATTAAACGGTCCGGTCTGACGCTCGTTTATAACAAAATCGACCTGTCAGATCAGTCACCCGGTATTGAAGTCATCTCCGAAACACCTCCCGTAACCGCAATTAGGCTCTCCGCCAAAACCGGCCCGGGGATGAATTTATTGAAAGACCATCTCAAAGCGTTGATGGGCTATCGTCCTGATGGTGAAAGCGGTTTTATCGCCCGGCGACGACACATTGATGCCCTCCAGAGAGCACAGCAGAGCCTGGCTCTGGCCATACACCAACTGGCAGAACACAATGCCGCAGAACTGGTTGCTGAAGACCTGAGATTAACTCACAGACACCTGGGTGAAATCACCGGTGAATTCACTGCCGATGACCTGCTAGGCAGGATATTTTCAAGTTTTTGTATCGGGAAGTGAACCTCATTCTGAAGTGGTAAAGCCCCGTGAAACCTATCAAAACATATCAAAATAACTTATTGTTTTCTAAGGACAATATTCGCTTTTACCTCAAAAACCTTTTTCCCGCGTTTTCTTCTAATTTGCTCCGTTTCACTATAAATTGATCCCGATTTGCTCCAAGGTTAGAATTCGGGAGCAATGGGATCAAAATTGGAGCAAACATGAAGGTATCTGTTAACAAGAGGAACCCCAACTCGAAGGGGCTACAGCAGCTTCGCCTGGTGTACTACTACGGTGTGGTCGAAGGGGAGGACGGAAAAAAGCGGCCTAAGCGGGATTACGAGCCTCTTGAGCTGTACGTGTATCACAACCCCAAGACCCAGGCTGAGCGGCAGCACAACAAGGAGATGATGCGTCAGGCAGAAGCTGCGAGGTCTGCACGTCTCGTTGAAGCACATGCCAATAAATTCCAGCTTGAAGACCGCGTGAAACTGGCCTCAAGCTTCTTCGACTACTACGACCAATTAACCTCGACCAAAGAATCCGGAAGCGCATCTAATTATTCAATCTGGATCTCGGCAGGTAAGCACCTCAGAAACTACCACGGCAGAGCTGAACTCACCTTTGAGGAGATTGATAAGCAGTTTCTTGAAGGCTTACGGAAGTACCTACTGGAGGAGAAGCTCACCAAATCGAAAACCAAGCTTGCCAAAAATACTGCATCGAGCTACTTCAATAAGATCCGAGCTGCTCTGAATGAAGCATATCGAGAGGGCATCATCAGGGATAATCCGGTTCAACGAGTGAAAAGTGTCAAGCCAGAGAACACTAAGCGAACCTACCTCTCACTGGATGAGGTTCGAGCGTTGACAAAAGCGGAATGTCGCTACGATGTCCTGAAGCGGGCTTTTTTGTTCAGTTGCACTACCGGTCTCCGGTGGAGTGACATCAATAAACTCACATGGAGTGAAATCGAAGAGTTTGAGCCTGGCCACTATCGAATCATTTTTGACCAGAAAAAGCTTAAGAACGGTGGAAAATCCCTTGTATATCTGGACCTTCCAGATTCGGCTGTAAAGCTGTTGGATATAGATCGAAAGGGCGAACCAGAAGACAGAGTGTTCGTCGGCCTAAAATACAACAGCTACTTTAATGTGGCTTTAGAGAAGTGGGCAATGAGAGCTGGAATAACAAAGCATGTCACGTTTCACGTCGGGAGACATACATTCGCCGTAGCCCAACTTAACCGTGGTGTTGATATTTATTCTCTTTCTCGGCTCCTTGGACACTCAGAGCTGAGAACAACTGAAGACTATGCTGATATTCTCGAAAGCCGTCGAGTAACGGCCATGAGAAGCTTTCCAGACATATTCAAAGAGCGTGAAAGTGAGAATAACAGATGCTCCCATTGCGGGCAGGCAGTCCCCATGGCTATCGCTTAGGCGCTTTACGTCCAGGACGGCGAGAGTTCTTCATAAACTCCTCAACGTCGTTCTGCACATCCTTCTGAGATTTGATGCGGTTGGCCTCAACCCAATCCAAAAGGTCCGAGCGTTTAATCAATACACGATTCCCCCCCGGCTTTGTAAAGCTGATTCGCTTCTCATGAGTCAGCTTGTAGATATAGCTCCGCTTTGAACCGATCAAAGCTGCCGCCTCATCGACAGTAAGATACTCCTTTCCAGAAGGAGGGAGGTTCACGTTACTGGTGTCGTTCGACGCTGTTCCCGAAACGAAATCAGCCAAGATTTTTTTGATTTCTGCCAATTCATTCATCACGCACGATAACTGTTCTGTTTCAGACATCATTCACCCACATTGACTTTGATTCGCTTTGATGGGTTTATGATGAAGGAGAGAGGTGCGAAACGACGGGTCTGCTTTTGCCCATTTTGGGCGGTTTGAGCGGAATTGAGAAAATTTTGGGTAAGCGGATTAAATGGTTGATCTTACCTTTGCATGAGAGTGAGACAGACCGGCATCTCATCGGATTATCTGGTTGATGCTTCACCTACTGCTGGTGCATGTTTCCTTCGCTAATTCCAGCAAGAACCCCACACGCCTCAACTTCCCGGTCATCGTTGCAACTCGCTCTCAGTGAAACGAGTTGTTTCTCAAGCGCTTGCAGAGCGGTTATCTGCGACCGCACATGAGAGATGTGATCATCGAGCAAGGCGTTGACGGCGGTACAAGGCTGATGAGGGTCGTCCTGATAGCTCTGTAGTTCCTGAATCTCAGCCAGTGACAGGCCCAGGATTCTGCAGCGACGGATGAAGGCCAGCCCCTCACCATGCTTCTCGGTATAGACACGGTAACCGTTGTCCTGCCGATCAGGCGGCGGCAACAAGCCCTGCTGTTCATAGAAGCGGATCGTCTGTGTTTCGACCCCTACCAACTGCGCCAACTGACCAATGCGCATCAGCCTCCTCCCCAACGGATTCTTTACTCTATTGACCTTATAGTAGCTTTATAGTTTTAAATGGTACCACAACATTGTTCAAGTGGAGTCGTATCATGAGCAAATCCTGTGGTGGCGCCTGTGGCGGTGATGCAACGTCCGCAGCGGATACCGATATACAGGCCTCCTCCGAGGCGCCAGGGAGATGGGTCAGTGTTTATGCCGTGCCGAAGATGGACTGTCCATCAGAAGAACGAATGATTCGCCTAGCCCTGAACGGCTTTGAGGAGATTCGGGCGCTGTCCTTCGACTTGTCGAACCGCCGGCTGAAGGTCGTGCATGACGGCGAGGTCGAGCCCGTCACCTCGAAACTGAAGACCTTGGGGCTAGGCGCCTCGCTTCAGGAAACCGTCGCTGCAAATCCGGAGACCATCAAGGCCGCCGAGTTTTCGGCAGCTTCTGCTAAGCAAGAATCCGGGACCCTGCGCTGGTTGCTCGGCATCAATGCACTTCTGTTCGTGGTGGAAATGACTGCCGGTCTGATCGCCCAGTCCACCGGCCTGATTGGAGAATCCCTGGACAATTTTGCCGATGCGGCGGTGTACGGGCTTGCCCTTTATGCGGTTGGACATAGCGTGAAAATGCAGGTACGTGCCGCGCATCTTGCTGGTGTACTGCAACTGATCTTGGCTGTGGGCGTGCTCGTAGAGGTGGTGAGACGCTTTGTATTCGGTAGTGAGCCTGAATCGCTGGTGATGATGGCTATCGCATTCGTCGCATTGATTGCCAATACCAGTTGTCTGCTGCTCATATCCAAACATCGGGAAGGCGGGGCGCACATGAAGGCAAGCTGGATATTCTCGGCCAACGACGTGGTGATCAACCTGGGGGTCATCACCGCCGGCGCCCTGGTCGCGTGGACCGGCTCCAATTATCCGGATCTGATTATCGGCACCATCGCGGGAGTCATTGTACTTAACGGCGCCAGACGCATTCTGGCGTTGAAAGATTAAATAATGCTCATTATTGGCAGAAAGCTCTCGCCGTATGCCTTATTGTCCATATCGGGCCTGCGGGCAGCGTCTGATCAGGCTGAAAAGTGGCTGATGCAGCAATCAAGGGCCTATGGCGAGTATATTTATATTTCGGTGACCCCGCTCTTTAACTTGGTGCACCTATGTAACACCGGTGGCGCATTCAGTCTTTTTGCGAATGGTGGAGGCTGGCAACGCAACTTTTTATCGGAATCGCGGTGATGGTCTCGATTTTTCTGATCAAGGTGATCCTTGAAAATCATCATAAAGGAGAAGCTATCGCTTACAGTCCTATCCTCGGTGGCGCCATGGGCAACCTGATTGACCGAGTCTTTCGTGATTATGTTGTGGATTCCTTTGATTTCTATTTGCGAGAACGGCATTGGCCGGTCTTCAACCTGGCTGATATTGCAATTGTCCTCGGTGTCTTACTTTTAGTTCCGGCAGCTTGTTGGGTAAAAAAACAAACACCAATGCCGAGCCGGATGGATCTGACTGACACCTATGCTTATATAAGACCATGACCGAACTTCCCGACAACATCCTGCACCTGCCGCAATACCAAGTACAGGGCTGCAAATCAGCCGGCGACGAAATGCACTTCCAGGTGGACGTGCCCGATCCCATCGCCTGCGAGGAATGCGGCGTGCAGGGTGAGTTCGTACGGTTCGGCAAGCGTGACGTTCCCTATCGTGATCTGCCCATCCACGGCAAGCGGGTCACTCTCTGGGTGGTCCGCCGCCGATACACCTGCCGGGCCTGCAAGACAACATTCAGGCCCCAGCTACCGGAGATGGTGGACGGATTCCGTATGACACTGCGGCTGCATGAGTACGTGGAGAAGGAATCCTTCAACCACCCCTACACCTTTGTGGCGGCACAGACCGGCCTGGACGAGAAGACGGTGCGCGACATCTTCAACGCCCGCGCCGAGTTCCTGGGGCGCTGGCACCGCTTCGAGACGCCCCGCAT
>NZ_LWHM01000031.1 GCF_001642735.1 Pseudohongiella nitratireducens | reverse complement strand
AACGAGGACTCCGATGCCACATATACGCCCTGGTCCATCAATGCCGGTACGATCTGCGTCGGTGCCAGGTCTACAAAGGCCGTCAGGTTGCACAAATTTACGATCTGCTCTTTTTCCTGGTCACTGAGCTTGTTCGTCGGCGCTGGCCTCATGGCTTCGGGGCGCTGATCGGCCTGAACCTGACCGTCCTGATACCAGCGTCGGTAGGTACGAAGGCCGATCTGCGCCTCAGCACAGGCCTTGTGCAGTCGCGCGCCGCTGCCTACTGCTTCGTGTATCAATTCTATAATAATCAGGCGCTCTGGCAGCGCGGTCAGTCGTCCGCGTCGTTGTTCTCCCAGAGCGCATCCAGCTTTTTTCGCAGCACCAGCAGCGCCGCGGTTTCTGCCAGTGCTTTCTCTTTACGGCGCAGCTCCTTCTCAAGCTTTTTGATCTGCTGCTTATCCGCCTTTGACTGCTGCTTGAGCGTTTTATCCTGCTGCTCGGCACTTTGGAACCCGGCCAGCGAAGCTTCTTTCCAGGCCTTTACCTGCTCGACGAACAGACCTTTCTGGCGACAATACTCATTAAGCTGAGCCTCGCTCATCGTGGCTGTTTCTATCACCGTGGCCAGCTTTGCTTCAGCTGACCACTGGTCTGTGTTATTTGGTTTGGGCCCCGGCACGGCGCGTCCTCTTAATCTGGCTTGCTTGCGCCAATTATAAAGGGTTGCTTCGCTGATGCCTTCAACTTTTGCCAGATCCGATACCGTCATGTTGTACGGCGGCAGTAACCGGCTCAAAACTGCTTCCTTACGCTCCTGTGAAAATCGCGCCACTCATATTCTCAATCCGCCCATCTGGTAAAAGTAGATGGTGTCAACTATCCTGCCAGAGCGGGCAGACAGGTATACGTTGTCCAGTACCGGCATGCTTAACTCACCAAAGACCGAAGTCTGATCCTGTGTGCTGTAGTCAGCAGGGTTGGTAGCGAAGAACTGGAATGGACCCGGTGCATCTGGCGTACAGCCGTTGAATGCCGGATCTGAAGGATCACGAGGCACCTGGCCTTCATCGGCCGGGTTCTGACATTCTGTCTGACCGTTGTACAGTGGGTCTGTTACCGTTTCCTGGTTTTCCGTGGTACGCCACTGACCACCCAGTGCCCATCCCATGTTGCCGCCAGGCAATTCGATGGGTGTTTCACCACTGAATACGGCATCAAACGTCAGGTTCCAGTTCAGATCACGGGCGGCGCGCTCGTTGAACATCCAGCGAATCAGTTCAGGTGAGTTTTCAGCACCTGGGACGTAGCTTGGGTTGTTCAGGCCGTAAACAGGCTGCTGGCTGAAGTTAGAGGCGAACGGGTTGTAGTACATACAACCGTTTTGGCCAGCCGCGCCCGCATTTTGCGTGCCGAAACGATTTGGGTTCTGGTCTTGAACGTTACAGTTTTCACCACCGAAACCGTTCAGCGCTTCCTGCATGCGATACAGCATCATGTCAGGGCTGTCAGCGTACAGGTTTTCCTGGTTGTAAGTGGCAGCAATATCATAGCTGATGCCGTTGTCCAGTTCGCCTTCAAAGCCGGATACGATGTGTGCAAACTTGTTGCGGATCTTGCTCGGTGTGGAGTATTTGCCATCTTCGGCAAAGACATCCAGACCACCGTGTGCAAAGGCGCGATATGTAACAGGAGTAAAGCCTTGTGTTACGGCCCAGGCAGGGTTGTTAATATAGCCGGTGCGCTCAGCGAAATCCTGTACATATGGGTTGGACTTCGGTACATACAGCTGGTACGTGGCACCTTGGTGGATAGCGGGACCACGAATAACTGGCTGAGAAGGCGAGCCGTATTGCGCAGGTGTATCGACCATGGAGTAGGCTGCGCGCACATAGAATTCCATCTGGCTGCTGACCTGTGTGGTCACCTGGCCGTACAGACGGTAGATGTCATTCTCAGAAACGACATTGTAGTAAGGAATGTAGTTGTAGGCACAGCTATAGGAGTTGACGTAAGCGCCGCCAACGGCTTCACAGGATTCCTGTGTGTAGTCGGAGATAACGCCACCAACCGGGTTGCCCCAGTCTCCGGCACCTGTTGATGAGCCTGGGTTGTATGTTTGCTCGTTCGGCAATGAACCGCGCGGTAACCAGCCCGCAAGGTTTGTCAGAGTTGACCAGGGTGCAGGGTTGGTGCCATAAGGCAGATCGGTAAACTCACGATCTTTGGCGTTCAGCAGTGAGCGGTGATCCCAGGAAGCGGCCCATACGACTTCTGTGTCGCCTTCACCAAAACCGCCAATGATGCCGACATTCCAGTCGCCATCAGAACCGTCGATAGCTTTGTAAGAGGACTGAATTTCAATGCCGTCAAAGCTGTCGCGGCCAATGAAGTTAACAACACCGCCGGTAGCGTCAGCACCGTATGTTACGGCTGCACCGTCTTTCAACAGTTCAGTACGCTGCAGGGCGATGGTTGGAATAACGGAAGTGTTCTGTGTCACACGGCGACCGTTGAACAGCGTCAGTGTTTTGTCAGAACCGATACCGCGCAGGTTGTATTGAACGCTACCTGTCTCTGCGGCACCGCCGAAGTAATAGGATTCACCAGTAGTCGCACCGGAGGCGCTCAGGCTCTTGGCAAATTCCAGAGCTGATGGGTTACCTGACAGTGCCAGGTCAGCCTGGGAGTAAGATTATACGGGTAATGCGGCGTCGACTGGAGTGCCGCGGATCAAAGAACCGGTAACAACCACTTCTTCGATTTCGGGTGAGTCATTTTGCGCCATTGCGGGTCCAGCCACCATGAAGACAGGTGCGGCCAGTGAGGCGCAGGCGATGCTTCGATATAGCTCTTTCAATTTCATTGGGTTTTCCCCCCCGTTGTAATACTTATTGTTTACTGCGTGTTAGCAGACTGCTTAAACAACCATGTACTCAGTTTGCGTCCTTTCGGGGCAATAGCCATCAATACGCAAGCTGATCACAAGGGGAAATTGTCGTGGTAACAACAAACCGCTGTGGACAACCGGGGTTCGAATGTACCCATTAGCAGGGCACAAGGGCAGCCCTGGGGGCTGTTCAATAGATGCGCAAGCTGACGCTGCACGCACTTCACTATTGGCAGTTATCCCAATGGGTGGCGTTGTTCGATACTCGGTTGTCAGCTCAGCTTGTTGTTATTGTGCCGATGACTGACTGAATGGTCTAAACACTCTGGAGTGCAGTGACTTCTTCTCAAAGTGTTACCTAAATTCACAGAATGATCATTTTGTTACTTTTCATAACACATTGTTTTTTAATCATTTTCTGTGTCTTTGGCGAGCTGAAGCATAAACCAGACTTTTTGCTGGCGTCAACAATAGTTACAAACAATAATGATCAGTCAATATTGTATGGCGTAGGATGCTGTAATAGCGGGTGTTTTTTTAAAATCGCTAACAATATTTCTTGACAGGGCTGTTACAAAATGGAGGGAAAATGCTAATAATTGTATGTTTGCAGTTTTGGTGCTCTCATTTTTTATTCCTGAGAGCACTAAAACTTTGCGAAAGTTATTCTGGCAAGTGCTTAAAAAGAAAATTTAAGCCTTTATGCCGAAAGCTGGGGGTAACAATTATTCCGGACAACTGTGAAAAGGCGCTTGCTGGTGGACATACGCCATTTGCATGGCATCCAGAATCGTCCAGAGAATATTCAGTTTAAACTGCAAAATGCTGAGAGCGTATTCTTGCTGCTCGCGTGTTTTGAAGTGATCCAGTGTGATCTGCAGACCATGCTCCACATCGCGGCGCGCTTCCGAGAGGCGTTTGCGAAAGTAACTGTATCCTTCATTATCAATCCAGGGGTAATGCTCGGGCCAGTTATCCAGGCGATTCTGATGAATCTCCGGCGCAAACAGTTCGGTCAGTGAGGAGCAGGCGGCTTCCTGCCACGTGGCGCGACGGGCAAAGTTGACGTAGGCATCGCAGGCAAAGCGCACACCGGGCAGAACACCCTGGTGCGATTCCACGCTCTCGCGGCTCAGGCCAACCGCCTCTGCCAGGCGCAACCAGGCTTCAATACCGCCATCTTCACCTTCAAAGCCGTCATGATCCAGAATACGTTGCACCCATTCCCGACGAACGTCCCGCTCATTGCAGTTAGCGAGGATAGCGGCATCCTTGATCGGGATACTGGTTTGGTAGTAGAAACGATTAGCGACCCAGCCCTGGATTTGTTCTTTGTTCGCTTTACCCGTATTCATCATGACGTGATAGGGGTGATGGATATGATACAGGCGACCTTTGTCGCGCAGTCGTTGTTCAAATTCGTCACGGGACCAGGGAGATTGGTTCATTCGGCTTTATCCTGATTTACTGAAATTGCTTGGCATTTCTCGGGTTACGAAATAGCAGGGGTCTGGTTTCGTCGATATTGTGTTGTTGCTGGTCCTGACTTGCTGCGGCAATGGCTTCGTCGACCAGGTGACGTTTGGGCGACAGGCTGCAAACCGGGTCGGTGGCATAAGGGTCACCGGTCAACAGGTAGGCCTGGCAACGACAACCGCCCAGGTCCTGCTCTTTTTCCGGGCAACTGGCGCAGGGTTCCTGCATCCAGTCGGTGCCGCGAAACCGGTTAAACAGTTCAGACTCCCGCCAGATAGACTTGAGATCCTGATCCTTGACACTGGGGAAGGTCAAACCCGGCAGCACCTTGGCACTTTGGCAGGGTAACACTTCACCTTCGGGGGTCACTGTCAGGAAGGTGGTGCCCCAGCCGTTGCTGCATTTTTTGGGACGGTCATGGAAATAATCAGGGGCCACAAAGAAGACGCGCATTTTGTCGCCATGCTTCTCTTTAAAGCGATTTGTGGCGGCTTCGGCCTCTGCCAGTTGTTCACGGCTGGGCATTAACTGATCCCGGTTGTGCAAGGCCCAGGCGTAATACTGTGTATTGGCCAGTTCCACAAACTCGGCGCCAAGTGACAGTGCCAGTTCCAGGAACGCCGTCACCTGGTGCATGTTCTGACGGTGCAGAACGAAATTCAGCCCTAAAGGTATGCCATGACGAATGACCGAGCGGGTCATGTCCATTTTGTGATGAAAGCTGTTGCTGGCACCAAATGTGTTGTTGGTTGTTTCGTCTGACCCCTGAAAGCTGATTTGAATGTGACTCAGGCCTGCCTGTTTGAAAGCCTGGACTTTTTCATCAGTCAGACCGACTGCCGAGGTGATCAGGTTGCAGTAAAAGCCCATGCCGACGGCGGCTTCCAGTAACTCTTGGAAATCTTGTCGCACCAGTGGCTCACCACCGGAGAAGCCCAGTTGAACCGCGCCCAGGGCGCGAGCCTGCTTCATGACACTCAGCCATTGTTCTGTGCTCAGCTCTTTCTTGCGCGATGCTGGCAACTGCAGCGGATTTGAACAATAGGGACACTGGAGCGGGCAGGCATAAGTCAGCTCGGCCAGTAGCCACATGGGAATGTGATTTGCCCCTGTCTCGGTCATTGTGATTGGCTCTCCGTCATGGCGGAATCCTGGTCAGTCGTGATTAGCCAGTGGTGTTGCAAGGCATGGATGAGAAACTCTTGCACATCGCGGGCCAGAGTTTCTGCGTCGGGATAGTCTTGTTGCAGTTGCGCGATCAGATCGGCTGCGGTAACCGGTTGCTGGCAGCGACTGAGTACCTCATAGGCGCTGTCGCTAAGTTTGACCAGACCTTCCGGGTAAAGCAGTACGTGGCAATCCTGAGCCTCTTCCCACTGTAGTCGGTATTTGCCGTTCATCATAAGCGGTGCGGCGGGAATGGTGTGGTCAATGGTGCTGTCGTTTGACGCTGTCATAATTCAATCTCCATGCCATCCCAGGCCACTTCGATGCCTTCTTGGGCCAGCATTTGCCGCTCTTCGGAGTCTTCATCCAGAATCGGGTTGGTATTGTTAATATGAATCAGAATCTTGCGCGGCTGACTCATCGGGCGCAGCACATCCATCATGCCACCCTTGCCAGATTGCGGCAAATGGCCCATATCAGCGGCTTTCTTCTCGCCCAGGCCGACCGTCTCCATTTCATCCTCACGCCAGAATGTTCCGTCAACCAGCAGGCAGTCGGCATTGTCCATCAGGTTGCGGGTGTCGTCAGTTAATTGCCCCAGACCTGGCGCGTAAAACATGGTCTTGCCCGTTTTATCGTCGGTGACTTTAATGCCGATGTTGTCTCCGGGGTGGGGGTCGTGACGATGTGGAGAATACGGTGGCGCTTTGCCACTGACCGGAATCGCCGTGAAGCTCAGTCCGTCGATACCATTGATTTTAAACGCTGTGTTGTCCAAAGGAATGTCATGACGGTTAATGCCACCATTCCAGTGTTTGAGCATTTTGAATAAGGGAAAGCCAGTGCTCAGGTCTTCGTTGACCATATCGCTGCAATAAATGTCATGGGGGCAGCCTTCGCGCAACATGAGCAGGCCAGTAGTGTGGTCAATCTGGGAGTCCATAAAGACGATTGCCCGGATTGCGGTATCACGCAGACTTCTTGCCGGCTGCAGTGCCGGGAAAGCGGCCAGTTGGGCGAGTATGTCCGGTGACGTATTAAACAGTACCCAGGATATACCATCACTGCTGATAGCGATGGATGACTGTGTTCTGGGGCGGGCATTGATCGTGCCCTGGCGAACACCGTGACACATGCGACAATTACAGTTCCATTGTGGGAAACCTCCGCCAGCAGCGGACCCCAGGACTCTGATCTTCATGAATAATTCCTCAATACTGCGTCTTGCTGGGCAGGCTGCTGATGTCAAAGCATATAGCCAGGCGATACTGTTGTTATGCTGGCATCACCGTGAGCATTCAGCGCCAGAATGAAAAAACGCCAGACAGGCTGGCGTTTTCGGTGGTAGGGGCATGGATGCATGCCAACTACCTTCAGGCTCATTCAAACATGATGGCCTGAATTAGTCTGCCTTGAAATACATAGTGATTTCAAAACCCAGACGGATATCTTGATAGCTTGGCTTAGTCCACATAGTTGATACTCCTTCCCACTGTTACTGTAATCAGTTGTTGAGGAACTTGATTGTTATACATTAACCGATGTGAAATCGGCAGCACCTGTTTAAGTACTGATTCGAATCTATCACAGTAAAAACGGTTTGACTAGTGGTTGCGATAATATGTCTTTCTTTGAGATAAAGCGTTCCTGTGAGCGTTTAATTCTTGCCTTCATGCTGCAACAAAACCGACTGATAGAATGCTTTTTCACACTCTAATGCCTTGATTTGATTTGGTAGTTTTCTGAAACCGTGAGCCTCGTCCGGGAAAACCATAATCTGACATTTCGGTATTCTTGGTTTGAGGGCCTGGTAAATCATCCTGGCCTGTTGCGGGGGGACGACTTTATCAAGTTCACCGTGCAAGAACAGAACGGGAGAATGGATTTTATCAATATGATGGATAGGTGAGCGTTCCCGGTACCGTTCAGCAAATTCTGGCAAAGCACCGATCAGTTGTTCGATGTAATGTGATTCAAACTTGTGAGTTTCTGCAGCCAGGGTAGTCATGTCACTGATGCCATAATAGCAAGCGCCGCCTTTAAATAAGTCGCTGTGGCACAGTGCTGCAAGGACGGCATAACCGCCAGCGCTGCCACCACGAATGAAGATAGCATCCGGGTTTATCAGCTGTTTGTCTGCCACATACTGCACGGCAGCAATGATGTCTTCGAGATCAATTTTCCCCCAATCGCCATATAACCGTTTGCGAAAACGGCGGCCATACCCTGTACTGCCGCGGTGGTCGACATCCAGAATCGCAAATCCCTGCTGTAACCAGTATTGGGTCATCGGGTTTAGTCCGGATTTGGCGCTGCTGCTGGGGCCTCCGTGCACTGTGACTATCAGGGGTGGCGGTTTGGCGGTACTTTCTTCAGGTAAATAGAGAAGGGCGTGCGCCTGCTCCGGGTTGCAGTCTGGCTTGATTTCGCTGTTCGCATTTGTCCCAGTGCTGTAGGTGATGTGGGCCGGTGCGGTCGGTGTAGATTGAGCCGTGGCGGGCAGGAGCCCTGGCTGGATCAGCGTCTGCAGTGTGCCATGGTGGTACTCCAGCAAGGCACCTGCCTGCTCGGGCGTACCGGCAATCATACGGATACGACCGTCATGGCAGGCAAGGGATTCGACATGGCTGAAGTTGTCAGCGATGACTATGCTGTCTGGATCATCACGTTGACTAATCACTTCTACCGTCCAGCGTGATTTATAAACTGTTGTACAGGCCACCATTTGTTCTGCTGTGATGGCAAATTGCTGCTGCCCGACAATCCATGGCGGACTGGCGCAATCCTGGTCTGGTGTATAAAAAGGTATCGCCTGGCTGATATCCAGGACTGCACCTTGTTGGCCTAATGTGTCGGACAGGCATGGTAAATAATATAACTGCCACCACCCGGCAACATCGGTCAAAAACCAGAGTCGTCCGGACGGATCGAATTGCAATTGTTGTATGGCGCCATCCTGCATGCCACCCAGTGTTATGCATCTCTGCGGGGCTCCCGTCTCATCCACTGTGAGTACCTGCAGCTGAGTGTTATCCCAGGGCATATTGGGATGCGACCAACTGACGAATGCAAGGTGGCGCCCGTCAGGGGATAGTCGTGGGCTGGCGATAAAATCGCTTTCAGAAAACAGCACCAGACCTTCGTCCTGAGGAGTATCGCCGGGTTCGTTGCTGTCAGGCAAGGTGATTGCTACCAATGTATTCAGGACAGTATCGCCACGGTGATCTTCGCGGACTGCATACAGCCGTTGTCGCAGACTGTCGTGACAAAAGTCAGCGTACCTAAGCTGGCACTGCCCTTCATCTGGCGTCAAGGCGCTTGCGTGACCTGTCTGTGTCATGGCGGTGTTGCGGTGTTGCAAATCCAGCTGCATTATCTGTTGAGTATCATCCCGGCAAAAATATAATGTGCCTCGACTGACCAGGTAAGGGCGTCCGCCGTATTCATGCAGGCGTGTCCGTACAGCCAGACCCGGTGGGGTCAACGCCAGACAGTCACCCTGATCTGATACCTGGACGACTCGCGGCAGGTTATCTTCACTGGCGCGGGTGCGAATGCAGAAACAGCCCTCTTGGTTCCATTGTAAATAAGCCAGGTTATCGTTCGCACTGAAAACGTCGCTGGGTGTCAGTTGTTGTTTGTGCATAAGGCAAGGTTCCGGGTATCTCTAAACAGGTTTTTGCTCGAAAGCAGCAGGCATTTTTTCGTCCAATATTACGGATTTTGCAAATCACCCGACCGGCCTTTTAATAGTGCCAGCAACGCATCCGGTGGCAGAGCGACCTCCAGGCCGCGTCGGCCAGCAGAGACATAAATCTGCTCAAAGTTTGCAGCTGACGCGTCAAGGTAGGTGGGCAGTAACTTTTTTTGCCCTAAGGGGCTGACACCACCCAGCACATATCCTGTGGTTTTCTCCACCAGCGCAGCATCTGCCATGGCCGCTTTTTTACCGCCGGCAGCCTTGGCCAGTTTTTTCAGGTTAAGTGTGCTCGACACCGGTAGTATAGCCACGATCAGGCGTGACTTATCGACTTCGGCTACCAGTGTTTTAAATACCTGTTCAGCAGGCACAGCCATTTTCTCGGCAGCTTCCAGGCCGAAAGAGCCGTGCGAAGCATCATGTTGGTATTCGTGCACCTCATGAGGTGTTCTGGTTTTTTTGAGTAACAGGATGGCTGGTGTCATAACGTCTTGAGCGGCTACTGTGCCGGGGAACTCGGGTGAGAGGTCCGTCAGCACAGTGCCGTATCGGTAAAGGTGGTTGGAAGATCGTTGTTTATCCTGGTGATACTTTATCTGGGAGCCACCACATTCTGCTCGATTTCACCAATGCCTTCGATACCAATGCGAACGGTATCACCGGGCTGCAGGTATTGTGGGGGTGACATGCCATCACCGACACCTTCAGGTGTGCCGGTGTAAATCACATCACCTGGCATCAGTGTCATGAACTGGCTGAGGTGGCTGACAATTTCGCGTACACCAAAGACCATTTGATTGGTATTGCCGTCCTGGCGTCGCTCACCATTGACTTCAGACCAGATGGAGAGTTCCTGGATGTCATCAATAGAGTCGCGTGTCACCATATGTGGGCCAAAAGGTGCAAAGCTGTCAGCACTTTTGCCTTTGACAAACTGACCGCCACGTTCGCGCTGAAACGCTCTTTCTGAAACATCATTGCCAGTACTGAATCCGGCGACATAATCCAGGGCATCCGCTTCACTGACATACTGCGCTTTTTTACCGATGATGACGACAAGCTCTGCCTCGTAGTCAAGTTTGGTGGCATTACGGGGTGAAATGATGACATCGTTAGGGCCATTTAGTGCAGTAATGGCTTTGCTGAACACCAGAGGTTCTTCAGGTACATCAACAGCCATTTCTGCAGCATGGTCAATATAGTTGAATCCGATGGCCATGATTTTCTGACTACCGGTTACCGGGTTGCCCAGGCGAACATCACCGTTGACTAGCGGGAGTTGATCAACGGGCAGGTCGGCAATGCGCTCCAGCACTTCGTCCGCCAGGTTTTCCGGGGTCCAGTCATTAATGTGAGCTGATAAATCACGGATTTGCCCCTGATCGTCACGTAATCCAGGCTTTTCCTGGCCAGCGGGGCCGTAGCGAAGCAGGGTTAACTCAGCCGCAGCAGCCTGACTGATCATCATGGGGACGAACATGGAGGCGGCCAGCACCGCGACCCAGCCTCTGGTCCTGGGAGTATGGATGGCATCCAAACAGCGTCGTATCGGGTGATTCATAATCTGTTCTCATTGTTATTGGGGGCTGTTTAACACGATGATCCTCATGGTGGTAACAGGCCCGGGTCATGGGGATGAAAAAGGGTAGCGGCACAATAGTATGGAAGATGGCAAGGCGGTGTTTGCCCATCCAGCCGTCAACGGTTAAATTAGCATGCTGCTGTCCTTCTCCTTCAAGCATACAAGACCGATCATAACGGTGCCAGACGGAAGTTGGATTTTATCGATAACCTGAAGTGAGTCCTTTCCCATGACCATTTTTGACAGAATAACAACATTGCTTGGCTCCACATTATCTGAAGCCGGGTTTGCTTGCGCTGAATATGCCAGGCAACCCAGCGGCTGCAAGCGGACAGGCTTGATGGCTGCACTGATTGCCGTGACTTTTAGTGGTCCCTTATGGGCACAGAGTACATTGGTCCACAATATCAATGGCTACACCATGAACAGCCAGCGCGAACGTATTGAATTTGTTGCTATTGAGTTTAATGGCGATACCGTTGAGCGTCTCTATCAGGCTGGTGATACCTTACCGGCGGCGGATGAAGGTGGTCAGTCTATGACCCGGATAGATGGTGAGGGCAAGACACTATTGCCCGGGTTGATTGATGCCCATGGGCATGTGTTGAGTTACGGGTTGAGCCTGCTGCGGGTAGACATGACAGGCACCAGCAGCGAGCAGGAAGCCGTTGAACGGGTAACGCAATTCCGTGCCAGAAACCCTGACTTGAACTGGATTCAGGGTCGAGGCTGGAATCAGGTCCTGTGGGATAGTAATGAGTTTCCGAATGCTGCATCCCTGGATGCAGCCGGTAGCGAAGTGCCGATGTGGTTCAGTCGTGTGGACGGACATGCGGGCTGGGCCAACCAGGCGGCCATGGAGCTGGCTGGCGTTGATGCTTCAACGCCGGATCCTGAGGGAGGCATGATTATCCGCGATGCCGAAGGGCGGCCGACAGGCGTCTTTGTGGACACGGCGATGGATTATATCACCGAGCAGATTCCGGCACTCAGTATTGAGGATCAAAAGCGGGCATTGCTCAGTGCCATGCATTCTTTGGCAGACCTGGGCATGACAAGTGTGCATGATGCGGGTATTTCCAGTACCACATTGCAGGCATACCAGGAACTGGCGGAAGATGGGCCGTTGCCAATACGTGTTTATGCCATGATTTCTGCCAATGATGAAGATTATGTTGAGCGTCTGGGTGAAGGCTATATCGAAACGGCTGACGATACATTCGTGATGCGCAGTGTCAAGATTGTTGCTGATGGCGCACTGGGGAGCCGTGGCGCTTATCTGAATGAGGAATATAGCGATCAGCCCGGACATCACGGGTTATTACTCATGTCTCCTGACCGTCTGACACAACTGATTCAGGTGGGTATGGAAGAAGACTTTCAGATCAATATTCATGCGATCGGTGATGGCGCCAATCAGATTGTGATGGACAACTATGAAGCATTGATTGAAAACACAGGGACGCAAGCACAGCGTCACCGTATCGAGCATGCCCAGATTCTTCGGTTTGAAGATATTCTGCGATTTCATGAGCTGGGCGTGATTCCCTCCATGCAGGCGACCCATGCAACCAGCGACAAGAACATGGCTGTCGACCGGATCGGTGAGGTCAGGATTCAGGGGGCATATGCCTGGCGTAAACTGTTGGATGCTGGTGCCAGGATAGCAAATGGCTCTGATTTTCCGGTCGAACCTGCCAACCCGTTTTTTGGTCTCCATGCTTCAGTAACAAGGCAGGACCGTGATAATCAACCACCCGGGGGGTGGTACCCGGAAGAGAAAATGACCCGGGAGGAGGCGTTGCTCAGTTTTACACTGGATGCGGCTTATGCGGCGCACCAGGATGATATTCTGGGTACGCTTGAGCCGGGCAAGAAAGCGGATTTCATTTTGGTGGATGAAGACTATTTTGCTGTCGAACCGGGAATGCTTTGGCAACTGGATGCTGAAAAAACCTGGGTCGGTGGTCGTCTGATTACGCCCACACCATAAGAGAAAGGCGGGAAGATGTTTCTGGAAGCAGTCTGGATAGGATTTGCCTTTGCTTGCGGGCTTGCAGTCAAGCGTGTGGGGTTGCCGCCGCTGATTGGCTACCTGACAGCAGGTTTTGCGATTTCCTCCTTGCCCGGCACTATTGCCATGCCTGAGCATGCAGACTATGTGCTATCGCACGTAGCACATCTGGGCGTGTTGCTACTGTTGTTCAGTGTTGGCTTGAAGTTGAACCTGGCTAACCTGATCAAACCGGAAGTCATTGGCGGTGGTGTCCTGCACTTTGCCATATCGATAGTTCTGCTCGCGCCGGGTTTATATTTTTTTCTCGATGGGGACAGCTATCGCGCCATCTTGCTGGCCTCTGCGCTGGCGTTTTCCAGTACCGTGCTTGCGGCAAAAATACTGGAAGGCAAACGGGAATTGCGTGCCTTTCATGGTCGGGTCGCCATTGGCATTCTGGTAGTTCAGGATCTGCTGGCGCTGGTCGTTGTATCCATAGCAGGGGAAGCGACACCATCGCCATGGGCGTTACTGGTTTTATTACTGCCGTTTTTACGGCCTGTGCTACACCGTCTGCTTGATGCCAGCGGTCATGATGAGCTGCAATTATTGTTTGGGATGCTGGCAGCGCTGGTACTGGGCGGTTATGGCTTTGAGCTGGTTGGCTTGAATGCGGAGCTGGGAGCTTTGCTGTTTGGTGCCATGCTGGCGGGTCACCGCCGGGCGGTAGAGCTGAGCCGGACGCTGTGGGGGTTGAAGGAATTTTTCCTGGTCGGTTTTTTCCTGCACATCGGCATCGATGGGGTTCCTGGTGTCGATGCCTGGTTGTTTGCCGTGGTAATGCTGGCTTTACTGCCGCTGAAAGGCCTGCTTTTCTTCTTTTTGCTGATCGGGTTCAAGCTGCGTGCCCGAAGTGCATTTCTTACCAGCTTGAGTCTGTCACAGTACAGTGAGTTCGGTTTGATTGTGGCAAGCCTGGTCCTGCCTGACTGGTTAGTGCCGTTAGCTCTGACGGTGGCGTTATCATTTATTATCAGCGCACCTTTAAACAGGAAAGCACATCCACTTTATGATCGCTTCGCTCCCTGGCTGATACGCTGGGAGCGGAATACCCGGCACCCGGATGAGCAGCCTGTTTCATTGGGGCGTGCTGATGTGCTGGTAATGGGCATGGGCCGAACGGGTAAAGCGGCTTATGACTATTTACAATCGCGTTATGAGGTTATTGCGCTTGATTCAGACCCGGCGCGTGTCGTTGATAACGAAAGAGCAGGGCGATCAGTTTTCTTTGCTGATGCTGAGGACCCGGGCTTCTGGCAAAGCCTGGATATGGGAACAGTCAGGTCGGTTGTGTTGACCATCAACGATGTGGAAGCGAAAGTGATTGCCACCCGAAACTTGCGTTCTTCCGGGTTTGATGGGTTGATCGTGTCACACAGTATGCATCAGGATGAGGCCGATCAGATTATGGCGGTCGGGGCTGATCAGACTTACCTGACCATGTCTGAAGCCGGTGTTGGTCTTGCTGAGCACGTGATGCAATCAGGAAGAGTCTAAGCCGGGTTGTTTGCTGTTCAGGGCTGGGTGTTGGCAAGTTGCGCCTTGAGTGATATTTCCAGTAACCCGTCGCGTCTGAGTACACTATGGTTTACTCGGAAATCCTGAAGCATCGAGGTCACTCTGGCCTGGGGACGTGCATATGCTGGAAGCGCTTGCCAGTGAGCCGGGCGCACCACAATTTCATCTTTGGCTGCTACCCCGAAACTGCGGTGGAGCACCGGGTGCCCCTCTTTTAGCAATACATAGGCATGTCCCACTGCACTGTCTTTCAGGTAGGGGGACAGGCTGTCAGAAAATGCTTTCAAGGCGATATCGTCGGTATAATTGAAAAAATCCCAGAAAAAGCAAAGATCAAAACGAGTACCTTGCGGGAAATCCAAGGTCTGATCAAAACGTTCACGCCAGGCCTGGTAAAGAGCCTGGTCTTGCGCTTTCTTGTCGATTAGGCGGCCATCCCGTTTCGAGCTTGTCGCAACCGGTGGGTTCTGGAGTAGTTCATAGGCAGCGCTGAAATGCAGCCGGCATTTGCGGGAAACAAAATGATCAATAGTTTCAGGCACAGCAAACCCTGTATCGAATACCTGCAGGTAATCAACTTTTTGGAAGCGATCAAGAAGATCCGGTACTAATCGGGTTGGCAGAGTCTCCGGGTAAGCCAGAGACTCCCTGGCTGCCAGAGTCATTAGCTGTTACTGCTCCCGCTGCCGGAGCTGCTGCTGTTGCTGCCAGTATTGGAGCTGTTGGCGGCAGATTTGCTGCTGGTTGCTGCACTCGCACTAGGTTGCGGGCTGGCGCTGCTGTTTGCGTGAGCTGGATCAATATCAATGGTCCCTTTGAAGCGTGCGCCTTCTTCCAGCGTCATTTTCGGAGTCACGATATTGCCCTTGATCTGACTGGTGCTGGTGACCACGACTTTTTCCTTGCCTGTGATGTCACCGTCAACTTCACCGTCGATGCGAATGGTTTTGGCAGTCAGATTGGCGTTCAGTTTGCCGGTTTTGCCAATTGTCAGTTCATGTGAAGACAGGCTTACAGAGCCTTCTACCTGCCCTTCGATCAGCAGGTTCTCTTCACCGCTGATATCCCCTTTGACTTTAATGGTTGCGCCCAGCACGGCAGATTTGTTCGACACACTGGCCGGGGCCGGGGCTGAAGAGGTTGGTGCTGGTGCCGGAGAGGGGGTTGAATGGCTCATACTGCTCGCGCCTGAACTGGACGCAGGTGTTGAATTTTCGGGCTTAACGGAAGGTTTGTCCTTGTTTCTGTCAAACATGTTACTCACCGCTTATGTTAATAGTAGTTATCGAGTCGAATGTAGCAAGTAAATATAACGCTGACAACGACCAATCTATTCCCTTCTCAATTAACGCAAAAATAACAAATCCCAGCACAAATCAGTGGTTTTGGGGTAGGATTGACAGGTTGCTAACGAATGCTCGGTATTAATATGCGCAAACTTTATCCGGAGATTGAGCCCTTCAATAGGGGTTACCTTCAGGTATCAGAAACTCACCGTTTGTATTATGAGCAGGTAGGTAATCCGCATGGCAAGCCGGTTGTGTTTCTGCACGGCGGCCCCGGTGGTGGCATCAATCCTGAACAGCGGCGCTACTTTGATCCGGCCAAATGGCACGTCATTCTGTTTGATCAAAGAGGTTGTGGGCAAAGTGAACCCTTTGCCAGTGTGGAAGAAAATACCACCTGGGACCTGGTGGCTGATATTGAGCGTTTGCGCGAACATGTGGGAGTCACATCTTGGGCTGTATTTGGAGGCTCCTGGGGATCAACCTTGTCTCTGGCTTATGCCATTACCCATCCACAACGGTGCACAGCGCTTTTCCTGCGCGGCATTTTCCTGTTGCGACACCACGAGTTGCAGTGGTTCTACCAGCAAGGGTGTTCACGACTTTTTCCCGATGCCTGGGAAGCCTATATTGATCCGATTCCTGAAAACGAACGTGATGACATGATTCAGGCCTATTATCGGCGACTGACGTCAACAGATGCTGCGGTTCGTCAGCAGGCGGCAAAAGCATGGTCAGTCTGGGAGGGAACGACGTCCCGGCTTGAACAAAGCCCAGAAGCGATTGCCGCTTTTGCTGATGACGATTTTGCTGATGCATTTGCCAGGATTGAATGCCATTACTTTATGAATCATGGTTTTTTCCCGGAGGACAATTACCTGCTGAACAATGCAGCACTAATCTCCAGAATACCCACGGTCATCGTACACGGCCGTTATGATGTCATATGCCCGGTGGAAAATGCCTGGCAATTAAAGAAAGCCATGCCTCATGCCGATCTCCATATTATCCCTTGTGCAGGCCATGCAATGTCAGAGCCAGGCATCAGAGACAAGTTAATTGAGTACACTGACCGCTGGTCAGACGAAATAACAAAAAATTGATGTCTATAAAGTGAGGATTAGGGTGAGGGTTCTAGCAAAATGACATTACACCTGCCGACATTGTTGTTGATTCTGACTGGCACAGTAGCCAGTTCCACCCTGGTACTGTTCATTATGTGGCGTATCAATCGTGGTCAGTCTGCCATCATCATGTGGTTGCTGGCTCTGTTTGCGGGTGTGATTTCACTCACCATCATGTACGTGGAATCTTGGATCGGTCTCCCGTCCGGTATCAATGCCATGCTTAGTAATTCGCTAAGTTTGACCGGGTCGCTGTTGATTCTGGAGGGCGTATTGCGGTTTCGTGGCTGGTATTCTATTCGACGCTGGTATGCCGTTCTTGCATGTATTCCCGTTTTTGTCTTTGCTTCCTGGTTTAACCGGTTGGACTCGGTTGCCCGATATCAGTTTCATGACACGGTTTGTATGTTGCTGAGTGTGGCGGCGCTGGTAGCATTTGTCTGGAAGTTAAAAAGCCGACAGGAATTAGTAGCTTATATGCTGGCAGCTGTCAGCCTTGGCTGGCTGGCGACTAACTATCTGATTCGCGCCGGCTTCGCTTTCAGTGGTGATCTGAGCCTGATAAACGGCATGGATTCTGCAATTTCCCATGGCTATTATTTTAGTGGTTTGCTGGCCTCTTTGAACTGGGTATTTGGCCTGGTTATCGCATGTTACTTTCAGGCAAATCAACGTAATGAGCAGTTGGCCCGAGAGGATGCGTTGACAGGCCTGCATAATCGCCGCAGTGTTGATGAGTGCCTGGCCAGGTGTCTGAATGATCACAACCGTAATAACGGTAATTTCGCCATTATCATTCTGGATATGAATGCCTTTAAGTCGGTCAATGACCGCTTTGGGCACCTGGTTGGAGACAAACTGCTGGTCGACACCGCAAAGCGCTTGCGTGACTCCATACGCGAAGGTGATGTTGCTGGGCGCCTTGGAGGGGACGAGTTCATTGTTATTGCCAGGTTCGTGGATGATGAAGAAGCACTGGGCGTGCTGATGACTCGTCTTTCGCGATCACTGAACCGGGATTTTGAGTATCAACCGGGTAAGCATGTCAGCACCACCATGAGCATGGGGGCAGCAGTCTGCCCGGATGACGGAACAACAGCTGACCGTTTGCTGAGTACTGCAGATATCAGGATGTACCGTAATAAGTCAGCTTTTTACGATCAAAGCCCGATGTATGAAAAGGCATCAGCCTGATCACTTCAGCGGGCGGGGGGAGAAAAATGAGAAAAATAAAGAACCTTTGGGTCATTGCTGTTGCCCTGATTTTGTTTGGTAGTGCGATAGCACACTGGGTACAAACCAGCGGCGGAATCAGTATCAAAGATCTGCGCTTCAGTGGTGCTGGCGGCCAGACATTAAGTGCGCTGCTGTATGTGCCGCCAGGAGTGACAGCCGATAACCCTGCGCCTGGTATTCTGGCGGTTCACGGTTACATCAACTCCCGGGAGGTTCAGTCTCCCTTTGCTATTGAGCTGGCTCGCAGGGGGTATGTTGTCCTCTCGCTCGATCAGTCCGGGCATGGCTATTCTGATGGGCCTGCTTTCAGTAATGGCTTTGGTGGGCCAGCCGCGCTTCGCTATCTGCGCAGTCTCGATATTGTCGATGAAAACAATATTGGGCTGGAAGGGCACTCCATGGGAGGATGGACGGTACTGGCAGCGGCAGCAGCCATGCCAGATGCTTACCAGTCTATGGTGTTGCAGGGGTCCAGTACTGGCAGCGGGTTTGCTGCGGAGGGTAGGCCCGACTGGCCACGCAATGTCTCAGTGGTGTTTGCCCAGTATGATGAATTTGCACCCACGATGTGGGGCGTGGCCGAAGGCAGGCAGGTCGCCAGTAGTGAAAAGCTGCAAACCCTGTTTGGCGTCTCGGCACCAGTGCAAGAGGGCAGGGTCTACGGTAGTGTACCTGCGGGAACCGCGCGGGTCTTGCATAACCCGTCAGTGACACACCCGGGTAATCATATTTCACATACGGCTGTCTCTCATACGCTGGACTGGTTTGCTTTGACGTTGGATGGCGCCAATGATCCTGGTGTACGGGTGCAGATCTGGTTTTTCAAAGAGCTGGGAACACTGATGGCACTGATTGGTATAGTGTTGTTTGTACTGGCTGCGTCGCGTCAGTTGATTCAACTGCCGGCCTTCGTATCTTTGCGCGCCAGTGTGCGGCAAAGTGCCTGGGATGCTCGTGAGCGAAAATGGTGGGGACTGGCATTGGCTGGCGCCGTGATTCCTGTTGCCAGTTTTTATCCTGTATTCTCCCTTGGCGCTGCGTTCTTCCCGGCTAATGCTTTGTTGCCGCAATCAATCAGTAACCAGGTACTGCTTTGGGCATTGTTTAACGGGCTGGTGTTATCGTTGCTGGGCATATGGGTGAAGGGGCGGGTCCTGTCACTGAAAGCCATGCCGGGACTGAATCTGTTATTGGCAATCATGGTGGTAGCCGCGACTTACATGGTGGTATTGGCTGTCGACTTTCTCTTCAAGACCGATTTTCGCTTCTGGTTTGTTGGCTTGAAACGCATGAATCTGGATCAGTTCAAGAGCTTTCTCGCCTACCTGCCGTTCTTTGCGGTTTTCTTTGTGCTGCTGGGACGAAGTTTGCACACGGGGTTGAGTGTGGGGGCTGATACGGCTTCAAGGGAACGCTGGTCTAATGTGGCAGTTTTGGCGGGAGGCTTCTTTGTCTTTCTGGCGTTGCAGTATGCCAGTCTGTTTATGACAGGACGATTGCTGACGCCAGGTGAGCCATTGAATACCATTGTGATGATTCAGTTTGTGCCTCTGCTCGCCATCGTTGCGGTGATCAGCAGTTGGTGCTGGCGACTGACTGGGCATTACCTGCTGGGTGCCTGGATTAATGCATTGCTTGTCACCTGGTATATCGTGGCAGGTCAGGCAACCCATGTTGTTTAGTTCAGCGTGGATCAGAAAACTGTGTATGCCGCTTCTCTCAAACGGCTCTGTCTTACTCTGTTCGGACTTACTCGGTTCAGTCAGGGCGTGAAAAATGTTCGGTGGCCCAATACGCCAGTAGCCCAAGTAGCAGGATGGCAGCGGCAGCGAATGCTTCGACAGGTCGTGTTACCGCAATAAAGCCCAGTGTCCAGATGACAATCGCACTGTAAATCAGTGGTGGCAGAGGGTAAAGCCAGGTGCGATAACCGCTATGCCTCTGGCCATGCTGGGCTTTCTGCTCGCGGTAACGCAAAACGAAGATGCCCAGCACCGTCGCCAGTGAGCTCAATCCCAGCAGGAAACCTGAGAAAACCAGAATAGCATCAAACGTTGATGTGACAATAAAGATCACGGTCAAGGCGCCCTGGGCATAAATGGCGAATCGAGGCACGCCGTTATCGCGCGTTTCAGACAAACGGCGAAACAGCCGGAAGTCTTCCCCCATCACCTGTAACACCCTGGGGCCGGCAATTGTCATGGCACTAACTGTTGATATCAATAATAAAGACAGCGTTGCCCCCATCACCAGGCCACCAGTCTGGCCAAAGGTGTACTGGGCGACAATAACGCCGATTTCGATACGTCCTTCCATGTCATCCATGGGCACGGCAAACAGAAAGGTGGCATTGAGAGCCAGGTATAACAGCATGACGATGCAGGTGCCGATGACAAGCACCTTGGGGACAGTTCGGGTTGGATCCCTGACTTCATTGGTAATATAGGTGGCAGCATTCCAGCCTGCATAGGCATAGCTGACGTAAATCAATGAAACGGCAAATGCCGGACTGAGTAGCGTATCGTCGTCGCGGCCGCTTGGCAGCCACTGCAAGGGCTGTGCTGTTCCGTTGGCAGTTACAGTCATCACAACCAGCAAAATGAAAATGATGATCAGGGCGACTTTGATCAGTGTAAACCAGTCTTGCATGCGACCACTGGCCTGGTGACTCCTGCCATGAACGAAAGTTGCGATAATGACCAGTGTCAGGGCAGCGGCCATGCGGTTGATTTCGACGACGTGTTCAGTTGCAGAGCCTAAATAGGCGGCAAATGTCATGGCTGCCAGGGCGGTGGGTGCGGCAAACCCGACGGTGAGTGAAACCCAGCCAGAGACAAAGCCCAGGGCGGGGTGATAAATGCGCGACAGGAAGGCGTACTCACCCCCTGAGCGTGGTAATCTGCTGGTTAGCTCAGCATAAGTTAGGGCGCCACAGAGGGCGGCAATACCGCCGACAAACCAGAGCATTAACAAGGCAAAGACTGAGCGGATGTCCACCAGTTGAAACCCTAGGCTGGTAAAAACACCCGTGCCGATCATGTTTGCTACGACCACTGCCGTAGCAGTTTTGCTGTCGTAACCGCGGTTGCTGTTTTGCGCAGATTTCGAGGGTGGCACGTGCTATCTCGCTGGTGGTAATGCTCGTCTTTGTCCTGGTTAATCCTGATAAGTCCTGACGAGCATGCATATTGTCATCATGCGTTCATTGCCCTGGAGTAGGGGTTTCGTTTATCTTGGCTTCCAGCGAGCATAAGAGAGAAAAGGTAATTATGTCCAGACATTCCCAAGACAACCGGGCCCAAGACAGCCAGGAACAGCCACTGATGGAACAGAATCGACAGCGTCTGTTTGGTGGCTCCCAAATCCGTTATCAGCATGAATCGAGCGCACTGGGCTGTACCATGTTGTTTTCCGTGTATTTACCGCCTGGTGCCTGCAAAGAGCAGACAGTGCCTGCGGTGTATTTTTTATCCGGACTGACCTGTAATGATCAGAATTTCAGCACCAAATCCGGGGCTCAACGAGTTGCTGCTGAATTGGGGGTGGCATTGATCATTCCCGATACCAGTCCCCGTGGAGAGCATGTGGCTGATGATGAAGGCTATGATCTCGGTCAGGGGGCCGGTTTTTATGTTAATGCGACTGAGGCTCCCTGGCAGTCTAATTTTCAAATGTATGATTATATTACCCGTGAATTACCAGCACTGGTTGAGGCGCATTTGCCAGTAAATGAGCGTCGCGCTATCTCTGGGCACTCTATGGGGGGACATGGAGCCTTGATGATTGCTGCCCGGAACCCGGAGCGCTATCAGTCAGTGTCAGCATTTTCGCCAATTGTGCATCCAAGTGCCTGTCCCTGGGGTGAAAAGGCATTTACAGCCTACCTGGGTACGGATAAGGATGTCTGGTCTGAATATGACAGTGTGGAACTGATTAAAGAGAATGGGTGGCATTTGCCCCTGCTGGTTGACCAGGGTGAGGATGATGAGTTCCTCAAGGAACAGTTGCTGACTCGCGATCTGATTGCCGTGGTGCAGGACTGTGCGGATGTCAGAATTCGCTTTCAATCCGGGTATGACCACAGCTATTACTTCATCGCCACATTTATTGCAGAGCATTTGCGTTTTCACGCCAGGCATCTGAGAGCAGAATAATTGTTAATAATCTTGTACAGAAACACGGATCATCACGTCATTTAAGGAGTTGGGTATGAAAACAAAGGCGGCGGTCGCATTTGCAGCAGGAAAACCACTGGAAATCTGCGAAGTTGACCTGGAAGGTCCAAAGGCGGGAGAGGTACTGGTCGAACTCAAGGCAACCGGTGTCTGTCATACCGATGCATTCACTCTGTCCGGAGATGACCCGGAGGGTGCCTTTCCGGCCATTCTGGGCCATGAAGGGGCGGGCGTTGTCGTGGATGTCGGGCCTGGTGTCAGATCACTCAAAAAGGGTGACACGGTGATACCGCTGTACACGCCGGAATGCCGGGAATGTGACTATTGTCTGCACCCCAAAACCAATCTGTGCCAGTCCATTCGTACCACTCAGGGGCAGGGTGTGATGCCTGATGGCAGCAGTCGTTTCTCCCTTGACGGCACGCCAATCCGGCACTATATGGGTTGTTCGACGTTTTCAAACTACACGGTGCTGCCTGAAATCGCCCTGGCCAAGATACGCTCAGATGCACCGCTGGATAAAGTTTGCTACATCGGCTGTGGTGTTACCACCGGGGTTGGCGCTGTGATCTTTGATGCCAAAGTCGAACCGGGTTCTCGTGTGGTGGTCTTTGGCCTGGGCGGCATTGGCCTTAATGTCATTCAGGCAGCACGCATGGTGGGTGCGCGTCAGATTGTTGGTGTGGATATCAATCCGGAGAAAGTGGCACTGGCGAAACAGTTTGGCATGACTGATTTTATCAACCCGAAAGAAGTTGAGGATGTGGTCGAAGCGATTGTCGATATCACGCACGGTGGTGCGGATTACACCTTTGAATGTATTGGTAACGTAAACACCATGCGACAGGCGCTTGAGTCCTGTCACAAGGGTTGGGGCGAATCAGTGATTATTGGTGTCGCGGGCGCCGGGCAGGAAATTTCCACGCGTCCTTTCCAACTGGTCACTGGCAGGGTGTGGCGTGGTAGTGCCTTTGGCGGTGCGCGCGGGCGGACTGATGTGCCGACCATTGTGGACTGGTACATGGAAGGCAGAATCAATATTGATGATCTGATTACCCATACCATGCCGCTGGAAAATATCAATGAGGCGTTTGACTTGATGCATGCGGGCAAATCCATTCGCAGTGTTGTGCTGTATTGATGGTGGTGAACGGTTTTCCTGTCGTTCTACCGTATTTGGGTTAACTTGGCAGGTAAAGTCTGCTTAGAATCCCGATGCTTTGCATAATATAAGAAAGACCAGAAAATTCCGTAGGGGGGATTATGGATTTGGCAGGGATTACCATTATTGTTTACCTGGGTCTGGTGACCCTGGTAGGCATGTATCTGACTAAACGCAGTACCAGTTCTGATGACTGGGCCATCGGCGGCAGTGCCATGGGCGTCTGGATGATTGCTGCGGGGATTGCCGGCACGCGCATTGGCGGTGCCGGTACCTATGGCGTAGCTGGTGACACCATGAATACCGGTATCTGGAATATGTGGTACGGCGTCAACTCTTTTCTGGCGCTGGCTCTGGTCGGTATCTTTTTTGCCATCCCTTATCGCCGCTTGAGACTGGTTACTGTGGGCGAGCTGTTCGTCAAGCGCTACGGAACCTATCGAAATGCCCGCCTGACCAGCCTCTGTGTGCAGACAGAGTATCTGATCGTCAACATTCTTGAGCCGTTGCTGATTGGTATTATTATCAGCGCCGTGTTTGGCATTAATCGTGAAGTGGGCATTATGATCGGGGCGCTGGTCATTGTCAGTGCCACAGCCCTGTCTGGTATCCGTGGCGCATCGTCAACGAATATCATTCATGTGGTCGTGGTTACATTGGGCTTTTTGGCGGTTGCCATACTCGCGGGAGCCGAACTGGGTGGCATTAGCGGTATACGGGAGAAGGTGGATGTGGCACTGGAAACATCAGGCCGGGATTCAGCCAGTTGGTGGAGTTTTGTCGGCATGGGCTGGTTTCCGATTATTGCCATGGGTTTTTCAGCCGTCATTCACACGCCAGCAGCTTCGGTATATGTTAATTACTCCAGTTCTGCCCGCTCAGAAAAATTGATTATCCCGGCCTTCCTGTTGGCCGGGGTGCTTGCTGCGATTATGCCATTTCTGGCATCCATTATCGGTGTCGAAGCCGTGGCACGTTATGGCGCTGACAGCGGTCTGACCAGCTATGCGACCATCACCCAGATCGCGACTGATACCGGGCCGATTATCGGTGGCATTGCTTTGGCTGCCGTTTTGGCTGCATTGATCTCTTCTGGTGGTCCTATCCTGCTCTCCAGTGCAACGCTGTTTGTCAATGACTGGATACCGGGATCTCGTGAGTTCACGCCGACCAAGAAGCTGCGCTCCTATCGCATCACTGCTGTCATTTACGGTCTGTTCGCTGGTGCATTGGCCTGTGTGCTGCCGATTACCTCTGTGTTGCAGCTCTTGTTACTGGGTTTTGCCATGGTTGTGCCACCGGCAATTGCTATCGGTTTTATTTTCTACTGGCGCAAGACGACCGAAGTGGCTGTATTCTGGGGCATCGCCACGGGTTACGGTCTCGGGCTGCTGGCCTGGGCTGCCAATACCTGGGTTCTGCACATGGAAAATGATGTGGCGGCGTATTTCACAACCCTGGTGCCACTGGTTGTCATTCCTGTGGTTTCCCTGATGACTCAGACCCCGGAGAATGAAGGGGAAAGTGTTGACGCGTTCTACAAGGCGTTGAAAACACCTGTCCCCTGATGCCTTTGTGCCTGCCTCCGTTTGAATTATTGAGAAAGCGGAGGCAGGATTTCCAGGTGTCGTAATGCTTTGTCAGTCACTGCCTGGCGAGCAGTAATAAAATTTGCCTGCGCCTCTGGCGTCTCTGCCATCGTGTTTTGGCTGGCCTGTAACAGTGTCGCGAAATACCAGATCTGACTGCCATTATCAGTCCAGCCTACCCACCAGCCGGTATTCATGCCGTTGCCAATGACTGCCAGGCCTGTCTTGCCACGAATAATGACACCTGATTCTTCTCGGTTAACCATGATGTTTTTCACGGTCTGTTGCACGTTCGTGTCAAATGGCAATGACAGGTTGTTGAGTGACTGTAATAGCGTCAACTGTTGCCGTGGTGTGATGCGCAGGTCGCCTTCCAGCCAGAACGTCGTCAAACCGCCGTCCAGATTTTGGTTGCCGTACTCGGCCAAGTCCAGCCAATGCTGCATACGCGATTCACCGACTGTTTTTACCATGCCCTGGTAATGCGGGACTGCTGAATAACGGAAGGCGTCTGCCAGCGTAAGGTCCTGGTTAATTTCAGGGCGGCTTCGTTCGACACCATCCCAGGGGATTATGGTTTCTGCGCTCGCTACCACGCTTTCTTGCAATGCCACCAGTGAACTGAATATTTTAAAGGTAGAAGCCGGGATAGCTGCGCTATCAATATCCAGTGGTGGCAATGTTTCGTCGGGGTTTTGGTAAGCGCCTTGCAACCATTGCCCTGATTCTGGGTTAACTATGATCATTGTGCCGTTATAACCGGACGTGGCGAGAATCTGGTCCAGGGAGTCCAGGTTATCCGGCCTCTCTTGCGCTTGAAGGAGGTTGGCGCCAGTGGCTAGTATGGCAAACAGGGTGATACAGGTGAAAAGGTAGCGGAGGGATCGGTTCATGGTCGTTTACTCTGGTCCTTGATACGGCCTGCGGGATGAGCGGGACGTTAAGTTGTGCGAAGCGTTTACAATCCGCATAATGCACGGTTTTTTTATGGTGGCCAATATGCAATCTGGTTTTGGCAATCTGGATCGGGATTGTCTGGTATGCGGTATGCCGCACTCCCTGGCGCCAGCTGACATCAGGGACCGGGAACAGCAACCCGTTTGTGAAAAGTGTGATAGCCCCTTGTTCGAAGCCTCTGATGGCAGTACAGAGGTTGTCGACATAGCCCATCAACACGAAACGGTTGCTGAGGCGCTTGAGAAGTTCGAGTTGGCTTTACAGGATTGCTGGTGCTATCAATACTGTCGGCAGTTGCGACTGATTACTGGCGGCGGTCGAATTCGCGACGCTGTGCTGGCTGAGTTGAATTATTTGCATCGTCAGGGAACGGTGCTGGATGTCCATAGCGAGAATCGAGGAGCCGTCATTGTGGTAATACGCCGGGACTGAGTTTTTTCTCCCTCTCTTCAAGTTCGTTGTCCATCAAGGTCGTTGTCGCCAGCGAGCCAGCATTTTACCAAGGCTGACAATGGCATCAGCGACTGACCGGATCGCCAGCAATCCGGCTATTTTGAGTCGGGACAGAACCGGCAGTCGGTTTGAACGGTGCCAGCTGTCCAGGTGTCTGCGGTACCAGGCATTTGCATGCGCATAATGATAGGCGCGTTGTGATACCCGGGTGCATAGCAAGGCAGCAATGAAGAAAAACAGCACGCCTGGAATGATGGGCAGCAGCACGCCGACCACGCCCATTATGAGGCAAACGGCAATCAGCAAAAGGCTCACTACCTTGGCCATCCAGGGTAAGGGTCGAAAATCTCTATAGCGTGTTGGCAAGTGCACGACTGGTAACCTCCTGCGTCGTTGTGGCAATCATCAGACCGCCCTAATAGGAAAATATATTCCTTTGCTGGCTCTTGAACCAGAAATTGTTTTCAAAATGACGATCCGTTAAAGTGGCGGTTATTTTTCGTCAAAATGTCGGAGCATCATCCTGTAGTAATGCATATTTGATGCCATCAGGAGGAGTGCCTTATGTTGCTGATAATATTAGAAAAATATTTTATCTGGCATCTGGCTTATCTCGGCGAACATGGTAAATCAAGCCAGCATTTGGTGAATTTGACGAATAGTTAATGATGATAATTTGATTTTTTGTTATAAAAATCATAACAATGCTGGACAAACTGAATAATTCACCTGAGAATAGGGTGCCATCGGTATCTTCAAATCAATCCAATTTCTGAGCAGCGGGCAGAAGGGATGAAAATAACGACAATTTGCCTATTGGCTATCAGCACACTGATTACGGCTTCTATGACGCAAGCGCAAACATTGCGTGGATCGCGTTCGTCCATGGAACAGCAACATGGTCATGCTGTCAGTCATGGTTACCAGTTTGCTCATACATCGAGAGATGTCGATGACATGATCCAGCTTGGTAATTTGCAGCGTGTTCGCCCGACGCCAACAATGGCGATTCACAATGTGTCCTATCCCTATCTGCAACCGGCCGTTAAAACGCTGGTTGAACGTCTGAGTGCGCAGTATTACAACGCTTGCGGTGAGAAGATGACGGTCACCAGCATGACGCGCCCGATTGCCCGCCAGCCATCCAATGCTGCCAATGACTCGGTGCATCCAACTGGCATGGCTTTTGACTTGCGCGTGCCTTCCAATAGTCGGTGTCGCCGCTGGTTGGAGCAGACACTGCTATCTCTTGAGGGAAGCCGTGTGCTGGATGTAACCCGTGAGCGAAGACCACCCCACTATCATGTAGCCACATTCCCGGAACCTTATCAGGCTTACCTGGCCAGTATTCTTGGTCGAACCCACGATTATGAAGTACAGTCTGGTGATACCCTGGTTGCCATTGCTGCGAGAAGCAATGTCACTGTCAGCCAGCTACGCGCGGCTAATAATGTGCGAGGCGACTTGATTCGTGTCGGGCAGGTGCTGACAATCCCGGCAGAATCAAACAGCAATGGCAATGCCACAATGGTGGCCAGCCAGCAAGAGACCGCCACCCAGCAGCCTACGGAACTGGAGCACCAGGTTCGTCGCGGCGAGACGCTTTGGCGCATTGCCAACCGTTACCGAACCAGTGTGGATGCCATACGCTCTCAAAACGGCCTGGCTGGTGACATGTTGCGAGTCGGCCAGGTTCTTAAAGTGGTTGTCGAGTAATTATTCTTCGCTAGAAAACGTGTACTTTCTCTAAATCCTTGCTCTTCGATAAAGTGAGTCTTTTGTAGGTTGAAATGAGTTTATGTAGAGTGTGCTTTTAATATACGATTAAAGATTATGTTTTGGTTTCGTATACAAGCCCCAAGTGTCTGTAAAACGTCTGTAAAAGTAACATCAATTCCCCAAATCTCCCTTCCTTGATCTGAATCAATAAGCAATTTGAAGAATTGCGGAAACAGTTCTTTACAAATTGTGACGACTTTGTTAGTGTTCGACGATGCGACCCAGATCACATTGTACTGGTGCGCTCTTGCTAGGCTTTTTGATCGAGCTTTATATAGTTGGAGTAGTGCTGGTCCTGGTATGTGAAATGCAATCGGGTGCATAAAAAAAATGCGGGTTTCGTGTTTGGTTTTAGAGTGGACAACGCCAGTCTGCTTGTTGAGGAGAGCCAGGCATAGGCGGTACCCGCTAATAAAATATGAGTACGACCATATATAATCACAATGATACGAGGGCGTATAAGTGACTGCTGTAACAATCAAAACAAAACCATCTGTACTATCTACACTCATCAGACAACTGACCACCGGCGCTTCCTTAGCCGTGTTTGCTTCAACGGTTTCTCTGCCAGCGATGGCCCAGGACGAGCCAGAAGTGGAAGAAGTTGTTGTCACGGGTTCATTCATCCGTCGCAGTGAAGGTTTCACTGCCGCATCACCTGTCACCACCATTAGCAACGAAGATCTGCAGGCCGAAGGTACGGTCAACATGGGTCAGGTTGTGCAAAACATGACGTTCAACGCCGGTTCTGCCACGACCAATACGATTCAGGGTACATCCAGTAATACGACTGCATTCAACCTGCGTGGTCTCGGCAGCAGCGCCACACTGCTGTTAATGGATGGCAAGCGTACACCGACATCCAACGTTAACGTGCTGCTGCCAAATATTGCCGTACAACGTATGGAAATCGTGACCGATGGTGCTGCGGCACTGTACGGTACTGACGCGGTAGCCGGTGTGGTTAACATGGTGCCTTACAAGTCATATGACGGCATCAAAACCGAGTTATATTATGAGCAGGACGATGGTCCTGGCAGCTTCAATGAGAAGCAGATATCCACCCTTTTTGGTACCGAAATCGCCGGTGAAATTGACTTTGTCGGTGCATTTGCTTTTCGTGAAGCCGATCCACTGCGCTGGATTGACCGTCCCGACTTGATGAAAGCGGGTTTGACTTCTTCCGGTACTTCCAACCCAGGTAACTGGTCTGTACCCCAGCGTGACGAGATGGGTAATCTGACGGGTGTATCTGCTAACCGTCCAGATCCCTCATGTAGCACTACCCGGGATGATCCTGCCCAAATCGGAGCCAACCCCTTTGGTTTCCAGGCATTGGGTAGCTGCTGGATGGACTTTGGTGATACGCGTGATTTCCGCGAACAAAATGACATCATGCAGGTCTTCACCAATGCGACCTGGGATGTCAGTTCTGACCTGACCCTGAGCGGCCAGTTAATGTACACCCGCCAGACAGCTGATCGTCGCACGTCACCATCCAACCCGGGTGGCCGTACTACGGCACTGCCGACTGTACGCGGTGAGCTGCCAGGCAACCCCTTCCGTGCGGTGAACGCAAGCGGCAATGAGCTGTTTGCCGAGCCTCGTCGTGACAATGCCGGTAACATTGTAACTGATGGCTATGGTCGTCCACTGCCATTGCGTGGTGCTGATAACAATGTCGTGTTGGCGCAAAACCAGTTTGCCAACATGAATAGTGATCCAATGGGTGGCGTGCCTTTCTATGAGGATTTGCCAATCACTCGCTGGCGTGCGGTTGGTAAAGCCGATACCTGTCCGGTACAAAACGCCCAGGACGGTTCCTGTGCTCGTCAGGATGAACTGGATCGTCGCTACACGCGCGTAGCATTTGATGCTCAGTTCACAGTACCTTACCTGGATGGCTGGGAAGGTCAGGCAGGTTACTCGTTCTCCCGTATGCTGGACCTGAACACTGAGTCTCAGGTCTGGAACTATGACGCGATCGCTCAAGGCCTGACCTGTGATGTAGTCAACGACGTGGATGCCTGTTTCAACCCGTTTGGTGTGACAGACCCACAATTTGCGACTTCTCAGGCCGTGATGGATCAGGTGGGCCGGGATCCACGCCGTCGTTACACGGATGATCTGCAAACCTTCGATTTGGTATTCAACGGTACTATTCCATTGGGTAGTTTTGAGCTGCCTGGCGGTGAAATTGGTGCGGCTTTTGGCTTACAGCGTCGTGAGGAGTCACTGGAGCGTATTCCGGATGCACTGACAATTGCGGGCGAAGGCCTGTTGGGTGCCCAGGTGGCGCCATTCTCACGCAGCCGTTCAGTTGATGCCGTGATGGCAGAATTCCTGTTGCCACTGGCGTCTAACTGGGAAGTGAACATTGCTGCCCGTAATGAGAGCTTCAGCACAGGTCAGGAAGACTCCATTGTTAAAGTGGGTACTGTTTATGAACCAACCGACTGGTTAGGTCTGCGTGCAACATGGGGCGAAGCCTTCCTGGCACCAACCATGAACCAGCTGGAAGCACCACGTGACTGTGGTCTGACACTGCTGGATGACCTGTTCTCAAGCTTTAACGCCTATGTGAACTCATGTCAGCAGGGTAACCCGAATCTGGAGTCTGAAACCTCAGAAAGCTGGACGCTGGGTGTAGATCTTGTACCAACTGATAACCTGACGCTGACGTTGAACTACAGCGAAACTGACTTCAGCAACCGTATCGTTAGTACAACCACTCAGGATCTGATGCGTAAGGACTTTGAGAACTTCAAAATCGAAACTGGCTTCACGCCAACTACGGCGAACCCTTACCCAACAGAAGATCAGATTCGTAACTGGGTAGCTAACCCGGCATCAGATGATCGTATCATCCGTGCGCCTAACGACATCGGCTTTATCACAGAAGTCATTCAGAGCGACTCTAACGCTTCTGCGATGCTGGTTAAGGCATACGACATCACGGCTGATTACTTGATCCCAACGAATGAGTGGGGCGAGTTCGGTCTTAACCTGTCGGCTACAATGGTTGACTCCTACCAGTTCCAGCTGGATCCTCTGGATCCTGTGATCGAGGCGGTGGGCAACCACAACAACGATTACGGTGCGGTCCCAGCAATGCCAGAATGGCGCGCCAACCTGCGTGCAACCTGGAGAATGGGCGACCACTTTGTGGCGGCAACCACGCGTTATGTTGACGAAGTTAATTATGACGCGAACAACTATAGCTTCCAGCAGTACTTCCCGCACAGCAACTGGAGAGATGTAGACACCATTCGTGCCTGGACACAGATGGACTGGTTCTACACTTACAGCGGCCTGGAAATCGGTGATGGTCAGACTGGTATCACAGTCGGTATGCGTAATGCCTTCGATCGTGAACCACAGAAAGTGGGTATGACTTCCGGTATCGTAGGTGAGCTGCAAGATCCACTGGGTCGAGTCATGTACGCCCGTATGTCTTACGACTTCTAACCACTGCTTAGAAAGTCTGAACGACACAAAAAAGGGCCGGCAATGAAAAATTGCCGGCCCTTTTTGCTTTGCCTGTCCCTAACGTCGCTGCTCCCAATAGCACCAAAACACGGCACAAGGGAAGGGCATCACTCCACATACCTCAGCCAGTCAGACCACGCTTTGCCTAACGCCCTTCACCCGAAAACGCAGCCGAACTGTTTGAGCCGTCAGGCGAGTTTTCGGCTGCCGGGTGAAGGGCGTTAGGCAGTGGTCGGCTGAGGTATGTGGAGTGATGGTCTGCCCGCAACCCGAGTGAGCGAGCTGATTGTTTGAAGCCACAGGCTGAGTTTTCGCCCGCCGAGCGAGGCCCTAAGTGCTGTGGTCGTCTGCCACCGGTTCTATGAGGCCCTGACCGCTCCTGCGTTCTTACCTATTCGGCATCAGCAGCTTCAGCTTCCTGCCGACGCGCACCAGCAAGAATACCCGCCATGGCGTAGTTACCCTCATGACAAGCGTATTCGTAGATGGGACCTTCCGTTGCATGGAAACTCAGTTCAGCGGTCCAGGGCTGGCGGTAAAGGTTATCGTCTTCTACCGTAAACTGATAAATGACTTCAGTGTCAGAGTGTCGGGTAAAACGCTCAGTGATTTTCCCAGCTTGGGTGATGGCAACCGAGCTTTCAGCCATTTGCTTGGGGTTGATGTTCACGGTTTCCACAACCAGCCAGCCATCTTCATACCAGCCACGCGAGTCACCAAACCAGGGTTGATGCTCGACCGGGCGGGTATTGGCGCGTGCCTCTTCAGCGCTGTCATACAACGGGATGATTCGTGCATCGTGAATCATTTCTACCAGAATGACCAGGTAGTCTTCGGTTTGCACAAACTGGTAATTGCTGTTGTACAGCGCGCCCATCATGCCGGGACCGGAGGTGTTGCTAAAGCCCACCAGGCAGCGCTCTGATAAAGGCAGCGCTTCTGGGCCATCGGCATTGCCTTCGCCTGTCACATACCGCGCACCGAAACTGCGTCGTATCTGGGTCTGTGGATTTTCCAAGAGTGGGATCTGCCCATCAGGGGGATCAATAATATAGGAGGTTCGAAATTCACCTCTGACTCTGGCCAGGGTGCTACCGGGGTCGATCCAGAAATCGTTGTAACCCCGCAAACCAAAATCAAAACTGCCTGCTGGCGGTGCTGCGCCAGGTGTTCTGGCTTCCGGGGCGTCTATCTGGTCGGCCGGTAAGCCTGCAATCGAGGTATTAGCGACGATGGCAGCAGCCTGCTCGGGTGTGACGACCAGCTCGGAAACATTGTCGGGACGTGTCAGACTGGTCAAAGACGCATTGGTCCAAAGACCGCCCAGTTCAGGGATTGAGTCAGTTTGAGCGACGCCGTTTTGCAAGGCGATCGCAAATGGCAAAGCCAATACAGCGCAAACGGTTGGCCGTTTTACAGAGGTACTTTTAACAGAGGTACTTTTAACAGAAACGCTCATGGCAACACTCCTGATGTTTATAGTGCTCTATTTTGTTGTTATTGTGTCGCGTTTATACGGACGTGCTTGTTATGGAATGACTTTACCGTATCCCGCTTGGCAGGGAATGTAAAGTGAATAGATTCACCATTGAGGGTAATGAATATCGGGTATTATTCAGGTGAATATCAATTAAGGCTGTCTCTGTCACGAATCCCCAACAGATAGAGTATGCCGTCGAGACCAAGGGTGGAAATCGCCTGTTTGGCAGACTGTTTCACCAGCGGTTTGGCCCGGAATGCGACACCCAGCCCGGCAATAGATAACATGGGAAGGTCGTTGGCACCATCGCCGACTGCGATGGTTTGTTCGAGGCTGATACATTCCTTGTTTGCGAGTTCTTTGAGCAGGTCGGCTTTACGCTGACCATCGACTATGGGCAGTTCAACTTCGCCCGTGACAATGCCATTTTCAACAGGCAGAGCATTGGCGAAAACATAATCAATTCCCAGGCGATGTTGTAGACGTTCGGCAAAATAATTAAAACCACCGGATAAAATGGCGGTCTTGTAGCCAAGTCGGCGCAACTGTTTTATCAATTCTTCAGCGCCTTCGGTCAGGCGAAGGCGTTCAGCAATTTCAGCCAGTGTCGACTCGGGCAGACCTTTCAGAAGGGCAACGCGTTCCCGGAAGCTGTCCTGAAAGTCTAATTCTCCACGCATGGCGCGCTCGGTAATTTCGACGACCTGATCACCAACGCCAGCTGCCTTAGCCAGCTCATCAATGACTTCTGCTTCGATCAAGGTGGAATCCATATCGAATACCACCAGACGTCGTGTGCGCCGAAAAACACTGTCTTTCTGGAAGGCGATATCCACATTGAGTTCCTGGGCAATGGTCAGGAACTCGGCTCTTAGCGCATCCAGGTCTTCCGGGTCACCACGTACGGAAAACTCGATGCAGGCCTTGCGCTGGTCGATCGGCTGAGACTCCGGAATGCGGCCTGATAGCCTGTCAATGTGATCGATATTCAGGCCATTCCTGGCTGTAATGGTGCTGACGCGTTCGATGTGCTCTGCAGTAATTCGGCGTCCCAGGATTGTCACAATATGGCGTGACTTGCCCTGGCCGGAAACCCACAACTGATAATCATCGGAATGAATTGGGGTGAACCTGACTTGCTGGTCCAACTCGGAGCAACGAAACAGTATATCTTTCAAGATATCGCTTTTCTGGCTGTCATCCGGCAGTTCTATCAGAATACCAAAGGAAAGGGTGTCATGAATCACGGCCTGGCCTATATCCAGAATATTAACGCTGGATTTGGCAAGTATACCGGTCATCGCTGCCGTCAGACCTGGTCGATCCGGTCCTGTGATATTGATAAGGATGATTTCTTTCAATGTGGGGCTCCTGCTGAACCATGCTAACCGCGCGTATTGTACTGAAATTTACTAATTCACCCCAGTGTTATTGCCGGGCAATTGGTCGGTTCACATCCGGTTTCTAAGCTCGACGGTATTGCCATCGGGATCTGTCAGGTATATTGATGGCCCCATACCTTGCGCACCGTAGCGCTGCTCAAAGCCGCCATGGGAAATGTTGTGTTTATCGAGCCAGGCAGTTATGTCCGACTCTTTGCACGGGGCTATTTGCAGGCAGATATGATCGACATTCGGGCGATTCATATCGGGTGGACCGCCGCCTTGTCGTCCCATTTCACTATCAACCGATACCAGGTCAATCAGTGCATTGCCGGCACGCAGCTGGATCAGTCCTTTCTCAGCAGGTAATTCACGTTCAATGACACAGCCCAGTACATCACGGTAAAACCGTATCATGGCGTCTGTATCATTCGTGCGAAGCACGACATGGTCTATCTGTAAGATCTCAATCATATATTGGCTCACTGTTCGACAGTGTAGGTGACATCAATGCTCTGGCTTTCGCCACTGGTGGCCTGCAGCTTGATGCGCTCAGTCATTGTATAGTCGATAGCCAGGGAGTTTTCAGTTTCAAACAGGCCGACTGCATAGCGAATGAAAATACGGGGTGTGATGTACTTGCCCAGCATCAGGCTGCTATCGCTGGTGTCACCAGAGCTGTTGATGCTTAACGCATCCAGGCCCAGCTGGCTTTGAATCTGGTTGACGATCCCTTCGGTCTGGCGGATGCCCAGTGAAGTGGCGGCGCCGATCAGGGCGTTACCGTCCTGTTCACTGCCAATCTCTGCAATCGGACGTCCAGTAATCATGACGGCCAGAATATCGCCTTCGGGTAATGTCGGCGTGGAGAATAGCGTGCTGCGCATGTTGCGGGCAGTACCATTAATCTGTACGCCGACGCGCATATCTTCGACTTCACGTATGGCTCGGATATCGAGTGCCGGGTTGTCAAAGCTGCCCATAAAGAGCAGTTTTCCTTGCTCTATATATAACGTGCGTCCATACACTTCCAGCTCACCGCTGGCCAGGCCAAGTTCACCGTAAGCCACAGGTGTGGCCTGAGCGCGTTGCGTAATGTCCAGTTCGCCTTCCAGTCTTGCGTTCAGGCCAAAACCGGAAACATGCACGTTGTCACCGAGGCGAACCACAAGGGAGCTGGTCAATGGTATGCCTGCCAGCGAAGAGGTTTCTGTCGTTGCCGTATTATCGATTTCGCGTTCTTCTGGCTGGGCGACAATAACCGCGTCACGTGAAACGTCAACAGCCGACTCTGGCAATTCGGCAACGGTCAGATCCACCATGGGTATCTCAATTTCACCAGAAATATCAATGGCCTGCTGACTGGCCAGCACCGTGACGTGGGGGGAGGCTGTCGCCGATAGTGTATCGAGGTTGACGACAGAGACGTCATCACCGTTGATCTCCAATGACAGCTCGCGCGATTCCAGGAACGGGTCAATTAAAGAACCGTTGATCTCCAGCTGACCATCGCCGGAGCGCATGCCCAGATTTATGGAGAATTGGCGACTGTCTTCACTGAATATGGAAGCATTGACGTCTGAGATCGACAGACCCGCGGCTGGTACGTTGAAACGGGTATCTGACAGCTCAATATCAGTGGCTAATACCGGTTGCTCCATGTTGCCACTGACATCGATTCGCCCCTGCAGCTGGCCATTGACGGCACTCACTTGTGGTGCGAGTGCTTCAACCCAGCCCAGGTCGTCAAAAGCAAGCTGCAGGTTGCCACCCAGAGACTGGTCACTGTCCATACTTAAATCTGTGGTTATTCGGCCGCGCATGGCCTGTTGGGTATTATCGGGTTGTTCAACATCCGCCTGGTAGAACTGTAATTCGCTTTGCAGCAACCAGCGCCCGTCCTCTAATTCAGCGTTAACATCAAGAGAGGGCCAGCGGAACTGGTTGATGGAAGTAATGATTTCCTCCTCTTCAACTGACTCGCCCAGCATGTACAAATCACCCGCTTGACTGCTGATTTGCGTGGTCAAGCGCAGCGTTGAAAAGTCGCTGATAGAGCCACTGGCTTCGCCGTTGATCGAGATTGTGCCATTAACTGCCAGGTTGGAAGGCAGCGGCCAGGGTAGTCGCTGCTGTGTTGAACTGGCGGCATTCGAGGGTTCTGCAGCGTCAACCAGGCGGGGTTCCGGCAGAGCATTGTCAATGGCGCGTTCGGCCTCAATGCGATTGAAGTTGTTCAGTGAGTATTCTGTCAGTTGCCAGCTGGCGGCTAATTGATCACCGTCTTCTAGTGAGGCACTCAGGCAAAGGCTGGCGGACTGTGTCTGCCAGCACAAGTCATCTATGCGTGACAAGGTGGATGAAAACTGCAACTGACTGCCATATTGCTGTTGCCACTCACCCAGGGGGGTGTCAATAACACTGCTTAGCAGGCGGCCTTGCCAGCCGCCATCAGCCAGTTCGCCATCCGCATTAATTCTGATTTCGCCCAATGAGCTGTCAACTCTGAGGAGCATGTTATGAGCGCTTGGCTGGCCACGTAAACGTAGCATGACATCGTTAATTGTTTCTGTCGTTTCGGCGACGGGGACCTGTATTTGCCCGCTGCGAAGCTCCAACTCATTCATTCCTGCGCGGTTTTGCCCAACTATTGTCAGCTCAGGAATGACAATGTCCTGAAATTGAACCTGACTGGCCAGCAAGTCCAGGTCAATCACCGGGGCATCCATGTTGCCACTGATATTGGCATTTGCCTCAATCGTACCGGCGATGGCGGGATGGAAAGCAGACAAGTCAGGAATATTGATGACACCGGCTGCCTGGATAGTCTGATCGCTATTCATTTCTGCCTGGATATCGATGTGACTGTCATCTGAATTCAGTCGGAACTGGCTAAGCTGCCAGCGGTTACCGTCAAACGACAACGCACTTGAACCGGCAATAACCCTGTCGTTCACCATGACTCGAAGCTCGGGTACCTGAAGTGACAGATTCATGTCGCCTGAAGGTGGCATGATAACTTCGACCTGGCCGCGGCTTTGCAGGTTTTCCAACGCAATACCGCTATCCTCAAGAGCCAGGTAACTGCCAGGTGCACTGTCTTCAATGCTGTAATTGGCATTGATGGTAACAGCGTCGCTCCAGTCAACCCGGCCATCGATCAGCACCTGGCCGCTCTCAGTTTCCAGCGCCAGTGAATCAATATCCAGGTGGCTGCCGCGCAAGAAAGCCTGGGTACGAATATCACTCTGGATGTTCAGAGAGTCGTTGATTGCGGCATCAACGCTGGCATTGGCATTGAGTCCCAGGTTATCCGGCGTACCTTGAGTCGTCAGTGTAAAGCTGTTGATGGCAAGCTGTTCTGCACCGGGCACTGTCATTGGCGACAAGGTATGAGTCAGGTCCAGGTTTGGATTGATGGTGTCCGTCTCTGCATTGAGGAAACGCGCCAGACCCAGTTCAACACTGCCATTGGAGTTCAGCTCCGCTGGCCCGGACAACTGGTGCACTAATGTCAGGGTGTCGAGGTTGCCCGATAGCTCCAGCGTTCCTTCAGGTGCCGCAATGGTATCGCTGATGTCTTCCTGGTATTGCCAGTTAAGTATGGCTTCAACTGAGTAAGGGCGTCGTAGTGTCGCGCTGATATCCCCGTTCAGGCTGGCCTCAGGTATCTCAAAAGCCAGGTTGCTTATTTCCGCCTGTCGTCCGAATAAGCTGGCGTTAAAGGTGAGCGAGTTGAGGGCAAAGTCAGTGCCATTCTGGGTGATATTGGCACCATCCAGGCGAATATTATTGAGTTGAATGCCTATGGGTAGTGGCAGGATCGAACTGAGAAGTTCTTCCAGAACCAGCGGTGGACCGGGAGGGGGCGGGTTCGGGTTTTCAGTTAGCGTCAGTTGAAGCCCGGCGACCCGCAAAGATTCCAGAACGAATTCGCCGTCCAGTAATGTGATCGGATTCCAGCGGCTGTGAAGCTGCTCTACCTGTGCGGCAGTGGTGGCGTTTTCAAAATAGACACCGTGCAGATTGAGGCCGCGCAGAAAGGAGCCGTCGGCCTGGTCATAGTTGAAGGTTTGTGACTCGCTATTGACCAGGCTGGAGATACGCCCCAGTAACCACTGGCTACCGCTGTTCGTTGCCAGTATGCCACTGAAGGTAATAATTGCAGCCATCAAAACCAGGATGGTGATGCCGAGCCCGCGCACAACCCAGCGTAATACCCGCCGCCAGATGGGAAGTTCAGGTCGTTTTCTGGTTGTATCTGCTGCTGCAGTACTCACAAATCAGGTCCCATGGTGATATGAAGCCGAAACGCATCATCACTGATGGCATGGGCAAGATCGAGGCGAATAGGGCCAATCGGCGATATCCAGCGAAAGCCAATGCCGGCACTGCGCTTCAGGGTCATGGTGTCAAAGTCCCGGAACGAATTGCCGGTGTCAAAAAAGACAGCACCACGCCAGTCTTCACCCATGACCGGGAAGTCGTATTCCAGGCTGCCTACCAGTAAATGCTTGCCGCCGATGACCTCGCCCTCTTCATTCATTGCCCCTAATTCGCCAAATTGATAGCCGCGGATACTGGTGTCGCCGCCAGTGAAGTAACGGACTGAAACCGGCAATTCAAGCAAGGTGTCAGCGATGGTAGTGGCAGCTTCGGCACGGGCGATTATACGGGTTGGACCCAGACTGTGGATCCATTTTACATTGCCTTCTACCTGAGTGAATGTGGTATTCGACAACAGTCCGTCATAAGAGCCTTGCACCTGGCCAAACAAGCGCCAGCCATTACGAGGAAAAATAGGGTCATCGGATTTGGTCCGTGTCCAGTTAGCACCAAAAATGGTGGTGTTGTTGCGCTGTAATTCGGGATCACCGGTTTCAGTTTCGATCAGTTCGGATTTTTCCCGTTCATAATTCACGTACAGGTTTTGTACCCAGGAGCCAGCCACCAGCGATCGGTGTGTCACACCAGTGCGATAGGTGTTGGTAATATAGGTATCTGCTTCTTCACGCTGAAAGCCTGCTGAGAAGCGCAGGCTGTCGTTGACAGGATCCTGCAACGGGATGACGTAACTGACACTGGCATCTTGCTGCAAAGTAGAGAGTGACGTCTCTGCCAGGAAACGGTGTCCACGGCGGTTGATATACCGATCTTCGTAATTACCTGTCAGACGGGGACCCGAGTCGGTGTTGACGCCTGCACCCACCGTATAAACACGCCGCGGTCTCAATGTCAGCCCGATATTGACGGGTATGACTCTGTCTCCTGTCTGGTCGAGATCCGGGGTCACAGCAACCCGGGAAAAATACTGGCTGCTGTTTAAGTGTTGCCGTTGTTCAACGAGGTCTTCGCTATGATATGGAGAGTTGGGTCGCAGTGTGATGAAACGCTGCACAAAACTTTCCGACAGCGCATCAGGAGTGGTGATGCTGATGTCACCAAATGAGTACCGTTCGCCGGGTTCGAAAATCAGATTGATATCAGCGCGTTGGCGCTGAAGGTCGATAGCCAGTTCTGATTGTGTAAAGCGGCTGGCAAAAAAGCCGTTTTCAATGGCGTGTCCACTAATCAACGACTTCAGGCTTTCATACTCGCTGTGCCTGAGAGGATTGCCACGCTGAACGGGTAAGGTTGAGAGTACAGGTGCGAATAATGCAGCTCTGGACTGGTCTGCGATGGAAATATTGATATCACCAAAGAGCACCCGTTGTCCGGGTGAAATATCTATGTCCAGTTCCCAGCACCGGATTTCGTTATTATCGTCAGTATTGCCAGTTGAAGAGGCTTGTCCTGCTTCTTCCGGTTGAACAGTCATAGCCGATAAAGCGGTGAAGGTGATGTCCACAGTAGCCTGGTAGTAACCGATTGCCTGTGCGGCCCGCTGTGTATTACGACGGACCTGAGGCCGCTGGCGGTCCAGGCGCCGCTGACTGACGCTACAGCTGAGCTCCGGTGTGCCTACGTGGGCACGAATATTGGCTGTCAACTCACCGTCAGCCCCGGAAATACGGATTTCCGGGGAGTTGACGCCGTCGGCAGCATCATCCTGTGCATAGCCGGTTGAGCAAAAGGCCACCAACATCGCAGTTAAGACCAGCAACTGTCTGGTGAACCCGGTATTGCGAGACATCTCCAAGATTTCGTTAATTCCAGACTGAATATTGACTGTAAATCTTACCTGTTCTGATATGGTATATCCACTATTGTGCTCAGTCGCCACATACCCGGTGCTGAGTTATACTGAAGTCAATTAGCGATAAATCGTGCTCGCAGAAGCAGCATGAATGATAGCCAAAGGAGATCGGTGTTATGGCAGCGTCAAACGCACTACCGGATACACGTCGGCAACTGAAGGTTGGCGATCGCAGTTACGAAATATTCAGCCTGGAGGCTTTACGTGACAGTGGGTTCGGAGATCCGGCCAAACTGCCTTGCAGCCTCAAAATCCTGCTTGAAAATCTGCTTCGCCACGTTGAACAGGGTTTTGCTGATGCAGAGGATGTTGCCAAGCTGCTTGCCTGGACAGAGTCGCGACAATCTGATCACGAGATCTCATTTATGCCTGCACGGGTGCTGATGCAGGACTTCACAGGTGTGCCTGCCGTTGTGGATCTGGCTGCTATGCGAGATGCCGTTAACTTGCGTGGGGGCGACCCTGAAAAAGTTAACCCACTCAATCCGGTGGATCTGGTGATCGACCACTCGGTCATGGTGGACAGGTTCGCGACTGAGTCAGCCTACGAAGACAATGTCGAAATCGAAATGGATAGAAACCGGGAGCGGTATGAGTTTCTGCGTTGGGGGCAGGAGGCATTCAATAATTTCCGTGTCGTGCCACCAGGTACAGGGATCTGCCACCAGGTCAACCTTGAGTACCTGGCCAAGTGTGTCTGGTCAGCAGAAGTCAATGGCCAAATGCGAGCCTATCCGGACACGCTGGTCGGGACTGACAGTCATACCACAATGATTAATGGCCTGGCTGTGCTGGGTTGGGGTGTGGGCGGTATTGAAGCAGAAGCTGCCATGCTCGGGCAGCCAATTACCATGCGCATCCCGGAAGTGGTCGGCGTGCGTATGGAGGGGCGGCTTAAAGAAGGGGTGACAGCAACTGACCTGGTTTTAACCGTGGCTGAAATGTTAAGAAAACATGGTGTTGTCGGTAAGTTTGTCGAATTTTATGGCGATGGCATGGCGGAATTGTCGCTGGCTGACCGGGCAACGATTGCTAATATGTCTCCTGAATATGGTGCCACCTGTTGTTTCTTCTCTGCCGATGAAGAGACACTGCGGTACATGCAATTAAGCGGCCGTGATGAAGAAACGCTGGCGCTGACCGAGGCGTATTCCAAGGCTCAGGGGCTGTGGCGTGAAAAAGGTGTTGAAGCCGTTTACAGCAGTGATGTCATTCTGGGCCTCGGCACGGTAGAGCCAAGTCTTGCTGGGCCCGGTCGACCACAGGACCGTGTAGCGTTGACTGGTATGGCAGAGGCCACCAGAAAACAATACGGAAATCACAGCAAAACGGCCGTTGCCATGGATCACGGGAAATGGGTCATGGAAGATGGCCACGTCGTGATTGCGGCGATTACGTCTTGCACCAATACTTCCAACCCTTCCGTCATGATGGCAGCAGGGTTGCTGGCAAGAAATGCCCTGGCAAAAGGCCTTAAAGTCAAACCATGGGTCAAAACGTCACTGGCACCTGGTTCAAAGGTCGTGACGCATTATCTGGAAAAAGCCGGTTTGCAGGATCCGCTTGATGAGTTGGGATTTAACCTGGTGGGCTATGGCTGTACTACCTGTATCGGTAATTCTGGCCCGCTTCCAGATGATATTGAGCACGCGATTGATGAAGGCAAACTGACGGTGTGCTCGGTGCTATCCGGTAACCGTAACTTCGAAGGACGTATCCATGCCAAAGTGCGAGCTAACTGGCTGGCTTCACCGCCCCTGGTAGTTGCCTTCGCCTTGGCAGGTACCACTGAAATAGATTTATCCAAAGATCCGTTGGGAAAAAACGCTGATGGTCAGCCGGTTTATCTGCATGATATCTGGCCCACGACAGAGAATATCAAGGAAGCTGTCTCAAACGTCAGCCGTGATATGTTTGTCAGTGACTATGCTGATGTCTTCAACGGCAACCAGGCGTGGAACGACATGCCGGTTGCCAAAGGTGCGACATATAAGTGGAATGATGATTCAACCTATATCCAGAATCCGCCATTTTTTGCTGACGAGCTGGCTCCAGTGCCGGGGGATATCGAAGGTGCCAGAATTCTGGCCGTACTGGGCGATACCGTGACCACTGACCACATTTCCCCGGCTGGGGCTTTTGGCCAGTCGAGCCCGGCTGGTGAGTACCTGATGGCAAAAGGCGTCAAGCCAGGGGACTTTAACTCATACGGTTCTCGGCGTGGTAATCATGAAGTGATGATGCGCGGTACCTTTGCTAACGTGCGTATTCGCAATGAAATGCTGGACAACGTTGAGGGCGGTTTCACCAGACTGATGCCGGATGGTGAGCAGACCAGTATCTATGATGCTGCCATGACCTATGCGAAATCTTCGACGCCGCTGGTCGTGTTAGCCGGCAAGGAATATGGTACCGGCTCCAGTCGTGACTGGGCGGCCAAAGGGACTCGCCTGTTAGGTGTCAGAGCGGTAGTGGCTGAAAGTTTTGAGCGTATCCACCGCTCCAACCTGGCTGGCATGGGGGTGCTACCTTTACAGTTTCCGGAAGGTGTGACCCGCAAGACGCTGAAGATAGATGGCAGTGAGACCATCACATTGTCCGGCCTGGCACAGATCAGCACAGGCATGACCGTGACCATGACTGTCTCTTATACGGACGGAAAGTCCGAAACGGTTGATCTTCTATGCCGGCTGGATACGGCGGAAGAAGTGAAATACTACGAAAGTGGCGGGATTATGCCTTTCGTCGTTAACAAACTTATGGCGTCATGAGTACACGCCAGGAAACTGACAGCCTGGGAGTGGTAGAGGTACCAGCGGATGCGCTCTGGGGGGCGCAGACGCAACGCTCCCGGGAAAACTTTAAGATTGGCAATCATCGATTCGACGCTGCATTCATACGGGCCTTTATTCAGCTGAAAAAGGCTGCGGCTATAGCAAACAGCAAACTAGGCAGCCTGGATAGCGAAAGACGAGACCTGATTGCTCAGGCTTGCGACCAATTGCTGGCCGGGGATTGTTCGGGCCACTTTCCATTGTCAGTCTGGCAGACGGGCAGCGGAACGCAAACCAATATGAATGTCAACGAAGTCATCGCCAATCTTGGCAATGAGCTGGCGGGTGGTGTGCGGGGCAAATACACGCCCTTGCACCCGAACGACCATGTCAATATGTCGCAGTCATCGAATGATACCTTCCCCACAGTCATGCATATGGTTGCCTTGCAGGGCATGCATGAAATGCGCGACTCACTGGGAGACATCATAGAGACCTTGCTGGGGCTGGAAAAAAAGTTTGCTTCTGTGCTTAAAAGTGGCAGGACGCACATGATGGATGCCACGCCTGTGACATTTGCCCAGGAAGTGTCCGCCTGGCGATCACAATTACAGTTTTGTGATCAGCAGCTGTCTGACACTGCTCCAGTTGTCCGGCAACTGGCGATCGGAGGCAGCGCTGTTGGCACGGGTTTAAATACACACCCTGCCTGGGCAGCCACGGTAGTCGAAGAGCTGGCCCGTATCACAGATATTCCGTTTGTGGTGGCAGACAATCACTTTATGTTGCTTGCCGCCCATGAAGCACTGCTGACGTTGCATGGGCATTACAATACCCTGGCGACGTCGCTTTTCAAAATAGCCAATGATATTCGTTTGATGAACAGCGGTCCGCGCTGTGGTCTGGCTGAAGTGAAGGTTCCGGCCAATGAACCGGGTAGTTCCATCATGCCCGGGAAAGTCAATCCGACCCAGGCAGAAGCGCTGACCATGGTGTGTCTGCGTGTTATGGGCAACAACAGTACCGTCAGTATGGCGGGCAGTCAGGGGCATTTTCAGCTCAATGTGTTCAAGCCGCTGATCGTTCACACCTTGATGGAAAGCCAGCAACTGCTGGCCGATGCGATAGACAGTTTTGATCAGCATTGCTTGCAGGGTTTGCAGGTCAACGAAGCGGTGATGGCCAATTATGTGGCACGTTCACTGATGCTGGTCACTGCCCTGAGTCCGGTGATTGGTTATGAACAAGCTGCAAAAGCCGCAAAACATGCTGACCAGCACAGTGTCAGCCTGAAAGAGGCGGTGGTCGCCCTGTCGCTGATGAGTGCTGACGAGTTCGATGAAGCTGTTGATCCCGGGCGTATGACAGCCCCGGGAAAGGAGTAGAACGATGACACAGATGATCAGTATGAACCCTTACACGGGTAAACAGAATCAGGCCTATCAGTCATTTGACCTGGGACTGCTGGATGATGCTTTGTCGCGCGTATCACAAGCGCAAAAGGTCTGGGCTGAACAGTCCTTGGCAGCACGTGCGCAATATTTACAGAAACTGGCATCGCTGCTTCGGGAAAAAAAAGACGAACTGGCACGCCTGGCTACCTCGGAAATGGGGAAGACATTGAGCAGTGCTGCAGCGGAAGTCGAGAAATGTGCCTGGGTCTGCGAATACTACGCTGAGCAGGGTGCTGGCATGCTGGCCACAGAGAACGTCAGCGGAGAAGGCCTGGACGGAAAGGTGATGTATCAGCCAATGGGTGTGATCCTGGCTATTATGCCCTGGAACTTTCCGTACTGGCAGGTCTTCAGGTTTTTGGCACCGGCCTTGATGGCTGGTAATGCGGCGGTGCTTAAACACGCGTCCAATGTTCCTGGTTGTGCACTGGCAATTGAGTCTTTGTGTCGCGAAGCTGGGCTGGACGAGGACCTGTTCCGCACTTTGCTGGTCAGCGGCAGTGACAGTGCCCGCGTGATCAGGCATCCGTTAATACAGGCAGTCACCTTTACCGGCAGTACTGATGCTGGGCGTAAGGTGGCAGCTGAAGCAGGGCAGTATTTGAAGAAAACGGTACTGGAGTTGGGGGGCAGTGACCCTTATCTGGTCCTGGATGATGCAGATGTTGGCAAGGCGGTGGAAAGCTGTGTCACCAGCCGGCTGCTGAATAACGGTCAAAGCTGTATTGCTGCAAAACGGTTTATTGTTGACGAAAAGGTGTATGGTGCTTTTGTCGCTGGTATGGCTGATGCCATGGCTGCAAAATCCGTTGGCGACCCGATGCAGTCAGACATTGATATCGGACCACAAGCCCGGGATGATCTGAGTGAATCACTGGCGCATCAGGTAGAGGAGAGTATTCGACTTGGCGCGGTTCTGGTGACAGGTGGCAAACGAGAAGGATCGCTTTTCTGGCCAACTGTGCTAGGTGAAGTGAGGCCGGGTATGCCTGCTTTTGATGAGGAATTATTTGGCCCTGTGGCTGCTGTGATCCGTGCCAGGGATGAGGCAAGTGCTGTGGCACTGGCCAATCAGTCAGAGTTTGGTCTGGGCGGCGCTGTGTTTTCCCGGGATACTGAGCGCGCTGAGCGAGTCGCCAGGCAGTTACAGGTTGGTGCTGTTGCTATCAATGATTTTGTCAAATCAGACCCTCGTATGCCTTTTGGTGGTGTTAAAGCCTCTGGTTATGGTCGCGAACTCAGTGTGTTTGGCATTCGTGAATTTACTAATATCAAATCGCTTGTGACTGGCTAATACGATAGCCGAGCTTCGGTTTTCTGGAATTTTAATAATGGCAGTGAATGAATATCAGCAACAGGTCAAGGTGCTTTCTGACCAGTTGCTGGAGTTACAGCGCCCGATTCGTATTCTCGATGCAATCAAGTGGCCGTCAGAGGTCGAGAAGACATTTTTCAAAGACAAGGGGCGAGAGCTTCCCAGGCTACCGGAAAATCACTACCAGAATCAGGAGCTGGGTTTTGACCCGGTCCAGCAGCGCGATCGCTTTTTACACCTGAGACGAGAAACCCGTCGTAAACTGGGGCGAAGTGACGGTCTCGGGGGCATCCTGTGCCGGACGATTGATCAGTATCTGCTGGTTATCGATATGCTGGCTAACCGGGGAAGCCCCGAGTTTGGCCGATACAGCCGGGCGCTTTATGGCTCTGCCAGGGATCATCTGCGTGGTGACAGAAAAACCTTGCGGCAACTGGGAGAAAAGCTGGGTGAAATTTTTTCCATGCCAGGCGCAGCGCATCTCGTTCGCCCCTATGAAAAGAACATTTCGGCAACCGACGCAGTAGACATACTTCAGGATCGGCTGGGTAATTATTTTGACCCGGGCGATATCCGCGTCATTTTAAGCGATGGTATCGTCTCAGATGCAGCTGCCGGTGGTGATTACATCAAGATTAACCAGGATGCGTCTTTTACCGAGTTCGATTTGCAGGTGCTGGAAGTCCATGAGGGCTGGGTTCATGTCGGAACGACTCTGAATGGTCGCCAGCAGCCCTGGGCAACCTGGCTCAGTGTCGGCTCTCCCCGGGTAACAGCTTGCCAGGAAGGGCTGGCTGTACTGATGGAGACCCTGACTTTCAGTTCATATCCTGGCAGAGCCCTTAAAGTCAGCGACCGGGTCGTAGCGGTTGATATGGCAGAGCAGGGTGCTGACTTTCTCGATGTTTATCATTTTTTCACCAATCGTGGACTACCGCCTGCAGACAGCTATAAAATCACCCAGCGAGTATTCCGGGGGGGAACCTTGTCCGGCGGGTCGGTCTTTAGTAAAGACCTCTCCTATCTGCGCGGTTTCGTGGAAAACGTCAACTTTATTCGCAGTGCGATTCAATCGGGTGTGCCGGAAATATTGCCGATGCTTTTTGTCGGTAAGATCACGCTGGATGACATTCCGATTTTGTATCAGCACTACCTTGAAGGAACGATAACCGGCCCCCATTATATTCCTGAGATGTTTCGTGACCTGAACGGACTTTATGTCTGGTTTGGTTTTGCCAGCGGGATGTCGGTCATCAATATGGGCCGGGTTCAGCGACACTTTCAAACCCTGTTCGCGAAAATGCCAAAAGTTGCTCCACTGTACGAGAAAGTGATCGATTCTGCAGTTGACTGAGGGTACTTGATATGAAGCGTATTGCGCTGTTTTTGCTCACCAACCTGGCCATTGTGCTGGTACTGAGTATTGTTTTACGTCTACTTGGCGTTGAACAGATTCTGGCCGAGAACGGTACAGATCTTGATCTCAATGCTTTGCTGATTTTTTCAGCGGTTATCGGTTTTGGTGGTTCTTTTATCTCCCTGGCCATGTCCAAATGGCTAGCCAAGCGATCCACTGGTGCCCAGGTTATTTCTCAGCCGCGTAATGCGACGGAGCAATGGTTGTTGTCGACAGTGGCAGATCAGGCCAAACGTGCTGGTATCAAAATGCCGGAAGTGGCTATTTTCCCCTCGCCGGAAGTCAACGCGTTTGCGACCGGTGCGAGCAAGAACAGCTCACTGGTGGCTGTCAGCGCCGGGCTGTTGAATACCATGACCAAGGAAGAGGCAGAAGCCGTTCTGGCGCACGAAATATCGCACATCGCCAATGGTGACATGGTGACCCTGACTTTGATTCAGGGTGTGGTTAATACGTTTGTGATTTTCCTGTCTCGGGTGATCGGTCATTTTGTGGATCGGGTGGTATTTAAAACCCAGCAGGGTCATGGTCCGGCGTTCTGGATTACCTCTATCGTTGCTCAGTTGGTATTGGGTATTCTGGCGTCAGTGATTGTCATGTGGTTCAGTCGGCAGCGAGAATTCCGTGCTGATGCTGGCGGAGCATCGCTGGCAGGTCGTCAGAAAATGATTGCGGCACTGGAACGGCTGAAAATGGGACAGCCAACGCAGATGCCGGATGAGTTGGTGGCGTTTGGGATCAACCACAAAGCGAAGGATGCGTTTGGTAAACTGTTTATGTCCCATCCACCGCTGAATGAGCGAATAGAACGTTTACGTCAGGCGCGTTAAGCGCCTGGCGGTTCTAATGCACAGCGTCTGCTAAGCGGGACAATCAGTCGTCCAGCATGTCGTCAGCATTGTCGTATTGATAACTGATCTGATCATCGTCCCAAAGACGTTCATCATCCAGATCATCAAACTGAAGCTCACCGTACATGCGTTTCCAGTCCAGGCGCTCTTCAGTGCGGCGGCGCAATTCCGTCAGACGACGGCGCTGACCGTGCTTGGTTTCTGGCTCATCCTCAAACTCTGTATCTGCCAGCATACCTGCATCAAGGTAGTCTTTAGCGGAATCGCTAAAATCATCCCAGGATCGACCTTTCATAGTGATAACTCTCTGAAAAATTCCGGATTACGGAACCAATATGAGCATCTGGACAGCCGCAGAAAGCGTGTCCGCAGCAGCCAGCATCCCGCGATCAGAGCCCAGGGAAAATGCCCCGGAAACCAAACGCATGAGCCGGTTTTAAACCGGTAAATCGACTCTTTTGAAGTCGTTTTACCGGACAGGTCTTCACAAGGCGAATTATCTGTATAAATTGCAGTAATGCAAGTATTAAATGAAAAAAATTACAGAGACGATTGCTGTGCCAAAACTGCCTGGCGAATTTCTTTTTTGGCAATTTTGCCAGTGGCAATTCTTGGCAACTGAGCCGTCTGTAACTTAATGCAGGCGGGTACCTTGAAATGGGCTATTCTGGACTGTAAGAATGCCTGTAACGCTTCCACCGAGACAGCGTCTTCGCTTCTGATCTGCACTGATGCGGCGACAACTTCTCCCAGACGCTCATCAGGAAGGCCATAGACAGCGGCTTCACAAACAGCGGGGTGATCTGATAACGCGTATTCCACTTCAGCGCAGGCAATATTTTCTCCGCCGCGGATGACGATATCTTTGGCTCTGTCTTTGATAAACAGAAAACCGTGTTCATCCAGCAGACCGACATCACCGGTGTGGAAGAAGCCATCCTGCAATGCTTTTGCTGTTTCTTCCGGTTTCTTCCAGTACCCCTTCATGATGGTGGCACCTTTGATACAGATCTCACCGATCTCTCCGGCGGGCAGGATATTGCCACTTTCATCCTTGATTTGCACTTGTGTCACTGGTGGAGAAGGGCGGCCCGTGCTTTCCGGTTTGGAAAGGTAGAATTTGCCTGTAATGGTTGCACCAATGGCATTGGTTTCCGTCAAGCCATAGCCCTGGCCAGGCTGAATATGGTCAGCAAATTTATCCTGAATCAGTTTCAAGTGACCGGGTGGGCGGGCTGCACCACCGCTTTGCACGATACGTAAACTACGCAGGTCGGTTTTCTCGAAGTCCGGAGAGTTCATCACCTCCCAGGTCATGGTCGGTACACCATGCAGCACAGATATGCGCTCTTTTTCAATCAGTGCAAGGGCCTGTTCTGCATTCCACTTATACATCATCACGAACTTGCGCAGCATGACAAAGCAAAGCAGGAACTGCGCATGACATCCCGTGACGTGAAACAGTGGCACATTCGCCAGAATCGCTTCGGGGAATTCCGGGTTCTCTACCTTGATTTCGGGCCGCAGGGTTTCATTGGCATCGCGGACAAATATCCAGGTGTAGAGTGCGCTGATTATGTTTCGATGCGTGGACAAGACGCCTTTGGGGTTGCCGGTTGATCCCGAGGTATACATGATGGAGGCATCGTCGTCCGGCAAGACATTGATGGCAGACAGATCCACACTGTTTCTGGCAGCGAGTCCTTTTTCCACCAGTTGCGCAAAAGGCTGTGCCGGGGTGGGGAGCGCCTCCGTTTTGATGGCCACGGCTTCTACTGATAGTTGTGATCGTACCTGGCTTAGTTGCTCCAGTCGTTCATGGTCGGCGAATATGATTTTGGCGCCACTATCTTCAATCCCGTATGCCAGTTCCTTGCTTTGCCACCAGGAGTTCATGGGAACGGCAATGGCGCCTATGATAGTAATCGCCATGTATGCCAGGCACCACTCAGGATAATTACGCGAGCAGATGGCTACCCGGTCACCCTTGCCGATACCGTATTCCGTGATCAGCGCACAACTTATAGCCTCTGCTGTCTTCAATGCTTCGGCGAAGGTATAACGTTCGTCTGCATAGACCAGAAAATCCTGGTCAGCTGCCTCCAGCCCGAGCTGGTAAATACCGTGCAGGTTGGTAGCGACGTTTTTGAAAACGTCCATCTCTATGCCGTTGACTGTCTGTTTTTCGGTTTCCAGAATGGAACCCGGTTTCCGCAGGTTTGCGGCGATATCGCGGAGGGTCAGTAAATCTTGCTGGATTTGTTGCGCGGATAATACGTTCTTCATGCGATTGGACTTGCGCCCGCCTCTTATTCTCGTATTCTTTGACTACCCTAGGAACTGCTGACAGAACCTAACGAAGTAGAGCAATATATACGGCGGAATCGGGCGAGCGCAAGTAAATCGAACGAATGTTCGTATCAGTTTGTCGTGTGTCGCTTATTCCTGACGGATGGTCAAGGTGACTTTGCCCATTACCCGGCGCTCTTTGAAGACATTGAATGCCGACTCAAAGTCCTCAAAAGGGTAGGTCTGAGTGACAATCGGACGGATTTTCCCGTCACTGTACATTTGCAGCAATTCCTGGAAATTCTGCTCGTAGGCTTCGGGTTCCTCCTTGCGGAAGCGGCCCAGAAAGACGCCAACCATTGATGATCCTTTTAACAGGGCCAGGTTAGCGGGGTAGTTGGGAATTCTGCCACTGGTAAAACCGACAACCAGCAGGCGGCCATTCCAGTTGATACAGCGCGTCGCCTGGTCAAAAAGATCGCCACCGATCGGATCATAAATCACATCAGCGCCTTTCCCGTCAGTCAGAGCTTTGACCTTTTCTTTTAACTCACCATCGCCGTAGTTAAGCAGTTCATCGGGCCCGGCCTGCTCGATAAAGGTCAGTTTTTCATCACTGCTGGCGGCGGCAATGACCCGTGCACCCATCAGTTTGCCCAATTCAACGGCAGCCAGGCCCACGCCACCACTGGCGCCAAGGACAAGCAGCGTTTCGCCTGGCTGAATCCGGGCCCGCTGTTTCAGCGCATGGTACGATGTGGTGTAAACCATGGCGAAGCCTGCTGCGGTATTGAAGTCCATGTTATCCGGGATTTTCCGGACAGAGGACGCATTGCAACATACCTGTTCAGCCATGCCACCAATCGTTGATACCGCCATAACCCGGTCGCCTACTTTCAGGTTGCTGACTTCGCTACCCACATGAGAGACCACGCCACCGACTTCCGAGCCGGGGGTAAATGGCATGGGTGGCTGGAACTGATACTTTCCCTGGATCTGCAAGGTATCCGGGAAGTTAATGGATGCGGCATAGACATCGACAACCACCTGGTCTGGTTCTGGTATCGGTGAGTCAGTATCGCCAATGATCAGTTTTTCCGGTCCGCCGTATTCCTTGCATAGTATCGCTTTCATGGTATCCCCCCATTGAGTTTGCAACGATTCAAGCATGATTGTGAGAGACTGACAATATTACCTTTGGTGCACAAGGCAGTCAGTAACGTATAATAGGCAAGATGAAAAATACCTACGCGACAATATGACGATTAGTATGTTGCAACCACGCGAGCAACAGCGACGCCGGGTTCTCAGAGAGATGGGAATTACCCCCTGGTTTCCCCGCGAGGCATCCTCCACAGCTGCCCGGTCACATGATGTTATCTTCTCGTTGGAAGAGACACGTGCTGATGAGCCGGTGCCTAATAAAAGTCATACGACAGATAGTGCGTCCGCTGGTAAGTCGGGGGCTTTGACGCAGGCTCGTCAGTTGCTTAACGATGATGATCAGCACAAACAGCCGAGAGACAGGCTGCAAGATAGGAACCGTAAGCAGCAAGCTAGCGTAGAAGTCCCTGATGGTGGCGATATTGCCGATGTTCCTGACAACAACAGGGAAGTTACCCAGGCAGATGATACCGTTGTTACAAATCAGCCAGTGGCATTCAATTTCACCTGGGTGAATGTGGATGATCGGCTGGCATTGCTCGCCATGATGCCGGGAGCGGAAACGCGCATTCCGGCTGCCCAGCGCGATATGATGAAACGTATGCTGGTAGCGCTGGATCCTGGTATTGATACCTCGAACCTCAGGGCGCGGCTGTTTAGCTGGCCCATGCCGGGTCTGGCTATTCAGGATAGTGCTGCGGCGACCAGTGCGGTGAATGGTTTTGTCGCCAAACAGCTCAATGACAGGCCGGTAGCCAATCTGCTGGTGTTATCATCGGCACTACCGGTATTTTTGCCCTCGACAATAAAAACCGGACAACTTTCTGCCTGGGAGCCATTCAAAGTAGAAGTGCTATATACGCACGCCATGCATGAGATGGTGGACTCACCTTCAACAAAACGAGAAGCATGGCAGCACATGCAAGCTTTACGACAACGACTTTCAACAGGATAAGAAAAGAAACCCAAGCATGACAGAACTGGATCCAATTGCAGGACAGGCACCATCAATTGCTATCGGTCAGTCGCTCACTTGTCGCCGCATGACGGCTGAGGACCTTGATCAGGTAGTGCGTAATGAAAACCTCTCCTATGACAGCCCCTGGACTCGGCGAATCTTCCAGGATTGTATCAGTGCAGGTTATGAGTGCTGGGTGATATCAGACGGTATCAAAGTGCTTTGTCATGGGGTGTTAAGTGTTGCCGTTGGCGAAAGCCACCTGCTGACACTGTGCGTGCACCCACAGGCCCGTCGTCACTCGCTGGGGCGACAAATGCTGCGCAAGCTGCTAACAGAGGCCAGGGTGACTGGCGCGGCAGATTGTTTTCTTGAGGTTCGACCTTCCAATGAAGCCGCTCGTGGCCTTTATTACGAATTCGGGTTCATCCAGGTGGGCGAGCGACGTGGTTATTATCCCGCTTCGTCAATCCAGGATGACCGGGAAGACGCGCTGATCATGAGCTGTCGCCTGAATGAGGTGCAGCTTTAATGAGTGGCTCTCGCCGCTGGTTTGCAGTGGTTGGCCTGTGGTGGGTTTGCCTGAGTGTTCACGCCCAGCCTGGTGCTTTGCCGCAATTGAATACACACCAGCAGCAATGGATCGCAGACCAGATATTTCAAAATGAATGCGCGGGTCGGGAAGCCTGTCTGACCAGCTGGAATGCAGGAGAAGATTTCCCGTCTCTGGGTATTGGGCATTTTATCTGGTATCGCACCGGCCAGCAGGAAGCTTTTAAGGAAAGTTTTCCCGAATTGCTGGCCTTTTATGTCGCCAGTGGTGTTTCTTTGCCGTCCTGGATAGCCGGGTTAGCAGAATGGGATAACCCCTGGTCAGACCGGGAAACGTTTCTGGCCAGCCAGGATAGTGAGCGCATGCAGTCGTTACGGCAATTTTTGCTGGAGACACGACAGGTGCAGGCGGCTTTTATTGTCCAGCGTATGCGCAACAGCCTGGCTTTGATGCAGGCTCACAGTGATACCCCTGATGACCTGCAGCAACGCTTTGCCACTGTCGCCAATGCCGCTCCCCCTTATGGCATGTACGCACTGATTGATTATGTCAATTTTAAAGGAGAGGGCGTCTCGGCTTCAGAGAGATACCAGGGGCAGGGCTGGGGACTTTTGCAGGTGCTTGAGCATATGGATATGGCGGCATTGCAATCGGACTCAGGAGAGCAGGTGTTATCTGCATTTGCCAGGTCTGCAAGAGAGATTCTGGATCGCCGCATCGCTAATGCCCCTGCTGAACGTAATGAAATACGCTGGCGTGCCGGCTGGCATAAACGCACAGAAACCTATCTTCCTGGTGGGTAGCACTCCCGTCCCAGGGTTGGTATTGAAAAGGCAGTATGGAATGAGCTACGAGCGCAATAATATTCGTGACATGCAAGGTTATTCCTGGGGGGAGCAGCCCCGTCAGTCACGCGTTATCAAGTTGAACACGAATGAAAATCCCTATCCGCCGGCACCTGAAGTCGCGCAGGCGTTAACAGATGTCAATGTGGCCGAACTGCGTCGCTACCCGCCGCCATTTGCTGATGATTTTCGTGAGGTGGCTGCTGACTTGCACGGGGTCAGTCAGAACAACATTATGGCGACCAATGGTGGTGATGAGCTGTTGCGGCTTATTATCACGACATTTGCAGATGCGGGTGACACCATCGCCATGGCGGAACCCAGCTATTCTCTCTACCCTGTTCTGGCTGCAGTACAAAACTGTAAAATGCAGCGTATCCCGTTGAATGACGATTGGGGATTGCCGCAAGATTTTGCTGATCAGTTAAATGCCTCGGGTGCCCGTATTGCCTTTATTGTTAATCCGCATGCACCTACCGGTCGTTTGCTGTCAGCGCCTGAGCTGGCGCAAATTGCTGAGACATTCCAGGGGGTGCTGGTGATTGATGAAGCTTATGTGGATTTCATTTCGCCGGATATCAGCTACAACGCAGTACCATTGGTTAAGCAACTGGATAACGTGATATTGCTCAGAACCATGAGCAAGGGGTACTCTTTGGCCGGGTTGCGTTTTGCGTATGGCATCGCCAGCGAATCCTTGCTGGCTCCGATGCTGTTTAAAACCCGCGACAGCTACAATACTGACCTGATTTCACAGCGCCTGGCCACTGCCGCGCTCAAGTCTCAGGCTTATGCCAGGGAGTGCTGGCAAAGGGTTCGTGATGAGCGTAGTCGTCTGGCGTCAGCATTGTCTGACCTGGGCTTTGATGTGTTGCCCAGCCACAGTAATTTTCTGCTGGTCACCTGGGCTGCGAGGCAGGTGGGAGGTGAGCTATTGGATGCCAACGCGTTGTATCAGGCCTTGAAAGCCCAAGGAATACTGGTACGCTATTTTGCTCAGCCGAGGCTTCAGGACAAGCTGCGTATCACGGTAGGTACGCAGGAAGAGAATAATACATTACTCCAGGCCATTCGCGGGCTTGCGGGTCAGTGATGCACTGAGAAGCCCTGGTTAAGCTGCTAAACAGAGGATACATGGCAAAGAAACGTCTACTTTCGCATAAACTGCGCGCAACGTTGACTTTGGTATTGATTGCCGGGGCTGCTCTTTATGCCCTGGTGATGTCATATAACATCTCGACAGAAGAGCTGTTGAGTTTTTTTCTGGGAACGCTGCTTTTCCTGGGAATTATTCTGCTGTCAGCAGTGGCCATTGTGATTGTGATCCGCTTGCTCGCCGCCGGGTTACGTCGGCTGCGCGGTAGCAACGACCGTGATTGATTTCGCTATCGCGGTGTGGATAGCAAGTTCGACATGAGAAAATCCCCACTGCCCGTCATGCCAAAGTACCGTTACAACGGCATCAGCGCTGCCACGAGAGTATTGCGCTGATAATTGGTACTGCACCTGATAATCCGCTAACCACGGCCACCAGTGGCTGCTGCTGACTTCATAGCTGATGTCATTAAGGCTCTGCAGCTCTCCGGCACCCTCCAGCGCCATAAAGAGGTTGTAATAAGTCTCGGCATCGACTGTAGCAAACAATTCTTCATCAGCCGCATTAATGATCGGTGCAGCGCTTTTGGCTTCCATGGATGAGCGGATGATGGCCAGAATTTCATCATGCGTGTCTGTGATGCTTTGCCGATTGAGAAAACGACCGACAGAGTAAACCAATAGCAGTATCAAGAGAGCTGTAAAAAGCAAGGGAAAAGCGCGGTATTTCATTGACATCATCACTATCGGTTAAGGTTGGGACATTATAGGGTAAAAAACAGTAGTAAAAACAGACAGAAAAGCCAGTTTATTGCAGCTTCCTGTGAAATTCAGAAGGATTTATGCACACAGATGTCAGGCATGTCAACCAATTGCACAATTTCTTTTAAAAGTGCATTTTAGCCTATAAAAAAGCAATAACTTATTGAAATATAGCGATATTTGAATTGTACAAAAAATGATCAATTTGAGTTGAAGTACTGTATATCAGGCATTTCAGGCGTTTCTTATCAAGTTATCAACTGAGTTATCCACAGATTCTGTGGACAATCGCTCGAACTGAAGAAAGGTTCAGAAAAAATGTGCTTTGGCAAGACCTTGAATTGTTACTTTCGTGCCCATATCTCGTTACTGGCGGAAGCAATTTTACCGGCGGTTTCTTCTGGTGAATTGTGAGTAGTAATGCTATCGTAAACACACATGATTTTTGCAGGTTTTTCACATCATGGTTGAACTCTCCGGAAACATCCCTTTCCTTTGGCGACTCAGTGCTGAATCCAGTGATGGATTCTGTGCTGTTTCTATGGTCGTTCCTTTTGATTCGGAAGAAGACAATGAAGAGAGAAAAGATCTTACTATTGAAACTAGTGTGATGAGCTTTTCCTCAGACAGCTCCCGTAGTGAAAGAGAAGAGATGCTGGAATGGAACCAGGACGATATGAGCCTGTTCCTCAAGCTGGTGACGTTTCATCAGGACGGCGAATTCGCTGAAGCGACTGATTCCGTTCGTGTTGATTTGACGGATCCGGAAATTATTGAAATTATTCATGTTGTAGCCGCTGCCGGGTTCGGCACAGCCTATTCTTCGGCGGGTGTTATCCAGGATGCGGTCGGGCGCTTTCCGCCCCATGCCTGTGATGTTGGCAGTTTTGCGGCATTGAATACTGTGGCCGGTTTCAAGCGCTGTGTGGTTGTCGATATGGATAATGATGACGTGATCTGTGTACTGCTTGAGGATGTCCCTGGTGTGGAGCCGACCAGTGAGTACGAGAGATTAACGCGGCATGACCTGTTAATGGTGAAGCAGACCGATTTGCTCCACCCTGATTTCTGCCACTCAACGCAGCGGCCACGCCACGCGACACTTCACTGATGCCTGGCTAGTTGCCTTCTTTGCCTTCGGGTGAAGCCTCATCATTGGTGGCCGGTTGCTCTGACCTGCCACCAATCCGGACTGAGTCGGGTTGCTTGTTTTCGGGTGGCGTGAACGTTGATAAATCACTCAAGCGATAATCCGGTACCATTAACGTTTCCTCCTCTTCAGCAATGATTGAGCTGGGAACCACGGCATCCGGTCCAGCCGAGAAGAAAAACTGCCCTACCATCATGATTCGCTTCGAATCCAGGGCTGACCAGTCTATCTGGTAGTAATCCGAGTCTGGCAGTTCAGGCAATGGCCAGATAAACACACGGCTGGGAGTGGGATCGTAACGGAACCCGATATCGACCAGCTTTTCGATGTCATTGCGAAGCGCGAGTTTCATTAATGTCACTGGCTCACTGAATTGAAGAATGAGATCGCGAGGCTGTTCCGGTAAAACAGAGTCATCTTCCGGAATGGTTTCGAAGTTAACTGAGCCGGAATACTGATAACCGTGGTTGTGCTGGGCGTGACTGGTGGTTGCCAGTAATAACCAGCCAATCAGTATGCCTGGCAGAAAGTTGCCTGCCTTGAGCCTGTGTGCGGTCTGTCGAATCATCTCCCTTCCCATTACTGCTGAGTGTGTCCAGTTTATATCATTTTCAAATCGTGATCGGTATGGCCGAACTGACGGATTATTAGGTTTCTGTACGTTTTTTCAGAAATCCGTCAGCCTATTGCATGAATCAGCAAGACGGTGTTGTTGAAATCGTGTTCCAATGCTTCGTGAACCGTTAAACAATAATATAAAGGAGGTGTCCTGTGAGGATGCTGAAGCTTACCCGCCGAGGTCTATCCCGTGCCTTTCTGGCCAGCAGTGTGTTGAGCGCTGCCGGACTGATGATGCCAGCAGTATCATCTGCGCAACAAGGTACTGATGTTACATTCCATAAAGATATTGAACCCATTCTGCAGCGCGCCTGCCAAACCTGTCACCGTGACGGTGGGGTTGCGCCTATGTCACTGGTTACCTATGACGAAGTCGTACCTTTCGCTGGTCTGATCGAATACCGTACCGGTCTGCGAGACCGAGCGGGCGCTATGCCGCCCTGGTATGCGGAAAAAGAGGTGGGTATTCAGCATTACAAACAGGACCCTTCTCTGAGTGACGAAGAGCTGGCCGCTATTTCAGCCTGGGCTCGAGGTGGTGTACCCAAAGGTGATGTTGCTGATGCGCCAGAGCCTCTGAATTTCGATGACGCTGCAGGCTGGTCTGCAGGTCAGCCTGATCTGATTGTCCGCACTGAAGATATTACTGTAGAAGGTCAGGCACCTGACTGGTGGGGTAACATTCCCAGCATTCCCACAGGACTGGAAGAAGACCGTTATGTGAAATCTGTCGAAATCCGCGAAGTGAATGACCTGGATTTGGAAGCCGTTGGTGACACGGTCGGTGGTCGTAACATTGTCCACCATATGATCTGGAGCACACAGGTTCAGGATGAGAATGGACAGGCAACAGAGAGACCCGTTTCCTGGCCTGTTCATGAGATTGCCCGTAACCCTGACATCTTTGATGAAGATGCCGGTCGTTTGCTAAGAGCAGGCTCGGCCATTGTTTCTGATTCAGTCCACCTGCACGCTACGGGTGTAGACACGACCGGTCACTTGGAAATTGGCTTCCGCTTCCACCCGAAAGGCTACGAGCCTAAATACCAGCCGGCTATCATTGGTCTGGGTAATGGTGTGGATATCTCGATCGCCGGTAATGAAGATAACCAGGAACTGCATGCCTATGCGGTGCTTGATCAGCCAACCAAGATCGTGACATTCGAGCCACATTTGCACGCACCAGGTGAGCGCATGTGTCTGGAAGCCTCCTGGGGCTATACCGTTGAGACCCTGTCTTGTGTGGGTTACGACCATAACTGGGTACGTGGTTATGCCTTTGAGGCCGATCACCAGCCACTGCTGCCAAAAGGCACGGTGCTGCACATTGTTGGCTACATGAACAATACGGATACCAACCCGAATGTGCCTGATTCACGTAACTGGCAGGGTTCAGGTAACCGGTCTGTGACCAATATGTTCATCGACCTGGGTATGCGCGTTGCCATGTCAGAAGACGAGTTCTTCCAGGAAATGGCTGATCGCCGCCGAAATCTGAATCTGGGTCCGAATGACCATGTGATTGGTTGTCCGTTGTGTCTGGCACCGCTGGTCGCACCAGTTGAGTTGACGGAAGAAGACAAGGAAGAAATGTCGGACGCCAAGATTGACTACCTGACTATTAAAGACGAAGAAAAAGAAATCATGCCGCATATGGCCGTAGCGGGTTCGGAGGGAGAATGATGTTGAAAGCAGTAAACAATGCACTCAGCAGAGTGCATGCCATTGTGGCAACCGTTGTGTTGGGAGCGGCATTTATCGCCGCTCCGGTTTCTGCCCAGACCTATTTAAAGGGGCAGCACATCGAGCCAGCCTATGAAGGCTGGGAGCAGAACCCTGATGGCAGTTACAGCTTCATTTTCGGTTACCACAACGAAAACTGGGAAGAAGAGCTGGATATTCCTGTTGGCGAGAATAATTTCTTTAGCCCAGGCGCTGAAGATCGTGGTCAGCCTACTCATTTCCAGCCGCGTCGCAACCGCTTTACCTTCAAGGTACAAGTGCCAGAAGACTGGGGTGACCAGGAGTTAACCTGGACCATCACTTCGCCTAACGGTGAAACTCGCACCGCTTATGCGACACTGGATAAAGACTATGTTGTCGATCATGTTGTGATTGCCTCAGAAACCGGTTCGCTGGGTGCGGGTACCAGTACGCCTGAGTCTCGTGCCAATACGCCACCCCAGGTCAGTATCATTGGTGATACCGTTCGCAGTGTGCGAGTTGGTGAGCCGCTGGAGCTGCGTGTCCAGGTAACGGATGACGGGCTGCCCAAGCCAGGTCGTGTTGCCAGCTTGAACCGCGATGCCAGTCCCAGTGCGCAGCGTGAAATTCAGCGTTTCCTTCGTGCACCATCACGTGTGACTGTGGGCAAGGTTAACGGCCTGTTCCTGTCGTGGAGTGTGTATCGTGGCGAAGGTGAAACTGAGTTCATGCCTCAGCAGGTCAAGAGCTGGGAAGATACGCGCGCCAGTGCGAATTCGCCCTGGGGTGCCTACTTCAAGCCACCAGCCGTACCGGAAGATGGTGTCTATGAGTCATCTGTGACATTTAAAGAGCCAGGCCGTTATGTGCTTTGGGCTCGAGCTGATGACGGTGGTCTGTTCGCAGACCAGTATCTTGAGGTAAATGTTACACCGTAATCGACAATAAGTTCGGGACGAAAAACCCTGTGTTAATGCAGAGAAGTGGTCGCATTAGCGCAGGGTTTTTTTATTTGTTAATTGACTTGCTTGCCCCAAGCGGTTGAAATAAGAATCAATAATAATCATGAGATTCTGAGGTCATCAGACCCTATGCAATGGATTCACACGGCAAGTAGCTTTCTTGCCATTTCTCAGTTGGTATTTCTTGCCTGCCTGTATCTGATTAATTTTCCCAGGCAACGTCTATCCAGGCTGATTGCCGTATTTTGCGTCTGTATCGTTTCCTATATTCTGTCCAGAGGACTGTGGCCCTGGCCTGATATTGTTCGGACGCCACTGCAGGTACTGGCTACTTTTACCCCGGCTGTACTTTGGCTGATGGCTCGCAACCTGTTTGATGATCGCCGTGCCATACCGCAATGGATCTGGCTGGTGATTACCTTTTACATTTCTGCACGTTGTGTCGGGCTGTTCTTTTTTGAAGGCCGCCCGCCTGAAATCAGTCTGTTTTTCTTCACTTACTTCTATATCCCGCAGTTCATCATGTTCTTGCTGGCGTGCCATGTGATATTTATGGCCTATCGTGGCCGTGATGAAGACCTGGTGGAACCCCGGCGTCAGATTCGTGTGCCCTTTGCAATTGGTATGGGCAGTATTGTCGGTCTGATTGTCGGCTCCGGCTTTTTCTGGCTTGGCAGCCCCCAACTCGACAGTGTCTATTTTTCAGGCGTCTTTATTCTGCTGATGTTTGTGAATCTGGTGATGTTTCGTCTCAAAGCCGATGCATCGCACCTGATCCACACGGCAGCAGATCAGCCGATGCCAAAGCCCCCTGAACAGGTCAGTGAAACTGATAATGTTTCCCAGCAGGAGCAACGTTACATTGACCGCATACTCAAAGCGATGCGCGAAGAGCGACTTTATGCCGAGTCTGGGCTGACAATCGGGGATCTGGCAGCCAAGGTATCATTACAGGAATACCGGTTACGGCGCCTGATCAACCAGACACTGCACTTTCGTAATTTCAATCAGTTCCTTAATCAGTATCGTATTGAAGAGGCGGCAAGCCGATTACGTGATCCGGATGAGGCTCATATACCGATCTCCAGCATTGCGCTTGATGTCGGGTACCTCTCTTTATCGTCTTTTAACAAGGCATTTAAAGAAAAATTAGGCCAGACACCATCAGCCTGGCGACAGCAGGATGATCAGACTGGAAAGAGCTGAAACGGGTCAGCAAACCTTGTTCTGGATCAGCAGGATTCAAGGTAATCAGGTCAAGCCATGCGCCAATGGTGGTCAGCGGCGGCTGGGAGGAGTAAAATTACTGTTGCCGCAATAATGACAACTCAATATCTGGCGCATTAGTCTACTCTGCTGACCTGAACTAGAGCCTAAACTACCCATGACGCAAGAAATGCAATCTGCAGGCACATCGTCTGCGCTAGTTTCCTACCGGCGTATCGCCCTTATCACACTGATCGCTGTCTATTTTCTGATTCTGGTGGGTGCCACCGTTCGTGCCTCCGGGGCAGGGATGGGGTGTCCGGACTGGCCAACCTGTTTTGGCCGCTGGGTTCCGCCTGTAAGCGAGGCTCAGTTGCCTGCGAATTACCAGGAAATCTATGCTGATCGTGGCTATGCGGAAACCCGCTTCAACCCGGTTAAAACCTGGACAGAATATGTCAATCGGCTGGTTGGCGTCAGCATTGGGCTGTTCATACTGATTACTGCCTGGAAATCGCTGCGCCTGAGGTCATATGACCGCTGGATTCCGGTTGCATCAGTGGCAGCTTTGTTGATGGTGATCTTTCAGGGCTGGCTGGGCGCGCGCGTAGTTGCATCGAATTTGCAACCCGGCATGATTACCCTGCATATGGTCATGGCCCTGGCCATCGTGGGTGTGCTGCTTTTTGCCCTGGCGCGTTCACGCCGCGATATTGCCGGTCAGCACGCCATTTCAGGCCTGCCGTCAAAGTTTGCCCCTTTGCTGTATACAGTCATTGGAATGACTGTATTGCAGGTTACGATGGGGACTCAGGTTCGTGAAATGACCGATTTCCTGAATCATTTTCAGGGTGTAGAGCGGTCCAGCTGGATTGCCATGCAGCCCTGGTTCTTCTATGTTCACCGTTCTTTTTCGGCGGTTGTCCTGTTTGCCAATCTTTGGCTCGTATGGATGCTCTACCATTCACTGGGGCTGGGGCATTACCTGACCAGGCTGATGCTGGGTATCCTTACTGTGGTGGGACTGGCCATTCTGTCAGGTGCTACCCTGGGCCACCTGGGAATGCCCGCGATTGTCCAGCCTGTCCATTTGCTGGCGGCCACGCTGATATTCGGATTACAGTTTCTGTTGTGGATGGAATACCGTCACCTTAAGAAAATTCAGCAGACGGTTTAACCTGGATTGCAGGGTCTGGTTACAGACCCTGACCCAGCCATAGGAGGCTTAGGTTAGCGATCAGGGTGCCAAGCAGCATGCCAGCCAGCACGTCAGAAACAAAGTGCACGCGGAGCATGACACGAGACAACCCGATTAATGCCGCCCAGCTAAAAAGAACCAGTGTCAGTGCAGGAAAGCAGTGACTGGCTGCGGTGGCAAACAGGAAGGCCGCCGTGGTGTGGCCAGAAGGAAAGCTGAATTCATCGGATGGTTTCAGGAAAGGAGCCATCGCTGCTACTACGTGAAAGGGGCGACGACGCTTGCAGGTGTTTTTTAACACCCAGTACAGTGGCAGTTCAATCAGAAATGCAGCACACCCCACCAACAGCAATGTACTTCCTGCCTGCCTGTCCACCAGAATCAGGATGAAAGCGAGCAGGGCATAAAGATACCCATCTCCACTGGCTGATACCAGTCGAACCGCTGATCTCAGATTAAACCGCTGATGCGCCTGGTTAATACCCAGGAACAATCGTGCATCCAGTGCTGCAAGTTTTTGCAATGTCGGGTTGAATGATTGGCGCAAGACGAGTTTAATCATATCCGTCTACCTGTCAGTATGTCAGCTCAGCTGATCTGTATTATTAATCTGTATGTGTAACGGAACTGGCCCGAAGTTTGACCCGTTTTTGTGACAGACTGACGTAGGTAAATTGACGATTTGATGACGATTATCTGTGAGAGAGTGAGATGGCTGAGACGCGTGTTGCAAAATCTATGTCCCCATTAATTTCCGTATCTGAGTTGAAAGTTCAGTCAGGCAAACAGGTGGATGACAGAAAGATTGACGGTCAGAGTGATCGCAAGGTCATCATATTTGACTGTCGTTTTCAGCTGGGAGAACCGCATTGGGGGCGAGAGAGTTTTGTCGACTCACACATCCCGGGTGCTCAGTTCCTGGATCTGGACGAGGACCTGTCGGCGGCTGTGATACCCGGTAAGACGGGTCGACACCCCCTGCCGAACCCAGACGCTTTGGCAGAGACCCTGGCACAAAAAGGGATGAGCAATACCACTCAGGTTATTGTTTACGATGATGGTCCGGGGTTCTTTGCTGCCAGAGCCTGGTGGCTGCTGCGTTGGCTGGGACACGAAGATGTTTATGTTCTCAATGGTGGCATCGCGGCCTGGCTCGCTGAAGGTGGTGAAACTGAATCCGGAATAGAGAAGAAAGGAGTAGCGGGGGACTTTGCAGCAACGGTTGAGGACAGCATGACAGTCAGTGCGCAGGAGGTGATGGCATCTCTTAACACCGGAGAGTTCGTCATGATTGATGCCAGGGCCGAGGCCCGGTTCCGGGGAGAAGTGGAACCGATTGACCCGGTCGCCGGCCACATTCCCGGTGCTGTCTGCTTGCCCTGCAATGCAAATGTCGATCACCAGGGTAAGTTTCTGGACAGTCGTCAGTTGACCAGCCGCTTACAGTCTGCAGGTAACGATCATAATCGTGTCTGCTACTGTGGTTCCGGTGTCACTGCATGCCACAACATTCTGGCTGCAGCCGTGGCCGGTATGCCATTGCCCAGGCTGTATGCCGGCTCCTGGAGCGAGTGGATCACCCAGCCGGATCGACCGGTTGCGACCGGTGACTGAGCTGGCGTAAAACCCGGTTGACGTACAGGGAACTGGCGATAATGCTGCCTCCGATAATCAGAGGCACAATGGCCTCATCGCGTCCCCAGATAGTCAGGTTAACCACTAGGCCGGCCGGTACCAGCGCATTGTTCATGACTGCCAGGGTGCCGGCATCCACCTGGCAACCTCCCCGGTTCCACCAGTACATGCCCATGCCTGACGCGACAACGCCAAGCCAGACCAGGATTCCCCACTGCAAAGCACTGGCTGGCAGCATATCCTGATTGCCAAACAGCAGGTAAGAAGGCAGGGCGACCAGCAGAGCGCCGAAGAAGAAGTAGCCAAAACTGCGCCACGCCGGTATTTCCAACGGGTAGGCGGCCATCAGGTGTTTATAGCCAACCTGGCCTGCTGCGAATGTGATGTTGGCCACCTGCAGCATCAGAAAGCCGGTCAAGTAGTCCTGGCTCAGTCCGTCATAACGAATGATACCGGCACCCAGGGTAGCAATAGCTGCTGCGATCAGTGCACTTGCCGAGAACCTGCGGTTCAGCGCGTCATCTATCAATGTCACGTATAGCGGTGTAAATACGGTGAACAGCAGAACTTCTGGCACTGTCAAAATACTGAAAGAACGATAAAGCAGCAAGTAGGTGACACCAAACTGCAGCGCACCACAGAGCATGATGCCACTTTTCAGTGGCAGGGGAATGTTCCGCCAGACGGTGACCGGTGCAAACAGCAGAGCCGCAAGCAGAACACGAGTCAGAACAGCAAAGTCATTATCTACCTGGCCACTGAGGAACTCGCCAATCAGACTGAATGAAAACGCCCATAGAACCGTGACGAAGACCAGAAGGATCATGAAATTTCACCTGTACATACAAAAAATAAAAACTGTGCAACAGAAAAGCCGGACAACCTGGGAAGTTGTAAACCTTGTTGATGCTATTTAAGGTGACAAGGATAGCACAAATGCCCCAGACATGGCTTCAGCCCCCTTAGACGGAAAGGAGGCAGAGAGGACTGAAGCGAGGGCAGTACAATGAAGAACAGTACCGGGAAGAACTGTACGGTTATAGAAGGTTAGTGCCTTGATTTTCGTGCCAGAAAATGAACTGTACTGATATTCTGCTCGCTGAAAGCGCCTTCGCAATAGCAAAGATAGTACAGCCACAGCCGTTTGAAGTGATCATCATAGCCCTGGGTCGACAGCGCTGGCCATGCTGCCATAAACCGGTCCCGCCAATGCTGCAATGTCAACGCATAGTCCTGGCCGATGTCTGAGAGGCTTTCCGCTACCATCTTTGTGTTACTGGTCAGTTTGTCGGTGAGTAAAGACACCGAAGGCAGAAAACCGCCTGGAAAAATATAGTGTTGGATAAAATCAACATGCTTGCGATAAAACTCCATGTGCTGATCTTTCATCGTAATCGCCTGGAGCAGCATTTTGCCACCGGGTTTCAGGCGTGCATCACACTGCCGGAAGAACGTGTCCAGGTACTGGTGGCCGACAGCTTCGATCATTTCAATGGAGACGATTTTGTCGTAACGACCGCTTAGTTCCCGGTAGTCTTTTTTCAGCAGGGTGATTTTTGATGTCAGCCCTGCGTCTTCGATTTGTTGCCTGGCATATTCGTATTGAGCATCAGAGATTGTGGTGGTTGTCACCTGGCATCCATAATGCGAAGCGGCGTAGATCGCCATGCCTCCCCAACCGCTGCCAATCTCCAGCAGGTGGTCTTCCGGCTGGAGTTCCAGCTGTTCGCAGATAGTTGCCAGCTTATGTTGCTGAGCATCTTCCAGTGATTGCCGGGGATGCTGGAAAACTGCCGAAGAATACATCATTGACGTATCCAGGAACTGGGTGAAGAGGTTATTGCCAAGATCGTAATGGGACAGGATGTTCTTTTTTGAGCCATTAATACTGTTACGTTGCAGGGCATAGCGTAAACGCTGCAAGCCCCGAGAAAGCAGTCCTGATTGTTTTTGCAGGTTCTCGACTTTCTGCTTGGATCTGGCAAAAACCCGTATCACGTCAGTCAGGTTGTCACTGTCCCATTTGCGATTAATAAAGGCATCCGCAGCACCAATATCACCATGTCTGACAAAATCACTGTAGGCACTGATATCCTTGACCTGGATGCGGGCTGTGAGTGCACTGTCAGGGTCTGTAGACTGCGTGCCGAAAATAAAGGTGCCACCCGGCTCATGCAATTCAATCTGGCAGCCTGTCAGCTTGTCCAGCGTGTTGTGGACCAGACGGCGGCACTTGCGTTGTAACCAGGTTGGTTGCGTGGATTTGATTAACTCAATTCGCTCTTCCATTGCTTTTCTCTCCACTAATGCTGAGCTTCGCGCTTCGCCTTGCGCGTTTGATAGGGGACAAAACGGACTCGCTTTAACATCAAGCGTAGTGCTTCAAAGTAGATACTGCTGACAATCTTCAGTGTCATAAAGGGGTGCTGCCAGAAAGTTTGGCGAGCATTCTTCGGTGTCAGTGCAAGCTGTTTTAACATCAGTGTGGCATCAAACACTTTGCCTTTGTCCGATGCATGATTTTCGATATGGACATGGATATCATTACCCTGTTCATCCGGCGGGGTGATGCGCCAGTGGTAATTCATTGCCATTTGCATGAACGGTGAAACATGAAAGGATTTTTCAATAATGTGATTGCCATGCAAGTCCACGAGATAATAATGGCGTTCGTTCCATGGGGTATTGCTGACTTCCGCCAATAGGTAACGGCATTGCTGTTCATTATCTGTGTAGCAAAAGTAAAAATTAACCGGGCTGAAATAGAGCCCCAGGCACCGTCCCTGTGTCAGCAAACGGATATTGCTTACCGTTTCTGAGGCACCAAGCTCCAGTAACTTGGCCCGTGCCCGCTCTTCCAGCGAGCCCGGTTCACCAGGTATGTAATCGCTTTGGCGAAACTGGATCGGACTGAACCAGCGAGTGCTGATAAACGGGCTCTGGCACTGTGTTATTGCCGGATCTTTCAGGTCAATTAACAGCATGTAAAGCGCATAGCTGAAGCTATGTGTGGCCTGCTCCATGCGCCGGTGGTATACACGGCCTGTGCAAATAGCATGACTCATGAGCTGCCTGCCCCTGTCGAATCGAGCCTGATGGATGAATCAAATCGCTCGGCGATATCACAAGCACTGTGAACACCGTCCTCATGGAATCCATTGTACCAATAGGCGCCCACATAATGGGTATGATTCTGGCCACATATTTCAGCGCGACGTTGCTGTGCAGCCAGTGATGAGGTATTGAATACCGGATGGTGGTAGACAAATTTCTGAATGATTTTGGAATCGTCGATAGAATCATCCTGGTTCAGCGTCACGCAATAGGTGTGCTTGCTGTCGATGCCCTGAAGTATGTTCATGTTATAAGTGACGCTGGAAGGACGTTGCCGGTCAGACAGTAATTGATAATTCCAGGCTGCCCACGCTTTACGTTTTTTGGGTAGCAGAGATATGTCTGTATGCAGAACCACGCTGTTAGCACTGTAAGGAATAGCGCCCAGGATATCTCGTTCAGCCTCAGTTGCATTGTCGCCTAATAACATCAGTGCCTGATCCGAGTGACAGGCGAAAACCAGTTCATCAAATTGTTCCTGTTGACCATCAGTCATGGTTAATGTGACCCCATCGCTGCCGCGTTCTACTTTCTTGATACAGCTGTTGAGCTTTATGTTTTGCTTAAAGGCGGCTGTCAAAGGTTCAATATAAGCACGCGACCCACCGGGGATAACATACCACTGAGGACGGTTTTTTATGTCGAGTAAACCATGGTTTTCAAAAAAGCGAATGAAGAAGGGCAGCCCGAACTCTTCTGTCTCTGCTAAAGAGGATGACCAGATGGCGGCTCCCATTGGCAGAATATAGTGTTCACAGAAATTACGACTGAAACCTTCCTGTCGCAGAAACTGACCGAGTGTGATGTCAGCAATATTGTCACTGGCATAAAGCTGTTTACAGCGTTTGTTAAACCTGAGAATGTCCCGAATCAGTTGCCAAAAGCCTGGTGATAGCAAATTCCGGCGCTGGGCGAAGAGCGTGTTCAGGTTGTGGCCGTTGTATTCCAGCCCGGTTTGTTTGTTTTGCACAGAAAAACTCATCTCTGTCGGCTGGCGACCCATACCAATTTTATTGAGTAGTGCAAGAAAGCGGGGGTAGGTGCGATTGTTGAAAACAATGAAACCGGTATCTACAGCCAGTTGATCACCATCAAAATTGACATCCATGGTTGCCGTGTGACCCCCCAGCCGGCTGTCTTTTTCGAAAACAGTAACTTCATGATCGGTTGATAACAGGTATGCAGCACTGAGTCCTGATATGCCGCTGCCAATAATGGCAATCTTTTTCATGCTTTATCCTTGTTAAAAAATGACTGCCATAACTTTTCCGGTAGCAGTTTGAGTAACCGGATGATAAAAATAAAGCGCCGGGGAAAGGCAATCAATGATTGCCCCCGGCAAAGCCCCTCGCGGATTCTTTTGGCAGCGTCATCACTGTTGATAATCATTGGCATTTTAAAGGAGTTGCTGGCAGTCAGCGGGGTTTCCACGAAGCCTGGATGAATAAGGCTGACTCCGATATTGTGAGGTTTCAGATCAATTGCCAATGATTTTGCAAAATAGTCCAGTCCCGCCTTCGAAGCACCATAGGCTTCAGCCTGTGGAAACGGTAAATTGGTGACACTGGAACTGACAAATGCCAGTCTGCCACCGGTATTGATTTTCGGGATCAAGGCTTCTGCTAAATAGGCAGGTGCCAGTAGGTTGACTTTAATGACGCGCTCAAACAAGGCGGTGTCGAAGTTCATTACATCCTTGACATATTCACAGTCGCCCGCATTTAAAATAGCCCAGTCAATGGTCAGTTCATTGGGTATAGCTTTGGCGATAGCTGTTTTATCGGTGATGTCAAAACAGAGGGTCATCACGCCAGGTAGTTCCTTTGCCAACTGATCCAGCTTATCCTGCGAGCGTCCACAGGCAATCACCTGTTCACCTTTGGACATGCACTCGATTACGAGAGACTTGCCAATACCGGATGTGCCTCCGGTAATGAGAATGGTTTTATCGTTGTCTCTGTTGTTGTCTGACATATTGAGCCTTCAGCTACTGGTGAAGTTTCTTAACACTTAATACGCTACCGCCAAAGTTATGGATCAATCGTATAGGCTGAAAAATCACCCTGAAATGATGACTGAGTCTTGCCAGCTATATTAATAACTGTGACAACAACCATCACAAAAAAAGCGGATCAGTAATGACTGACCCGCCCGCGAGGAAGAGGCTGATGTCGCCGGGTTTAAGGAGTATTAACCGGGGTTAATAAATAAAGTATCCCAGTGGGTTTACCAGCCGGTTGAATCCTTTGGTGAAGTGCTGGGCATCGTTGGACACGGTATAGCACAGACAGCCGGTATCCGTTTGCGGATTATGGGTATGGTTGCTGTCAAGCATGAGGAAGTCACCGGGGCCATAGTCGTCAAATTCATCTTTAAAATGCCCCTCAAGAATGAGAGTCAATTCAAAGCCTTTGTGTGTATGTTCCGGAACGCCTCCATCGGCTTCCATCAGGAGCAAGCTGGCGCGAATATCACCATCATTCATGCCGAGACGGCTGCGTGAGAGCCTGCCAAGGCTACTCCATTTACCCAAAGGAATATTGACCAGTGCCCTGGGTAATTCGAACTGCTTGCCTTGAACCTGAATGGTTTTGCTTTGATTTTCTGATGCCATATCCTGCTCTTCATCTTTGGTGATCTGTTCGATCATGGCATCCATGCTGCTCATACTGCGATAGCTGCAGGCTTCTGCATTCTCAGTTCGGCTGTCAAGTGCGCTGAACCCGTCAGTCGCTGCTTGTTTTGTGTAGGATTGAACGGTCTGGGCGCAGGAGCTGCACATTTCACAGTGGATAGAAGCAGCAGCGGCCAATGAGGCCGGAAGATCGCCCGTCGCGAAGGACTGCAAAAATGCATTGTCGGGGTGATACTTAATCATGCTTTTCTCCAATGTGATGCTTCAATTTTGTCATTGCCAGCCTTAACCTGGACTTTACGGTGCCAAGGGGGATACCCAGTTTCTCTGCGATTTGTGATTGACTGAGATCCTGGTAGAACATGCTTTCAACTACCTGCTTTTGATCATCTGGCAAATTATCAATGCCATTTTGAAGCTCCCGATCAGCCAGGTGGTCACGAAAGGGCTCCAATGATGAGTCCTCTTCCGCGTTGTCAATATGCCCCCACAGGTCGTCACTGAGGTTATCTTCTTTGTTGGCGCTGATTCTGCGTAGCATGTCGAAAGACACGTTACGCATGATGGTATACACCCAGGTGGTTGCCTGGCCTTTGGCCGAGTCAAACAAGTGGGCTTTACGCCAGATGTTGGTCATGGTTTCCTGAACCACATCATTGGCAAGGGTCTCGCTGCCAAATTTACTCAGTGAAATGTGGTAGATGCGAGGTGCGAAGTAGCGAAACAGGTCAGTGAACGCTGATTTATCGCGTTCAATGCCGACCAGCTCGAGCCAGGAAGCAAGTTCCGTTTTGCAGGGATCATCACTCATCCTGTTGAATTTAATGGGATGACCCGCTTTTGGCAATCGAATTGCGCGTTCAGCGTGCATTTTTCATAGTCCCGCCTACCTGTTAACTGACATCTGCGTTCTGATTTGTAGGGTAATACGCACAAGTGCGGTAGATGGATCATTTTTGGACGATGAAATTCTTTGTACTCGCTTTAGATCACTAATTATAACAGGCACAATGTATGACATGTGGCGGAGTGCGTCAGCTAGTGTGATTTAAAAATAATAAATACAATGAGATAGGGTGTTTTAGTAGGATTTTATGAGCTGGTCAGGAGTTCATCAAAGCCATACGCGTGAACTGCAAATTGCAGCCGTTACTGCTGCTGTTGCAATAGCTCTTGCCTTTCTGATGTATCGCCTTGAGCCTGGGATAGGCAGATTCATTACCGAAAGTACTTACCTGGTGCTTCATACCGTATTTGAACTGATCACCATCAGTATTGCGTTCATGATCTTCACAGTGTCATGGCAGGCCCAGCGCAGTCATGGCAGTAAAGCTGTGAAATGGGTCGGGGCCATGTTCCTGGCAGTGGCTACCCTGGATCTGGCTCACCTGGTTTCATTCCCGGGCTTGCCATTCATGCAGGGAGCTGAGCAAGCCAATATTAGTCAAGACTTCCGAACTGCTGCCAGGTTATTTGCTGCTGCCGGTTTGCTGGGACTGGCAGTACTGCCGGCTTCGCAAAAAAGAGGGGCGCCGTGGTTTTATTACCTGGCCCCAACCCTGGCTCTGGTATTTATTACTTTTGCCCTTGTTATTGTTCGCCCCTCCCGCGAAGCTTCTGTCCTGGCCGCTGATCAACGTCAATCTCTTCTGACGCTAGCCGAATTCATCATGTTAACCGTTTATCTGGTGGCGGCTGCCTATTTTATTCGTGGTACACGGTCCGCTCGCAGGTATAACTACTCCGCCCTGGCACTGGCTGTAGTTCTGACCACAGTCAGCGAAGTTTTTTTCATGATTTACAACCAGATGGATAGCTACTTTGCGCTAACCGCACATGTGTATAAAGTACTGGCTTACCTGGTGCTGTATCGGGTGCTTTTCGTTGAAACGATTCAGAAGCCCTGGGCATTATTACGCCGATCCGAGCAGCGCCTGGAGGCGACATTAAATGCCCTGCCCGATGTCTTGTTTGAACTGAATCACGAAGGATACGTTCTGGACGTGCGTGCCGAGAGGCAGACTGGACTCGTTGACGCCTTGGCGCGTTTTCTCAATAAAAGCCTTGCTGAGGCGCTGCCTGAACAGGCCGCTAAAGTCTGTGCGCAGGCCATGCAAGCCGCTATGGAATCAGGCTATGCCAGAGGATACATGATTCAATTGAACACATGGCAGGGCGAACGGTACTTCTCTCTTTCTGTCTCCTATCTTCAGGCCGGGCAACTTGATGAAGGCCGGTATTTGATACTCGCTCGTGACATTAATGAGTCGATTAGTCACCAGCGACAATTACAGCACGAAGCCCGGCTTAATGAGGGGTTGCTGCAACTGGCGCGTAAAGTATCTACTCAGACTGAGCTCGATATACTGAGTTTCGCTGTTGAGCATGCACGTTATCTCACAGAGAGCCAACAGGCATGTCTCTTCGTACTGGGCGAAAACAGCGGTTTCAGGGATGTTGTGTTTAGTGGGGGCAGCATTGATGTGCCCGAATCTTTTTTGGAGAGCGCTCTATCTGCAGTTGACCCCTTGATTCTCAATGAGCCGGGTACGGAGCTGTCAGATAGCCATGCGAGTGGTATTGACCGTGTGATTTGCCTGACGGCAAGGGAAGACGGGATAGCCAGATTATTATTTTGTGTTGTTAACAAGCCTGATCAGTATGGAAAAAGAGATTTGGAGACGCTTGAAATTCTTGCTGAGGCTGTTTGGCAGTCCATACGTCGTAAACGTCAGGACTCTGCCCTGGGGAACTTATCACTGGCTTTGGAGCAGAGTCCAAACTCGGTGATGATCACGGGACTTAACGGCGCCATAGAATATGTCAATGATGCTTTTCTGCGTAACACCGGGTTTGCCAAAGACGAAGTGATTGGTGCCCAGCCCAACATCGTCAAATCAAACAGGAATCCTCCTGAAGTCTATCATCAGATGTGGGACCTGCTGATGCAAGGCAAGCCCTGGCAGGGAGACCTCATTAACCGGCGCAAGGATGGCAGTGAAATACCTGAGCGGGTCCTGATTTACCCGGTTAGGGATAATGATGGCAATATTATTAATTACATCTCTCACAAGGAAGATTTAAGTGCGCTGCGAGCCGCTGACGAGAAGATAGAACAACTGGCAAATTATGATCACCTGACTCAGTTACCCAACCGGGACATCCTCGATCAACAATACAGGCACGCTCTGAATATTGCTCGCGAGTACCAGGAATCGATCGCTGTCTTCTGCCTGAACCTGGATAATTTCAGGGCGATTAATGATGCGCTGGGTCAAAGTGCTGGCGATGAAGTACTACGACTGGTTGCCAGCCGGTTGCAGCTGGCACTGGCGGTGCGTGATATTGTCACCAGACAGTCCGCAGATACCTTTGTTGCGATGTTGCCCGGTGTCGGTCGCGAGCGAGCGGCTACTATTGCCTCCGGGTTGCTGAATGTCATTGAGTCGCCGCTCTGGGTTCATGACAGGGAGCTTAATCTGACGGCCTCCGTTGGCGTTGCGCTTTATCCGGGAGATGGTGAAGCGCTGGAAATACTGTTGATGAGAGCTGAAGCGGCCATGTTTGAGGTTAAAGCATCGGGGCGTAACAGTATCAGGTTTTTTGAGCCGAAAATGCGATCGCAAACGAGCCGCTTTCTGGAGATAAGTAATCACCTCAAGCACGCGATTGATAACAATGAACTCGAGCTGGTTTATCAACCCCAGTACAGTTTTGCGGAGCAACGGGTTGTGGCGGCAGAGGCCCTGTTGAGGTGGAATGATGCCGAGCTCGGCCGGATTTCGCCCGCTGATTTTATCCCGGTTGCAGAAAGTAATGGGTTTATTATTCCGATTAGTGACTGGGTGGTGAATACAGCCAGTCGACAGTTGGCTGAGTGGCGTTCGCAAGGCTTAAGTGATCTGGTATTGGCTATCAACCTGTCAGCAGTGCAGTTCCGTCAATCCGAGTTGTCCAAGCACCTGGCAGCTATCGTCTCTCGTCACGGGGTTGACCCTGGCTCGATCGAGTTTGAATTGACGGAAGCCGTTGCACTTCAGGATCCCGTATTGGCCAGTTTGACGATGCAGAGGCTTAAGAAACAGGGGTTTCATCTTTCCATTGATGACTTTGGCACCGGTTATTCATCAATGAGCTACCTGAAGCGCTTTTCCGTCGAGAAACTGAAAATTGACCAATCCTTTGTAAAAGACCTGAAGGATAGTGAGAGTGACAGGGCTATCGTAAAAGCCATTATTGAGATGGCACACAGCCTGGGCATGAAAACCATCGCAGAAGGGGTGGAAACACAGCAGCAACTCGTGATTCTTGAGGGCTACGGTTGTGATGAAATCCAGGGGTATCTATACAGCAAGCCTTTGTCAGCTAAAGATTTTCTTGAGTTTTTAGCAACTAACAGCAAAATAAGCCTGGATGGTTTAAGGCATTGATGCATAGCCGGTTTTTAGTCCTGGCCCAGCAGATCGCGTCGAATCCTTGGTGCACTGGTATCGGGTGAAAGCCAGATATCGGTAAACAGCTTGCCGAACCTGGCATCTTCAATGGCACCAATGACCGTTTCGTTGTGATAGAACTGACTGCTGTCAGGTGAAACCTTAATGGTCAGACTGTCACCCTTTTCTATATCCGGCCACATATCCTGCAGTACAGGCGCATATTGCGTTATCGTGGATTCGGGCACTTCCAGGTGCTGCCACTGATCCTGGGTCAGATCAAGCAGGCGTGTTGCGCTGACATTGCGGTGATACTCGATAGTCAGCGCGTACTGTTCGGTGCCCTGGTGATAGGTCCCTGTGTCGCTGTACAGAGCAATGTCGTAGATATCGAGAAACATGACCGAAAATTCGGCTTCTCCCACTTTATTCAGATTGTTTAATGGACTCGCAAGGGCAAAAAAGACAATTAACGGCAACATAATGACCTCAGCTTATGATTCTGGACAGAGTTCAGGGGGTGTTGCATTCTGGATAGGGATACGTGAAAAAATTTCCAGCAAAATGAACCAGGTAACTGCAAAGACAGCGAAAGTCGCAGGTAAGCCGAGCCCTAGCTCCACATTACCGAGCTGGCTGCCCAGCAGATAGCTTGATGGCGCCCCCGTGAAGGCAACCAGGGTTCTCAGCAACCGTGAGCGGCGCAGGATAGCCAGGCTGTGATTCAGGGTAGTTGAAAAACTGAACCAGAGCGTGATCATCCACAGTGGCAGCCAAAATGCGGCTCCCTCAAACGTCAGCACGCCACTGGCGATCAGTAATGAGTCGGAAGCCGCACCGACGGCAACAACGCTGGCCATATAGCGCAACTCCTGCAGGGACTCTCTTTGCAGAGCAATATGTATCACTACCCAGGCCAGGGCAAAGGGTACGGCGGTATTGCCCAGCAATACCAGCCCGAACCAGCAGGCATTAAAGGCCATTGCATTTACGATGAGTTTTACCATTATGTTTGATATCCATGCCGGGCGTTGATAACGGGTTATAGGCTTTACGTTGTTAAGCCTCATCTGGATTGTTTATCGGCGCCAGATCAGCGAAAATAGTGCCCTTTCCTGTTTCATCCGATTTTCTGCCTACAAGACGAAAAGACATGTCCAACGCAATCAGCCAAGAGGTGGCCACGCGCCGCACTTTTGCCATTATTTCTCACCCGGACGCCGGTAAGACCACGATTACTGAAAAGCTGTTGCTATTCGGGCGCCTGATTCAGACGGCGGGGTCGGTGAAGGGCAAGCGCAATGACAAGCATGCCACATCAGACTGGATGGCCATGGAGCAGCAGCGTGGCATCTCGGTCACGTCTTCTGTGATGCAGTTTCCTTACCGTGATGCCGTGGTGAACCTGCTGGATACACCGGGACACGAAGATTTCTCCGAAGATACCTACCGGGTACTGACTGCAGTTGACTCGGCACTGATGGTGGTAGATGGCGCCAAAGGTGTTGAGGAGCGGACCATCAAACTGATGGAAGTCTGCCGCTTGCGGGATACACCCATTTTTACCTTCGTCAACAAGCTGGACCGGGATACGCGAGACCCGATTGAGGTGCTCGACGAGATTGAAACCGTGCTGAATATTCGCTGTGCACCGATTTACTGGCCGCTGGGTAACGGAAAAGGTTTTCAGGGCGTTTATAACCTGTACACGGATACCATCCATGTCTATGAGCATGGTCAGGGCAGCAAGATTCCGGAAGATAAGCGTATCCAGGGGTTGCGTAGCGATGAAGCCAAAGCACTGCTCGGGGCTTATGCAGACGACTATGCGGATGAGATTGAACTGGTTAAAGGGGCCAGTAACGAATTTGACCTGGAGGCCTACCAGGCCGGTGAGCTGACGCCGGTCTTTTTTGGTACTGCACTGGGTAATTTTGGTGTGCGTGAGTTGCTGGATGACTTTGTCCAGTGGGCGCCAGCGCCACGGGCACGAGCGACTGAGACGCGGGTTGTCCAGCCGGAAGAAGCACCATTCTCAGCCTTCGTTTTTAAAATTCAGGCGAACATGGACCCTAAACACCGCGACCGTATTGCTTTCCTGCGCGTGTGTTCGGGGCGTTACAGCAAGGGCATGAAGCTGCATCACAGTCGCCTGGGCAAAGATATCCGCATCAGTGATGCTGTGACATTCAAGGCCGGCGAACGTGAGCAGGCTGATATTGTGGTCTCTGGTGATATTGTTGGCTTCCACAACCACGGCACAATCCAGATTGGCGACACCTTTACTGAAGGTGAAGATCTGCAGTTCACCGGCATTCCGCACTTTGCGCCGGAACTGTTTCAGCGCATCCGCCTGAAAGATCCGATGAAGACCAAGCAACTGCAAAAAGGCCTGCGACAATTGTCTGAAGAAGGCTCTGTGCAGGTCTTTATGCCAATGCGCAACAATGATCTGATCGTTGGGGCCGTCGGTGTGCTGCAGTTTGAAGTGGTGGCCTATCGACTGAAAGATGAGTACAAAGTCGACTGTATCTATGAGCCGGTCAACATATTTTCCGCTCGCTGGGTGACAGCGGATGATCCGGCAAAGCTGGAAGAGTTCAAGAAAAAGGCATACGACAACCTGTCAGTTGATGGTGGGGACCACCTGACCTATCTGCCGCCAACGCGCGTTAACCTCAGCCTGATGGAAGAGCGCTGGCCCGATATTAAATTCCGTGCGACGCGAGAACACTAATGAAGTTCAAGGTTCATCAGACTGAAGGCAAGGCGCGCCGAGCGACTCTGTCATTTCCACGCGGTGATGTACAAACACCTGCTTTCATGCCGGTTGGCACCTATGGCACAGTCAAAGGTGTGACGCCTCAACAGGTGCTCGATACTGGCGCCGAGATTATTCTGGGTAACACCTTTCACCTGATGCTGCGCCCCGGCACGGATATTATTCGTGAGCATGGCGATCTGCATGACTTTACCGGCTGGGAAAAGCCTATCCTGACCGATTCCGGCGGATTCCAGGTATTCAGTCTGGGAGAGATGCGCAAAATCAGCGAAGAGGGCGTAGAGTTCCGTTCTCCGGTAGATGGCGCCAAGGTATTCCTGGGGCCGGAGTCCGCAATTGCCGTTCAGCATGCTCTGGGTTCGGACATCATTATGATATTTGATGAGTGCACCCCGTACCCGGCGAGTGAACAGCAGGCCGAGGAATCCATGCAGCTCTCGTTGCGTTGGGCCAAGCGCTGTAAAGCGGCGCATGGAGATCACGCTGGCGCGCTGTTTGGCATCGTGCAGGGAGGGATGTATGAAAACCTGCGGCTGCAGTCGCTGGATGCCCTGAAACAAATGGACTTTGACGGCTATGCCATTGGCGGACTCTCTGTCGGTGAGCCCAAGGAAGACATGATCCGGGTGCTGGATACGGTCGCCTGGAAAATGCCGGAAGACAAACCCCGTTACCTGATGGGCGTGGGGACGCCGTCCGATATTGTGGCAGCAGTCAGTCGCGGTATCGATATGTTTGATTGTGTCATGCCGACCCGCAACGCTCGCAATGGCTACCTGTTTACCAGTCAGGGGCTGCTGAAACTTCGCAATGCCCGCTACAAACGTGATACACGACCGCTGGATCCGGCCTGCGACTGTTACACCTGTCAGAACTTCAGCCGCGCCTATTTACATCACCTGGACAAGTGCAAGGAAATGCTGGGTGCTCAGCTAAATACCATTCATAATCTGCACTACTACCAGGCGCTTATGCTGGGTTTGCGTCAGGCCCTGGAACAGGGTAGATTTACGGCCTTCACTGAAGCGTTTTATCGGCAGCAACGCGTGCTTGCCGAGTCACCGGACGCCTGATAGAAGGCGATAACTCGGTAAAAAGGCAAAATAGCGACAGGAATCAGTTACGAGCCATTGAAATCAGCAATCAGTGGCCATACTTAATAAACAAGAACGCAATCGAGCCAGACCATCAAGAACAGTAAATATAAGAGATAAACAGAGAGAGTATTATGGATTTTTTAATCAGCACAGCACATGCACAGCAAGCCGGGGGCGGTGCCCAGGGTAGTGCCATTTTTAATCTGCTATTTATCGGCGGCATGTTCGTGCTGTTTTATCTGATGTTGTGGCGTCCGCAGTCCAAGCGCGCTAAAGAGCATCGTGAACTGGTTGCCGGCCTTGGCAAAGGTGATGAGGTGCTCACCAGTGGCGGGATCCTGGGTAAAGTGACTAATGTGACTGAAGAGTATGTCACCGTTGAAGTGGCTGAGGGTGTTCAGCTGAACATGCAAAAGTCAGCGGTTGCCGCCGCTCTGCCCAAAGGAACGATCAAGTCGATCTGACGAAGTCGGCAGGCTGTTAGGTCTGCTGTTGTTGAAAACGACCGGCTCAGCCTGCCTGGCAGTGACCGGTCGTGAGCTACAGGTTTAAAGTCAAATGCTGAATAAGTTCCCGCTCTGGAAGAATATCCTGGTAGTCACCGTGCTGCTGCTCGGATTGCTATATGCACTTCCCAACCTTTATCCCGATGACCCGGCCATTCAGATTTCCCACGAAAATGACCCTGTCACCCAGATCGATGTAGGCATGGCCACTGATGCACTGCGTGCGCAGGGCATCGATTATTTTGGTGATGAACTCAATGACCTGGGCGGCCTGATTCGTTTTTCCTCACTGGAGGATCAGCTCAGTGCCAAAGCGGTCATCGAAGACACGCTGGGTGAAGGCTACATTGTCGCTCTGAACCTGGCGCCAACCACACCTGATTTTCTGCAAGGTATTGGTGCCAGCAGGATGAACCTGGGGCTGGACCTGCAGGGCGGTGTGCACTTTCTGATGGAAGTGGACATGGACACGGCGCAGCGCCGCCGAATGGAGAATATCCTCAGTAATATTCGCCAGGAACTGCGTAATGAGCGCATTCGTGCCCGGAACATGGAAGTGCTCGAAGACTACAGCATTGAATTAAGTTTTGCGGATGAAGAAAGCCGTAGCCAGGCGCGCAGCATTGTTCGAGAGGGTTTTGCTGACCTGCAGGTGATCGGCCGTGAAAGTGGTGGTGAATACCTGCTGGATCTGGCGATGACACCTGAAAGCGTCGAACAGATGCGCAGCGATACCATTACCGCTAACCAGACCAGTATCCGTAACCGGGTGGACTCACTGGGTGTATCCGAGCCTGTCATTCAGCAGCAAGGGCCAAACCGCATTGTGGTCGAATTGCCAGGTGTACAGGACACGGCCCAGGCAAAACGTATTCTGCAACGTATTGCCACATTGCAATTTCACCTCTCTGCTGAAGTGGGTGCTCCCTCGGCAAGTTATGAAACCTATGAATATCAGGGAACGCCGGTCAATGTGAATAACGACGTTATTCTGCAGGGTGACCGGGTCTCAAATGTACGCTCCTCACTAGACCAATATGGTCAGCCACAGGTTGTCATCAATCTGGATGCACAGGGTGGGCAGCAGTTTAACCGGGTCACGCGAGAGAATATCGGTCAGCCGATGGATATTCTGCTGATTGAAACCCGCACTCGCACGGTTATGACAACGGATGAGAACGGCAATCAGGTGGAGGAGCAGGAGAGCTATGAAGAGCGTAGCCTGATCAGCCATGCCGTGATTCGTGCCGCCCTGGGACGTGAGTTTGTGATTACCGGTCTGAGTTCACGTGAAGCTAACGATCTGTCGTTATTGATACGATCCGGTGCCCTGGCTGCTCCAATGTATTTCGTGGAAGAGCGCACGGTTGGTCCGAGCCTGGGTCAGGAAAATATTATTCAAGGCGCTGAAGCTGTTGCGCTGGGTTACTTCCTGGTGCTGTCCTTCATGCTGTATTACTACCGCCTGTTTGGCCTGGCTGCCAACATAGCATTGATCAGTAACGTCATGTTGCTGGTGGCGATCATGTCGATTATCCAGGCGACACTGACCTTGCCAGGTATTTTCGGTATTGTATTGACCATCGGTATGGCGGTAGATGCCAACGTACTGATCTTTACCCGGATACGTGAAGAGATTGTCGCCGGGATGTCGCCACAGAACGCTATCTCTGCTGGTTTTGATCGGGCATTCAGTACGATTCTGGATGCCAATATCACTACCTTCCTGGTGGCAATGGTGCTGTTCACGGTTGGTACCGGACCGGTAAAAGGATTCTCGGTTACGCTGATGGTGGGCATTATCACGTCGATGTTCTCGGCGATCATGGTGACGCGCGCAGTCGTTAACCTCATGTACGGTGGGCGGCGGGTGACATCCCTGTCCATTGGACCTTTTATTAAATCCTGAAAACGGCTAGTCGTCACCGAGTAAGGTTAGAGTAACGTTATGGCATTATTAAAATCAGATTTAGACTTCATGAGCGCCAAACGTCGGCGTATCACCAGCATGATTTCAGGTACTATGCTGATCATCGCGCTGCTGTCTTTGGCGATTAACCGCTTTGAGTTCGGCCTGGATTTCACCAGCGGTACGCTGATTGAAGTGGGATACGAACAGGCAGTTGATCCAGCCGACGTTCGCCAGCAACTGGTAAATTCCGGTTATGAAGAAGCTGTCGTGGTGACCTTCGGGTCAGATCGCGACCTGCTGGTTCGCCTGCCGGTGGAAGCCGGTGAGGATGATCTGGCTGCAGCCAGTGCCGCCTCCACGCTGGGGGTGGAAGTGCTGGAGGCACTGCGCTCTGCCAGTGATCAGAATATTGAGATGCGCCGCTCTGAGTATGTTGGACCTAAAGTTGGTGCTGAACTTGCTGAGAAAGGGGCATTGGCGCTGCTGGTGGCACTGGGTATTGTCATGATGTACGTGGCGATGCGCTTCCAGTACAAGTTTGGTGTGGCGGCTGTGCTGGCATTGATGCATGACGTGATTGTCGTGCTGGGCGTGATATCCCTGTTCCACCTGACCTTTGATCTGACGGTGATGGCAGCCCTGCTGGCGGTCATCGGCTACTCGTTGAATGATACGATTGTGGTATTTGACCGAGCCCGTGAAAATTTCCGCACCATGCGTACCAATGATCCTGAAGTCGTTCTGAATACAACGTTGAATCAGGTCATCAGCCGAACCTTTGTGACGTCATTAACCACCATGCTGGCCTTGTTCTCAATGCTGATCATTGGTGGTGAGTCGATACGAGGTTTTGCGATTGCACTGATTGTCGGTGTTGGTGTCGGTACTTACACATCATTGAATATCAGTTGTAATTTCCTGATGCGCCTGAAAATCCAGAAGGAAGACCTGGCGGTACCCGTCAAGGAAGGCGAAGAAGTCGACTCGATGCCTTAATGCCTGGCAAGAGTCAGGGAGAGCCGGTCTGGCGCAAAGCCTGGCTTTGTGCCAGACCAGGACCGCGACACAGGTCACGTGTATAGATTGTATAGGTGGCATTGCTGGTAGCGGTTAACAGGACCGAAAACAGGCTCTTGCCAGCCCCAGTATTGTTTTAACATCATCACGGGTCGCCGCAATCTGGCGCTGCTCTTCCAGCAGGTCGCTGAGAATTTCTGTATTGGTTAGCGGGTTGGCTAGCACGGCCCGGAAGACAATAATGTCGTCCCCATCATAAAGCGCCGGATTCAGGCGGGTGCGGGACACAAAGGATTTACCCAGGCCTCGCTGGATTTTCTGGATGCGCTTGGTGGCCTTGTTCAGTTCTTCATTTACTGCTCTTTGCAGGCTCTCTGGAGCCTGTGCCAACGCTTGTGCGATATCGGCCGGGACATACCGGTAGGTCAGGATATTGAGTTCAGGCTCACTGACTAGCTCAAAGTCATCACTTTCCCTGATCATTTGCGCGAAGGCACGGGCCTTCTCTATGCCCTGATCAATTAGCAGCTCATATCCCTGACGGCCAATAATATGCAACCCGGAGTGAACCAGGATCGCCATGCCGGGCCTGGAGCCTTCTACTGTATGACTCCCCAGATCTTTGGAACCCTTACGGATAATATACTCCGCGTGGTGTTCCACACTGGTCAGGGTTTTGGGATCACGGAATACCGCGATACCCGCGCCCATTGGGACATATAGCTGTTTATGAGCATCCAGGGTGACTGAGTCCGCCCTTTCAATTCCTTTGAGCAAGTGGCGGTGGGTCGAAGAGAAGAGTGTGGGACCACCCCAGGCAGAGTCGACATGAAAATGTATACCCCGTTCCGCAGCAATGTCGGCCATGGTGTCCAGCGGGTCGACACTGCCCGTTTCAGAGGCGCCGGCAATACCGACAATGGCCATGACACGAATATTCTGGCGTTTCAGCTCGTCGCACTTGCTGGCCAGGAGGTCAGTACGTACCTTATTTCTGTTATCTGTGGGTATGGCAATCAGAGATCGTCTGCCAATACCTAAAATGTCAGCGGCTTTCCCCAGCGAATAATGTCCACGTTCCGAGACCAGGATTGCCAGGCCCTGGTAGCCATGATGTTGCATGCCTGCTAACAGACCATCCTGACCCAGGCCGCGAAAATCACCACCGGGAGGCAGGGCATTGTTGCGAGCCGCCCACAGAGCGGTCAGGTTAGCGATGGTTCCACCGGAACAAAAGCTGCCCAGCGCATGTGCCCGGTCATGCATCCAGTGCTCATAGAAAGCTTCGTCGTTGTCATAGACCAGTTTGTGAATCATGCCTACAACCTGGCGCTCCATGGGAGTAAAAGCCTTTGAGGTTTCGACTTTTACCAGATTCTGGTTGAGCGCCATCATGATACGAGACAGTGGCAGCATGAAATAGGGCAGGGCCGAGGCCATGTGTCCAACAAAGCTGGGTGCAGAAATATGCACAGACTGGGCAACCAGTTTGTCCATGACGAACTGTATTTGTTCAGAAACAAAAGTCGGGTGCTCTGGGATTGCAGCAGAATCAAAGTCACTTTCAATATCTGCCAGGTCGCGTTCTGAAGCGACAATATGCTGCTGGAGAAACCCCGCCAGGTCCTGCGATAACGACTGGTCAATGCGCCCTAACGTGGAGTCAGGTGCTTCCGGTACAGTAAAAATACGGTATAAGGAATCCAGGCTAGCCCTGGCCAGTTTTTTGTCATCACTCATTCTGGGGCCTGCTAACTCTCATGCAATTATTACAGTTGGAGGTCATTTTTGGGGTCAGCAATGCCGCAGGACCTCACTGTCCAACAGGGTGCGCAGTATAGAGTAAATGTTCGGATAGTAAAATGCTCACAGGACGGGCAGTGTTAGCAGCAGGTTGACAGGTGAGGCTCTCAAGGGCAACATCAGCGAATTAATGGTGAATCGTTCATACGCATATGAGTGAATATCAAGGCTTAGGCTGTCTTTGCAATACAACTCGACGCAGTATTCGCAGCCATGTGATTAAAGCAGGTCACTTAAACCTTCTGGTTTTACTGGCTATGCTGCTGTGGCTGACTGCCTCTCCGGTTCATGCCCAAAACGCCGGTTTTAGCGGCACCGATCAATTACCCAGGCCTGCAGCCCTGGAACCTGCCATTCGTTTCTGGACACGGGTTTATACCGAAGCTGATACCAACAGCGGCTTTTTGCATGACGCGGTCAACCTGGCTGTTATATATCGCAAAGTCGACTATAACCGAAGGGAAATTGAAGCGTACCGCAACCAGATTCGCCAGGATCTTCAGGTATTGGCCAGCGGCAAGCGCGATGGCCTGACGCTGAATCAGCAACAGGTGCTCGATGCCTGGCCGGACGGGGTCGACAATGCGACCCTGGCGGAAGCGGCCGGCAATGTTCGTTTCCAGCTAGGACAGTCTGACCGGTTTATTGCCGGATTGATCCGCTCTGGCGCTTACCGTGAGCATATTGAAGAGGTCGCTGCTGAGCGTGGCCTGCCGATAGAGCTGGCAGCATTGCCTCATGTTGAATCCTCTTTTCATCCCGGCGCTTGGTCGCATGCTGCGGCCGCTGGTATGTGGCAATTTATCCGAACAACCGGTCAGCGCTTTATGCGCATCGACAATGTGGTTGATGAACGCATGGACCCTTATACTGCCACTTATGCGGCAATGAGCCTGTTAGAGTACAACTATAACCTGCTGGGTAGCTGGCCTTTGGCTCTGACTGCCTACAATCATGGTGCCGGAGGGTTGGCTCGCGCAGTGCGGGCAACAGGGACTGATGATATCGCAACCATTATTTCGCAGTACAAAGGCCCATCATTCGGTTTTGCTTCGCGTAACTTCTATCCGCAGTTTCTGGCGGTGCTGGATGTAGAGCGGCGTGCCCGGGCTCTGTTCGGGGTGCTGCATCTGGATGTGGCACCAGAGTATCTTTCGTTTGAACTGGATACCTACGTTGAAGCCAATGTGCTGGCCGATGCGCTTGGCGTCAGCATGGATCAGCTCAAATTTGACAACCCGGCATTGCTGGCTGTGGTCTGGGAGGGCGGAAAACGGATCCCCAAAGGGTACTCCGTTAAAATTCAACGCAACTCGGTACGTGGCAACTTGCAGGCTAGACTGAGCGAAATCCCTGATTCGCAGCGTTACACATTCCAGACGCCGGATATAAATTACGTCGTCCGCAGTGGGGATAGCCTGTCACTCATCGCCAGCCGTTTTGATACCTCCGTAGATCAACTGGTGTCACTTAACCGGTTACGGGACCGGCACACCATCCGCGTCGGACAAACGCTGTTGCTCCCGCATGATACAGATATGCTCACGCATACACTGGCCAGTAATGATGAAGCGGTTATCGGTGATGAACAGGTTGCTGCCAATGTCAGTAATTCATCAACGGCATCACTGTCTGGCGAAAATGAATACATAGTCCGTTCCGGTGATACTGTTTCTGGCATTGCCCGTCGATATGGCATAGATTCAGCGGCGATCATTGCTCATAATGGACTCGACAGCCGGGGCCGGATTGCTGTCGGACAGGCCTTGCAGTTACCGCTGAACCGACCTGATACTCCTGAGCCTCAGTTCTCTAGCGTCTTTCCGGATGAAGAAGCCCGTCAGCCGTTATTGATGCCAGCCAGTTATCGCCAGCAAAGCGATACAGTACCGGCCGCCGAAAACGAAGTGCTGGCAATAGAGTCGGATACGGTGAACGTAGAGGAGAGCAATGAGTTGGCTGAGGTTGCGCTGACGGCGGACCCCAGTGATTATTCTATTGCTGGCGATGGCAGTATCGAGGTGCAGGCATCTGAGACACTGGGACACTACGCTGAATGGCTCAATGTCAGCGCTCAGGAACTGCGACAGCTCAACGGCATGCGCTTTACTGACCCGGTCATCATTGGTCAGCGACTCAACGTAGATGTGGCCAGTCTGGACCAGGATGCGTTTGAGCTGCGACGTCGTGAATATCATTTGCAGCAACAGCAAACATTTTTCAAACAGTATCGTATTCGCGACATCAGTCGCCATGAACTGTCGGCGAATGAATCCATTTCCCGGCTGGCTCGCCAGCGTTACTCGGTGCCTCTCTGGTTATTACGACAATACAACCCTGACCTTGATTTCAGTCGTGTCAGGGTTGGTCAGACCATCGTGTTCCCCGTTGTTGACCGTATTGATGGTGCTTGATTAATTATTGATACCCGCAATGGCATCGGATAACAGCCCCACTGTCAGCGCATAACGAAACGCAGGGTTGTATCGCATAATGGAGCAGAAGTTGCGATAGACCAGATACCCTTGATCATCCCCTTCGTCCGCTATTAATAATGCAGCGGGAAGATTGCGTGCGGGCAATGGTGAACCATCGGAACGGCGGACGCCCAGTTGCTGCCAGTCTTCAAGTGGGCGCCAGGCCCCCATCGTACGATAGGAACGGCAAGTGCTCTCTGGTGTCATGCCCGCACTTTGCGGTGCCGGCAATGATTGCTCTCCTCCTGATGGCAGGCTGACCGGTCGCCCCCAGGTCTGATCATCACGCCACCCCGTGGACTTGAGGTAGTTGGCTACCGTTGCAATAACATCCGGGCCCATGCTCCAGAGGTCAATTTTACCGTCTTCATCATGATCGACTGCGAGATTCAGATAACTGCTGGGCATGAATTGAGCGATACCAAGCGCTCCGGCCCAGGAGCTTTTCATCATTTCCGGTGTGGCAAAACCCTTGTCGACAATTTCCAGTGCAGCCAGCAGTTCACGTCGGAACATGTCGCCGCGCCGGCCATCAAAGGCCAGTGTTGCGATAACACTGAACAGTGGTTCCGTAATGGGGAAGGTGCCGTAGTTACTCTCCAGGCCCAGTATGGCGACAATAAAGCGCGGCTGGACGCCATACTCAGCAGCGACCTCCCGGATCATGCTGCCCTGGGTCTGCATTAAGTGCCTGCCAGCTTCTATCCGGTTGGTATTAACCCGCTGCAGGTAGCGATCGTAGCTGTTATCGAATTCTGCCTGGCTACGGTCCGCAGCTACGACCCGGCGTTGCTGTTGAATGGTGGGTATTACCTGTTCCAGCGTGTTCTCGCTAATACCCGCAGAGAGGGCTTCTTCCCGAAACTCTGTCAACCATGCCTGGAAAGCAGCTTCTTGCTCAGCACTGTCAGGTTCTGCCCCTGTGTCCTGAGCAAGGACAGCAAGCGGGGCAGTGAAGGTGGCCATGATCAGGCAGAATGAGCAGGTAAAAGTAAGCAGAATGGAAAGTGGACGGGGCGTTTGCGATGAGAACATGAAGTTTTCTGGTCCTTGATTCGGGTGATAGGGGCTGATTATAGCAGTTTGTTCAGGTGATCCAGCCAATCAGCTCGGCAGTGACTTGCCCGAACAGCAGTCAGGTCAACAGCGGGCAGGGCTGATGATGATGCCTGCCGGGCTGCCACAATGCCAAGAATCCGCTCAGTGGCCGATGCCGCCTGTTGTTCAATAACTCCGCTATTATCATAACGGTAGTCGGGGGGGATAAATTCCGGGTAGGCCAACGCATCAGGCACAACAGGCAGGCAGCCCATGATGCAAGCCTCTTGAACTGAAAGTCCCTGGAAGTCATGCAATGCGGTGGAGAGCACAATGTCCGCTTCGCTGAGCTGCTGCAGATAATCATTCCGGTTTTCCAGCCAGCGGTTAATGCCTGGCGTTATCTGTTGCGACTGGTAGTGACTTTCCAGCAAGGAGTCGAGCTCGGCAAACTCATCAGGGCGCTGCCTGAAGCGCTGGCCCAGCAGGTGCAAACGAAAAGGCAGATTACTTTGTACCAAACGTTGCACGATGGCCAGCAGCAGGGCAGGACCTTTGTCGAATTCATGGCGATGATTCCAGACAATTTCCAGCGGACTGGTATCAGTCGGGTGGGAACTCTGTACATGAGGGGTAAGGGTGGTAGGGGGCATCAGGGGTGAGCTCTGGGCGTCCGGTGCGCGAGCAGATAAAGCGGCTTCAAACAATGAGTCGGGTAGCGGCACTGGCTGGACTTCCGACTTGCGAGCCATTAATTGACAGATACCCGCTGGCACATGGTCCGGTAATTTCCGTAACAACTGTTCGCAACCACTGAGGAAACTTTGGAAGTTCCATTGGCTGTTAAACAGCACCTGGTCTGCACATAACGCGCTGTAAATGCTCAGCATGGCAGCCTCAACGGATTCGGACGGAATGCCTTGCGCGGATGTTGGCTCGCCTCGCTTGCCTTTCCTGCTCGGTTTGTCGTTCGGTCCGGTTTTCATGCCGTTTGCGGGATAGGCAAACTGGTTCTCATGAAAGTACACTAGAGCAGGGACGGCCGTGAGTGCAGGGACGAGTCCGCGTAAGCCACTCAAATCAGTCAGTGATGTACAGACCAGCAAATCAAAGTGACGGCTGAGTATATCCTGTTGCTCAAAGGCCCAGCTAAGGCTGTTGCCCCGCACTCGCCATGAAAAATAACGGGGTGGCAAAGTCAACACTGTCCAGTCAAACTCTGGAAACATGGCGACAAGGGTCAACCGCCACTGCTGGTGGCTATAGGCATCGTAAGGGCTGAGGAGCAGTATCTGGCGCCGGACCGTGCGTGCGCGCGCAGCGGGTTTTTTGGCAGGATGGGGGATAGTCATGCGATTTTCACAAGTAATGAATCAGGGAATGATGTAATGCAATCTAATGATGAACAGTATCTGGGTCAATCGGTAGAGCAGATTCTGCAAACACTGCCGGCAAAAGTGAGCTCAGCGGTGAGTTACTGGGCTGAACATGCGCCAGATGCACCGGCAATCAGCGATCACCTGGGGCGTGACTTTAGCTATCGGGAGCTGGCCGGAGAAATCAGTGAAAGTAAGGCTTTTCTTGCTCAACAAGGTATTGAGGCCGGTCATCGTGTCATGCTGGTAAATGAAAATTGCGTACCATTGCTGGTGGCGATTCTGGCACTTAGCGAACTGGGTGCCTGGCCCGTCATCGTCAATGCCCGTATGGCCGAGGATGAAATTGCGCGAATCGCTGGACATTGTCAGCCTGTGGCTGAGCTGTTTTTTCTCGATTCCGAAGCTGCCAGTCGTCACTGGAAACGACTGGATACCTCAGGCGTGACCGATACGATTTCCCTGGGTGGCGGCCAGGCAGGCATGGTGATGCATGACGCCAGTGACTCCGGTATTGAGCCAGAGCCAGGGATGGAAGACGTGTTTTGTCTTATCTACACCACAGGCACTACGGGGGCGCCAAAAGGGGTGATGCTCACGCATCGCAATATCATGTTTATTGCCGCGATCAGCGGTGCGTTGCGTGGTCTGAGTCAACAGGATCGTATTTATCTGGTGTTGCCGGTCTCGCATGTCTTTGGCCTGTCTGCCGTCTTTCTCTCGGCACTGCATTATGGGGCTCACTTTGTGGTGGCGGATCGTTTTGATCCTGAGATTATGACCCGGACGATTCGTGAACAGTCGGTGACCGGCATCTTCGGCGTCCCGGCCATGTATGCCAAGCTGACGGATTATATTGCCAGTGCCGGTCTGTCAAAACCGGTCGCTCCCGACCTGCGCTTTATGTATAGCGGAGGCGCACCTCTGGACCCGGCCATAAAGCAAAATGCGGAGTCGACTTTCGGTCTGCCGTTACTCAATGGTTACGGCATGACTGAAAGTGGCCCTACCATCTGTCAGGTGCGTCGCTTTGACAGGCTGGCTTCCAGCAGTGTGGGGCAGCCCTTGCCCGGGCTGGTAACGCGAGTGCTGGGAGCCGACGGCAAGGAGGTCAGGCGAGGCGAAATTGGTGAATTGCATGTGCGCGGCCCCAGTATCATGCCCGGTTATTTCCGTAATCCCGAGGCAACCCGGGCGACACTGGATGAAGCGGGTTTTCTCAATACCGGTGATATGGTCTGGGAGGATGAGGCAGGCAATCTCACTATAGCTGGCCGCAGCAAGGAACTGATTATTCATTCCGGGTTCAATGTATACCCGCCTGAAGTGGAGGCTGCGATCCTGGATCATCCTGATGTGCTGCTGTGTGCGGTTGTGGGTGAGACCGTGCCAGGGAATGAAGACGTGGTTGCCTGGGTACAACCCCGGCCGGGTTGCCAACTGAGTGAGGCGGGCCTGCTTGCTTTTTTAAAGCCCAGGTTAACGGCTTATAAACGACCGTCACGCGTTCATCTGGTATCGCAATTACCAACAGCCCCTTCGGGTAAAGTTCTTAAGCATAAACTGGGTAAAGCAGATTAATGTCATGGGGAATTTGGTTACTGAGTGAGTTTTTCTGAAAATTGTAAAGATTCGTCAAGAATCGTTTACTGCCGTTGCTTGCTTCATCGTGTGTAATTGTTTAGAAACAGGTAGGCAGATATAACAATAATGAGATTCGGGCACTATGAATCGAGCTCCGGCGAATCCAGCTTCGACGAACCCGGCACCGGCAAGCACGGTGATATTGGTCAGGCAATCACCCGCAGGCTCTGGTCATCTGGAAACCTTGCTTCTTCTGCGTAACAAGCAGATTGCGTTTGGGGGGACCTGGGTGTTTCCGGGCGGTTGTGTTGAGCCTGATGATTATCCGCAGACCCGTGATAGCCAGGAGCTTGTTGATACTGACAGGGCGTTCCTGGCCGCTATCCACGCAGCAACCCGGGAAACGTACGAGGAAGCCGGGTTAACCCTGTCACCAGACGCGTTATTCAGTATTGCGCACTGGACCACTCCCGCTGGATTCGCCAGACGATTTGCGACCTGGTTCTTTTTGTGTCCCGTTCATGAGCAGACTGAGGTTCGCGTCGATCAACAAGAGATACTGGATCATAAATGGGTAAGACCAACCCTGGCCCTGGCTGAACATGACGCCGGGAAACTGGCTCTAACACAACCCACTCGTCACACCCTGGAAACACTGCAGCACTACTGGAGCCTGGATACATTATGTACAGACCTGCAAGCGCGTAAAATCCATGTCTATCCGGAAAATTGTGATCACTATCGCGCGGTGAAACTCCGCAGACTTTAATTGGCCTGCTTCGCTCAAATGAGTCCGGCTGCCGTCAGATTCCCTTGCGTCACAGTGCCTGATGATGGGATAGTTGAAGAGTCGGCATTACAATAACGATGAGCTGCCTATGGGAATTTCCACTGACACAGACGTTGAAAGCGGACATCAGGTTGGCCAGATGCGGGTGACCCTGGCCGGGTTGCGTCGTCGTCAATGGTTATTGGCTCTGTTCGTTCATATTGCGGTGGCTGCCGGCGTTCTGTTGCTGGGGTTGACGGCACTCGCCGTGCTTGCTTCGGCATTACCTTCCGGCCCGCTCTGGACCGCATTGCTTATCTCCCTGTGGATTATTCTGCTGCTCGGCACGGTGACGATTGTCACTGCCAGACTGATACGCACGCGTGCTGATGACCAGGCAATCGTGCGCCAGATTGAGAAAGAATTGCCGGATTTCGAGCAACGCATTCTGACTTCCATGGAGTTTTCCAGTACGGATGACCTTGCCTCACGTGGTGTTTCGCGCCGCTTTGTGGAAAAGCTCTGGGAAGATGCAGAAGATCATCTCAAACAGCGTCATGAATTGATTCAACGCCAGGTCAGTGACAGTAGAGCACCACTATTGATTGTGGGCCTGGCCGCAGCCGGGTCTTTAACACTGGTGATGTCTTTGCTTAGTGTTGAATTCCTCCGTCTGGGGGCGGGGCGTATCGTGTGGCCTTTTGCCGGGCCAGCAACGCCTGACCTGGTCACAGATGCCACTCCGGCCCTGCCGGTTAATCTGGCAGTAGAGCCAGGGGCCATGCGGTTACAGCGTGGAGACCCTGCCAATATTTCGGTTCGTATCGAGAATGCCATCCCCACGCAAGTGACCCTCTGGGTGCAGGGCGACCAGGTTAACTGGCGCGAATTACCCATGCAGGAGCAGGGAGCCGGCAGTGATAGCGCTGTTTATGGCTATGAGCTGGCGTCAGTCGAAGATGATATGCGCTATTACGTGACCGCCAGCTTCAGTGCCGGTGTCGCGGATCCGGCGCAAAGCCAGGAGTTCGATATCAGCGTGTTTGATTTGCCGCGCGCTGAACAGATTGACCTGGCGTTCGACTACCCTGATTACACCGGACAAGAGGATGACAGCAGCGAGGATACCGGTGATGCGTTGGTACCGGAAGGCACGGAAGTGGCCATGCAGTTGCAGTTCAATAAACCGGTCGCCAGTGCATTTTTACGCCTCGAAGATGGTAGTGAACTCCCTGTTAATGTGGATGGCGACACCGGCGAGGTTACGCTGACAGCCGAGACAGATATGTCTTACCAGGTGTTTGCCAGCGATTTCGAGCAATTGCAAAGCGAAGATCCGGAGCCCTGGTATATCCGGGTGATTCCGGATATGCCGCCCGAGCTGGCCTTGATCAGTCCCGGTCGAGACCAGGATGTGATGCCCTTGGAAGAAGTGGTTCTGGCGATAGATGCCAGTGATGATTACGGATTGACGGCTTTCGACCTGCACTACAGTGTAATAGGCAGCGAAGAGCAACGGGTAAACTTCCTTCCCGAACCAGGGTTGCAGAATGTCAGCGGCAATCAATTGGTCTATCTGGAAGATCTACAGGTTCAGCCAGGCGATTTTGTCAGCTATTACCTGACACTCTCTGACAATAATGGCCTTGATGGCCCACAGGAAGTGGTGTCGGACATCTACTTCCTGCAGGTCATTCCAACAGACCAGGTGTTTCGAGAGTCGGCTGGTGGTCAACAGGGCGGCGGAGGCATGGGCGGGAACGACAGCTCGAGCGCTCTCGTGACGCTGCAGAAAGACATCATTGCGGCGACATGGAGGCTCAGGCAGCAGCAGGCCGAGTTGAGTGCTGAGCAGTTCAGTGATGATGTGGCGGTAGTGGCAACATCCCAGCGAGAGGCGATGGAACGGGCATCGATGTCGATTGATCGCCTGTCTGAGCGATTGAACTTTGCTGATGACAGTTATGGTAACGCGGTGACCTATTTGCAGCAGGCGATCGAGCAGATGGAGCTGGCGGCAACAGACCTCGATGGCGAAGCCCTGACCAGCGCCATGGCACCTGAGCAGCAGGCCTTGCAATATGTATTGCGTGCCGAAGCAGAAATTAATGAAACGGATGTTAATTTTCAGCGCACTGCTGGCGGGGGCGGTGGTGGCGGACAGCAACAGGAACGCGAAGATTTGCGTGAGTTGTTCGATATGGAAATGGGGCAGAACGAGAATCGTTACGAAAACCCGCGCCAGGCAGGTCAATCCCAGCAAGCCAGCGAAGAAGCGAGTCGCCTGGAGCAACTGGCTCGTCGCCAGGAAGGCTTGAGTCAGGCACAGCGAAACCTGTCGCGCCGCCTCGACCAGATGTCTGAAGAAGAACAGCGACGCGAACTGGAGCGGTTGCGTCGGGAGCAGGAGCAGCTGACTCAGGAGCTGGCGCAACTGGAACAGCAAATGAGCCGGCGACGCCAGGCGCAAGGTAATCAGTCCGGGCAGCAGCCATCTTCGCCAGCCAACAGCCAGGGTGGTCAACAGGGCGGTCAGAATGATGGTCTGGCTCAGGTCAGGCAGGCATTGCAGCAAATGCAGGATGCCTCAGAAGCAGCAACACCTTCACAGGCGGCGGCACGCAGTCAGCGTGCTGCGGAAAGTCTGCGACAACAACAACAGCAGTTGGCCAGTGAGGGGGAACAAGCGGGTAATCAACTGGTCCAGTCTCTGGCGCAACGTGCTGAAGCATTACGACAGCAGCAACAAAGCCTGCAAAGTGAGTTGCAGGATCTGAACCGCCAACAGGGTGTGGGGCAGTCTCGTCAGTCCAGTATGAATAACGAAGATGTGCAACGGTTGCTTAGTGAACGCCAACGCCAGCAACAGGAACTGGAATCCCTGGAAGAAATGTTACGTGCGGTGATTGCCCGTGCCGGTAATGATGAACAGGCATTGATTCGCCAGGCTCAGGAAGCCAATCGTGCCATTCGCTCGCTGGAGGAGAGAATGGAAGCCAGTGGTCGGGTGTTGCGCAACGGCATGGTTAATCTGGCTGTTGATATTGAGGAAGAAGTGGATGAGTCCATGCAGTCCCTGAGTCAGCAGTTACAGGCCTTGCAGCCAGGTGCGCCGGGTGCAGGGCAGCAGGGTCAGTCAGCCCTGCAACAGGTAGCCGGTGATGCCAGTGAGTTGCGCAACCAGCTTGAAGCATTGCGCGAAGCGTTACAGAACAACGGCCAGCAGGGCCAGCAAGGGCAACCCGGTACACAGAATGGAGAGTCTGTCGCAGACATGCGTGAGCGTCTGGCCCGGTCTCAGCAACTGGCCCAGCAGGTACGTGAGCAACTCGATCCGCAGGCACAGCAGCAAGGTGCTGGCACGCAACGGGGGCAGCGTGCCAGTCAGTCGCGTCAGCCTGGCTCTCAAACAGGTGAGCAGCCAGGTGGTCAGCGAGGTGAGGCAGCTGCACAGGCAGGCACACAGGCTGATAGTGGGAATGCCGGACAAACAGCTCGCGGAGGCCAGCAAGGTGAAGGTATGCCGCAACAGCCCTGGCAGGGCCCTCAGTTTGGTGACGCGGCGTTATGGGGTAATGCCCGGTCGGTCAGTGACGAAATCAGCCAGCAAAGTATTGAGGATTTTCTCAGCCAGCCAGAGCTGCTGGAGTCGATTCTGACCCCACTGGTGGAACTGGAGTCACAACTGAGAGCGGCCGCGGAGCTCTCGGCAGTCAGCCAGCGTTTGTTTAACGTCTCCGAGGAAGATATACCAGAGCGGTACCGGGATCAGATAGAGGATTACTATCGGGCCCTGTCAGAAAACGGAGGCAGTGCGCAGTAAAACATGAACGGGGTTAGTGGTATTCAAGGGTTTTGGCAGGCAATAGCAGAAGGGCGGCTGGTCTTCGCCAGTGGTGTACCCGTTTTCATGGTGTTATTACTTGTTGTACTTGTTCCCCTGCTGGTCTGGTATCTGTATGGGCGGACCACCCGGCCACTGACACAGAATGACCGGATTGCCCTGACCGCCATGCGCTCAATGGCGCTGGTGATGTTACTGCTGATGCTGTTGCGACCGATTATTCAGGAATGGGAAACCAATCCCCAGGAAACCTATCTCGCGATTCTGGTTGATGACTCTCAGAGCATGCAGATCAATGATGGTTCCACTTCACAACAAAGCCGTATTCAGGCGGTTCAGAACGCCTTGTCACCCTCCGTTTTATCCGCTTTGCGCGAGCAGTATCAGCTCCGGACATTTGCTTTCGGCCGGGATGTCAGGCGACTGAATTCGCCGAATGATCTGACGGCTGCAGATAACCGCTCAGATATTTCCACGGCTATCAGCCATGTTGGCGAACAGTTAGGCAGTTTGCCCCTGAATGCGGTGGTCGTCATCAGTGATGGTGGCGACAACAGCAACCTGGACCCGGCAACAACTGCTGAAGTACTGGGCGGCAGGGAGGTGCCGGTGTTCACGGTTGGTGTCGGGCAGCCGGAAGTGACCCCGGATATTGCCATCAGAAATGTACGCTCGGATGCCACACTGCTGGATAGTGAACAGGTGGATGTTGAATTGTCGGTTTCACAAACCGGTTTTGCGGCCGATGCGGTTCAGATTTCTATCTGGGATGGTGATACTCAGGTAGCATCCCGACAGGTTGCATTGGGTAATGATGGGGAGACGCGGCGTTATACCCTCCCGGTAGTGCCCGACAGAAATGCCGCGATTCGTTATGAGGCCCGCATCGAAACGTTAACCGGTGAGCGCCTGGTTGAGAACAACCGTTACCAGTTCCTGGTTGATAATAGCCTGCCGGAAACCAGAAACATTCTTTACGTCGACGGACACCCCAGAAATGAATTCAAGTTTATTCGCCGTGCACTTGATGCGGATGATGATCTGCGGCTGGCCTCTTACCTGCAGACCGGGCCAGGTCGATTCTATCGTCAGGGTATTGAAAATGCGCTGGAATTGAGCACAGGTTTTCCCGAAGACAAGGAAGCGCTCTACGCTTATGAAGGCTTGCTGATCGGTGATGTAGAGCTGGATTTTTTCTCTGAAGGTCAGTTGGGATTGATTCGGGATTTTGTGGCCGAACGCGGTGGCGGGCTGCTGGTCAGCGGCATGGTGGATGATGCCTTTATCGATACCCCGTTGTCTGATGTGCTGCCGCTTGAACTGGTGCGCAGCAACAGCCTGCCAGGACAGCTCCAGGGAGGGATTCGCCGGGGTGCCCATGCGACCGGTACTATGTTTACGCCGGTACTGACCACGGAAGGTGAATTTGCTAACGCGCTGAGGCTGGGCAGTAGTGACAGTGAGAATCGAACGCGCTGGCAGGATCTGCCAGAGCTGCAGGGCATTTATGTCACAGGCCAGGCCAAAGCCGGTGCTACCGTATTATTGGAGCACCCCGATCTACAGTATCAGCGCCAGCCTTTACCGGTGCTGGCAACTCAGCGTTATGGCAGTGGTCGCAGTGTTGCGTTGACAACGGCCAGTACCTGGCGCTGGCAAATGCTGATGCCCTCAGAAGATGACAGCCATGAACGTCTCTGGCGACAAATGGCCAGATGGCTGACAGATGAAGCACTGGCCCGGGTTGAAATTGAACTGAACCAGGAAAGCTACCATGCCGGTGATGAGGTGGATGTTTCAGTCCGTGTGCGCGACAACGTGTTCGAACTGGATAATAACGCTTCTGTCTGGTTACAGGTCACAATGCCCAATGGCGAGATTGCCGAGCAGGCCATGAGCTGGGACATTAATGACGATGGTACCTATCGCGCCACTTTGCCAGCGACAGATGAGGGAGTCTATCAGTTGCTGGTGGACGTCACATCCACTTCCGGTGATGGGGCGACACTCGAGCAACAAGGCTCATTTGCAGTCACCCCGTCCCTGCGCGAATACAACGATGCCGGGTTGGACAGACGACTGTTGCAACGCGTGGCCGGTTCGTCAGGGGGACGATATTACGAACTGTCAGAGCTGGATAGCATGTTAACGGATCTGGCCTCTGCGCCAACGCCTTATGCCCGCCAGGTTGACAGAGATATCTGGCATCATGCTTTCTGGCTGGGGTTGCTGCTGTTGATGTTGTTTGCTGAGTGGGCTTATCGACGTTATCGGGGGCTGTCATGAGCATATCAGCAGAATTCATAAGCCAGTGCCGAGTGCTCGGGATGCACAGTAAAGCATCTGTTTTCAGTGTTGTGCTGTTTCTTGCCGCCATTGCATTGCCTGCTCAAGCACAGAATGAGTTGCAAACCAGTACAAATTCACCTGACTCTTTTTCTGTCTCCGGCAGCGAACGGTTTTTACAAACTGCAGACACGGGCAAGTTTGCCCTGATCATTACCGGTGCTGCCGCCTCGCCGGAAATTCGTCAACGCTTTCGGGGCTGGACCTCGCAGTTAGATGAAATTTTACAGCGCGATTACGACTACAGTGCCGATCACGTACGCATACTGCTGGATGATGGCGATAATGTCGGGGGGCTGGGAGCCCGTGTCGCTGGCGCATCGACTGCGGATGCGATAGAAGAACATCTTCGGGACTGGCAGTCTGATATGACAGCTGGTGATTTGCTAAGTGTGTTCATGATAGGTCACGGTGCGGCTACTTTTGGTGATGCCAAATTTAATAATGTTGGCCCGGACATGACTGGCGATGAACTGGCACTGTGGCTTGAACCTTATCAGGAGCAGGACATTGTCCTGTTCAACATGACCAATGCCGGGTTTGAATTTGCCCGGGCATTGTCTGCGCCGGGGAGGATTGTTATTTCTGCCACCCGCTCTTCTGCCGAGCGATTTGATCCGATTTTTCCCCGTTATCTACTGGCCGGGCTGGAAGGGAGGCAGGCAGACCTGGATCGCAATGAGCAGGTCTCCATACTGGAGTTGTTCAATTTCGCAAGCTCACAGGTTGCTGCCTGGTATGACGAACAGGGGCGACTGCCAACCGAGCATGCCGTTCTGGATGACACGGGAGACGGCTTGTTTAGTTTGAATCCTGGGATTGAAGAATCCGATGGCCTGCTGGCCGAGGTGGCGTACCTGAATATTCTCACGCCAGATCCGGACAAACAGTCCCCGCAAGCGCCAGCAATGCTGGCTGAAGTGCAGGCGCTTGAGCGCCAGGTCATCCTGCTGAGAAATCAGAAAGCGAATTATCTTGAAGCTGAATACTGGCGCCAGATGGAAGATTTACTGATTGCACTGGCCAGAACAACGGAAGCCTATCATGACTTACCCTGATAACGCTCACAGCACCGGCTCCAGCCGCAACTGGCAGGGCTTGAAAGTCCGGCATAGCTCGCGTTCGCTGATAACCGGCATCGTGTTCGCCTGCGCTGCTGCCAATCCGTTTGCTACCTCTCTGGCACAGCCAGGCGGCAGTGACCTGGATTCACTGGAGCGGGGTCAGCAATTACTGGAAAGCGGATCGTACCTGGCTGCTGTGGAGGCGCTGGGCTCCGTGAGATCTGACCCCTGGCTACAAGATGCCACCCTGGGTCTGGCGCGTGCGCACCGTGAAGTGGGACAGTACGAGCGGGCTGAACGAGTTCTCAGTATAGCAATTGAGGAGTCAGGCGGCGCAACACTGGCTGCTCCGATAGCCACGCGCCTGGCAGAACTTTATATAGAGACTGGACGTTCCGCAGAAGCGCTGGAATTGCTTCAGGAACTGAATGATAACAGCATGCCTTCTGTCCGCGCACTGGTACGTCTGGGTGAAGTGCTGGCACTGAGGGGTAACCCGGTTGCAGCCAGGGAGCAATTTCAGCAGGCGCTGGGTCGCTATGATGCTGGGTCTGTCTATACCTCGGACGAGGTTGCCATGGTGGCACTGGCTGCCTGGGAGCTGGGGCTGTTTCATGATGCCAATGCCCTGTTTGATGAAGCAGTACGGCTGGATGATCAAAACCTGGAAGCGCTGGTACTCTGGGGTGAACTCTTCCAGCAGAAGTTCAATGATGAGGATGCGCAGCGTAACTTCAATGAAGCGCTTGAGGTTAATCGACGTTATGGGCCTGCTTTGCGCGGTCTGGCCGAGATTTCCGCGGGCGAACGCTACCTGACGCGTGCACTGGATATCAATCCGCAGGATACCATGGCGCTGACCCGCTTCGGGGCACTTCTGATTCGAAACGAGCAAGAAGCCGAAGGTCGGCGTATGCTGGAACGCGCCTTGGAGATCAACCCAGAACTGATACCTGCTTTGGCGACGCAGGCCGTGCTGGCGGTTCTGCAGGATGATGGTCAGGCTTTTCAGCAAGCTGAGCAGCAAGTTACATCTTTCAGTCCAAATAACAGCGAATTCTATACTTTGGTCGCCGAACAATTGGGTAACCGTTACCGCTTTACCGAAGCTGTGTCGCTGGCTAGACAGGCTCTCGATAACGATCCGCGCAACTGGCATGCGCACACGGTCCTGGGTGGTAACCTGATCCGCTTGGGAGAGGAAGAAGAAGGTCGGCAGCACCTTGAACTGGCTTTTGAAAATGATCCTTTCAATGTGCTGACTTCCAACATGCTGCAAGTCTTCGATGTCATGGATGAATATGCCACGCTGGAAACAGAACATTTCCGTGTTCGCATGAGTCAGCATGATGCCACGGTCTTGTGGCCCTTGATGAGCACGATGCTGGAGGACAGCTGGGATCGCCTGGTAGACAAATACGGGTTTGAACCTGAGGTTCCCGTTACCATTCAAGTGTTTGAGCGAACAGAAGATTTTGCTGTGCGTTCGGTGGGCTTGCCGGATATCGGTCCGCTGGTCGGTATCTGCTTTGGCAAGGTGATTACGCTGATCTCCCCCGATACCCTGTCCGCCAACTGGCAGGAAATTTTGTGGCACGAACTGGTCCATGTCTGGACCTTGCAAATGACCGACAACCGGATGCCACGCTGGTTGTCGGAAGGCATTTCCACCTGGGAGGAAGGCCAGGGGCAACCCGAATGGGGACGACGCCAGGGGCTGGACCTGGTTCGTGCCTATGAACAGGGACAACTGCTACCTGTCGGCGATCTGGATGCCGGATTCCTGGGTGCCAACAGTAATGCGGACCTGAGTTTTGCCTATTTTGAATCCTATATGGTGGTTGACTACATCGTTGAACGGTTCGGGTTTGAAACGTTACGCGAGCTTATTCTGGCTTATCAGGATGAACATGATGAGAACCGGATTTTCTCTTCGGTATTTGACCAGGACCTGGAAGCATTCGACGCTGACTTTCAGCAGTGGGTGACAGGTCGGGTAGAGTCAATCAATGTTTATGTGCATATGGAAGACAGTCCGGATGAAGGTACCGGGCACGGTCATGGTGTACGTGAGAACAGCAGTGCAGTCCTGGCTGAGCTCTACAATAATGAAGCGCTTCGTGATTATATGCAGTCCCGGGTCGAGGAGCAGCCGCGCGACTTTCAGGCGCATTTGCAGCTTGGTATTGTGCTGTTCCGTGAGCAGCAGTATGAACAGGCACTGGAGCACTTGCAGCAGGCACAGTCCATTCTGCCAACCTATTCTGGTTATCCCAGTCCGTCGCTGGTGATGGCGCAGGTTTATGAGGCGATGGGCAACGAAGAAGCCAGGCTGGCTCAGTTGCGTATCATGCTGGAAAACCAGCAGCACGATGCCAATACACCATTGATTCTCGCCAACCATGCTTTGGAAACCAATCAGTTGGACCAAGCGAAATATTATATTGATCGTGCACTCGCCGTGGACCCTTATCAGCCTGAAGTCCAGCGGCGACTGGCAGATTTTGCCAGTGCATCGGATGACAGCGCACTGGCTGTGCAGGCGTTTGAAGTACTGATGGCCCTGGAAGTGAGCGACCCGGTCGGCGCCAGAACAGATCTGGCGGCAGCCTATCTGGCCAATTCGCAGCGAGACGATGCAAAAAACACCGTGTTACGCGCATTGGAACAGGCGCCGAGCTATGAACGTGCCCAGCAGATTCTGTTGCAGTCAGTTGAAGCAACACCGACAGAAACAATGGGGGATGCTCAGGAGGAAACACCCTGATGAGCCGGGTAGAGCGACAGCAGGTATGGCAGGCAGGCGTGCTGACAGCACTGATCTGTTGCAGCCCGATGTTGCACGCGCAGTCCCAGGATCCCTTACAGTCCTCTCGTGAAGCGCTGAGTTTTCCACGGGATTTTGATATCACCCGTATTATGTCTGATGAGGAAGAGAGTGTGAGTCGCCGTCCCGGGCTCGGGGAACAGCCGGAATTTGTCTGGCAGCGTGGCCGGTACGAGAATTATCCGGCCGGGCGTGGCCGGCGTGGGGGGTGGTGGGATACTGATTACCCCGATGCAGAACAAAACTTTCTCAGAGGCGTGCAGCGTTACAGTCTGGTAGATACTGCCACTGACGCGACGCGAGCCATTGATCTGACAGATCCGGCTTTGTTCGAGCAGATTTTTCTGTACATGACGATGAAACGTGTACCCATTGGCAGTATTCGCAGCGGCCCGAATTTTACTGAAGCTGAGCTGCAGGCACTCAGGGAGTTTATGCTCAGAGGCGGCTTTGTGCTGTTGGACGATTTTTGGGGCGAGGCTCATCTGCAGGACTTTCAGATGGAAATGGCAAGATTATTCCCCGAACGGGAAGTTGTCGAATTGGGCGTGGATCATGAGATTTTTCATACCTTCTATGATATCACTGCCTTTCCGCAAGTCCCGGGCCGGGCGGTCACCTGGAACTACGGTCAGTTCAATCTGGACGACCCTCAGTTTCCACCGGCAGTTTATGCCATTCTCGATGATGAAGGTCGCGTAATGCTGGTTGCCAACCTGAACTCCGATATGGGTGACGGCTGGGAGCATACGTTCCATGAATACTATCCGACCTTTTACAGTAATGAAGCCTACCGGCTGGGAATTAATTATCTGATTTATGCCTTTACACATTAAAAAAGCCATCAAGAAATATTGGCCGACAGACAAGGAAACCACTATGAGCGAAAGCGACGTACAGGAAATTGATCAGGAGCAGGATCTGGCAGGTCTTGAAAATGAGGATGATCTGGCGCTGGTTGCAAGAATGCGTGAAGGACGCGAACAGCTCGTTGAGGAAATCCGTAAAGTCATTGTTGGCCAGGACAGTGTGGTCGAAGAGTTGCTGATTGCCCTGTTCAGTGGTGGCCACTGCCTGGTCACTGGTGTGCCCGGGCTGGCCAAAACACTCCTGATCAAAACAGTTGCTGATATTCTGCAACTGAATTTCAGCCGCATTCAGTTCACGCCGGACCTGATGCCATCAGATGTAGTGGGTGCGGAAATTGTCGAGGAGGATGCCGGTCACCGTAGACTGGTTTTTGTCAAAGGCCCGATCTTTACCAATATTCTGTTGGCCGATGAGATTAACCGGACGCCTCCGAAGACACAATCATCCTTGCTCGAAGCCATGGAAGAGAGGCAGGTGACAGCAGCAGGTGTTACTCACCAGATGTCGGATCCGTTCTTTGTGCTGGCAACACAAAACCCGATTGAGCAGGATGGTACTTATCCGCTGCCGGAAGCCCAGCTTGACCGCTTTATGTTCAAGATTGAGCTGGGTTATCTCAGTGAAGCGGAAGAAGTGGAGGTGGTATCGAGCACCACGCGTGTTATCGACAGAACGGTAGCGCATCCTTTGAGCGGTGAGGATATCCTGGCGTTCCAGCGAGTCGCCCGGCAGGTGCCGGCGGCCAAATCCGTTGTCGAGTACGCAGTCAGGCTGGTACATGCGACACGCCCACAAAGTGACAGAGCGCCCGAGTATGTTAATGACTGGGTTTCCTGGGGGGCAGGTATCCGGGCCTCACAGAACCTGATTCTGGCTGGTAAGGTCAGGGCACTGCTGCACGGCCGTTTTAATGTCGCCTACAGTGACATAAAGGCACTTGCGCCGTCGGTGCTGAGACACCGGATTATTCTGAATTTCCATGCCGAAGCGGAACGTATCACTCCGGACGAACTGGTGCGACGGTTGTTGAATGACGTGCCCCAGGAAATAGCCAGTTAACTGATTCTGATTCCGGGGTCCGCGGAACACCGAAACGCAAAGTAGACCGTTGCTGACTGAGAAACTTATGAAAACAGAACGCGCCGATCGTAACACTGACCGTAGCAGTAGCTCCAATACTGGTCGCAGCACTTTTATCGATCCGGCTATCCTGGCATCTCTGGACAATCTGGAGCTGCGTGCCAGGGTTGTTGTGGAGGGCTTCCTGGCTGGTTTGCACAAAAGCCCCAAGCGGGGTTTCAGTGTCGAATTTACTGACTACCGCCATTATGTGCGCGGCGATGATTTGCGGCATGTGGACTGGAAGCTCTATGGCCGTACGGACAAGCTCTATATTCGCCAGTATGAAGACGAAACCAACGTCCGCAGTTTCGTGGTGATAGACAGTTCGGCATCCATGGCCTGTGGTGAGCAGGCGATGACGAAAATGGACTATGCCAAAACCCTGGCCTCCGCACTGGCTTACTTTATGATTCAGCAACGCGATGCGGTAGGGCTGATCGCCTATGATGAAGTGGTCAACGATTATGTGCCAGCCAAAGCCCGCAAGCAGCATTTGCTGACATTGCTGCGCTCCATTCACCGCTTACAGGCGGCACGCCATACCAATAGTGTAAAACCGCTTCAGGAACTGGCTGCGTCATTGCGGCAACGCAGCCAGATTGTTTTGATCAGTGACATGCTCAGTGATGAGGTTGAAACCATCCGCACACTTAGACAGTTGCGAGCCATGGGTAATGAAGTCATTGTCTTTCATGTACTTGATGAACAGGAGCTTGGTTTTGCGTTTAATGAGTCGTCAGCCTTTGTGGACCTGGAAACGGGAGAGCGTTACCTGACAACACCGGGTGCTATCCGCGATTCCTATCTGGAGAACCTGCAGCTTTACCTGGATTATTGCCGCTCACAATGTCAACGTGGCGGCGTGGATTATTGTTTGTTGAATACGGCGCAGCCACTTGACCGGGCTTTGGCTGCCTATCTGAGCAGTCGCTCACGGTTGAGTTAGAACCTTGCCACTAGGAGTCGAGTCACGATGAGTTTTCTGGCACCACTGTTTCTACTGGGTTTGCTCGCAGCAGCCATACCGGTGGCCATCCACTTTATTCGCCGTGATAACCCGCCAACGGTCATGTTCGGTACATTACGCTTTATCAAACAGACGCGCCGACGATTACTGATGTTCCAGAAAGTGCAACAGTGGCTACTGCTGCTGTTGCGTACTTTGCTGGTGGTACTGCTGGTGCTGGTATTTGCCCGGCCACTGATTTATCAAAGTGGTGTCTCCCAATTGCTGGCTGGTAATCCGGAGTCGCTGGTCATCATTGCTGATCGTTCAGTTACCATGCAGTTTTCGGATCGTGACGAGCGCCTTATAGAAGCCGTTGAGGATCGCATCAACAGGCTGTCAGAAGGGGACGAAGCCGCGCTGATTACCTTTGGTCAGGAAGCCCGTCTGGCGGCGCCACTGTCTCAGGATATTAATGCCCTGCGCAACCAGGCTGCCACAATGGCGCCGCCAGGTTACCATCAGGCCAGTCTGACGGGTGCCTTGCAACTGGCTGATGATTTGCTGGCCAGTTCGCTGCATGAAAACCGGCGCATCGTGGTGTTTTCTGCCTTTCCGGCCCAGACATTGCCGAACGAAAACTCACAGTTACAACTGGCACCGGGAACGGCCCTTGAACTGGTTAGCCTGGGTGGAGAACAAAGCGAAAACCTGACATTGACCGATGTGCGTGTCCCGGAACTTCGTCCCGGCGGTGAAGATTTGCCAGAAATTCTGGCGCGCGTGCGAAGTACCGGCACCATGGGCCTGCAGTCGGGTGAGATTGAACTGCTGACAGAACAAGGTGCTTCTGCCGCGCTGCCAGTCGATCTGGCGACACAATCAGAGCGGGTCGTGAGTATGGACCTGCCCGCCTCAGTGGCAGAATTGCTATCCAGCGACACACCGGTTAACCGTGTGGCAGGGCGTATTGAATTGAGCGATGACGATTTCAATATTGATAACACCTGGTATTTTGCTGCCCAGGTCAATCAGCCGATGCAGGTTCTGGTTGTCAACGGATCGCCCGCGGAGCAATGGTTTGATGATGAAGCTCACTGGTTTAATCTGGCTGTCAGAGGTGTCGATACTTCGCCCTTTGAGCTGCTTTCGGTATCCGAGGCAGACTTTAGCGCCGGCGATTTGCAGAGCCAGGATGTATTGGTGCTACTGAATGCTGGTGGGCTGAACAGTGCCCAGATGACAGCAGTCAGGAACTTTGTTAATGGGGGGGGCGCTTTGTGGCTGGTACCTGGCGATCGCGTCGAAGCATCATGGTTTAATACAGCGTTTGGTTCGATGACAGGAGTACAGCTTCAACGACGAACCAGAATGCCAGGCAATGATTATCGCCTGATGGCCGATATTAACTGGCGGCACCCGGCATTGCAGTACCTGGATGTGGATTGGGGAACACAATTCAATGAGTATTGGCAGATTGCACCGGGTGGCGGTAACGATGTACTGATGCGACTGGATTCTGGTGAGCCATTATTAATTGAGGCAACCCGAGCATCGCAAGCAGAGCAGCCTGGTGAGAGTTTCAGCAGCGCGCCAGATGGCGGCCGGGTGATGTTATTTGCGTCTTCACTGGACCAGGGCTGGAATAATTTTCCGCTGCAGGCACTTTACGTACCTTTCGTTCACGAGATACTGACCTACCTGAGCAATCCTGCTGATGTTCCGTCCTACCATTATGTCGGTGACAGCGTTGACCTTGCTTCCTGGTTTGATATGTCTGCTGCCGAGCGAATGACACTGCGATGGTCTGATGGGGAAGAGCTGGTTGTAAATCGCGAGGCTTCGCGTCTGGCGCTGGATCGGCCAGGGTTATTGTCGGGGCCGGCTCAGTTACAGCTGGCGGTAAATTTACGGCCGGGTTCGACCGATCTGAGCTCCGTCGCAACAGACCGCATTTATGATCGTTATATAAACCCGGAAACCGATCCGGTCATCAGCGAAGATGTGCGGGTCGCCAGTCTTCAATCTGCTTTGGAATCTCCCCAGCGTCTCTGGTGGTGGATAGCACTGCTGGCGTTTTTCCTCTTGCTGGCTGAATCCTTTATTGCCAATCGTACTTATCGATAACAGACAGCTGCGGCTGTTGAGTCGCGCAAACCGGTGTGTGCTTGAGTTAATCAGATTGTGTAACAGAGATTGCTTAGGCAGGCGTGGCGGTAAAGCAGCAGGACCGATCCTGAGTTGACTAAGGGGGGAACAGAGAATGCCGTCCCACCGCCTGACCAGCCACAACCCTGATACTAGCATAGGGGTTATGACTGGATAGGGTGGGTGACAAATTGTTGCAATGCGCTTGCAGAACTGTCACGAAATCATGCAATTGCTACATTTTATAACGCCAGATTCAATATATCCGGCGTTACAAAGGCGGTTACATGACAAATGCTCTGACATGAAAAACACAGTTACATGGAAGGTTGGGGCGTTTTCCTTCCTGGCAACATGCGGCGAATCCGGTCACGGTGCCTACGCATTTGTTCGGGCAATGCCAGCATGGCTGGCGTGACAATCAACGTCAGAATCGTTGCAAATGTCAGTCCGAATACAATCGCATTAGCCAACTGTACCCACTGTGACGTAATCGGCCCACCGACTTCAACTTCAGCGCCAATCAGGTCAACGGATACGTGCATCGCCAATGGCAAGAGGCCGCAACCGGTAGTAAAGGTCGTCAGGAACACGGGGCGTAAGCGCTGCACGCCGGTCTGTATAATGACATCCCGGATATCCCAGTCACGATGCCTGTTTCGCAGGTAGTTAAAGGTATCGATCAGAACAATGTTGTTGTTCACGATAATACCGGCCAACGAAACGATACCGACCCCAGTGAGAATGACACTGAAGGTCTGGTTGGTCAGCAACAGTCCCAGCAGCACGCCGGCTGTAGAGAGCAGCACGGAGGACAGAATCAGAATGGTCTGATAGTAGCTGTTGAACTGTGTAACCAGCAAAATAGCCATCAATGACATTGACAGTCCGAAAGCAACCAGCAGGAAGGCAAATGACTCTTCCTGTTCTTCATTGGCGCCGCGGAAACGGTATTCAACACCAGGAGGCATCGGGTTCTGATCTAACCACTGTTGCAGCTCTGCAACCTTATTGCTGGTCACTTCGCCTGGCGCCGGATTAGCCCGGACATATACCACACGGCTGCCATCAACGCGTTGGATGGAGCTGACACTGGGTCGTGGCTCACGTTGGATGAAGCTGCTGATAGGCACCAGGCCACCACCCTGAGTGTTGATGCGAATGTTGTCGATTTGCTCGATACCGCGGTATTCCCGAGGGTAGCGCGCACGAATTTCAACTTCCTCTTCGCTGTCATCAGGACGGTAATCTCCCATGAAGACACCTGTCGTCAGCAATTGCACAGCCGTACCGATCTCATTCATGTTAGCGCCTGACATGGCAGCTCTGGCCCGATCTACCGTGATTTCCCACTCGATACCGGGTACCGGTGTGGTGTCATCGATATCAATCAGACCGGTCATTTCATTCTCGATATGGTCCCGTATCTCACGGGCCGTACTGATCAGGCCGTCCAGGTTTTCCCCATACAGCTCTAACTGCAGTTCCTTACCGACGGGAGGACCCTGTTCCGGCGTCGCAATCTCGGCTCTGACACCAGGGATATCGCTGATGGCTTCCCGGTAGGCGTCTTCGACTTCAAAGCCATTCAGGTCCCGGGTGCGCCGATCCGTGAACTCCAGGAATATGGTACCCACCAGGTCTGGCGCCGCACCCTGGCCACCGCCAATACTTCGGCCGGCACCGGATTGCGTCACGATACTTTTGTAGTATCCGACTTCAGCAATACGATCCTGGACATCGAGCATGATGTCGCGGATTTCCTCTGGAGAATAGTTGCCGCGAGTGAAGATCTGTACTTGCGTCTGCGCAGGCTCAACGGCTGTGAAGAATTCAACACCACGACCAAACGTACCGTAAGCAGCTACGATAACGACCAGTGACAGTACACTGCCTAATGTCACCAGCGCTGGAGAATGCACCGCCGCTTTAAGAACGCGTGCATAAATGCCCACGATACCGCGTGCTTCTTCCGGGCGCTCATCTGAGCTGTCACTGGCAGCAGATTTGCTTTGGATGCGAGAGGTCGGTTTGCCCAGCATTGAGCCAATAGTGGGGGCAAATAGCAGGGCATATAACAATGAACCAACCAGCACCGCAAAGACGGTTGCTGGCAAGTAGCCCATGAACTCACCTGAAACTCCCGGCCAGAAGAGCATCGGCAGGAAAGCGGCCAGCGTTGTGCCGGTTGATGCCAGAATCGGCCAGAACATGCGGGAAACGGATTCCTGAAAGGCATCAACACGGGAGAAACCCTCTGCCATTTTCCGGTCGGCAAATTCCACCATCACGATGGCACCGTCAATCAGCATACCCAGCCCGAGCAGCAGACCGAAAATCACCATAAAGTTATAGGTAAAGCCCAGCAAAGAAATGATGATGAAGGCAAAGAAGAAGGAGAACGGCACTGCCATTGCCACCAGAATGCCTGATCGCATGCCAACAGCTGCGACAACCACCACCATGACCAGTGCCATTGCCGTGGCCATATTGCCCTGCAGGCCAGAGTTTTGTTCAATCACCAGCGGAATGGTGTTATTCAGGTAACTGATGGTAACGGCAGGGGGGATGCGCTGTCGCAGCTCCTGAACGATCACATCAATCTGATCCATGGCATCGATCAGATTGGCACCTTTGCGTTTTTGTACGTTCAGCGAGATGGCTGCCTGCTCATTGGCATAGGCGTAGCGCTCAGCGTCTTTGAACGTGCGCCTGACTTCTGCCAGGTCGCTTAGCACCAGGGTACCCTGGGCGGTTGCGGCAATCGGCAATTCATACAGATCATCGGCTGTTTCGATCAGGCCGGGGACTTTGACTGAGAAACTGCCTGAGCCGGTGTTCAGCGTACCCGCAGGGATCAACCGGTTATTATTGGTAACCGCCTGGATGACCTGCTGGTTGGAAACACCATAGGTTTCCAGCTTGGCAGGATCAACGATGATTTCCAGCAACTCTTCGCGCGCGCCGATCATGTCGGCAGAAAGTATCTCCGTGAGGTTTTCAATTTCCCGTTGTAACTCCTGGGCAATCTGTAAACGCACGCGTTCGGACACACCTTCGCCACCAATGGCAATCTGAACCACTGGCATGGTGGCCGCAGAGACCTCCTGCATGATGGGTTCTTCAGTATTAGCTGGATAGCGCGCCTGGGCTCGATCCACCGCCGTGCGTATGTCCTGCATGGCGATATCCGGGTCCATTTCGACATCAAACTCGGTGATTACCGTTGCCGCGCCTTCGTTGGCGAAAGCACGAGTTTGCGTGATGCCTTCAACATCTTTCAGTTCGATCTCTGTGGGACGAACCAGCAGCCGCTCAGCATCCTCCGGGGAAATACCGGGGTGGATGATGGTGGTGATAATCACAGGAACCGTCACATCAGGGTTCAGCTCCACAGGGATGGCCCGGTAGGAGGCGAATCCCACCAGTATGATCACCACAAAAATACTGAGCGTGGTTCTGGCACGTGATACAGCTGCCTTTAGATATGTCATAGCGTTGCCCAGTCAAAATTGACATTTACCTGCTGGCCAGCCACAACCAGCTCCTGCCCCAGTGTGATCACCACTGCCTCGTTATTCAGGCCAGTGACCCAGAATCCAGGGTTCGTCATATCAGTACTCTCACCCACGATAGTGACTCTGTTAAAGGACACCACATCTTCTTCCGAGAGTGTTTTAACACCAACCAGACCCTCATCATCCAGAGAAAGTGAAGAGGGCGGTACCAGGTAAGCTTCGATCTGGTTGGCATCGATACTGATGTCAGCACTGATACCCTGGCGTACTTCTGTATCTGAGGTGATTTCAGCCTCAATACGGTAGCTGCGAGTCACCGGGTCGGAGGCGCGCGCCACATAAGTCAGTGAGGCATCGACAACCGTGCCGGTGGTCAGGCTGGCCTGAACAGCGCTTCCCAGGGAAATGTTACCCACATCTTCTTCCGGGACCTCGGCAATCAGGATCATGGGGTCGTCGTCCAGCAGGGTGGCGCATTCACCGCCGACATTCATGTAATCGCCAACTTCAACCATGCGATCTTCCATGATGCCGCTGAAAGGAGCTCTGATTCGTGTTCGTTCCAGCGCCAGCTCGGCCCGGCTGACGGCCGCTGTTGCGGCGTCAAAACTGGCTTTAACCTGAGCGAGATCACCACGTGAGGCGAGGTTGCGATTTTGCAGATCAACAGCGCCCTTATACTCCAGGCGAGCCTGTTCCTGTCGGCTAACGGCTTCCTGAAGGTCGACTTCACGGTTATCAACGGCAAGTTCACAAAGCAGGTCACCCGCTTCAACACGACCGCCTCGTGGCACAGGGGTGCCAACAATCCTGCCCGCTGTCTCGGCCCGAATGCTGACCAGGCGGTCAGCTCGCGTCCTGCCCCGGACATCAACAGTCTGGGTATACAGGGCTGGTGTGATGCGCTTTGCTCTGACAGTAAAACCTGTCACATCCGCCATTTGCTCACCTTCGGCGATAACATTGACGGATGCGGGTTCACTGGTGTTAGCGTAGGTATCGACACTTTCCCGTTCCCCCCGGGGGATGATCATCCAGACAATGATCAAGGCCAGAATACTAACTGCTATCAAGTACTGTTTCTTCACGTCTGACTCCGTGTGATGCCCGTCTGTACAGGCATGATTGATGCCCTCAAGCGCGGGTTAGAAAGTAAACCTGTCGTGTATTTACTCGTTATATATGCAAAAAGATCAGTTGGCGGATACTGCCGGTTCACCAGATCGATTCACCAGGCTGGCCGCTAGGCCGAATTGATATTATTATTTTGAAGACGCTATAGTAAGGTGAGGCACGCGTTGGCGTGCCTTTACGATCTGGCGGTGAGCGTTATAGCATTTATAGGCCTGGTGAATGAGTGCCGAAAGTCATTATCCCCCGCGCGAAGGAATGCTACAAACGGCCAGGGGGTAGTGTACCTGATTTCATTCAGCCTGAAACCGGCTTTTTTTGCAGTTTCCGTTGCAGTGTCCGGCGGTGCATTTTCAACTGTCGGGCAGTCTCGGAAATATTACCGTGGTTTTCTTTCAGTACTTTCTGGATATGCTCCCATTCCAGGCGGCGGACTGACATCGGTTCCTGAATGGAGTTAGGTCTGTGTTCTGAATCTGCAAGCTCGGTACTGGTCTCTCTTGTTACACCTAACGCAGATAATATCTCACTGACATCAGCGGGTTTTGCCAGATAATTGTCAGCTCCCAGTTTGATGGCTTCAACAGCTGTGGCAATACTGGCGTAACCAGTCAGCATCAGGATGGATGCTTCCGGGTTGAGCTTGCGTAACGCGGGTATAAGCTCAAGCGAGGACTCTCCTGACAGGTTCAGGTCGACGATGGCGTTATCAAAGCGCTGTGACTCAATAATCATTCTGGCCTGGTCAAGTGAGCTGGCGTGATCTACCGCAAATTCACGGCGGGTCAGCGCCCTGGACAGTACGGAAGCAAATACCTCGTCGTCTTCCACCAAGAGCAGACTTCCTAATGGTTTGCTGGGCGTCATCGTCTGATTGTCCACGGTTTAATCCTCTTGATAGGAATCCGGAGAGGTAGCCGAACTGTCCGAGGTTGCTAGCGGCACCCTGATCAGGGTTCGCGCGCCACCGCCGGGTTTGTTATACATTTCAATAGTACCGTTGTGTCGCTGGATTGAGGCATTGGCCAGAAAAATCCCTAATCCCATGTTGCCCTGCTTGGTGGAGATGAAGGGGTCTCCCATGTTTTCCATGACCTGGGTTGGAATACCGGGGCCATCATCCTCAATGTCTATGAGTAGCATCTCTGGTTGTCGTTCATCGCGGGCAAAAGACACGCTGACTTCTTTCAAGGCGGCGCGAATCGCATTTTCAATGATATTGATAATGGCATGGCGAATTGTCAGGTCATGATTGACCGTTGCTTCCAGACAGTCGTTACTGATGTTGAACTCAACAGGAGCCTTGGGGTGGATGTTGGTAATATAGTCAGCAATTTCCGATTGCATCCGGGCAATCGTTTCCTGCTGATTCTGCTCACCGGATTTATGATAATAGCCGGTGAGCTGGTCAAGGGAGCGTCGGCAGCGTTTGACTTGCTCGCGCAGCAGTTGCGTATCTTCTGTTGATAAATCCTCTGCGTCGGAAAGCAAAACAGACATCGTTGACAGGGGTGTCCCCAGCGCATGAGCCGTCCCTGCAGCCAGCGTGCCTATTGCTACCAGTTGCTCGTTGCGCATCTCATTTTCCCGAAATGATGCCAGCGTCATTTCACGGGTTCTGATCGCGGAGGCCATCCGGCCGACAAACAGTGTAATCAGCAGCGCGCTGACCATAAATGTCACCCACATGCCGACCAGGTGGGTCTGGAAGCTTTGCATCATGTGGCTGCTGTGCACATCAGTGGTCATGCCGATAACCAGAAAAGTGGTGTAAACGGCCATGGCTATCAAGGCAAACAGGCTCGCCCAGACTGTGCTCAGCAGCGTAGCAGCGACGGCCAGTGTGACCAGCAAATAGGAAATAAGCGGGTTGGATGCGCCGCCGGTAAAGATCAGCAAGAAAACGATCAGTGCGACATCCAGGAACAGGTTGAGTATCAGCTCGTTCTGGGTGATCAGGCTGGCGTGACGCACTCGCCAGGCGCCAATCGCCAGAGAGATGGTAATAACCAGCAACAGCACTGCTACTGCCGGGAACGGTAATGCCAGAGGTGAGAAAGCATGAAAGACAAATGTGCCGATCAGACCTGCCAGTGTCACCAGGCCGCGTAATAGCAGCAGGCGCTGCAGGCCGACGCGTGTGGACCCTCGACGCTCCCCGGTTCTAAGCGCGAACAGACTGCGCTGATTGTAATCCTGTACTTTAGTCATTGTCTGAATTCTATCGTATAATTCCTGCCATGGAGACAGGTCTGCAACAATTGCTTTACCCGTTAAATATATATGCTACAGGCATGCTGCGGGATCAAGGAAGAATATCTTATCTTTCCTATGGTTGGGTAGGCGGCGAATTGTCGCAGGCAGTCACGCCACTGGAAGCGCAACAGGCACTGGCAGATCAGATTCTGGCGCTGGTCAATAAACCAGCCGGCTCCCGGGTGCTGGATATTGGCTGTGGTACCGGACAACTCATGCTGGCGTTATCGGGCAGCGGTTTTGAAGTCCATGGTATCGATAATAATGCGCAGGCTGTGGCTTTGGCCCGCGATACAGTTCGGTCATCTGGTCTTTCAGCAAACGTCATACACGATGATTTTTCGCGAGCCTGGCAATCGATGGAGGCCGGTGGCTTCGATGTTGTCATTTTGCAGAACAGTTTTCGATATTTCCCTTCCTCATTGATCTTTTCCGCGGCGCTTCATTTGTTAGCGCCAGGTGGGCGGCTGATTATCTCGGAAGAGTTTGACGTGGAGCACGCTGAACACCGGAAACAACGAGAATTACCCGCTCTGGATTACACATTGGCAGAAGCTGAACGCAACGGTTTGCAGCTCTCCCGACGCATGGATTTAAGTGCAGGTGTTATCGGTTTTATGCAAGATTTCAGTGCTCGCCTGGAACGTCAGGCCGCTGGCATGATTGCAGATCACCTGATGAGTGAGTCGACCTGGCAGCAAGTACAGCAGGGCATCGAGCATGACCTCACCGAGATGCAGCAGGGGAACAGGTCGCATCAGTTATTGCAGCTTGATATGTCGTCCTACGATCCGGACCGAGTCACGGAACGCCCTCTGATTATTCCTGCTGAACTTAAATCATCAACAGATTATGCCGCCTTGTTTGAAGCGTGCTTCGACAGCCCGTTTTCGGCAGACTTATGGCAATGGAAGTACGGTGAGGGGCGGGGTGCTTCGGTTGCAGCCCTAAAAGAAGGGCGGTTAGTTGCTCATTATGGCGGCATCGTCAGAGCAATAGTGTATTTTGGAACCCCCGAAAGCGCTGTTCAGATCGGTGATGTGATGGTGCTGCCCAAAGAACGCGGGTTTTTTAGTCGCAGTGGTTTGTTTTTCAGAACCGCTACCGCAATGCTGGAGCAGCATGCGGGGTATGCCGCCAGACATTTACTGGGGTTCGGTTTTCCCAATATCAAGGCCATGCATGTGGCACTGCGATTAAAACTTTATCAGAAGACTGATGACCTGGTTTCCCTGACCCTGAAACCGGAAATTGCCCGGGAGGCCACAGAAAGCGCTTTGCCAGTGCAGGCCAAAGACTGGTCAACGATTGAAGATAACTGTATTAACCATGTCTGGGAGCGAATGAAATCAAGCCTGACAGATGGCATCGTGGGGGTCAGGGATGCTGACTATGTGCGTTTTCGCTATCAGCAACGTCCTGGTCAGGATTATCAGTTATTGGTGGTCGATGAAGAAGGAAAGACACCTGGCTTGGTAGTGTATCGTCGCCATGGTGAGCAGGAAATGGTGATGGATGTGATAGCCGCGGCAGATGATGTCCAGGCTGTATTGCAGGCAGCGATGCGGTATGTGGAGGGTCAGGGTCGGGAGATGTTCTGCTGGATAACCCGAGGGCAGTTGCAACGGTTTGGCACAGAAAACTTCCTGGTCGCAGATACGGCCATTCAGATTCCCTGTAATGCCTGGAGTCGCGGACCGGACGTAGAATCTTTACAAGGGGCTTGGTGGCTGACGGCAGGCGATACTGATTTTCTGTAAAGGTTTGCTACCGGCTACAGCAAAGATCACCGGTGCAAGGGCAGGACGTTTTGTGGCGTCACTGTGCGACACACGGTTGTGCCGCACAGCGTTGGCCAAACTATCAGATATTATCCGGTAATGCTCTGGCAGATCAGAATTTGAGTTCCAGACTCAGTCTGACATTACGTGGTTCAGCCGGATGGAAATGGATATCTTCAACTTCTCCGGCTTCACCCGGCAGGCGCGAAGCGTAGTAGTAGCTGATATCGTAATCATCACTGTCGAGTATGTTTAAGACTTCCAGGCTGGCACTGATGTTCTCGCTGAAAGCATAACTGACCTGTCCATTGGTCAGGAACGTACCATCGGTTCGCACCGAATTATCTTCGTTCAATGGCGCCTCTCCCAGATATCGTAAACGCAGCCCGGCAGTCCAGGGGCCGAGATTTTCCAGCGTCAGTCCCATCGACGCGGTTTTCTCGACAGCATTTGGGATCCGGTCGTCACTGCCAACATCACGCATGTGAGCATTGGTATAAGTGAAATCAGCATCCATCAGCAACCAGTCGGTTGGTGTATAGAGTACGCTGACTTCCGCACCTTCACGGTCGCTGCCTGTCAGCGCTTCAGTACTGCCTGCATCGCCGACGTATATCAATTCGGAAGACATGCGCATTTTGAACGCAGTGACTGAGAGCTGGGTTTTAGGTATCAGCGCAGTTCGGAAACCTGCCTCTATGCTTCTGGCTTCGGCCAGCGGGTCAACCGGATCGACTGGCGTGCCGTCTGGTGCAAAACGGGCAGTAGCGCCGCGTGCATCATTACTGTGAAAGCCCTGGCCAGCGCTGATGAAAGTCTCAACACCGTCCATGGGTGCATAGATCAGGCTGAGTTTAGGGCTCACTAATGTGTCGTCGCCTTTGCCCGAATTACTCCCCAGCAGGTCATCAACTTCGTAGCGGTAGTGATCTGCGCGAACAGCCGCTACTGTCCGGATGGTATCGGACCAGCGACTCTCCAGGCTCAGATAGGCACTGCTGATGGACTGTTCAACTTCATCATCACGAACACTGGCGTAACGTTCGCGAGCTTCAGTCTGATGCAAGCCAACACGGATGTCATCATAACGATGTTGGACCCCTGCCGTCAGTGTGGAAGGGATGGCTGCATCGGCCAGCGCGAGTCGGTAAGCACTATCGAAACCGGCAACCTTGCGACTGTCTTTCTGCTGGAACTGATCGCCACGAACCGGATCAGCCGCGAAATAAGTGAAATTGGAATACAGGTCCAGTCCATAATCCATCAGGTAGCTGTTGAATTCCCAGCTACGGTTGCTATCCAGTTGCTGATCAAAATTCAGTGACAGGCTGTAGCGGTTGGATTTGCCTGCGTCACTGGGGTCGATGTTGCCCCATTCACTGATCTGTCCGGATTGCACGGCACGCATGGGAATCTGGTCACTGGCCTGCCACTCATTGTTGTAGGTCATCAGGGAAACACCCAGGTTATAGGTTTCATCGCCTTCGTGGTATTTCAGCAACAGATTCTGTTTATCCAGATCCTGGTCAAGGTCCCAGGGTCCGTTGTACCGGGTGACTGCACCGGCAATGGTAATAGCACCTGCACCAGCATCGACGCTTTGCCCGGCGAACAGACGCTGGTAATCATACTCACCCAGCGTCAGGTGAGCGCGTCCCTGGTTAAGACGGTCAGCGTATGCAATGTCGGCGCTGCCAGCAGTGGCGAAATCACCTTTATTACCGTAATAAGGCCCCTTGCGATAACGCATCGAGTTGACCAGCTCCGGAATAATGAAATTCATGTCGGCATACCCATGGCCATGTGCATGGGTCGACATGTTCACAGGCATGCTATCCAGTGAGATGGCAAAGTCAGTGCCGTGATCCAGATTAAAACCGCGTACAAAATACTGATTGGCTTTGCCTTCACCGCTATGCTGGGTGGCGATCATGCCAGGAACAAATTCGAGCAATTCAGCTGTACGGGAAATCGGGCGCTGCTCAAGCTGCTGGCTGAACACCATGCCTTCAGTCGCAGTTTGTGTATCTCCGGAAAGGCGGAAGTCATTGCCCAGTACCAGGACTTCCTGGATGTCATTTTCGCTGGCTGATGATTGCGCCAGTACATGAGCAGAGCTCAGCAGCAGTAATGCTGCTGGCAGTTGGTAAGTCAACTTCATTGTTGTTGTTCCCCTTGAGTAGGTTCGGGTATATTGTTGTTTTTAGAACCCGCTTGTATGGTGTACGTGAATTATACTGGCCGAGGGGCAGGGTTTTTTGTAAGATTCTGAAATATAATATAATTATATAAGTTTTGGTGGCCGATACTGAGTCGGTTTTTAACGCAATTGACGGAGTCGGCGCGGCCGGGTAGCTACAACTCATGATCAAAACACGCTCATCTTCCAACATCATGCCTACTAACCTGGGTGAGCTGGAATTGCAGGTTATGCAGGTTCTGTGGCAACAATCACACCTGGATGCCAAAAAATTCCGAGAAGGTTTGCAGGGCGTCAGAGTGCCGTCTTTAAGTACCGTGCAATCTGCATTGGAGCGTTTACACCGGAAAGATTATGTCGCCCGTCTCAAACAAGGCCATGCCTTTACCTACCACGCTACTGTGAGTCGTGGGAATCTACTGGGCAGGATGATGGGCGAGGTGATTCAACTTCTCCATGATGGGAAAATGGAAACCATACTCAGCAGTTTTGTCCAGGTAGCCTCCGATATGGATGAGGTCTCGCTGGATCGGCTTGAGCAACTCATTCAGCGCCATAAAAACCAGGATGGAGAGTAATGTCATGCTGAGCCTGGCGGGCAGCTTTTCCCTGGTTTGGCTACTTATCTGGCTGGTGCTGTCCTGCCTGTTTGGTCTGATTTATCCCTTATTACGTAATGGTTTTCGTCGCATTCATCCAGGTCAGGGGAGTGTGCTGTTACTTTATTTCTGGTCTGGCCCGGTCATTTTGAGTCTGGTGACAACCCTGTTGTTGTTTATAGCGCCGCTGGAAGGCGTGGTTGTCAGCGATCACTGTCACGGCGACTGCGGCGACCATGTGCCATTGATTAACTCCCCCTGGCTTGCCGGAACCGGCCTTGCTTTACTGGTGATTGTGGTTGTGGCGCTTGCGATCCATTTCTCTGCTGCATTGTTCCGGGGTATCAAAATGCGTCGTCGACTCAAAATGCTGACGACACCGGACAAAGGTTTTCAACGGGTGAATACCGGTGTTGCGGCTGTGTTCACGTTAGGCTGGTGGCGGCCAGAGGTCTATGTCAGCAGTGCGCTGTTATCGCATTGTCAGGAACAGGACTTGTCGGTCATCCTCGCGCACGAAAAGGCACATTTAATGCGTCGTGATAATCTGGCTCTGCTATTGGTCAGAGTGTTCACGCTAATGTTGCCAAGGCGCTGGCAGTCGGATGTTCTGGCGGATATGCACCTGCTTTGTGAGCAGGCTTGTGACTTTGTTTCAGCCAGGCGCCATAAGCCTGTGCAGGTCGCCGAGACACTGGTGCGCATTGGCCGGTTGCTGAAATCGCAAAGCTCCCGATACGAAGCGCTGACCAGTCATTTTGATGGTAGTGATCTGGAGCTTCGGGTGCAGGCGTTGCTGGATATTTCTCAGCGCAAGCGACTTGCCAACTGGCAGCTGGGTATGCTGCTCGGCCTGACAGCGATCCTGCTTTACTGTGCACTCAGTCCCTTACATCATGGTGTTGAATGGCTCATCGAGCTGCTGGAAACGTATGGGAGCTAGTGCAAATTTTCCCTGAAATCTGGATATTTGCGGTATCGCGCATTGGCCCGGCATTTTACTTTGTCGATGTGACCATGGCGGTATTGGAGAATTGTGTGATGTCTTTCAGGTCAAAACTGCTTTTTCTGATGTTAGCAGCCGGTGTTACTTTGCATTCGGCTGTGGCTCAGGATATGCAGTCCCAGCCTGAAGGCGAAACGGCTCCTACTTTTGACAGCATTTTTCAACGTACAGTCGAGCAGATTGAACTGGATCGAACTTTTCGCTGGCTGGAAGAGCAGCGGGATGATATGTCGCGTCGCGTTTCTCTGGTAGGTCGCAACCTGGATGACTGGCTGGCAGGAGAGGTTGTCGGTGAACGGACTAATGAGAGTTATGTCCGATTGAAACTGAATCAGCGGGTCGGACACAAAGATACCTATTATTCGAATGTGCGAATCAGTGGCAGGGTGGATCTGCCCCGGGCGTCAGAGCGCTGGAAACTGATTTTCGAGTCGGAAACACAGGAGAATAATTCGCTGCGTGATCAGCGTCTGAGTAACATCAATGCATCATCGTTTACAGGGGGCTTCAGCTATGAGCACCCTGAACGTAATGGCTGGCGTTTCAACCATGATGTCGGATTGAAAGCCAGAATACCGCTGGATCCATTTTATCGTTTCCGAATCCGTTTTGACCGGGATATCAGCGAAGAGTGGTATGCCGGAATTAATACCAAGCTATTTTACTTTCATAACGACGGTTGGGGGCAGGACTCGCGCTTTTATCTGAACCGTATTTTCAACCCTTCGCTCAATCTCAGAATTCAGACTGAGGTCAATTACCGGCATAAAGAGCGTTTGACTGAATTTGGACAGTCGCTTTCTCTGCATCATCAGCTAGGAGATCTGGAGACGTTGACTTATGAGATGGGTTTGATCGGTCAGAACAGGCCGATCTCAAAAGTCGATAACTACTACATGCAGATGGTGTATCGTCGGGCTGTGTATGAAGACTGGCTGGTGATGGAGCTGGTGCCGCAGCTGATCAGTGAGGAGCACCATAACTGGGATATTGATCCGCGTGTTCAGTTAAACCTGGAAGTTTACTTTTTTGATCCCTCCCAGGCTTCAAACCGGGTTTCTCAATAACGCACCCCGGTTATTCGCAATCATCAGTGATGATTCAGCAGCTATCTTGCAGCAATGTTTATGTTGCAGTTATGTTAGAGGGCGTCGTTACCAGATTCGCCGGTGCGGATACGAATGCTTTGCTCCAGGGCTGTGACGAAGATTTTACCATCGCCAATATGGCCAGTGTTTGCAGCTTTGCAAATAGCTTCGATAGCCATCTCTACCTGATCATCAGCGACAGCAACCTCCACCTTGGATTTGGGCAGGAAATCGACAACATACTCAGCGCCGCGATACAGTTCAGTATGCCCTTTCTGACGGCCGAACCCTTTCACTTCTGTCATTGTCATGCCATTGACGCCGATTTCAGATAACGCTTCACGCACGTCGTCGGATTTGAATGGTTTAATAATGGCGGTAATCAGTTTCATCCTGCATCTCCGGCGAGGCAATAATTGCTTTCAAGGGTGCGAACTTTAGCATGAACAGCCAGATTAGACCAAGCAAGTCATCGTTGCGGTCAAGGAATATACTCAAGGGCAGGGGCGGATAGTGGAACCTTGAGAGAGTCGAGCCAGCGTCCCAGGTCCTGCCAGTCCAGCTGGAAGACATGACTGCCGTTATTGATGAGTTCTGCGTCCACGTTGGCGTTGGCGCGAGTCAGCCGTAGCATCATGCCCGGCAGTTGCTCATCCCAGTTAAAGGTGTCGCCCTCTGCAATGCGCAGATAGATAGGAAGATCGTGCAGGTTGTCAAACTCAAGTCCTGGTCGTAGCACGCCGGGGGCCGCAATCACGCCAAGGTACTGAGTTGGCTCTTGCGTGGCAATTTCCAGGGCGGCAGAGCCGCCCGATGACACCCCGACCAGCAGGGATTTGCCATACATCACTTTTTCGTCTTTTTGTAATTTGGCAATTACCTTGGGGATGCGCTTGGCATTTTCTCCCGTGAAAGGTTTGCTGTCTGGTGAGACGGGTACTGCGATAGCCCAGCCGTGCTCAGCCAGTTTGCGCCCGAGCCAGAACTGGGCGCGGGCAATGTACTCGTTGCCCGTGCCCCCGGAAATCAGAATAGTCAGTGGCCATGGCCCGTCACCGTGATCGTCAGGTTCAAACAAAAAAACCTTTATGTCACTGCCGTCATCCAGCGTGATGTTCAACAGCCTTTCGGTAGCACTGGCTGGTGATGAATAGATCAGCGTGAGCAGTGCTATTGAAAAAAGTGCTGTCAGTATTTGTTTCGGTACGACTTTCATGAAAATTGGTATCACACGGTACGCTGTAAATTGAAGAAACGAATTACTCAGTAAAAAAAGCAAAATAAATAAAAAAAATATCAAGTCGTCATGCTATAAAATTCATAAATCACAACATGTGTCACATGGCGTAGCCGTGTATCAGGCCTGAAACTAAGCCATGACTTGCAAACTTAGATTAACAGATCAGAATTGCATAGACAGGGCAGAAACGACCAATCACACTCGACATTCGATAGCCGACCGGATTTTGCCTATAGGCCGATGACTTCCATGCGTTCACTTTGTGAGACGACGACACGAACGCCATCTGTCGTGATAAAGAAGTCGTCGTGCAGATCTTTTCGTCTGACCCGGTAGACCACTGGAGAGGCACTGCCTGAATCGTGCAGTAAAATGGTGAGTTCTTGTTGTTGTTCTCGCCAGCTCCAAAGCGTCCATGCCATGGCGCTGACCAAAATTGTTGTCATGACGATCCAAAACAGGATGGTAAGCCGGTTCTTGCGACTGGCCTGTTTCTGCGTCATTTGTTCGGCCTGGCCCAGGAAAGCGGTGACTTTGGTGCTGCCTGAAGCCTGTTCCGATTGTCTGCCCGATGCAGCAGAATGATTTGCTGCTCTTCGGCGATAACGCAGGTAAATAACAGCGACCACCATGACGAGCAGGGTAATCAGCAATTTGCTTAGCATAACTGTTTCGCTGTCTGATTCGAAGGGCGCATCATACCTTTGTCAACGCCCTGGCGCCAGTCTGCAGGATTGTCGCCAGCCGGTCATGCTGACATAATCTCAGGAAAAACAGGTCATAGGGGTGCAGGTGTATGCAGGAACATCAAACCGGTGTCTGGCGGAAGTTGCTGGGAGGGCTCTGTTTACTGGGCAGTCTGTGCTGTCTGCTGGCAGCGCTGGCGACAGTAATTAACCTGGGCTTTATATTCATGCGCCCTGATTCCATTTCAGTGGCCAATACCTTTGTTGGCCAGTTTGTCGTCATTGTGGCTGCGTTAGTCCTGTCCCGCTGGCTTTTCCGCACGGGTCGACAGCTGCTTAGCAGTGGTGGGAACATGGGCGGAGACGCGTTATAATCGCCGTTTTTTACGGCGCCGATGCAATGACCTCTGGCAAGCAACTGAAGACACTCGATGGTTTCCGTGAAACCTATGGCGGTTGTGTGGCCAGTATTGGCAAGTTTGACGGGGTTCATCGTGGGCATTTGCAGATTGTCAGACAGCTAAATGCGCATGCGCAACAATATAATGTGCCTTCGCTGGTCATTGTGATTGAACCGCACCCGGAAGAGTTTTTTGCTGAAGACGTCCGCGATTGCCCGCCCCGGTTGAGTGAGGCTGCTGAGAAGGTAGATTTACTTAAGAACGCCGAGGCCGACCTGATTTATCTGCTGCGCTTTGACGAGGCCTTGTGTCAGCTTTCGCCGGAGGCCTATGTTACTGAGATACTGGCAGAAACGCTTAATGTTCAGTGTTTGATTATCGGCAATGATTTCCGTTTTGGGCATCAGCGTCGGGGCGACTATGCACTCCTGCAGGTGATGGGAGAACAGCATGGCTTCTCGGTGGTGGAGACCGAGAGCGTACAGCTCGGTGAACAGCGGATCAGCAGTACGTTTATCCGCGAATGCCTGGCGAAGGCCGACTTCCGGACTGTCGAAGCGGCCCTGGGCCGAGCCTACAGTATTGGTGGGCGTGTCATGAAAGGGCGCCAGTTAGGCCGACAGCTCGGTTTTCCGACTGCCAACCTGGCATTGAATCGACGTAATATTCCGCTGCACGGGGTCTATGCCTGCTGCTGCGAGATCCGCACAGCAACGGGTCAGGAACAGTCTGTGCGCGGAGTTGCAAATATCGGCTACCGGCCGACGGTGGAAAAGCAGGGCGAAGCCATGCTGGAAGTTCACCTGCTGGATTTTGAACAGGATATATATGATGCCGATATGACGGTGACGTTTTGTCATCTGGTCAGACCGGAACAGAAATTTGACTCTCTCGAGCAGTTGCAGGCTCAGATTGCCCGTGACATTGAGGCTGCTAAAGCCTGGTTTGCCACACAATCGGCCGATGCTGACTCTGAACCAACAAGTGATGTGAAATGAGTGACTATAAACAGACCCTGAATTTGCCCAATACCGACTTTCCGATGAAAGCCAGCCTGTCTCAACGTGAGCCGGGTATGCTGAAGCGCTGGCAGGACATGAACCTGTACCAGGAAATTCGTCGCGTCAGTAAAGGTCGTCCCTCTTTCATTCTTCATGATGGCCCTCCTTACGCCAACGGTGATCTTCACTTGGGTCATTCAGTAAACAAAACGCTGAAAGACATCATCGTCAAGGCCCGAACGCTGGCTGGTTATGACGCGCCTTATGTGCCGGGCTGGGACTGTCATGGTCTGCCGATCGAGCACAACGTCGAGAAAAAGAAAGGCAAAGCTGGCCAGAAGATCTCTTATGCCGATTTCCGCAAGGCCTGCCGTGATTATGCCAGTCGCCAGGTAGATAACCAGATGAAAGATTTCGTGCGTCTGGGCGTAATTGGTGACTGGGAAAACCCCTACCTGACCATGAACTTTGATACCGAGGCGAACATCGTTCGCGCTCTGGGTCGAATCGTCGAAAACGGTCACCTGGTGAAAGGGTTCAAACCGGTTTACTGGAGTGTGGTCGGCGCGTCGGCGCTGGCCGAGGCCGAGGTTGAGTACCAGGATAAAACATCCTTTGCCATAGATGTGCGTTTTCCACTGGTGGATGCGGCTGCCTGGCTGTCTGCATTTGGCGCTGACAGCAATACCCTGGCAGCGCTGCCATCATCGCTGGTTATCTGGACGACAACACCGTGGACATTGCCCTCCAACCAGGCTGTCAGCCTTAATGCAGACCTGGAATACAGCCTGGTCAAAGTGAACGTGCCGCCCAGTGCGGGTGATGACAGTGAAGGCGCTGAACCGGATACCTCTGTCGCCTTGCAGAATGCCGGGCAGGGCGATGAGTTGCTGGTTCTGGCTACAGATATGGTCGAATCAGTTATGCAGCGCTACGGCATCGAGAGCTGGGAAACGATTGGTATTGCCCGTGGTAATGCGCTGGAAAGCAAGTTGCTGCAACACCCCTTTGTCGACAAGCAGGTTCCCGTGCTGCTGGGCGACCATGTGACAACCGATGCCGGTACCGGTGCCGTACATACGGCTCCCGATCACGGTATGGAAGACTTTGTTGTCGGCCAGGCCTATGGGCTGAAGACACTGAACTTGGTTGATGAAAACGGTGTTTTTGCCGACGCGGCAGGTGAGCTGGCCGGTGTGCATGTCTACAAGGCGGATGAGCAGGTGCTGGATATTCTGCGCCGCGAATCAGCACTGGTGCACATGGAAAAAATCCACCATAGCTATCCGCACTGCTGGCGCACCAAAACACCGCTGATCTATCGGGCAACACCGCAGTGGTTCATCAGCATGACAGAGAATGGTCTGCTGGATAAATCACTGGCAGCTGTCGAGGGCGTGCAATGGATTCCAGATTGGGGTAAAGCCCGTATTGAACTGATGCTCAAAGGCAGCCCTGACTGGTGTGTATCGCGTCAGCGCACCTGGGGCGTGCCGATCACGCTGTTTGTTGCCAAAGCCGATGGCAGTCTGCACCCGGAAACTCCCCGTTTAATCGAGGAAGTCGCCAAACGCATTGAAGCGGAAGGTATTGAAGCCTGGTTTGAGCTGGATGCTGCCGAGTTACTGGGTGATGAGGCGGATCAGTACAACAAAGTCAGCGATACTCTGGATGTCTGGTTTGATTCGGGTGTGACGCACTTTTCAGTACTGGCACAGCGGGAAGAGTTGTCGTTCCCGGCCGATCTGTACCTGGAAGGGTCCGATCAGCACCGCGGCTGGTTTCAGTCCTCGCTGAAAACCTCGATCGCAATGAACGGTGTGGCACCTTACCGCCAGGTATTGACGCACGGTTTTACGGTGGACTCCAAGGGCTACAAAATGTCCAAGTCGCTGGGAAATACGATTTCTCCCCAGGAAATCTTTAACCAGTATGGCGCGGATATCCTGCGACTCTGGGTGGCGGCGACGGATTACCGTGGTGAGATCCCCATGTCCCAGGAGATCCTCAAGCGTATTGCCGATGCCTATCGACGTATCCGCAACACCGCACGGTTTATGCTCGCCAACATGAGTGGTTTTGAACCGACCCAGGATGTGGTGGCAGCTGAAGACATGCTGGCACTGGATCACTGGATCTGCCGGCGTGCCCAGCAGCTTCGCGACGAAGTCATGGCCGAATATGAGCAATATCAGTTCCTCAACTTGTACCAGAAAATACACCATTTCTGTGTCATCGAACTGGGCAGTTTCTACCTGGATATCGTTAAGGATCGCCAGTACACCACCAAGGGTGACAGTCTGGCGCGACGCTCTACACAGACAGCGATGTATCACGTTAGCGAAATACTGGTGCGTCTGATCGCTCCTGTGCTGAGTTTCACAGCTGACGAAATCTGGCAGTCGTTACCGGGCGAGCGTCCGGCATCGGTATTCTTGTCACTGTTTGCTGACGGCTTGCCGACACTGGCGCCTCACGGTGAGTTTGATGATGCTTACTGGACCAAGGTGATGGCGGTGAAAACCGCGGTAAACAAAGAACTTGAGCGTCAGCGTGCCGAGAAACGTGTCGGTGCGGCGTTGTCTGCGGAAGTGGTATTGTACTGTGATGAAAGCCTGAAAGCCGAATTGACCCGGCTCGGTGATGAGCTGCGCTTTGTGCTGATTGTCTCCGCTGCCACGGTTGAAGATGCCGCAACCGCTAACGGTGCCGATGCAGTGGCAACGGAAGTGGAAGGGCTGACAATCCGTGTGACAGCCAGCGACAGCGAGAAATGCGTACGTTGCTGGCATCACCGTCCCGATGTGGGCAGTGATGAAGCTCATCCTGAGCTGTGCCAGCGCTGTGTTACCAATATTGATGGTGACGGGGAAGAACGTCTCTATGCCTGAACAAACGCAACTGGCTGAAATTTCTGCTGGCGCCCGGGTTACCCTGAATTTTGAGCTGGCGCTGACAGATGGCGAAGTCATCGATAGTAACTACGGCCGTGATCCGGTTACTTTTGTGATTGGTGACGGCAATATGCTGCCGGGGTTTGAAGCCGCCCTGGAGGGACTTTCCCAGGGCGACAGCGTGGAAATCACGCTGGCCCCGGAAATGGCTTTTGGTGCCGTTAATCCGGAAAACGTACAAAGCATGCCAAGACAACGCTTTTCGGGCCTGCTGGCCAATACCACAGACCCTGTACAGGAAGGCACGGTGCTGTCCTTTACCGATGCCAATGGCAATGACATGCCGGGTATTGTCAGGCAGATCGGTGAACTGAATATCGTCATCGATTTTAATCATCCGCTGGCCGGACATGATATTGTGTTTAAAGCGGATATCCATGCGGTCATTCCGCCGGGTACGCAAACAGTCAATATCCAGTCCGTCTGACGGCAGGAGCAAGCAGGTTTTATGTCCGATATGGCTAATGAATCGACAGTGTCAGCAGTTTCTCATCACACACCCGGACAGCAACCGTCCGGCGATGCACAAATTCGCCTGGCCAACCCGCGTGGTTTTTGTGCCGGTGTGGATCGTGCCATTGATATTGTGAATCGGGCGCTGGATGTTTATGGCGCGCCAATCTATGTACGGCATGAAGTGGTTCACAACAAGTTTGTGGTCGATACCTTGCGCAAGCGCGGTGCCATCTTTGTGGATGAGCTTGAAGACGTCCCGGTGACAGATGAGCGTGGTCGCCAGCCTATCGTGATATTCAGTGCCCATGGGGTGTCCAAAGCGGTTGTGCTGGAGGCAGAAAGTCGCGGCTTTAAGATCTTCGATGCTACCTGCCCGCTGGTCACCAAAGTCCACCTTGAAGTGGCCAAGTTCAGTAAAGAAGGGCGTGAATGCATCCTGATCGGTCATGCCCGTCATCCGGAAGTGGAGGGCACCATGGGGCAGTATGATCGTTCCAATGGTGGTGAGATCTATCTGGTCGAGTCCGTGGAAGATGTGCAAACACTGGCGGTCAAAGATGCCTCAAAACTGGCTTATGTCACGCAGACCACTCTGTCGATGGACGATACGGCAAAAGTGATTGATGCACTGCGTGATCGCTTCCCGTTGATTGAAGGGCCGCGCAAAAAAGATATCTGTTACGCCACGCAAAACCGTCAGGATGCGGTCAAACAGCTGGCGCTGGAATGCGAGCTGTTGCTGGTGGTCGGTTCCCCCAATAGTTCCAACTCCAATCGTCTGCGCGAACTGGCTGAACGGATGGGGTGTGAATCCTACCTGATTGACCGTGTGGGTGATTTGAAGACGGAGTGGTTTGCAGGAAAATCCCGCTTTGGTATTACCGCCGGCGCTTCCGCACCCGAAGTACTGGTCAAAGAAGTCGTTGAGAAATTGCATGAGATCACCGGTACAGCCCCTAAAGAGCTGCCCGGTGTCGAGGAAAATATCGTTTTCCGTATGCCGCGTGAGCTGGCCCACTCCCCGCAAAGCTAATCCCTCACAGCTAAGCCAGCTCAGCGATGAACTGACCTGGACGAGGGCGAGTGTCCGGTCCGGGGATCAGTCACTGCCCTGGGCTGCCTGCTTGGCTTCCTCCGCGCGGGCACCTGACAGAATTCCCATCAGTGCATAGTTGCCTTCATGACAGGCGTACTCAAATATCGGGCCGTCACTGGCTGTGTAGTTGATGATGGCCGTCCAGGGGCGCTCCCATGTGGTTGGATCTTCGACGGTAAACTGGTACTGCAGTACATCATCCGAGGTTCGGGTGTAGCGCTCGGTAAAGACTCGGTTCTTGCCGGCACCACGAAACAGGCTGTCATCGGAAAAATTTTTCGTTTCCACCACCAGGGTGTCACCTTCCCACCAGCCGCGTGAGTCCCCGTGCCAGAGCTCAATCCGCTCATCCAGTGCCGGTTTTTCCGTTAGGGGAATCACACGCACATCGTGGATCATCTCCTGGATGATAGCGACAGTGTCTTCGCTTTGAATGACTTGATAATAACTGTTGTAGCCCGCCATGATGTAGGGCATGCCCCATGTGATACAACGTTCCTGCAAGGGGCGCCCCTGGTATGAGTCGGTTGGACTGATGCGGCCACTGCGACGTTCAGCCGCCCTGGCTTTGCCTTCTTCCGTCAACGGTGGAATGCGTCCATTCGGTGGATCGACAATCAGGGAGGTTCGGTTTTCCAGATTTCGGTCTGCCATCCAGGCGGCATCGTAATTGCCTGTTGCCGGGTCATAGGACTCGACTTCTCCACTGATAACAGCATTTAAAAAACCATCACCAAACAGGGCATCACCGCCGCTGTCCAGAATTTCCTGAGCCTGTTGCTGCAGGTCTTCAAACTCTTCCGGAGACAGTGTGGCCTTGTTACCAAATATCTCCGGGCGCTCCAGAGGCGTACTGCTGTTGTTCGCCCACACACCTTGCAGGTCTGGATGGCCATGGGGTGTACGTGGTACTTCATAATTTTCCTGCGCCCAGGCTGTTGCCCCGAGTGTCAGCGTCATTGCTGTTACGGTCACTAGCGTCGATAGTGACTTCCTGTCGTTATGACAGGTCTTATTGGTAGCGTTCACATCCTGCATGATCAACCTCCTCTGCGGCTTAAGGTGCCGGGTTGATGTTGTCGATGGAAAAGGGCAGCCCTTTTGGTGCTCTGCGATCTTCAGGGGCATCTTTGTTGAGGTAGCCATAGATAAGCTCCTCGGAAAATTCGACGCACTTGAATTCCAGCAATTGTGCATTGGCTTCCTGGCGACGATACAGCGGAAAACTCATTGTCCAGGGACGGGTATAGGTCACCGGGTCACGAATTTCCGCCTCGTACATAATCAGGTGTTCACCCTGTGGTGTGTAACGTTCGATGACTTCCAGTTGATCACTGTGGTGATTGCCGGCATGGTCGAACCAGGTGTAGGGCATAAAATCAGTCACACGAATGACCAGTGTGTCACCTTCCCAGTGTCCTCGGGAGTGTCCCATCCAGGCCGGAACCGGGCCATCAAAATCCGGCTGATCCATATAGACGATACGCATGGCGCTGGCAAACTCGTAGGCCATGGCAATATGGTCATCTGACTGAACAATCTGAAACGGGAAGGGCAGGTAATTGGCGCGTGGTACGCCTGGCATATAGCATTTAACCAGTGGGTCCAGGGCCAACCAGTCTGCCTGGTTGGCATTCCGTGTTGCCAGGCCCTCTTCGGTATATGGCAGTGGGCCGCCCTCAACAACACCCAGTGAAGCGGGGGCGGCGCCCCAGGCTCCCATTTGCCAGTCTGGTGGTGCTTTCGCAGCTGAGGGTTCAATGTTCCAGTGCGCCCGGCTCATGGATTGCCAGAGTCCGCTCAAGTCGGGTTTGCCATCCGGGGTGCGTGGGATGTCATCAGCAAAGGAGTGCGCTGAGGTGCCTGAAACGGTGCCTATACAGCAGATGAAGGCCAGGTTGGCCAGCAATCGGGGCATATTGTCTCTCCGGTCGTATCTACCGGGGTTAAAACGATCAGCGCCGTTGCTGTGGCAACTCATGGCGGTGAGGTTTTAAGTACTTCCGGCAATTTGATTTAATTATTAGTGTTTATAGCCGATCGGATCCTGCATTAATCACTATCACACGAGACTGGTGTGAAATCAATATGGATCGGTTCGGCTGCAAGTAGCGGCCGACAAATTGCCAAGTCGTAGCACCTGTCGTGTAATGGCGCGCAGGAAGATTCCATTGTCACGATCGATCAGGGTGAAGCGTCTGGACGCCCTCGTGATGGCCGTATAGATAAGCTCGCGGGTCATGACCGGGTTATCGGCACCTGGCAGAATGAGTGCGGTATGAGCAAACTCGGACCCCTGGGATTTATGCACGGTCATGGCAAATACGGTGTCCACCTGGGGCAGTCGGTTGGGCGACACCCAGCGAACACCCTGGGGGCGCTTCGGATCAGGGAAGGCCACACTCAGGCGTGCCGGTGAGTGACGCGTAGCCGGGTACCAGAGGGTGATACCAATATCACCGTTCATCAGGCCAAGGCTGTAATCATTGCGGGTCATCATGACGGGGCGCCCCGCATACCAGCGACTGGGTTGCCCGGTATTGTCCAGGTGCAATCGCTGAATCAGGTGACGAGATGCCAGGTGTGCTTCGATGCGGGTATTCAACCCGGCAACGCCGGTCGGCCCCTGTCGCAATACGGCGAGTAACTGAAATCGGGAGTAGGCATCCAGCACCTGCTGCGCCCAGTGATCGATTTCTGCCTGATCAGGACTGCGGTTATCAGAGCTGACTGGCTGCCCGCTCTGCATCACGCCCAGGTAATATCCAAAGCCTTGCTCGGTATCAGTGACCAGCCGGGCCAGGACAGCGTCCTGACTATCACGGGAAACCACCAGCCGAGTCAGTTCAGGGTACCTGCCGTCGAAGCAGGTTAACGATGACGGATCGCCATGGTTCACTTTTATGGCTACCTCACCGATGCCCGGAATCCTGCCAAAGCGGTGACTGAAACGCAGCATGGTGATGGCCTGGTCCAGTGGGTAGCCCTGCTGGTCCAGTCCTGCATCAGGAATGGTTTGCCGCGTTGCCTGGTAAAGCCATTGCGCTGTGGCAGGCAGGTAATGCATCTGCATGGCACGCTGGCAGAGGCTGCCCAGTACCGCGCCGGCTTCCACGGATGCCAACTGATCCTTGTCGCCGAGTAGCACCAGGCGACAGCTTGGCAGCAGGGCGGATATCAGCCGGGCCATCATTTCGACATCCACCATGGAGGCTTCATCAATCACCACCACATCAGCAGGTAAGGGGTGTGCTGCATGGTACTTAAACTCCCGGCTGCCAGCTTTAGGGCCAAGCAACTGGTGAATGGTGGTGACCCGTCCCGGAATGGCTTCGGCGTTAGCCAGCTTGCTGCGCTGGGCGTTGATGGAATCACTGAGCCGCACAGCAGCTTTGCCAGTGGGGGCTGCCAGTTTGATACGCAACGGGTTGCCTTTTTCCTGCAGGTCAGTCAGGGCAGCCAACAGCCTGACCACAGTTGTTGTCTTGCCTGTGCCCGGACCGCCGGTAATGATAGAGAAGGGCACGCGTATCGACTGGGCGCAGGCAATCTTTTGCCAGTCGACGGAAGTATTTGCTGAAGTGTCGGTGGTTGTATTGTCCGGAAAGAGGTCGTTCAGTACCTGCAGAATCTGAGTGGTATCCGGGGCAGCATTATCCGCTGAGAGCCTCTGGCTGATGCCGGTAATAATGTCCTGTTCGTACTGCCACATCCGTCGCAGGTATAGCAGGGGGCGCTCAGGTTCGGTGGTATTCAGTACAAGGGGGGAACCTGGCTCTTCAAGTCCGGATAATGACGACAGCGATAACGCCTCTACCCATTCAGCCAGTTGTAGTCCTGACAGCAGCGCGGCGGGGTTGGGCTGGTACTCCGGTAAAGATGGGTTGCTGTCCACCGGGGAAAGCAAAATGCCTTCAGGTGCTTTCAGGCATCGTGCCAGATCCAGGCAGACATGCCCCTGGCCGGCATAAAGACTGACCAGTGCCACACTCAAAAAAATCAGCGCTTTATTCTGATCCTCATTGCCATGACCCTCAACGTCGGGCAGATTCTGGCAGACAAACCGGGCCAGCTCCAAGTCAAGTCGGCGCAGCCAGCCGGCTGCTGTCCACTCGACCAGTAAGGTGTCCACAGACGTGAGAGTCAGGTGATTATGCTGTGCTGACACAATGCTCATGAGGCAGATTCCCCTTTCTCGCTTTGCTCCGCAGGCTCCCTTTGCTTTCCAGACACTTCATGTTTCTCAGGCTGCGTGCGCTGTGACAGTGATTGCCCCAGGAAGACGGCGTTCAGTTTCTCGATGAACCTGTTGTCAGGCTTGTCAGCAAAGAGCCCCTGTGTGTCTGATTGCCAGCCACGCAGGAAAAAATACAGTGCGCCACCGATGTCAGACTCATAGTCATAATCCGCTTTGCGGTAACTGAGCAAACGATGCAGGGCAAGCAGGTACAGGGCGTACTGCACATCATAACGTTTATCTAATATTTCTCTGGCCATGGAGTCTGAGTGATAATCCGTGTTTTGGCCACCCAGCCAGTTGGATTTCCAGTCCACTACAAAGTATTTTTCCTGATAGCTGAATACCAGGTCAATAAAGCCTTTCATCATGCCATTAAGATCGATTGCTGACAGTGCGGGCCTGGGCTGACCCGGTAGCAGATATTGTTGGCATAGCTGATCAATATCCTGCGTGCTGACGTTATCAACGGGAAATAAAAACTCCAGTTCGACCTGAAAGGTATCGATATCAGCCATGCTCAAAGGCAGTTTCTCTCCAGGCAAGGTGAACGGCATCTGCAGGAAGCCATTAAGCCAGGTGTCTACTCGATCCAGTTCGTCCTGCCAGCCGTGCCTTGCCAGCCTTTGCTCAAGGTAGGTACGGCGTGGGTCCGATTCCGTTAAGGCGTTGCTTATACCGTAATCAAACGACCACTCCAATAATTCGTGAAGCAACGTGCCGGCTTCAGCGCCGCGGTGCATGCCATGCAAGCCCGGCAAGGTGGTCGTAAATGTGTTGCCTGCTTTCTCCTCTGACCTTTCGCGTAACGCCAGATCTTGCTGGGCTTCCTGCTCTTCGCGTTGCTGGTCAATCATTGCCTGCTCGGGCTCCGGTTGTGTCTTACCGCCTTTCTTTAAGGCAGAGTAGCTGGCAATCCACCAGTGATCGGCAATTGGTCGGCTGACACGTCTGGCTTTTTTAAGTGGTGCCGAGGCCTTGTGCCACGCCTGTAATGTTGTATGCTCTCCGCTGCCATCTGTCAGGCCTTCAGCATTCAGGCTTTCAGGTGTCGGATTCTCTGCAGCAAAACTTTCCACAACAATACCTGGGTGCCTGCTCGCCAGTTGCTGGAGAGCCTGGTTAAGCAGAGTGTCATCACTGACCAGCTGTGCACCCTTAATGTCGAGCTGACTCTTGAACAAGTAACCCAAAGCGGTACCGGGCAAGGATGAGGTTTTGGCATTCGCTTGTTGCCCAACGGAGCCGCAACCCAGCCAGAGAGCATGTTCAGCACGCGTCAGGGCTACGTAGAGCAGGCGCAGGTCTTCAGCCAGCTGTTCTCGCTGCATGATGTCGGTTGCTTCTTCACTGTTTCTCGCATCAAGCTCGATTCTGCGCGCCGCACCTGGTTCGCCAGGAATCTGTGCGATATGCGCCCTTGGGCTTCTGGTACCCTGAAAAGGCGGCGAGCAGATAAAGGGTAAAAACACCAGGGGGTATTGCAGGCCTTTTGATTTGTGGATAGTGATGATGCGGATCAAATCATCATCACTTTCCAGTCTTAGCAGTTCCTCTTTCGTGTGGTTTTGCAGGACATCGCTGTAATGACGGATAAGTGCCTGGGTACCCTGGTGCTGTCGACTGGCTTTTTGCAGGTATTCGGCCAGGTGGAGCAGGTTGGTCAGCGTGCGGGCGCCATTCAAGGGGTCTTCAAGCTGGCGCCGGTCGATGGCGTAGTCATGAATGAAGCGTCGGAGCATTGCCAGCACTCCCTGCGTTTGCCAGATACGCTCAAATTCCCTGAAGCGCTCCATCTGGGATTCCCACTGAATCTCGTCAGTCAGCAGCTGCTGCATTTCCTTGAGGCTGAGCCGTAATGTGCTGGTCGCTAATGCTGCACGCACCCGGGATTCGTTGCCTGGCTGCGCACAGGCACGCAGCCAGTGCCAGACATCTTCCGCTTCCTGCGTGCTGAAGACACTGTCCTGGATAGACAGGAAGACCGATGCCAGCCCTGCTTGTTGTAATGCCTCCTGGATCAGCCGGGCTTCGTTGCGGTTTCTGACCAGCAAGGCAATGTCACGCGGCTGAATGGCCCGTCGGGATTTAGTGCTAACGTCAACGTCAGATTGTCTGGTCGCATCTTCGGCAAAGTGGCAACGAGCTTCGTCCAGTAAAAGCGTCTTGATCGTGGCGACGCAGCGCTGTGCCATCGCCTCCTGGTACAGCGATCGGCTTAGCACGCCTTTTTCCTGTTGGTCAGCCCGAGCATGCCAGAATGTCAGGACGGCAGGTGCTTTGGGGTGAACCAGTGTCTCTTGCAAACCGTTGGCCCTGACCGGGTGAAAGGGCAGCGGATTGTCAGTGGGCTGCCGGAACAAAAACGCACCCTGGGGGCTGTCTTCTGCCGACTCAAACAGGCAGTTAACACTGTCTACCAGCGACTGGCTGGAGCGAAAGTTAGTGCCCAGGCTATACAGCCTGTCGCCACAAAGCTGCTTGGCGTAAAGGTAGGTATGGATGTCCGCGTTTCGGAAAGAGTAAATCGCCTGTTTAGGGTCGCCAATCAGCACCAGAGAGGTATCAGCCGCGTTTTGATCCATGCGATAAATACATTGAATAATCCGGAACTGTACTGGATCGGTATCCTGGAATTCGTCGATCATGGCTGCGGGTAAACGCCGCCGGAGCTGCTCTGCCAGCAGACCACCATGTGGGCCCTGCAAGGCGCGATCCAGCTGCAGCAGCAAGTCGTCATAGCCCATTTCACCCTGGCTCTGCATATGTTCCAGGCGTGCCTGATTCAGCCACTTGGCGGCGTGCAGTGACACACTGCTGCGCACATCGCGTTTGATGTTCTCGGGTGAGTATTGGGATTTAACAGCCAGCCAGTCTGCCAGGAGATCAAACACCTTGTGGCAAGGTGGATCTCCCTGGTTTTTATTCAGGTTCCAGTTGCCGGTGGCAAAGCGGAACAGCACATTAGGGGCTTCGCTGCCGGTGCTTGCCCAGTCATGTATTTCCTGCATGCGGGCAGCAAAGGTGTCATCGTTTTTAAAGCCCCGGTAAGTGGTGCCACTGAGTTTGTGCCGGTAAGGCGCAATCAGTTCAACCAGTGAGTCATGTTGAGCAAGCCAGGCCTTGCGTGCTGTGTTTTCGGCATCGATGATGTGCTGCAGCATGCTGGATAGCGTTTTCAGTTCCTCGGCAATTGATAGCGCTGGCGTTACCGGGATGCCATCGAGGGTAACGTGATTAAGGTTCTGATTCAGTAATGGTTCCACATACGACTTCAGGTCTTCCGGAGAGGTGAAAACACGGCTGACCAGGGCAGCACTGTTATCATCCAGGTGATAGAAAACCTGGCGCCAGTAATCCTTGCAAAGCGCCAGGTTCAGTTCAGCGATATCGGTTAACAGTGTCTGCTGAAAAAGGCTTTGAGTGCGAAACGCATACTCTTTCAGAATGCGCAGGCACCAGCTGTGAATGGTGCTGATAAACGACTGATCCATGTTCTGCGCCGCCAGCGACAAACGCTGTGCATACTCTTGCCAATGCGTCTGGTCATACTGGCTGCGTAAGCTGACCAGCATGCTGTCATCATTCAGGTTGTCATCAGCAAAGTAGCGTGCCGCTTCAGTCAATCTGGCGCGGACACGGTCCCGAAGTTCCTCAGCCGCGGCATCAGTGAACGTCATCACCAGAATCTGGTCGGTGGCCAGTGGTATGCGCTCTGGCTCATCAGTGCCATTGCCAAGGATCAAACGGGTATAAAGCAGAGCGATAGTGAAAGTTTTACCCGTGCCCGCACTGGCTTCAATCAGGCTGCTGCCACGTAGTGGAAAAGCAAAGACATCCAGTGTCTGCATCAGGGTACCTCTGCCTTGTTCAGTTGTGCCCGGCTGTGGTGCCAGTGTTCACACATAGCCCGGTACAGTGACTGACTGTGGGCATACAGCAGGCTGTCTTCAACCGGCAGTATATCAGTTGCCGGGCCTGATGCTTCCTCGGCACGATAGGGTGTGGTGGCAGCCAGTAAACTGTCAAAATCAGGCCAGAGCCGTTGTAATGCGTAGCTGTTTTGTACGGCTGGAAAACTGCGGTCGTTTCCGGCATTGCCTTCATAGGCGATTCTGGCATCGTATGTGGATAGGCTCTCTGTGCTCTTCTCTGACCCGGCATCTGTCCCTGCATCTTTCTTTGCATCTGTTGCCGTACCGTCAATCAGGGCACAGCTGGCAATCAGGGCACAGCTGGTTGCTGGCTCAGCAACGAGTGGTGCCTGAAGGTTGCTGGCATAGAGCATCATTAATGTCTGCAGCTCTTGTCTGGCTTGTTCCGGGGTTAGCGGTAGCAGTGCCGAGCTGGATTCGGCAGATACCAGCCAGGTTGTCACGGGGCCATTGAGCTGGCAAGCCAGATGGTATGGCCAGTGCCGGGCAATATAGTGCCACTTGGGCTTGCCTTTGTTGCCTTGTTTCCCTGCCCAGATGCTACTGCCCGTGTTGACCAGTCGAATAGCTGTAGCGGTATCATCACTGGCAGCCCAGACATCAGCAATACTGTCTTCAAGTTGAATATGGCCTTGTTCAGCTTGCACAGAGACTGTCAGGGAGAGTCTGCGACTATGTCTGGACAGCAGTTCATGTATCTGCTCAAGCGTATGGCTGATGGTGTGAGCGATCTGCTGTTTAACTTCCCGGTCAAATGGTGGCAGCGGTAAGGTGCCACTTGCCTGAATCTGATCCATCATGCGGTTGAGTGTACTCGCTGATTGCGTTGCTGACTCAGCCAGACGGTAGATGCTTTGTTCGAGTATTGACTGGTTTACCTGCCACCTTTCCAGATTGCTGAGAGAGAAGGGTTCATCTATCGATTGCTCTTCGTCTGGTTTGGCAAAGTTAACGTGCAGACACTGCCGGAAAAATTCCTGGGCAGGGTTACGCATCATTTGACTGAGCTCGGCCAGTCCAATGGAAATGGGCTCCTGGGCCTGGGTGCTGCTTTCAGCTGAAGCTGACTCGTCCTGCGCCGGTTGATGCACTGCGTCGCTGGCTATTTCAGGTGGTTCCCATTCCCGGGCAAAGGTGCTCAGTTGACTGTCGAGGTCAAAGTAGCGGGCACTGAATGGCTGCAAGGGGTAACTGTGGGTCACTGCTTCCAACAGCCGCTGGCCGCGCGTGTCTGTTAAATAGTCCCGTAACTGGGCGACCAGCACCGAAGGAGGGCAGAATGCATTGTCGGTAATGCTATAGGCACTCCAGGAAATATACAGGTGCTCGCGTGCTGAGAGCATGGCCTCAAGAAACAGATACCGGTCATCTTCACGCCGTGAGCGATCCCCTGGCCGGTAATCGTCCCGCATCAAGTCAAAATCAGAATAAGTGACCTGTCGTGGGTAATCCGCATCATTCATCCCCAGCAGACAGATACGGCGGAAGGGGATGGCACGCATGGGCATCAGGGAGGCGAAGTTAAGTGACCCACTCAAAAAGCGTTGACTGAGTTCGCGTTGTTCAAACAGGTCCTGCAGGTGGTCATGAACAATGCTGACTTCAATGGCGTCGTCGAAGGCTGCCAGCTCAGAGGTTGCCTGCCATTGCTCCAGGCGTTTAGCGATACGGTTAAGAGCGGCCTGATCCGCGTCATCGCTGACTGTGAAGAAAGTCTGCATCAGCTGATGGATACGCTCAACCCAGGTCGTGACCTGAGCAGGCTGAAGAAATAACTGCCAGAGGTGCTCTAGTTCACTGATCAGGTGGGCCAGTTTGCCGACAGATGCGGCACCCAGTCCCCCAACTTCTGTATAGGGTTCAACGCTCTGCCAGCTTTCCCGGCTGCCACTGGCGTAACCGAGCAGCATACGTTTAAGTCCGAACAGCCAGGTGTTCAGCGTCAGGGTATCGGGGTTGTATTCCGCTGCGAAGCCGTGAGTGATGCGATGCTCGGCGTTGAAGCCCCAGCGCACTCCAGCGCCTTCAATCCACTGGTTGAGCAGGGCGATATCTTCTTCGCTCAGCCCAAAGGCCTGACGCAATGCCGGTACATCGAGAAGGTCCAGGACGTCGGTAACGGGTAGCCGTGAATGGGCAATGTTGAGCAGCATTTCGAATGCTTGCATCAGCAATGACTGACTGCGCTGCCCCTGGTCGCTGATGGAAAATGGGATATAACGCTCGTCATGGTGATCTATGCCAGCAAATACGGCCTGAATGTGAGGTGCAAACTCATTGATATCAGGCACCATCACCAGAATGTCCCGGGGTTTCAGGGTTGGGTCTGCTTCCAGCCAGCTTAGCAACTGGTCCTGCAGGACCTCCACCTCACGTTGTTTGCCGTGAGCCAGGTGAAAGCTCAGGCCTGCTTCGCTGTGAGGGCTTTGCGCCAGCGTCATTGCCTCGGTGACTGAGCGCAGGTGATAAATATCCGATTGGACCTGACCGAGTAATGTGGACTCTTCAGGTGGTTCGAATACATCAATGGACAGCTCGTTCTCGTGAAACATTGACTCGTAGTGTTTGCGTTCGTCGTGCTCATCGAGAAGCCGTATGTAATCCCGCCCTTGCTTGCCCCAACTGGCCAGTAACGGGTTACTTTGCAGATACTGTGTGTCCTGGCTCAACAGATCACTGGTCTGATATTGCTGTTTGTGTGCCTGGCGGCGAAAAGGTTTGGCAAACCAGCGTTGGGCCTGCACCGGGTCAATGATATCTCCCCAGTAAAACTGACAGGGGTTGTGCACGAAGAGCAGTACCTGGGTAAACGCGGACAATGCAGACAGCACCTCAAGGCTTTGCCGGGGCAACGAGGACAGGCCAAACACCACGATGCGCCGGGGCAGACCCTGGGGGCGGTTGCCCTGTTCAGCCAGTTGCTTGCAGACATTCAAAAAATGCTGATGGATTTGGGCGCGGCTGCTGAGCGCGTCAATTGTCTTGTCATCGTTAGCAACCCCTGAAGCACTGCCGTGAATATCGTTAACAATGCTTCGCCATAATGCTGGCTGCCAGGATTCGCTCTCGGGAATGGCCTGCCAGGTTTCCCGGCGGGTGTACTGGTCATCTCCGGCGGACCATTCGCTCAGCCAGTCAGCACGATAGACCTGGTACTGATCCAGCAGGTCAGCCAGTCGTCCGGCAAGCTGGAAGCGTTTGCGGCCATCCGAGCTATCTGCCAGGAAGTACTTGAGTGCGGCAAATGTCGGCTCTGTCAGCAGATCGGGCAATAAGCGGAAAATACGCCAGGTCAGTTGATCTTTGTCATAAGGGGATTGCGCGGGCAGGTTGCCTAACACTGATCTATAGGCCTGCCAGTGATATCGGCCGGGCAGGGTGATCTCCATGGCGGCAGCAATACCACAGCCGGGTTGGTCTGCATCCGGGTTCTTAGCCAGAGACAGCTGCAGCCACTGGGCAATGCCGTTACTCTGAACCAGCATTACCTCATTTTCCAAGGGTTCAAGTGGATGTTTACGTAACCAGTCCACCAGCAGGCTGCGCAGGCTTTCGATGCGGTTGCTGTGCAGCACCATGAAGCCAGATTCAATGTTGTTTGCGTCGTCTACAGCCATGCGATGTGATCGTCCTTAATACCAGCGGGTTGCCGAGGTTAAATATCCCTGACAACCCGCCCCAGTATAAAGACTTTATCGCCATTTGTGTGCAGAAGCTTACTGACTGGCCTCGTCGCGGCGGGCCCCCGCAAGGACACCTGGCAGAGCATAGTTGCCTTCATGACAGGCATACTCATAGATTGGCTCATCGTCCGGGCGCGCATTCATCACCAGTTCCCCTTGCCAGGGTTCGCTGAAGACAGTGGGATCCTCAACAGTAAACTGATAAAGAATCTGGTCTTCGGAGGTTCGAGTCAAACGCTCAGTGACAGACAGTTCCGCATTGGCGCCATAAATACGGTGTTGTGGGTGGAAACCCTGCGTTTCAATGACCAGGGTATCGCCTTCCCAGTGCCCCACTGAATCGCCCATCCACTTGTCCAGTTCAGGCCGGTGCTCTCCGTGTAGCCTGATGATACGGGCATCATGGATCATTTCAGCCAGAATCATCACATAGTCGTCCGTCTGCACGATCTGATAGTTATTGTTATACATCACCGGCAGCATGGGAGGACCGGAATGGGTACCAAAGGAAATCAGGCAACGTTCAGACAAAGGGCGTCCTTCCGGGCCATCGTTACGGGAGACACCTTCGGGCAGGTTGCCAAACATGGCACTGCGAGCCCCTTCAGCAAAAGGAATCTGACCACTGGCCGGACTGACAATAATAGAGGAGCGGTATTCGCCGTTGATTTGCAGCAACTGGCTGCCGACGTCTTTCCAGAACTCATTGTAACCGTCATCGGTGTCTCCGTCGTTGCTGCCCTGAGCGCCGGCCCCGGCTTCCCGGTCTGGATCGCTGGGCGCATATTCTGAATCAATGAATTCGGCATGATCGCTTTCCCAGGCACGGGCCTCAGCCTCTGAGAGAATCAGCGTCTCACCCAGTTCCCGGTCGCGGGTCAGTGGTGTCAGCGTGCGGTTGCTCCAGACACCTTGCAGGTCTGGCTGCCCGTTACCAAGCCTGGGAATGCCTTCATCTGCCGTTGCCATACCGGGCAGCAGTACAGCCAGGCTGATGCTTGATGTTATTGCAAGCTTTTGAAAACTATCAAATATGCTTGTTGTTTTTATCTCTGCTACGTCATTGTTATTATGAAACACCTTACCTCCCTCCATGGGATAGTTGTGATTTATACCGAGCGGTAAGTCAGATCTTGGTCTTTATGACAAAAGTTGTCAAATTATCAGCAGTCTCGTTACGTTTCAGACAAACTTTGCTGCAATTGCGGGCGGCGCCCCCTTGACAATATCTGTATACTCGCTCGGTTGTCATCAGAACATATAATATAAAAAGGGGATTGCTGTTTTGTCTTTACCGTTCCGTGTATCGCTGGCAGGCATGCTGGCATTAACGGTCGCACAGGCCGTTAATGCGCAAAATGCTGACAGTCAGGCGAACGAACCCGTTGCCAGAGTCGGCCAGGAGCTGCGCATATCACTGACCCGCGCACCTGATAATGTAGACATCGACCTGGATGGTCGCCTTAATGATGCGGTATGGAATACCGCGACGTCTTATGGCGGTATGGGCACGGTTGAGCCGGAAACATTGCTGCCATCTCCTTACGATACGCAAATCAAGACGTTCTATACCGATGATGGAATCTATATTGGTGTTGAGATGGAGCAGCCGTCTGAAACCTTGATTCGACGTATTACGGGCCGTGATAACCGGAATGTAAACCGGGACAGAATCTCCATTACCCTCGATAGTTCAGGTGAAGGCCAATACGGATACTGGGTGAGCCTGGCACTGGGTGATAATCAGCTAGACGGTACTATCCTCCCGGAGCGACAGTACAACAGTCAGTGGGACGGGGCCTGGTTTGGCGCCACCGCTGAAACTGAGAATGGCTGGTCAGCAGAGTTCTATGTCCCCTGGGGGCAACTGGCAATGCCATCGCGTGAAGGTGCCCGACAGATCGGTTTTTATGCAGAGCGGGTTATTGCCCACCTGAACCAGAATTCTTCCTGGCCGACTATTGCCAAATCAGACCCGATTTTTCTGAGTAATTTTCCGCTACTGGAACTGGAAGGGGTGAACCCTCAGCAACAGTGGAGTTTATTCCCTTCAGTGGCTTCTACCTATGACGAAGTGGATTCAAGCTGGAAGCACAGAGCCGGTGCGGACGTTTTCTGGCGTCCATCGAGCAACTTCCAGCTCACCGCCACCTTGAATCCTGACTTTGGTTCCGCCGAAGCGGATGACGTGGATGTTAACCTGACCGCGAATGAAACCTTTTTCCCGGATAAACGTCTGTTTTTCCAGGAAGGCCAGGAAATCTTTAACGTCACATCACGGGCCAATGGCAGTTCCGGTAAGCGTTTTACCATTCTCAACACGCGCCGCATCGGTGGGCGACCCAGACAACCGGATGACCTGCCACCGGGTACTGGATTATCGCAGCGTCAACGAACCGTCAATGCGGATCTGTTAGGTGCCGTCAAAGCAACCGGGCAGGCCGGCAGTTTCCGCTATGGTGTGCTGGCGGCCTCTGAAGATGATACTAATTTTGATGTGGCTGGTCAGACTGTTGAACAAACCGGTCGTGATTTTACTGCCTTTCGTATGCTGTATGAAGATAACGGCAACAATACGGGCGCAGCGTATCGCAGTCTGGGTTACATTGGCACGCTGGTTGGGCATGAGGAGTCAGATGCAGAAGTTCATGCCGTGGATTACCGCTACCTGACCCAGGGCGGTATCTGGAGTTTTGATGGTGCCGTTGTTAACTCCGACTCCGGTGATCATGGTGAAGGCTATGGTGCCTATACGGATATTGTGTATACCCCTCGTCAGGGTTTCACTCACACGCTGAACCTGACTTATCTCGATGACACCATTGATGTGAACGACTTTGGTTACCAGGAAAGAAACAATGTCTGGGAAGCCTGGTATCGTTTTTCCTGGGTCAAAACCGGTTTGACGCGAGTCCGCGATATTCGGGTAAGCCCATTCCTGCGTTATGAAGAAAACCTCGATGGTGATCGCACCAATAATGCGATTCCTGTGGTGAGTACAACGGTTACCCTGAATAACCTGGATAAGGTCGACTTCAGTTTCATGTACTTCCCCAAGCGATACGATGATCGTAACAGCTTTGGTAATGGAACGTTTGCAACACGTGAGCGTGTAAATTCAAATATCAGCTACAGCACAAACACGGCATTGCCGTTTAGCTGGAAAGTTGGTGTCGGACGTTCTGAAGAGCTGGCGGGCGGTAACAGCGAGAAATATGACGCATCGTTCAACTGGCGTGCTATGGATAATCTCAATTTTTCTGTTGAGGGTACCTATCAGGATCGGGATGGCTGGTTACTGCACCAGGGTGATCAACGCTTCACGGCCTTTAAAACCAGTCAGTGGGAAACCGGTTTGCGCATGGAGTATTATCTGACTGCGAAACAGCAGTTCAGTGCCGGTATGCAGTGGGTAGGCATTAAAGCCCTGGGGGATCGCTACTTCATATTACCTGCTGATGCACCTACCCGGAACCGTGACTTGATCGAAGTGCCTCAGCACGCTTCTACGCCAGGTGATTTCTCAATCTCGCAAATGAACTTCCAGATGCGATATCGTTGGGAAATCGCGCCGTTGTCTGATCTGTTTATTGTCTATACAAGAAATGCTAACCGACGTGAAGGTGTGTATGACTTCAGTGATCAGTTTGATGATGCCTGGCAGAACCCCTTGCTGAGTCAGTTGGTAATAAAACTTCGGTACAGACTAGGTACTTGATGTATTAGGTATTTGATGAAAGAGATCTGATCGATTGGATTGCTCTTAAAAAAGGCCAGTGACGAAAAGTGTCAGCTGGCCTTTTTTTGTTTGCCGTGGTTTGGATCGAGGGCGTTATAGTGCCTTGATCTCTGCAAGTTTGTCTTGTAACGCTGCCATAGCACGTTCAGTAGATTCTTTTCTTTCTCTTTCTTTTTCAACCAGTTCGGCCGGCGCTTTGGCAACAAATTTTTCATTGCCGAGCTTGCTGCTGATACCCTGCATGGTTTTTTCCAGCTTGGCAATTTCCTTGTTCAGACGCGCAATTTCCTCGTCTTTATCAATCAGGTCAGCCAGTGGTACCAGAATTTCCATGTCCTGGTGAAGCTGGGTGGCGCTTGCCGGCACTGTTTCTCCGTCTTCAACAGCCCGTAGCTCGGTGAGCTTGGCCAGTTTCAACAAGGTTGCCTGGTTTTCTGCCAGTCGGCGACGATCCGCTTCACTGGTGTTGCGTAACAGGGCAGCAAAAGCCTTGCCGGGTGGAATGTTCATTTCACCACGGATGTTACGAATACCAACGATGACGCCTTTGACCCATTCGATATCCGCTTCAGCACTTTCGTTGATTAATGCCTCGTTGGCCATGGGGTAGGGCTGCAGCATGATGCTGTCGCCATCCTGGCGCTGTCCGGTCAGCGTGGCGATCTTCTGCCAGATCTCTTCGGTGATGAACGGCATCAGCGGGTGCACCATGCGCAGGCTGCTTTCCAGAACCGTCAGCAGCGTTAAGCGAGCGGCACGAGCGCGCTCTGGCTGGTTGTCAGCATCCCAGAGAACCGGCTTGGACAGTTCAACGTACCAGTCGCAGTACTCGTTCCAGAAGAAGTCGTAGATCGCCTGTGACATCAAATCAAATCGGTAGCTGGCCATGTGCTCATGAGCCTGGGTCACAGTCTGTTGCAAGCGTGACAGGATCCAGCGATCCGCCAGGCTGAGGTTCGGGTCTGACTGTAGTGACTGAACGTCTTGCGGTGTGAACTGAATGCCTTTTTCTTCGGTATTCATGATCACATAGCGCGAGGCATTCCAGATCTTGTTGCAGAAGTTACGGAAACCTTCCATGCGGCCGACGTCAAATTTGATGTCGCGCCCTGTCGACGCCAGTGAATAATAGGTATAGCGCAGTGCATCGGTGCCATATCCCACAATCCCGTCCGGGAATTCATCGCGAGTCGCTTTTTCGATTTTCTTCTGCAGTTGTGGCTGCATCAGACCTTCGGTGCGTTTCGCGATCAGGTCGTCCAGGCTGATACCGTCGATCAGGTCGATCGGGTCGAGTACATTACCTTTGGACTTGGACATCTTCTGACCTTGTCCATCACGAATCAGGCCGTGGATGTACACCTTTTTGAAAGGGATCTCGCCGGTAAACTTCAGGGTCATCATGATCATCCGGGCCACCCAGAAGAAAATGATGTCGAAGCCAGTCACCAGCACGTCCGTGGAATGGAATGTTTTCAGAGTTTCCGGATCATCTGGCCAGCCCAGCGTCGAAAAGGTCCACAACGCTGACGAGAACCAGGTGTCCAGAACGTCTTCGTCCTGTTCCAGTGCCAGGTCATCTGCCAGCTTGTATTTGCTGCGTACTTCCGCCTCGCTGCGCCCGACATAGATATTGCCGTCTGCGTCATACCAGGCCGGAATACGGTGCCCCCACCACAACTGCCGGGAAATACACCAGTCCTGCAGGTCACGCATCCATGAGAAATAGGTGTTCTCCCAGTTTTTGGGAACAAACTCGATATCACCGTCTTCCACGGCTTTGATGGCAGGTTTGGCCAGTTCCTGAACAGCAACGTACCACTGATTGGTCAGGTAAGGCTCAATCACCACGCCACTGCGATCACCGCGAGGCACTTTCAGCTTGTGAGGCTCGACTTTGACCAGCAGGCCAGCGGCTTCCATATCAGCGACCAGTTTTTTACGGGCATCAAAACGGTCCAGGTCGCGGTAGGCCTCCGGGGCGTTGTCATTGATAGCCGCATCAATGGTGAAGATGTTGATCATGGGCAGATCATGGCGCTTGCCAACTTCATAATCGTTGAAGTCGTGGGCCGGGGTGATTTTTACACAGCCGGTACCAAACTCCGGGTCGACGTAATCATCACCTACAATTGGGATACGTCGGTCACACAAGGGCAGGTCAACAAACTTGCCGATCAGTGACTTGAAACGGGGATCTTCGGGGCTGACAGCAACCGCTGTGTCACCCAGCAGGGTTTCCGGACGAGTGGTGGCTATTTCAATATAGTCTTTGCCATCGTCAGTGGTGGCACCATCAGCCAGTGGGTATTTGAAGTACCAGAAATGCCCGTCTTCTTCTTCGTTGATGACTTCCAGGTCGGAAACGGCGGTGTGCAGTTTCGGGTCCCAGTTCACCAGGCGGTTGCCGCGATAAATCAGGCCTTCGTCAAACAGGCGAACAAACACTTCTTCCACGGCTGCAGACAGACCCTCGTCCATGGTGAAGCGCTCACGTGACCAGTCAATGGAGCCACCCAGGCGACGGATTTGCTGAGTAATGATACCGCCGGACTGCTCTTTCCACTTCCAGACTTCGTCGTTGAACGTTTCTCGGCCCAGATCGGTGCGCTTGACGCCGTCTTTTTCCAGGCGCCGCTCCACCACCATTTGCGTGGCAATGCCGGCATGGTCAGTACCGACCTGCCAGAGGGTGTTCTTGCCCATCATGCGCTGGTAGCGGATCAGGGCGTCCATGATGGCATTCTGAAAACCATGCCCCATGTGCAAACGACCGGTGACATTGGGTGGGGGAATCACGATGCTGTAGGATTCACCCTGGCCGCTGGGGGTGAAGTAGCCACCTTTTTCCCAGGTCTCATACCATTGTTGTTCAATTTGCTGGGGTTGATACGTCTTATCCATGGTCCTGTCTGATCAGCTCCGTCGGCTTTGTTAGTGGCCCCTGCGCTAGAGCCACTAAGCTTTACGCAAGACCCACCAGGTCGGGAAGAAAGTGATGCCACCACGACCATTAACAGGCGCGGTTCAACAACATTCCGGGAAATCCGTCAAGTATACCCGATGAGCCGCCATGGTGCATGTATGCTGCGAGGTTCAGCTGTCCTGGAGATTAATGATTCTGCCGTCAGCTGCATCCGCATCAGCCTGGTCATGGGTGACCAGCACGGCCGGCAACCCGGCTTTTGTCAGCGCATCAAAAACCAGCTTGCGGATTTCTTGTCGCAAGTCAGTATCCAGGCTGCTGAAAGGTTCGTCCAGCAACACGGCTTGCGGTTGCGAAAATAACAGCCGCTGCAGTGCAACACGCGTTTTCTGGCCACCTGATAAGGTTTCCGGGTCGCGTTGCTCATAGCCTGCCAAACCCAGCTGCATTAATGCGGCGCTGACTTTTTCCTGTTTATCCCTGGTGCTGGCAGGCATGGCAAATACCAGGTTCTGGGCAATAGACAGATGGGGGAAGAGCAGGGGATCCTGAAAAAGCAGGCCGGCGCCGCGCTGCTCAGGAGGGAGCTGGTCAATGCGCCGGTTGCCCAGATGGACCTGGCCCTCGAGTTTAAATTCGGGCGTGAGAAAGCCGGCAATGGCAGCGAGCAGACTGGATTTGCCGGAGCCGGATGGCCCCATCACGGTCAGTATCTCCCCCGGGGCAATCTGCGTATCCAGTTTCAGCAGACATTTCTGTTGCAGATACAGCGTCAGCTGCTTTAGCTGTAGAGACTGCATGGTCATTGCATAAACCCTTTCATGCCGCGGCGGTTTTTCCAAATCAGCCTGGGGAGTAATAACGCTGTGGCAAAGCCTAGCACAGGTAACGCCGCCTGGATCAGTGCCCAGACAGCGATGGTACTGCGGCTGCCACCTGCTGCCATGGTCATCGCTTCGGTGGTGATTGTGTTGACACGGCCGCCCCCGGCCAACAGTGTCGGTAAATAAAGTCCGTTGCTGACAGCAAAACCAATGGCCAGAGAACTGAGCAAAGCAGCGATCAGCATCGGTAATTTGATACGCAGGAAAAAACGTGCGGGTGTGATGCGTAACGATGCCGCCAGCATGGGCCAGCGTTTGTCCAGCCCCCGGTAAGCGTCAGCCAGTGACAAATACATGTATGGAATAACAAAAACCAGGTGAGCCAGGACAACCGTCAGCAAACCGGGTGGGATCTGCATCTTCTCCAGCCACACGGTGTAACCAAACAGAAAAGCGATCTGCGGCGTTAACAAAGGCAGATAAAGCAAGCGGCTGATGATGTGGTGGTGATTTACTCTGGTAAGAGCATTCCCATGAGTACCGGTGCCGATATGAACCCGGGCAGAGCTCACCTGCTGTTCCAGGGTGAGCACGATCAGAACAAAAGCAATAAGGACAGTGGTCACAGCGATGGTCACTGTCGTTGCCAGCGAATCCCATAACAAGGGCAGCTGCGCACGCCAGTGTCCAAGAGTCAGACTGTCAGGAAAGCTGTCGGGAAATCGCCAGCGCCCCGCAAAAGCCTGAATGATCAGTATGACTAATGCCAGGGTCAGCATGGAAAACGTGACAATAAATCCGGTACGCCCCAGCAATGCCAGTGGGCGAGCCCCAAAGTCACGCTGCCCTGATTGCTGGTAATACGCCAGAACCCGGCTGATCATTCGCTCCCCAAGTATCCAGAGGCCGATCGTAGCGGCTGTGATAGCCACTTGCAGCAAGGCGCCTGCCGAGGCCAGGTTACGTAGTGACAGGTCCGGGTCATTAAACCATGACAGGGTGCGTACACTGAGTGGCGCCGGCAATGATGGCCCAAGTATCAGGGCAACTTCCACGGAAGTGGAGGCGTAGGCAATGACAGCAAAAATCGGCAGTCTCAAGGCCGGGTACAGTGCGGGCGCAACGGTCCACAGCCAGGCCGTAGAGCGTTGATATCCCAACGAGCGCGCCACGGCCAGTCGTTGGTCGGCCTGGATCGCCGGCAGGGCAGCCAATGCCATTAATAGCAGAAACGGCACTTCCTTCATGATCAGTGCCAGCGTCATGGTGAGTGCCCAGGGGTCATTGATTATCAGCAAGTCGGGTGGTCGCTCCCAGCCGCTGACGAGGGGAGAAACCAGCCGGAATAAAAAACCCGAAGGAGTCAGCAGGAAGGCGATGCCAAATGCTGCTGCGACATGCGGAAATGCCAGCAGAGGGGCTGTCATCCGGCGTATCCAGTTCAATGTTCTGCCACCGCTGGTGGTAGCCAGAAAACTGAACACAATGATAAAGGCGATCAAGGCAGACAAGAGGCCCGGTATCACACTGAGCAGTACACTGTGAAAAAGGCCGGGTGTACTAAATAAGGATTGCCATGCTTGCAGCGACAACGCCTGCTGATCAGCAGCAGAGGAGTACCCGATGCTGGGGAGTAATACACCGGCGAGTCCGACCAGCACCGGTATCGCCAGAAAAATGAGTAAAAGCCAGGGAGCCAATGCCTGCGCAGCTTTCAGGTCTTTAGTTGACACCATAACGCCGCATCCATGCAGTCTCCAGTGCAGGCATCCAGTCCGGGTGTGGCTCCGACAATACGTTGCCTCTTTCACCTTCCGGCAGTGCAGCCGGATGTGATTGTGTCATTGCCGCGAAAGCCTGGCGTTGTCTGGCTGTCAGCATCTTGGGATCAAGCACACTGGTGCTGCCCAGATGCTCGGGGTCCTGCGCGCGAAGCTGGGCTTGCGGAGACAGCAGGAAATTGGCGACCACCATAGCGGCCTCCGGGTTGGTCGCATTGAAAGGAATGGCAACAAAACTGACATTGGCCAGGGTGCCGGTACGCATTGTATAGCTGCGAATGCTGTCAGGCAGCTCTCCCCGCTGAACGCGGTTGACCGGATCATTCGGGTTAAAGCTGAAAGCCAGCAAGGTTTCCCCATCGGCTAACAGACGTCTCATTTCAGGACCATTGGCAGGAAAGGTTCGACCACGGCGCAATAAATGCGGATGCAATTGATCGAGGAATGCCCACAGCGGTGCAGTGACTGCGTCAAAGTCAGTCTCGGTAACTGGCTGCTGTAGTGCCTCCGGCTGCGTGCTGAGTTCTGCCAGCGCCTGTTTCAGAAAGGTTGAGCCGAGAAAATCCGGTGGTTTTGGATAGGTGAATTCACCCGGGTTTGCCCTGGCCCAGCGCAGCAGTTCCTGCATGTTGCGGGGAGGAACCTCCAGGTAGTCGCTGTCATAATAAAATACCAGGTGTGCACGTAACCAGGGTGATTCGTATCCTTCGACCGGTACAGAAAAGTCGTGTCGCATTTCCGGGTTTGCGTCGGCATTGACCAGTCGAAAGTTGGGCAACTGCTCCGCCCAGGGGCCATACAGCAGGTTGTTGGTTTTCATGCTGGCAAAATTTTCGCCATTGATCCACAGCAGGTCGACTGCGCCGTTTTCTGTGTTACCGGCTTCCTTCTCTGCCAGGACACGAGAAACGGACGTGGCGGTATCACGGATTTTTACGTGGTTAAGAACAATGTCGAACTCTGCCTCAACCTGCTCAGCGACCCATGCCAGGTAAGCATTGTTGCGCTGTTCACCACCCCAGGCGTGGAAGTAGACAGACTGTCCCTGAGCTCGACTGACTGTGTTTTGCCAGGTTGCGTTTTCGTCTGCAAACACCCTCGGCATCGTTGCCCAGAAAATTATCGCGGCGATCGTTGCTATCGTAACTATGGCAGCCAGCGTCGCTTTTGCAACGACAGTAGCAATGGCTGCTTGTGTGCAACGCTGGTGGTTCATGCCGGCTGGCCTGTGCTGGCGATGACGCCAAGGCGTTTGGCGCGTCGCTGTGACTGCAGTTGATTGAGTTGAGGCCCAAGTACCGTTTGATGAAACTTGTCGCAGCCGATGCACAGGTTTGCATACTCATTGCCTGTCGGGGTTTGCGTATGACAGGCATTCAGGAAATCGTTTTCCTGCCAGCCGTCATCCAGTCCCATCAATTGTGGCTGTCCCTGGTTGATGGCCTGAATAGCAGGCAGCTCAGCGACGCTGTAGAGGATCTCTGTCAATGGCTCTTCGGCGAGGTTGCCCAGTGGTGTGGCAGTCTTGATACAACAGGGGTAGACATTGCCGTCCGGGTCGATTGAAACCTCAGAGCCGCTTTTGCCCTGCTGCAGAAAGCCCAGACCGCCTGACCAGGCGTTACAGAAATTATCTGCCATAGTCGCCTTAGACAGGTCATTGCGCCAGGCACGCCCTCTGGGCCAGAGCTTGCCAATCCAGCTTTCGTCGGTGGCGCCGAATAAAGTATAGACGGGTGTTGAATCTGCATCACTGAGGCGTCGCTGAGCATGTTCCGCCATACTGATCATGCCCGCAGATTCAAACATATCACGGAGCTTTTCGATCAGGGGCTGGCGTTTTTCACCCTGCATGCCAACATGATAATCATCCATACCGGCTGCTGAGACTGACCAGACACCCCGGTCGAGCAGTTCAGCAAGGATTTTTTCAGTCAGCAGGTCGCCAGTGGTCTGAACGATGACTTTAACGCCGCCTTTGTCCCTATATTTATCTTGAATCGCTTCCAGCGTGGGGTAAAGCACATTTTCCCGGACAGGGTCAGTCAGCACATCACCACCAGAAAGAATAATCCGGCCTGTGCGATATACTGCTTCATCACCTGATGCCTCCGCATCCAGAAAACGCATGCTGTCAGGTAAGTTGGCAATAATCCTGGGGGCATTGTCCCGTGCTTCGCTGACAACCTGATCAAGTTCATCCCGGACGTAAGGGTGAAAGCGATCGTCATAGCAGTGTTTGCAGCGGCGGTGACAGTGCCAGCAAAGCACGTAATATATGGATTCCATCTGTATCAGGACCTTGTTGTGATTTTTGCAGGTGACCGCAGCAATACCCGCATTCTTTCAGTATGGCTGGTATTTATGTTGCCGAAAGCTCAATGCGACCAACGGTACTACAATCATGGCACTGCCCAGCAGGAAACCCAAGCCCGGTGTTTCAGCAAAAGCCAGCCAGCCGATCAGTATCGCCCAGATCAGACCAGTGTACTCGGCGCTGGTCACTGCGTTGGCGGCAACATGGCGGTATGCCAGTAGTACGGTCCAGTTATAGCAAATGATCAGCACACCTGAAGTCAAGGCAAAGATGGCCAGGTCGGGGCGGAACCCGGGGGCTGTCAATTGCCATTCGATTCCGAAAAATATGGCTGACAAGGGCAGCATCAGGAGTGCATTAATCAGCAATTGCTGCACAGAGGTCTGGTTATCCGGCAACAGGCGAACCAGCACGGAATTAAGCGCCATTGATAGGGCGCCACCCAGCGCCGCCAGAGCGCCCCAGCCGAAATTCAACGGCTGCAGTATCACCAGGGTACCGATCAAACCGCTGGCGACTGCGCTGATGCTGAGCAGGGTCAGGCGCTCTTTGAAGCCGAGCCAGGCAAACAGCATGATCAGCAGGGGTGCCAGGTAGAATACAGCATTGGCTGTTGCCAGGGGTAAAGTCGTCAGGGCAATGACCATACAAAACACCCCGAGCAGACTCAGAGCCGCCCGTATCAGGTGAATACCAAACCCCTGTGGCAATGAACGCCAGCTAAAATGCCTGGAAAAAGGCAGTAACACACCAACAGTCAGTACCGTTCGCAAGAACATGAACTGAAAAACCGGGACGCCTGCCCCCATTATCTTGATGACGACATCGGAAAGGACCGCCAGCGCGTTTCCCACAATAAGCAGGATGATGGCACTGCGCAGCGTATGACCGGTCATACTGTAAACCCTCGCTGTCCGGCAGACAGCTGCTGCACAGTGCCTGGTCGGTCAGTTCAGTTGCTTTGTCGTTTAAGGTACTCGACCAATAATGGTACCGGGCGTCCAGTGGCTCCTTTTTGTGCGCCACTGTTCCAGGCTGTGCCGGCAATATCGAGGTGGGCCCAGTTGAAGTTTTCCGTGAACCGTGACAGGAAACACGCCGCAGTGATGGTGCCGGCGCGTGGGCCGCCAATATTGGCAATATCGGCAAAGTTGGAATCCAGCAACGATTGATACTCATCATCCAGTGGCAGCTGCCATACCGTATCGCGGACGTCCTGGCCCAGGGCAAACAGTTCCTGTGCCAGGGCTTCGTTATTACTCAGCATGGCGGTGTTCACATTACCGAAGGTAGCCACGGCAGCGCCGGTCAGGGTGGCGACATCAATAACGGATTTTGGCTTGAAACGCTCAGCGTATGTCAGGGCATCACACAGTACCAGGCGACCTTCGGCATCAGTGTTGAGCACCTCGATGGTTTTGCCTGACATGCTGGTGACCACGTCACCGGGTTTGGTTGCCTGGTTGCCGGGCATATTCTCAGCGGCAGCTACAACAGCCACCACATTGATTGGCAGGTTCAGTTCTGCGACAGCATTCATGGTGCCAATGACGGATGCGGCGCCACACATGTCAAACTTCATCTCATCCATGCCAGCGCCGGGTTTCAGGCTGATGCCGCCAGTATCGAAGGTAATGCCTTTGCCCACCAGGCAGTATGGCTTTTCGGTCGTGCTCTTGGCACCTTTGTGTTCGATGACGATTAATCTGGATTCTTCTTTCGAGCCATGACCCACTGAGAGCAGTGAACCCATGCCTAAACGTTCCATCTGTTTTTCGGTCAGGGCTTTGACTTTCAGTGATTTGTACTTAAGACCCATTTCCGTGGCAGTTTGGGCCAGAAAAGAAGGCGTACAGATGTTGCCAGGCAGATTCCCCAGTTCCCGGGCTGTCGACATACCCAGGCTGATGGCTTCACCAAGATCAATGGCCGCGCTTTGTGCTTTGCGTGGCATCTGGTCACAGGGCATCACCTGAACAGTGGTGAGTTTGGCTGGTGTGGCCTTTTTGCTTTTGGTGCGGTCGTACTGATAGGCAGTATTACCTGCTTCCTGGACCAAACGGGTGATGGTCCAGTCAATTTCACGATCTGTCGGTTGAAATCCGCTGGCAGACACAGTCGCTGTTTTGGCGGCAGTTTTCGCCAGAGCTGACACTGCGGCGCGGATCGCTTTGATACTGCTTTTTGCGTCGAACTTATCAGGCGCTCCACCGCCGACCAGCAATAAGCGGCTGGCAAACAGGTCATCGGTGAGGCTGATGACTGCAGTTTCTGCGAGTTTGCCAGAGAAGTCACCGGACTTGCGTACTTTGTCGACCACTGTCTGGATACCAGCCACGGCTTTAAGCGTGGTATCAGCCAGTGAACCGTCATCCAGCACGTTAACGATGAGGCAGTCGGTTTTCTTGTGGCGGTTTTTTTCAGTGAGCAACTGAAACTTCATAGCAATTGGCCTTCTTAAGTCTATCTACTGAAACGAATAAATTACTGTCATGCTAGATAAAAATGCCTGCCAAGGCAATACAGGCACCGGTTGGTGTACTTTGCGACGCGGGACGATTAAAATTGGCGGCTCATTTTGCCGTCAATGGTGTGGAGAGATCATGGCACGCGTAAAAGTCAGTATGCCGGAAGAGTTTCTGTTCAGTATGGAATATGCCGTACGGTTCAGTGATCTCGATTATGCACGGCATCTCAACAGTGTTGCCATGGTGCATATCCTGCACGAAGCGCGTTTGCAGTTCCTGGCCAGTCTGGGCCTGACAGAGGCCAATATCTTTGGTCTGGGTATGGTTGTTACCGATCTGGGTATTGATTACCGCTCCGAGTCCTTTGCCAATGACGTGCTGGTCATAGAGGTAGGGGTTCATCGTTTCAACAAATACGGATGCGATATCTGCTTTCAGGTGACCAACTCGGCCCTGGAGCGGGTGGTGTGTAACGCGAAACAGGGCGTTGTATTCTTCGATTTCGATAAACACAAAATAGCGGCTGTGCCGCCAGCGTTTAAAAGCCTGGTTGGCGAGTCGGAAGAATAAGTGAGCCATTCCAGGTGATTTTATTTCGCTATTTTGCCCGCCAACTGCTGCAGGTCACTGCTGCAGTGACTTTGATATTACTCGTGGTTTCTTTTACCTCACGTTTTCTGCAATACCTGGCAGATGCGGTCGCAGGACAAATGACCACGGATATCCTGCTGATGCTCATGCTGTTCCGGTTGCCTGAATTCCTGATGATCATTGTCCCGTTTGCCTGGTTTCTCGCCATCCTGCTGGCTTATGGACGGATGTATGCAGAGAACGAGCTGGTGGTTCTGCATGCCTGTGGCTTTAGCCGCAAGTCGCTGTTGTCCTTGACGTTGGGTATAGCCACCATACTGACGATAGTGATGGCCATTGTCAGTTTGTATGTCGCGCCTACGGGACTGCAGGAAACGGAACGCTTACGGCAATCGCAGGAAGAGTTGACCGAGATTGATCTGATTGTTGCCGGACAGTTTCAGGCATTTGCCAGAGGCAGCCGGGTCACTTATGCAGAAGCGATCACGGAAACAGAGCAGGGACGGCAATTGAATAATGCCTTTGTCGTGCTGCGTGACGGGTCAACCGCACAGGAAGGTGAAGGCGGTTTGCGCGTGATGGTGGCTGATACCGCCCGGCCAGTGATGGATGAAGAAAGCGGGCGCCGTTACATGCTGCTTGAGAATGGCCATTTTTATGATGGGCAGCCCGGGCAGGGCAATTACGCGGTGACAGAGTTCGACGTGCAAGGTGTTTTATTGCCCGAAGCGACCTCGATTGCACCCATATTGCGTGAAAAAGCGATGCCTACCACCCAACTGATTGGCAGCTCTGACCTGGCTCATACCGCCGAGTTACAGTGGCGTATTTCCGTGATTTGTCTGCTGCCGGTGCTGACTTTGCTGGGGGTACCGCTAAGTAAAGTGGATCCGCGTCAGGGGCGATTTGCCCGCCTGGTGCCTGCTGCGCTGTTGTATGGCCTGTACTTTATGTTGCTGCAAGTGTCCCGGGATGCCCTGGAAGATGGTGATATCCCGGCTGTGATAGGCCTGTGGTGGGTGCATGCCGTGTTCTTTATTGCGGGTTTGTACCTGGTTGCCAAAGAGCGTGCTTCCTTCCGCCGGGCAGCCAATCATTCAGCCAAACTGGCAGGGGGACACTGATGCCACGTCTGGCCCGATACATTGCCCGAACCGTTTTCTTTGCCATGCTGGTAGTGCTGGGAGTGATTGTTACCATCGACCTGGTTTTTTCCATGGCCGATGAGCTGGCTGATACCAACCAGTTTTACACCGCAATCGATGCTGTTCTGTATGTGCTCAGAACGTTGCCCACCAGTATTTATGAACTGCTGCCTTATGTGGCGCTGGGCGGTGCCCTGATTGGCCTGGGGGTGCTTGCTTCCAGTCATGAGCTGCTGATCATGCAGGCGGCAGGCATTCATACCTGGAAGCTGGTGACCTGGGTACTCTGGCCGGTCTGGGCCGTCATGTTATTCAGCCTGGTGCTGGGGCAGTGGATTGCTCCAGCAATGCAGCAAACGGCACAAAGTGAACGCGCCATGATCCGTAGTGGTGGGGAAGTGATTGCCGAAGATGGTGGTGACTGGCGCAAAATTGGCAACCAGTTTATTCATATCAATGCCATCGCACCGGGCGGCACTGAGCTGTTTGGTATTACGATTTACGAGTTGAATGAAAATCGCGAAATGAATCGTGCCTTGTTTGCCCGTCAGGGTAACTATGTGGAGCGTACCCGGTCTGATGGAGCAGTGGAGCAGTACTGGGTGCTCAGCGATATTGATGAAACGCAGTTTGGCAGTACGCACCTGGTGGCCGATTCCTACCCTTCCATGCGCTGGGATGTGGATATGTCGCCCTCGCTATTGAGTGTGTTGCTGGTGCGCCCGGACCGGCAGTCGATCAGTGGGCTGTATCAACTGGCACGTTACTTCGATAGCGAAGGGCTGGACAGCAGCAGCTACTACCTGGCGTTCTGGAAAAAGCTGCTGCAACCGCTGGCAACCTTGAGCCTGGTGATTCTGGCTGTGTCTTTTGTGTTCGGGCCGTTGCGTGAAGCAACGATGGGGTACCGGGTGTTTGTTGCCATCGGGATATCGCTGGCTTTCACCATTTTTCAGCGCACGATGGGGCCAGCCACCGTGCTTTACGGCATCAGCCCCTCCGTCGCCGTGCTGATACCCATCGTGATTTCAGCCGGGATAGGTTTGTTGCTGCTGCGCCGAGTATAGCTCTGGTAACGCAGAAAGATCAGGCTTCTGGACGCTGTGAGGCAATCAGCATGTTGATCATGCGCAAAGTCGCCTTGACGCCTGCCAGGACCTGGTTGGCATCGATGCCCCGGGTTTTCAGCTCTTTCTCTTCTACCTGCCAGGTGATGATACATTCGGTCAAGGCATTGATCTGGCCGCCGCGCGGAATATGGACTTCATAATCGAGCAAAGCCGGCATGGCAAATTGCTGAGGATCAAGTACCCGGGTGATGGCATCCATGAATGCGGCAAATCCGCCATTGCCTGTGCCGGTAGCGGTGCGGATTTCGTCCTGTATTTTCAGGCGAATGCTGGCGGTGCTGTCGACATCAAGGCCACTGCCGATATAGCAGTTGAGCAATTCAACATCACGCAGCTCCCTGCTCTCCAGCACATCAGCGATAATAAAAGGTAAGTCCTCGGGCGTGATAACCGCCTTGGAATCACCCAGTTTGACAATCTTGTCCAGCACCTTCTTCTGATCTTCTTCGGAAAGCTCCAGTCCCAGCTCTTCCAGGTTGTTCTGCAAGGATGCCTTGCCGCTCATTTTGCCCAGCGCGTAACTGCGTTTGCGGTTAAAGCGCTCCGGGCCCAATGCCGTGATGTAAAGTCCACCTTTGAGGTCACCGTCTGCATGGATACCTGCTGTCTGGGTGAAGACATCAGCGCCGACAATCGGCGTATTGGCAGCTACCCATTTGCCGGAAAAGTTTTCTACCATGCGGCTGATCATGGCAATGCGGGTTTCATCGATACCCAGGGTGACATTCATCTTGTCCTTCAGAACGACGGCGACTTCAGCCAGTGAAGCATTGCCGGCCCGTTCTCCCAGGCAGTTGATGGTGCAATGGACGGTGTCGATGCCTGCTTTGACGGCAGCCATGACATTGGCAGTGGCCAGTCCGTAGTCATTATGCGGGTGAAAGTCGAAACGCTGTGCCGGGAAACGGCTGGTCATGTCTGACAGGGCAGTGTAGACCTCATCAGGCGTCATCACGCCCAGCGTGTCAGGCAGCATGAAGTGACCAATACCGAGGTCGGACACCAGTTCGATCAGTTGGTACACATACTCAGGGCTGTCTTTATAGCCGTTTGACCAGTCTTCCAGGTACATGTTGACGTACAGGCCATTAGCCTGGGCATACTCAACGGTCTTTTTGATGTCAGCGACATGGGCTTCCAGCGTTCTGCCTAACTGTTCACGACAGTGTTTTTCGCTGCCCTTGGCCAGCAGGTTAATGACCTTGCCGCCGGCCTGCAGAATCCAGTCGGCACTGCGGTGGTGGTCGACAAACCCCAGAACTTCAACCCGGTCGGCCAGCTTTTCTTGTGCCGCCCACTCGATAATGTCAGCGACTGCCTTTTGCTCGCCCGCAGAAACACGTGCTGAAGCCACTTCGATGCGATCCACTTTCAGGGATTGCAACAAGGCACGGGCTATCTGCAGTTTCTCTTTGGGAGTGAAAGACACGCCCTGGGTTTGCTCACCATCGCGCAGGGTAGTATCCAGCAGGTGGATGGTTGGCGACGATTGCGTCACAGTCTGACTCATGAAATCAATTACCTGAGAGGTCAAAGACAAGGGTGGCGATTCTAACAGAGTTTAAGATTGTCGCGAAATGGACGATATAAATGATGTGAACAGCGTAATCCATTAAGCGAGATCTGGCAGTAGGAAGCAGCATGAAAATCACCCGGGCATTTTTGGCACTCATGAGTCTGTTGTGCAGCATGCAGGTCACGGCGCAGACAGAAAGTGGGGCTACATTGCCAACCGGTGGAAATGGCAATGATGCACTGTCTGCAGAGCAGGGTGTCACAGTGGAGCTGGAAGAGGAACGTATTCCGAAACAGCCTTTGCGCGAAAGCCGGCTCTGGCTTCCTCCCAGCCTAGATAGCCTGCAACCTTTTCTGATAACAGCCGCATTGCGTGCGATGGAAAACCCGGATTGCCGTGATGTGTTGTACGGCAGCGTCAATGAGTTCAGAACTGAGAATGATGAGCCGACCTTTACGATTTTGTGTATGCAAAATCCCCGGCACACGTTTAATCTGATTTTTCCTCAGTCCATTCTTATGCCGTCTGTGCCTGAGGAGGTACAGGCTGAGACCAGAGAGGCGGAAGCGCAACTGGATCGCCTGCGTAACCTGTTGCAATCGGAGGCGACTACACCAGATAATAGCGCCCAGCCAGCGGTGCCGGAGCCTGTTGATACGCATCAGCCGCCACCGGAAGTTTTCTGATCAATACATTATTGCCGTTCCTTTGAATTTCACACAGATGTCTAGTTTGACCAACTATCCAACAGACAGACGAATCAAAGTCGCACAGCACAGTCGCAAACCGGATTATCATGTCTTCAACTGCCAATTCCGCCCCCGAGGGTAACAACGTCAACAGCAAAGCCGGTAAACAGGAAAAACGCCTGATATCAGACGAAGAGCTGGCTGCATTGCCTCGAGCCGGGTTGCTGCGGCGCCTGGCGGCACTGCTGTATGACATGTTTCTGGTGGGAGGCATCTGGGTGACCTGTGGTTTCATTTTGCTGATGCTGTACGGACTGGTGGGTGACAATACCAGCGAGGTGGTTGATGGCGCCATTCAGACCAGTCCGGTATTGTCCTTTTTGCAACTCATCATGATGGTCAGTACGGTCACAGCGTTTTACCTCTGGTTCTGGCGCCGTACCGGTCAGACGCTGGGTATGATTGCCTGGCGGATCCGGGTCATTAATACTGATAACCAGCCGGTCACGGTGCGGCAGGGGCTGATTCGTTTTTATCTGGCCTGGCCTGCGTTCTGGTTGGCGGGACTGGGCTATTTGTGGATGTATATTGATAAGCAGGGCGATGCCATCCACGAGAAGCTCTCCGAAACGAAAACGGTCCTGCTGCCGAAGCATACAAGACCGTTTTAAGCGCTGCTGACCACCATCAGGTTGTCAGCAGCGGAAGTATCGTGTTGAGGCGGTTGTGCCTTTAAGCTCAGGCCCTGGCCGGCACTGGCTGTTTTTTCAGTGCTGCAATGACCCGGTCACCAAACGCTTCAGTGTCGATCATTTTCACATCGCTGCCGGGCTTGGACAGGTCAGGTGTTGAGTAGCCATCAGCGAACACGCTTTGCATGGCGTGCCAGACGTTACGTGCTTCCTCTTCCATGCCCAGGCTGAACTCCAGCATCATCGCTACTGAACCTATCATTGAGTAGGGGTTAGCGACGTTCTTGCCTGCGATATCAGGAGCAGAGCCGTGTGAAGGCTCATAGTAGGCTTTGTCGTCGCCGATACAGGCCGAAGGCATCAGACCCAGCGAACCGAGAATACCGCCGCCCTGGTCACTGAGGATATCGCCGAACATGTTTTCCATCACCATGACATCAAAGCGTCCGGGATTCAGGCAAAGGTAAGTCGCGGCAGCATCAACCAGGATGTGTTCGATTTTAACGTCCGGGTAATCTTTACCCACTTCTTCGATCACTTCATTCCACAGTACGCTGGATTTCAGCACGTTGCTCTTGTGGATGTTATGCAGCACCTTCTTACGCTTGCTGGCCGTATCAAAAGCCACCTTGGCGATGCGGCGGATTTGTTCTTCGTCATATTCCAGCGTTTCGCGAACGTATCGCACGCCGTCTTCGGTGGTGCCGGTTTCTTTCTCACCGAAATACAGGCCACCGACCAGTTCACGAATGATCATGATGTCGACACCATCACCGATGATTTCTTTTTTCAGTGGTGAAAAGTGTGCCAGCCCCTGTGGCAAAAACACCGGGCGGAAGTTGGCGTAAGTATTGTATCGACGACGCAGTGGCAACAAAGCGCCACGCTCTGGTTGCAGATCAACCGGAATCTTTTTTGAGTCTTCGTGATTCAGGCCAATAGGGCCTTTGAGGATGGCATCAGCCTCGTCACAAACTTTCTGGGTTTGTTCGGGGAAGGGGTGGCCACACTCGAAATAGGCACTGGCACCAAAAGGGGTATGTTGCAGATCAAAGGTAACCTGGTTTCTTTCGGCAACCAGGTTCAGCACTTTGACTGCTTCACGCATGATTTCAGGCCCGATGCCATCGCCATCAAGCAGAGCAATTTTGTAATGACTCATGAGAATTCCCGTCGTTTAACGCTAACTTACCCGGCTCGCCGCCGGGAGCAGATATGTGATCTGCAATGCGTCTTGGACAGGCGACCGGCATGGTAATGCCCCGGCCCGAGTGGGCGAAGGGGTTCAGAAAGAGGCGTAATGTACCATGTGACGGGTCAGAAGAGTACCCATACCTGACGTATGAAAATTACGAAAAGCACTGCGATCACGATATAAGTTACAGTATCGCTGACCTCAAAGCCGAAAAATTTTTTCGGTTTATTGGGATTATCGTCTTTCATGAGCTTTATCGTACTCCTTGTTGATGCTAATGATGTTCCATACTTCAGGCGTCGCGCTTCGACTTGCAGCCAACCTGCTACGATGGCCGTATTATAGCGTAAAGCGAAAAGGTACAAACATCCCTGATCGGGGGATGTAGACAGCTTTTTTTGCATGATGACGTAAAAAGCAATCAACTGACAAGATAATAAAGCGTTTTTGAGTCGAAATGTTGTCAAAAGAGCAGATGTCATCATTTTTTTGTCCTATGTCAAGAACCAGATTTTTCATCAGGTGGTTCCTGCTGACAATGACTAACGGTAATTTTGGTAACTTGTTGTCAATTGTGGGCAATATGGACGCGCAAAGTGGAGAATTTGTGGGTATAATGCCGCGCTGATCGTCTTGATCGCTCTGACGTCCGGTTTCAATTGCTAGTCGCGCATCCTGCCGGGCACCTGATGTTACCTAATGGAGTTGATATGAAGCAGTTTTATATTCCCGGTTTGGCCTTTCTGGCAGCCGCGGTTTTGCTGGCTATTGGATATTCAGGTCTGGACCTGCCTAATCAGGCGCGTGTCCACGACTGTAGTGGTGAGTGCTATGAGCAATATGTTGCTGAAAATGGCACTATTCTGGAACAGCAGCGTGCCGCTGCCGAGGCCGCAGCATCTGCTAGCCCGGCGGAACTGGGTCGCGAAGCCTTTGGTGCCTGCCAGGCCTGTCACGGCGCTGATGGCAGTGGTGGTGTTGGCCCAAGCCTGGTTGGCCAGTCACAAGAATTTGTTGTAGAAGCACTGACCGCTTATAAAAACCGTGAGACTCGCGGTCCGCAAAGCAGTGTGATGTATGCGACTGCTGGTGGCTTGTCTGAAACAGACATGAGCAATCTGGGCGCTTACGTAGAAACGTTATAATAGCAACGTGACAAGATAAGATCGCAAGTCTCAGTACTTACTCCCTTATTTAAAAAGCCAGGCCTTGTCGGCTCAGCCATGAAATGATGGCTGTTGCACTCAAGGCCTGGCTTTTTACATTCCGTTTGCCTTCTTTTCGGTGCAGCTCTGGCCCGCCTCGATACCGTTCAAGCCATCGGTAACTCATCGACTGTCGCGATCATGCGCTGGCGCATTGCCTGGTCCGGCAAACGTCCTATCATGGCACCAATATTATCTTCCATATTGGTCGGGCGACTGGTAGACGGTGTTGCCGCCGTGATAGCCGGGTGGCTGATGACAAATTTCAGGAAGAACTGGCCCCAGGTGTGCGCATCAAATTCAGCGGCATAACCGGGTACCGGGCGATCACCAACTCGCGACCAGAGCCGTGTGCGACCAAAGGGGGCATAGGCGAGGACGGCGATACCCTGTTCTTGAGCCAGGGGCAGAATTTCCTGCTCAACATTTCGGTTATCAACCGCGTAATCAATGCCAATAAAATCCAGTGGATACTGTCTCATCACCTGCATCAGCTCTGCGTACTGACTTTCCCGTGTGGTGGTGATACCGATATGTTGTATTCGGCCTGCTTCCTTATATTCCTGCAGAATACCCAACTGGACGTCAGGGTCACCCATATTATGAACCTGTACCAGGTCGATGGTCGGTTTGCCGACTCTGGCGAAAGAGGTTTCCAATTGTTCGCGAGCCGCCGCAGGATCGGCTGGGCCATTGCGGGCGACATTGAGTTTGGTTGCCCAGAACAAGTCATCTTCTATACCCAGGTTCTGAGCAACCTGACCTGCAACCTCTTCAGAGGCGCCATACCCTGGTGCTGTATCAAATACCCGACCACCTAAACGGTGTAAAGTCGACATCACACCCCTGACTGCTTCAATGTCTTCTTCTCTGGCTACTTGTGAAAACGTTGCCGAACTCCCGAGGCCTATGGCAGGGATTTGCCGGCCTGTTGACGGGATGGTTCGCATGATGGGGCTGCTGTCCTGAGCCCACGAAAGCTGGCTTCCCAGTGCCAGGGCTGTCGTAGCAAACAGGGATTGACCGAGAAACTGGCGACGGTTGAGCTTGCTCGACTCCCGGCGATCTTTATCTTTGGCGTTTGGCATGGTGTATGTCTCCGGTGGATGAGTAACACGTGAAACGTCAATATCCAAATCAGTTTACTGATAATGGCGAGTAAAACTCAATATCATTCAATCGACTTCTATTCAGCGACTGAAGACAACACTCAGGTTATTGGCAGGCATGGTGTGGGAATCGAGAAAGGTCAGGCCATGAGAGTGCGCCAACGCAATAACATCTTCCAGTTTACGCAAGCCCCAGGCTGGGTCGCGACTTTTCAGACTTTCATCAAAGGCCAGGTTGTTGGCTGCAGCTGGCTGCTCTGCCTGGAAGTATGGGCCGTACAGGAATAATAGTCCGGCAGGTTTCAGTAATTTCGCCGCGTGTTTCATTAAGCCCTGACAGGCTTCCCAGGGAGAGATGTGAATCATGTTGATGCAGGTGATGAGGTCATAGGCCTCAGGTGCACCGGCTTGTTTTAAAACGCTTTGCAACTTGGCTGAGGAGGCGGTCATATCCAGCTGCAAAGGAGGGCGGATGGTATCTGTCAGGCTGCTGTAGTAGCGCCAGGCGTCTATGCTCTTCAGTGCTGAAGGGTTAAGGTCGCTGGGCTGCCAGGTTTTCACAGCCAGTGCTGGCGCCAGAAATACAGCATGTTCACCACTGCCGGCAGCGATCTCCAGCACGGCTGCCCCGGGGGGCAGGCTGGGTTTGATGATGTCCAGAATCGGTTGCCGGTTGCGAGCGACCGATGGTGCTATCTGGCGAAGATCGTTGCTCACACGATCAGGCCCATGACAATGTAGATGAGTGTTACCAGGGCCATAGCCAGCGAAGGCAGAATCGTCAGAGCAAAACCCAGGCTTCGTGTTTTTGGGTCTTTGACGTACGAGCGTTGATACAGAAAACGGCCGATCAGGTAAATGACGCCTGCTCCGGCAGCGATAAGAGGGCTGACATATTCCGCAAACAGGTAAAGCGTGGGCAGGAAAAATACCAGCATTTCCAGCGTATTCATTTGCACACGGTAATAACGTTCAAATTCCGGGTGACCACTGACAGCCGGGGCGTCGATTTTGTATTTCCCCCGTGCCTTGCCAACCAGAATGCCAAAATAGATAAATTGCAGTAATGCCAGAATAGCGATCAGATTGACCCAGTGCATGTTGACCCTCCAGGGGGAAATGTCGTGTTGTTATGAATTAACTCAGCCACTGGGTGAGTTTATGCCACACTCGAAGCAGCGGGTAAACATTCACCACACTATAATGGAATGGTTTTTTGACCGGTGCTTCGCAGTCAATGAAGTGTTCGGCCACTGGTAATTGATTCAAATCCCGTTGTTTGAAACGTTCCACCTCGGCTTCATTCATATCACGAAACGCTTTGGGATCTGTGCCCGCCCAGCGCTCAGCCAGCGCTACCGCAGTTGTCTTGTGCTTGCCGCGATAGACAGGCACTTCAGGCAGGAACATTGCCAAAGGATAAGGCCAGATGCCCATTTTACCGAACAGGCCGGCAGCCTGGTCAGCGTTAGCTGCTTCTCCTTCAACAAACTGCCAGTTGGCCGCTTTTAGCCGGCCAGCATGTGCAATCACGCCATCCACGTAGCTGAGGTCCCGCCAGTTTTTCTTTTCCGGCTGTTCGCGAAAGTAAACCGGAAAATCGGGGGCCAGTTTGGTAATGCGACGATCCCGGCGATTTCGCCGACCACGCAGAAACATAGGATGCAGGAATGCCGCTTTATCGTAATGAGTGAAGAAGGCATCAATGTACTGCCTGTCATCGCTGGTGAAATCTCTGACTAATTGCATGTCATCCTGGATAAAAAAGATGGTGACATCTTCGGCGGCGGCATCCAGGGCCAGTTGCATATTGGGATACAGGCCGCCATGGCGGGCTTCACTGGCCTGTGGAACTGGCATCAGTTCAATCTCTGCTGGTAATGCAGCCAGGTAGGCCTGGGTGTCCGGACAGGTACTGTTATCGTCTACTACACAGATTCGACAGCCTTCGGTGTGGCGAAGCAGGGAATCAATGCAGTTCTTCAGAAAAGCACCCCGGTTGTATGAGAAGACAAATATTTCCATGAATCACTTATGTACTGCGTAACAGACCCTAGTGTAACCTAGAAATCACCGCACAGGACACCAGACAGTCGCAAACAGGTAAGGAGAAACGAATGATCAACTGGGACCTGGAACGCCCTTTTTTATGGCAAACCAGCGTTACCAGCACGCACATAGACGGGCTCGGGCACGTTAACAATGCCGTGTACTTACAATGGCTGGAACAGTGCGCCTGGCGACACTCTGAAAGTCTGGGATTGTCACTGGCATCCTATCAGGCGCTGGATCGTGCCATGGTCATTCGGCGCCATGAACTGGATTATCTGCAAGCAGCATTCGCAGGTGATGAAATTGTGGTCGCCACCTGGATAACGCAAATGCACAAGCGCACCCGCCTGACCCGTTCATTTCAACTGGTCCGCAAGCATGATGAGGTGACCTTGTTACGTGCTCAGAGTTACTTTGTCTGTATGGCGCTATCAGACGGGCGACCGAAACGAATGCCGGATAGCTTCGTGGACGGATATGGCCAGGCGCTGGTGACAACAGGCTTGCCACAGCGATAATTAACCGCAAGAATAACAGGCAGGTCCGTAGTGCAAGCATCCAGTCCCCATTTACTGTCTTCCAATAAGAAGAGGCCATGACCCATGATCCAGCGTATATGTCTGACTTTCTTACTCGTTATCACACCCGCTTTGGCTCAGGCCGCGACGACTCTCATTCATGCAGGCCAGTTTTGGGACGGTAGCGGCAATGGCTTGCAAAGCAACGTGACAGTCACTGTGGTAGATGATCGCATCGAGTCCGTAACCGAAGGGTTTGTCTCAGCTGCCGAAGGTGAGACCGTGATTGATCTTCGTAATCGTACGGTTTTACCTGGCCTGATTGACCTGCATGTGCATATCGAAAGTGAAACCAGCCCCGGTGGTGCCCTGAACCGCTTCACTCTCAACCCTGCTGACATTGCTTTCAATGCGGCGGTTAATGCCAAAAAGACACTGGAGGCGGGTTTTACGACTATTCGGGAGTTAGGCGGTAGTGGCGTCAATATTGCGCTGCGCGATGCCATTAATCAGGGTAAGGTGCCAGGTCCACGCATACTGACTGTCGGGAAAAGCCTGGCGACAACCGGTGGGCATGCTGACCCGACTAACGGTTGGCGTGATGACTTAATGGGAGCACCCGGTCCGGAAGACGGTGTGGTTAACAGCCCGGAACAGGCGCGGGAGGCGGTCAGGCAGCAATACAAAAACGGCGCAGATCATATCAAGATAACAGCCACAGGTGGTGTGCTCAGCATTGCAGCATCTGGTCAGAACCCTCAGTTTATGGGAGATGAGTTGGCCGCAGTGGTAGAAACAGCAAACGATTACGGTATGCATGTTGCGGCTCACGCGCATGGTAAAGAAGGCATGCTGCGTGCCGTGGAAGCAGGCGTGCTGACCATTGAACATGGTACTTACATGGATGAAGAAGTCATGGCTGCAATGGTGGAACATGGTACCTGGTATATTCCAACCATTTCTGCCGGCAAGTATGTTGCCGAACAGGCAGATGTCGAAGGGTATTATCATCCACTGGTGGTTCCAAAGGCGCGAGAAATCGGCCCGCTTATTCAGGACACTTTTGCCCGGGCTTATGAATACGGCGTCAACATTGCGTTTGGTACCGATGCCAGTGTATTTCCGCATGCTGATAATGCGGAAGAATTTCAGTTCATGGTCGAAGCGGGTATGCCTGAGGAAGAGGCCCTGGCAACGGCGACCCGGCTGGCAGCAGAGGTACTGGGCATGAGTAGTGAAATTGGCACAATTGAGCCTGGCAAATCAGCAGATCTTATTGCTGTTAATGGCAACCCGCTGGACGATATCGCTGTCATGATGGATGTTCGTTTTGTGATGAAACAAGGCAGCATCTTTCGACAAGATGCGGAATAAGGCAAAGATGAGCAGAAACGAGGTGAACGATTCAGGTCAGGTAAACGACGCGAAGGACAGGCCTGCAAGTGCTAGGCCTGGCCTTGATGGACGACGCATCCGTCTTGCGGATTTACAGGGACAGGTGACACAACCTGCGGCCGGCGAGGTTTCAGAATCCCGGAAACACTGGTTAAAACGCTGCTGGGCGGCATGCAATGATTTTCTTGCCGGCATGTACACCGGGGAAAGCTGTGCCGGTACGCCTCATAGTGAACGTGGCACATCAGTAAAAGAAAAGAACAGTTGATTTACGCATGAACTTACCCAGACGTCAGGCCCGTGTCATTGCTTTTTATTTGCCGCAATATCATCCCACTGAATTAAACAGTCAGCATTACGGCAAGAACTTTACCGAGTGGGACAATGTGCGGGCAGCGAAGAAGCTGTTTCCTGAACATGACTGGCCAATTGAACCGGGTGAACTGGGATATTATGACCTGCGTGACCCCGCTGCCCGGGAAGCTCAGGCAGAGCTGGCTAAGGCACACGGGATTGAAGGGTTCTGCTATTACCATTACTGGTTCGGCGATGGGCGCATGGAACTGGAAAAACCCTTTCAAGAGGTTTTGCAAAGCAAAGTACCAGATTTCCCGTTTTGCTTGTGCTGGGCAAATCAGCCTTGGCATAAAAAATTCTGGAGTCGCGATGGCAGCAGCCGGAATGAGTTACTGGTGGATCAGAGCTACCCTGGTGATGCCGATGTTGATGCGCATTTCTTTTATTGTCTTCCTGCTTTTCAGGATGAGCGCTACATCCGTGTCGATGACAAGCCGGTGTTTATGATCTATCGGGCACTGGAGCACCCTGATGCCGCGGGTTTTATGGCGCGCTGGCAACAGCTGGCGCAGGAGCATGGTCTGCCCGGTATCTTTTTCATTGGGCAGACCACCCGGCTGGATCTTGAGGGTGAGAAATTACGCAGCCTGGGTCTCGATGGTATCAATACGGTCCGGCTGTTCGACTATTACCGGTTCGGGCAAAACCGGTGGCGGCGGCAATGGCGCAAGTTCAACTGGTGGCTCAGGCGAACGCCCAGAATCGTGCCCTACAAAGAAGCTTCGCGCTGTTTTGTCAGCGAGGCCGACAAAGAGACAGATATTTATCCTTCTATCATACCCAACTGGGATCATTCACCGCGCAGTGGTCTGGGTGGCACGGTGTTGTACGGTTCTACTCCGACGCTGTTTAAAGAACATGTTCAGGAAGTCGTCGCGACGGTAGTAAAGAAACCGGAGGAGCACAGGCTGGTTTTTGTGAAATCCTGGAATGAATGGGGGGAGGGTAACTACCTTGAGCCAGACAAGCGCTATGGTCGCGCCTATCTTGACGTTATGCTTGAAGTGATACTTGAGGATTGAAGTGATGCTTGAGGGGCGCTGTCGAAATCGCCCCGGCCCGTTCGACTAACCTTACCAGGGGTAAAATCCTGGCACTGTTATTTGTGGTGTGAATCATACGGAGGGTTGGTGAATGTCTGATACGATTTTACTGGGTACCCGCAAGGGTACGGTTATTATTGAGCGCAGCCCGGCAGGCTGGCGTCCGCGTCCTATTGCCCACCAGGGCATTCCGGTTTGTTATGCAGCTCGGGATCCGCGCGATGGTACCTTGTGGGCATCCCTGGATCATGGTCACTGGGGGCCAAAGTTGTCGCATTCGCGTGATGGCGGCGCAACCTGGCAAGATGTGTTGTCGCTCAAGTACCCCGAAGGTGCACGCCATATTATTCAGTATTTGCCGACCCCGGATTTTGATCCGGAGGCCCCGTCAGGGGAGCCTGAATACCGCGATGCCACTGTTTACAAAATCTGGAACGTTACGTTTGGTTCTGCAGCACAGCCAGGACGGCTGTATGCAGGCACGATTCCCGGCGGTCTGTTTGTCAGTGATGACGGGGGTGAGTCCTGGGAGTTGAACCGAGCGCTGTGGAACCATGCCAGCCGCGGTGGTGACCTGTTCAGTGGCGAGGCTACCAGCGAGACTCAGTGGGGAGGCACACCGGCGAGTATTGACTACGGGGTTTTCGAGCCAGGCATCCATTCCATCGTGGTCGATCCGCGCGACCCTGACCATGTTTACGTGGCAGCCTCTTCAGCAGGAGTGCTGGAAACAAGGGATGGGGGTAAAACCTGGGCGGGACGAAACCGGGGTATGCTCATGGACTACTTGCCGAATCCCCTGGCAGAGTGGGGGCATGACCCGCACTTTGTCACAGCCTGCCCCAGCCAGCCTGACCATCTGTGGCAGCAAAATCATTGCGGTGTCTTTTACAGTGACGATGGTGCACAAAACTGGACTAAAGTCAGTGAACCAGCGAATGGTGTGCATTTTGGCTTTCCCATTGTGGCGGATGCGCAGGATGGGCGTACAGCCTGGGTGGTACCGGCCCGCGCAGATTCAGAGCGCATGGCCATTGATGGAGGTCTGTTTGTGGCCCGAACCACAGATGGCGGACAGTCCTGGCAGGCATTGCGCAAGGGTTTGCCGCAGGATAACGCTTACGATATTGTGTTGCGCCATGCCCTGGATGCAGCAGGTGACTGTCTGTGCTTTGGCAGCAGCACTGGCAATGTCTATTTGTCTGAGGATCGCGGTGACAGCTGGCAGTGTCTTGGTAGTAACTTCCCGCCTGTCTATTCGGTAAGATTCGGGTGACCCTATGCCGACAGTGGAAATGACTTCGCATCTTTACCGGTTTTTCCCGGTACTTGAAGACCGGGAACTGGTAGTGCCAACCGGTTCCGTTGCCAGTGTGTTAGCGGAGATCAATAACCTGGCTCCAGGATTCCTGGACTACATTCTCGATGAGCGTGGGGCATTGCGTCGGCATGTCAATATCAGCGTCAATGACACAATAGTGATTGATAAGAAAACGCTTTCGGATCGTGTGCCGGATGATGGCACTGTTTATATTTTCCAGGCGTTAAGCGGCGGGTGATTGCGGAATAACAAAGTCTGTTTTATCTGTCCGCAAGCGGCGCCAGGATATGTGTCTCAACCAGGTCGTAAATGCCTCGCAGCTGCATGTAGCGACCGTCGCCCGGTTGGCTGTCTGCCGTGGCTACAACCACCAGGTCAAAGGGCTCGACCACAAAGATCAGTTGGCCGCCGTAACCCCAGGCGACTGGCACCTGCATGCCGGCCAGGTCGCGAAGCCACCAGCCATAGCCGTAGTGACGTCCTTGACCGCGTGGAGAATCGGCATGTGGGCTATGCGATTGTTCCACCCATTCACGTGACAGCAATTGGCGCCCACCCCATTCACCACCATTGAGGTAGAGTTGACCGAATTTGAGCATGTCGCGTGGGCGCATCTCCAAGTTATTACCGCCGAAGTACACCCCTTGTGGGTCCTGACTCCAGTAAGTGATATTCATCCCTGTGGGGCCGGTGAGATGCCGTTCGGCGTATTCCAGTGTACTAATGCCAGATGCGCGTTCGATAATCGCTGATAACAGGTGCGTGCTGCCGGTGCTATAGATCATGTCGCTGCCTGGCGTGCCGACCATGGGCTGTTCAAGCACGAACCGCACCCAGTCATCGCTTACTGCCCAGCGACCATAATTGCGGTTGCTGGTCGATTCCAGGCCAGCTTCCATGGTCAGCAGGTTCTCAATAGTGATAGCTCGCTTGGCTGGTGCCGCGTCTGCCAGTATGTCCGGGAAATAGTCGCTGACAGGCTGGTCAAGGCTGGCAATATCACCACGCGCAATGGCGATACCCACCAGGGCTGAGATCACGCTTTTGGAAGCTGACTTCATGTTCGCGGCCTGAGAGGCGTCTCGACCATTGAAATATTGCTCGTACACCATGTCACCGTGTTGGTGTATTAGCAGGCTGTGCAGGCGTGGCAAATTGTTGGCTGCCCGCTCGATGGCAACAAGGTCAAGGTCGTGCTGGCTGGTGTCACTCGCGTTGACAAGTGGCGCCAGAAAAGTCATACAGCTCAAAGCCAGGCACATCAGGTACGGGACAACGCGACGTAAGGGCATGTGGTCTCCAGCAGGGGCGACTGAATTACTGTTAACTGGTTCGAGCCAACCTTAGCACATTTTCGGGGGGCTGAAATGTCGCGCTGTAACCGGTTGCTGGCGTATAGGTAGTTAGGCGGAAACGGCGCTTTCCTGATTGGGTTTCTCTTTGCGCAGGAAAAATACCAGCGGGGCAGCTGCTATGACGATCCACATCATCAGTCGGAAATCATTGACGTAGGCGATGGTCGCCGCCTGCCGCGACACTTCAGCATCGAGCATTTGCAGGACTGATCCAGCCTGCTGTTCCAGTGCACCCGGAACCTGGTTCAGTGACACCCGGGTTGAAAAGGGGGTGACAAATTCACTCAGGTAGGCGTGATTGATCTGCATGTTGCGACTTAACACGGTCATTACCATTGAGATACCGATACTACTGCCCATGTTGCGTATCAGGCTGAAAAAACCGGCCGCCTCAGCACGGTATTGAGGCGCCAGTGTGGCATAGGCAACAGTGCTTAGCGGCACGAAAATGAAGCCCAGCCCAAACCCTTGTATAACCCCGGTGCCGACGATCAGACTCGGGGGCACGTAGGTAGTAAAAAGGCTCATCTCATAGAGCGATAATGCGGTCAGGCTCAACCCGGTGAGAATCAGCAGGCGTGGATCGACACGGTTGGCCAGACGGCCAACGATCATCATGGCGACCATGGTTCCCATGCCACGTGGCGCCATTAATGTGCCCACATCAAGCACAGGGTAGCCCATCAGGTTTTGCATGTAGGGTGGCAGCAGCGCCATGGTTGCCAGCAAAATGATCCCGACAAAGAAAATAAACACCAGGCTGGTGACCAGGTTTCGGTCACGGAAAAGGGCAGGTGACAGGAAGGGATTCTTCGACATTTTTGCGTGAACCCCATACATCCAGGCTGCCGATGCCACGACTGCACAGTAAAACAAGATTTCCCGCGAAGAGAACCATTCAACTGTTTCACCGCGATCAAGAATCAGCTGCAGGCTGCCGATTACCAGCATCAGGGTAAAGAAGCCGAAGGCATCAAATGGTCGGTCAGAACGCTTGCTGTCAGGCATAAAGAAAAACAGGCCAGCAAAGGTAATGATACCCAGTGGCAGGTTGATCAGAAACACCCAGCGCCAGCTGTAATACTCTGTCAGGTAGCCGCCAAGGGTTGGGCCCAGAATCGGACCAATCATCACACCGACACCCCAGAGTGCCATGGCGCTGCCATGCTTCTCTTTGGGGTTGATATCCAGCAGTGTCGATTGCGCAAGAGGTACTAGCGCGGCACCGAAACATCCCTGTAAAATGCGGAACAGCACCATGGTCTCAATACTGTTGGCCATGCCGCAAAGAGCTGATGTCACGGTGAAGCCGGCAGTGCTGACAAGGAATACGCGGCGACTGCCATACCGTCCTGCCAGCCACCCGGTTGGCAGTGTCATTATTGCTGATGCGACGATATAAGAGGTCAGCACCCAGGTAATCTGATCCTGCGTTGCCGAAAGGTTGCCCTGCATGTGAGGCAAGGCGACATTGGCAATCGTGGTATCGAGTACCTGCATGATGGTCGCCAGCATGATCGAAATGGCGATCAGGCCACGAAAGGGAACAGAGGCAGTGGTCATTTCATATCCATAGCTGATGGTGACAGGTCGTTGAGGCTTACAGGCTGCTGATAAAAGGCAGCGTGCGCTGTTGTTCTGTATCCACTTCTACCAGGGCACTCATACCGGCAACCAATGCTGCCGGAGGCTCACTACCTTCAAACTCAATGCGAACCGCGACTCGCTGTACGACCTTGACCCAGTTGCCTGAACTGTTTTGAGCGGGCAGCAATGAGAACTCAGACCCTGTTGCCGGAGTGATACTGGATACACGGCCCTGCCAGTGTCGATCTGGGTAGGTGTCCACACCAACGCTGACATGCTGGCCAGGGTGCATATTGGTGAGGTCGGTTTCCTTGAAATTGGCTTCTATCCACAAATGCTGAGTGTCGACCACGCTCATCAGTGGTGAGCCAGCAACAATATTCTCACCTTCGTTGGCAGAGACATTGACGGCGATGCCGTTTGTCGGGGCATACACTTCGACATTGGCCAGGTCCAGCCGGGCGCTATCGAGTTGCGCCAGCGCCTGCTTGACCAGTGGGTGTTCATCAACCGGCAGGTCCGGATCAATCAGTCTGGCCTTGACCACTTGCAGCGCCTGCAGTTTGTCCTGATGATTGTTTTGCGCATCGGTCCACTGGTATTCGGCTTCGTCAAAAGCAGATACCGAGATGGAGCCTCGATTCAGCAATGACCTTACCCGCTCAAGCTCCTTGTCAAGATAAGCAAGGCGAGTGTCCGCATTCTGGATGGCGATTTCACTGTTATGATATTCCTGTTTCAGGCTGGCGATGTTGCTGCGCACCTCGGCCAGTTGAGCTTCCGCTTTATGCAGAGCGATCTGGTAAGGGCGGTCATCAATCGTGAACAGCAATTCACCTTTGGCAACGGGCTGGTTATCGTCTACGTTGACCGACATCACCCGGCCAGAAATTTCGCTGCTGACATCAATGATGTCGGCTTTGATATAGGCATTGTCAGTGCTGACAATTCGTCCGCCGTGCAGGTACAGCCAGGCACTGACGGCTGCGATTGCCAGGGGGCCGAGCAAAAGAAGAAATAAACGTTTGAATACTGTTTTAGTCATGATGTTACTGTCCTGAATGCGATGTAAAACTGCTGATTAAAATCCGCTCTGCCAATACCCGGTTCCTAGCTGTCGTCTGTAGACGAGGTGCCCAGGTTTTGCCGTAAACGGAGTAACAGGGTGAGTAACTGCTCTTCTTCTTCTGTGTTAATGCCTGTTAATGCTTGCTGCCGAACTTCCTGGCCCACACTCTGTAACTCGCCAAGAATCTCCTGTCCTTTCTCGGTCAGGTAAACGCGCTTGGCACGACGGTCTTCGACATCATCCTCCCGGCGTACCCAACCGTTCTGCTCCAGTCTGTCAATATGGCGTGCAAGTGTGATCGGTGTTACCTCTAGCAGGTCGGCGAGCGTTTTCTGCTGGGCACCAGGGCAGCGGGTCAGATTTGCCAACACGCCCCATTGTGCTCGTGTCAGTTCCAGGTTCTGAGCGCGGCGATCAAAGTTCCAGCGCATAAGGCGGGCAATATCCTGGATAACGAAGCCCAGTTTGTCGTTGCTGTCTTTATGATTTGACATGATGTTGTCGCCTTAATAGCTGGCTGATAGGTAGCTTGCTAATTGTATGTATAGTTATTATAAGCAAGCTTACTAATTAGGTCAATCAACGCGATGCGCATAAAATGACGCTGACTTGAACCAGGGCGGGAAAGCTTGATGCTGTATTACACAGGAACCTGGTCGTTGCAGCCATCGGCAACGATTTGTTTGCGGAATTCGGACGGGGTTACACCAAATCGCTTCTTGAACACTTTGTTAAATGTTGAAGGGGAAGAGTAGCCAAGATCCCAGGCAATGGCAGAGATCAGGACTTTGTCGTTCGGTGGCAGGCTCAATTTTTCACAAGCCAGCTCCAGCCGAAAAGCATTTACAAACTGATTAAAGTTGCGGTATCCCAGCGTCTTGTTAATAAACTCCCGAAGCCGGTATTCACGCATTGGCAGGGCATCAGCAACATGTCGTAGCGTTAGACCCGGGCGGGCGTAGAGCCGTTCTTTTCGCATGGTATCCATAATACGCTGGTACTGCTGCTGGTCTTTGGGGTTGAGAGAAGTGGGCGATTTGACTGAGCTGCCATGAATAAACAGCTGCGCCAGTACCGGTTCCAGACGAAGCAGCTGTGTATTAAAGGCAAATGCAGCGAGAAAGATAGCAAAATAATACAGGGCTTTGGTCAGGTCAGACACCATGCCGAGGGCACTGGTACTGACGACCATGAAAATAATGGCGCCCAGTGTCAGGATAAAAATGATATGTGATTTTGGCAAACTGTGAGTGTCTTCATGATCTTTTTCGTGAATCTGCTGCAGTGCTGTCAGGCAGGCATGTGAGACCAGGCCGATCATGATTAACTGCGGAAAATAAATGAAAACGGCGAGCATGGCAGGTTGCTGGCGCAACAACTGATCATCAAAAACACTGATTCCGGTCATTCGCAAGGTGAGGTAAGTTCCCACCAGAATGACGACCAAGATTGGCATCTGAGTGTTGGTTTGCGGTTGAAACAGTTCGCGGGACAGCATCCAGAACAAGGCCGGGCTGGATATTGAGAGCAGGTTGATAACAAATAATGGCGCCGGGTGGGCCGACTGCATGATGGGGATGCCGGTCAGCATGTACGCGGAGATGCCAATGCTTAATGCAATCATCAGGCGCGATGCGCACTGAATGGGTTTGCGTTGCGCAAAAGTGGCACTGGTAATGAGCAGCTGTGAGAATGCCAGCGCAGCAAACAGGCACAGCCAGTGGTGAACCGTTATAGTGTCCGGGTCCATAGTACCTCGCTGATGTTTCGTTATTGTTATTTTCTACGATATTTTATTTCAGCGTACCTGCTTACTATGACACAAATTCATGTTGTTGACAGCCGCGACCTGGCCAATTGTGATCCAGGTCGCGGCTGTTGCTGGTTTACGCTTGATTCACTGACATTTAAAACTGATAGTCAATGCGGGCATAAACAGAACGCCCGGTGACATCCTGCAGTTCTGCAAATGCTCCGGCGATCATGCCCGTTTTCTGTGCTTCACGGTCGAAAACGTTGCGTGAACCCACTGTCAGGGACAACTCCCCACCTGCGCCAGGCACTTCCAGTCCCTGATAGGTGTAGAACATGTCCATTTGCGTCCATGGACGGATCTCCGTTGTGTAGCGGAAAGTGCTAAAAGGGAAGAATCGCTGGAAATCGTATTCATTAGCGTCAAATGCAACAGAATGTGTGTAGCGTGCTGTCAGCGCCAATGTGTGGTCGTTCATCGACCAGCGCAGGCGAGAGTTTGCGCGCCATCTTGGCATTGCCGGAACGGCACCCGTTGGATTGTTCTGGTTACCGGCGCCTTCTTGGACGGGATCATTCGCTGACATTTGATATTGATATGTATCTACATAGGTTGCCTGCATATTGATATCAAATGCACCCCAGCGGCGGAACGGCAAATCATAACTTAAGCGGGTATCCCAGGCACGTACCAGCATGGTAGAGGCGTTCGAATCGCTTTGCTGAATGCGCTGTACAGTTGCTATGTCACCCGGTACCCGCATGATTCGTTTGTCAGACCTGGGGTCGTCAATCCATTGTTGTAGCAAACTCAGGGACGGGTAGGGGTTATCTGTTGTCGGGGTAAATCCGTAGGCTTCCTGGAAGGCATCAAAGTCAGAACGTATCGTATCCTCCGTTGTCGTGCCGACGATTCTGTCTTCGAAGTCAGTTTCACTCCAGGTAATGGACCATGTCATGCCCTCCATCGGCACCAGATCAATACCGGCAGAGACGCTGGTGGAGGTTTCTGATTGCAGATTCGGATTGCCTGCTTTACAGGAAGTCACAAAGCCCTGGAAGGTGGTAAAGGGGTCGTTGACACTACTCAGGCCGCAATCTTCAGGCGACTCCAGTTGCCTGATAGTCGGTGCGATGAAGGCCTGTCCCCAGGTAGCTCGGATGCCAACCCAGTCAGCAGGTTCATACACAAGCCCGACTTTTGCAATGGCATCGTCCTGGCCAGTGCTGAACTTTTCCGAACGGAAAGCACTGGTGATTTCAAAATTGCTGGTCACCGGCAACAGGACTTCAGCAAAAAAGGCGTCAACAGACCGGCTGCCATAGGCGACGTCCAGTTGTGAGCCAATGAATTGATCACCAGCCAGGATATTGGCTGCTGGTACGTCGAGCAGCTTTTCCTGGCGGCGCTGGTAGCCAACGGCCATACCAATCTCACCGCCGGGCAGCTGGAAATCGCCAATGCGGACATCGCCATTAAAGACCAGGTCAAAGGTTTGCAGTTCGTCTTCATTGCGACGAGCGTAGTTGGTCCAGATGGCATCGGTGACTTCCTGGGAAGTGGCAAATTGCGGATCAACGACACCAAACGGGTTGTAACAGGCATCCACATCATTGATGACATCACAGTTCAGGCCGGATTCAATGGCGCTGAAGCTGAAGGTCTGATTTTCCCGGCCACGATCTTCGAACTTGTTGTAGGCGTAACTGGCCATGCCTTCCCAGCTGTCGAGAAAGGGGGCAGGGAAATTGGCGGTGAAAGCCAGGCGCATATTTCTGTCATCGTTAACATAAGGGTTGGTGCCGTCAGCATTAAACCCAGTGGGTAATGTGCTGGTTTTTCCTATCGGCATCCAGGCATTGGCCCTGACATCTTCATAGAAAGGCACACCGCCACTGGGGTCGGCATTCATGGATGCGAACTGATTGCCGGCCAGCACCACCTGGCCGCTGGCGTCACGCATGGGAAGAGGGCGACCGTAGCCATCGGTAACAATAGCGCCGTTGCCATCCCTTAGAGGCTCTGCATAAAGTTCGCGCTGATCAGCTGACATCGCGCGGAATGTATTGCCAGGCAACTCCCCCCGAATAGTCGACATGTCTTGTACGCGACCGCCCGGGTTAGACTGGTTGTTACGGCTATGCCTGTATTTGCGCGAGAACATGACCTGAGCGGACATGGAAAAATCGCCGGCAGGGCTGTAATCGAAATTGCCGTAGAACTGGCTGAATTGCTGATCGTTGCGGAAATCCCGGGTGTCGCCGAATTCCAGCCAGCATCGCCCCAGCAAGTTGATACCATATGGGTTGTTGCCCATCTGGCGCGGGTCTTCGCTGATCAGGCCACAGCTTGGATCAGGCCGACCTGCTGTGCCACCGGTCAGGTTGCCCATTTCATCACGCACAGGTACCAGGAAGTTGCCTGGGTGCGAACCGGAATTCAACGTCAGGCCTGATGTCATCAGTTCCGGACGGTCCAGCCAGCGCAGCCTGCCCTGATCCCGGTAACTGGCGGCAGCGGTGATATTGATATCGTCGGAAAGCTGGGTGCCAGCCAGCAGGCCAATGGAAGAATCCTTGAAGTCGCCCCGCGTATCACCTTCCTGGAAGAAGGACATTTCTACCCCTTCGTACTGGGTATGGGGAATAATGTTGACAACGCCAGCTACGGCATCACTACCGTAGAGTGCAGCGGCGCCGTCGGTCACGATATCAATACGCTGTACGGCAATATCAGGAATCAAGGCATTTACGTTATTGGTTGTCACGCGTTTGCCATCGACCAGTTGCAGTGTGGCGCTGGGGCCCAGGCCACGAAGATTGAAGGCCGGACTGTTGTCATCGACCCCCTGGATCGAGTTGGTGACAGCAGTGCCGCCGTTAAAGGTCATGTTTTGTACGACCTGGGCCATATTGGCCGTGCCTTCAGCGTCAAGGTCTTCAGAGGTCATTTGCACTACCGGCGAAGCGGCGGTAAACCCTTCGCTTCGACGAATAAATGAGCCGGTGACAACGACTTCCTCCACTTCCATGTCACTGTCATTTTGCTGCGCACTGACAGGGGCAGCATGAATGGCTGCGATGGCGCTGGTGCAAATGATGGCGGTTAACAGACGGTGATGGGTCGAGCGACGGAACGGGGGTAGGTGATGTGGGAACCACATATAAAATGTCTCCTGCAATTACATTGTTATGATTATTTGGAGATTTCGTCTACAACTGCATCCCGACAGCCTTCCAGGAATGTAGTGGTTTCACTATAGAGTTTGCAATGAGAGGATGCTGCCGGATTCTGAATTTCCGGCTAAGTCATTTTTAAAAAAGGCAGGTGTTTTCTTGAAATTGCTTGTTTAAGATGAAAAGACGTTAGCAGGATTTGGCTGGATGTCAGTAAAGCATAGGTGGCGAAGTCATTGACTTCGCCACCTATGAGATTAAAACTGGAAATTGACACCTACACTGGCTGCTCTTGGCTTGCTGGGGCGAGCGCCACCGGGGCTGCGAGCGACTATCTCCTGCTCATCCAGTATGTTGTCAATCTTTATATACAGCCGGGTATTATCATTGATGTTGTAATGTCCTACCAGGTCGAATATCAGCGTTTCATCTGTTTCCAGCAATGTATCATTGATGCCAGGACGATCACATTCGTTGTTGTGGCACATTTCAGAAACATAATTGGCATTCACATAAACACTCAGGCTATCGCCATAGTTTATTCCTACCTGGGTACTAAGAACATTTTCGGGGACATACCTTAATACATCACCTGCTTGCAGTGAATCGTTGCTTTCCGCATCCGTAATTTCTGCATCTGTGTGGGTAAAGCTGACCATCAACGGTACCTGCACAGACCCGGAGTTATAGAGCCTTGTCTCCAGCATCAGCTCAACCCCGGCAATTTCTGACTGACCCAGGCTCTGTGAACCACTGGATTGCTGCCCACATGGGAATGCCTGGGAGCAGTTAAGTACAGTGCTTTCATAATCACTGAAAAAGCCGATAACCGAGCTGTTGAACGCGTCGGACTGGTAACGGAAGCCGGCCTCATAGTTTTGACTTTTCTCCGGCTCAACATTATCGCTCGACCCAGCGGAAGCAGGGGCAAACCCTGTATGGACACCCGCCAGTACCTGCCAGTTGGGAGTTAAGTCATAAGTTGCGCCCAGGCTCCAAAGCGTTTCTGAGACACTATTGTTCGCCGTCAGTGTTCGTGTGCTGCGTTGCGGGTCGCTGTAGCGTAGCTGACGTGTATCAATATCTTCATGTCGCAGACCCATCGTGACATCCAGCTGCGCAGAGGCCTGCCAGGTATCCATGAAATGGATGGCGAGAGCTTCAGCTTCCTCGATCCGGTTGTTGCTGGAGCTGGGCGACGTGATGCGGTCGAAGACCAGGTTTCCGCTGGACTGCTGAAAGACTTCACTCGGCTGGAAACGGTCAACATCGTCCTCATGATATCTGATGCCGAGCTCCATTTGATGAGAGCTCACAGACCACTCTGCTACTGACTGCAGCCCCTGGCTGGTATATTCACGAGCGTTATGTTTGATACTGATTTCTGCATCAGTGTCGCCATTCAGGATTGACTGAGCAGATACATCACCAATATTAGCAGCGTCTATCAGGCTGCCAAAACTTGATCCATCGATTTTATCAACTTTGAACCAGTCTCGTTTAAAACGGTTCTGGTATGCCGTGGTAGTGAGCGTAATTTGATCATTAAGCTGAACCAGGTGGCGGGCACTGATGCTGGAGTGGCGCGTATCCATCTGATCATTGGCGGTCAGTCCATATCGACGATTGCTGGTATCGCGGAAATCACGGTCTGTCAGGCCGACATAGGTTTCATTGGACAGCTCTTCTGAATATTGAATTTTCAGGTCCAGCTGCTGATAAAATGAGCTGTCGCCTGCTGTGTTGACAGTAAACTTGGCCAGGTAGTCTTCAACCTCAAAGCCGCTGTCCTGATTTGAGCGGTCAATCTTTTTGAAACCGTCACTCTGCAACTGCTGGGTTTCAAGCAGCATGCCCCAGTGCGCTGAACGGGTACCATAACTGGCATTCAGGTTATGGGTACTGAAGTCGCCTGTTTCCAGATTGATCTCGGCGCTGGTCTGGCTTGGGATTGGGGTCGAAATCAAATTGACAACGCCGCCCACAGTGGCAGGGCCCTGGCGCAGAATACTTGCGCCTTTCAGTATTTCAATTCGGTGCATCCGGCCTGCTGTCGGGAAATAGTAAGCCGCTGGTGCAGAATAAGGGGCTGGCGCCATCAGTACACCATCTTCCAATAATGTAATTTTATCTGAACGTTCAGAGCCGGAGCCGCGAATGCCAATATTGGGCCGTAAGCCAAATCCGTCTTCTTCCTGCAAGTAAACTCCGGGAACTTGGCGCACCATTCTGTTGATGTCTGTATAGGCAAACTTTTCCAGCTCGGCTTCACTGACGACATGCGCTGAGCCAGGTAACTGCATCGCGTCTTCGGCGCTGCCTATAATAGTGACTTCCTGTAGCTGGTCATTACTGGCTGCAGCCTGAGTGCTAATCAGAATGGAAGTAAAAAGCAGGGTGCGTTTGAACATGGTGAGGTTTCTCCCGTAAGTCAACTCTAAAGAACGGCGCGAATAGTAACGAAAATGATAATGATTAGCAAAAATAAAAACAGAGTTAATAATTTATGGATAATCTGCCGTCAGAAAATAACTGCCCAGCTGATAATAGACGCTGGCGGGGGTAGGGTGGATCAGGAGTGAATACACAATAGTGCTGGGAGAGAAGGTCAGCCAGTACAGTCATGAGTTCAATAACCCAGTAATGGCGCTGATAATATTGATTTTGACAATGCATATGACCAGCTAACAGCAAAATGCTGAAAGCAGGAACAGAAAGGAAAAAGATTGGTACCGGAGGCCGGACTTGAACCGGCACGCTGTCACCAGCACCGGATTTTGAATCCGGCGTGTCTACCAATTTCACCACTCCGGCAGGGATGTGCGAATCAGAGGGGCGCATTATAGCAGTATTACTGGCTGTGACAATGCTATTACACACAGTTCCTGCAGGCATTTCAGGAAAGGCAGTCTTCCCGCTTGATATTGCCCTTTATGTCGGGACACTTTGGTGAAAATTGCTGCTTGGCAAGTAATCGCGATTCGGGCAAACTTGCCAGCCTTATGAAACTCAGTGACTTTGATTACAACCTGCCTGAATCCCTGATCGCTCGCTACCCCGCATCTGAACGGACGCATAGCCGTTTGCTGTGCCTGGGACGTGATGATGGTCAGGTTCAGCACCGGCAATTCCTGGACCTGATGGATTTGCTTAATCCGGGCGACCTGCTGGTCTTTAATGACACGCGAGTCCTGGCCGCGCGTCTGTATGGCCGCAAGGCCTCGGGCGGTAAACTGGAAATCCTGGTTGAGCGCCTGTTAAGTGATACTGAAGCGCTGGTGCAAATGCGTGTCAGCAAGTCACCGGCAGCTGGCAGCCGAATCGAGTTTTTGTCTGATCAGCCGGACATGCCACCGCTGGAAGCAGAAGTGCTGGGGCGGCAGGATGCATTCTTCCACCTGAAGTTCCATTGCCAGGAGGCACTGACAACGGCGTTGGAGCAGTACGGTCATATGCCGTTGCCTCCTTATATAGACAGAGATGACGAAGCCGCTGACCGTAGTCGCTATCAAACCGTGTATAACAAGAACCCGGGCGCTGTTGCAGCACCTACTGCGGGGCTGCATTTTGATGAGGGTATGCTCAAGCAACTCTCGGAGAAAGGTGTCGAGCAGACCTTCCTGACCCTGCATGTGGGTTCAGGCACTTTTCAGCCGGTTCGTACAGAGGACGTGCTTGAGCATAAGATGCACAGTGAGTGGATTGATGTGCCGCAGTCGACTTGTGAGCAGATTGCTGCCTGCCGGGCAAGGGGAGGCAGGGTTGTCGCGGTCGGAACGACATCTGTGCGCAGCCTTGAAAGTGCTGCCGCTCACCAGGTTCACAACCGGGTACCAGACGCTTTCGCAGGCGAAACGGACATTTTTATTTACCCCGGGTATGAATTTCAGGTCGTGGATGCCATGATCACCAATTTCCACCTGCCAAAATCTACCCTGATGATGTTGATCAGTGCTTTTGCCGGCAGGGACTCTGTCATGGCCGCCTACCAGGAAGCTGTGGCAGAGAAATACCGCTTCTTCAGCTATGGCGATGCCATGTTCATCGTGTAGTGGTATACTTTCCAGCCTTCTTATCAGGTCGTGCACGTCTTTGGCGACAAAATACATTGCTATTCAAAGGGTTAAAAAATGTCAAAAGCACCAGTTCGTGTTGCTGTCACTGGGGCAGCAGGTCAGATCAGCTATTCCTTGTTATTCCGTATTGCTGCCGGTGAGATGCTGGGTCCAGACCAGCCGGTTATCCTGCAGCTGCTGGAAATCACACCAGCTCTGGACGCGCTCAAAGGCGTTGCCATGGAGCTGGAAGACTGCGCATTCCCACTGGTACAGGGCATTGTTCAAAGCGATGATCCTAATGTGGCATTTAAAGATGCGGACTATTGCCTGCTGGTTGGTGCCCGTCCTCGTGGACCAGGCATGGAGCGTAAAGATCTGCTGGAAGCTAACGCCGCGATCTTCTCCGTGCAGGGCAAAGCTATCAATGACAACGCCAGCCGTGACGTGAAAGTGCTGGTCGTTGGCAACCCGGCTAACACCAATGCCTTGATTGCATATCGCAACGCGCCAGACCTGAACCCAGGCCAGTTCACTGCTATGACGCGTCTGGACCACAACCGTGCTATCGCACAGCTGGCTGAGAAGACTGGCAAGCAAAGCACTGATGTTGATGGCATTATCATCTGGGGTAACCACTCTGCGACACAGTACCCTGACATCCACCACACCAAAGTGGACGGCACAGCGGCAACGGAGCTGGTTGATCAGAACTGGTTAACCGAGAGCTTTATCCCGAATGTACAGCAACGTGGTGCTGCCATTATTAAAGCACGTGGCCTGTCCAGTGCGGCATCAGCAGCGAACGCGGCGATTGAGCACATGCGTGACTGGGCACTGGGTACAAGCGGTAAAGTGGTCAGTATGGGCATTCATAGCGATGGCAGCTATGGTATTGAAGAAGGTTTGATTTACTCCTTCCCTGTGACCTGCGAAAACGGTCAGTACACCATTGTTCAGGGTCTGGATGTGAATGATTTCAGTCGTGACCTGATGCAGAAGACGGAACAGGAATTGCGTGAAGAGCGTGATGGCGTTTCGCATCTGCTGCCTTAAATTGTTGCAGTGGGCAGCATTCTGAGATGCTGCCCACTTCTCTCATCATGTTGCCTAGTCACCCTTTTTGGCGTCGTGAGATTCAATTCTGGATATTCCAGCTGATTGGCTGGAGTCTTTGGATTGCTTTGCTGGTTCTCAGGGACCTGACCTTTATACCCCGCGAATATATCCTGGAACGCGTGCTGGTTTTTCTGGTTGATGCATCAATTGGTATTGTGCTGACTACCGGGCTTCGCCACCTCTACCGTGCTGTCTGGGACTTCAATATGGCCCTGCGCCTGATTGCCGTTGTGCTCGGTTGCTGGGCGGCTTCACAGGCCTGGCGCCCGATCAAGTGGTTGATTACCGATTCTGACTTTGGTTCGACAGTGGACCTGATCGGTTATGGCTGGGCTACCTTCAGTCAGTGGATGCCGGTGTCGATGACCTTGTTGCTGATCTGGAGTGTGCTGTACTTTTTCCTTAAGTATTATCACCTGTTCCAGCGGGAAAAACAGAAAAGCCTGCGTTCTGAAGCGCTGGCGCATGAAGCTCAGCTTCGCATGTTGCGTTATCAGCTAAATCCACACTTTCTTTTCAACACGCTCAATGCCATTTCTACCCTGATCATGGTGCAGTCCAATGATCAGGCAAACAGCATGATTACCCGTCTCAGCAAGTTCCTGCGCTACTCGCTGGAGCACGACCCCTTTGATAAAGTGGACCTGCTGCATGAAATCGAATCGCTGAACCTGTATTTGCACATAGAAAAAGTACGCTTCGAGGAACGCCTGACGGTTCACTTTGAGGTGCCGTCTGAGCTGGAAGACGCCCTGGTACCCAGCATGTTATTGCAACCGCTGGTCGAAAACGCCATTAAACATGCTATTGCCCGCTCAGAGTCAGGCGGTACAATCTGGATTCAGGCAGAATTGTGTCAGAATGATAAATTATGTATTACAGTAGCGGATAACGGACCCGGCGGGTCGGATCACCCGACATCAACCGGTGTCGGGTTAAAGAATATTCGTGATAGATTGCAGGAAATATACGGCGAGGCCTATCAGCTTGGTTCCTCGCCGAGAAAACCGAAAGGATTCCAGGTAACGGTAACAATACCCTATGAACAAGGTTAGTACTGAAAATCGTGCGGAACATATAATCAATCAGGAAGAGCAGCCCATCCGTGCACTTATCGTCGATGATGAGGCACTGGCCAGACAAGGGTTGGCTGTCAGGCTCGAGCAGGACAGCAGGGTCGAGCTGTTGCGCTCCTGTAAAAATGGACGGGAAGCGCTGGAGGCGATTGCCGAACTGGAGCCGGATCTGATTTTTCTGGATATTCAGATGCCAGGTATGTCAGGTTTTGATGTGGTGGAACGGCTGCAGCAGGATAATATGCCGCTGGTTGTTTTTGTAACCGCCTACGATGAGTACGCTATCAAAGCATTTGAAGTGCATGCTGTCGACTATTTACTGAAACCCATCGAGCAGGAGCGCTTGCAACAGGCGCTGGATCATGTCTCAGTGCGTTTGGCGGGTAAGCGGGATCAGCTTGAGAAGCAGCGCCTGATGGATGTCGTGATCCGCTTGACCGGTCGGTCCGAGGATGCGGTTGCCGAGTTGATGGTCAACGAAGAATCGGTGGTTCGTTATTCAGAGAAACTGGCCATAAAAGATGGTTCCTCGACCACATTTGTGCCTGTACGAGATATCGACTGGATTGATGCGGCCGGTGATTACATGTGTGTTCATGTTAAGGGCGAGACACACATTATGCGTACCACCATGAAAGAGCTGGAATCATCACTGGATCCCAACCTGTTTCAACGTGTTCACCGCTCCACGATTGTGAATCTGGATCGGGTTGAAAGGGTTTCCTCGCATATCAATGGCGAGTTTCATCTGACCCTGTCATGTGGAACCTCATTAAAAATGAGTCGTTCCTACAAAGATAAGGTCCGGCACTTTTTCTAGCCCTTATTGAATTCCTGGTCGACACCAGCAACCTGAAACGGGTTCTTGAGCGGTTTAAGGCAGCTGGGTTTTAGTGTGCACCTATGTGTTTCAGGGGCAATGCGGTTGTGTCCAGCACTTTACGCATGATAAAGCTGGAGTGGACATCTGCGACGCCTTCGATCCGAGTCAGGGTGTTAAGCAGAAACTCTTGGTATTCGTCCATATCACTGACCACGACCTTGAGCTGATAATCGGCAGACTGCCCTGTGATCAGCAGGCACTCCAGTACTTCCGGGTGTTTGAGAATTTCTGATTCAAAGCGTTCAAAGCGGTCAGGAGTATGGCGATCCATACTGACCTGTACCAGGGCGCTGAGCTTCAACCCCAGCATGGCAGGTTCGAGCAGGGTAACCTGACCGAGAATCAGCCCCTCATCCTGCATTCGTTTGACGCGCCTGGCGCAGGGAGTCGGGGAGAGGCCGATTCGCTCGGCCAGCTCCAGGTTGCTGATGTCTCCTTGCTTTTGTAGCTCGGCAAGAATTTTGCGATCCAGTTTGTCCAGTTCCAGCATACATTTTTCCTCTGAACTGTCGGTGAAAACCAATCAAAAGCACTGGCCTGTATTAGATTAACTAATATTTGGCATTATTTTAGTTAATATGTCCAATATTATTCAAAAATGACGCGAATTAGCGGTAGATTCACTCCGGCATCATGGGTAATCTATGCATCATACGGTCAGGCATGGGATTCACCATGTCGGCGACGCTGGCGGCCAACCCGCGGCAGTGTCGACGAGCGATACCGGTTGTACGAAGCGGCAGTCTTACCCAGATTGACAGGCATTCGGCAACGGAGTCGGGCAAACCCGCCCAGGACAGCTTGCCAGGCCGGCATGAATTAAAAGCAAAGGCACGGTGTAAGAAGAGCTTTACCCTTAAGCAGCTCTCAACTTAAACCGGTCGTCAGTAAACAATAACGTTTAGCAAGATCACAGCAGATAATACTGCAGATAAATATTGCAGATAAATATTGCAGATAAATATTGCAGATAAATATTGCAGATAATAGTACAGCAGATAAAAAGGCAGGCAGTCACATGGCAGAACAGAACCGTTTTGATCATCGCAAATACCCGGCATTCAAGCCGGTCGGATTAACAGATCGCACTTGGCCGGACCAGGTTATCAGCGAGGCGCCCCGGTGGTGCAGCGTGGATCTGCGCGATGGTAACCAGGCGCTGATCGAGCCCATGTCCGTTAACCAGAAGAAGCAGATGTTTGATTTGCTGGTGGAGGTCGGTTTCAAGGAAATTGAAGTTGGATTCCCTTCAGCCTCGCAACCGGACTTTGATTTTGTACGCTACCTTATTGAAGAAAATCGTATTCCCGATGACGTCACGGTGCAGGTGCTGACCCAGGCGCGCCCGGAGCTGATCGCGCGCACTTATGAGGCGCTCAAAGGGGTGCGGCGAGCCATCGTGCATGTTTACAACTCAACATCTGTGGTGCAGCGGGAAAAGGTCTTCAAGACTGACAAGGCCGGTATTGTTGATATTGCCGTCAGAGGTGCAAAAGAGGTTAAGAAGCATGCGGATTTGGCACCGGAAACCGAGTGGGTGTTTCAGTACTCGCCGGAGAGTTTTACCGGAACTGAAGTCGATTTTGCAGCAGAGGTGTGCAGCGCAGTGGTCAATGTCTGGCAGCCGACCAAAGACAAACCCTGCATTATCAATTTGCCAGCCACTGTCGAGATGGCAACCCCCAATGTCTTTGCCGACCAGATAGAGCTGTTCTGTCGTCAGGTGGAAAACCGCGAAGCTATCATTATCAGTCTGCACACCCATAATGACAGGGGTTGTGGTGTCGCAGCCGCCGAACTTGGCCTGATGGCCGGGGCTGACCGTATTGAAGGGACGTTACTGGGTAATGGTGAGCGAACGGGCAACATGGATATCATCACCATGGCAATGAACATGTACAGCCAGGGTGTGGATCCAAAGCTCGATTTCAGTGACATGGACAAGATCTGCACTGTCAGCAAAGCCTGCACCCAGATTGAGGTACACCCCCGTCATCCTTATGCAGGCGACCTGGTATTTACCGCTTTCTCAGGCAGTCATCAGGATGCCATCAAGAAGTGCCTGGATCTGTATCAGGAAGGCTCGTTCTGGGAAATTGCTTACTTGCCCATTGATCCGCGGGATCTGGGTCGTACCTATCAGGACGTGATTCGCGTCAACAGCCAGTCAGGTAAAGGGGGTGTTGCCTACGTATTGCAAAGCAAGTTCGGCTTTGAATTGCCGCGCTGGCTGCAGATCGAGTTCAGCCGTGTGGTACAAAAAGAAGCTGAAACCAGTGGCCAGGAGATTTCTCCTGATCGTATCTGGAGTCTGTTCCAGGAAACCTATCTGAGTAACCCTGATGAAGTGGTACTCGATACCTTTGCATTTGAGAAAGTGGGTGACCGTGAAAACTTTAAAGCCGAGCTGCATTGTTTTGGTCAGACCCTGAATATTCAGGGCGAAGGTGATGGTGTAGTTGATGCCTTTGTTGAAGCGATCAAAGGTTCAACCGATGTCGATTTTGAAATTATGGAGTATGGCGAGCATGCGCTGGGCCAGGGTGCTGATGCAGAGGCGGTCACTTACATCCAGCTCAAGGACGGTCTGCAGCGCTACACTGGTGTTGCCATCAGTCGCGACATAGTCAGTTCCTCACTGAACGCCCTGCTGCGAGCTGCAGGACAGCTGATTCAGGATGCCAGAAATCGCGATGCTGCCTGATAACGTCCGTTTTTACTACCACACCAGGTAACGGTTAGCAGATAGCCGTGAAGCCTGGCTGACCCCTGCTCTCGTGATTTTTCCGGAGCAGGGGATTTCTTTTTCTCTCCCCCCAAACTTTCCGCTAAAGTGGTGCGTCCAAGGTAAAAGAAGATCATGGAACGTACCGAACTGGCATTAATACAGCGCGCAATCCAAGGACAGCCCGACGCCTGGCAGGCACTCGTGCGCACTCATGAAACGCGGGTTTATAACTTTGGGTTACGAATGACGGGCAGTGTTGATGATGCTCAGGATTTACTGCAGGAAGTGTTTTTCAGCGCTTATCAGAACCTGTCAGGGTTCAGACAAGATGCGCAGTTTTCGACCTGGTTGATGCGTATTGCCTATAACCGGGCAGTAGACCAGGCCAGACGTCGCAAGGTCCGGGATGCAGATCCTTTGCCGACATCGACGGAGACGGTTGACGATAGGCCTGGCCCGGCCGCTGAAACACAAAGTCAGCAGCGAAACCAGCAATTGCAGAGCTGGCTGGCGGCTCTGCCACTGGAGCAGCGAATGGTAATTGAATTGAAATTTTTTCAGGAAATGACCTTTGACGACATAGCAAGCCTGGAGAGCATTTCCCCAAATACGGCAAAAACACGGTTTTATGCCGGTTTGGCCAGACTGAAGACATTAATGGGAGATTGTGATGGCCTGTTCTGAAACGCAGAAGCTGGTCGCGGAATACCTGGGCGGAGAAATGACGGTCGCTCAGCGTACTGCCTGCGAGTATCACTTTTCAGTGTGCGAAGACTGCCGACAGGCCGTGGACGGCCTGGCTGGCACGGCCGGGCGTTTGCTTCACTGGGAGCAAGTGACGATCCCTGACTGGGATCGCACGGCGTCAACGGCAGAGGAGGTCAGCGCACAGAAAACCAGGCCGGAGGTCGTGCCATTGAACACCAGGTCACGCCAGATACCGGGTGGTTGGCAAAGCTGGCTGCCGCTGGCTGCAACGGTGGCGCTGGCTGTGTTCCTGGGTTGGAATCAGGATTCCGGATTGAGTGAGCAGGAGCTGACTGCCTACCTGGATGCTTTTGAGCAACGCCAGCAGGCGCAAACGCAGCGCATCATGGAAACTGCCATGCAAGAGTTTGGTGACAGCACCAGCGACAGCATGGCGCAGTTAGTGGAATGGATACAGGCGCAGCGGACAGCAGATATGCAGCAGCTTGAAGCAAGCTTTCAGCAGATGCTCAACCATGATTACCAGGCACTGAGTTCAATGCAGCAACTGGCCTCCTGGGTCAGTACACAAGAGCCCTGAGATAAATGAAGCGAGGAACAGCAATGACTTATCAATGGTTAAGGTCCAGTCGTAATGCAATCGCGCTGACAACTTTTATGCTCAGCAGTGCAGTTGCCGCTCAGGTGCCGCCTGGCCAGGCAGCCCTGGATGACCTGCAACGAAGCGCGGAAGTGTTCAGTGCCACACTGACTGAGAGTCTCGGTCTGAATGAGCGCCAGGGGATATTCAGTCCACGTAACGGACATGTCAATGGTCGCTATCTGGCGCGCCAGGGTATGGTGTTTGAAATTGTGATGCCTGATCCTGGCCGGTCGGGAATGATTGGTATCAATCTGCAGCAGCTTGATGAGTCATTGTCCGCATTATCGCAGCAACTTGGCACCATGGTTGAGCGTGGGTTGGTGCATCGTCCTGACCCTGAAGCGATCCGTGAGGCCATGGCATTGAGTTTGCGCTCAGGGGAAGTCGCTGAGTTCTATCGTGAGAAACTGCAGGATGTTTCGGCATTGTCAGAGTCTGTGAATGTGGAGCGTGCCCTGGCTCGAGCCAGCGCTACCTTGCAGCGTCTGCAGGCTGATGGTGTACTGAACTCTGAGGAGATGAGTGAGGCCAGAGAACACCTTGATGAACTGCAGCAGGAGGCCCTCAGCAATCTTCAGTCTTTGCGAGAGCTGCAACAGGAGATTCGCCGGGAAGGGCTGGAGGCAGTCGAATTACCAGACAGTGCACAGGTGGAAAGCTGGGAGTCGGCACTTTCCGGCATGACGGCAAGCCTTGCCGGGGTGGAGTCACGCGCCAGAGAGCAGCTGTCAGAATTGCAGGCGCAGCAGCAACGCCTGCGAGCACAGAATCAGCAGGCACAGCAACAGGCGCTGGCGAGCTTTGAATCAAGGTTATTTGAGACGGTGTGCGACTATGCAGCAGCGATGCGTGCTTTGCCGGATCAGGAGTATGTCACATTGATTCTGGCGGGAGCGGGGCGTGTTGGTGATGCTGCCGAAGAGAATGAGGCCCTGCCGCGGGACAGGGTTCATGTGCTGACCCGGGATGCGATCGTGCAATGTCGGCAGGGTGAAATGAACGGTCAGGAGCTCGCTGACTCAGCCTCGACTTATAATTATTAGTGGATTCAGCAGGATGCAGGGCTTTTTAAGTTCTGACTCAGGTGATAATCTATCAGCTCTCAAGAGAGGCTCCTGGGACGAGGAGTCACTCTTAAAATAACAAGCGTTAATAGATATCGCGCATGAAGCAGCGGTTACCTGAGGAGAACAACATGGAATGCCCCAAATGTAATGCACAGATGAAAGAGCACTCAGTCAGGGTTCTGCACGGCACCGTCGTGATTGATCAGTGTAATAGCTGTCATGGGCTCTGGTTTGATAACGGTGAAGCCGAAGAACTGAAGTCGTCCTGGATGTCGGACTTTCTGGACAGCGGGGATCCGCGAATTGGTAAAACCTACAATCGGGTCAGAGATATACAATGCCCCCGATGTTCAAAAGCCATGTTGAAAGTGAATGATTCCAGGCAGCCTCACCTTGAATATGAAGCCTGTCCGGAACACGGCATGTTCATGGATGCCGGGGAATTTACAGACTACAAGCATGAGACGCTGATGGATATATTCAAGGGGCTTATCTCAACTCTCAAGCGTCGCTGATAGCACTGCCTTCAGAACCGCCTGCTGACACAATAGCTGGCAGCTTGCCGATGTGCTGCTGCCAGGCAGGATGGTGCCAGATGGCTGAATGGCGACAGGCAGCCGGCATCATCCGGATTTTTCCAAGATCCATCCAGTGATGATCAGGGGAGTGGAAATCAGATCCCGCTGTCGCCCAGAGCTCATGTTTTTCACACAATTCTGCCAAATGGCCAAGGCTGCCGGGGTTCAGGTTTGAGTAGCTGACTTCGATAGCATCACCGCCGGCTTCACAATAATCCTCCACCATGCGTCGAAAACGAGGTCGGCTCAGCGGGTAGCGGTCCGGATGTGCCAGTGAAGCAATCCCTCCCGCCTCGTGGATAGTGGCAATGGCATCAGCAAATTCACACCAGCCTGCAGCGACGTAGGCCTTGCCTTTTCTGCCAATCAGCTTGTTAAAGGCATGCTGTTTGTTTTTGCTGTGGCCCTGGTTTACCAGAAAGTCGGCAACATGACTGCGACTGATGGCATCGCAGGGCAGGGTGTCGAGATAGGCGCCAAGGCCTGTCATACCGTTACGCTGCAATTTCAGGTCGATAGCCGCGGCGCGTTCACGGCGTCTTTGCTGTTGCTGCTGCAACATTGTGGTGAGTGCGACGTTGTCTACATCAACAAACAGTCCGAGCACATGGATTTCCAGTCCCTCCCATTGGCAGGAGACTTCCACGCCGCTGATAAGGCCGCCGCTGAGCTGAGGAAGCCGTAATATTGTGCCAGATGCATTCGATGTCGTGCTGCTGTCATCCGGATTTGTGTCCTTGCTGGCATGGGCATGGCGTTCTGCTCTGAGGGTATGAAAGGCAGTCACACTGTCGTGATCTGTGATCGCCAGGTATTCCAGTCCCCGTTCGTGGGCCCGCGAAAGCAGGCGGGATGGGGAGAGGTCGCCGTCGGAAAAATGTGTATGGCTGTGGAGGTCAATCATGGCGCGCAGATTACGCCAGCTACTGATGCTTGTAAATGCCGCAGTTTCAGCGACCTTGACCTGTCAGGTCTGAACAAGACCGATTAGTGCGCTGGCAAGATTGGTATGTGGGCATGTGATGGTATAATAGTTGACTAAAATACTGTGGTATTTCATAATTTAATTCTTATCCTTCCGAGTTTATTGCGCGGACTGTCTATGCGATTGACAACCAAAGGGCGATACGCGGTCACAGCCATGCTGGATTTAGCGATTCATGCAGGTACAGAGCCGGTTACATTGTCCGATATTTCGCTGCGCCAGGATATTTCCCTATCCTATCTGGAGCAGTTGTTCGGCCGATTGAGACGTCGTCAGTTGGTTGTCAGTATCAGAGGGCCTGGCGGCGGCTACCAGTTGGCGCATGAAACCGGTGATATCGCGATTGTGGACATTATCAATGCGGTAGACGAGTCCGTCGATGCGACGCGTTGTCAGGGGCAGGGCAACTGCCAGCAGGGCGAAACCTGTCTGACACACCATCTTTGGGAGGATCTCAGTCAACAGATTCACGAATTCTTGCGTGGTATCAGCCTGGCCGATCTAATGGCCCGACATGATATTCGGCAGATTGCTGATGACCAGGACGAGCGCAGAGAGCTCATTGTTCGCGACCTCAGTCTGTCTTCCTGATACCCGGCGCATGTGGGAGACATTATGACCTTACCTGTTTACTTGGACTATGCGGCGACAACACCGGTGGATACGCGGGTTGCTGAGCGCATGGCGGAGTGTTTGACCAGGGACGGAAACTTCGGCAACCCGGCCTCACGCTCTCATCTCTTCGGCTGGCAGGCCGAGGCGCTGGTGGAAAGTGCCAGACGCGATGTGGCCGATTTACTGCATTGCGATCCCCGTGAAATCGTCTGGACCTCGGGTGCAACTGAAGCCGATAACCTGGCGATTAAGGGTGTGGCTGAATTTTATGCGCAGAAAGGTCGTCACATCATCACCTCGGCAGTTGAGCACAAGGCGGTACTGGATAGCTGTCAGGCGCTCGCGGACCGTGGTTTTGATATCACCTATCTGAAGCCTGATGAGACAGGGTGCATTACGGCATCCCAGTTAAATGAAGCGATTCGTCCGGATACAGTGCTGGTATCCCTGATGCATGTAAACAATGAGCTGGGAAGCGCCAATGACTTGCTGGCGCTGGGTGAAGTTTGTCGCAGGCATCAGGTTATATTTCATGTAGATGCTGCGCAGAGTGCCGGCAAACTGGCTATTGATCTGCGCGAGCTTCCAGTGGATCTGATGTCATTCTCGGCGCATAAAATTTATGGTCCCAAAGGCATGGGCGCGCTCTATGTACGACGGGCTGAACACGTCAACCTGAAAGCCCAGACGCACGGTGGTGGTCATGAGCGCGGTATGCGTTCCGGTACCCTGGCAACTCACCAGATAGTCGGCATGGGCGAGGCGTTTCGCCTGGCAGCCACTGAAATGCATGACGATACCCGGCATATCCGTCAGTTGCGTGAGCACTTTCTGGGTGGTCTGAAAGGGCTGGCAGACTGGCAGTTAAACGGGCACCCGGAGCAGCATGCTCCCGGCATCGTCAATGTCGCGTTTGCGGGCGTTGATGGCGAAACACTGTTGCTGGCGTTGCGTGACCTGGCTGTCTCTTCCGGTTCAGCCTGTATGTCGGCCACCATGGAACCATCGTATGTGCTGCGTGCGATTGGTGTGCCGGATCACCTGGCACAAAGCGCCCTGCGCTTCTCATTCGGGCGCTTCACCAGCACAGAAGATATCGAATTTGCAGTCAAAACCGTCAAAGAAACAGTAAACAGACTGCGTAATGTAGAATTGCAGGCGCGATAACCAGTATAATGCGCGCCTTTCATTTTACTGTCACCCGCTTTGGAGCGTATAAATGGCTATTGAACGTACATTATCCATCATTAAACCTGATGCAGTCGGCAAAAACGTAATCGGTGAAATCTACAGCCGGTTCGAAAAAGCGGGCCTGAGCATCGTTGCTGCAAAAATGGTACAGTTGGACAACGACAGCGCTGGCGGTTTTTACGCCGAGCACAAAGAGCGCGGTTTCTTCAACGACCTGATTGCTTTTATGACGTCTGGTCCGGTTATGGTTCAGGTGCTGGAAGGTGAAGGTGCTGTTGCCAAGAACCGCGAACTGATGGGTGCAACCAACCCGGCAGAAGCCGACGCTGGCACCATTCGCGCTGATTTTGCCAAATCCATTGACGCGAACGCCGTTCACGGCTCGGACTCCACTGAGTCAGCTGCGCGTGAAGTGGCTTACTTCTTTAGTGATGCAGAAATTTGCCCTCGCGGCTAATTCGCTGAAACGTACTGCCTGTTAATACTATGTACTGGCTGCCATCAGTGAATTTGATCTGACGGGGCCGGTACCGGAGCTCAGTCATGAGTCAGACCACAGAGCGAGTCAACCTGTTAGGAATGAGCCTGCCACGTATGCAGGCTTATTTCGTCTCGATTGGTGAAAAACCGTTTCGCGCCACGCAGATGATGAAGTGGATTCATCAGCGCGGTGTCACCGATTTTGAGGCGATGACCGACATCAGTCGCAAATTGCGCGAGCGCTTGCAGGCTGAGGCAGAGATTCGTCTGCCGACTATTGTGGAAGAATATCTGGCCAGTGACGGCTGCTATAAATGGATTGTCGAAGTGGCCAGTGGCAGCCGCGTGGAAACGGTATTCATACCGGAAGCCTCCCGTGGCACGCTGTGCATTTCCTCCCAGGCAGGCTGTACCCTGGATTGCAGTTTTTGTGCAACCGGCAAGCAAGGATTCAACAGTAACCTGACCACAGCCGAGATTATTGGTCAGCTGTGGTGGGCCAACCATCGGCTGGGCGGTTTTACTGACAGTCGCTCAAATGCCAGTCAGGCCAGCCGCACAGTCAGTAACATTGTCATGATGGGCATGGGCGAGCCGCTGATGAACTTTGACAATGTCATGGACTCACTGAGTCTGATGATGGAAGACAATGCTTACGGTTTGTCCAAACGACGGGTGACCGTCAGTACGGCAGGTGTTGTTCCGGCCATCAGGCGCATGCACGAGTTTACCGATGCCTCGCTGGCGCTGTCTTTGCACGCGCCGAATGATGAGTTGCGTAACCAGATTGTTCCGATTAATCGTAAATACCCGATTGCCGAACTATTGAGCAGTGCGGCTGACTATATGGCCAGCCTGCCTGACAAGCGTGTGCCAGTGATTGAATATACGCTGATCTCAGGCGTTAACGATAAGCGTGAGCATGCGGAGCAACTGGCTGTCCTGCTCAAAGATTTTCCCTGCAAAGTGAATCTGATTCCGTTTAATCCATTTTCACAGTCGGATTATCAGCGTCCCAGCAATAATGCAGTGCACCGTTTCCGGCAGATCATGCAGGAAGCCGGTTATACTGTAACGGTTCGCACCACACGCGGTGATGATATCGGGGCAGCCTGTGGTCAACTGGTCGGTGAAGTGGCGGATCAGACCAAGCGTAGCCAGCGATACCGTCAGGCAGCCGAAAAAAAGGCGGCCAACCTCGCTACGGAAGCGGGTCGTGTACCCGTGCAGGAAATCCATTAACCCTGATAGGGCTCAGTAGTTATGTCTAATGCCGAGGAAGGCCAGACGACATCAGATGAGGTAACCCCGGAGTCGCCAGCGGAGCAATTGCCAACGCCAGGTGCGCTGTTGGGTGCGCAACGGGAAACGCTGGAATTGTCGCTTCAGCAAGTGGCTGATCGATTAAATCTCACCATGCACTTTGTCAGATCTATTGAATCTGATAATTACGAGAAACTGCCCGGCGATGTCTTTATCCGCGGTTACCTGCGCAGCTACGCCGAGTTGTTGCAGCTCGATTCAGAATACGTGCTGGAGTTGTATAACCATTTCACGCAACGTCGCCAGGCTCGTAAGCAAGAAGCCATCAAACGCATTTCCCGGCGCCGCAAAGACAAAAACCGTCCTTGGGTTGTTGTTTCAGGTATCGCCTTTGTGCTTTTGGCATTGATATTGTGGTATTTCAATCGGCCAGGGGATCCGCAGGCCTCGCAGCAAAATGACCTGGCAGGTATGACCAATGCCCAGGTTGACGGGGCTGCGCAGGAGATAGCAGCATTGGCTGACGCCGAATCGGAGCAAAGTGTTCGAATTGTTGACGGTGTCGACTTGTCATCAAGGGCGCCGTCGCCAGCATTACCAGACGCAGCAAACAGCGATGCAGAAACTGACCAGGATGAAACCCCTGGCTCAACAGTCGAAGATGCCGGGCCTGGTCAGGGCCAGGCGACTGTGGCGCTAACTGAAGAGAGCATGAGCAGCGCCGGGCGGGGCCGATTGGCGCCAGGCGAGCAAGACAGGGTTGCTATCGAGATACTGGAAACGCAGTCATTAAACTGGTCCGGCGATGATGTATTGGATATCCGTTTTTCAGCCGCATCACAGGTTGAGGTGTCCCACAACCGCGGGTCTGAATCGCATGAAGCGATGGCAACACCAGGACTACGCCTGTTGGTCAACGGCGAAGGGCCGTTTACACTGGAGTTAGGCAATGCTGAAGCCGCTACAGTCATTTATAATGAACGTATACTGGCGTTTAAGAACGCGATCCGTGATGATGGCTCTGTCCGTCTGAGCGTTGGAATGTAGAATCAGGATTAGCGAATCATGAATTCAGAATCACCAATTACACGTCGCAACAGTCGACGCATTATGGTTGGCAATGTGCCGGTCGGTGGTGGTGCGCCCATTTCCGTACAAAGCATGACAAACACTGAAACCTGCGATGTTGATGCGACTGTGGCACAGATCAGGCGTCTGGAAGCCGTTGGTGCTGACATCGTCCGTGTTTCCGTGCCCACCATGGATGCTGCAGAGGCGTTTCGAAAAATTCGCCACCAGGTCAATGTACCCCTGGTGGCTGATATTCATTTCGATTATAAAATTGCTCTGAAAGTGGCTGAGTATGGCGTTGACTGTCTGCGCATTAATCCAGGCAATATCGGTAATGAGGCACGGGTTCGGGCTGTGGTTGATGCCGCTCGCGACAAAGGGATTCCAATCCGTATTGGGGTCAACGCCGGTTCATTAGGCAAGGCGTTGTTACGAAAATACAAGGAACCCACAGCCGAAGCCATGGTCGAATCAGCACTGACACAAATTGATGTGCTGGATAAGCTGGATTTTCAGGATTTTAAAATCAGCCTCAAGGCTTCGGAAGTCTTCATGACACTGGCCGCTTATCGTCAGCTAGCCAGCCAGATTGAACAACCGCTGCATCTGGGGATCACGGAAGCGGGCGGTTTGCGCTCCGGTACGGTGAAATCAGCTGTGGGCCTGGGTGCGCTGTTAATGGACGGGATTGGCGATACCATTCGTATTTCCCTGGCAGCAGACCCGGTTGAAGAAATCAAAGTGGGTTTTGATATTCTGAAAAGCCTGGGAATACGCAGCAAAGGGGTTAACCTGGTGGCCTGTCCGAGCTGCTCGCGGCAGAACTTTGATGTGATCGGCGTGGTTAACGAGCTGGAATCCAGGCTGGAAGATATTATTACGCCCATTGATGTGGCGGTGATTGGCTGTATTGTGAATGGTCCGGGTGAGGCAAAAGTGGCCGATATCGGCTTAACCGGTGCCAGCCCCAACAACCTGGCCTATGTGGATGGCAAACCCAACCACAAGATCAACAATGCAACGTTGGTCGACGAACTGGAAGTCATGGTTCGCAGCCGGGTCGCTGAAAAGCTCAAGGCAGAAGCGGCAGCAGAGTCAACACAACGAGACAAAGCAAACATTATTGCCCGCGGATAAAGCGGCAGACCAGAAACAGACATAAGGAAAAGCCGCCAATCGGGTCGGCTGATGTAACAGATGAGCAAAATTCAAGCGATCCGGGGCATGAACGACTTGCTGCCGGAACAGACCCCGATTTGGCAATATGTCGAGAAAGTTGCTGAGCGGGTTGTCCAGTCATACGGGTATCGTGAAATCCGTTTTCCCATATTGGAGCAGACACAACTCTTTAAACGTTCTATCGGTGAAGTCACCGATATCGTTGAGAAGGAGATGTACAGCTTTGCTGACCGTAACGGTGAGGACCTGAGTCTGCGCCCTGAAGGCACCGCGGGCTGTGTCCGTGCGGCCGATCAGCATGGTTTGCTGTATAACCAGCAGCAACGGCTGTGGTATCGCGGCCCGATGTTCCGCTATGAGCGTCCGCAGAAAGGACGCTATCGCCAGTTTCACCAGATGGGCGTGGAAAGCTTCGGCATGGCCGGCCCTGATATTGATGCAGAAATGATTCTGGTCTCGGCCGCACTGTGGCGTGAGCTGGGGTTGAGCAGCAATGTGCGTCTGGAAATCAATAATATCGGTTCCTCCGAGGATCGAAAACGGTTTGGCGCCGCGCTGGTCTCTTTTCTTGAGCAGCACGTTGATCAGCTGGATGAAGACAGTCAACGTCGGCTGGGTTCCAACCCGCTTCGTATTCTTGACAGTAAGTCGCCTCAAACCCAGGCGGTGCTGGCCGGAGCGCCGGTATTGAGTGACTACCTGAATGAAGAGAGCCAGGCGCATTACCAGGCATTGAAGGTCATGCTCGATGCGGCCGGTCTGTCTTATGTAGAGAACCCGCGTCTGGTGCGTGGTCTCGATTACTACAACAACATGGTCTTTGAGTGGATTACCGAAGACCTGGGTGCCCAGGGCACCGTCTGCGCCGGTGGCCGTTACGACGGTCTGGTCGCACAGCTTGGTGGCAAGCCAGCGCCGGCGGTGGGCATGGCTTTTGGCCTGGAGCGGTTGATATTGCTGGTGGAGAGTATTGGTACGATTCCGGCGGCAGCACTGAAACCGGTTGATGTTTACTTGTTGGCATCGGATAAATCCATGCAGGCCAGTGTATTGACCCTGGCTGAGGCATTACGAGCAGACATGCCGGGGTTACGATTGCTGGCACATTGTGGTGGTGGCAAATTTAACAGCCAGCTAAAGAAAGCCTTTGCCAGTGGTGCTTCATTCGCATTAATCGTGGATCCGGCAGAGGAAGCTGGGCAACCTGAAACACTGCGTTTGCGACCACTGGCTGATGAGGCAGAGGTGGAAACTGTGACGCGCCGCGACCTCAGTGCACGGCTGAAGACGTTGCTGGAGCAATAGCAAGGAAATAGTAAGGCACTTTCACTGCGGGTCAGCACAGCTTGACAGCATTGGTGCAGTAGGACAGGATGCCTGCCAGCCTGAATAAGACTGGGGCAAATGATATTAACCACATCCCTGAGGGGATGAAGCTAGAGTAAGTAGTTACAGGAGCGATTTGTGGCATTAAGTGCATCAGAAGAAGAAACGTTAGAGTCGCTTAAGCGCTGGTGGGATGAGAGCGGAAAGCAGTTGGCACTGGGTATTGCTGTTGTGGCGGCAGGGTATTTCGGCTGGCAGTTCTGGCAAAACAGTCAGACACAGCAAGCAGCTGAGGCATCTGCCATCTATGACCGTATGTCACAGCTTATCGTTGTGGCACCCGGACAACCTGTTGATCCGGCCAGCGCCGACCAGGCCAGGGGCATGATCAATACGTTGAAAAATGAGCACAGCGAAACAATTTATGCCCTTTATGCCGCCTTGTTTGCCGCACAGCTTGATGTGCTGAACGGTAATCTGCAAAGTGCCAGACAGGAACTTGAATGGCTGCTGGATAATACCCAGAGCGGTTTTTTTGCCAGTACAGATGAATCACTGATTCGCCTGGCGCAATTGCGTCTGGGACGTATTATGTTGTCGCAAGGCGAAACCGATGAGGCCCTGGCGCTGGTTAACAGCGTTGATGGTCAGGCCATGCAGGCCGAGTTCGATGAATTAAAAGGTGATATTCACCTGGAGCGTGGTGAGCGTGATCTGGCATTGCCTGCCTATGAGGCAGCTGCAGCTGCTGGCACGCCGACGCCGATACTGGAAATGAAAATCACAGAGCTTCAAGGCGCTATGTAATCACTTGCTTGCGATAGTCGCAACCAGGCTGAAAAGTTGTTAGTGAGAAACCGGGCAGTAGGAAAAGTGGATACCAGATTGATGAATCAGTACATAAAGGGATTGATGATCGTGTCACTTGGCGTGCTAATCAGCGCCTGTGGCATATTCTCCGATGATGAAGTCGAGCAACCCCGGGAACTGGTGGATATTGATGCGTCAGTTGAGCTGGAAGAACTGTGGACGGCTAATATTGGCAACGGCCAGGGTGATAGCTATCTGCACCTGGGTCCCAGCATAGATGGGCAATATATCTATGCTGCAGCTAACAACGGTGAAGTCTATTCCCTGAATAAAGAAACCGGTGACAGACAGTGGCAGCGTGATACCGATGATGTCATTTCCGGCGCCATTGGTGTGGGTGGCGGTATGGTTGTCTATGGCACCCTGGACGCACAGGTGGTGGCGCTGGATGCGGATAATGGCGATGAGCTATGGCGCAGCAGTGTCAGCAGTGAAATATTGGCGGCACCGCAAACCGATGGTCGTCGCGTAGTCGCGCAAACTGTCGATGGCCGTTTGCTGGCGCTGGATGCTGAAAATGGTGAGCAGGTCTGGGCCTATGAAAGTTCCGTGCCGGCTCTGTCTTTGCGCGGCAGCAGCAAACCGATTATTACTGGCAACACCGTGGTATCAGGCTTTGCCAATGGCATGGTGGCGGCTCTGGATGCCACTGACGGATTTATCATGTGGGAAGAGCGAGTCGCTGTTCCGCAGGGGCGCTATGATATTGAACGAATCATTGATATCGATGGCGATCCGGTTCTGATTGGCGGTACCGTTTATGTTGGCAGCTTCCAGGGTAACCTGATGGGGCTGGATCTGCAGAGTGGCCGTATTGTCTGGGGTATGCCGGGCTCTACCTACCGTAGCCTGACGCTGGGTCTGGGTAATGTCTACTGGGCCAACTCGGAAAGCCACCTATTCGCTGTCCAGAACAACACTGACAGTGAAGTCTGGGAGAACGATGATCTTCGACTTCGCCGTGTTACCTCTCCGGTTGCGTTTAACAACTACCTGGCAGTGGGTGATTTTGAAGGCTACCTGCACTTACTGTCGCAAATTGATGGCCGTATCGTCGGGCGCACACGCGTTGATAGCGATGGCTTGCGTAGCAACATTGTCGCTGATGGCAGAATGCTGTATGTCTATGGCAACAGCGGCCGTTTAGTCGCCTACCGACTGCCCTGATCTTAAGGGTGTCTCGACACCCGCTCTGGAAAAACTATGAAACCTGTAATCGCACTGGTCGGAAGACCTAATGTCGGTAAATCGACGCTGTTCAACCGGCTGACTCGTAGCCGTGATGCGCTTGTGGCTGACTTTCCCGGTCTGACACGTGACCGGAAATACGGTGAAGGGCTGGGTGCCAGCAAACCGTTTATTGTGATTGATACAGGTGGCCTGGAAGGCGGCGAGCAGGGCATTGATTTTGCCATGGCATCGCAGTCGTTGCAGGCAATGGAAGAGGCGGACATCGTTCTGCTCCTGGTCGATGGTCGCGCCGGACTCAACCCGGCTGATATTCAGATCGTCGATCACCTGCGTCGCAACAATAAAAAAGCCTGCCTGGTCGTTAATAAAATTGACGGCATTGATGAGAACGTGGCCAATAGCGATTTCTATTCGCTGGGTATGGACACCATGTTCAGCATTGCCGCCTCGCAGGGTCGGGGCGTGTCGAGCATGATCGATTACGTACTGGCAGATTTTCCCGAGCCGGAAGCGGAAGAAGATCGTGAGGAGCAGGGCATTCGCATTGCGATTGCCGGACGACCTAATGTGGGTAAATCCACGCTGGTTAACCGCATGCTGGGCGAAGACCGGGTTGTTGTTTATGACATGCCTGGGACGACACGCGACAGCGTCTATATCCCCTACGAACGCCACGGCGAGCGCTATACGTTGATTGATACCGCGGGTATCCGGCGTCGCGGCAAGACCAAGGAGACGGTTGAAAAGTTCTCGGTGGTCAAATCTTTAACCGCTATCCAGGATGCTAACGTTGTGGTCATGGTGATTGATGCACGTGACGGCATTGTCGACCAGGATCTGCACTTGTTGGGTTATGTGCTGGAAACGGGGCGGGCGCTGGTAATTGCGCTGAACAAATGGGATGGCATGGATCTGGAGCAGAAAGATCGGGTCAAGAGTGATATCCGGCGCCGATTTTCTTTTGTGGATTTTGCTGCCATCCACTTTATATCTGCCCTGCATGGCACCGGGGTGGGCGATCTTTATAAATCGATTAACAAGGCCTACGATTCAGCGCGTCGGAAACTGAGTACCAACCAGTTAACGCGTATTCTTCAGGATGCAGTGCTGGATCACTCGCCATCGATGATCAATGGTCGTCGTATCAAACTTAAGTACGCACACACAGGCGGTCATAACCCGCCGTTGATCGTGATTCACGGTAACCAGACTGACAAGTTACCTGCTCACTACAAGCGCTATCTGGAAAAGACCTTCCGGGATGTACTGGACTTGCAGGGTACGCCGATTCGGATCGAGTTGCGTCAGGACAGTAACCCTTATGTGAAGCACGAAGAGGGTATGTCAGCACAGCTGATTGCGCAAAAACGCCGCATCAGGAACAACCGCAAAGTACCCGCCAGCCGGGAGAAAAAACCCAAGCGTCGCTAGGCGGGCGGGTGGCTTTAACGGCGTATCAGGGCGTCTACGCTGATTTTTCCTGCGCCAAAGCAGAACAGTACCAGGTAAACGACAAAATACATGGCGGCCAGTTCGCCATTGTTCAACGTCGGAAACCAGGCAGGGTGAGCGGTGGCATAGGCCATGGCCATCAGAATGGCACATAACAGGGCGGCATAACGGGTACATAGGCCGATGGCGACCAGTCCGGCGACAAAGAGTTCAATCACCCCGGCAACCCAGAGCATGTTGATACCGACATCAATGCCAAAAAAATCCATGCCGCCAAACATGGGCTGGGCGCGTTCGCCGAACAGTTTGGCCCAGCCGTGAGTCATGAACATGGCACTGGAGAGCACACGCATGATGGTCCATGCCAGCGTCTGCAGATTATCGCCAAGGGTGTTGATCAAGCGGTTGGTAGATTGAAAAACTGACATGCCCCTGTCCTCCATCATATTGTTTTAGTCAGTTATATTTCCTGCAAGGGATTGTCGGACATTCGGGCTCAACCGGTGTCCACAGTCAGTAAAGAGAATAGACTTAATCAGGCTTTCAAGCTACCCTTTTACGTTTACTGTTTGAATTGTATTCCTCCTATGGCAGAACGGCTACGACGCATGCACGGCTCCCGTGTGGATCTCAATCACCGGGAACGAACCCTTGCCTGGCGTCTGCATCTGGATTTGCCACTGCTCGCTGCCGCATTGCTGGTTTCCGTCATCAGTCTGATTGTGCTCTACAGTGCCAGTGGCCAGGATGTGGATTCCGTGGTGCGCCAATGTATTCGCCTGGGGTTTGGTTTCGGCGTCCTCGCGCTGTTTGCCCAGTTCCCGCCTCGCACCTACCGATACTGGGCAGTCCCGGTGTTCAGTGCGGGCGTGGTGCTGCTCATTCTGGTGCTGCTGTTCGGCACAGTCTCCAACGGTGCCCAACGCTGGTTGAGTATTCCCGGCCTGGGACGTTTCCAGCCTTCAGAGGTGATGAAACTGTCGCTACCGATTACGGTGGCCTGGTGGTTCAGCAAACGAAGCCTGCCGCCCAGTATGCTGGAAGTCGGGGCAGCTCTGCTCATTATTGCCATTCCTTGCGTGCTTATTGCTGATCAGCCGGATCTGGGTACAGCGATTCTGGTCGGAATGGCAGGCATCATTGTGCTGTTTTTTGCCGGCATATCCTGGCGCATTGTGTCATTTGCCGGGCTGAGTGCCGTTATTGCAGCACCGCTGATGTATATCTTTGTGCTGGCAGATTACCAGCGCCGCCGCGTAGACACACTGTTCAACCCGGAGGCAGACCCGCTCGGTGCAGGCTGGAATATCATCCAGTCCAAGATAGCCATCGGCTCTGGTGGCGTGTTCGGCAAAGGATGGTTGAATGGCACGCAATCGCGACTGGATTTTCTGCCCGAATCAACAACTGACTTTATCCTGGCGGTGATTGGTGAAGAGTTCGGGCTGGTTGGGATAGTACTGATTTTGATGATCTACCTCTTCATCGTCGGCCGTGGGCTGTTTATCAGCTGGCAGGCCAGCGATACTTTCAGCCGCTTGTTAGGGGTCAGCATTTCATTGACCTTTGCCTTCTATGTCTTCGTGAATATGGGGATGGTGACCGGGCTCTTGCCGGTGGTGGGTGTGCCTTTGCCGCTCATCAGTTATGGCGGTACATCGGCGGTGACGCTGCTGGCCAGTTTTGGGATTTTGATGTCGATTCATACGCATCGGCGTTTGTTGCAGCCTTGAGTGGTTGCATGTCGAGGGAGCGGTCAGGGCATCACTCCACGTACCACAGCCGACCACTGCCTAACGCCCCTCACCCGGCAGCCGGAAACTCACCTGACGGCTCAAACAGTCCGGCTGCTCTTTCGGGTAAGGGGCGCTAGGCAAAGCGTGGTCTGATTGGCTGTGGTACGTGGAGTGATGCCCTGACCTTGTGCCGTATACATCCATGGGAGGAAAATGCTTTTGTGTTCCCGTCATCCCATTAGGTTATAGCTCCCAGCGGACATCCCTGTTCGCAGATGGTTCGACTTATACTGACAAGGCGCTTTCCTTGATAATTGGATCTACTGCCGAGTTTTGCTGCCGTTGGAGTGGCACTAAACTGAGGTACCTTCGGTAAATAAGGTTAGAAGAGCCAGATCGTCGGCGGACAGGACGTCCGCCGCCGAGCCCTACAGGGATGTATTTACGGGCGTGCCTGAACAGTTTATCTGCCTATCTCCGGTCGTAGCCTGGACGTAGCTTGTCCAGGCATTTGTTTGCATGCAGATATTACGGTGCGGCGTTGTTTACCAGTGAGATCATGTCCACCGGATTCTGTGGCACCTGCGTCGGCCGGCCGTTGACGAACAGGGCGGGTGTGCCTCTGACGCCAGCCTGGGTGCCGCCGCGCTGGTCGTTGCGGACTTTCTGAATGACAGCATCCGATTCCATGTCGGCGTGTGCCTGTTCCACATCCACGCCTATCTGTTCCAGGTATCCGTCAAACTCGCTGCGGACATCATTTAATGTTGACCAGTAACTCTGGTTGAGGAATAGCTGATCGTACATTTCCCAGAACTTGCCTTGCTGACCGGCAGCTTCGGCGTACAGTGCTGCTGTCCAGGCAAAGCGGTGTGTGCTGGTCAGCGGGTAATGCCGGTAAACCAGCTTGGCCTGATTGGCGATACGGGGCCAGGCCTGGCTCATGATGCGGTGTTCTGTGGCGCAGGCCGGGCACTGGAAATCTGCATAGACCATCAAAGTCACATCAGCGTCCGGGTTGCCCAGTACATGATCGCTCTCGGCGACCTGGTCTGGCGGATAGGTTTCACCCTGGCTCATCATGCCCCATAAAATGGCGATGGCCAGCAGGGGTAGAAATATCACCAGCGCTGCACGCGTCATGTTTTTTTTCATGGCTTCTTTGCGCTGTGCCGCCTGTTGTTTCTGTTCCCGAATCTGACGTTGTTGTTCTCGTTTATTCATACTGTCCTCCACGTGATGCGCTGCTGACTATACTGCGAATCACGCCGTCGGTCACTACCGTGTTAATTTCTTCACCGGTCTGCACTTGCGAAACCGAAGTAATGACAGCGCTCGAGGTGTTCTTGGTGACGCTATAGCCGCGCTGTATGGTCTGTAGCGGGCTGATGCTGTCGAGCTGGCGGGCCAGCGCGCCCAGTGACTGTTGGTGTGTCTGTAATTGTTGTTTCATGGCGCGTTGTAATCGTGCCTGCACTTGCTTCAAGTGTGCAGACTGTTGCCGAATCTTGTGCCCGGGGTGCTGCAGGCGTTGTCGCAGAGAGCTGACTCTTTGGCTGTGGCTCTGCAGACGCACCCGCAGCGCCCGCTGTAGCTGTTGCTCGAGCCGGTCCAGTTGTTGTGCCTGATCCTGAAGTCGGCGACCCGGATGCACCAGTCGTTTGCGGGTCCAGGCCAGTTGTTGCTGCTTGCGTTGCAATGTCTGCTGCAGCAATTTGCCAATGCGCTCTGCCTGGAACGCCAGGCCCGCCATCCATTCAGCCTGATCCGGGCTAAGCAGTTCCGCTGCGGCAGAAGGGGTGGGCGCCCTGAGGTCGGCCACGAAGTCGGCAATACTGACATCGGTTTCGTGACCCACGGCGCTGACGACCGGTAATGCGCTGGCAACGATGGCCCGCGCAACCCCTTCATCATTAAAGGCCTGCAAATCTTCCAGCGAACCGCCGCCCCTTGCCAGCAGGATGGCATCAAAACCCAGCTTTTCCGCGTGCAGGTTGGCAGCATGAATGGCCTGAATAATGGCTGGGACAGCAGCTTCGCCCTGAACAGCCACTGGCAGTACCGTGACATTCATGCCGGGATAGCGGCGGCGAAAAACGCTGATAATATCGCGGATGACCGCGCCGGTGGGCGAGGTAATGACCGCGACATGCCGGCAGCTGTCATCCACGGGGCGTTTGCGTTCGGCGTCAAACAGTCCTTCTTCGGCCAGTTTCTTTTTCAGCGCATCAAAGGCTCGCTGTAAAGCACCGGCCCCGGCATCTTCCAGACTGTCCAGAATCAGTTGATAATCGCCCCGGCCTTCGTACAGACTCAGGCGGCCACGGACAATGACCTGCATGCCATTACCGGGTTTCAGTCGCACGCTGCGATTACGGTTACGAAACATGGCACAGCGGATTTGTGCATGCTCATCTTTCAGGGTCAGGTACCAGTGACCAGAGGCAGGCATGGCAAGGTTGGAAATTTCGCCTTCGACGATGACCGAAGGGAAACATTCTTCCAACAAACCGCGGGCCAGGCGGTTGAGCGTGGAAACACTGATGATATTTTCGTCGGTCGGGCCGACCGGTTGATAGCTGGATTTCATTCGCGCAGTTTACCTGAGCGTCTGTGATCTGTATAATCGCGTTTTTGGAGATAGGTGAAAAACTTATGTTACGCATAGCTGAAGAAGCGCTGACATTTGATGATGTTCTGCTTCTCCCCGCCCACTCGTCCGTTCTCCCCAAGTCAGTCAGTCTGAAAACACGATTGACTCGAGATATTACGCTGAATATTCCGCTGATGTCTGCTGCCATGGATACTGTGACAGAGGCTCGCCTGGCTATTGCCATGGCGCAGGAAGGTGGCATCGGGGTGATCCACAAGAACATGACCATCGAAAAGCAGGCGCGTGAAGTTCGTCTGGTGAAGAAGTATGAAAGCGGTGTGGTCAAGGATCCGATTACGATTGCACCTGACGCCAGCATTAATGACCTGATTGCCCTGATGCGGGAAAATGACATTTCCGGTATGCCGGTCGTCAATGGTGCGCAACTGGTCGGTATTGTGACCAGTCGTGATGTCCGCTTCGAGAGTAATTTTGAGGCCCGTGTTGATAGCATCATGACCCCGAAAGATCGTCTGGTAACGGTATCAGAAGATGCCAGCCACGATCAGATCAAGAATCTGCTGCATCAACATCGTATTGAGAAGATCCTGGTGGTCAACGACGCCTTTGAACTGCGTGGTCTGATTACCCTGAAGGATATTCGTAAGTCAGAAGATTACCCGAATGCCTCAAAAGACCAGCAAGGTCGACTGCGTGTTGCCGCAGCGGTGGGCACCAGCGCAGATACCGAAGATCGTGTTCACGCACTGGTGGAAGCCGGTGTGGATGTGATCGTGGTGGATACTGCACATGGCCACTCAGCTGGCGTGATCAACATGGTCAAACGCGTCAAAGGTCTGTATCCGGAACTGGCTGTGATTGGCGGCAATATTGCCACTGCCCAGGCGGCACGTGATCTGGCTGAGGCCGGTGCTGATGCCGTAAAAGTCGGTATTGGTCCTGGCTCTATCTGCACCACACGTATTGTGACTGGTGTGGGTGTCCCCCAGATTTCTGCCGTGTCCAATGTCGTGGATGCGCTCAAAGATACTGAAGTCTGTGTCATCTCCGATGGTGGTATTCGCTTCAGTGGCGATATTTCCAAAGTCGTCGCGGCGGGCGCTCATGTTGTCATGATCGGCAGTCTGCTGGCTGGTACGGAAGAAGCGCCAGGTGAAGTGGAACTGTTCCAGGGCCGTAGCTATAAAGCTTACCGTGGTATGGGTTCACTCGGTGCGATGTCGCAAAGCCAGGGTTCCAGCGATCGTTACTTCCAGGATGCCGATGCCGGTGTTGAAAAACTGGTGCCGGAAGGCATTGAAGGCCGCGTGCCTTACAAAGGTTCCATGTCCGCGATTGTCCACCAGTTAATGGGCGGTCTGCGTTCCAGCATGGGCTATACCGGTAGTGAAACCATCGACATCATGCGCACCAAGCCGGAATTTGTGAAAATCACGGCATCCGGCATGCAGGAAAGCCATGTCCATGACGTGAGCATAACCAAAGAAGCGCCTAACTACCGCGTGGGTTAAATTGCCACGCAGGTGAAAGTGTATGGCTGGCCTTCGGGCCAGCCCGGCTTCCCAGGATAACCCGCGGCAATCCGGTTGCCTGATGCTAGTTGCCTGATGTTAGCCGCCATAATTGTTACCTTCCCGATCAACCTGTCTAAACTCGAGACTTTCATTGATGACTCAGAATATCCACAGCCAGAAAATCCTCATTCTTGATTTTGGTTCCCAGTACACACAACTGATTGCGCGTCGTGTGCGTGAGCTTGGGGTTTACTGTGAGATCTGGGACTATCAGTGCTCGGAAGACGAAGTCCGCAATTTTTCCCCGGAAGGCATTATTTTTTCAGGCGGACCGGAAACGGCAACCCTGGAACATTCACCACGAGCGGAAGCCTGGTTATTTGAACTGGGTCTGCCATTGCTGGGTGTCTGTTACGGCATGCAGACCATGGCTGAGCAACTTGGCGGTAAAGTGGAAGCTTCCGACAAGTCAGAATTTGGCTATGCCGAAGTGAACCTGCCCAAACCGGGCGCTTTGTTTGACGGTATTGAAGATCGTATTCTCACGGATGGTCTGGCGCAACTGGATGTCTGGATGAGTCACGGTGACAAGGTGGTGAAACTGCCGCCGGATTTCGTGGTCACTGCAGAAACGGGCAGTGCACCGATTGCCGGCATGGCCAATGAAGAGAAGCGGTTTTACGGTGTACAGTTCCACCCGGAAGTCACTCACACCACACAAGGTAAACGCATACTGGAACGGTTTGTGCGTAATATCTGTGGCTGTGAAGCCCTGTGGACGTCTGCCAATATTATTGAAGATGCCATCAAGACGGTTCGTGAACAGGTCGGTGACGATCATGTTCTTTTAGGTCTGTCCGGTGGTGTCGATTCTTCGGTTGTTGCTGCACTGCTGCACCAGGCCATTGGTGATCAACTGACCTGTGTGTTTGTTGATAATGGCTTGCTACGCCTGAACGAAGGTGATCAGGTAATGGCTACCTTTGCAGAGAACATGGGTGTGAAAGTTATTCGCGTCAATGCCGAAGATAAATTCCTGGACCGGCTTGCCGGTGAGGATGATCCGGAAAAGAAACGCAAAATTATTGGTAACACCTTTATCGACGTTTTTGATGATGAAGCGTCCAAGATCGCAAATGTGAAATGGCTGGCGCAAGGCACCATTTATCCTGACGTTATCGAATCGGCCGGTTCACGTACCGGTAAAGCACACGTCATCAAGTCTCACCATAATGTCGGCGGCTTACCGGAAGACATGGCGCTGAAACTGGTTGAACCACTGCGTGAACTGTTCAAAGATGAAGTCCGCCAGATCGGTCTGGAACTCGGCCTGCCTTATGACATGGTCTATCGTCATCCATTCCCTGGCCCAGGCCTGGGTGTGCGCGTACTGGGTGAAGTGAAGAAAGAATACTGCGACATCTTGCGTCGTGCCGATGCCATCTTTATCGAAGAGCTGCACAAAGCTGACTGGTACCACAAAACCAGCCAGGCCTTTGCTGTCTTCCTGCCTGTGAAATCTGTGGGCGTAGTAGGCGATGGTCGTCGCTACTCCTGGGTGATCGGCATTCGTGCGGTTGAAACGATTGATTTCATGACCGCCCGCTGGGCGCATCTGCCCTACGAACTGCTTGAGACTGTCAGTAATCGCATTATTAATGAAATTACGGATGTGTCGCGGGTGACGTATGACGTGTCGTCCAAGCCACCTGCTACGATTGAGTGGGAGTGAAATAAGGTCTTTCTGAGTCTCTCCAGCGCTATGCTGGACAAGATGCCAAAGTTTATAGAACAACGGTAATGCTCACCGAGAGTGAGTAAATTCACTCCACGACTATGATCCGGATGACCTGGTGGAGCGCCTTGGCGCTGGAGTTCTCCCGTGAGGCGGTGAGCGTCGAGAAGGCAATCCACACAGCTTTGGCCGATGTAAAGAATGTAACCCCTTCGGCTCGACTGATCGAAGTTTCACCCGACCTTGTTGGTTTAACGGACATCGCTGACTTAGTAGGTGTCTCCCGTCAGGCAATGCGCAAACTCATGCTCACTCACCCGGAAACATTTCCTTTGCCGGTTCACGAAGGTAGTGCGTCGATCTGGCATTTGGCAGAAGATCATGCCTGGGCGGTCTGGAATCGTGCTTCATCTTTTTTGATGGTAAAACACGCCATAAATGCCAGCGCAATGCCGACTCCATAGAGAATGAATGGCCAGGCTACGGCAGTTTGCAGTGCTTCTGCAGATCCCATCCCTGCATAGCTGTATGAAGCACTGAGCACACCCATGACATGCGGTCCAAGTGCCAGTCCGATAAAAGTCATCAGCATTAAATACACGGCTGTGATCATGCCTCGCATGTGACTGGGTACGAGGTCAGTGACGGTGGCATAAGATGGCCCGAGGAAGATGGGTTTGAAGAAAACAAAGATGAAATACCAGATGTAGGTGGAGACAATATCGTCTGAGTACAGAAACATCAGTCCCGTTGGCACAGCACCGACCCCAGATACAATCCCCGCGATCATGCGGCCACTGACAAAGCGCTTGCGAAGTTTGTCAGCCAGCCAGCCTCCAAACGCCACGCCCATCAGGCCCGCCCCGGCGGCAGTCAGCCCCATCACCATGCCTACTTCAGAGTTGGAAACCTCAAAGGTGCGCTGTACGTGAGGAATGGCCCAGAAACCGGTGCCGTAAGTGACAAAACTCATGATCGGGAAGGCGAGTCCAACCAGTACCAGGGTCGGCGTACGGAACATGGTACGGAATACTTCAGGCAGTTTGATTGACATCGATTGTGCCCAGGTAAATGCACAATAAACACCTACCCCCAACGCTGACCATTGAATGATATTGCCTGGCAGCATGCGGTTTCCTGTCGCCGACTCTGCCCACAGGAAACAGGCATAAGCGACCAGAGCAATGATCAGAGCACCGAACAGGTTCACCGCAAAGACTTTGCCAGGCTGCACATTTTCCGAGTGTCGCTTGGAGAGGGACAGCAAAAGTGCCTGGGCAATGGTCAGCATTGTGTAAACCGCAATCGCCACCAGTGGCCAGGACAGCAAAGGAGCATTCATGTTGGTGAAGTAAACCAGTACCAATGCAACCGTCGCTAATGCCAGTGCCAGGCAGGCATTATATTTGAGCGCTTTGTTGCGTGCCTTGCCAGCCACGAGCGAAACAATGTTGATGCCCGGGAAGATGGCCAGTAATTCTGTAAAGGTTGTTTTAAACGGATGTGGGTGTAGCGGGGCAGGCTCCATGACCCCTTCACTCATGCCACGGATAGGCTCTTTGAGTGTGTTGACCCAAAACGCCATCAAAATGCCAGGAATACCCACCGCAAGAAAAGCGACCTGCCATCCGGCCAGGCCCAGAGGCGCCAGGCTCGGGTCGGGGTACCAGGCTTTCCAGGTATCAAGCACCGGACCGCCAATCATATAGGCGATGCCGCTGCCAATATAGATACCACTGGAGTACAGTGCCATGGCCGTGGCCCGTTTGGCCGGCTTGAAGTAGTCTGCAATCATGGAGTAGGCGGCAGGCCCGGCGCTGGCCTCGCCAACCCCGACACCGATACGAAAGGTCGACAGCATGCCAAAGTTGCGGGCAAAGCCAGATAAAGCCGTCATCAGGCTCCAGAAACCCAGGCCAGTGGCAATAACGCGTTTGCGAACCCAAAGATCAGACAGACGTCCCAGCGGGATCCCGAAAATGGCATAAAACACGGCGAAGGCCGTGCCGTAGAGAAAGCCGATCTCGGCATCAGATATGCCCAGATCCGCCTTAATATCGTTGGCCAGAATAGATAGGATCTGCCGGTCAATAAAGTTAAACATGTAGATAACGATCAACACCGTCAATACGTACTTGGCGTAGCCGCTATCCACGGTTGACGGGTCGGCATACATCCCGGTGTCTGTCCTGTTCCGGTTGCCGTTATCATCGTCAGTATGTGTTTGGGGTGCCACGTTCTTCTGGCTCATGGTGCTGCACTCTCCCTTGATGGTCTGATCCACAGGATTCACAAACGACTACATTGACTGCTTGAAATTTCTTTCGATTGAAGCACAGGTAGAGCGACCGTTCTATATAGATTGACTGAGATGAGGGAAAGTTGAGTTGAGTTGAAGTGCTTGTGCCATATCGTCCGGAAAGTTTGATCTAGTCGGTATTAAGTGTCAGATTACATTGTTATGCATACCGCTAAGAATTAGTATGAGGCTCTAGCAGTTTCCGATATGTCCGAAGTGACAAGGGATGGCAGAGGTATGCCCATAAGCGTAAATTGTGACACACCTGTTGCCTGGCACAGTTTATCTGAGTTGGAGGTGCTTCAGCAGTTATCGTCATCACCGACAGGGCTCAGCCAGGCGGAGGCCCAGCGCCGCTCTCAGGCTTTTGGCGCGAACCGCCTGCCAGATTCGGCCAGACAAACCCCGCTGCTGCGCTTCTTGCGGCAATTTCACAATATCCTGATTTATGTTTTGCTCGCTGCTGCTTTGATTACGGCATTTTTGAATCACTGGGTGGATATGGTGGTGATCCTCGCTGTTGTCATTGCCAATGCCGTTATCGGCATTATCCAGGAAGGTAAAGCTGATAAAGCCATGGAGTCTATCAAAGACATGCTGTCTCTCAAGGCAAATGTGCTGAGGGACGGAAAGCGCGTGACGATTGACGGCGAGTCGTTGGTACCAGGGGATATTGTCATACTTGAGCCAGGTGATAAGGTGCCAGCCGATTTGCGGCTGCTGGCAGCGCGTGGCGTCACTGCACAAGAGGCTATTCTGACCGGCGAATCAGTGCCTGTAGAAAAAGACACCCGGCAAGTGGCGGAGTCAGCTGCGCTGGGGGATCGGCGCTGTATGCTTTTTTCAGGTACTTTGGTTAGTACCGGGCAATGCAATGGTGTGGTGGTGGCAACGGGGGAGAATGCCGAAGTGGGGCGTATCAGCCAGTTGATTTCTTCTGTTGAAGTGATGACAACACCATTGTTGCGGCAAATGAACCAGTTTGCTAAATGGTTAACTGCATTGATACTTTTGGTTGCAGTACTATTGCTGGGGTTCGGGTATTTCGTCAATGACCATGATTTCACTGAAATATTTATGGTTGTGGTCGGGCTCTCTGTGGCAGCCATTCCGGAAGGATTGCCTGCTGTGCTCACCATTACAATGGCGATAGGTGTGCAAGCCATGGCAAAACGCAATGCCATAGTCAGACGTCTTCCTGCCATCGAAACCCTTGGCTCGGTTTCGGTCATCTGTACTGACAAGACAGGCACCCTGACACGAAATGAAATGATGGTCTCTTCGGTGATTACCGGGCAACATGTGTTTGGCCTGTCCGGAGAAGGTTATCGGCCCGCGGGGCTATTGACTGTGGGAGAAACCGAAGTGGATCCGGTTGAGCATCCTGTTCTGGAGGAACTGGCGCGTGCGGCAGCACTTTGTAATGATGCTCAGCTTCAGGAAAAAAATGCTGTCTGGTACAGTGAAGGTGATCCGATGGAAGGTGCTTTGCTGGCTTTCGCCGGCAAAATGGGGCTGTCGGTACCTTATGAGCAGGCCAACTGGCAGCGAACGGATGTGATTCCCTTTGATGCCCGCCATCGCTTTATGGCCACCTTAAATCATAATCACCAACACCAGGCATTTGTTTTCGTTAAAGGCGCCCCGGAACAGGTGCTGCTTATGTGCAGCCAGCAACAAAATGCCGATGGTAGCACGTCTGAATTGAATCCGGCTTACTGGACCTGCCAGTCAGAGAAGGTGGCGGCGATGGGGCAGCGGGTGCTGGCATTGGCTGTCCATCCTGAAAACGCTGGCAATACTGTGCTGGAGCAGGACAGTATTTCAGGCTCACTGATTCTGTTGGGTCTGGTTGGCATGATTGACCCACCGCGAACGGAAGCGATTCAAGCCGTCAGTGAATGTTACCAGGCCGGTATTGGCGTCAAGATGATTACCGGCGACCATGCTCAGACTGCGGCGGCGATTGGCCGGCAAGTTGGTCTTCAGAATCCAGGCAAGGTGTTGACGGGCACAGATATTGATAAACTAGATGATCTGGCGCTTAAGAATAAAGTCCTGCATTGCGATGTTTTTGCACGTGCCAGTCCTGAGCATAAGTTACGCCTTGTTAATGCGTTACAAGCTAATGGAATGACAGTCGCAATGACCGGTGACGGCGTAAATGATGCGCCTGCCCTGAAACGCGCTGATACAGGCATTGCCATGGGTAAAAAAGGCAGTGAGGCAGCAAAAGAAGCAGCGGACCTGGTGCTGGCCGATGATAATTTTGCATCAATTGTTGCTGCCGTGCGTGAAGGCAGGACTGTTTATGACAACATCAAAAAAATTATTACCTGGACTCTACCTACCAATGCGGGGGAGTCACTGGTGATCATTGTTGCCTTGCTTGCAGGAATGTCGCTGCCTGTCACTGCAATCCAGATACTGTGGATAAATCTGGTCACAGCAGCTTCTCTGGGAATTGCTCTAGCTTTTGAGCCCACAGAAGAGAACACCATGTCTCGTCCGCCCAGGGCGCGCAATGAGCCGCTGCTGAATGCTACCATGAGTTGGTATATTGTTATGATCGCCGTGCTGATTTTGTGTGGAGTCTACAGTATCTATTTCTATGCCATGGATCGTGGGTATTCTGAAGAGCTAGCGCGAACGTTGGTGGTTAATACCATAGTTGCCATGGAAATATTCCTGCTGTTTTTTGTCCGCAATATCTACACGACATCGCTTAACTGGCAAGCAGTCCAGGGCACAAAAGTGATCTGGCTGGTAGTGATCAGTGTCACTGCCGTGCAGTTTGCATTTACGTATTTGCCTCCTTTGCAGTATGTTTTCGGTACACGGCCGGTCTCCTTCTGGGACGGGGTGCTTGTCTTCAGTATAGGTGCAATTGTATTTGTCATCTGTGAGCTGGAGAAACAGTTGCGTCTATTGCTTGGTCGAACCTCGCATACGTTGACCAGGAATGGCAGCCCATGAAAATACTGGTGTTTAATGCTGGCAGCTCAAGCGTAAAGTTCGGTATTTTTGATACCCGTATTGATGACCCCCGGGTTGTGAAAGCAGAGTTTGAACATTTCCTGGATGGGTACTGTGATTTGCATTTTCAACTCGGGGGAGAACAGGGAGAAACCCTGCATCATCGTGTCAAAGTTACTGACGTAGAGCATGCGATTGAAAATATACCCAACCTGTTGGAGCAGTGGGGGTATGATGATTTCGATGCTATTGGGCATCGGGTTGTTCATGGCGGAACACTGTTAACCGCAGCAGTTCGTATAGATAATAAAACACTGTCATTGATAGAAGATGCTACACCACTGGCTCCGCTACATAATCCGGCCAATTTGAGTGGCATCTATATCAGCCAGGAAATCTGGCCAGATAAACCCCAGGTTGCGGTATTTGATACATCATTCCACAAGACAATTCCCGAAGAAGCCTATAGCTACGCCATCCCGAAGTCATGGCGTCAACTGGGGGTTAGGCGATATGGTTTTCATGGTACTTCACACCATTATGTCGCATTGCGTGTAGCAGATGCGTTACAGACTCCGCTCTCGGATCTGCGAATTATCAGTTGTCATTTGGGTAATGGTGCGAGTGTTTGTGCGATTAACCATGGCGTATCAGTCGATACCTCAATGGGTATGACACCACTGGAAGGTCTGGTGATGGGAACTCGCTCGGGTGATGTTGACCCTGGTTTATTCAGCTTTTTGTCGCGCCACTCAGGGATGTCCATCGAAGAGATAGAGCGTCAGCTCTATCACAACAGCGGACTAAAGGCCCTGGGTGGAAGTTCAGATTTGCGAAATATCGAACAACAAGCAGCAGAGGGAAGTAGTGATGCGCAATTGGCGATTAATGTTTATGCCTACCGGGTAAGAAAGTATCTGGGTGCTTATTCAGCAGTGATGGGAGGGGTGGATGTGGTCGTCTTTACCGGCGGGATCGGTGAAAATTCCGCTACCATGCGTCAGCGTATTTGTGACCAATTACATTTTTTGGGACTGTCACTGGATGTCAATAAAAACAGCTCGCTGCAGTTGAGCGCTTTTGATTCCCAACTGATCAATCATGAAATTTCCAGAATCAAGGTGATCGTTACACGGACCAGTGAGCAATGGATGATCGCTAAAGAAGTACAACAACATCTGGAATCTGCCCGATTACAGGAAAATAAAGATAACTGTGTCATTCCGGTGGCTGTTTCAGCCCGCCATGTTCACCTCTCCCGGCACGCAGTCGAGCTACTGTTTGGTAAGGGCTACCAGCTGAATGTGCTTCGAACCCTCAGACAGCCTGGCTCGTGGGCAGCCCTGGAAACCGTTGAACTGATTGGTCCGAGGGGTATCATTTCTAACGTGCGGATTCTGGGCCCTGAGCGTGAGCAGACACAGATTGAGGTGTCGAGAACTGACACTTTCACATTAGGCATTGAGGCACCAGTGCGTGCTTCAGGTAAACTCGATAACACGCCACCGATACGACTGCGTGGTCCTTGTGGCGAGTTGGTAACTCGAGGAATGATTGTTGCTGCCCGTCACATTCATATGCACAGTGATGATGCCCTTGCATGGGGGCTGAATGATGGCGATCTTGTCGATGTAGAGCTGGGTGAAGGGGAGCGGCGGACCTTGTTTGCCAATACCAAAGTACGGGTGAATGGAAATTTTCTTACTGAAATGCACATTGATACAGACGAAGCTAATGCTGCGGGTATCACTTTTTCGACAAAAGGACACCTGGTAAACAAACAATCGGACAGTATCGTTACTATCGTTAACAAGAAGCAACAAACATTGAAATGAAACGTGGACAGATAGGCAGACTGACAATGTAAAAGTCACAAAATAGATTAGTTGATAATCACATATCGGAGTAACTTTCGCTGACAGACGGAGATACCTATGAACAACGCTGTAGATACTGATACCAGGCTAGAGGCGAGTGTTATACCGGAGAATGAGCTGCAAGCACTGGATGCTTATTGGCGTGCCTGTAATTATTTGGCAGCTGGCATGATTTATCTGCAGGACAATCCGCTGCTGCAGGAGCCTTTACAGGTCAAGCATTTGAAAAAGCGCTTGCTTGGCCATTGGGGGGCAAGCCCGGGGCTGTCATTTATGTATGTGCATATGAACCGGCTAATCAATCGCGATGACCTGAATGCGATTTTTCTGGCTGGTCCAGGGCATGGGGCGCCAGGGGTTATCGCACCGGTTTACCTTGAAGGAATGTACTCGGAAGTATATCCCGATGTCAGCCAGGACGCACTCGGTATAAAGCACCTGTTCAGACAGTTCTCCTTTCCTGGCGGCATCGGGAGCCATTGTACACCTGAGTTACCCGGGTCCATTCATGAGGGGGGCGAACTGGGCTACAGTCTTTCTCATGCCACCGGAGCCATTTTTGACAACCCCGATCTCATCAGTGTTGTCGCGATCGGTGATGGTGAAGCTGAAACGGGGCCTTTGGCCACTTCCTGGCATTCTGGCAAATTTATCAATCCCATACGGGACGGGGCTGTGCTGCCCATACTGCACCTCAATGGCTACAAGATAAACAACCCTACTTTATTATCGCGGATACCGCATGATGAACTGGAAGCACTGTTTATCGGCTATGGATGGAAGCCTTGCTTTGTCGAGGGCGATGATCCCATGATCATGCATCAGAAGATGGCTGCTGCGATGGAAAGCTGTATTGCTGATATCAAGCGTCTGCAGAAACAGGCACGCCAATCCGGTCAGGCAAAACGTCAGATCTGGCCAATGATTGTCTTGCGTTCCCCCAAAGGGTGGACAGGGCCGGACTTTGTAGATGGCAATAAAGTGGCAGGTTACTGGCGGGCACACCAGGTACCACTGACTGAAGTCCATGATAATCCCGAGCACCTGACGTTACTGGAGCAGTGGTTGCGCAGTTACCGTCCAGAAGAGTTGTTTGACCAGGAAGGTCGCTTGTCACCATCATTACAGGCATTGGCACCGCAAGGGTATCGGCGCATGAGTGCCAATCTGCATGCCAATGGCGGCATGGTGAAACGCAATTTGCGTTTGCCGGATTTTCGTGACTATGCTGCCAGGGTTGGTAGTCCGGCAACCAGCAGTGCGATGAATACTCGTCCTTTGGGGGCTTTTTTGCGCGATATCATGCAAATGAACAATAGCAACTTCCGTGTGTTTGGTCCTGATGAAAATACGTCCAATAAACTGGATGCGATTTATGAAGTCAGTAAAAAATTATGGTTGGAGGATTACCTGCCAGAAGATGACAATGGCGGGGAGTTAAGTCCGGACGGACGAGTCCTTGAGATGTTATCGGAGCATACCTTGCAGGGGTGGCTGGAAGGCTATCTTCTGACAGGCAGGCACGGTTTCTTTGCCACCTATGAGGCGTTTGTGCATGTGATTGATTCCATGTTCAATCAGCATGCCAAGTGGCTTGCCATTGCTGAAAAACTGTCTTGGCGCGCTCCGATTGCTTCGATTAACTACCTGATTACCTCGACTGTCTGGCGACAGGATCATAATGGCTTTACACATCAGGACCCCGGGTTTCTGGATCTGGTAGTGAATAAAAGCCCTTCGGTAACTCGCATTTATCTGCCCCCCGATGTCAATTGCCTGCTTTCCACAGCGGACCACTGTTTGCGAAGCCAGAATGATATAAATGTCATAGTCTGCGACAAGCAGTCTCATATTCAGTATCTGGATATGGACAGCGCCATTGCGCATTGTATTAAAGGTTTGGGGATCTGGCCCTGGGCCAGCAACGATGAAGGCGAGGAGCCTGATGTGGTCATGGTGGGGTGTGGCGATATTCCGACCAAAGAAGCATTGGCTGCTACTGCCTTGTTGCGTGACGCGTTTCCGACGTTAAAAATCCGCTTTATCAACGTGGTTGATCTGTTTCGGCTGACTCCGGAAAGCGAGCACCCCCATGGACTCTCCGATCGGGATTTTGACAGCTTGTTTACCACGGACAAACCAATCATTTTTAATTTTCATGGTTACCCGTGGCTAATCCACCGTCTGGCATACCGTCGCAATAATCACCCCAATTTACACGTCCGGGGGTATGTCGAGCACGGCAATATTAATACACCGCTCGAATTGGCTATCGCTAATTGTATTGACCGTTTCAGTCTGGCAATTGATGTCATCAACTGGGTGCCCGGGTTAAAAGTCAGAGGTGCTCACGCCAAGCAGGATTTTCGGGATCAGCAAATAGCCTGCTTGCAGTATGCGCATCAACATGGTGTTGATGCGCCGGAAATTAATCAGTGGCAATGGCCGTTTGCGCCGGTTACTGATTAATAATTTGCTATTTTAAGATAAGGAAACATTATGGCACAGCTCACTTTTTACGGTGCAGTCGAAGGGGTCACGGGTTCTTTGTATCTGTTACAGACTGATAAGGCGACGTTATTGTTGGAGTGCGGGCTGTTTCAGGGGCGGCGTGAGGAAGAGGATGCTAACGAAAAGCCTTTACCATTCGAAACCTCGACCATTGATGCCGTGGTTTTGTCCCATGCCCATCTCGATCACTCCGGGCGCCTGCCTTTGCTGGTAAAGTCCGGCTACAGTGGCCCCATTTACATGACCCGAGCTTCCTCTGATTTGATTGAGATACTGCTAAAAGATGCGGCGTCACTACAGGAGCGTGATGTTGAATGGGAAAACAAGCGACGTCGCCGTGCGGGAAAACAGGAAATTGAGCCCCTGTATAGACTGGAAGATGTTGAAGCTACGCTGGATTACTGCCAGGGGCTGAGATACCACCAGCGCACTAATATTGCCGATGGTGTTGATATTCGTTTTCTGGATGCCGGTCATATTCTGGGGTCGGCCATTGTCGAACTCTATATCAACGAGCGGGGGGTGGAGAAAAAACTGGTTTTTTCTGGTGACCTGGGTAATTGTCAGGCAGCCTTGCTACGGGACCCTGAAGTAGTGGAAGAAGCGGACATCCTGTTGCTGGAATCAACGTATGGTGACCGTGATCACCGTTCGATGGAAGACACGTTACAGGAGTTTGAGGACGTTATTGAAGAAGCCTCGGCAAACGGGGGGAATATTCTCATACCATCTTTTGCTGTCGGCAGAACACAGGAAATCCTGTTTCGCCTTGGCGAGCTGTATCAGGCAGGCAAGCTGCGCCACCAGGCCGTTTATCTGGACAGCCCAATGGCAATAGCGGTAACCGAGATTTATCATCGCTATCAGGATATCTATAATGAAGAAGATAAAGCTGTCATCGATGCAACGTCTTCAACTTCACGTGCCAATCAAAAAAGTCTACATACGTTCCTTCCAGTGCTGCGTTACTCTACCACGACAGAAGAGTCGATTGCCCTGAACAAACTTGAAAGTGGTGCAATTATTATCGCTGGCAGTGGCATGTGTAATGGCGGACGAATCAGGCACCACTTGAAACACAATCTTTGGCGAAGACAGTCTCATGTGATTTTTGTCGGTTTCCAGGCGATGGGTACACCAGGGCGTGCCTTGGTCGACGGCGCCGAATACTTCAAAATTGGCGGAGATGAAATTGCGGTCAGGGCGGCCATTCACACGATGGGAGGATTTTCTGCCCATTCCAGTCGAACACAGCTTATTGAATGGTTAGGCTATTTTCAGGGAGAAAAGCCCAGGTTGTTTCTAGTACATGGGGAAGAAAAAGCCAAATTGACATTATCAGAAGCGGTCAAGGAAATAGGATGGCATCCTGAAATACCACACCTGGGTCAAAAAATCACATTTTAGTCGCCAGGCTCAACTACTCCTTTATAAGAAGTGATCATGGAAAATATTCATATTCTGATGGCAGGCCTTACTGCCATTATCCTTTTTGTATTCGGGTTACAGAATTTTTCCCAAGAAATTGAGCATATTGCGGGTGAGCGTTTTCGACGGATCATTGGAAAATTGACCAGGAAGCCGGTGGCAGGTGTGTTAATCGGAGCGCTGGTAACAGCGATTATACAGTCAAGTTCAGCAACATCCGTGATTACGATCAGCCTGGTGAATGCAGGTGTCCTGTCCTTTAAAAATAGTGTGGGTATTGTTTTTGGCACAAATATTGGTACTACCATCACCGCACAATTAGTGGCATTTAAGCTTACTTCTTTTGCTCCCATTATTATCATTTCTGGCTTTGTTTTGTCACTGCTGCACTCCAGGTTAGCAGTGTTTGGTAAGGCAATTTTCTACTTTGGCTTTGTTTTCTTTACGCTCAATCTGATCTCCTCATCCTTGCAGCCATTGCAAAACAATCCCTGGCTTGTAGAGGTGCTGAGCACTCCTCAGAATCCATTGTTGGCGTTATTAATCGGCTGCCTGTTTACGGCATTAGTGCAATCCAGCTCTGTCACGACCGGGTTGGCGATTATTTTTACCCAACAGGGTATTCTGGGTTTGGAAAATGCCGTGCCATTGATCATGGGTGCCAACGTTGGCACAACAGTGACAGCGCTTATTGCCATGATCAGTGCGGATGCTGCAGCTAAAAAAACGGCATTCAGTCATCTGATGTTTAACTTTGGTGGTGTGTTGATCTTCTTGCCAATATTGTTGTTGTTCGGTCATCGCCTTTCGATTGTATCTGTCGAGCCGGCGAAGTTTCTTGCCACATTACATCTGGTTTTTAACGTTGTCACGACAATCCTGTTTCTCATTTTTATCAACCCTTTTACCCGTATGGTTGATGCGTTACTGGGAGAAGGAAAGATGGATTTCCAACGACTGAGTTTGCCGACATACTCGGAAAGTGATGAGTTTGACCATATCAAAATGGAGCTTGGCGAGCAGGCAAACGGGTTGCTGAAATTTTTGCAAGAAAACTACAGCCAGGTGGCTCTGAGTCTGGAGACAAATTACCGGGGAATCTATGAGTCATCTGGAAAGCGCATTGAATATATTGATTTTTTTTAAAAAAGAATATCTCAGCTATTTTGCCAAGGTCGTTTCATCGATACAGGACGAGCATCAATCCCGTGAACTGATGCATATCATTAACCGTTATGATTATCTGTTTCAGATCCACGATTCAATCAAGGATATCTACAACACCAAAAAAATGTTGTCAGCGCACTATCTTGAACCCAAAAGCGATATTCTGCTGATTATTCGTGAAATATCCAGTGGAATTTTGCAGATGTTTGATGTCATCGGAAAAAGCATGGAATCACAGGATGAAATGGACATTCATGGTTTTTCCGAGGCGTTGCAACTGGATATCAATCAAGGTAACCGCACGTTGTTAAAACTGTTAGCTGACCCTTTAAGAAAGGATGTTGGTGCTTTGACCAACTTCATTACTTATTCTCAGCGCCTTAAAGATAAACTGGTCAATTATGCCAAAGGTTTGCCGGTTGCCAGGTAGATCACTATAGGTGATTTCATATATGCACTGCCGCTTGTAATAAGAAAGCATTACGGGTCGATCTGTTCCCGAGTTGCCTGGTTGACAGCATGGATAAAGAAAGCCAGAAAGCGCGCCATGCGCTCCAGCCCTGGCATCGATACCGCTTCAATCACTTCACCGCTGGTATGGTACAGCGGTGGTGCCTGCATAGTGGTGATGATCGGTGCTCCCATAGAGCGATAGCCACCCCCTTCACCGCTGGCCATGATCGAGACATCCGACACGAAATTGGTGCCGTAACGATCCACACCTTCCACAAACAGGTTTTCCAGAAACGGTGCACTATTGGTGATACCTGCCACGATAGGGGCTTCGCCTGAATCAGCAATAAACTCACGATAGCCGTCAGCAAACTCGGAGCGTGCCGGTGAGAAATTGCGTTGGGCGACATGCTCGATATTGATTGCAAGTACGGCATTATCCGCCAATTCAGGGTTCATTCTGACAAAAGCTGAAGGGCCGTTAAGGCCGCGGGTATGATGGCCGGCACTGGCCACAAAAACCAGCGTGCGCGATGGGCGGTTTTCTGGTTTGGCAAAGTGTTTGGCCAGTGCGATTTGTACGGCCACACCGTCACCGTTATCGCCAGCGCCATCAAACCAGGCATCGGCATGAGCGTTGATGATGATGGTCTCATCACTGTTAGTACCCGGAATCACGCCGATGCCATTGATGGCACTGAGGTTGCGATAGGTTGCCGTTTCCAGGCTCAGTTCGACCTGCAATGGTTCTGTGACACCGTTCCCGGCGGCCGCATTTAGCGCTGCAGCCAGAAAATGACCATCACGGCCACCAATGTTAAAACAGGGCCCGCCGCAGTTATTGAAATCACGTGCCATTTCGTTTCCTGGCTGATCGACAATAATCAGCACTGCCAGCGCGCCGCGGGCAAACATGTCCCGCGTGCGTGGTACCGTCGTCGCTCATTCAAATACCAGGTGAGCTTGCGGAGTAATGTGCTGCACGGCGATTTTGCCGTTTACGTCGATGTGGGCCAGTTCTGCCGGGCTGCCGGTGCCGACATAGACCAGTTCACCGTTTAACTGGCCTCCAGGTAACTCTGATGGGGATAACGGGTGGGCCGTTTCCAGCACAATGTCCTGACTGCCGGAACCGAAGACATCATCGCCTTTCAGGCGAACCTCCCATGAGTGCGGTAACCAGAACCGGGCATCGGAGTCCTGATCAAAAGATTGGATCGCTGTTTGTTCAATGCCGACTTCCTGGTAGCGATTGACCATCCATTCTACTGTCCGCTCTGACGAGGGAAAGCCACTGATTCTTCCCCAGAGTTGACCGTTACCTATTTCCTGTTCGCTGCGGCTTTGCCGGGAGAATGCCACCACCTTTTCCAGGTCTTGCCAGATAATTTCGCCCTGGAGTTCAGTGTTGTCTTCCTCTCCAGCGGGAACCACCGCTGGTGTTGGGCCACGTTCTCCCACAATGGCGGGCAGGCGGTGCGCCTGGAATGCCGGGGGTAACGGCAGTCCAAACCAGGGCGCATCACTTTCTGACTGTGCATGTGACAGGTTTGCCCAGACGCTGGTTAGCAGCACCAGTGACAGGGTGCTAGCGGTTGCAGACAGGTGTTTACAGCGTGACAAGCCAGGTTGTGAATGTGTCATTGATGGGCTCCGGAACATGCATTTTCATTATTAGTTGTGGTCTTTATCCCTGTAAAACATGTCTCAGGTTTGATAGCTATCTGTTTGGACTTGGCCACCCTTCATCTATCGGTTTGCTGGGATCAGCCGTGATGTCCAGCATGGCACAGTGATGGTAGGTAAAACCCCCTTCGCGGAAGCCAGGGTGACCTTCCATAAATTGTACGACCTGGAGAAAACAGTCATCGCAATCAATATTCGGTATGGCGATCTCTGTCTCCAGCGGACCCGTGCGGCGTTCATAATTCTCCCAGAGCCCATCCAGTAATATCGGTGGTTGAGGGTTGGCGTCGATGGGGGCATGGCCAGAACGAGGACCGCGATCGGTCTCAACCATGGGGGCGACCGGATCACCGGGCAGCCAGTTCAGTCGCCTTGCCAGCGCAACGCGGTAGTGTCCGGGATGGTAAATCGTTTCTGTAATGGCCAGGCGCATCATGCTGCCGCCAGTAACCGCTGTCACATCGCCTGTGCGCGTGCCGCCGTCATCCAGGGTGCCGCCACAAGGCGCTATTTTCTGGGGGTCGCCGCGTTCATCTTCGACAATCCATGAGGCGGGGCTTTCCAGTTTGAAGTGAGCATGAGCTGCCAGGCTCAAGCCCATCCCTGCAGCTGCGATGAGTATCTGTAAACGTCTTTTTTGCATTGTCATACCTTTGCCTGTTTTGTATCAGATCATCTTATCTGCATGGATGAAAAACGCCAAATTCCATGAGATAGATGATAGTGCAGTGTCGTTGTAACACCTGTCTGATCCGGAGCTTGCTTATATCTTCTTTTAAACCCGTTGATAATGTAAATAACAACCATTATCATTTGTTGTCATTCATAGCCAGGTTGACTCCTTTTTGTCATTGCCCAGCCATTGATAACTATCAAGGTGCATAACAAATCAGGAGACCCCCATGAATACACGCTATTTGTCTGCCAGTACGCTCAGGACGCTGCCCCCGAAGCTGGCGCTGGCCCAGGCTATTGCCATGCTCATCGCAACCGGTGCTCATGCCCAGTCTGTGCAGGAGCTGGATCTGACCACCGTTGAGGCAGAAAGCATCGAACGTGATGCTGTCGTCGAAGTCATTACAGCCGATGACATCAATGCCGAGATGGTCGACAACTTTGAAGACCTGGTTCGCTTTATTCCTCATGTGAGTGTTTCCCGCGGTGATGATCGCTGGGGCGCCAGTGGTTTTAATATTCGTGGTCTCGATGAAGATCGTGTCGCCATCAATGTCGATGGTGTACCCCAGGGTGAAACGCTGAAGTACGAAGGTGGTCAAGCTTACGGTTATTTCAAAGGCTCCCGCAACGGGGTTGATATTGAAGCATTGAAAGCTGTCGAAATCGTCAAAGGGGCGGATGCTATCCTGTCCGGTAATGGATCATTGGCTGGTGCCGTGAACATGACCACCAAAGACCCGGCCGACTTTCTCACGGACCAGGGCAATGACAGTGGTTTTGCCGTTAAAACCGGATATACCGGGCTCAATGATGAGATGATGGCGTCATTCTCCGCTGCCAACCGCACCGGCAAACTTGAGTCCTTGCTGGTCTATACCCGCCGCGAAGGTCATGAGTTTGAAAATTACGACATGGACGGTCTGGATGTGGATGGCGCCGGTCGCGAGACTCCTGACCCGCAGGATAATCAGCTCGACAGCGCGCTGGTCAAATTTATATATGACCTGACCCCAAACAGTGAAATTGGTCTGGTTGGCAGCTATTATGAACGAAATGCCAACACCGACAACCGTTCCTTCAATGGTGGCTGGTACTCGGATCGGGTGGGTGATGATTTCAACGAAACCAAGCGCGTCGGCATCTTCTATAATCTGGACATGCAAACTGCGTTTTTTGATTCAGTTGTGACTGCCCTGAATGACCAGAATGTCCTTATGGAAGCCAATACGCACCAGGAAGTGAATATTCAGATTCCCGGTTTCCCTAACTTCAATACCAACGAAAGGCGCATTTCAACCCGAGCCTATGAACAGGACCTGTTACAGCTGACGGTGGATTTCAACAAGGCGGTAGCGGATCATTCTTTGGTATATGGGCTGGAAGTGCAGGATAAAGCGTTTAAGAATACGCAAATTCGTCAGTCCGATAACCTGCTTGATGACAGCGATGAGTGGGTGACCAGTAATATTGGCGCGTTGGTCCCTGCTTCAGAGGCCGATGTTTACACTTTATACGGTCTGGATACCTTTTATCTGGGCGATAATACCCAGATGCGTCTCGGCCTTCGGTATGACGATTACACCTATGATGCCGAAGCCGATGAAAACTTTTCGGACGACACAGCCACCCTGGGTGAAGTCAGCTTTGATGCTGTCACCTGGACGGTTGGTGTTGAGCAGGGACTGTCCAATACCTTAAGTCTTGAGGCAGGGGTGTCTACCGGTTTCCGTGCGCCAACTATTGAAGACATGTACAGCATCAGTGGTACCTTTGATGACTGGAACACGGTACCCAATGCTGACCTGGAAGCCGAGTACAGCACTAACTTCGATATCGCCCTGGTAGGTGAGTACGCGGCAGGCGATGTCCGAATAGGTGCGTTTCGCAGCAACTATGATGATTTCATAGACTACCAGACAGTTAATGGCACCAACACCAATACAGGTTTGCCTGATCCGGATGGGTACCTGGTGCCATTCAATAGCAATGATGTGGAAATGCAGGGCCTGGAATTCTCTGCCAATATCGACCTTAATGCGGCCATTGGGGCGGCCCAAGGTCTAACCATGAGTTTCTCTGCAGCCTACACAGACGGTGAGGAAGCCAATGGCGATCCGGTTTATTCGGTACAACCCCTGAATGCAGTCTGGCGCACAGGTTACACCAGCCCGACAGGCAAGTGGGGAGCGAGCCTTGTCACCACCTACAACGAAGGCAAGGCCAATGACGATTCCTACGATACCGATGCCACCGGCACCCGGATCTATCCTCTCTATCTGAGTAATACGGCCACGCTGTTCGACTTGATGGTATATGTCGACTTGCTGGAAAACCTGCGTTTGACCGCTGGCGCCTTTAACCTGACGGATAAGGAATATTACACCTGGGATAGTGTCCGTTTTATTGACCAGGGTGACTTGCGGCCCGGCATCGGTGTCACCGGGAATGGCATTCGCCGCTACAGTGAACCCGGCCGCAGCTTTGAAGTGAACCTGAACCTGACTTTCTGACGTTTCAGATAAAACTGATCATCATAACCAGCCAAACTGCCTTTGGTCACTTTGACCAAAGGCAGTTTTTTTGTGTAAAAGAGACTGAACCGAGATCATAGCTTGCCAAATGCTATAAAAATAACAGCCAAGTATGAGTTTTACAGGGAATAAATGGGCTACGTTCGTTTTATTGGCACCCATGCCGATTATGATGAAATAAATGTGGAGAGTATCTGATGGATATCAAGGCCATACACTCAGAAGTAGACTACGAGGCAGCTTTGTCGCGTATGAACGCAAGCATTTCCGTAAAATAACGAATGCGTGGGGTATACCGGCAGAACCGCTAATCCAGGAGTATGAAATTTCGCAGGGTTAAGGGTAAATGCTACCTTGTTTCGCTAGGTTTAGTATTATGAGTTCATATTGTTTTTGTTGCACGTAATCAGGAGCGAATCATGTCATCATTCAGCCGTCGCAGTTTACTTAAAGCCTTTGCAATAGGAGGCGCGACAGCTGCTGTCAGCCCGCTGGCCAGATTCGCCAGTGCCCAGGCGATGGAACGTGCCATGCCCACTGGCAAGCTGGCGAGCAATTTCCATATCCACAATGACATGCCCTGGGCCCTGGAAGCCAGGCGTTCGGCGCTGGGCCTGGCACCTATTACGCCGCAATCAGCTTTCTTTGTCCGCAATAACCTGCCTACGCCCGATGAGTCGATCATTGCCAATCGTGATGCCTGGTCGATCGAGGTGGCAGGTGTGGCCAACACAGGGCGAATCACACTGGCTGAATTAAAAACCTTGCCGGTTCGGATGGAGGCAGCAGTGCTGCAATGTTCCGGCAATGGCCGCGCCTATTTCCCGCATGAACCATCGGGTTCGCAATGGGCGACCGGGGCGGCTGGCTGTGCTATCTGGACGGGCGTGCGGGTCAGTGATGTGATTGAACACTTTGGGGGCGCAGCTGCGGATGAACTGGCTTTTCTGACCGCGACCGGCTCAGAAGAGTTACCTGACGGCGTTGATCCATCCCAGGTAGTAGTCGAGCGTTCCGTGCCCAAAGCAAAGGGTTTGCAGGACTGCATGCTGGTCTGGGAAATGAACGGGGCACCTCTGCCATTGGTGCATGGTGGCCCGGTACGGATGCTGGTGCCAGGGTATTTTGGTGTGAACAACGTGAAGTGGGTCAAGCGCATCGCATTAACGGAAGAAGAGTCGGGTGCTTCCATTCAGGTTTCCAGTTACCGTTTCCGTGATATCGGGGAGTCCGGCCGTCCGGAACACCCCTCCATGTACCGCATGCCGGTGAAGTCCTGGCTGAATGGTCCGGGCGCGGATGACATGCCGGTATTGAAAGGCCAGGCAACGCTCTATGGTGTAGCGTTCTCCGGGGAGCGTGGCATCGATAAGGTGGAAGTGTCTGTGGATGAGGGGCAGAACTGGCAGGAGGCCGAGCTGATTGGCCCTGACCTGGGACCCAATGCCTGGCGCAGTTTTATTCTGCCCATGGAACTGAGTGCCGGGCGGCACCGGTTTGTGTCCCGCGCGACGGATATTAGCGGTGATACACAATCGCGTGACGCCATACCTAATCATCGCGGCTATGGGCACAACGGCTGGTATGATCACGGCCTGGAAATCAATGTAGTGGATCAACTTCCGGCATCCATGACAGCAAACGCAACAGCTGCCGGATCAACACCCACTCCAGCAGCGGCAGCAGGAACTGCTGCCAGCTCATCATCCTCCTTGTCAGCCGAAGCAACGGCTGGGCGAGATATTTTCCTGACTCAGGTGCAACCCGGTTGCGGTGTCTGTCACACCCTGGCAGATGCCGGCACTGCTGGTGCCATCGGTCCCAATCTGGACACCTTGAAACCTTCAGTTGACCAGGTCATGAGAGCCGTGAGGCAGGGTGTTGGCGCCATGCCAGCGTTTGGTGCCCAGTTAAGTGAAACCGAGATGCGTGCACTGTCTGTTTATGTGGCAGAAGCCACGTCAGGATAAGGTTCAAGCGGTTAATGATATATGCGTTGTTAGGTTGTCTGGTCGTCATCATTGCCGGTTTTTTTCTGGTGCCTCGTGTCATCCGCTTGCGAAAGCAAAAGCGGCGTGAAGAGCTGGCAGCCCAGCCTTTTCCTGAGAACTGGCGTGAGCTGTTGCGTCAGCGCTTCCCCTTGTATAAGCAACTGCCGGTGCAGCTGCAAAGCCGGCTGGAGGGCTTCATCCATATATTCCTGGATGAAAAAGTGTTTCTGGGTCGAGGAGGCATGACCATCAATGATGAGGTCCGTCTGCTGATTTCAGCACAGGCCTGTTTGCTGATTCTTAACAAAGCGACGGATTTTTACCCCGGCTTCCGAACCATCCTGGTTTATCCGGATGTCTATCAGGCGCAAGCGTTGCAAAACCAGCACGGCGTCGTCTCGCAACACCAGCAACTCAGGGCAGGGGAGTCCTGGCATCGGGGACCAGTGGTTGTTGCCTGGAGCTCGGTGGTGGAAGGCGCTGAGGATCCGGAAGACGGTGCGAATGTGGTGTTTCATGAGTTTTCTCACAAGCTGGACGAAGAAGACTCCGTGATGGATGGTACACCGGTGCTTGAAACACGGCAGCAATACAGTGAATGGGTGCGTGCTTTCAGTACAGAGTATGAGCAGTTGGTGGAGCAGGTGGCCCATCATCATGCTCATGATATTGACGCTTACGGCGCTCATTCCCCGGCTGAATTTTTTGCCGTGGTTACTGAAGCCTTTTTCGAACAGCCACAGCAGATGTCTCAGCAGCATCCGGCTTTGTACCAGCAGCTGCGCGATTTCTATGCGCTTGATCCACTTTGCTGGTAACAGGTATTTCTATTTTTCTTGCTTTCCTCGGCAGGCCTTTCTTTCAGAATTAGTTGCTATTGATAGTGATAATGAGAAATAATATCATTATTATTTGCATATAATTTTGTAAGACATGAAGTTACTACCTATCAATATTCGACACCTGATATGCAGGCTTATGGGCTATGCCCTTCTGTCTGGCTGGTTGCTTACGGCAGAGGCTGGTGCGCAGACGCCGGCTGAAATTGATCAGCTAACACATCAATGGCTCGCCACTGAGCGTCAGATTAGCCGCCTGGAGGCGGACTGGCTGGCCCAGCAGCCCATACTGGAGCTTGTTGCAGGCAGAGCGTGATCAGCTACAGGACATCCTCGCCGCCAGCGACGCCAGTCAGGATGATGTGGATGATCGCAGAGAAGCGTTACTGGCACAGCAAGACGAGCTGGAAGCAGAGCAGCAGGAACTGGCTCAGGCCCTGGATGGACTGGTTGCCCGGCTGGGTTCCATTCAGCCGCTGCTGCCTGATCCGGTCCGTGCGGGTTGGGAAAATGAGCAGGCCATGCTGAGTGCTGACCCGGAAACCTCGGAGCAATTACAGGTCGCCCTGGCTCAACTGTCCCGTCTTGCCGATTTCAATACCCGGATCAGTGTACAGGAAGCACCGATGACAGTGCCGGATGGCTCTCAGGTCATGGTTAAACAACTGTACCTGGGTGCAGGAACAGCCTGGTTTGTCAGTGCTGATGGTGCTTATGCCGGATATGGCCAGCCGGGCATTGGCGGTTGGCAGTGGAGTTTTGATGAATCTGTCAGTGCCACAGCGATTGCTGAAGCCATCGCCATTTATGAACGCCAGCAGCAGGCGGCCTTTGTGCGTTTGCCGGTCATATTACAGAGCGCCGGGCAGAACACTACGCAGAAAAATGAACAGAAAAATGGCGCCAGGGACCTCAATACTGCAACTGGCAGTGGGAGTGTTCAGCCATGATTCAATCGCTTTTCCAGTGCATGAAGTCTATCGCGTATTTCGGATTCAGCATGATTATCCTCGGTGCAGTGCTACCTGCTCAGGTATTTTCAGCTGAATCGGATCATCTGCAGCAGAAAATCAGTGATGCTCAGCAGCGACTTTCTGAAACAGAACGTCGCGTTGCAGAGCAGCGTCAGCAATTGGCCAGGGAATTAAATGCGCTGGAGCGTGACGTGCGTCAACTGCAGGATCAAACGGCTGTCGCCCGACGCGCCGCAGACGAAAGGACATTAAGTCTTTCCCAGTTGGAGAACCGCCTGGAAAGCTGGAGAGAGCAACAGGTTTACCAGGCCAACCTGCTGCACCGGTTTATTCAACAATACACCGAAGGCAATGCCAACGTGTCGCGAATACCGGCTGAACAGATAGATGTGGTGATGGATTACAGCCGCCAGATTTCCGGTTTTCTGTTCCCGGACTGGCAACAAGCCGAAATCACCCGTACCAGTGGCCAGATCGCTGAGCTTCCTGTGTTAAGTCTGGGGCCGGTCACCTGGTACTGGGATGATGAAGCTAACCAGGCGGGGCTTGCCAGTTACAGAGATGATGGCCGCTTGCAGGCAGATGTCATGCTCGAAGGCGGTGACAGCGATACCATCGCAAAACTGCGCGCTGCACAGGAGGGCGAAGTCGTGTTTGACCCGACGCTGAGCCGGGCACTGGCGCGGCAACAACAATCGGAAACATTGATAGAGCATCTGCTTAAAGGCGGTCTCTGGGTGGCGCCGATTCTGTTCTTTGCTCTGTTTGCTGTCTGTATTGCGCTGTTGAAAGTTGTTCAGCTCTGGAGTCTGCCGCGCATCAGAAAATTTGCACCTTCAACCCTGGCAGAAGCCGCCAGCGACAAGAACTCTCCCGTACTTGAACAGCTTAAAGGCATGCAAAAGCGTTTGCTGGAAGTCGCTCAATCTGCCAGAACGGCCCGCCAGCGTGATGACCATCTTTTTGTGCAGCTACAGGATGACCGTCATCGTCTGGAGCGATGGATTTCCGCCATCGCGATTACTGCAGCGGTCTCACCGCTTCTGGGCCTGCTGGGGACGGTCAGCGGGATGATTGAGACGTTCAACATGATGACCCTGTTTGGCAGTGGCGATCCTGAAGTGGTATCGGGTGGTATTGCCCAGGCGCTGGTAACGACAGAACTGGGGCTGGTGGTCGCCATTCCGGCATTGATTCTGAACGCTGTGCTGTCGCGCAAAGCCAAAGGGTACTACAACGAACTGGAAAGTTTCGCTATCTCACTGGGCAAGGCTGATGATGAAGACTGAGCGCCGGAGTGCCGACCATGGTTGAGCAAATGACGATGATTGAACAAATGGCCGGTAACTGGCTTTGCTGGGCAATCCTGGTCATGGCGATGGTCTGTTACCAACAACTCTGGCTTGAATACTTTGCTCGTCGTAATCGCGTTGAGGATGAAGCAGCGGCAGTCACGGACGACCTGAAACGGGAGTTTTCCGGCACGTTGATTGGTGTGCTGCCACTGATGGGGCTGCTAGGTACTATTATCGGCCTGCTGGATGTCTTTGCCGGCATATCCGTGGATGGTGCCAGTAGTGAGCTGGTCAATGGTGGCATCGCCGATGCATTGATCACTACGCAGCTTGGCTTGATTTGTGCGATTCCAGGCTGGTTGCTGCAGGCTTTTGTTCGAGCCAGGCAGGGCAGTGCTGATACCCGATTGGTTGAAGCGGTTACTGAAACGGAGCGGGGGTAACTATGTCCAGTCGATTACAGCGACGCCTGGAGCAGCAGCACAACGAAACCATCGATATGTCGCCATTGCTCGATGTGGTGTTTATTCTATTGATTTTTTTCATTGTCACCACCGTTTTTGTCAAGGAAACCGGGGTGGAAGTGGATAAACCCCAGGCAATTTCTGCGCAACGACTTGAGCAGACTGTGGTGCTGATTGCGATAACGGATGCTGGAGAGGTCTATTATGATGGCAGCCAGATTGGTGTCGCAGGTGTAAGAGGTACGGTAGAACAGTTACAGCGAAATGAACCACGACCGGTCGTGGTTCAGGCCGATAAAATGGTACCCACTGAGTTACTGCTGCAGGTTATTGATGAAGCCAAACTTGCGGGTGCCCAAACCGTTAATCTGGCAGCACTGAACCCATAATGATGTTATCCGCCGATACATATCGAAGATTCAGGTTGTCCAGGCATCACTGGACGTCAGTATTGTTCAGTATGGTGATGCTGATGGCCGCATTGAGTCTGCTGTTCCTGGGCTACTGGTTGCCTGACCAGGTTCAGGAAACCATTGAAGTCAGAGAGGTAGCGATTGCCGTGCCGCCACCACCGCCGCCGCCTCCGCCCTCAGTGCAGCAAAATGTTGTGGAAACGCCGGTAAATCTGCAGATACAGGGCAGTGGACCGGTTTTACAGATGGTGGAAGTCGAGCCCAATATTGATATTGCGCCACCCGAGATCCCCGACATTGTCACCGAGGCAACGCAGTGGCAGTCACTGGAAGTCAACTGGGATGCCTTTGATCTTAACCAGTTGGACAGTCCGCCATCGTTGCTGACGGCACTGCGTGTGAATTTCCCACGAAGTCTCAGCCGACAGGGCATTGGAGAAGTACTGGTGAGACTGGATGTTGTTATCGATGAAGAGGGGCGCGCGACCCTGGTAGAGATTGTCGAAAACCCTTATCCGGCATTAAGGGGGGAGATAGAACGTTTGGTGCGTAGCAGCCGGTTCACCGCTCCGCAGAAAGATAATGAGAGTGTTCGTGCCCGTTTTATCTGGCCAGTCGAAATAAAATCATAGAGATGAAATAGTGTATGTGGAAAATGTATTCACTGACAAAAGTTCCTGCCATCACGCGCCGCACATTCAGCCATGTCTGCTCAACATTGATGCTGTGTATGCTTACCAGCATGTCCGGTAACTTGCTGGCGGCAGAGGTGCAATTTGAACTGGCTGAGCCACAATGGCAGTTTCTGTTGGAAAACTATCCATTGCATGAAACGGAAGCCACACTGGACAGCAGCGAAAGTGAGTTCGCCAGTGTCATTCAGCCTTTGCTGTCTGCCGGGGATCATGAAGCTGTTGTTGAAGCGTTTAACAATCGTGATATCAGTGAGGATAGTACAGCTTTAAGGTTATTAAGAGGTCAGGTTTTACTAAATCTTCGCCGTACCGTAGAGGCCGAGAGCGCATTACAGTCGGCGCTGGAATTAATGCCGGACCTGGCCATGGCTCATCGCAGCCTGAGTATGGTTTACCTGGTTAGTGAACAGTATGAAAAGGCGAGATTACATTTAACGCGCAGCATTGAGCTTGGTGTCAAAGATGCGCAGCTTTATGGTCAGTTGGCCTTTGCCAATCTGGAACTGGGCAATGCAGCCAGCGCCATAGCCGGTTATCAGATGGCGACTTTCATGGCGCCTGAAAACAATCAATGGCGTCAGGGGTTACTTTATGCATTGATCAATAGCCATGCCTATGACCAGGCGCAGGGATTGCTGGAGGAAATGATCCAGTCAGACCCTGATAACAAGGACCTCTGGTTGCAGCGCAGTCAGATCGCGCTCAATCAGGAACGGGAAATGCAGGCACTAAGCAGCATGGAACAGGCTATTGCGTTGGGAGAAGTTGCTCCGGCTAACCTCGTCATTGCTTCGCAACTCCATATCCAGATTGGCAGTCCGACCAGAGCCGTCAGTCTGCTCGCTGAAAATATGATCGCACTAATGGAATCTGATCCCGGTAGTGGCGCGGAGACGATTGATCAAATTGGTGCATGGTTGGCAGGGCAGGAGAACTGGGAGGGGCTGGATCGGTTGATGTCATCGCTGTCAGACAGTGATGTGTCTCTGCCAGATCGAATGGCGTCACGGTTTGATGTCTATCGTGCACAGGTTGCGCTTAGTCGGGATGCACTTCAGGATGCGAATGAACAGCTACAGGAGGCATTGATGCGTGACCCCGCCAATGGCGAAGCGCTGCTGACATTGGCCTCAGTGTTGCGGGATCAGGACAGGGCCAATGCAGCATTATCATATTATGTGCGAGCCGAGGCGCTGCCTATGTTCAAGGAAAGAGCAATGATTGGGCGTGCCCAGCTTGAAATTGATCGCCAGAATTACGAAGAGGCATTACGGGTGCTTCGCCAGATTGTGCGCAGCAGCCCCAATCGTGCGGATATCATGGCAAATATTCGCTCGCTGGAAAGTCTTGTCCGTAACCGCAGTTAAGTCCCTACTTGTTGTAACGGGGACGTCCCGGGGTTTCACCGTGAAAATCCCGGTAGGCCTTGGTGAAATTACTGACGTGATTATAGCCAACGAGGTGGGCGGATTCCTTGACGGTCAGTCCTTTGTCATTGATCAACGTAAATGCCCGTTTCATGCGCTCACTTTTAATCGCTTCCCTGATAGAGCAATCGAATTGATCTTTGTAGAGGGAAGCCAGTCTTTTTGGCGACAATAAAAATTGATCTGCCAGCATCTCTGTGCCCAAAGGTTGGTTGAGATTGTTCTTGATGTGGTCGTTAATTTCTTCCAGAAGATTTAATTCCCAGGGCGATGCAGCCACTACGCTTTTGTCGTTTTTCTGCATGGTGGTGTAGCCTTCAAGTACTTCGGCATAGATCGAGAGGGCCAAACTTTCCAGCTTTATTTTATGAATAGGATTGGTGGCCTGTGTGGTAAATGCCTGGGTCAGCAATTTTCTGAAACGGGAGGTAATAGGAATTTTCGCGGAAATGATCCGGGCATCACCGAAACTCTCAAAATGCTTCAATGCACCGGGCAGCCTGGAATCTAGCATTTCATGCAGCGAATCAAGATGACATGATACCCCAATGTGCTTGATGATCTGATTGCCAGGTATCTGAATTTTTGTATGGATATCTTTGATCCGGTGTAACGTGGCATGTTTGCTGTCTACTTTTATCTCACTGCCGTCGGGAGAGAGATAGCTGCAACGTCCAACCACGTGCATGCTGCTACTGAGCGAAGACGAAAAATCATCTTCAGCTATCGTATCAATCACACAATCAGAATCGACACGAAATTCGGATCGATAAAAAACTAAATCATTGCGGAATCGAAATTTTTGCAGCCTTCCCAGGCCACCATTGTCAGGCAACGTGAAACTGTCTGTCTGAAAATCCCATAGGGCGTTGGATTGACTGTAGCCTGTCTTGCCGGTAGTGCTCATATCACGCGTCCTGCTGATATTCCTTTAAATCGGTTTACAAGATAACGGATTGAGCCTTGCCTGTCGATAACACACCAGCATCAAGAATGATGGTTAAATCACAGAAAAGTCAGTGTGTTGGTAAAGCGCATAAATTGGTACTGAAACTATAAATCCCTTTGCTTGAGCTTCTGGTGTCTCCTCCCTAGCATACCGAAGACCAGTGCTTTGAGGGTAGGTGCCATGTCAATTCCAGATAGTTGTTTCGATTCATTAGACAGAAAAAACTCGCGAAAACGACTGCTGGTATATCTGATAAATTGCTCTATTGTTTGTGCACCACTCCTCCATAATACAGCGTCTGCCTTACCCACTGGCGCAGGCATCGTCGCTGGTGATATTGATATCCAATCGTTTGCGAATGAGCAACTGATCAATCAGTACTCTGACTTGGGCATCATCAACTGGGATGATTTTTCGATTTCAGCCGATGAACTGGTCAGAATCCTGCAAAACAGTCCGGACGCCACCCTTCTGAACCGAGTCACCAGTGCGAATCCCAGTGAATTACTCGGTGCGCTACAGGCCACGGGAAAAGTTTACGTGATCAACCCCAACGGCGTGCTGGTTGGGGAAAATGCTGAAATCAATGCAGCAGAATTTATTGCGTCCACCCTGGATGTTTCTGACCAGGATTTTCTCAATGGTGGTGATCTGCAGTTCCTGGGGAGCAGCGAATCGGCTGTGGTGAACCTGGGCAGTATCACGGCGGAAAATGGCGATGCCATTCTGGTTGCCCAGATTGTCGACAACCAGGGTGAGATCACTGCGCCAACCGGCATGGCTGGTTTGGTCGCTGGTCAGGACGTGCTTTTCATGCCAGAAGGCGATCAGCGTATTCGTGTCCAGCGGTCACTTGAGGCAGAACTTGAAACTGGCGTAATCAATAGCGGTCTGGTCGAAGCGGCCCAGGCCGAGCTGAAAGCGGCCGGCGGTGATGTCTATCAACTGGGTATCAACCAGCAGGGCGTGGTTCGCGCCAGTGGTGTTGAAAACGTGGGTGGCCGAGTCCTGTTGACGGCCGAATCCGGCATGATTCAGCACAGCGGTGTTATTTCCGCGGTCAACGCTGACGGCAGTGGTGGTGACGTTCGTATCGGGGGCGATTTTCAGGGCAAGGGCAGTGAACTGCCAACGGCTGATTATGTGAGTGTGTCTGAGTCGGGCAGAATCGATGTCTCAGCTCAGGCTGATAATCAATCCGCCGGTGAAGCGATTGTCTGGTCGGATGTTCAGACCGATTTTGCTGGGCGTGTTGATGGCCAATCCGGTTCCGCCGCTGGCGATGGTGCTTTCGTCGAGGTGTCTGGCAAGAAAGTATTGAATTACACAGGCCTGGCAGATTTGCGCTCAACACAAGGACGTGTGGGCACCCTGTTGCTGGATCCGGAAACTGCCGTGATCAGCGATGCCACCGATGACCAGGGCAACGGTGTGTTTAATACCACCGTGCTGGAAAACAACCTGGCTTCAGCAAATATGATCATTAATGCCTCCACTTATGGCGATAGCAATACAGGGGCTAAAGGCGATATTGAGGTCAATAGTGCACTGGGATGGACATCGGGTAACAGCCTGACCTTGAAAGCGGGTAGCCGTATTCTTGTCAATGCAAATGTCGATGCCGGCACGGGTAGGGTCAATTTGCTGGCAGGTGCCTATGATTTCTCCAACTCGACCAGCATCAATCTGGCCAGTTCGGCCACCATCACTGCGGGCACCCTGCAAACCGGACAAAACCCGGACGCGGCGCCGCCCGGCATAAACCTGGAGCCGATTAACTCTAGGAGAACAGGTGCCGTCAACCTGGCAGGTACGTTGGATGTCGGTACATTGGACATCACCACGCTGGGTGGCGGGATTCAGGGTAATTACGAGGCAGACAATGCGGGTAACCGGATTGGCACACTGACGACCAGCAGCACCAGTGGCACCATTTCAGGTGAAATCGATATCGTTGACGGCTTTGGTGAATTGACCGTGGGCGGCACGATTACCACAGACATACAGGGCCATATTTCGATTGTGACGCCCGGGGATCTGACCTTGTCGTCTGGGACAGGTATCAATGCAGGCTATAATGGCAATATCGTGCTCGCCAGCCAGGACGGCAGTTTTATCAATAATGCGGGCTCCAGCGCGCTGACCGTACAGAATAATGGGCGCTATCTGGTTTACTCTGACACGCCTAACAATACGACAACGGGCGGCCTTGCAGGGGCGCCAGTCTACAATACCCGTCACAGCACCAGTGCACCGTCCACCATCACCGCGACAGGCAACCGTTTTCTGTATGGCATGCCGGCAACAGCCACCATCACGGCGGATGACCTGTCTCGCAGTGCTGGGCTGGCCAACCCCAGTTTTACCTACCAGGTCAGTGGTTTGGTCGGTAGTGATACCGCAGCACAGGCCTTTACCGGTATACCCAGCCTGACCACGACGGCGGATAACAGTTCCGCTGCTGGCACCTATACCATTACTGTCGGTCAGGGCAGTCTGCAGGCAACCGATTACAATTATGGTTTTCAGTTTGTCGACGGCACATTGACGGTGACGGCAGACAAGGTGCTCGTGGTCACGGCCAACAATGCGACACGTGACTTTGGCGATGACAACCCGAGTTTTTCATCTTCCTTCTCAGGGTTTCAGGGCAGTGATGATGAAACGCTGTTTGATGGGTTCAACATCTCTTACGCTACCAGTGCGGTTCCCAGTTCTCCCGTTGGCACTTACAGCATCACGCCGTCAGGTGCATCGTCATTGAACGATTATGACGTAACCTACCAGTCAGGTACTTTGACCATTGATCGACGCATGGTCACGATTCGGGCCGATGATGCTTCGATGACCTATCTGGATACCACGCCATCGTTAACCAGCACTATCAGCGGTCTGGCATCATTTGATGATGAAAGTGTCATTAGCGGCTTACAGGTGGTAGCGGATAACATCACCGGAGCTGGCACATTTGCCATCCGTCCCTCATCAGCCACTGCCAGCAATTACGCCTTCAATTATGTCAATGGCGAGCTGACGGTTAATCCTCGCGATATCACCTTGCGGGTAGGTAATGGCAATATCACCTATGGTGAAGCCACGCCGGATTTTGGTCTGTTTTATAGCAACCTGAATGGCCATAGCAGTAGCGTTGTAGATGCCAGCGACCTGGTGCTGGAAAAGCCGAGTTCACCGACGGCGGCGGGTACTTATACCATATACGCCAGTGGTATCAGTGATTCAAACTTTAATGTGACATACGAGCCTGGCACGTTAACTGTCAATAAGGCAGACTTGATAGTGACGGCCAATGATGCAAACCGTGAGTACGGTGACGAAAACCCGACTTTCAGTGCATCTGTGACCGGCCTGGTTGCGGGTGACACGATTAATACCGCCGTGCCTGGCTTGTCGTTTAGTACGAATGCCAGTCAAAGCAGCAATGCAGGTCAGTACAGTATCATTCCCTCGTCCACTGCCGATTCCGGTAATTACAATATCGACTACAACTACGGTCAGTTAACTGTGACCAAAGCGCCCATTTCGTTTCTGAGCACAGTGCCTGCCAGTCGACAATATGGTGATGACAATCCGGGCTTCACCCTGCAAGCGACTGGCCTTAAAAATGGCGACAGTGTGTATAGTGCATTCAATTTCGCCGCTTCAACGACGGCACAAGTTACGTCTCCAGTGGGGCGTTACGCAGTCAATATCGATTCAGTGAACTCGGTCAATTATTCAATTCCCAGTCACGTTATCACGCAAGGCAGTTTAACGATTGCACCGCGTGACCTGAATGTGGTGGTCGATGATGTGGTGCGAGAGTACGGTGATCCCAATCCCGAATTTACAGCATCAGCATCAGGTGTCGCCTTTTTTGATTCGGTGGATCAGGTGCTGGGCGGATTCAGTTTCCTGGCACCGGAACAATTCGCTAACGCAGGGTCTTATACCGATGCCATTGTGCCGTCAGCGACGAGCAATGCGAATTACAACATCGTCGTTGATGCCGGTGATATGACCATCACACCCGCAACGGTCACGCTGTATGCGGCAAATAGCAGTCGGATATATGGTGACAGTGCTGATCCTGCGATTCAGCTAAATCAGGTCCAAGGGCTCAAGCGAGCCAGCGACATTGGCATTCTGGATGAAACCATTCGCTCTAACGCGACATCATCCAGTGATGTTGGATTCTATTCACTCGAGGCGACACTGGGCACACCCAATTATGAAGTGGTGTCAACAGAAGGCACCTTATATGTCGTACCCGCGCCCATCACTGCCTCGTTGTCACCCACTACGGTGACTTACGGGGATGATCCCTCGGATCAGTACAACTTAACGGTGGACGGTCTGAAAGCGGGAGATTCTGCTAACAGTATCTTTGACATTGGACCGATAACATCCACGAAATTGAATGTGGGTACCTACGACGTGCTGGCGTCGCTGACTTCGCCCAATTATCGCTTGCAAGGCACCGTCGATGGCAGAGGCATGTTGAATGTGACGCCCAGGCTGATTGCCGCTGACTTTGTCGGTGAATTCAGAAAGGAATTCGGTGGCCCCCACCCCAACTATTACGATGGATTCACGCTCAGCAATAGTATCGTCGACCCCATTACCTCAGTTTTTCAGATCAATGGCCTGCCGAGTGTTGAAATGCCTGGCAGGTATCAGCTGTCGGCGGAACTGATTAATCCCAACTATCAACTCGATCCGACGGTGGTTGGTATCCAGGTCGCCAGTTTGACAGTTGGAGACATCATCATTGACGCGATTGATGTTGATGTCGATGTCACGGTGAAAGAAGAAACGGCCGTTGTGCTGGACAACATCGATTTGTACCAGGACATCGAAGAACGACTGGAGCAGCAAAACCAGAACATCGAGGTGATACGGGCCGACCGCTATTACGGTAACGCGGATCGCTGGTTTTCGGATTTCCCGGAGTTAGGGCTTGATCAAATCCGCAGCTATCTGGATTCACTCGGCCCTGCTGAGCGTGAGAACAGTATTATTCTTCAAATGATTGTCGAAGAAAACGGTCTCACGGGCGGGGAAGTGACTGATGCCATGATTCGGGATTTTATGGCAACGCTGGAGATGCCTGAGGAACCAAGTGAGGGAGCCTCTGAGAGTGAGCTGGCCGCATATGCCGAACAACTGGAACGACGAGGCATCGCGATTGGTGGACTGGCTCCGGTACTGGTGGGGTTTAGTGAGGACATGCAAGCACGTGTGTCCAATGGTGAAGCATTAAGTGTCGGTGAACGCAGGCTGTTTGATGCAATAAATCGCAAGTTTACGGAAAACCGTGATGCCATGATCTCTGATATGAGCAGTCGGGCTGCAGCGTGGCAGGCGCAGCAGGAAGAAATAGCACGGAATAACCCAGGGGCCACGTTGAGTAATTTATTGGGTAATGACGTCCCTTATACCAGTTTTATTGATGGGGCTGAAGCTGATTTTATGGCTGAGCGCACGGCAGCATATGCAGCCATGATTGCTGCAGGGACAGCGGGTGTGGTTGGCGGTGCAGTCGCAATTTCATCAGGGTTGGCAGGGTCGGCGGCTGTGGCAGCCTTGATGGGGTCGCTAGTTGGAATGAATCAGGCGGCTTATGGTGCGGCTACATCAGCGATGATAGCTGGTATCAGCTCTGGTTCACTTGCCGGTGTCTTTGTCGGTGTGTCTTTTGGGGTACTCGTCGGCGCTGCTCGAACTGTTCAGGTGGTGCAAAATGCCGAACAGGAGGCTTTTTATAACCAACTTGTTTCCGGGGAAAGCGCTGGATCCCTTAATTTCAGTGAAGTACCACCGCCAGATATGATCACTACGGTCTTTGGTGATCCAATTGATGAAGTGGCGGCATCTCTGGATCGCACGGCCAGTATGATGGCGATCATGGATATGTTGGTGGAGATTTAATGATGAAGTTGTATTCGAAACCAGCCTGTCTGCTGATGTTTTTGACTACTTTCTCTGCGCAACACACGCTTGCCCAGAATCTCAATAACGCCATGCCTGATGAAGTGCCACAACTGTTTGATGATGAGGTTATGCAGTCGACAATGGAGCCTGCTGATGTCACTGCCAGCGAGCTGTCCAATGAAGTGCTGGTGGAAGCGTTTACGGGCATTGTTATCGTGGCGGACCCGTCGTTGATTGAAGAGGCTCCCACTGTATCCTCGTCACAACCTGTACGGGTGAAAGGGGAGACCGTTTTACCGGATGATGAACTCACGGTTATTCGTGAGCTGTTTATCGGTCAACCGATCTCCCGAGCCATGCTCGATCTCCTGGAGCAAGGCGTTACGCAAGCCATGAACCTGGCAGGACATCCATTCTCTTTGGTCTACTTGCCACCCCAGGATATCAGCGAAGGTATGGTACAAGTGGTTGCTCAGCCCTCAGCGCTATCATCACTGGAAATTGAAGGTGCCAACTATTTCTCCGAGCAGGACTATCGGCGCCGATTGCCGCTGGTGGTCGATAATGCCATTGATCAGGCTGCGCTGAGTCGCGGCCTGGACAGAATCAATGCCAACCCTTTCCGGCGCGCCACGCTCTCGGTTGCGCCGGGGGATGAGCCCGCCACCAGTCAGGTGGTTGTGCAGGTACAGGAGATGAATCCCTGGCGGTTTTATGTGGGTGCCAATAATCAGGGGACATCTACCACAGGAGAAGAACGGCTGACTCTCGGTATGAACTGGGGCAATGTGCTGGGTCGTGGCTATCAGGGATCGCTTCAGTTGATGACGGATCCCGCGGTTGAACGTTTTCGAACCATCTCGGGTGACCTGGCGCTGGATCTGTGGAATGCTGATATGCTGACATTCTTTGGCGCATACTCTGAGATCGAGGGAGACGTGCCGGCACCGCTGGACCAGGCAGGCAAGAGCTATCAATTGGGCAGCGTCTGGTCTCATGATCTTGCCAGTACCAGCACAAGCTTCCAGCACAGTGTACAGGCAGGACTGGATTACAAGTACAGTGATAACAACCTGGATTTCCTGTTTCCCGGCGTGATCGTACCCGTTGTTGATAACGCGACAGAAGTGTTTCAAGGCAGCCTGACCTATCAGGCCAGCTATCGTGACGCCTACGGTGACACCCGTGGCCGCCTCAAAGTGACAGCATCACCAGGCGATCTGTTTGGTAAAAATTCCGATGAGGCGTTTGCTAAAACACGTGCTGGTGCAATGTCAGATTATGCCTATGCGACGCTGGATATCACCCGCAATACACCGCTGACAGCCGTGCTGCCAGGCTGGAACTGGCAACTGCGGGGTTCTTACCAGCAGGCCAATGGCAACTTGCTGGGCAGCGAGCAGTTTTCCGGCGGTGGTACGGGCCGGGTACGGGGCTATGAAGAAGGCGAGGTCATCGGTGATGAAGGTTACCTGCTAAGTCAGGAGCTGCAGATGCCCGCTTTCTCCCTGATTGACCGTTTTTCAGGCAGTGAGCAGGGGATGGACCAGTTCCGTCTGTATCTGTTTCAGGATTACGCCTCGGTCTGGAATGTGGACAAGTTACCCGGAGAGTCCACCTATCAGTTGCATAGTGTTGGGCTAGGCTTTCGTTACCAGTGGATGCAGCGTCTGAGTATCAGCCTGGAACAGGGTTGGCAATTGAAGGACAGTGGCAGTTCCGTGTCAGGTGATAACGGCGATTTCCACTTGAGTGTCCAAGTGAATTTCTAGCAGTCAGCACAGAGTTGCCACAGTACCCATGCATCCTGGCCTGGTCATGAATAGCTTACCGGACCAGAGTGTATTCTACTGACAGCTTATTTCTAATCTCCGTTGCTATTAAATACTTGATCCCGCCAGTCTGGTCCGAGTTCCTGCTCAATGTACTCACGCATCAGCTGACGGATTTTCTGTGACGGAGTGACGTCTTCCCGTTCGCAAAGTTTTTCAAAAGCTGACTTCTTTTTGGGATCAACCAGCACTGTTAATCTCGCTGTGCGTTTCTCCATGGTGTCCTCGTCTGACTCAGGTTAGCGAAAGCGGCGGCATTCTACCTGTTTCAGGGCATATTCTCGACCTGTGGTCCAGCAGCAACCAGTGCTGCCCCTTCGGGCGTATCAGTAAAGCGCTGGAAATTGGCGACAAACTTTTGTGCCAGCCCCGTTGCTTTTTGGGTCCACTCATCAGGGTGCACATAGGTCTGGCGCGGATCCAGAATATAGCCATCGACGCCCGGCAAGGCTATTGGGACATCCAGATTGAACAAGGGCAATGAGTGGAATTGGGCATCTTCAATGGAACCATCGAGAATGGCATTAATAATGGCCCGTGTCGCTTTGATGGAAATACGTTTGCCGCTGCCGTTCCAGCCGGTATTGACCAGATAGGCCTGGGCATTGGCATCGGCCATGCGCTTGTTTAGCACCGCCGCGTACTGGGTAGGGTGCAGGCTCAGGAACGCCGCGCCAAAGCAGGCAGAGAACGTTGGCGTGGGCTCGGTGATGCCTCGCTCGGTACCCGCCAGTTTAGATGTATAGCCGGACAGAAAATAATATCGGGCCTGCTCCTTGGTCAGCCTGGCCACTGGAGGCAGCACACCAAAGGCGTCCGCGGTCAGGAAAATAACCTTGCTGGCATGTCCTCCCACTGATATGGGTTTGACGATATTATCGATGTGATAAATCGGATAGGAAACCCGGGTGTTTTCTGTTTTGGATCCGTCGTTGTAGTCAATGTTGCCGGCATCATCGACGGCCACATTCTCCAGAAGCGCATCACGGCGAATCGCCGCATGGATCTCAGGTTCATGATCTGGATTCAAATTAATGGTCTTGGCATAACAACCCCCTTCAAAGTTGAACACACCATGATCGTCCCAGCCATGCTCATCATCGCCAATCAAAGCCCTGTGCGGGTCTGTTGACAGCGTTGTCTTGCCCGTGCCCGAGAGGCCAAAAAAGATGGCGGTGTCTCCGTCTTTGCCCACATTGGCCGAACAATGCATGGAAGCAATGCCCTGTTGTGGCAGGAAGTAGTTCATGACGGAGAACATGCCTTTTTTCATTTCACCGCCATACCAGGTACCGCCGATCAATTGCATTTTCTCGGTCAGGTTAAAGGCGACAAAGTTTTCTGAATTCAGCCCCTGGCTTTGCCAGTCAGGGTTGGTGACCTTGGCGCCGTTGAGCACTACAAAGTCAGGTTCGAAGTCCTGGAGTTCTTCCTCGCTGGGGCGAATGAACATGTTTTTGACAAAGTGCGACTGCCAGGCCACTTCCGTAATAAAGCGGACTTTCAGGCGAGTGGCCGGGTTGGCACCGCAGTAGAGATCGTTGACAAACAACCGTTTGCCGCTGAGCTGTTGGGTAACCAGTGCTTTTAGAGATTGCCAGACCTCGGGAGTGATGGCCTTGTTGTCATTGTTGCCCTGGTCAGACCACCACAGCGTATCTCGCGTGGTATCGTCTTTAACGAAGTACTTATCCTTTGGCGAGCGCCCCGTAAAAATACCGGTATCAACAGCCACAGCACCGGATTTGGTGACCCGCCCAGCATCATAGCCGCTCAGTTCCGGTCTGGTTTCTTCACGGAACAGCGTTTCGTAATCCGGGTTATAGAGAATTTCAGTAGGCGATTGGATGCCAAGTCGTTGCAGGGCTTGCAATGGGAGTGTGCTGGGCATGAGGTCGGGTCCTTGGTCGCTGTGGGTGACGGTGCTGGATCGATTCCATTTGATTCTAACCAAAGGGTGATCACATGTTAACCTCATTAACATACAAAATGACCATGAACGTGCCTGTTCTCCAGCAACCGAAGGCTGTGTTGTTATCGTCAAATGTGCAATGACAGGGCAAGGGGTGCCCCACAAATGGGCCGTACTCCTGGAATCATATTGCTCCGCAGTGGACTTTGGCGGCGCAGGCTGCTACTTCTAGGGTCAATACATTGAGCATCTGGCTGGCACTTTTCTTGCTCGACTTTATTTCTGACTGATTTAATCAATGAGAGTAATAACGATGGCGCTATCAAGTGATTTCCCTGGATACCTGCGACCTCGCCGGTACCTGTCTCGGCTACTGAAACGAAGTTCAACCGTATTGGTCCTGTTGTTGGCCACTGTTGTTATGGGACAGGCTCAGGCTCAGTCCCTGCCGTCCATTGCGGAAACGGTAACTGGCAAACGTGCCATGGAAGGTTATTTTGACCTCTACTGGGATGATTCAACGGGCAAGCTCTACTGGGAAATCGACAAGCTTGATACGGAGTTTTTGTATCAGGTATCCATGGGTTCCGGGTTGGGTTCCAACCCCATCGGTATTGACCGGGGACAACTCAGGGGTACCTATTTGCTGAAGGCGGAAAGAGTCGGGCCGAAAGTGTTCCTGAAAGAACCCAATTACCGCTACCAGGCGCTCAGTGATAATCCGCTGGAACGCCGGGCGGTACAGGATGCCTTTGCACCCTCCATTATTTGGGGCTTTGATATCGTCGCGGTCACGGGTGAGAGCGTACTGGTCGATGCGACGGATTTCTTTGTCAGGGACACGCGCGATGTGATTGGCCAGATTGCCAGCCGTGGGCAAGGAACTTTTTCCCTTGATAAAAGCCGCAGCGCTTTCTATCTGGAAAACACCAAAGCCTTTCCCGACAATGTCGAAATTGAAGTCGAGCTGACCTTTACCAGCAGCAATCCTGGCAACCTGGTCAATGCTGTCGCAGCTACCGGAAGTGCCATTACGCTGCGTCAACATCACTCACTGGTCAAACTGCCCGATGATGATTTTCAGACCCGCGTTGCAGACCCCCGAATCGGTGTAAACGGGCCAACCATCATGGACTACGCCGCTGGTATTGGCGAAGGCATGCCAATTCACCTGATTGCCAAACACCGACTGGTGAAGCAGGACCCCGAAGCGGAACGTTCCGAACCTGTCGAACCCATTATTTATTACGTCGATTCTGGTACGCCTGAGCCCATCAAAAGTGCCCTGATTGAAGGCGCAAGCTGGTGGAACCAGGCATTCGAAGCAGCCGGTTTTATTGACGCTTTCCAGGTGAAAGAATTGCCGGAAGGCGCTGATCCTCAGGATGTTCGTTACAACATGATTCACTGGACGCACCGTCGTACCCGTGGTTACTCCTATGGTTCATCGGTCATTGATCCACGTACCGGTGAAATCCTCAAAGGCAACGTCAATCTGGGTAGTCTGCGTTTACGCCAGGATTACATGCATGGCCAGGGTATGATTCCTGCCTTTGATTACCTGGAAACGGTCGCGGATAACAATACGGCCTCGATTAACATGGCACTGGACCGGGTGCGTCAGCTGTCAGCACATGAAGTGGGTCACACGCTGGGTTTCCCACACAATTATCTGGCGAGCTCCTATGATCGTGAAAGCGTGATGGATTACCCGGCACCTTATGTAGAGATCACTGATGATGGTGAACTGGATTTTGCCAATGCTTACGTTCAGCGTATTGGTGAATACGACAAACTGGCGGTGCGCTATTCCTATGAACAGTTTTTACCCGGTGAAGATGAGGAAGAAGAACTGGCGAAAATCGTACAGGAAAGTCTGGATCGTGGTCTGATCTTTGTTGCTCATAATAACAATAACTTCCGGGGGGCAGGACACCAGTACGCCAGCGTCTGGGACAATGGCTCCAACCTGGTCGATCATTTGAAGCATGAGATTGAGGTCCGCCGTATTGGTCTGGAAAGTTTTGGCCTGGCCAATATCCGCGAGGGTGAACCGGTATCAACACTGGAAGATGTGCTGCTGCCGCTGTATATGCATCATCGCTTTCAGCTCAATGCCGCTGCGCAAAGTATCGGTGGTGCTGATTATCGCTATGCGGTACGTGGTGACGGGCAAATTCCGTTTCAGATCATTGCTGGTGAAGAGCAGCGTGATGCCCTTGAAACCGTGCTATCCACCCTGGATACGGAGTTTCTGGCATTGCCAGACAGAATTCTGGAGTTGCTGCCGCCAGCAGCCTATCGATTTAACCCCAGCGAACCTTTTCCTGGCCGTACCGGGTTGTTGTTCGATCCACTGGGCGCTGCGGAAGCCTCTGCCAGTTTGACGGTACAAACCTTGTTACACCCGGCACGGATGGCACGACTGGTTGCCTATGGCAGCATGGGTGGCAGCATAGAAAATTATCCGGATCTGGAAGAGGTCGTAGATCGGCTGATTGAGGTCACCTTTGGTGTTTCAAACCCGGATGATGGCTACCATTTGCAACTGCTGAGGACGATACAGCGTGTGACAGCCGATGAAATGATGATTCAGGCGTCCAGTGATGAAGCCTCCGGAGAGGTTAAGGCCGTGCTGGCAGATCGTCTCGGCAAACTGGTTCGACGACTGGAGCGACAAGGCAATGCCATCAGTGCGCACCAGGCTGCTGTGGTTGCTGATATTCGTCGCTGGCAGCAGCGTGTTGATAACACCGTACCCGGGCCTGCGCTGCAGATGCCTGCGGGTGATCCGATCTGATCAAGGGGAAAGGTAAAGGGGGTGTGCCGATCTGGCAACACCCTCAATATCAATTTCTGGTACAGCTCCTTTTTTGGCCCCAAAATGCATCCTGCGTACAGTTTGTTATACTTTCCCTAATGGCCGGGCTTCACAATACGGTGAAACCCTGGCGCTGGCCCTGAATACCGACCTGAATATCCCGGTTGGCCGCATAGTTGACAAATAAAAAACAGAAATGATTATCATTAGCGTAAGTGATATTCTACATCCACAATGTATTTGTTAAAGCAGGAGCTTTAAGATGAAGTATCCAGTAATAATTGGTCTGGCAGCGATGGCGCTGGCAGGTAGCGTTCATGCTGAAGAGCATGTTGTTGAAATGAAAAACATGGGCGCTGAAGGTCCAATGGTCTTTGAGCCTGCGGTTGTTCAGGCGGCAGTTGGTGATACAGTACGTTTCGTACCAACAAACCCAGGCCATAATTCCGTATCCACAGAAGGTCTTATCCCTGCAGGTGCCACTGCCTGGGAAGGCGGTCTGAGCCAGGAAGTCACAGTCACCCTGGATGCAGAAGGTGTCTACGTCTACGAATGTGAGCCGCACACCATGATGGCGATGGTGGGTGTGATCGTTGCCGGTGAGCCGGTAAACCTGGAAGAAATCCGTGCCAATGCGGGTGATCTGGAAAGCGAATTTCTGGCAAACCAGGATCGTTTAAACAACTACCTGTCTGACGTCGAATAAGTCACAGGTTGAGTTCAGCCTGCTCACCAAATCAATACCACAATCGTGTGAGCAGGCTTCAATATTTTCAGAAATTATTTTTCCCTCCAATTTTCCCTCCAATATAGTATTCAGATTTAGTTTGTTTTACCTGCAAGGTCCAACAGCTTGCTAGCTGTTCTCCTGAACAATGCGATTCAGCACCTCATCCAATCCAGTCAATGGCTCAACGTCGATGTTAAAAACATCATGTAAAACACCACGTATTTCAGACGTACTCGTCAGTATCTGAGTGGTATCGTCCCCGTCCAGAGATCGAGTCGTGAGCCGGTTGTTACTCAATGTTAAGCGGCCATTAGCAACCGGTTTGCTGACGATCAGATTGTTGACGAACATGGATTCGGGGTGTGTTGACACATACCAGTTGAATACCTCGTAATCGGCTGGTTGCTGAATTTGCAGATCAAACTGGTAGAGGTCATGCCAGCTCTTATCAAACTCTACCTGGAGTTTGAATTCACCATCGTCTGTCATCAGCAATTGAAAACGTCCATGTGGTGTTCGGGCTATAGTGCCTGGTGCTAAAGGAATGGGGCCAGTTGGCACAGCCAGTCCAAAACCGACATCGACCAGAAAGGTGCCTTCCTGGCAGGTCACACGCAGCACTTTGTGCGATCGCATAATATCGTCTGATGTGGCATTCCAGATGACTTTGGCAGCGAAACCATCCACACGGAAACCGATCTGTTCCAGCACCCGTTTGAACAGCCCATTTTGTTCGTAGCAGTAGCCCCCGCGTTGTTGATTAAGCAGTTTTCCATTCAGTGATTGCGCATCCAGCTTAATAGGTAAGCCGAGCAGGGGATTGAGATTCTCGAACGGTATCGCCTGACTGTGGTGCCACTGCAGGGCAGCCAGTACCTCATAGTCGGCCTGCAAGGGAAACGGTCCTTCGTAACCTATTCGCTTAAGGTATGCGTCCAGGTTGATTAAATCATTGTGATTGTCTGAGTGATTCATGTTGAAAAATCCTTGTTAACCGAGAACCTTTTCATAAGGTGTGTTGTTCCTGGCGATCCTGTCTGGCACTGCCAAGAATGATTTCGATGTTGAGGGTCTGCATTTGCCGCTCCTCCTTTTTCAGTTGAACTGTGATGATTTGTGCGGCATGCTAAAACCTCAACTTAAGTTTAGGTCAAGCGTTTTTATGAAAAAAAATGACTGCCGGGTCAATGGCAAAGTATTGAGTATCGGAGATGTCGCCAGGCGCAGTGGTGTCACGGTGTCTGCTTTGCATTTCTATGAACGAAAAGGGTTGATTAAAAGTCGCCGAAGCGCGGGGAACCATCGGGTTTTTCATCGAGAAGTACTGCGTCGTGTAGCCATTATCAAGGTGGCTCAGCGTATCGATCAGCTAAGCCGGTTACGCGATTATCTGGACGGTTGCATAGGCTGTGGATGTCTTTCTGTAGAGCAATGTCCGCTGCGCAATCCAGACGATGAACTGGGCCACCGCGGCTCTGGTGCCCAGTTTGTTCAACCCGTCTGATACTCCATGACAGCCTGCTAGAGAGTGGGAGACTGACTCGCCTGCGCCCCTGTGGGCGGCAGCCGGGTGGCTCCCCAACTGTTCTCAATCATGCTGATAACTTCGCTTAACTCGTCCTGGGTGACATTGGCGAGCTTGCCGTGCTCCAGTGGGTCATAATGGAAAATATAAAGACGTGAGGCAAATTGCGCAAAGGGCAGGGAAGACTCGCCAAAGCGCTCACCATTACCCGCCGTGCTGACTTTGACATCATTGCCCCAATCCTGGCCACCGTCATTGTTCGGATTATAAAAGTAGATACGCATCTCACCATTGGGGTCAGTTGCCGCCCGCAAGATGCTGATGGCATGCCAGCCAATGAAACGAGCCGCGCTATCGGTAATCGCAATACCCGCCGGTTGTGGATGAATCAGCGGCTGGTTGCCGTTATAACCGGGATGGTAACTGGCATAGAAATGCCTGACGAAGGCGTCCAGGTCATCCAGGTGGCCAGTCGCGACGTCGACATTGATACGAAACCCCCGTCCTGTCCACCAGCCGTGAAACTCCGGATTAATCCATTGATGCGGGTCACCTTCGCGACCAATGCATTGGCGTCCCATTTCACCGTAGATCCGGTCCAGATGTGGCACGACCAGTAAAGAAACAGCATCCAGGTCAAGCGGTAATGTCTGTGCCACGCCGGCTACGCATTCTTTGGATGAAATCCGCTGACCTTCGAAATGCATGACGATTTCATCGTCACGTGCGGCCCAGGTCACCATCTGCAATAAATAATCGGGATCGTTGTATGACCACATGGATAAAGCTCGGGCTGACTGACAGGTCGGGTTGTTGCCCTGACCGATGCCCAGGGGTTGTCCCAGCATGCTGAGTACACTTTCCATCAGTTTGGCACGATACGGAACGCTGTCGCCGAAAGCGGCAAACAAGCGAGCCTGTGACCAGTCAGACAAGGTTAAACCTAGCTGGCGCCACAACGCCGGCGCAATGGGAGGCTGATAAAGAATACCGCGCTCCAGCATCAGCGCCAGTCCGTAGATGCCTTGTGCCGTGGTGGGCATAAGAGATGATTCAATAATGGCCTGAATCAGATCGTGGAAACAAAGCAGACAGTCACGGCCAGTGGCTGAAAGCCCCAGGGCTTCTGCGACCAACTGGTCACTTTGGCCTGCAAGGTGGTTCAGCAGCACAGCGTGGTACGGAGAAACCAGGCCTGTATCGTGCATGGCCCGGGCAAAGCCAGTGGCTTCATACTGCAGAGCGGCTGTGTCCATGGACTCCAGCCGTTGCTGGTAGACGTCGACGCCAGGATCTTCATGACAGGCCTGGGTGGGGCCAAACAAGGCGCTGACCAAACGGTTGGCGCCCTGGCCAGAGGTCCCCAGATCAATCTCGGGATTGCTTTGGCAGAGACTGATCTGAGTAATCATCTGCTTGACCGGTTCAACCTGAATCGGTCGCTGCTGGAGAATTCGCCAGATTTCGTTGATCAGCTCATCAATGATGTGTTCAAAACCGATACGAGTAGCCAGGTGTTGAAACAATTCGCGCGGTATTTGCGCCAGACGCCCCTGGGTTTCGCGTTCGGCCTCGCTAGGCGCGCCAAACAGCAACGCCAGATTCAGGGCTAGCACCTGGGTCAGGAAATGGCGTGCTGCGACCGGACTAAGTCCTTCGTGCAGGTAGCGGGATTTGGCCACAGCAAGCATCCGTAACTGGCTCAGCGCCTCAATAACGACGGTGGTGGCGTCGGCACTTTTCAGTGACAGACCACTGAGCGATGGGACCAGAATAGCGGGTTGGGCCCAGTCAGATCCGGCGAACACCCCGGCTCTCTCCAGGCGTTCTGCGCGATCTTCAATGGCTGCGCAGCCGCCGGTTTGCAGCAACACACGACGGGCAATATCCATGACCGGCTGGAGCCGTGCTGGTTTGGCAAAATCCGGTGCATCACCGAGTTGTTGCGTGGCGTTGTCGAGTTTTTTCAGCAGGCCCGGCAGAAGATCCGCACCGGGCGATTGCAGGTTGCTGTTAGGCGTCACACAGACTCCTTGCTAAATGTCAGGGGCAAGACTGTATACGAAAGTTGTATGCGCAGACAATCCCGTTTGTCCCCCACCTAGATATAGTAGTCCAGATCTTCCTGGGCTTTCAGCGTATCGCGCAGCGTATGTGCGTCTTCGCCACGAAAGTAGACAAGGCCCCAGTGGGTGCCGAAGGCGGTGCGCTTAGTCACCGTTTCTTCTGCCGGCGGCGTCAGTTCATGAGACTCGAAGTAGGGGTGATCCTCCACTTCCTCCGGAATACGCAACTCGCTGACCACTCGTCGTCTTGGATAAACACCAAAGCAGCCTGCAAAGCCATCCGCATCGACCACTTCTTTCGGGAAGAAGGCTTTGACTTCCTCTTCTGTGGAGTTGGGGTCGAATACCAGCATACTGGCCTGGTAGGCGTTGAATCCGTAAACGCGTTCCAGCAGTTCAAAGACCTTGAAACCAGGTGGACGATAAGCCACTTCGCCGAAGTACATTTCACCGTCGCTGGTGACAAAGTATTCGGGGTGGATCAGACCAAACTCAATATCAAAAGCTTTAATGAGCTTCTCAATCTGTGCATGAATCTGTGCCCGGTATTTCTCCAGTTCAGGTGATGCCGGCACAAACACGGAATAGCCTAACGTGACGTACTCTGAGACGTTCAGGAAGACAATCTTGCCATTATGGATCCAGGCTTCAACGGCGAACTCCCAGCCATCGAGGTGTGACTCCATAAGCACCGGAAACTCTTCGTCGGGAATGGTATCGACTTCATCTGGCGTGCGAATCACACGGTGACCCAGGCAGCCGGCCTTGTCGAAGGCTTTCAGATGAATCGGGTCGTTGGGGTCGCCATCGAGCTTCAGCAAGGTCTGGTTAACGCGTTTGAGAAAGCGCACCACGTCTTCTTTATCGTGGGCTTCTTCGAATATACCTACGCGTATGCCGCCAAGCTGCGCACGACGCTTCATCAACGCTTTATCGCGTAGCAACAGAGACTGGCCATACAGCCTTGGATTATCCAGCAGTACGGAATTAATCGCACCGGCCCATTCAACCGTTTCTTCAAACAGGGGAATGGCAACGTCGACGCCTTTCTCCTTTAATGTCTCTGCGATTTCCATGGAGCGGTCATTCAGACGTTCGAAGTTCCATGACAGATAAGGGATATTGTGCTGCTGGCAGTATTCTTCAGCCCAGTCAGGTGCGACCACAATGTATCGCCGGTCGAACGTCTCGGCAGCTTCCACTGCATTCAAACTCCAGCCCAGCAATGCAATATATCCCTTATTAGGATCCTTCGTCATGGTATTACCTCTACGTCTGTTGATGTAAATTCCTTTAATTTTCAATCATTTTCATTACCTACTGTACAGGAGAAAGCAGCAACTTGCATGGTGCCAAGGGGCACACCCAGGAAAAAGACAGCCGTTGGCAACTGACTTTTCCGCAATACAACTGCGTTCCAGCGCTGTTATTTGTTGTTATCTTTAGCTTGTAAATGAGAAGCATTCTCGTATAATGAAGTTAAATAACCAATCACAGCGTGTAACACAGGGTGCAATGTATGCCAGATATCCAGAGTAGACGATTCAACCGGTTGCCGTGGCTGGGGCTGCCAATGGTGCTTGTGGCAGGGGTGGTAGAAATGGTAAGTGCCAGTGAGTCGGCAACACTTCCATTTCCGGCCAGTGACCGGGAGGCGATTCTGGCCATGACCGGTACTTACGACATTGACTTCAGTTTCTTTGAAACCGTGCGCTATCAGCCTGATTATGAACATGCGGAAGAAAAGCTGACCGGTGGTAGTGAATGGGTTGTCGTTGTTGAAGACAGTGCTGATAAAATTTCACTGCAGCACATTCTGGTGGATCCCAAAAGTGGTTACGTTACCAAACACTGGCGACAGGACTGGGTCTATGAGGCGGATACCCGGTTTGAGTTCCGGACTGATCAGACCTGGCGGGTGCGGGAATTATCTGACGCAGAAACGTCGGGAAAGTGGACCCAGTGCGTTTATGAAGTCAGCGATGCGCCTCGTTATTGCGGCACAGGTAAGTGGATTCATGAAGATGGCGCTTCCACCTGGACGTCAGATACGACCTGGCGCCCACTGCCCCGCCGTGAATACACCACGCGTGAAGATTACAATGTCATGGAGGCGATCAACCGTCACACCATCGTGGCTGATGGCTGGACCCACGAGCAGGATAACCTGAAGGTTCAGATCGGCGAGAACGGTGAGCGTCATGTGATTGTGCGCGAATACGGCTTTAATGATTACCGGGATGAGAACGAAGTCGACTTCACTCCCGCTGAAGAATACTGGGCTGCTACCAAAGACTTCTGGGCGCAAGTGCGAACCCGCTGGGGTGATTATCTCGACCAGCCGCCAGGGCTGGTCATGTTGACCGGCGAGGATGGCATGGACATGATCATGCCACTGTTTGAGATGGCTGCCTCGGTCCAGGAAGGGGAGACAGTATACGGTGCCGAAATTGACGCCGTGTTCTCAGACTGGCTTGACCGCGCTTCGGCTGAGTAAGCCGCGACGTTTGAAAAAGATTTCCAGCGGCAGCGTGACCAGAGGTGGAATCGCTGCCAGGAAGGCCAGTATGGTCGCCCACCAGGGCCAGCGCAGGCGCGCACTGCAAATCAGGCAGGCAATCACATAGGTGACAAAAGCCGCGCCGTGCAGTCGTCCAAACAGCCACACTCCCATCTCCGTCGTGCCGCTTACATATTTCAGATACATTCCGACCAGCAGACCTGCCCAGGTTAACGCTTCGATCAGGGCGATGACCGAAAATACCCGGCCGGTGAAAGAAATTTGTGCGGAAGAACTCATCGGTTAACTGCCTTGAAACGGGTGGAAAACCAGTGATTCTATCATGATCAGTCGTCGCTATCCGCAAGGCAGACTGACTTCAGGCGTTCCAGGTCATCCTCAAGGTACATAACATGTTTTGCGTGCTGCCAGGCAAGGACCGACTGATGTCTGGCCGCATCGTGAAACTCGTCGTCGCCCAGTTCCGTCATCACACAAAGCGATTTCTGTAAACGTAATTGCACTTCCAGGTTAGCGGCTCCATCGCGGGCAATCATGCGGAAAGCATCGTCAAACAGATCACTGGTTTGTAATGGATAGACGTGCAGGCGTGGATACTGCACATCATCCTCACTCACTTTCTTCCGGCCAGCGGACCAGCGCATTAACAGGCGCGTATTTCGGGTCAGGATATCAATAGCCGTTCCGGGGTCGTTGACGCCGGGGGATAAGGCCCTGACACCAATCTCACTGAGCACGGCGAGCCCGAAGCGAGGATCCTGGTCGAAATTGCGTTCTTTTTCGATACTGAAAGCGCGGCTGATTTCTCTGGCAATGGCGTCCGGGTCGTCGATATCTCGCTTGCTGTCAAGCCAGGCTAAAACAGCGCCTTCATGCACGAAGTTACCAGGCAGGACATCCAGGTAAATCTCGGTGTTACATTGCTCTGCGCATTCGGACAGTGCCTGCATATCAATGTGCTGGATATATCCGGTGACATCGCCGCGAATGATGATTGCATCAGCCGGGCGATCCTGTGTCTGGTGCCGCGGCTGGCCACCCAGATAAGGGGTTTTCAGACGGAGTTGCAGAGCCTTTTCGGTCGCCTGCTCAACCCGGTTTGATGTTTCACTGACCCGCCCCAGACGTGTCAGGTGGTCAATCCAGCGCAATAACGCCGTGACCACCATGGCGATGACCGTCACCGTCACCACAAAGAGCACAAAGCGGCCCTGCACATCATAGGCATCGGCCTGCATGACAATCATGCCAACCATGCTGAAAATGAAAGAGCCCACAAACACTGACAGCACGCCTTGTGTCGTGCCGTCTTCCATCAGTAACCGGGTGGCGCGGGGTGTGACATTACTGGTGGCCGCGCCGTAAGCTGAAGTCATGACGCTGAGTGAGAAGGTGGTCACCGCCAGCATGCTGGAAGCCATGATGGATAGTAGGCTGGTCACGGCCTCGGCGTTCATATCCAGCGGCGGATGCCATTGGGTGAAGTTATCCGCCTGCGATGCCAGCAAGGCAGCAGCCAGTCCCAGGGAACCAATCAATGATGCCTTGAACCAGAGCTTGCGGGTGAACTGCAGCAATATCCATTGCCATTTTGTCATGTTGTTATCCCGTATGCCGACCCGCGAACAGGCCCTGTCGGTTGATTTTGTTAATGAAGTCTCTGCCCGTCAAGCGTACAAATGGTACATTTAATCGCAGAATAGCATTACCGGGGCCAGCGGCGCCGGAGAATCTGATATGATGCCGCCCTTTTTAGCGTCGCATACCATCAGGCATAGCATCAGGAAAGTATACTCCCATGAGCGATACTCATTCGGCAGAGACCGATAATGCATTTATGCAGCGAGCCCTTGAGCTTGCAGATCAGGCTGCAGCCCTTGACGAAGTGCCGGTAGGCGCAGTCATTGTCATTGACGGTGAAATTGTCGGAGAGGGGTTTAACCGCCCCGTCAACTCTCGTGATTTCAGTGCACATGCCGAAATCAATGCCATGCGCGATGCCTGTCAGCGGCTGGGGAACTACCGCCTTCCCGGTGCCACGCTCTATGTCACCATTGAACCTTGCACCATGTGTTTTGGTGCGCTTGTCCATGCCCGGATTGAACGGCTGGTTTTTGGCGCCCCGGAACCGCGCTATGGTGCTGTGGTCAGTGGCCAGAAACTGCTGGAAAACGGGCAGTTTAACCATTATCCCGAGCTGACATCCGGCATCCTGGAAGCAGAATGTGGCACCCGTATGCGCGATTTCTTTCGTGCCCGCCGTAAATAAAAATTCCGTAATTCTTACCTGCATTTGCCGCACAAACGCTGAATTTTGCCGCGATTTGTCCTATAATCGCGCCCGCCGCAATCCCATTTCCGTTCTTCACTAGGAATCACTGACACATGCTAATTCTGAATGGCAGCGCTGCCCACTCTGATTTTCGCCTCCGCAAGTTACTGAGACTGATCCAGCTTGAGCTGCCCCAGGTCACTGCACTGACGTCGGCTTATGTCCACCTGGCTGAGTGTGACCATGAACTTAACGACGATGAATTACAGGTGTTGGAGCAACTGCTTCACTATGGCAGCTGGCCGGAAGATGATGCAGAGGCAGCCGCACAAGGCGTAAGCCGGGTAGTTGTACCGCGCCCGGGTACGATCTCGCCCTGGTCCAGTAAAGCCACTGACATAGCCCACAACAGTGGTCTGTCGGCCATCCGTCGACTGGAGCGTGGTATTCAGTGGCTGGTGACTGTTGATGCGCCATTGTCGGACGAGGAGCTGCTTCAACTGGATGGTTATCTGCATGACAAGATGACCCAGGCGGTGATGAACGAAGTGGAAGCCGCAGCCTGCCTGTTTGAGCACGCCAGCCCCAAACCGATGACCTCGATTGATATTCTCGAGCAGGGCCGCCCGGCGCTGGAGCAGGCTAACCAGACCCTGGGCCTGGCCCTGGCTGATGATGAAATGGATTACCTGGTGGATGCTTTCAAGGGGCTGGACCGCAACCCCAATGATGTCGAGCTGATGATGTTTGCCCAGGCCAACTCGGAGCATTGCCGTCACAAGATTTTCAATGCGGACTGGACCATCGATGGCCAGCCACAGGATCGTTCATTGTTTGCCATGATCCGGCATACGCACGAACAGTCGCCAGACAATGTACTGTCGGCATACAAAGACAATGCCGCAGTCATGACGGGATCGGTGGCCGGACGTTTCTTCCCGCAGCCATTGACCCACGAATATGCCTATCACGAAGAACCCATCCACATCCTGATGAAAGTGGAGACGCACAACCATCCGACCGCGATTGCCCCGTACCCCGGCGCTGCGACAGGCAATGGCGGTGAGATTCGTGACGAGGGGGCAACCGGTATCGGTGCCAAGCCGAAAGCCGGCCTTTGCGGTTTCAGTGTTTCCAACCTGAAATTGCCTGACTTTCCCCGTCCCTGGGAAGAAGATTTTGGCAAGCCTGGCCATATCGTATCTGCCCTGGATATCATGATTGAAGGCCCGATTGGCGCAGCGGCGTTTAATAATGAATTTGGCCGTCCCAACCTTTGTGGTTATTTCCGTACCTATGAAGAACTGGTGCCAACAGCGAAAGCCGCTGCCAATGATGCCACGGGTAAAGAAGTACGCGGGTATCACAAGCCCATCATGATTGCCGGTGGCCTGGGTAATATCCGTGAATCTCATGTTGAGAAGAAAACCTTTGATAAAGGGGCCAAACTGGTAGTGCTGGGTGGTCCGGCCATGCTGATTGGCCTGGGTGGCGGCGCCGCCTCATCCATGGCTGCGGGTACAGGTTCGGCGGACCTGGATTTCGCTTCCGTACAACGTGAGAACCCGGAGATTGAACGCCGCTGTCAGGAAGTGATCGACCGTTGCTGGCAGCTTGGTGATGATAACCCCATCGCCTTTATTCATGATGTCGGTGCCGGTGGTCTTTCTAATGCCTTGCCGGAACTGGTCAAGGACGGTGAGCGCGGCGGTCGTTTCTCCCTGCGCGCCATCCCCAATGCCGAAACCGGTATGTCACCCCTGGAAATCTGGTGTAACGAAGCACAGGAACGCTACGTGCTGGCTATCACACCCGAGCATCTGGAACAGTTCGCGACCATTTGTGAGCGTGAGCGCTGTCCTTATGCGGTAGTGGGCGAGGCTGACTCGGAAATGCATATCAGCCTGGAAGATGAGCACTTTGCCAATCGTCCTATTGATTTGCCGATGTCTGTGCTATTTGGCAAGCCACCAAAAATGCATCGTGACGTTGTGCACGAGGAGGTGGCACTGACGCCACTGGATACGGCTCAGATTGATCTGCCGGAAGCGATTGAACGTGTGTTGAGTCTGCCAGCGGTGGCCAGCAAGAATTTCCTGATTACCATTGGTGACAGAACCGTCACCGGCCTGGTCAGTCGCGACCAGATGGTCGGTCCCTGGCAAGTTCCTGTTTCTGATGTAGCGGTAACCGCAGCGTCCTTTGACAGTTACAAGGGTGAAGCCATGGCCATGGGTGAGCGGACGCCGCTGGCGCTGATTGATGCGCCGGCATCGGGCCGAATGGCGATTGCCGAGGCAGTCACCAATATTGCATCCGCATCAATCAGTGATATCAGTGATATCAAGCTGTCTGCCAACTGGATGGTTGCAGCAGGGCACCCGGGCGAAGACGCGAAACTCTATGACACCGTCAAGGCGGTTGGCATGGAACTGTGCCCGGCACTGGGGATTTGTGTCCCTGTCGGCAAGGACTCCATGTCCATGCGTACCGTCTGGGAAGAAGATGGCAAGAAAAAAAGCAACACGGCACCATTGTCATTGGTGATTTCAGCTTTTGCGCCCGTTAACGACATTCGCAAGACGGTGACACCGCAGTTGAAAATAACTGAGGGTGAAGAGTCGGAGCTGCTGTTGATTGATCTGGGGCGGGGTAAAAACCGTATGGGTGGATCGGCACTGGCTCAGGTTTATCGTGAACTGGGTGCGGTTGCCGCTGACCTGGAACACCCGGAAGACCTGCGTAATTTCTTTGCCCTGATTCAGCAGTTAAAGCAGGATGATCTGTTGCTGGCCTATCACGACCGTTCTGACGGTGGCATGCTGGCCACGATTGCCGAAATGGCGTTTGCCGGTCATTGTGGCGTCGATATTCAGTTATCTGAGCTGCTCAATGATGACTCGGGTGTTATCGATGTGCTGTTCAGTGAAGAACTTGGTGCAGTCATCCAGGTCAACAAGAAATCCCTCAATGCCGTCCTGAGCCGCATCGAAGAATTCTCGCTCTCTGATTGCACGGCGACAGTGGGCCGGGTGGTACCGGGCGATGAAATTCGCATATTCAATGCGGGCAAATTACTGCAGGAAGGCAGCCGTACCAAATGGCAACAAGTCTGGTCGCGCACCAGCTACGAAATTCAGGCATTGCGGGATAACCCCGACTGTGCGACCCAGGAATTCGAGCGCATCGCTGACCCCAAAGACACCGGGTTGTTTGCCCGACTGGACTTTGATGTCAACGAAGACGTGGCCGCACCGTTTATCAATACCGGAGCCAAACCGGCAGTTGCTGTGTTGCGCGAGCAAGGTGTGAATGGCCATGTCGAAATGGCAGCTGCATTTGACCGGGCCGGCTTCAGTGCCGTGGATGTGCACATGAGCGATCTGGTGTCGGGTCGCCGTCACCTGGATGATTTCAACATGCTGGTGGCTTGCGGTGGCTTCTCCTACGGTGACGTACTGGGTGCCGGGGGTGGCTGGGCCAAGTCCATCCTCTTCAATCCGGCGTTGCGCGATCAGTTTGCCGCGTTCTTTGCCCGGCAGACCACGTTGTCACTGGGTGTCTGTAATGGCTGTCAGATGCTGTCGCATTTGCACGAATTGATTCCTGGCGCCGAGAACTGGCCGAGTTTTGAGCGTAACCGTTCTGAACAATTTGAAGCTCGCCTGAGCCTGGTGAAAGTCACTGACAGTCCCTCAGCACTGTTTCAGGGAATGAAAGGGTCGGTCTTCCCGATTGCCGTGGCGCATGGTGAAGGTCGTGCGCAATTCCATAATTCTGAACAGCTGGCGGCACTGAAAGCCGTGTCGGGCATTTCTGCACAATATGTGGATGCCCAGGGAAGTGTCACAGAACATTACCCTGAAAACCCCAACGGATCGCCTGGAGGCATCAGCAGTGTTTGCAGCAAAGACGGTCGTGTTACGATTATGATGCCGCATCCGGAACGTGTGTTCCGGGCCGCACAGCACTCCTGGCAGCCCAAAGGCTGGCAGGAAGATGCACCAGCCATGCGGCTGTTTCGTAATGCCCGGGCCTGGCTGAAATAACCACAGATTGCTTGCTTATGCTGAAACTGACATTTTTTGTACCGGAAGATCATGCTGAAAGCGTCAAGCAGGCCGTGTTTGACGCCGGGGCAGGGCGTATCGGTGATTATGAGCACTGTGCCTGGCAATGCCTGGGCACAGGTCAGTTTCGTCCCATGCAAGGTGCCAACCCTTTCCTTGGTAAAGTAGGTGACCTGGAGACTGCGCCTGAGCTGAGAGTGGAGATGGTTTGCGAAGACCACTGCATCGAAGCTGTCATCAAGGCGTTAAAATCTGCACACCCATTCGAAGAGCCTGCCTACGACGTCATTCAGGTCCTTGACCTCTAACGCTGTCTCCGCTGACATGGGTTGCCCTGCGGAAGCGGAATCAGTCATTTCTGAGACAACCATCAAACGACATATATTTCTGCATCAATAGCGTGCACTGTCACATTTCTGAACGTATTCACCTGTCATTGGGCTCGCTTTGGCGTATGCGTGTCACACTATGTTGCAAATAGTAATACGTGTGCCTATGATGCACCTTGTAGCGATAAGGCTACTGTCAAGGGGAATTCAGGCAGCATATAGATAAATGATGACATTCGGCAGGATGGCAGGATGGTGCATTTATAGATAGGTTGCTTGAGACAAACGCTGAAGGAATACTGAAGGATCAGTGATAGCTCGGGCGTTGACACAGAATTCAGTTCAACCGCCGACCCCGATCAAGGATGTTGCAGGATGCAGCAGGACGCACTGGCCAGGCAAGGACGCATCGGCCGACGTTTGAGGTGATTCTGGCTCTTAACTCTCACCTCACACCTTTCATCTCCCGCCTTAACTTTCCGACTGGCTGACACAGTCCATATCCACCTGTCGGTCGTCACCGTAGTTCACATCAAACATTCTCACCGGATACCTGGCATTGACACGGTCTGCAAAGAATTGCTGCAGGGTATTTTTAACCACCGCAAAAGCGATGTTATCCCATGGGATTTCATGTTCACTGAACAGGGCAACTTCCAGGCTTTCCTCTCCAGCATCAAAGTCCGGACTTTGCATGTCAGCCAGAAAGAAAAAATAAACCTGGTTGATGTGATGCAGGTTATACAGTGAGTACAGGCGGCAATGCGCCGCTGGTATGGTGACGCCGGCTTCCTCTTCGGTTTCTCGCAGCGCGCCTTCCAGCGTGGTCTCACCATTTTCCATGAACCCGGCGGGAAGGGTCCAGAGACCTTTACGTGGTTCAATAGCGCGCCGGCACAGCAACACCTTGTCCTGCCAGACGGGCAGCGTGCCAACAATGTTGTTGGGGTTCTGATAATAGATGTTGTCGCAGGTCAGACAGCAATAACGAAGTTTATTGTCACCCGCGGGTATGTGGTGGGTGATTGGGGCGGCGCATTGTGGGCAGAACTTCATGGTCTCTCAGTCACTGCCAGCTGTTGGGCGTTGGCAGGGGTTTGATTAATGGGGTTTGTTTCCTTTCCAGGAATGATCCTGGGGAAACGATAGAATATCAGCACTGCGCTGGTTTTGTCCTCGCTGATTTTCTTTGTTGAGCAAGTCTTCGGGCTGGTGAAGCGAGTGATGTAACTCCGAGAAGCTGCTGTACATCATGTCAGAGAGCCGGAGATAGGCGGTGGCTGGATTGCGGGCGCGTCGTAATTCCATGTTGATGCGAAAGAGTAATCCTTCCAGGCGGCGGCGTGAACTGTCGGGGCAGGAGTCGAGGAAGTCATCACTGAGGCGCTGCCGTAACCGGGTCAGCGCCTCCGGGTCTTTCTGGTTGATGTCGATCAGGGTATCAAAGTCGGGTAGCTCAACTTTGTGGTCGTCATCGGGTTTCTTCGCCATGGCCTCATATCCTGTTTATCTCGCAGTGCAAGCGAAATTGCTTGGATGTAATAAAGGCTTCAACCTGTTGTAACCGCTGATCAGTCGCTTTCAGTTCCGTCAGGCAGTTTTCAATATCCTGCTTGCGCTGCTCCCTGGAGACGGCTTCTTCGGTTGCATAGCGGCCATAATCTGCCGCATTACCTTGTTTACCCTTCCTTTTTTGGCCAATTTTGGGTTCTTTGTCAAGTACTATCCATAAAATGACGTAAGTCCAGAAAGCCACCGGGCCGAGCACAAACAGAGCCAGCAGTGTTGCCAGGCGAACAAAAAACGTGGAAACCCCCAGGTAATTTGCCAGGCCCGCGCAGACACCGGCAAGGCGGACATTACGACGGCTTCGGTAGAGTGGGCGGTTTATCCGGAAGCCTTCCCGGGACTGCGTTTCACCATGATAAAGCGGGTCGTTGGGGTCGGTTTCATAGGCTTCATTGGCGTACATGTCTTCCTCCGTGCCCCTGTCAGGGCGAGGGCGTCCGTTGGCGGCACTATCTTCCGTGTTGTCACTGGCAGAGCGGCTTGTTCTGTCCGTGTATCCACCACCGGATTTAACGGTTCTGTTAATGGATGCCTGGATGCGGGCAGCCCTGTCGTCATCCTGCAGCAGCCAATACACGACCAGATAAGCGATGACCAGCACCGGTGAAACGATACAGGCAATACAGTAGATCACACGGACCAGGGCGGGTGGCACATCCAGGTAGCGGGCCAGCCCGGCACAGACACCCAGCACCTTGCGGTTGGCCCGGTCCAGTCTCAGAGGACGAGACTGGTTGGGGCGTGGGCCTTGTGCGCTGTCAGAGGCTGACTCAGTCATGTTGTTCCCTCCAGCCAGGTATCTCAGCATCGAGAATGGACTCCAGCGTGTCGATGCGTTGATTCATTCGGTCCGCCATCTGTGTCAGCTCCGCCAGCGTGCATGCCTGTTCTGCTTCCGGCAGCTTCTTTTCCTTGCGACGGTAGATCAGCACGACCCAGATAGTGACAAAGGTGCCACCAATGGCGACCAGTGAGATGACAAATTCGAAGAATTCCATGACGGGTCCTTACTTTTTATTTAGCTTGGCTTTGATATCTTCCAGCTCCTGGTCAATCTTCTCCTGATTGGCCAGTTCCTCGAATTCATCCGCCAGACCGCGTTGTTTGAGGTTCATGCTGTCAACCTGACCTTCCATCAGATCGATCTTGCGCTCGTAATATTCGAACTTGTGCATGGCGCTGTCAATGTTCACATCATGCAGCTTCTGATTAACGTCCACACGCGACTGCGCAGCAGTGGTTCGCATCAGTAATGTTTTCTGACGAGCACGGGCATCAGTCAGCTTGGCCTGCAGCTGCTCTATCTCTACAGTGAGCTTGTCCAGCGTCATGTCCAGCTTGCTGAGTTCCTCTTCCAGGGCGGCAACGGTTTCCAGCACCGAGTTCTTTTCGATCAGAGCCGCGCGGGCCAGATCTTCGCGTTCCTTGCCCAGAGCCAGCTCTGCTTTGCTTTCCCAGTCAGCAGCCTGCTGACGCAAACGGTCGATGCGGCGATTGACTGTTTTCTTCTCAGCAATGACCTTGGCGGTACTGCTGCGAACTTCGACCAGGGTTTCTTCCATTTCCTGGATCATCATACGGATCATTTTCTCCGGGTTCTCCGCCTTGTCCAGAATGGCGCTGATATTGGAGTTAATGATGTCACTTAAACGAGAGAAGATTCCCATGTTCTATTCCTCTATCTCTAAATACATAGTCGATGACCATTCATCGAGTTATTGGGGTCTGTCGCAATAGACAGAGCAGGATGTGTGCCAAAAACTTTAAAAATAATTAAGTTATTGAATTTGTTAAATTTTAAAATATAGGCAGGGTTAAGTCCTATCCAGGTGTTGGTGGTCTGAGCCAACAAGTGGTATTTTTCGCAACATCTTGGTCGAACCCTGGAGTGACCCATGTCGTCGGAACCACAGTTACCCCGCATGATAGGCGAATCCGCCTGTTTTTTGGAGATGCAGGAACATGTGTCCCGTGTAGCCCCACTGCACAAGCCCGTGCTGATTGTCGGAGAGCGCGGCACAGGTAAGGAACTGATTGCCTCCAGACTGCATTACCTGTCATCGCGCTGGCAAAATAACTACCTGAAAATTAACTGTGCTGCGCTGAACGAATCGTTACTCGATGCGCAGTTGTTTGGCCATGAAAGCGGTGCTTTTACAGGTGCCAGTGGTCAGCGCAAAGGTGTATTCGAGCGGGCACACGGTGGTACGTTGTTTCTGGACGAACTGGCCAATACCTCGCTGGCTGTGCAGGAAAAGATACTGCGGGTGATTGAATACGGTGAATTTGAACGCCTGGGCGGATCCCAGACGATTCAGGTAGACGTGAGGCTGATCGCGGCCACCAATGAAGACCTACCAGCATTAGGCCGGGCAGGGAAGTTCCGGGAAGACCTGATTGACCGGCTGGCGTTCGACGTGATCACCTTGCCGCCGCTGCGTGAGCGGGCTGAAGATATCATGGTACTTGCCGAACACTATGCGGTATTGATGGCCAAAGAGCTGGATCATGAATTATTTGCCGGGTTCAGTGATGAAGTACAGGAGCAACTGCTGGAGCATGCCTGGCCTGGTAATGTCAGGGAGTTGAAGAACGTGGTGGAGCGTGCGGTATACCAGCACCCTGGAATGGTTGTAGAGTCGCTGGTCTTCAATCCCTTTGCTTCTCCCTGGCGACCGAAGCTGTCACCTGCCCGGCAGATGGAATGCGCTGAGGAAGAGAAGAACCGGCCCAGCGAGGCGGCGCAAACGGAGAAAAGCGATGAGAGCACACTGACGGCAGCTGGCTGGACCGGTAAACCCATGGATTTCAGGCAACATTTGCAGGATTATGAAATTGATCTGCTTCGCAAGGCGATGGAACATTGCCAGTTTAATCAGCGCAAGACGGCGGAGTTCCTGAACCTGAGTTATCACCAGTTACGTGGTTACCTGAGAAAGTACGATTTGTTGCCGTAAAATAGCAGAGAGATAACCCTGGCATGGATTTGCAGTTCCCTGACATCAATTATTTATATCTGCTGGCGTTGGTAACGTCGCTGGCGCTGGCTCTGTTTACGCATAGTCTGGTGAAGTCGTCCGGTATACGTTTGTGGTTGACCGTCATTTACGGTTTTTCCCTGTGGACGCTGGGCGAACTGCTTGCTAATAGCGGTACGACGCTGGCGTGGCAATTAGGTTTTCAGCGCCTGGTTCATGCCGGTGTGCTGGTGTCAGTGACGGGCTGGTTATTGTTCGCTCTGCATTATGCGGGCTACGGTCGCCTGATCAGTCGCAAGACAGCGCCATTATTGTGACATTTGCCACGCATCAGTTTCAGTTCCTGACATTGGCACCGGTTGCCCGGGATCAGGTGTTTGACAGTATTTCGACCAGTGTTGCCATTACCAATAATCAGTGGCGTATTACTGATGTGAACCCGGCTTTTTGCATTGCCTTTGATGTTGAGGCCACGATGTTGATCGGTTGCCATTTGCCAACGCTGATCAGCGAAAAATACGATCGGCGGGAAGCGGAAATGGCATCCGGCAGTTTACATGGCCGGCTGGTAACTAACGATGGGATGCGCCATTTCGATGTCAGCTCTTTGCCTGTGCTCGATAATCGTCGCAAACAGCTGGGACACCTGGTCATGCTGCAGGATGTCACTCTGGTACAAAAGGCACTGCAAGAAATTGACCGCCTGGCTAAAGAAAACAGCCAAGGTGAAGAAACGGTGTCAGAGCGTCAACTCAAGCTGCTGGATAATGGCGGATGACTGTGCAGGATCTGTGGTTGTTACCTTTACCAGATATGTCGCTGGAGTTGCTGCTGGAGCGGGAAGGGCATGTCCTGGCTGAGGCAGAAAAGGCGCAGCTGGATAATAAGCGTCTGCCCAAGGGTAAACATATGTATGCCTTCACCCGCATTGCCTTGCGTCATGTGTTAAGCCGCTATGAGACTCATGTGGCACCTGGTGAGTGGCAGTTTTCCCGAAAAAGTGCCGGGAAACCCATAATAGGATGGCCGGAAAGTTCCCTGCATTTTAACCTGACCCATGCTGATGACTTGCTGGTGATCGCTGTCTGCAATCATGCCGAAGTGGGGGTGGATGTTGAGGCGCTCGACAGAGAGGTGGATGTCATGGCCCTGTCTGTTCGTTACTATCAGCCGCAGGAGATCCGTGCACTGAGTGCCATGTCCGAAGAGTCAGCGAGACGTCATCGGTTTCTGACGCTCTGGACCCTGAAGGAAGCTGCTGTTAAAGCCACAGGCAAAGGCCTCTCGCGCGCACTGCGCGACTTCAGTTTTACGCTGCAGGCACCAGGGAGTATTCAGGTTGAGCAGATTGGCGAAGCCGGGCAAGTTGCTGTACAGGGTAAAGAGCATGGTAATGAACATGGTAAAGAACAGTGCACTGAACCGGTTGATGAGCAGATCAATGAACAGGAGCTGTACCCTGAGTTCTGGACTTTTACCTGGCTGGACTATTTGCTGTCGACCGCAATGCTGCGGCCAGCAAAGCTGTCTGAAGCATCTGCAGCCTCAAAAACCAGCCTGGCTGACTGGCGCTGCTTCAGCTGGAAGTGGCCAGACCTGCCAGTTACCGAGACATTGCCATTGCAATGGCACTCCTGATTCTAAACAGGTTGCTCATAACAGGAACCAGTATCAGAGGTCGCTGTCGTCATCACCGACATCACTGTGATCAGGCTGGTGTTGCCACATGCGTACGGTACGAATCACGTTGTCTTTTACCTGGATAATCTCGGCACGATAGGGCCCGATCCTGATCCCGATCGGGGATTCAGGAATGGTTTCCAGCACCTCGACCAGTAAGCCATTCAGGGTTCTTGCATTGTCAGCGCTCAGTTCCCAGCCCAGGTGTCGATTCACTTCGCGCAAGGTGGCACTGCCATCGATCAGGTAACTGCCATCATCCTGAGGATGAATGTCCTGACTGTTGTCGGCCAGGTCGGTCGTGAATTCCCCCACGATCTCTTCCAGCAAATCCTCCAGTGTCACGATACCCATGATATCGCCGTACTCATCGACCACAAACGCCATGCGCTTGCGGTTGGTTTGAAAGTTTACAAGCTGCGTGTGCAGCGGTGTGCTTTCCGGGATGAAGTAGGGTTCATCGATTTCTTCCATCAGGACGTCGAGAGTGATTTCATCATGGCGCACAAATTTGCCCAGACTGCGCATGTGCAGTACGCCTTTGATGTTATCGATATCACCCTCATAAATCGGCAGGCGAGTATGCTGGCTGGTGCTGATCTGGCTGAGAATGTCGCGGATATTGTCTTCAATATCCAGGCCAATGATCTCACTCTTGGGCACCATAATGTCATCCACGGTCACCTTTTCCAGATCCAGTACGTTGAGCAGCATCCCCTGGCCCTGGCCAGGAATTGTGTGGGCTGACTCGTGCACAATGGTACGCAGTTCTTCTGAACTGAGATGCTGGTCATCAGTGGCATCCACCCGCAGGCCCATGGCGCGTATCAGCATGTGAGAAATGCGGTTAGCCATCCACACCAGCGGATACAGCAGTTTCAGGAGCAGTCCCAGCGCCAGGCTGGAGGGGTAGGCAATGCGTTCCGGATACAGGGCCGCAACTGTTTTCGGGGTGATTTCAGCGAATACCAGGATAACAATGGTCAGCAACGCCGTGGTCATCACGGTTTCCGGGTTACCGAAAATCTGAATGGCCAACGTGGTGGCAATGGAAGCCGACAGCAGGTTAACAAAGTTATTGCCGATCAGAATCACGCCCAGCAGTTTATCGGGCGCTTCCAGTAACCGCGAAACGCGCATGGCACCCGCGTGCTTTTGCCGGGCCATGTGTTTCAGACGGTAGCGGTTGATGGACATCATGCTCGTTTCCGAGCTGGAGAAGTAGGCCGAAGCCAGAACCAACAGAATAAGTAAGCCAAATAAAAAGGCCGTGGACGAGTCAGCGTCCATAGGGACGTTATCCTCCCAGGATAAATTCAATAACTGCTTTTGAGCCGTAAAAACCCAGTAGCAGGCAAACGAAACCAGTCAATGTACCGCGAATGGCTGTATTGCCACGCCAGCCTAGCTGATGTCGGCCCCATAATAATACGGCAAACACCAGCCATGCGAGTATGGAAAAGAACATTTTGTGAATCAGCCCTTGCTCGGTCCAGCTTTGCGCGAAGGCAAAACCGGCGATGATGCCGACGGTCAGCAGTATTTGTGTCAGCCATAGCAACTCAAACAGCAGCTTCTCCATGTCCTGCAGAGGCGGGAAGCGGCGAATGACGGCTGTTGGATGGTGGTTGCGCAGCTGATAATTCTGGAAGGCCAGAAACGCTGACTGCAGAGCTGCCAGTGCGGCAAAACTGTAGGCCAGGACCGATACCAGGATATGGAAGAAAACATCACCGGACATTTGCTGAGGTGGATACTGGCTTTGGAAAATCAGTGAAACCAGGGTAATCAAAGCGGTGATTGGCAATACGCCAAGGATCAGATCACCTAACGGGCGCCTGGCATTGGTAATCAAGGCAATCGTGGCCAGGGCGGCGCTGATGAGTACACTGACCTCTATGACACCGAAATGATAGCCGTCGACCTTCACCATCAGAAACCAGGCCTGAACAAACTGTGCGGCCGCGCCCAGTCCGCCGACCAGCAAGGTGGGAAAACCCGCACGCGTGCGAGCGGTGCCAGCCTGTTTGATCATGTTGGCATGCAATCCGGTGGCGAACAGGTAGAGAATGATTGCAGCAATGCCTGACAGCGTCGTAATAGGCATGGTGTTTGTTGAGAATCCTTTTCATTACTATTTGGCGCAACAGCCAAGTGTCGCACAACTCTGCGGCCGCTTGAAGTGATTTTTTAGCAAGCCGACGTGTTTGTCAGGGGTCTGAGCCAGGTTCGCGTAATCAGCTATTGTTCATTGCGGCCATGATAGCGATAATATACCGTTTTACTTGCCCAGAATTCCTCAGAGGTTATACCAGATGTTTGACAATTTGACCGAACGACTCTCGGGAGCGCTTCGAAAGATCAGCGGTAAAGCGACGCTGACCGAAAACAATATCGAAGAAGCCCTGCGTGAAGTGCGACGAGCCTTGCTGGAGGCGGACGTTGCGCTGCCAGTGGTCAAGTCGTTTATCGATCAGGTCAAGCTGCGCGCGGTAGGTCAGGAAGTCTCCCAGAGCCTGAATCCAGGCCAGGCATTTATCAAGATTGTCGAGGCCGAGCTGATTTCGGTCATGGGCAATGCCAACGAAAAACTGGATCTGAACGCCCAGCCACCAGCCGTGGTGTTAATGGCTGGTCTGCAGGGTGCGGGTAAAACGACCACCGTGGCCAAACTGGCGCGCCTGCTGAAACAGGATCAGAAAAAATCGGTAATGGTGGTCAGTGCCGACGTTTATCGTCCGGCAGCGATCAAGCAGCTGGAAACGCTGGCAGCTGAAGTGGATGTCCGGTTCTTTGCTTCGGATATCTCGCAAAAGCCGGAAGACATTGTCAAAGCCGCGGTCGCTGAGGCCAAGAAAGCCTTTATTGATGTGCTGCTGGTGGATACCGCCGGTCGACTCGCCATCGATGAAGACATGATGGCGGAAATCAGCAACCTGCATAAGGTGCTGAACCCGGTAGAGACGCTGTTCGTGGTTGATGCCATGACCGGTCAGGACGCGGCGGTCACGGCCAAAGCCTTCCACGAAGCCCTGCCGCTGACCGGTGTGGTGCTGACCAAGGCAGATGGCGATGCTCGCGGTGGTGCAGCACTGTCGGTGCGCGAAATCACTGGCAAGCCGATCAAGTTTATCGGTGTCAGTGAGAAGATTGATGGTCTGGAGCCGTTTTATCCGGATCGTATTGCGTCGCGTATTCTGGGCATGGGCGACATGCTGTCGCTGATTGAAGAAGCCGAACGTAAAGTCGACAAGAAAAAAGCTGAGCGACTGGCAGGCAAGTTCAAAAAGGGCAAGTCTTTCGATCTGGAAGATTTCCGTGAGCAGCTGCAACAGATGACCAACATGGGCGGCATGGCCAGCATCATGGAGAAAATGCCGGGTATGGGCATGTTGCCACCTGGCGCCGCGGCCAATGTCGACGAAAGCCAGTTCAAGCGCATGGAGGCCATCATTAACTCCATGACGCCAAAAGAGCGGCGTAGCCCCGATACGGTCCTTAATGGCTCGCGCAAGCGTCGCATCTGCCAGGGCTCAGGCACCCAGATTCAGGACCTGAACCGTCTGCTGAAGCAGCATAAACAGATGCAGAAAATGATGAAGAAGATGAAAAGTGGTGCCCTGGCCAACATGATGCGTGGGCTGGGTGGCATGAAAGGCCCGGGCGGTTTTCCGGGCGCAGGGGGTCCACCGCGCTTTTGATGGAATATCTGATATAATAGCTGAGTCGAGTCCGTACAGGACAATAAGTGGCCGTTAAGTGAGAAAAAAACTGAAAGTTTTCTTCCAACTGACGGCCATTTCGCTTAGAATACCGCACTTTTTCCGGCACAGGGTCGGAAATTACCCGTTTTCGTACGAAAAATACTAGTTTAGGAAGAGTAGTCTATGGTCACAATTCGACTGGCTCGTGGCGGCGCCAAGAAAAAGCCTTTTTACCACATTACAGTAACCGATTCGCGTAATTCACGTGACGGCCGCTTCATTGAGCGCGTTGGTTTTTTCAATCCGGTTGCACGTGGTAAAGAAGAAGGCCTGCGTCTGGACCTGGAGCGTGTTAACTACTGGGTTGGCCAGGGTGCACAGCCAAGCGAGCGCGTTGCCAAGCTGATCAAAGAAGCCAGCAATACTGCCAGCACAGAGGCTTAATCAGCCTTTACGCTGACCGGTTCGGGAGACGAGGGTGGCGCAGGATTCCATTTGCCTGGGGCGCATAGGCGCACCACATGGCATCAAAGGCTGGGTGAAGCTGATTTCATTTACCCAGCCTCGCGAGAATCTGCTGCAATATGCCAAGTTTTCCGGGCAGCTTGACGGGCGAACCATCGCACTGAAACTGGATGGCAGTCGTCCGCAAGGCAAGGGTCTGGTTGGTCATTTTACCGGCTACGATACGCCGGAAGAGGCCAGGGTTTTGACCCATATGGAATTGCATGTTCCGTCTGAGGTATTACCTGAGCTGGATGCCGGTGAGTTTTACTGGCATCAATTGACGGGGCTGAAGGTGATCAATCAGCAACAGGAATTCCTGGGTGTGATTGACCGCTTGCTCGAGACCGGCGCGAATGATGTGCTGGTAGTCAGTCCGGTTCGTGATAGCCGTGGTTCGGGCGATAGCCTGGATGGCAGTGATCACAGCATTGGCGGCAGTATTGATGATCAGGAGCGACTGATTCCCTGGTTGCCCGATCAGCTCGATGTCAAAGTGGATCTGGACAAACAGGAAGTAACGCTCGATTGGCCGTCAGATTATCTGACACAGGACTGACTGTTACAGGAGTGAGTCCATGCAGATCGGCATTGTTTCGCTGTTCCCCGAGATGTTTCGGGCCGTGACAGACTTTGGTATCACGGGGCGAGCATACCGGCAGGCGCTGTACACATTGCAGTGCCACAGCCCGCGGGACTTTGCCACTGATCGGCATCGCACGGTAGATGACAAGCCGTTTGGCGGCGGTGCCGGCATGCTGATGAAAACGGGGCCATTGCAGGCAGCGATTGCAGCCGCCCGACAATGGCAGGATAACAGGCCGACGGTGATTTACATGTCACCCCAGGGCCGAAAGCTGGACCAGAGCGGAGTGACCGAGCTGGCGCAGCGCAAGAACCTGGTGATCGTCTGCGGACGTTATCAGGGGATTGATGAACGAATTTTACAGTCCGAGATCGATGAAGAATGGTCGGTCGGAGACTACGTCACCAGCGGCGGCGAACTGCCGGCCATGGTGATGCTGGATAGTGTTATCCGGTACTTGCCGGGCGCACTGGGGCATGAAGATTCGGCGGGACTCGACTCCTTTGCCAAAGCCTCGGAAGACGCACCGACCTTGCTGGATTGCCCGCGCTACACCCGGCCGCAAACCTACGAAGGGGAGGCGGTGCCAGAGGTACTGTTGAGCGGGGATCATGAAAGAATACGACGCTGGCAGTTAAAGCAGCGTTTGGGCAGGACCTGGTTAAAACGGCCTGACTTGCTGGCACAGCAGACGCTGGATACAGAAAGTCAGACCTTGTTGAATGAATTTATTAGCGAACTGGAGACCTGAGGTTGTTCCGCTGCGAATACAGGCAGCACAGCGCAGGAATCTGATACGGGAGTATGGCAATGAGCAAGCACATTGATATGATCGAAAAAGAACAGATGAACAAGGAAATCCCGGCTTTCGGTCCTGGTGATACTGTCGTCGTTCAGGTAAAAATCAAAGAAGGCGATCGTGAGCGTCTGCAGGCTTTTGAAGGCGTTGTCATTGGCAAGCGCAATCGTGGCCTGAACTCTGCTTTCACGGTTCGTAAAATTTCTCACGGTGTTGGTGTTGAGCGTACTTTCCAGACGTACAGCCCGCTGGTTGACAGTGTAGCCCTGAAGCGTCGTGGTGATGTGCGTCAAGCCAAGCTCTACTACCTGCGTGACCTGTCTGGTCGTGCGGCACGTATTGCTGAGAAGCTGGACAAGAAAGTCAGCTAATCTGACTTTTGATTTGCCAGGTCGCTTGGCGACCCGGGGATCACAGCATCATCGTGTGTTTCTGCAGGGGAAGTCCTGCAGAAATGCCAGAAAAAAAGGGCTTAACAGCCCTTTTTTTTTGTGGTCGTGTTAAAGTTTCGTACTAACCTATTGCCAAGCGAAATTAAGACAATCACCCGCGGTCGATTAGCCGTTCAGTCGGGAGTGGATATATGAACAAGCATTACCTGCCAGACCGAATATTGGCGGCGCTCGTCCTGAGCCTGTCCGTGTTTGCTGTCTCAATCAGCGTGACATCGTCGGCACAGGCGCAGCAAAGCAGCAACAATCCAGAACTCACCGAGATCACTGAAAACCTGCGCATGACGCTGAATGCCTCTTTGGGTGCAGCCAGCCAGGGGCAGTTGCAAGTCGTCCAGATCAGCTCAACGCCGATGGCAGACCTGTTTGAGGTAGTGATCAGTTCCGGTGAGGTGCTGTTCGCCGATAAGTCCGGTACTTACCTGATTGCCGGTGAAATGTTCATGACCCGTCCGGACGGGCTGGTCAATCTGACTGCTGAAACGCGCAAGACACAAGTCGCGCAAATGCTGCAGAACGTGCCGGAAGAAGAAATGATTATCTTCCCGGCCGACGATCCAAAAGCCGAGATTACCGTTTTTACGGATGTTGATTGCACTTACTGTCGTCGTCTTCACGGCGAGATCGAGCAGATCAATGATTATGGCATTACGGTGCGGTACATGGCCTATCCGCGAGGCGGACAGGCTTCACCGGCACTGGCCAAAATGATCAGTGTCTGGTGTGCCGGTGACGCACAAGGCCGTGCCGAGGCGCTGACTGATGCCAAGCACGGGGAAACCCTGCCGCAATGGCAGTGCGAAAATCCGGTGATGTCCCACTACAATCTGGGTAACCGGATTGGTGTGACAGGGACACCGGCCATTGTCATGAGTGATGGTACATTGATGCCGGGCTATGCACCGGCAGACACCCTGCGAGAGCGAGTATTGGGCGAGTAAACATCAGGCATTATCATCCTGAAAAATTTAGAGACGAAACAGTAGCCGAAACAGGGTTGCTGCAGATTTGATGTGAGGAAATTGTGAGCCAGGATAGTGACAAGCACGAGTTAAAAATCGGCATCTGCGGACTGGGTACCGTCGGTGGTGGCACCTTTAATCTGCTGCGCAGCAAGCATGCAGAACTGACGCGTCGCGTCGGCATGAACTTGAACATTACGCATGTCGCCACCCGAAACCCTGCTGACTCACTGAAAAACAGTGGTGTCAAAGTCAGTACTGATGTCTTTGCGGTTGCCAACGATCCTGGTGTCGACCTGGTTGTCGAGCTGATTGGCGGCTTCGAGCCGGCACTGGAGCTGGTGCTGAAGGCAATCGAAAATGGCAAGCATGTCGTTACCGCGAACAAGGCACTGATCGCTGTTCATGGTAATGAGATCTTTGCGGCAGCGCGTAAAAAAGGCGTTGTTGTCGCTTACGAAAGCGCCGTCGCCGGTGGTATCCCTATCATCAAGGCATTGCGTGAAGGCCTGGCAGCCAATTCGATTCAATGGCTGGCCGGTATCATCAACGGCACCAGTAACTATATCCTCACCGAGATGGGCGAGAATAACCGCGACTTTCCAGATGTGCTGAAGGAAGCCCAGGCGAAAGGTTACGCCGAAGCCGATCCCACCTTTGATATTGAAGGTATTGATGCCGCACACAAGCTGGCAATCCTGGCGGCCAATGCCTTTGGCACCGGCCTGGATTTTGACCGTGTTTACACTGAGGGCATCAGCCATATAACAACCTCAGACATTGCCTACGCTGAAGAGCTGGGTTACCGAATCAAACACCTGGGCATCAGTCGCATTACGGAACAGGGTATCGAGTTGCGTGTACACCCGACACTGATCTCTGACCAGACGCTGATTGCCAACGTCAACGGTGTCATGAATGCCGTTGTGGTTAAAGGAGATTCCTCGGGTAGTACATTGTATTACGGTGCAGGCGCCGGTGCAGAAGCAACAGCCTCTTCTGTGGTAGCAGATGTCATTGATATTGCCCGCAGCAACCGTGAGTCCTGCCAGCAGGCACTGATTCCGCCACTGGCTTTCGACAAGTTGCAGGGCGAAATGCGTATCCTGGATATTGAAGAAATCGAATCCGGTTACTATCTGCGCATTCCGGCTAAAGACGAAGTGGGTGTGATGGCAGGTATCTCTCAGGTGCTGACTGACTATGGTATCAATATTGAGGCCGTTATTCAGAAAGAACCCGGCTATGATGAATCAGAACCAAATATCGTGCCGGTTGTCATTCTTACAGCGCCAACCGTGGAAAAGAACATGAACGTCGCGATCAAAGCGATTGAAGAGATGTCAGAAGTGGCTGGTAAAGTGACCCGCATTCGCGTTGAGCACTTTGACGGCGAGAACGAATAACAGGTAAGGGAACAAGTAAGGGCAGGGGCCATGAAATACATCAGTACCCGGGGCAAAGCACCGGCCAGCAGTTTTGAACAAGTGTTGCTAACCGGCCTGGCTCCGGATGGTGGTTTGTACGTGCCGGAAACGTTACCCAGGTTTTCCAAAGAGGAAATCGCCAGCTGGGCAGGCTTGCCATACGATGAGCTGGCTTTCCATGTCATCAAGCCCTTTGTTAATGGCGAGATACCTGACGAAGTACTCAAGCAGTTGATTACCAACAGTTACCGTGACTTCTCGCACAGTGCTGTGGCGCCAATGCGCAACATCAACAGCAATGAGTGGGTCCTGGAACTGTACTGCGGGCCTACGCTGGCGTTTAAAGATTTTGCCCTGCAACTGCTGGGTCGTCTGCTTGATTACGTGCTGATTCGTGACGACAAGAAAGTCGCGGTACTGGGTGCCACTTCCGGTGACACCGGTTCTGCCGCCCTGGAAGGCTGTCGTCATTGCGCCAATATCGATCTGTTTATTTTGCATCCCTATCAGCGCGTCTCTGAGGTGCAACGTCGCCAGATGACCAGCGTACCCGGTGAAAATGTGCATAACATTGCCATTCGCGGTAACTTTGACGACTGTCAGAAGATTGTTAAAACCGCGTTCGGCGACCAGTCATTTCTGCCGGAAGATCGCCAACTGGTCGCGGTCAACTCGATCAACTGGGCGCGCATCATGGCGCAGATCGTCTACTATTTTTACGCAGCATTGCAGGTTGGTGCGCCGCATCGTCCGGTATCCTTCTCAGTGCCTACCGGTAACTTTGGTGATATCTACGCGGGCTACCTGGCGCGTGGCATGGGGCTGCCGGTCGATCAACTGGTGATTGCAACCAATCACAACGACATCCTGCATCGCCTGATCAGCCAGAATGATTACTCGCTGGGCGAGCTCAAGGCATCGCTGTCACCGAGCATGGATATCATGGTGTCCAGTAACTTTGAACGTTACCTCTTCGATCTGTTTGATCGTGATGGTGAGGCGGTAGAGAAGTTTGTCACAGCCCTGGGTGAAACACAGCAGCAACTGCCCGAGGCCTTGCTGCAAAAAGCTCAGTCACTGTTCAGCAGTTATGCCGTCGATGATGAGACAACCTGCAAGGTGATTGCCGAGATTTATCAGGATACCGGCTTCCTGCTGGATCCGCATACCGCCATTGGTGTTGAAGCGGCCCGTCGCTGTCACCGCAACCCGGCGGTACCGATGATTTCCCTGGCCACGGCGCATCCGGTCAAATTTGCCGACGCTGTGAAAAAAGCGGGACTGGAAAATCCGGCCCTGCCATTGCACATGCAGGATCTGTTTGAACGTGAAGAGCGCTACGACGTGCTCGACAACGACATCTCAGCGGTCACAGGATATATGCGCCAACAGTTATGCTGATACGCCAGCGCCATGCTGAACCCTCTCAGGCACTGCTTGCCAATGTGTCACCCCTGCTGGCCCGCATTTATGCGGGCCGTCAGATTCAGGACCCGGCAGAACTGCAGCTCGATGCTGCCGGTCTGCACCCTCCCGCCCAACTCCAGGATATTGCAAAAGCTGCTGCCTTACTGGCAGACATTCGGCAGCAACAGGGCCGTATCCTCATTGTGGCGGATTTTGATGCGGATGGTGCCACGTCCTGTGCGCTGGTGATCCGTGCCTTGACGCAAATGGGCTTTCAGCATATCGATTACATTGTCCCGGACCGTTTCACCTGCGGCTATGGCCTCAGCCCGGAAGTGGCTGACATGGCGCTGGCCCGAAAACCGGATCTGGTTATTACTGTCGATAATGGCATTTCCAGTATCACCGGCGTAGCCGCACTGAAGGCGGCCGGGGTCAACGTGCTGATTACCGATCACCATTTGCCCGGTGACACCCTGCCTGATGCCGATGCCATCGTGAATCCCAACCGATTCGACTGCACCTTTCCATCCAAAAACCTGGCTGGTGTCGGTGTGGCCTTCTACCTGATGCTGGCTCTGCGCGCTCAATTACGTCAGGCCGGCGCATTTGCTGACAGCAAGGAACCACAGCTGGCTGATCTGCTTGACCTGGTTGCCTTAGGTACCGTAGCGGACCTGGTGCCTTTGGACAGAAACAATCGCATCCTGGTTGAACAGGGGTTACGCCGCATGCGGGCAGGGCGCTGTTGTGCCGGTATTGCCGCCATCGTCAAACGCGCCGGTCGCAACCTGGGTCAGCTCAATACCGGGGATCTTGGTTTTGCCGTGGCGCCGAGACTCAACGCCGCGGGTCGGCTGGAAGATATGTCGCTGGGGATCAGTTGTCTGCTCAGTGATGATCCCATTAACGCTGACCGTTTTGCCGTTGAACTCAACGCCATCAATGAGGAACGTAAACGCATTGAAACGGATATGCGTGAACAGGCAGCCATCATCATGGCGGACCGGGAATTGCAGGCGCTGGCTGAAGCGGGTAATGAATTGCCGCCGATTCTCTGCTTGTACCGGGCCGACTGGCATCAGGGCGTAGTGGGTATTCTGGCCTCACGATTGAAAGAACAATTCCACCGTCCGGTCTTGGTATTCGCAAATGCTGCACAGACAACACCTGGTGGCAACGTGGCGACGGCGCAGCATGATGCTGCTGACGTGACCGCCAGTGAGGGGATGGAACTCAAAGGTTCTGGTCGTTCCATACCCGGGTTGCATTTGCGTGATTTACTGGACCGTGTGGCCAGCCAGCATCCGGGTTTGATTGACCGCTTTGGTGGTCATGCCATGGCGGCTGGATTAAGCCTGGCCTCCGATCAGTTGGAGGCCTTCACCCAGGCCGTCACGGAAACTGCCCGGGAGATGCTGGACGAAGAAATGCTGACCCGCACGGTGGTCACCGATGGCAATATCGCGGCCCAGGATCTGCAGTTAGCCACCGCAGAAACATTGCGAGAGGCTGGCCCCTGGGGGCAGGCCTTTCCTGAACCGCTGTTCGATGGCGAGTTTACCGTGCTGGATCAGCGGATTGTGGGCAGTAATCACCTGAAACTGCGGGTGAGACCACACGGCAGCCAGCAGAGCCTGGATGCCATTGCCTTTAACGTCGACACCGACATTTGGCCTAACCCGTCATGCAAGACGGTCAGGCTGGTTTACCGGCTGGATGTGAACGATTTTCGCCAGCAGCGGCAGCTGCAATTGGTCGTTGACCATATCCTGCCTTAGACGAGTCCGGGTACCAGGCCAAATCGTTACTTATTGTCACAAACCGCTCTGCCAATCGTTAGTCGAAGGGGCTACAATCGGTGAGCATAATAACAAGGGTGCCCTGTGTTTCAGACAGTAAACCTGCCTAAACACAGCAAGTTACACAAACCTGGCGACTGATAGCGACTGGTGAGGTCGCAAAGAGAGTTGCAGTCATATCAACGGAGAGTCACTGATGCGACAGATATGGATTCGGTTTTTGCTGATTATGTGGAGTATAGGCCTGGCTGCGATGGCACAGGCTGAAGTCTATGTCGGTGAGGAAATCGAAGTCGAATTCGTTGCCGAGACCGAGAACGTGGTACCCGGCCAAACCTTGTGGACTGCGATCCGACTGGATCCCAGTGAACACTGGCATACCTATTCCAAGTGGCCAGGCGATAGTGGTGAACCCACGTTCGTGACTGACTGGGAACTGCCCGAAGGTGCAGTCCCCGGCGATATTCACTGGCCGGTGCCGGAATGGCTGCCGTTCCCCGGTTCTGACCTGGTGACATTCTCTTACGAGCGCGAAGTCTTCCTGATGATCCCGATTGAGATCCCCGAAGACATCCAGGGTGACCAGTTCAACGCCAGCACGCACGTCTACTACCAGGTCTGTGAAATGATCTGCATCATTGACGATACGCGCGTTTCCCTGCAATTGCCGATCGAACGTGATGCCGAGCCGCGTCCTCATCCACAGTGGGCCAGTGCCATGGCCGAAGAGCGTGAGAACTGGCCAGAGCAGGTCGACTCGATCGATGCCATGTTTGCCATTGCTGGCGACCGGGTCAGCTTTTCCTTTGCTTCCAATGATGACCTGTTTGAAGAGAGCGATAACGCCTGGTTCTTCCCCGAACAGCGCCGCATCCTCAAGCCCGGTCCATTACGCGATGTCACGCTTTTTCCTGGCCTGGTCCAGATTACTCACGGCCAGCCGCGCCGCATGCTGACCGATGCCGAAGAAGTGGCCGGGTTGCTGGCAGTTGAAAACGAAGACGGCAGTGTCACGGGCTATGAAGTCAATGCCGATGTGGCAACACCTGACGGTCTGGCGGCGATGGCCGCGGTTGCCGCCGAACAAAGCGGTGGCAGTGGTGGATTGCGCGCCGGTAACAGTGATGCCGGCCCCGGTCTGCTGTTTATTCTGGGTGGCGCCATTTTGGGCGGACTGATTCTTAACCTGATGCCCTGTGTTTTCCCGGTGCTGTCACTGAAAGCGCTGAGCCTGACCTCCAAAAGCGGTAAAGAAGCCGGTACGGTGCGTTTACACGGTCTGCTTTACACGGCAGGTGTGATTGTCGCCTTCCTGGTACTGGCAACGGTACTGCTGGGTCTGCGTGCCGGTGGTGAAGCGGTCGGCTGGGCATTCCAGTTGCAGTCTCCCTGGTTTGTCGCACTGCTGGTGTTCCTGTTCTTTGTCATGGGCCTGAGCCTGTCCGGTGTCTACGAATTTGGTGGTGGTCTGATGGGGCTGGGCAGCGGTCTGACCCAATCCAAAGGCTACAAGTCTTCCTTCTTCACAGGTGTACTGGCAACCGTTGTCGCCAGCCCCTGCACAGCACCGTTCATGGGCGCAGCGCTGGGCTTTGCCCTGGCACAGCCCTGGCTGGTGGCCATGCTGGTGTTTGTGGCACTGGGTTTTGGTATGGCACTGCCATTCCTGATCCTCTCCTTCAGCCCGACACTGATGCGCTATATGCCCAAGCCCGGTGCCTGGATGGAGACCTTTAAAGAGTTTATGGCTTTCCCCATGTACGCGACAGCGCTGTGGCTGCTCTGGGTACTGGGTATCCAGGTTGGCGTCAACGGCATGGTAGCTGTTGCTGCAGCAGCGCTGCTGCTGGCACTGGCGCTGTGGGTACTGCAGAAAGGCCAGCAGGCAGCAGTATCCGCTCGCCGGGTAGGCATGGCTTTCAGCCTGGTACTGGCGGTGGTCGCACTGTCTGTATTGCGCATGCCGATGCTGGACGCACAATCCGGCATGAGTCAGTCAATGAGTAATGGCGGTGCCAGCGCGAGCGGTGAAGCGGCCGAATTTGAGCCCTTCTCCATGGCACGACTGGAAGAATTGCGTAATGAAGGCAAACCCGTGCTGGTCAACATGACTGCTGCCTGGTGTATTACCTGTTTGGCCAACGAGCAGACGACGCTGGGCACCACACAGGTAAAAAATGCGTTGGAAGAGCATGGCATCGCTTACCTGAAAGGGGACTGGACCAACCAGGATCCGGAAATCACGCAGATGCTGGACATGTACAACCGTCCCAGCGTGCCGCTCTACCTGCTGTACTCCGGCGATCCTTCAGAAGAGCCAAGAATCCTGCCGCAATTGCTGACACCGTCAATCGTCATTGATGCCGTTGACAATATCTAAGGAACTGCTGGCTAATTCTGCAACACTCAGGCTTGGCCAGCTTTTATTTCTTCTGTAATATCAGCAGCATGGTTTGCCCGGAGAGGGCAGCCATGCTGTCAGCATTTACTGATTGCACAAGTCCGTTAAGCCAGGGAGCGCAACATGGACGTCAGGCAACAAATTACACCGTTGATCAGTTTTGCCGTGTCTGCCGTGCTGGTGGCGCTCAGTGTGTATCTGCTGGTTGTCGGTCAACAGTTGTTGCTGCCGCTGGTGATTGCCATCGTCTTCTGGTTTTTGATTAACGTTCTGGCCAACCTGGTCGGCAGACTTCATATCGGTCAACGCCACCTGCCCAGACCGTTCTGCTTCCTGGCTGCCATTTTGCTGTTCTTTGCCGCTGTCGGCATCATCGTGCAGTTTGTCTCCGGCAGCCTGAATGACCTGGGGTCAGTGACCCGGGTTTATGAAGCCAACCTGCGACAGCACTGGCAGTCCGTCCCTTTCAACGAAACCATCGGTTCCGCGGGTATGTCACAGATCATTGGTGAGTGGCTGGATATCTCGGCCATTCTGACCGGTCTGGCGCTGACCTTCACGGGGCTGGCGGCAGACGGGGTGCTGATCACAATTTATGTCGGTTTCATGCTGTTTGAGCAGGGCAACTTCAAAGCCAAGCTGGCGGCCCTGGTCGGCGATCCTGGCCGTGAGCGCCGCGTACTGCGCATTATCGACAAAGTGCGCTCGGATATTCAGATGTATATCAGCATCAAACTGCTCACCAGCCTGATGACCGGTATTCTCAGCTATATTGTGCTGCGGGCCCTGGGAATCGACTTTCCCGAAGTCTGGGGCGTGCTGATTTTCCTGCTCAATTTCATTCCTACCGTGGGTTCCATCATTGCCACGCTGTTCCCGGCGGTGATTGCGCTGGCACAAAGCCCCGACGGTATTTATCTGTCGCTGACCGTACTGGTGCTGATTGGCGCACTACAGGTCTTTATCGGCAACGTCATTGAGCCGCGACTGATGGGCACTTCGCTAAACCTCAGTCCTATCGTGATTCTCTTCAATCTGGCACTCTGGGGCTATATCTGGGGTATCGCAGGCATGTTCCTCTGCGTCCCGTTCCTGATTATCACCACGATAGTTTTATCGCATTTTCCCAAAACGCGCCCGATTGCTATCCTGTTGTCCAGCAACGGGCAAATTGACCTGCCGGATGAGACATCCGAGCTGCTGAACAAGCCCTGATATTTCGTGAAAAAGACAGCAAATTAGTGTTAACAGGCCCTAAGAGAGTATAATCGCGCGTTTTTCGCGCAACCGGTTCGGCGCCGATTGAGCCAATGACCTGAACCAGTGACCTGAACCAGTGACTAGAGCCGGTGACTAGAACCAGTGATAAGCCGCTAAGCGTAACTGGTTAACAAAGATTTTGGATGCAAAGATATTGGATGAAAGTGTAATGACAGGTTTCATGAAAAGTAACGACATACGCCAGGCATTTCTGGATTTCTTCCGTGAACGCGGTCACCAGGTCGTGGACAGCAGCCCGCTGGTCCCCGGCAACGATCCGACGCTGCTGTTCACCAATGCCGGTATGGTGCAATTCAAGGAACTGTTCCTGGGTACAGAGTCACGCGGCTACACCCGTGCCACCAGCTCCCAGCGCTGTGTGCGCGCCGGTGGCAAGCACAACGACCTGGAAAATGTCGGTTACACCGCCCGTCACCACACTTTTTTTGAAATGCTGGGTAACTTCAGCTTTGGCGATTACTTCAAGGAAGACGCCATCCGCTATGCCTGGGACTTTCTGACAGAGACCCTGCAACTGCCCAACGACAAGCTCTGGGTCACCGTCTACAAGGACGATGACGAAGCGGCCAGGATCTGGGCAGAAGAGGTCGGTGTCCCCGTGGATCGCATTGTGCGCCTGGGCGACGACTCCAACTTCTGGCAGATGGGTGATACCGGCCCCTGTGGTCCCTGTTCCGAAATCTTCTACGATCACGGCCCCGACGTTGCCGGTGGCCCACCCGGCAGCCCTGACGAAGACGGCGACCGTTACATCGAAATCTGGAACCTGGTGTTCATGCAGTACGACCGCCAGCCCAGCGGTGAACTGATCCCGCTGCCCAAGCCCTCGGTAGATACCGGCATGGGCCTGGAGCGCCTGGCTGCTGTGCTGCAGCACGTGCACAGCAACTACGAAATCGACCTGTTCCAGAACCTGCTCAACGCCGCAGGCCAGATCACCGGTATCAAAGACACCACCAATACTTCATTGCGCGTGATTGCCGACCATATCCGCTCCTGCGCCTTCCTGGTACTCGATGGCGTGACGCCATCCAACGAAGGCCGGGGCTATGTGCTGCGTCGCATCATCCGCCGCGCTGTGCGCCATGGCTATCAGCTGGGCGTCAGCGACCTGTTCTTCTACCGCCTGGTGGCCGCTCTGGTCACCGAAATGGGCGACGCCTACCCAGACCTGGCCAAAGACCAGGCCCGCGTAGAGCGCGTTCTCAAGGAAGAAGAGCAGCAGTTCGCCCGCACCCTGGAAAACGGCATGCAGATCCTCGAACAGGCCATCGCCAAACTCGACGGTAAAGTCCTGCCCGGTGAGACCGTGTTCCGCCTTTACGACACCTACGGCTTCCCGGTTGATCTGACTGCTGACGTGGCGCGTGAGAATAACCTGACCCTGGACATGGCAGGCTTTGAAGCCGCCATGGAAGTGCAACGTAACCAGGCCCGTGCCGCCAGCCAGTTCAATGCCGTGGAAAAGCTCAGCATCGAGAACACCGACGGCACCGACTTTGTCGGCTACGAGCACCTGCACCACAGCGCAACAATCAGCGCGATCTACCAGGACGGCCAGTCCGTCAACGACCTGATCGGCCAGACTGAAGCAATCATCCTGCTCGACCAGAGCCCGTTCTATGGCGAGTCCGGTGGCCAGATCGGCGACCAGGGCGTGCTGGAAGTGAAGCAGGGCGACGAAGTCGTTTGCCGCTTCGAAGTCAGTGACACCCAGAAGCAGGGCGAACACGTCCTGCACAAAGGCAAGCTGACCGAAGGCCGTCTGTCCCTGGGAGACCAGGTCGATGCCCAGGTCGAGGCTGAGTCACGTCGCGCAATCATGCTCAACCACTCAGCCACCCACCTGCTGCATGCAGCACTGCAGCACGTACTGGGCGACCACGTCACTCAGAAAGGCTCACTGGTCACCGCAGACCGCCTGCGATTCGATTTCTCGCACAACGCCCCGGTATCCACCGAGCAAATGGCGATCATCGAGGCCATGGTTAACGAACAGGTATTGGCCAACGTAGTGGTTGCCAAAGAAGTGATGAGCATGGACCAGGCCAAAGAGAAGGGCGCCATGGCCTTGTTCGGCGAAAAATACGGTGATGTTGTGCGCGTTGTCACAATGGGCGACTTCTCCACGGAATTATGTGGTGGCACACACGTAAACCGTACAGGTGATATTGGTTTATTCAAACTGGTCAGCGAAAGCGGCATTGCCGCTGGCGTACGCCGCGTCGAAGCCGTCACCGGCCCCGGCGCACTGGCCTACGTCAACCGCGAAGAGGCACTGCTGCGCCAGGTCTGCGAGACCCTGAAAACCGGCGCCGACGGCGTACTGGAACGCGTCCAGCAGCTGCAAAGCGGCCAGCGACAGCTGGAGAAAGAGCTCGAAAGACTCAAGGCCAAAGCCGCCAGCGCTGCCGGTAACGACATTGCTGCCCAGGCCGAGCAGATCAACGGCGTCACCGTGCTGGCTGCCCGCCTTGATGGACTGGACAACAAAGCCCTGCGCGAGACCGTGGATCAGCTAAAAGACAAACTCGGTTCTGCCGTAGTAGTGCTTGGTGCCGATAATGGTGGTAAAGTCGCACTGGTAGCAGGTGTCACTAAAGATCTGATCGGCAAATACAAAGCCGGAGATCTGGTTAACCTGGTCGCCAAACCACTGGGCGGCAAGGGCGGCGGACGCCCTGAAATGGCCATGGCCGGTGCACCTGATGCAGCCGGACTGGACGATGCCCTGGCCCAGGTAAAACCCTGGATCGAGAATAATTAAGGTCTGGTTGTCCGAAAACAGTCGACAAAGACGAATTAAATAATCCTGAAAACAGGTTACAAATTAACGCATAAATAACGCATTAAGCGCAGGCAGGGTCAAGGAAAGATAACATGGCACTTTGGGTTCAAAAGTTCGGTGGCACCTCCGTGGGCACCGTAGAACGCATCGAAGCGGTGGCCGACAAGATCGTTGCCGCACGTCAGCAGGGCCACGACATCGTCGTCGTGGTCTCCGCCATGAGCGGCGAAACCAATCGCCTGATCGGCCTGGCCGAACAGATACAAAGCAAGCCCACTCCCCGTGAGCTCGACGTCCTGGTCTCCACCGGCGAACAGGTCACCATTGCCCTGTTATCCATGGCCCTGCACAAACGCGGCTGCGACGCCCGCAGCTTCACCGGCTCCCAGGTGCGCGTCCTCACCGACAGCGCCCACAATAAAGCCCGCATCCGCGAAATCGACGCCGACAACATCCGCAGCGAAGTGGACCAAGGCCGCGTCGTCGTTGTTGCCGGATTCCAGGGCGTGGACGAAGAAGGCAATATCACCACATTAGGGCGGGGCGGCTCCGACACCTCAGCCGTGGCCCTGGCCGCCGCCATCAAAGCCGACGAATGCCAGATCTTCACCGACGTCAAGGGCGTCTATACCACCGACCCCCGCGTCGTCGACGACGCCAGACTGCTGCGCACCATCACCTTCGAAGAAATGCTGGAACTGTCCAGCCTCGGCGCCAAGGTGCTGCAGATCCGTTCCGTCGAATTTGCCGGCAAATACAAAGTTCCGCTGCGGGTCCTGTCCAGTTTCGAAGACGATCCGGGCACATTGATCACTCTGGAGGACAAGAACCTCATGGAAGCCCCCATTATCTCAGGCATCGCCTTCACCCGCGATGAAGCCAAAGTCACCGTCACCGGCGTCCCAGACATCCCCGGCGTAGCCTATCAACTCCTAGGCCCCGTCAGCGACGCAGGCATCGAAGTCGACGTCATCGTGCAGAACATCTCTTCCGATGGCACCACCGACTTCACCTTCACGGTAAAACGCAACGACAGCGACCAGGCGAAGGCGATCGTCGAGGGGACTGCGAAGAAGATCAACGCCAAATCGGTCAAAGTAGATGACAAGATCGCAAAAGTCTCCCTCGTTGGCGTCGGAATGCGGTCACATGCCGGTATCGCCAGCCAGATGTTCAAGACCCTGGCCGACGAGTCGATTAATATCGAAGTCATCACAACATCAGAAATTAAAATATCCGTCGTAATCGACGAAAAATACCTGGAACTGGCCGTGCGCAGCCTGCACAGCGCCTTTGGACTGGGTGACGAGGGAGAAAACGTCTAGGTTGCTGGAAAATTAGACAAAAGTCATAGGTTATATCGCCCATGACAAAGGTACTAACGTATCGCAGCCTAGATGTGTATGATGGGGCTAGCGCCCCGCGGTGATTTGAACGGGACAAATGACTGAAAGCAGCCCAAAGCCAGCAAGCAGTCACGCTGGTGCTCGAGTGCCCTAAAGAGCGCAGGTAGCAAGACAATGCCGCCAAATGCGCCTTACAGGCATCTGAAGGGCCTCTCCATACGTATAGATAAGTGTATAGGTAACCAGAGTATGTGAGAGGTTGAATGGATATCATGTATGGGAAAGGAGAAGCATCATGTTAATCTTGACACGCCGCATTGGAGAAACCCTGATGATAGGTGACGACGTCACCGTCACTGTTCTTGGTGTCAAAGGCAACCAGGTCCGCATCGGCGTCAACGCCCCCAAAGACGTTGCCGTCCACCGTGAAGAGATCTACCAACGCATCCAAAAAGAAAAGGATGACGGCAACGATCAGGACAATCACGGGAATCAATAAAATTCCTCGAAATCAACCCTATCATTTACGCATAGTTATGCTATGATAGCGCCCGTTTTTCGGAGAGATGGCCGAGTGGCTGAAGGCGCGCCCCTGCTAAGGGCGTATAGGTTTACCCCTATCGAGGGTTCGAATCCCTCTCTCTCCGCCACTTCTTCTTTAGCTCAGACCCACCCGGGTCTGATCAGCTAATCGGCTCTACCCCATTAACGGGGGATAGCACTCATTAAACCGGCTCTACCCCATTAACGGGGGATAGCACTCATTAAACCCTGTTCACAATGCCATCCCACCCACAGTGGGCCAGCACTCGTAATCGATAGTTTTCAAAGTTTCTAAAACCATACGCTCTCCTTGAGATCATTTCCATCTTGTTGTGAAACCCTTCGGTAATACCGTTGCTTTTACTAAAGCGCCACATGGCGACAATCGGTTCCATCCAAGAGGTTAATGTCTTGGCCAATGCCTTCAGCGGACTGTCTTTCAGTTGTTCCAACAGCGCCAGATACTGTGGCAGTTTTTGCTTCATTCGTTTGACTCTGAGGGTTTTGAGCAGGATAAAGCGCATCAGCCTTTGCTTGATCAGGTACAGCTCTTTCAGGACAGGAAACTCGGCCAGGTAATCCATCAGTTTTGCGTGCTGTTCATCGCTCAGATGCCACTTATGTCGGCGCATCAGACTGAGTAGCCCGCGGTTTTTTCTGCCCTCCTGGTGGTGCTGTTGCCACAGTTTCAAAAAGTGCTGATTGATCAGTCGCACGACATGGAAACGGTCGGCAACAATCTTGGCATTGGGGAAGTGTCGTCGGGCAATACTGCGATAGGTTTCTGACAGATCCATGACCACGATCTGCACCTGATCTTTGCCTTCAACCCCTTGTAAATAGCGGCGTAGAGACGATTCTGAGCGCCCCAGTTTGACATCAAAGACCTTACGGTTGTTCAGGTCGACGAGAGTGGTGGCGTAGCCCTTTTTACGGGTAAAGAAATGCTCATCAATGCCCAGCACCTGAGGACAGGGGCGTCCGCTCATCTCTGAAGTTCTCATGCGAACCCGATACTGATACCAGCGCTCGATGGTGGCAGCGCTGATCCGATGTGTCAGTGAGAGTTTGCGCTGGGTGATACCGCCGTCATGGGCTTCAAAGACCTCCAGTCGGAAGGCTTCAGAGGCGCGGTAGCGGGGTCGAATACCCAGGAAAGGATGGCGAAAATAGCGGTGACACTTGAGACAGCGGTACTTGGGTACGCGCAGGTGCAAGGTCATTACCTTATTGCCCAGCCGGGTGTGTTTGACGGTGCGCTGATGGGTGGCTTTGATGTGTAAATGCTGGTGCTGACAGTGCTTGCAAAGTGGTCGTCGTGCGGGACTGGCCCACACTTCGAGGTTCTTCTGATGATCTATCCGTTCAATCTGAAGCTCAGGTATGCCTATAATTGTGCCTGCGAGGGACATCGGTGTTCTCCATTAAAGTGATCGTCGCAAAATCAGTTTAATGTAATGCCGGTGTCCCCCGTTAATGATGTAGAGCC
>NZ_LWHM01000030.1 GCF_001642735.1 Pseudohongiella nitratireducens | reverse complement strand
CACAAAAAAGCCCCGCTAGTGCGAGGCTTTTATGTATCTGGTGCCCGGAGGCGGAATAATCCAAACAGCTTAGGGCTGTTTGTCCCCTGCGGGCTTCGCGCTGGCGCGCTCGTTTTACATTGCTGGCGCAATGTTTCGAACCAGGTCGGTGATTCTCATCCGGCCACCGAACTCCAGACACAAAAAAGCCCCGCTAGTGCGAGGCTTTTATGTATCTGGTGCCCGGAGGCGGAATCGAACCACCGACACGAGGATTTTCAATCCTCTGCTCTACCGACTGAGCTATCCGGGCAAATCTGTATTTTGTGGCGTGAAGCCGACAAGGCGCGTATTAAACCTGTTGCTGCGCTTTGAGTCAAGTGCGGGCAGGCAATTGTTGCGCATTTTTTGTGCTTATTCCGAGTCAGGGGCGACGTATCCGCTGGCCTTGTCGTGTGATTCGTTGTTCATGAAGCGGTCCATCTGTTCCTGCAGATACTGGCGGTCATCAGCGGAGGCCATGTTCAGCTGTTTTTCGTTGATCAGCATGACCTGTTGTTTTTGCCATTCCTGCCAGGCTTTCAGCGAGACGTTGTTATAGATTTCCTGTCCTTTGGCGCCGGGATAAGGAGGCATGGGCAGACCGGGCAGGTCTTGTTGGTACTTTTTGCAGAATACGGTGCGGGACATAACATCTCCAGTTGAGCTTGTGTTCAGTATAGCGCATCAGGCCATTACGGTGATGCCGACGCGATTCGTTCCAGCAGTTTTTTGACCGGGGCAGCCAGGCCCAGATTTGAGTCGCCACTATCTGCTGGTCCAGGTGGTTCTGATATCTGCGGCTCTGATCTCTGTATTGTACTGGTTTGGGCCAGGACTTGTGCGACATCAACCCAGCGTAACTCTTCGTTACCGGTCAACTCCGCTACAGTGGCAGGGAGTTGAAGTTTGTCCTTTCCCTGGTACACGGCGGGATAGATACGCAGATGAAAATGGCTGAAAGTATGCTCGACGATATCGTCAATCACCATATCTTTCCATGCATTACTGGTTGGTAAATGCTTACTGACGTCTGTTTTGCTGGCGGGCTTGTCGTTTGCGTCAGCCAGTGGGATTTCCGGGAAGCTCCACAGGCCGCCCCAAATACCGCTGGCCGGACGCCGGTACATAAGCACCTGATCGCGGGTCTGGAAAATCAGCATGCAGGTCTGACGTCGGGGCAGCGCTTTTTTGGGTTTGCTGACGGGCAGCTTGTCAGCAATACCCAGGTGCAACCCCTGGCAAATGTCGTTGAGCGGGCATCTGGCGCAGTCCGGTTTGCCGCGCCGGCAGACAGTCGCTCCCAGATCCATCATAGCCTGGTTGTAAGCAGCGACGCGTTTGTTCGGCGTGGCTTGTTCAGCGATCTGCCAGAGCTTTTTCAGCGTGCTCGTCTTGCCTGGCCAGGCATCAATCGCATGAACCCGGCAGAGCACACGCTTTACGTTACCATCAAGGATGACGCCATACTTGCCTGAGCCCAAAGACAGGATGGCACCTGCAGTGGAGCGACCAATGCCGGGCAGTGCTTCCAGTCCTTCCAGCGTGTCCGGAAAGTGGCCTTGAAACGACCCAGCAACCGTTTGCGCGCAGCGGTGCAGGTTTCTGGCGCGGGCATAGTAGCCGAGCCCGGTCCAAAGGTGCAGGACTTCATCAATACCGGCAGCTGCCAGTGTCTGTACATCGGGGAAGCGGGCCATAAACCGGTTGTAGTAATCGATAACGGTGGCGACCTGAGTCTGCTGTAGCATGATTTCAGACACCCAGACACGGTAAGGCGTGCGATCGTGCTGCCAGGGCAGGTCGTGGCGACCGTGCCGATCGAACCAGCGCAGTACAGCATCAGCATTCACCAGCGATGCTCCGGCAGTTGTCAGGGTGTCTGCCGGCGCGGGGGCCGATTCGCCGGCCTGGGTTAACGGGGTTTGATAATGCTTCATCCCCAGGGCTAGTCTTGCTGAAAGAAGTCCTGAATGCGGTTACGCAGACGGTCTACCTGTTCCGTAACGGCTTCAGTGGCGCGTTCTTCGATGGCGTTTCGTGCCATATCGGCAAACACATCACGTACCTCCTGCAAATCCGGGCGACAGTACTGCAAGGCAGCATCAGTAAACTCGGCTTCGCAGCGAACCGGCCAGGCAATATTCTGGTATTTTTCCTGAACCGGAATGCTTTGCGTGGCAGGTTCACCCAGCATGGTCACGTTCATGCGGTAATCAAACGCACCTTCTGTCAGGTTAAGTCCGCCGCTGCCATTGATGTCCAGGTTATCCAGGCGAAGGCTGACCTCCTGGTTGGCGGCCAGGCCATCGTTGAACATCAGCAACAGTTCAGCATCAGTAAAGCGCACTACATCTGGCCACTGGGCGGCAATGTTGCCTTCCGGGTTAAGTACTGAAATAGCCGTGAACACTTCTTTGATCATGGTGATGTCCACGGAACTGTCCTCGACCTGCAGTTGCGTGGCGCCATCGATAGAATTGATCAGGTCCGTGGTCGTAGCACCGGCCAGGGTGTGATTGCCGGTCAGGTTGAAGCGGCCGGTGAAAAAGCTGAGTTGAGGAAAGTCACGTGCCATGGTCGTCGCACTGACGTCGCTCATCTCGGTGTTCAGTTCGATTTGAGGCGGTTGCTGATTGGCATTGATCTGACCCTGGAGAGCAATGCTGCCATCGTAGAAGCCGACTTCCTGAGTCTCCAGTTGCATGAGACCATCACGGCCAAGCAGGGTGAACTGCAGCGGGGAGAGGGTGAAGCCTGCTGCTGTCAGGCTGTCAAACTGGTGCTCACCGCGGAAATTGATATCAGTGATGAGGTCAAAGGGCAGTTCAGCTTCTTCTGCCGGAACCGGCGGGGCATCGTCAGTTTCTGAGCTGCTGGCCAGCCAGTCGTCCAGACTCAGGTTGCCGCCCTGCAGGCTGTACCCGATCATCATCGGGCGGTCACCGGTCGCAAACAGAACATCGGCGCGTCCGCCTACAGGGGCGCCATTCACGAGCAGGTTGGCCGATGTTACGGTGGCACCGCCATTGTCCCCCTCAGCGCGGAAGTCCTGAATCGAGATCTGTTGGGCGTCGGGAGCTGGCATGGCATCCTGGTCCATGGCAACAAAGTTCTCCAGCAAATAACTCATGTTAAAAGTATTGCTGGCCAGTTGCGTTCGCCAGCGCAGATTATCACCATTCAGCCCGGTCAGATGGAGTTCGCCTGTGAGGCGCAATGGGCTGAGGGCTAGCGTCATATCCTCGATTGACAGCGTACCCGCTGCCAGATCCAGTTGGGTGTTCATATCGAGCTCAACCGCGATTTCGCGACTGGTATCTTCGTTGATCATCCGAACAGTGGCATTGAGTGGGAATGCCTGTCCTGTGAAGTTGCTGTTGCGGCTTTGCAGGTCAATGTTGCGCAAGCTGAAATTCTGGCTGGTTGCGGCATTGCGGTAATCAATGCTGGCATTGCTGATGCCGAAGCGGTTGATGTTCAGGTCGACAGAAGTGTCGCCGCTATCTTCCGAGGCAGGTTCTGGCTGAGTTTCTGCTGGTGTCGGCATTGGCCAGTTGCTGTTGCCCTGGTTGTCAATGAACCAGTTAACATGAAGGTCTGCGGCGCTGAACTCTTCGATATTTAGCTGGCCGCTGAACAAACCAGCCGGGTTGATGTTCAGCGCGACTGACGAAAATGAAGCCAGTTCCTGGCGACTTTCTGGGGCCGACAGACGGACATCGTTCAGTTCCAGCCCGAAAGTGGGGCGAAAGGTCCAGCTCATCTCGCCAGCCAGCTCCGCCTGGAGGCCGGTCTGCGTCAGTACCACTGTCTGGATGGCACTGCGGTAACGGTTTGGATCAATGACGGCCAGTAGTACATAGACTGCAACGGCCAGGGCAACAACCAGGCCGGCGATGGAAAAAATGATAAATTTCAATAATCTGCTCATGATTATATTACCAGTCGTGCGGGCGGAAAGATTGGAAACCTGAGTTCGGATTGTCTCACGAATGCGTGTGAATGCGAAACGTTACCGGGGCTTGATAACGCTGGTGACGTAGGCTTTGTCTGACCGCTCCGGAGCTGGAGTAGAGCGATGTTTCTGGTGGGGGCGTGGGTTGTTCTTGAAGCGGGTAAGAAGCGGTAAGTGGGCCCGGGAAGCAGGGCCCACCTGAAAAATCCGGATCAGGAGTTTTCTTCAATGGCAGCTTGTAGCTCCTGCTGCAGCTCCTGGTCTGTCGAGGCCATCTGGATAATCTGGTTGTATTGCTGGATGGTTAACTCATTATCAACAACGGCTTCCTGCATTTCGGTCTGTGCTTCCTGTTGCATGGAATTGGCAACTGCCTGGTCTGATACAGACTCCAGTTGCTCGGAATAGTCCATCTGGATTTCCATGATATCAACATAGGCATCGATGAACTTATCCTTGATTTCCGGCGTTATTTCCATCTGAGGAGCCTGGGCTGGCGCTGGTGCTGCAGGCTGCTGCTGGGCGCTAACAGGCCCGGCCAGAAGAGCGGCGGTGACGACTGCGGACAGAGTGAGTAACTTTTTCATGACGTTCTCCTTGTTAAATGATCACAACCTGAACGTTACAAACATTGTGCCAATATGATTGAGGTTTGTAGGTGCTTGTTTTGTGGTGATTAATGTTATTTGCTGCGATTGTTTTCTGTGTGTCACCCTGGCACATGTGTTTGTTGTGCTGTGTCAGTCAGGCATCGCTGCTTTCTGATTCAATGCCCAGTTTGCGATAAAGCGTGCGCCGTCCGATGCCTAAAGCGGCTGCAGTTTGGCGTTTGTTGCCTGCAAACCTGTCCAGCGTATAGCGAATATAGGCAAGCTCGAGGTCCTGAAGTGCCTGCCACTCTTCAGGGTTCTCGGTATCCTGGAGTTGCCACTGCAGAAAGTCAGGTAACTGAGAGATCAAGGAATGGTCAGTGCTGTCAGGTGAAGCATCGGCCGGTTTGTGCAAAGACTCTGGCAAATCATGGATAGTGATGTCGTTGCTTTGACTGAATGTCACAGCCCGCTCAATGGCGCTGGCGAGTTCGCGCACATTGCCAGGAAAATGGTAACGGCGCAGCGCTGCCAGCGCTGACTCCGCAACCCCTTGAATATTGCGACCCTGTTGCAGGTTAGTGCGCTGAATGAAGTGCGAAATGAGCATATCCAGGTCATCACCACGGTCGCGCAGGGTAGGGGCTGTGATAGCAAACGTCTGCAAGCGAAAATACAGATCTTCGCGAAATGTGCCTTCTTTTACCGCATTCTCCAGGTCTCGGTTGGTGGCGGCCAGGATTCTGACGTTCAGCTGTTTTTCCTGGTCAGACCCAACCGGTCTGATTCTTCCGTCCTGAAGGATTCGCAGCAGCTTGGCTTGCATCTCCAGAGGCATTTCACCAATTTCATCCAAAAGCAGGCTGCCCCCATCGGCCTCTGCAAAAAGACCCGGTCGGGCTTTGCCGGCGCCGGTAAAAGCGCTGGCAGTGTGTCCGAATAATTCGCTTTCCAGTAATTCTGGTGGGATACCGGCACAGTTGATGGCGACAAAAGGCGACTGTCGGCGGTCCCCTTCCTTATGAATGGCTCTGGCAATGAGTTCCTTGCCTGTACCGCTTTCGCCAGAAATAAGCACTGGTCCTTCTGCCCGGGCCACCGCGCTGATGGTATTGAACAGGCGCTGCATGGGCTGGCTGCTGCCCAGCATGCCGTGGAAAATATGATGATCCTCGATAATGGCTTTGTAGCGGGCCAGCTCTTCCTGTAATCGGCGATGCTGGATGACTCGTTCTGCACTGATGCGCAGGTGATCCAGTTTGATGGGCTTGGTCAGAAAATCATCAGCGCCCTGTTTGAGTGTGTCCACGGCCTGTTCGATGGTGCCAAACGCTGTGATCATAATGAACCCGGGAGACGGAAGCCCGCTCCCGGTATTAGCCTGCTGTATATGTTTCAGAAGTGTCAGGCCATCATTGCCGGGCAGCCGAAGGTCACTGACCACCAGTTGCACCGTATGGTCTTTAAGTATGTTGGCGGCGATGCTGGCATCACCGGCCTGGCTGACCTGGTAGCCAGCATCTGTAAACTCTTCTGCTAACAACTCTCGAAGCGGAATGTCGTCCTCAACGATGAGAACGTGATCCGGGCTGCTGTTTTTCTGGTCTTGGCTCATAATGTCAGGAATCGGGTAAGAAAATAGTAAAACGTGCGCCGCCCCACTTTGATTCCGTTACGTCGATGGAACCCCCGTGATCTTTGATTGCAGCATTGGCCACGGCCAGTCCTAGCCCGGTGCCCTGGCCGATGGGTTTAGTGGTGAAAAAAGGGTCAAACAGGTGTTCAGCCTCACTCTCCGCGACGCCGTCCCCATCATCCTCAATAACAATTTCAGTCCCGGTTCGGTCAAATATGCGAGCCGAACGCCAACTGATGCCGATTTTGCCATGGCTGGCCTGCAGGGCGTTTCTCAACAGGTTGCACATGGCTTGATCGAAACGCAGTGAGTCAACCAGAATGCGGTGTTTTTTGCCTTCGAAATAGACCTGTGGCGGCTGTTCCTGCCAGTGGCTGGATTCTGATAAAGTATGTTCATAGGCCTGTCTTAGCAGCGATTCGGTATCAAGGCTGACGCACTGCAGCGGATTGTCCCTGCCGTAATCAAGCAACTGGCGAATGATGGTCTCCATACGAGCTGCCTGCTGGCGTATCTGAATCAGGTTGTGACTGGTTTTCGAGTCTGCGCTGGTATGACGAAGAGTCTGCTGTGCTTTGCCATCGAGTGCGGCCAGCGGACTTCCGAGTTCGTGCGCAACACCCGCAGCCAGCCTGCCGATAGTCGCCAGTTTCTCAGAGTTTTCGACCCGGTTGAGCATGTTATTAACGCCATCAGCGATGGTTCGTATCTCTGATGGCCCGGCAACGTGCAGGCGCCGTTGCGGCTCTTTGCCGCGAATCTGCCCCATGCCTTCTAACATCCGTCGTAACGGCCGCCCCAGGGCAAAGTGGTGGCCGGCAATAACGATAAATGCCAGTACCAGGCAAAGTGCACCCAGAGAAATCCAGGCGATAGTGCGTACCTCGGCAATATAATCCTCGAAGTCACTGCCACGACGCGTCAGTTGCAGCAGGCCGGTAATGCGGCCACCGGTGTCGGTCAGCGGGACAAAATAAGAAAAAATTTCCTCGTTGCCAGCCTGGGAGAACTCGCCGCGCTGGTTGCCCGAGGCTGCCAGTGTTGCGGCCTGATCAGTTTCGACACGTGCTGCACGACGACCACTGCGAGCGATTTCTTCGCCATTTTCATCATAGACGTAGGCGCCGTAAACAACGTCAATGGTAAATGCTGAGTTCAGCGCCTGGTTGATGGACTCAACCCTGTCCTGCTCCATGGCGTAGCTCAACGGCAGGCGAATGGCATCGGCAATTAGCTGGATATCCTGCTGCATGCGGGCGTTGACCTGCTGTTCAAGCAGACGCAGAGACCAGGAGCCAACGGTGGCGACTACCAGGATGACTGGCACGAGAACGCCCACCAGCAGAGCCAGGCGTATGGTGTAAAACTTGTTTGTGGTATTAAACGTCAGCATTGGGTTCGCGGTAAGACTTTGGGTAGACCTTAACAGCAACCATCTGCGAGAGAAAATATTTACAGGCAGGTTGGCGATGCATTTCTTCAGTACGAGTTGTACCCATTCACCAGATAGGCTGGCCGCGACAGCGTGCAGAGGCGTATAATAGTAGTAATTCTGACGACTCGGGAAAGGTTGATGGCAACAGCAACAGATTCGCAACAAAGCCGACAAGCATCGGTAGAACGTAATACACAGGAAACCCAGATCAAGGTTTCCGTTAATCTTGATGGCAGTGGCCAGCTGCAATGCAGCACCGGTCTGCCTTTTCTGGATCACATGATTGATCAGATCGCCCGTCATGGTCTGATTGATCTGGAAATTGATGCCAAAGGTGATCTGGAGATTGATGCGCATCATACGGTGGAAGATCTGGGTATTACGCTTGGGCAAGCTTTCAACAAGGCACTGGACCGCAAGGGCATTCGTCGCTACGGGCACGCTTATGTGCCATTGGATGAAGCATTGTCCCGCGTGGTTATCGACTTTTCCGGTCGCCCCGGCCTGGAATTCCATGTGCCGTTTACCCGCGCCTCGGTGGGTGGCTTCGACGTTGACCTGTTTCATGAGTTTTTTCAGGGGTTCGTCAATCACGCGTTGGTGACACTGCATGTGGATAACCTGCGTGGCAAAAATTCACACCACCAGATAGAAACTGTCTTCAAGGCCTTTGGTCGCGCACTGCGTATGGCCATGGAAATTGATCCACGCAGCGCCGGTGTGGTGCCCTCGACGAAAGGCTGCCTCTGACAAGAGGTTGAATTGTTAGACATGAACAATGTTGCAGTAATTGACTATGGCATGGGCAACTTGCATTCGGTTGCCAAAGCGGTAGAAAGTCTCAGCGCCGATGTCCGGGTATCCGTCACCAGTGATGCCGAACAGATCCTGAATGCCGACCGCATTATTTTTCCCGGTGTCGGCGCCATTCGTGACTGTATGGCGGAAATCCGCCGTCTGGGAGTCGATGAGATTGTCACTAAGGCGGTCGCAGAAAAGCGCCCGGTGCTGGCTATATGTGTTGGCATGCAGGCGCTGATGGAGCGTAGCGAAGAAAATGGTAATGTCGATTGCCTGAATATGCTGCCGGGACAGGTGTTACGCTTTGGCGGTGGCAAGGCTTTGCTGGATGCCAATGGTCAGCGCCTGAAAGTGCCTCACATGGGCTGGAACCAGGTGACTCAGACACAGCCGCACCCGTTGTGGCACAAGGTTGAAGATAATACCCGTTTCTACTTTGTGCATAGTTACTATGTGCAGGCAGGCGAGCCGAACCAGGTCGCTGGCACTTCTGAATACGGTGAAGTATTCACGGCCGCGCTGAGCCAGGATTCACTTTTTGCCGTCCAGTTTCACCCGGAAAAGAGCCAGCATGCGGGATTGCAGCTGCTGGATAATTTCTTGCACTGGGATGGCACCCGGTAACTGATAAAAAATTTGTGACTGACAGGATTTCAACATGCTGGTAATCCCCGCTATCGATCTGAAAGATGGCCAATGTGTTCGGCTGAAACAGGGTCGGATGGAAGATTCAACTGTGTTCTCTGATGCACCTGAAGAGATGGCAGCACAGTGGAAAGAGAAAGGCGCTCGTCGCCTGCACCTGGTCGACCTTAATGGTGCCTTCGTCGGCGAGCCGGTCAATGGCGCCATTGTCGAAGCCATCGCTAAAGCCCATCCTGATTTACCCCTCCAGATTGGGGGAGGTATCCGTGATCTGGCGACCATCGAAGCGTATCTCAAAGCAGGTGTACGTTATGTGATTATCGGCACCCAGGCAGTCAAAAATCCGGCCTTCGTTGCTGAGGCCTGTAAAGCATTTCCGGGTCATGTGATCGTGGGTCTGGATGCTAAAGATGGCTGGGTTGCCACCGACGGCTGGGCAAAAGTTTCTACAGTGAATGTTGTCGATCTGGCAGAGCAGTTTGCTGATGATGGTGTCGACTCGATTATTTATACCGATATCGCCCGCGATGGCATGATGCAGGGTGTCAACATTGAGGCCACCGTCAGGCTCGCAGAAGCGTCAAGTATCCCGGTTATTGCATCAGGTGGTGTCAGTCGTATGGAAGACATTATTCAGCTGTGCAAAGTAGCCGATACGGAAACTGGCGCCGGCATCATGGGGGCGATTACCGGTCGTGCTATCTATGAAGGTGCGCTGGATCTGGGTGAAGCCCAGGCATACTGCGACAAATCCTGATCGAGGAAATGATTCAATGGCATTAGCAAAACGCATCATCCCCTGTCTGGATTGTGATAAAGGCCGTGTGGTTAAAGGCGTGAAGTTTGAGGACATTCGCGACGCGGGTGATCCGGTAGAAATTTCCCGGCGCTACAGTGAAGCGGGTGCCGACGAAATTACCTTTCTGGATATCACTGCTTCCAGTGAAGAGCGTGAAACAACGGTTCACACCGTTGAAGCCATTGCTGGTCAGGTCTTCATTCCGCTGACCGTTGGCGGTGGTATTCGTACCTTGTCCGACATCCGGACCATGCTTAATGCTGGCGCTGATAAAGTAGCCATTAACACCGCTGCGGTGACGAACCCGGAGTTTGTTCGCGAGGCGGCAGAACGTTTTGGTTCGCAGTGTATCGTTGTCGCAGTGGATGCCAAAAAAGTCAGTCAGCCTGGCGAAGATAATCGCTGGGAGATTTTTACCCATGGTGGTCGCCGTCCAACCGGTCTGGATGCCATCGACTGGGTGCGCCGTATGGTGGACTACGGGGCTGGCGAAATTCTGCTGACCAGTATGGATCGTGACGGTACTAAAATCGGTTTCGATCTGGAGCTTAACAAAGCTGTCAGCGAGGCGGTTGATGTGCCGGTTATTGCATCTGGTGGTGTGGGTAACCTGCAACACCTTGCAGATGGAGTCGTAAAAGGGGGCGCTGACGCGGTACTGGCAGCCAGTATTTTCCATTTTGGCGAATACAGTATCCCCGAAGCCAAGCAGTTTATGGCTGACCAGGGTATTGAGATGCGCTTGCTGGCATCTGCTGAGTGATCTGGTCGCTGATTCCTTTGACTCCTGTTTTTTGACCCGCCCTTATTACTGTCGGCTCAGTAATTCCGACGCAAAGCGAAGCTCGACGCCCGCTTTTTTCAAGGCGGGTAGAGCTTTCTCCAGATAATCCAGTGTTTCCTCATAAGGGTGGCCGATAGCCACTGCCATTCCCTCGTGTTGGGCTATGGCCACAGCCTGCTGGAACTGCCTGTCAATTGCGCTGGCATCGCGAACATTGTCCAAAAACACATGGCGCTTTAATGTGGGAATTGAAAAGCGCCTGGCGGTATCAAATGCCACGCTTTTTGCCGTAGTCATGCTATCGATGAAATACAATGGGTGACTGCTGATTTCATGCATGACCCACGTCATCGGTTCGGCAAGTTCAGTCAATTCGCTGCCGGTGTGGTTATTGATGCCTTTTATGTAAGGCACATCGGCCAGCGCCAGGCGCAGGCGGCGAGTCATTTCTTTTTGATCCAGGTCAGCAGTCAGCCCGTCCGGTCCCAGGTTCATGCCGGACTGGTTGCTCATGGGCATGTGCAGCATTATCTCCTGCCCGGTGCTGTAGCCAGCCTCAGCGATGCGGCTGCCGTGTGGTGTGTAGGGCATTACCGCCAGGGTGACTTTGCCGGGTAAGGCGGCGGCCCGCATCCCTGCCGCGAGATTGTTGCCAATATCATCAATGATCAGAATTAAAGAAGGGCCTGCGTTATCAGCCACGGTTTCGCTGATTGCGTCGGTACTGACCGGTGGAGCAGAGGCAGTTGCCTGCTCGACCGGCTCCGGGGCTGCTGGTGTGCTGCTGGATTGTGGTGTTGGTGAAGCCTGCTGTGGGGCAGTCGCGACATCGTTGACCTCTTCAGAAGCGGTTTGCCCCAGAACAATAATCAGCAGAGTCAGCAGACTGATGGCAAGCCAGGCGTGGCGGTAATGGTGGAAGTGACCGCCGAGGCTTTGCCATCGTTCATGCAATGAGTTTGACCGGGGCACGGTTACTGCGCCTGTCGGCGGCGACCCCGATCCATGATGCTCCACCCTTTCAGCAGTGTCAGTGCTTCATTAAGTTGGTAATCACTCACTACTACCTGCTCGGATGAGGTAATGGGGCGGGGCGAGGGTGCTGGCATATCCTCAGGGCTCTCAATCTGGCTGTCTTCCAGTTCATCGGTGCCTGGCAGGTGGCCTTCCAGGTCACGCTCAGTGTAAACGCCACGGCGGTTGGTTTGCCGGGTGACAAGACCTTCGTCAACCTCGATGTCAGGTGCGATACCCTGGGCCTGGATCGAGCGGCCATCCGGGGTAAAATAGCGTGAAGTGGTCAGCTTGATGGCCCGGTCATTGTTAAGCGGCATGACAGTTTGCACAGAGCCTTTACCGAAACTTTGTGTGCCCATGATTACGGCACGCCCTTGATCCTGAAGTGCACCCGAGACAATCTCTGCAGCCGACGCTGTACCTGCATTGATCAGAACGACCAGTGGGACACCCCTGCTGGGATCGTCCTCTGTGGCATAAAATGATTCATCGGTTTCTTCAAAGCGGCCTTCTGTATAGACAACCCGACCTTCGGTCAGGAAAGCGTCTGCCGTTTCCACTGATGCAATCAGAACGCCGCCAGGATTATTACGTAAGTCGAGTACCAGTCCTTCAAGACCGTCCGGGTTCTGTTCAGCCAGTTCGTTCAGTGCATCGACAACTTCACCGCCGGTATTTACCCTGAATTGGGAGATTCGCATATAGGCAAAGCCTGGCTCCAGCATGCGGTGACGTACGCTTACTGAAGAGATGGCTTCGCGGGTCAGTGTCAGGTCGATAGGCTCGGCGACGCTTTCACGAGCCAGAGTCAGGTCCACCGAACTGCCAATTTCGCCGCGCAGCATTTCGATAGCGTCATTAATCATCATGTCGCGTACGGGGCGGCCATTGATCTCAATGATCAAGTCGCCGGGCATGACACCGGCCCGGCTGGCCGGGGAGTCGTCCAGGGGCGTGATGATTTTAATGTATCCGTCTTCTTCGCCGATCTCGATGCCAAGCCCGCCAAACTCGCCTTCGGTACTTTCCTGCAGGTTGTCGTAATCATCAACTGACAGATAGGCGGAGTGGGGGTCAAGCCCGGCCAGCATGCCACGCACAGCGTAGTCGATCAGAGTGCGGTCATCGATTTCGTTAACATAGGCGTTACGAATCGCTTCCAGTGCTTCAGCGAACAGGCGGACCTCTTCAATGGGGAGAGGGTCACGAGTGTCCAGAGCAACGGTGCCTTCCTGGGCAACACCGGCTTCCGGCGGCAGTCCTTCAGCAAGGGGTTGGGCCGACACCGGTGCTGCCAGCAACGAGGCGAGCAGGAAAGTGGCGCTGGCCAGCAGTTTATCTGCTGATGCCGGGATTATCTGGCGAAACCGGAAGGGTTGCTCGGCGTTCATGTTCACTCCTGTATCACTGCGTACCAGGCAGCTGTTGTTTGTAGCTCTAACACTAACTAGAAGGCTGTTGCGTTAACAGGCCCTGAGAGAGTCTAGCGCATTGCTTGCAGCCAGGCGAGTGGATCCAGTGGCTGGCGTTGCTGGCGGATTTCAAAATACAGCCCGGGTTGGCCGTTGCCCGCATCGTTGCCCGAAAGCCCGATGACTTCCCCCCGGTTGACCCACTCCCCGCTTTGTTTGCTCAGACTTTGCTGATGGGAGTAGACCGAAATATAGCCTTGGCCATGATCGATCACAATCAAGTGACCGGAACCTCGTAACCAGTCAGCGAAAACAATGCGACCAGGGTGCACGGCTCGCACCGCGCTGCCGGCAGTGGCAGAGACAATAAGGCCCTGGCGTTGCATCTGACCACCAGCGAAGGTATCACCAAACCTTGCAGTTATGTTGCCATTAACCGGCCAGGGCATTTGCCCTTTCTGGCCGGCAAAAGGCATCAGTTCTTCGGGCGAGGGAATATCTTCGATAATGCGGTTAATTTCCTCAACCAGCGCTTCCAGCTCGGCGCGGTCGTCTTGCAGTGCGCTCAGTTCATCATCCCGTGCCAGCATTTGCTCGGTCAGCTCGGCAATAATTTCCAGGCGCTGCGTTTGCCGTGCTGACAGGTCGCCCAGTTGTTCTGCGAGCCGTTGGTTGGCCGCATCCAGTGCTGAGCGGTTTTGTGCCAGCTGACTGGCAGTGCTTTCCAGTTGCTGAATCGTTGCCTGCCAGGCTGCAATCTGCTCAAGCTGCTGACTGTGAAACGTGCGGAAATAGTGGGTCATGCGGCTGGCGCGGGTCGGATCCTGCTGATTAAGCAGCACTTTGATCATGCTGTCGTGACCACTTTGGTAAACCGCTTTCAGTGCCAGCGCAATTTGTTGGCGCTGCGATTCGCTTTGCCGCATCAGGCTGGCTTGTTGCTGGTTCAGGCTCTGTTGTTGTTGCTCAAGTGAGGCAATTTGCTGCTGGTTATCGGCAATCTGTTGATTCAACTGGTCAATGTCGGCTTTAGTCTCAGCCAGCGAAGCTTCTTCCGAGGTGCGTTGCTGGCGGATACCAGACAGCCATTGCTCAATTTCGGCTATGGCAGCATTGATCTCGGCGAGTTGCTGCTGGGGTGCCGGGTCTTCGGCTGCGAATACAGAGCTGCCGGGTGTCAAAGCCAGCGGTTGCAAGGCGAGCACAAGCGTGCCGAGCCCAATCAGTAATTCCCGGATAATGGCGCGCCAGACTGGTTGCTGCACCGTACTGGCGCGGACAGCCTGGCGTCGCGGCGGGATCATTTGGACATCAATACCTGGCCAGACATTTCTTCAGGTACGCTAAGGCCCATCAGTGTCAGCAGGGTTGGTGCAATATCAGACAGTGCACCCTCTTTGTCGAAGCGCCAGTCTTCATTACCAACGTATACCAGTGGTACCGGCCCATTGGTGTGTGAGGTCAGTGCCTGGCCTGATTTGGGGTCTGTCATCTGTTCGACGTTACCGTGGTCGGCAGTGATCAGCATTTTGCCGTCTGTTTCCAGGATTGCCTCTTTCAGACGACCCAGGCAGATGTCCAGGTATTCAACGGCTTTCACGGCGGCGTCAAAGCTGCCGGTATGGCCGACCATGTCGCCGTTGGCATAGTTGCAGACGATAGTGTCGTATTTGCCAGATTTGATCGCTTCAACCAGCTTGTCAGTCACTTCCGGGGCGCTCATTTCCGGTTGCAGGTCATAGGTGGCGACATCGGGAGAAGGTACCAGTATGCGCTCTTCACCCTCGTAAGGGGCTTCGCGTCCGCCGCTGAAGAAAAAGGTGACATGAGCATATTTCTCAGTTTCGGCAATCCTCAGCTGGGTCCGGTTCTGGCTGGCCAGGTATTCGCCCAGGCTGTTAACCAGCTTTTGCGGCGGATAGGCGCAGGCGGCAAACTTGCTCAGGTCGGCTGAGTACTCGGTCAGCATGACAAAGTCTTGCAGTTTGGGGGCTGACTGGCGGGCAAAGCCGTCAAACGCGGGGTCAACAAATGCCTGGGCCAGTTGCCTGGCGCGGTCAGCGCGGAAATTCATAAATACAACGACATCGTCGTCCTGCATGGCGGCATCTGAGTCGCCGTCCGCGCGGATGCTGGTGGCTTTGACAAATTCATCGTCTTCATCACGCTGGTAGGCAGACTGAAGGCCGTCATTAACTGATGTCGCAGTGAATCCGGCCTGCCCCTGGGTAATCAGGTCGTAGGCGGTCTGCAGACGATCCCAGCGCTTGTCGCGGTCCATGGCGAAATATCGACCCACAATGGAGGCAATTCGGCCCAGACCCAGTTCACGTAGCTGTTTGTCGGCTCTCTCCAAAGAAGGGGCCGCGCTGCGAGGTGGTGTGTCGCGACCATCCAGGAAAGCATGCAGATAGACGGTCTTTACACCTCGTTGCTGAGCCAGTTGGATCATGGCAGCGATGTGGTCTTCATGGCTATGGATGCCGCCAGGTGATAGCAGGCCCATGATATGCAGAGCGCTGCCTGTTCCGGCTGCCTTATCGGCGGCAGCGGTCAGGGCAGCGTTTTCAAAAAAGTCACCGTCGGCAATCTGCTTGTCGATCAGGGTCAGGCTCTGGTAAACCACACGGCCGGCACCCAGGTTCATGTGGCCAACTTCCGAATTACCCATCTGCCCGTCTGGCAGGCCTACATGTTGGCCGGATGTCTGGATGAGTGTATGCGGGCAGTTCTGCCACATCTCATCCCACACTGGTGTATTGGCTGCGCTGATGGCGTTGGAGTCGGTATCTTCGCGATAGCCCCAGCCATCCAGAATGAGTAGCATGGTGGTTTTCTTGGTGTTGGTCATGGTTAGTGCTGCGTCCTTGGCCAAAGAGTGGTTAAAGGTCGATTGGAATTGCGCGTATTATCGCGGAAGTTGCGAGAAAGTACCAATTCCGTCAGTACCAATGCCATTCATCCCCGTGTATACTTCGCAGCCTTAAGTACAAAGCTGGATGCAGGGCAATTTAATCATGGCGCAATTTCTGGAATTCGTGGCAAATCACTGGATTTTGTCACTAACCTGGGTGATATTGCTGTTGGCGCTCATTGCGCACCGAACGCGCACAGGCAGTCGAGCGGTAGGCCCGCAAGAAGCAGTAATGCTAATTAACCGACAGGATGGCGTTATCCTGGACGTCCGTGATAAAAAGGAATTTGATAGTGGTCACATTGTTGATGCCATCCATATTCCTGCCGCCAAAGTCGCGGGTCGGATCTCGGAATTGAGCAAATACAAGTCCAGTCCCGTCATCGTGGTATGCAAAATCGGGCAGCACTCGGCAGATACCTGTAAAACACTGGTGGAGCAGGGTTTCGAGCATGTTGTCCGGATGCGTGGTGGCATGGCTGAGTGGCGCGCGCAGAATCTGCCGGTGACACAAAAATCATAACTGGCCAGTTTATGCTGTCAGTGACACTTTTTAATTCAATTGATATAGATAACAGAGAGTTGGATAGATCATGGCTGAGAACGAAAATACACAGAACACAGACGCACAGGCAGCACAGCAGGAAGGTCAGCAGCAGGGGCCATCATTTGCACTGCAACGCATTTACCTGAAGGACAGCTCTTTTGAGTCGCCTAAAACGCCTGACGTGTTCCGTGGCCAGTGGGCGCCACGCATTTCTTTTAACCTGAACACCAGCAACAGCAAAGTGTCTGAAGGTGTTTACGAAGTGGTCCTGCGTCTGACAATCGAAGCCAAGCAGGAAGACAACGTGGCTTTCCTGTGTGAAGTTCAGCAGGCTGGTATTTTCACTTGCGACGGATTTAATGAAGCAGATCTGGAGCGTGTTCTGGCAACCGTTTGTCCGAATATCCTGTTTCCGTATGCTCGTGAGACAGTTGATGCGCTGGTTACCCGCGGCAGCTTCCCGGCTGTGATGCTGGCACCGGTCAACTTCGACGCTGTATACGCTCAGTCCAAACAACAGCAGCAAAATGGTGAAAACGGTGCGGCGGCGCAAACACAAGGCGCCGCTAACTAATTTGCCTGTTTTTACCGATGCCTATCGGTTGCGGCACCTGCCGTAACCGATAGACTGTCTGGCCCGGTAAATCTTAACAATCTTTCCTTTATTGCTTTATTGCTTTATTGCTTTATTGCTTTAAGGCTTTAAGGCTTTGCCCCTTGCAGCGCCTCTTATATTGCAGTGTCTCTTAAAGCTGCTTCCCTTTTGTTTCAGTGACAATCACAACAGCCCTTGAAATTCCTGTTGCCGTAACGCTTCATAAGTCGCGATAGCGACGGTGTTGGAAAGGTTCAGGCTGCGGCTGTCGGGTTGCATGGGCATGCGCAATTTCTGCCCGGTTGGCAGTGAGCGCAGAATGTCATCTGGCAGTCCGCGCGTTTCTGGCCCAAACAGTAATCCACAACCATCGGCAAAATTAGCCTGGTGATAATGTTTCTGGCCTTTCGTCGTGAACGCGTAAACGGGCTGACAGATTCTCGCCTGCTGGAATGCGTTCCAATCAGGCCATACCCGCGTGGTGCTGAACTCATGGTAGTCCAGCCCCGCACGTCGTAATTGCTTGGTATCCATCTCAAAACCCAGGGGTTCTATCAGGTGAAGCTGACATCCGGTGTTGGCGGCGAGTCTTATAATGTTGCCGGTGTTGGGCGGGATTTCAGGCTGGTAAAGAATGATATGAATCAAGGTTGTTAACTGCATCACAAGAAACTGACCCTAAATATACCCTTGCTGCTGGGGGTTTGCTATAGATTTTGATAGTTTAGGCTCTATAATTTACTGCGATTGTTAACTGGGCGTAAACCCGGTAGCAAGTTGCTGCGTTGACAGCAGTGACAGAGAATAAAACGTCAGTATTTATGCCTGTCTGCCGATGAAGAATAGTATGCATTGAGGCATAGAATACTGAATCATAAGGGTCAAGGAGGCGCAACGTTGCTGCAATGGCTGGGCAGGAAAAAGCGAGTTGAGGGAACCGTGGGCTTGTCACTGACAAGTCAGCGCTTGTCGTTGGCGCATGTGGTTCGCCAGCGGGAAGAAACATCCTTGCTGGCCAGTCATCACGAAGAACTTGGCGATGTGGGTGTCGCTGAGCGTCTGGCTTCTGTTGTTGCCGAGCACGGTTTGCAGGGAGCATCAGCCAATCTCGTTTTAACCCCGAATGATTACAGCATCTATCTGGTCGAAGCGCCTCAAGTCGGCGACGATGAAATGGCCTCGGCAATTCGCTGGAAAATCAAAGACCTGCTGGATATGCCGGTTGAAGATGCAATCATTGATGTGATGCGCTTGCCGGATAATGCCTTTTCTGGTCGCAAGCAGATGATTTATGCAGTGGCCTCTGCCCGCTCCCGGCTGGAAGAGCGTATAGCCCAGATCAGCATGTCAGGTCTGGAACTCAACAGTATTGATATCCCGGAAATGGTATTGCGCAACGTTGTGCGCCAGTTTGGCGATGATACCAACGGGTTGGCGTTCATTTCCTTGCGCGAAAATGGCAGTACCATGAATATCACCCGGCAGGGCCAATTATACCTGACGCGCCGTATCAATACCTCGGTGGGGCCTGACGCATTGCTGGAGCCTGACTGGGAGATGCGTCGCGACCGTGTTGTGCTTGAGATCCAGCGCTCACTTGATTACTTCGAAAGCCAGATGGGCCAGAATCCGGTCAGTCAGATCATGATTGCCCCGCGTGGCCAGGATACCGAATCGATGATGAACAGTCTGGCTGACGCCCTGGCTTCGCCCGTGGGTGTGCTGGATTACGACAGTGAACTTGAGCTGGATGGTTTGCCCGGCGATGACGGCAGAAGCGGCGGCCAGGCAGGTCGAGACCTGATTATGGCAGTCGGTGCAGCCTTGCGCGTTGATGATGGGGAGGCGAGTGCATGAGCGATATCGTCCACCAGGAAATTAACCTATACACCGCTGAACTGCGACCTCGTAACGACCTGATTAATTTCAGCCGGCTAACAAGAGCGGTAGCAGGCATTGTCGTTGTTATGTTGCTGGTCAGTGCTGTGCAGTGGTTTCGAGCCCAGTCACTGGAAAGCCAGATAGCGGATGTCAATACAGCTTTGCAAGAGCAGACACGGATTACAGAGCAGGTGGAGCGCGATGTTGCTTCCTTGGCGACCGATCAAGCGCTGGTTGCGGAAATGGAGCTGCGTGAAGATCAGGTGGTTCGTGCTCGCGAGCTTTATAATTTTATGCGTAATACCAACCTGGGTAACCTGGCTGGCTATTCCGGGCATTTGAAGGACCTGTCACGCTCATCTTTTGAAGGTATGTGGCTGAACCAGATTCAGATTTTCGGTGATGCGGATTCGGTGAGTATCTCCGGCGTGGTGCAGCGACCGGCAATGTTACCGGATTTTGTGGGGCGATTGAGTGGTGGGCAAAGCTCATTGTCAGGGCGTTATTTTGATCGTTTGATCAGCACGCGCAACGAGAGTCAGGCTGAGTTTTACGAATTTACGCTGGAGGCGACAGAGACAGAATGAGTTTACAGTCGCGTTGGCAACAAGCCGCCACATCCTTTAATGCTCGGCCGGTTTCAGAGAAATGGATAATTACTGCAGCGGTTATCGGCGTACTGGTCTGGCTGTACTACCTGTTCATATTGACCGGACAGAACACGCAAGTCACAGCGCTGAATCGCCAGTTAATGACGGCGCGCGCTTCTCTGGTTTCTATGGAACAGCGAGAACAGGTCGCTCGCCAGGCGGCTATTGATGACCCGAACCAGGCCGTTCGTTTACGTATTGAACGCGCCATGGCAGAGCAGGAACGCCTGGACGGGTTGCTGACAGAGCTGGCCGGCAACCTGGTTACGCCTCAGGCGATGACGCGCCTGTTGACGTCCATGTTGCAGGAAACAGGTGGAATCGAACTGGTGCGCGTGGAAAACCTGGCGCCGATGCCCATGCGTAATACTATGGCTGAGCAATCAGCTGCCGCAGAAGCCAATGATACGGCCGAAGGGCAGGGTGACGCGGCAGAACCTGCCCAGGCCAGCGGGACACTGAATCAAACCCGGCAACAGGTGTTTCAGCACAGTCTGGTGCTGGAGCTGCAGGGTGATTTTCTTAGCCTGATTGAATACCTGGGGCGAGTGGAGTCATTTGCTGCCAGCTTCTTCTGGGATGAGTTGACGATTGAGCAGGAGACCTGGCCCAACGCCAGGATCCGTTTGCAGTTGCACACACTCAGCACTGAGGAGGGTTTTGTTGGTGTTTAAGATACGTACCCTCAGCGTTTTGCTGTGTTTTGCATTGGCCCCGGTTATTGTCAATAGTCAGTCGCAAGACCGCTCTCAGGGAGAGCAGCGTTTAATTGACGGAGAAATGTTTCGTGACCCGATGCAGCCAGTGTCGGCTTATCGTAACAACACAACGGCTTTGGATGTTTTGCCAGAGCTGCCCAACCGCAGTGATTTTACGGTCAATTTTGTGCGTGCCGGCGGCAGTTCGCCAGTGGCTGTTATCAATGATCAGCCCTTAACCGTAGGTGATGAACTGTCAGGCATGCGAATTATGGAAATCCGGGCCGGCGAGGTTGTACTGGCGGCATCGGGTCAGGAATATGTGCTGACGACATTTGGTAGTGCTGTCAGAACACCGGTCAGAACACCGGCCAGTGAGGGTGACGGCAATGCAAATACAGATTAAGAGTCCAGGATCAGACGTGATGCAGAAGCAATTTACTGAAACATCCGCTCGGCGTGCTTTGCTGGCCATGGTGCTGGCTGGTGGTTTGGTGGCCTGCCAGAGTCAGGCGTTAAGAACGGCCCCGGACACGGAAGTACTTGAGTCGATGACTTCCGTATTGGCAACCGGCGCGGAAGAATATGTGGCTGAAGAAGTCGAGGCGCCTGAAGAGGAAATGCTCGAAGAGCTGATGCCGGACATGATGCTGGATGATGGTCTGTTTGAACCTGTCGAAGAGCGCTTCAACGTCGCTGCCAGCCAGCAGGAAGCCAGAACCTTCTTTAACAGTCTGGTGGCCGGTACCGAGTTTGGTGTCGTCGTTAACCCGGAAGTGGAAGGGCAGATCAGCATTAATATGGCCAATGTAACGATTCCAGAGGTCATGACGGCTATTGAGGAAACCTACGGCTATAGCGTCACGCGCCAGGGCAACACTTTCCGCATACAGCCACCGGGGCTGGAAACGCGAATTTTCACAATTGATTATTTGAATGTCAGCCGGACCGGTTCTTCAAGTGCCTCAGTCTCATCAGGTGGTGGTAGTGGTGGTTTGGGCGGTGGCCTCGGTGGTGGTATAGGCGGTCTGGGTTCAGGAGGACTGGGTGGTCTGGGTGGCCTTGGTTCAGGTGGTCTGGGCGGTATAGGTGGTTTAGGTGGAGGTCTCAATGGTTCGGGGCTCGGTGGCCTGGGAGGTCTGAGCGGTGGAGTCGGTGGTGGTGGTGGCAGTGGCCAGGTAACCACGCAAACGACTACCGACTTTTGGGCCGATATCACTTCAACGCTCAGGGCAATAGTAGGATTGGGTGGTTCCAGTTCATCAAGTTCTAATAATGGTGGGAACTTTAATAATTTTGGTTCGGGGTTACTTGGAGGCATAGGCGGGAGAATGGGCGGAGGCCCTCAAGCTTCAGCTGATGTATCTGATGAAAGCGGACGCAGTGTTGTGGTCCAACCGCAGGTTGGTCTGGTGATGGTGACGGCCAGCCCTGCTGAACTGGATCAGGTTGCGAATTATATTGAAACTGCACAAAATATCCTCAGCCGGGAAGTGACGATTCAAGTGCAGTTTCTGGAAGTGGTGCTGAACAAGGGCTTTCAGTCGGCAATCGATTTCGACACGTTTGGCCCGGGTGGTGCCAGTGGCACCAATAATGAAGTGACTGGAGAGTTCAGTGCCGGTGATGAAGGGACTGCCGTTGATGGCATATCCAACCCTTTGACCATCGTGACCAACTTTACTGACTTTGATGCAGTGTTTCGTATTCTGGAATCCCGTGGTACGACACAGGTGTTGTCCAGCCCCAGCCTGAAAGTGCTGAATAACCAGAAAGCAGTATTTCAGGATGGCGACCAGGAATATTTCCAGACCAGCGTTGGTTCCAATGTTGTGAATACAGGTAACTCTGTTACTGAGTCCACTGCAAATGACCTGGAGCAGTTCTTTTCCGGTATTTCCATGGACATCACGCCGCAAATCAGTTCCGAGGGCAGGATCACCCTGCATGTGCATCCGACCATTACTACTGTCAATGAACAGAACAAATCCATTGACGGGCAACAGGTGCCGCTGGCACGAACATCGGTTCGTGAACTGGATAGTGTGATCAGTGCAAGCAACGGCCGTATTGTCATTCTCGGTGGTTTGGCCTATGAGCGGGCGGTTGATAACACAGCCGGTATTCCCGTAGCCAATGACATTCCTGTGATCGGTGCTGCATTTGATCAGCGCCGTCGAACCACTGTGAAGAGCGAGTTTATTATTTTGCTAAGGCCGGTGATTGCCAACATGGAAAGCGATCAGCAAATGTTGCAACAGAAAACCACACGCCTGGAAAACTTGAGACGGGAAATTAACCCATTCGCAGACTGAGTGCGGTTATCGGGAAGCGATTATGTATCTTGAGCACTTTGGTATCCGGGAACTGCCGTTCTCTTTAACACCGAATACTGAATTTTTCCTGAATATGGCCAGTTACCATAAGGCTTACAATATGCTTATGGTTTCTATTGCCAATATGGAAGGCTTCATCAAAGTGGTAGGTGAAGTGGGTACTGGCAAGACCATGCTGTGCCGGAAAGTGCTTAATTCTCTCGAAGAAGACAAAGAAACTTATATTACAGCCTATATTGCCAATCCGGTGCTGAGTCCCAAGGGATTGTTTCTGGCCTTTGCCGAAGAGCTCGGGCTGCAGGTTGATAACGATATCGGCCATCACAGTCTGTTAAAACAGATTACCCAGGTGTTGATGGAGCGTTCGGCGGAAGGCCGTCAGGTTGTCCTGTTTATTGACGAAGCCCATGCCATGCCGGAGAAAACGCTGGAAGCGCTGCGTTTGCTGACCAATCTGGAGACCGAGCAAGCCAAACTGTTCCAGGTCATCCTTTTTGCCCAACCTGAACTGGATGAGATGCTGGCACAGCCGTCACTGCGTCAGTTGTTGCAGCGTATTACGTTTTCCTACCACCTGGAGTCTTTGGACCGGGAAGGAATTGAACGTTATGTGAGCCACCGGCTCTCTACGGCTGGCTACAATGGTGCAGCAGTTTTTACCACACGTGCGCTGGATGATCTTCATGCGGCCAGTCACGGCATTCCCCGGCTGGTGAATATTCTTAGCCACAAAGCCATGATGGTGGCATTTGGTCGTGGCGACCGCCAGGTTGACCGCGAACACATTGAAAAGGCAATCGAAGATACCGAGGGAGTTGAGCCTGTTAAGCGCAGTCTGTCCCCGGTACAAATTGCAGGTATTGGTCTGGGCGTTGTCGGGGTTTTGATAGCCTTGTATATGCTGAACTTTTACGTGAGGTGATGCGTTATGAGTCTGGTTAATGACATGCTGAAAGACCTTGATGCTCGACGCCGCGGTGTGCCAGTCAAAGGTAATGCTGCAAAAAAATTAACGCCAGCATCAGAGCGTCAACGTCGGAGTGAATCGTCAAAGCTGCCGTTGATCATTACCTGTGCAGTGGCTGTAGTCGTGATCTTGTTCATACTGTGGGTGTTGCTCAGTGACAGGGGCAATTCGGGGCAGTTGGCAGATTTGCGTAGTGGTACTGAGCGTAGTGGTACTGAGATAGGTGCTGCGGTAGATGATGTCGTTTCTTCGGCAGGTCAGCAAAGTCAATCTGGCTCTGCTAATAATGCAATGACCGAAGGCAGCGGTAATACCGGTAATGAAGCTGCAACCATTGCTGCATTGCAGGCTCGTTTGGCAGAGCTGGAAGCAGCCAATCGTGCTGGTGCTGCGTTAACAAATCCAAACGATGCATCGCCAGCAGGCGGCTGGAACTCTGTGGACTGGACAGGTAATACCCAGTCTGGCACACAGACAGTCAGCGACAACTCTGGTTCACAGCAGTCTACTGCGTCTGGCAACCTGGCCCCGATGACTGAATCTCAGTCACTGCAACCTGCAGCAGCGGAGCCGGTCATTGAGCGACAGTCACGTGAAATGCCTCTGTCAGAGCGTGATCGTTTGCAGGTGCAAGATGCGTTGACGCTGTGGTCACAAGGTCAGCAACTGACAGCGTTGCAAATGCTGGACGGGTTTGCCTACGAAAACCCCGAGGCACACCAGTCGCGGGAAACACTGGCAAAATTGCTGATTCAGCAAGGTGAGATTGAACGCGCCTTACAGGCAGCTGAGTTGGGCCTGCAGATTTCGCCAGCGCACCCGGGTTACAAAAAAGTGAAGGCACGAATTTTGTTGGGACAGTCAGAAGTACCAGATGCATTAGCTTTGTTGGCAGCGACGCCCCCCTCTGTGGCCAATGACCCTGAATACCATAACCTGCTGGCTACGGCGCAACTGGCTGGGGGGGAATATACGGATGCGATTGAATCCTACCAGTCACTATTGCGGCTGGCGGACCCTCGCATTGATACGGCGCCGTTATTGTATGGGCTGGGAAGTGCTCACTTACGTGTTGGCAATGCGGCAGAAGCGAGACAGGTTTATCAGCAGGCCTTGCAACAGCCTGGATTGAGTGCAAATCTGCGTGCGCAAATTGAACGTCGCCTGGCGTCCCCCACTCCAGCCCAATAATACATACCGGACTCTTTTGTGGAAGTGATATGGCAGTAAGACAAAAAATCAGAATCGGTGACTTACTGGTCAGTAATAATGTGATCACCGAAGATCAGCTCCAGCAGGCACTGGCCAAGCAAAAATCCACTGGCTTGCGCCTGGGTCGGACGTTGATCAATCTCGGATTCATCCAGGAAGATAAATTCCTGGAGTTTCTGTCTGAGCAATTGAATGTCCCGTTTGTTGATTTGCGCCGTTATCGCTTCGATGCTGCTACTGTGCAGCGCCTCTCAGAAACACATGCCCGCCGTTTTCGTGCCATCGCTCTGTCCGAGCGCGACGGCATGTTACTGGTGGGTATGGCCGACCCAACCGATATTTATGCCTCTGATGCCCTGGAGCAAATTCTGCAGCAGCCTGTTGATATCGCTGTGGTTCGGGAAAGCGAGTTACTGGCCACGCTTGATATTGTGTATCGCCGCACCGATGAAATTGCCGGATTTGCCGAAGAACTGGATGAAGAGCTGACTGAAGGTCAGTTTGACCTGGCTAATCTGGCGCCGCAGGCAGATGATAGTGATGCACCGGTGGTAAAGCTGCTGAAATCGCTGTTTGAAGATGCCGTACAGGTGCGTGCTTCGGATATCCATATTGAACCGGATGAGATGGTGCTGCGTATCCGCCAGCGTATTGATGGGGTACTGCAGGAACAGATCGTAAAAGAGCGACGTGTTGCTCCGGCACTGGTGCTGCGTTTGAAGTTGATGTCCGGGCTGGATATCTCTGAGAAACGTCTGCCTCAGGATGGCCGCTTCAGCCTGAAAGTGAAAGAGCGCAAACTGGATGTGCGTCTATCGACCATGCCGGTCGAGCATGGCGAATCGGTGGTGATGCGTCTGCTGGACCAGACCGATGGTGCGGTTGACCTGGATAATGTCGGTATGGCAGATGACATGCTGATGCAGTTTCGTCGCCTGATCCATCAGCCTCATGGCTTGATTCTGGTAACAGGGCCAACGGGTTCTGGTAAAACCACCACGCTCTATGGTGCCCTGCAGGAGCTGAATGAAGTCGGCAAGAAAATTATTACCGTTGAAGACCCGGTGGAATATCGTCTGCAACGAATCAACCAGGTTCAGATCAACCCCAAGATCGGGCTCAATTTCGCTCGAGTATTGCGGGCCTGTTTGCGCCAGGACCCGGATATCCTGCTGGTGGGTGAGATTCGTGATCAGGAAACTGCAGAAATCGCCCTGCGAGCAGCGATGACCGGTCACATGGTGTTGTCGACTCTGCACACCAATGATGCGGTATCCAGTGCCATGCGCCTGGTCGATATGGGTGCCGAAGGGTTCCTGGCGGCTACGGCTATCAAGGCTGTGCTGGCGCAGCGCCTAGTGCGCCGCCTCTGCGATAACTGCTGCTCTGATTATCAGCCGGATGCCCGCGAACGTAGCTGGATTCAGCATGTTGTTGGTATCCCGGTCACGCAATCACTGACTCTGCAGCAACCCGGAGGTTGTCACCGCTGTAATAATACGGGATATCGTGGTCGTATCGGTGTTTTTGAGCTGTTGATCATTAACGATGAAATGGCAGATGCCCTGCGACGCTCCGACGCGTCTGGATTTGTCAAAGCGGCCAGGCGCAGCAAAGGCTACCAGCCACTGGTATACAGTGCCTTGCAGGAAGCGATTCAGGGTGTGACCAGCCTGGAAGAAGTGTTCCGTGTCGCTGAACAGGTGGAAGAAGAAACGGACGATGCCACCATCAATGCAGAAGCGACCGTTGCCGACTCAACGGAAGTGACTGAATCTGAGTCAATAGCAGATGAGACTGGGGTAAACCCCAAGCCCGGCAATGAGGGCCCAAGTACACCGATTGCAAATGAAGATACCGAAAAAACCGCACCATCCGAGCATATCATTCCCTGGAAGGAGGATGATTAAACGTGGCTTTTTTCAGCTATAAAGCACGTAATAGTCGGGGCGCATCGGTTTCTGGTGTGGTGGAAGCGGGGTCGCTGGATGCGGCTGCCAATGAGTTGCTTGGGCAGGGGATAACCCCTATCGATATCCAGCCTTCCTCCGGACCGGGTAAATCTCGCAAGGCCAAAGCGGACAGTAATAAAAAAGGTGGTGCAGGCAGATCGGGTAAAAAGCAATCAGGGATTGGCGATATCGACTGGAATGAGGATGCCTTCAAAGCGCTCAACCAGGTGATGAAACGCCGCAAAATCACCATAGACGACAAGATCATCTTTGCCCGGCAAATGCAAAGCCTGACCAAGGCGGGTATGCCACTGGATCGGGCATTGGCAGGTCTGCAAAAATCCAACCGCAACCCGACGTTTCAGCAGATACTGAAAGACGTTCAACATAACCTGGAATCTGGCCAGACACTGTCTACCGCAATGGCCAGTCACCCCAAGGTGTTTTCCAGCCTGTTTCTCTCACTGGTTGATGTCGGTGAAAGCACCGGTCGACTGGATCTGGCATTCGAGCAGATTGGGCATTATCTGAACCTGGAGAAAAATACCACCAAGCAGGTAAAAAGTGCCACTCGCTATCCGACGTTTGTCATGCTGACCATTATGGTGGCTCTGGGCGTCATTACCTATTTTGTGATTCCGGCTTTTTCTGACACGTTTGCGCGTTTTGGCTCCGAATTGCCGCTGGAAACACGAATCTTGCTCGGTATCTCGGATTTTGTGGTCAATTGGTGGCAGTTTTTAATTGGTGGCGGCTTGGCTGCCTTTATCGGTTTTAAGGCCTGGAAGAAATCGGACCAGGGCGGCATGATCTGGGATGAGAAAAAACGCTTTATTCCACTGGCCGGTAATGTACTGGAGCGCGTGGCGCTGGCCAAATTTGCCCGCACATTCTCCATGGTGCTGCGTGCTGGTGTGCCGATTGTGCACGGTATGGGCATTGTCGCTGGTGCTGTGAACAACCGGTTTATCGCCAAACGCATCCTGAAGATGCGGGATGGCATTTCCCGGGGTGAAACCCTTTACAATACCGCGGTAAATACCGGGATGTTTTCGCCGCTGGTTTTGCAAATGATCGCCGTAGGGGAAGAAAGCGGGACAATAGATCAGCTTTTAGAGGAGGTAGCTGATTTCTATGACGCCGAAGTAGAGTATGATTTAAAGCGGTTGGGTGAGGCGATAGAGCCTGTGCTGATTATGGTCATTGCCGGTATGGTGCTTATTCTGGCATTGGGGGTGTTCTTGCCGATCTGGGATTTGAGCAGCGCAGCGAATTAATAACGCAATTGCCGGTATCGCACTATTTATCACCTAAACTCATTTTCTGAATACTGGGCAGGTCATACGGCGATGAGATCCTTCTCAATACAAGGTAAAGCGATAAGTCACGGTGCCCAACGACGGCAGCGCGGCTTTACCATGTTTGAAATGGTGGTGTATATCCTGGCCGCATCCATCCTCTTTGCCGCTGCATTTGACCGTTACCGGGAGTTCCCGGGCGAAGCTGAGCGGGCCAACTTTCAAGCCATTCTGGCGCAGTTGAATACGGCAGTGAACCTACAGATGATGCGGGCGATCGTGAGCGAAAGTTATAGTCGGCCAAGTGAACTGGAAGGTGGTAACCCCATGGATTTGATGCTGACACCGCCGGGTAATTATGTTGGCGCGTTTAATGGCGTCGATGTCAGCACCATGCCAAGACGCGTCTGGTATTTTGATGAAAGCACGCAAGAGCTGGTGTATTTGGCGGATAGTTCGGAAAACTTGTATCGAACCGATGCCGAAACCCCGATGCCAATCGACAGTGTCAGGTTCAGTATTGCCAATGTGTATGCCAGAGATGGCTCCGGTGGCTGGGAAGGCATGATGCTTGAACCCGTTTATGCCTACCGCTGGGCGGCTGTACCCCTGGATATACCGGCGCCACCGGCAGTTCCCGGAGCTGATGCCTTATAGCGTATAAAGCTGAAACAGGGTGTTGAAATTGTTCTGTTTCACGTTTTTGCCGGGTTGTTTTGCTATTGTCACGTCATGACGCTAGAATAACTGATGAATTATTCAGGCAAAACAAAGATTTAAAGATTTCGTAAGCGGCCGGGTAAAAAACGGGTCGTTTAGGAAAAATTGGGGTACGTTAGCCACCTGGTCTATGGAAAGGGACAAAAACGGTTGCTAGCATACACTCAAGTTGTTCGGATCCTCAGAGATACCGAACTGAACGAGCCTCAAGATTCGATTTCGAAAGAATGATAAATGTTCGGGGCAAATGTTGGGGAACACGGATTTATTCGTAATAGTTAAATTGATCAGAATTTGATCAGCTTTTAGTGGCCACACACTGGTCCGATAATGAGGAGTGAGGAAATGAACATTCAATTGAAAGCGAAACGACAGGATGGTTTCACGATTATCGAACTGGTCGTGGTTATTCTGCTGTTAGGTATCCTGGCTGCAACTGCACTGCCACGTTTTATGGACGTGACTGACGAGGCGCATGACGCTGTTGTAGAAGGTGTTGTTGGAGGTTTAAACAGCGGGTCGGCACTATTCCGTGCGACATGGGTAGCCACTGGCCAAAGCACCACTGCAGCAGTTGATTACCCTGATGGCTCAGGGACATTGTACGCAAATAGCAATGGTTATCCTATCGGTGATGCAACGACTATTGATGCAACTGCCTGTGCTGATATATTTGACACACTGCTTCAGAGTGGTCACCCAGATGTGGCGGCAGGTGGCGGATACGAAGCTACTGTCGGCGACTACGAGACATTAGTAGAGGCAGTATCAAATTCAACTAATGGTACTGATCAAGATGCTGATTTTGTAGCAATCAACAATTATGCACAGGGCGATGCTGTTGCAGACACAACCAGCTGTTCTTATTTTTACGTAGGACAGTTTAAAGAAGGTACATCAACTACAGCTCCAGCTGTTACGATTCCTCAGATTGATTACAGCCTAACTACAGGTGATGTAACTCTTCAAGGCACTGAGTTGGCCCTGAATACAGATTGATAATTTGTGTATGGTAATAAAAGAAGTTTGATAATAGTGACTTCTTTAGTGTAAACAAATGTTCGCCCCTTACAGGTTTTCTGGAAGGGGCGAATTCAGTTGTAATGAAAGGGCGCCGCATGAACGTGAGACATTCTGGCTTCACCTTCGTCGAAATGGTCGTCGTCATCGCCCTGGTCGGCATCATCGCCGCAGTCACCATGTCCCGCGTCCTTCGCGACGACACCTACAATGCCTTTCTGGCTCGAGATCAAATCACTTCCCTTGCCCGCTCAGCCCAGCAACGTGCCATTGGCCGTAGCGATGTCTACCTTGAAATAGAATCGGTTGGGAATAATCTCAACATGTCTGTCAGTGACAGCACGGGTGAGTTGCAGCAGGCGACATTGTCTAATCGCTCGATCACGCTGTCGGCTGATGTCAATGAAACAGACAGTTGCGGTACAACGCCTGGCGGCACAACCGTCAGTGGTGCCGCCGTATTCCGTCTGTATTACGATGAGTTGGGTAATCTGCTGGAAGGTGGCGTGAGCACCGCCGGGGGGTATCCCATTACCATCACCGATGCCGCTCGCTTTTGTATTGATAATGATCCTGCTTTTTCAATCTGCTGGTCTGACGCTGGCTTTCCCTTCGTAGGTGATTGCCGTGACTAGTTTGAAAGAGGCGGGCACAACCGAAACAGTGGCAGTGGGTAATCAGAGGCGTCAAAATAGACAGCCAATGAAGTCAGGTAGCAAACAAAAAGGCGTCACACTGATCGAGCTGGTTATCGTGATCGTGATTCTGGCGATCGCACTTTATGGTGTCACGACCTCTTTGTCAGGTGCCTTGAGTCGCAGTTCGGATGTGATCCCGCAAACCCGTGCCCTGGCGCTGGCGCAAAGTTACCTGGATGAGATTCTCTCCAAGCGGTTTGATGAGCATTCGGTCCCACGAGGCATTCCACCTTGTCGAACCAATTGTACGGATGCCGTTGACCTCGGCCTTGATGGTGGGGAAACCACCCGTGACGAATTTGATGATGTGGATGACTATGATGGCCTGGATGAAGGGTTTGAGCAGGCCACGCCGCTGCAGGATGCAGAGGGCAATACTCGCTCCGGTTATGATGAGTTCCGGGTGCGTGTTTCAGTCCGGTATCTGGAGCTGGGTGGCGGTGGCGCTGAAGAGGATCTGGCTACCGAGCCGAATGATCTGACGGATGCCCAGGATGCCAAATTGATTACCGTGACAGTCAGCCATGCCAGCGAACCGGATGGCTGGAAATTCAGCGCGTACAAGGCGAACTTCTGATGAATCGCTATCGAAATCACAAGCGTGACAACGGGTTTACTCTGATAGAGATCGTGGTAACCATGCTGATTTCTGTCATTTTGGCCCTGGGGATTGTGACTTTCATTTCCGATACGGTGGATGGCGTGCTGGCTTCTGGCAATCGCAATCAACTCACCAGCTCAGGGCGAACCGTGGTCGACCGGCTGGCGCTGGAGTTGCATAATGCCGTGCCCAACAGTATCCGAACGACCGCAGCCGGAGCTGGCGGTGATCAATGTATTGAATTCATTCCCTTTGAAGCGGCTACTAACTACGTTGATCCGCCATTCACAGGCAGTGGCGGAGATGAGTTTGAAGTGATCGACTTTAACCCGGCGCTGACCTACGCTTCACCGGCAGGTGTTCTGGCCGTCATTTATCCGGATGACACAGATGAGCTCTATACAGGCGGTACGCCTGGTCCGCGTGCGCTGGTTGATGCGATCACCGATACCGGAGGAGCTGACGGCAAAGTGACGGTCTACCTGGACAGCACTCATCGTTTTTCCCGACGTTCTCCGGTTGATCGCATTTATATTGCCATGCAACCGGTCAGTTTCTGCCTGGAAGATAACAACCTGTATCGCTATCAGAATTATGATTTTCAGGCCACGCAATGCGACCCGGACACTGCATCCTGCTTACCGACATCAGTGCCAGACCGCCAGTTGATCAGCGATACGATCGATAATACCGGACTGGCCGCGTTTTCTATTTTGCCGGCGACCTTGCGTCGTAATGCCATTATTTCGATGACGCTGAATTTCACCAGTGAAGGTGATGTGGTCCAGCTGAAACATGAGGTCATGATGCGCAATGTTCCTTAAAATAACTTCTTCCGAGAACAAAAGCCGCATAAAAAGCAGTGAATGGCGTCTATCTGGTAAAAACGAGCAGGGCATTGGGCTGCCTGCTGCGATTTTCGTCATCACTTTGATGATTACTATCGCTGTCGCCGTTAACCTGTTGGTGCGCCAGAATGCCGAGACATTTGAAGAAGAGGTGAAACTGACCCGGGCGTTTTATGCCGCAGAGTCTGGCGCCGGGTTTGCCATGAATGCCTTGTTTCCGCCCGATGAATTTCCTTCCTACAGTACGACGGCAATTTGCCCGGAAAATGTCGGGAGTCCAAGATTATATGAGTTCGAGGCTGAAGGACTGGAAGGTTGTAGTGTGGAAGTGAGCTGTGTCACAGACGCCACGGTGGATGGAGTGGAATATTACACCATACTGAGCGAAGGCATCTGTGACGATGTCAGCCGGACCGTGCAGGTCAGGACCAGTTTCAGGCCCTAAAATGCGCCTACCAGTTTGAATACCAGCAAAACGACGGCAATTGTGCCAATCGCAGCGGCTGTGTAGGTAATCGCATTGCTGGGACCAACCTGGGTTCGATAGGGGTCGCGGCTACGATTTCTGTCATCACTGCGATGGCTGATATGGCGTTGAACCCGGATTTTGTAATTATCCAGTTTTTCGACCAGTTCCCATCCTGATTCTTCCTCTTCTTCCAATACTTGCTGCAAGTTCTCCAGTTTGCCAAAGTAAGGCGTCGTTGCCTGGATGACTTTGTATTCAAGTTCCATGATTTTTGTCCTCAAAGGGTCAAAAGTAATCAGAAATCAGGCCGATTACGTATTATCTAGCTGATATTTATTTTCTTAGCAGGCTGTAGTTATTGCAATACAAGATCCCTGGATTACGGGAATAATTAGGGTCAATTTGCACCGGAATCATGCCTCGGAATCAGATTTATCGTATTAATTTGGCTACAATCCGAATATTAGAATTCTAAAATAAGACACCGCTGCATTAAGTCATAAAACTTCCATGAAAATGGCTCCATTCAGCTACTTTAAATAAGGCTGGGAACACTGATATTGTGAATGACACGGGCAAACAAAAAGGCATTTTTCCCCAGGACAACCCCGGATGGTTTTGTCAGTTTGCGCACATGTACTTCTCAGGTCTGCTGCTAGTCCTCTCAGTTGTATTGTTTCATTCCACTGCGTTCGCGCAAACAACCCCGGTCCCTGGCCCAATCACGCTGGATGCTGCAGTCACTGGCAGCGTATCTACGTCGACACCAGGCTCTGGTCCTGCATCCGGTCGAACGGTCCATCTGTTTACCGGGAATGGTACGTTGACGCCTCCGCCTGGTCTCAGCACTCTGGATGTGCTGGTCATCGGTGGTGGTGGCGGTGGTGGTACTGCTGATTCTGGTTTCTTCGGTTTAACCGCGAGTGGCGGTGGTGGTGGTGCAGGGCGGTTCATTGAGTCCACCATTGGTATTAATGGTAACACTGCAAATATCACTGTAGGTACAGGTGGGCAAGGTAGAACTGGCAGGAATGCGGGCACCAGCGGTGGTTCCTCTTCGTTTTCACAATTAAACACTATTACGGCCGCCGGTGGTGGTGGTGGTGGTGGCTATTCATCAGTCAATGGTAGCTCCGGCGGCAGTGGCGGTGGTGGCGGCTCAAACTTCAGTTCGAGTGGCAGTGGCGGCGGCAATTCCGGAGGCAGTGGCTTTGGTGCGAATGGCGGTAATGGCCGAAGTGCCAGCTTTTTCAGTTCGGGTAATAATGCTGGCGGTGGTGGTGGCGGTGCTGGCGGTGCAGGTCAAAGCTCTCCCAGCAACGGAAGCGCCGGTGATGGTGGTAATGGGCGCACCAGTACTTTCTTTGGCGGTACCTTTGCCGGCGGTGGTGGTGGCGGTGCCAACTCACCAGGTGACGGTGGTTCGGGTGGCGCTGGTGACGGCTCGCAAAATTCAAATGCGGAGGATGGCTCTCCGAATACCGGTAGTGGTGGTGGTGGCTCACGCGGTGGTAATGGCGGTGGTGGTGGCTCTGGTCGGGTTCAGGTTCGTTATTACTCGCCATTAATGTCTTTAACACAGCAGCCGCAAGCTGTTGTGCCCAGCGGGGCAGTCATTTCGTCTGGCCCGCAAGTTACTGTGCTGAGCGGCGCTCCCGGCAATGCACCCATTTCCGGTGTGCCTGTGACAGTGTCAATTCAGGACTCTGTCGGCTCGCCCAGTCTGACAGGCACGTTGACCGTCAATACCAACGCCAGCGGTGTCGCCAATTTCAATAACATCACCATCACCGGAGATGCAGGGCAGTATTCACTGCGTTTCACTGTCGGTGGAGCCAGCGACAATTTTCTGATTTCCAACCAGTTTACGGTCAACCAAGACTACTTCACGATTGAGCACGCCAGCAGTTTTGGCCTTTGTGTGGATGAAACCCTGATCACCATTACGGTCAGGGATGCGGCGGGCGACCCGGTTGAAGATTACACAGGCACGGTGACGCTGAGTAATTCTGGCTTGCACGGTTCGTATACTGTTGAAGCAGGGCAGAACTCAGTCAGTAACCCATCAGCTGGTGTTGCACAGTATACCTTCGCTGATGCGGATGATGGCGTTGTGGTCCTGGCTTACTCGACGAATACCGCGGGCACGATTACCTTTGACGCAAACGACGCTGTCAATGAGATTGCGACGCGAGATTATGCGCTATCAATGGAGATTGGTGCCTGTTCTGTCACGATTACACACAACGGCACGGGAGGCTCCTGCTCCGTTAATGGTATCACCCTTGGTGTGATTGATTCGGCGGGCAATCCTGCCATCGGCTATACCGGCATCGTGACCATTTCTAGCGACCCATCCACGGGAAACTGGACCAACCCTCTCGGTGGGCAAGGCACACTCACCAATGGTGGTGGCAATGATGGTGAGGCGTCTTATGAGTTTCATGTGGATGACAATGCCGAGGTAGTGCTGGGATATCAAAACAGCACGGGGGGGACTTACTCCTTCGATGCCACCACCAGTGACAGTCTGAGTGTGTCGCAAAACAGTGGTGACCTTGAATTGTCTGCCTCCTGTCAATTCAGAATCCAGCATGGTGGCAACAGCAGTATCTGTTCGATTGAAGAAATTACGATCAGCGTCACTGATGCGAATGGTGATGTGATTACCGGTTTTACTGGCTTGATGAATCTCAGTACGGCCGGGGTAACTGGAGGCAATTGGTCCAAGACCGGGACAGCCTCTGATGCTTTCGGTACCTTAAACCCGGGCAGTATCGATACCGGTGCTGCATCTTACTTCTTTACGCCAGACGATCAGGGCACGATTACATTACAGTTTGCTGATGACACCGCTGAAACAGTGAATTTCAACCTGGTGGCATCGGGAGTCAATCAGCCAAGCGGCCAATATGATCCTGACCTGGTGATTGGTGAGTGTATTTTTCGGATTACGCATACTGGCACCACGGATGTCTGCTCATTGGCACAGGTGACGGTGGCTCTGTATGACTTTGACGGTAGCCCTGCGAACAATTACACCGGAACAGTGAACCTCTCTACCAGCACAGGTGAGGGCACCTGGCAGAGTATCAGCTCCGGTTCGGGTACGCTAAACGATCCCTTTGCAGAAGACGGCAGTGCCAGCTACACCTTTGACTTGTCAGATAATGGCAGTGCAACCTTTAATTTCACACACAGTGGCAGTACCGGTCCGGTTAACTTCAATGCCAGTGACAGCATCTCGACAGATCCTCAGGATTCGGGTGATCAGTACGATGCCAACCTGGAAGTGGAATCCTGCAGCGTTCGAATTTCTCACGGTCTAAATAGTAACGCCTGTGCCGTGACACCGGTGACATTCGCGGTGTACGACAGAAACGACAACCTGGCAACCAATTATACGGGCACCTTGAGAATCAGTAATAACACCGGCTACGGTGACTGGGTGCAACCAGGGGGGGCACAGGGTACGTTAACAGCGCCGACAGGTGCAGATACTGGTATTGCTGATTATGCCTTTGATGCTGGAGATAACGGCAGCGTGACGCTGAATTTCCGCAGCCAGGTGACCGGTACCATCAACTTTGATGCGGATGATGATGGCATTGAAGAAGACGGAGCCTACGACCCTGACCTGTTCTATAGCAGTTGCTTCCCGCAAATTTTTGACGGCCCTTCCTGCACCAATAACGGCACTTCAACCAGCGTCGCTATTCCTGCCGAAAACAGTGACCCGGCCCTGCGTAGTCGAGTCGTGATAATGGCGACTATGCAGATTGGAAACTCGACAACAAATACGACTGCAACGTTTGCAGGTCAGGCGATGACGCGTGTTCATCGTGAAAGAAATAATAATTCCCAGCGCGCTACTACCGAGATCTGGGCCATACTCGATGATGACTTGCCCAATGGTGCGGGCACGTATAATGGGCAGTTTAACAATGGCGTGGGGAGCCCGTCGATTTGTCTCCTCTCGGTGACGGGCGTTGCTCAAGAAATACCGCAACCCAATGCCACTACTCCGGCTAATGGGCCAGTGAATGGCAGTACCTATACCGGAAGTCGTGTTAATGGTGTTCATCCGTCTGTTACCAACATCACGACTAACAAAAATAATGCTTTTGTCGTTAGTGCCATTACCAATAATGACACCAGCAATGACGCCAACTCCTACTTCTTTGGCGCTGTTCAGCCTGCCATCACCATGGAGGATTTGTGGGGTGGACCCCAGCCCTCAGTGCAGAACAATCCGCCTTATCGTGAGAATAACCTGGCAGCGAATCCGACCGGGGGCAAAACGGCGGGTTCTGCGGGGGTCCTGGCTTCCATGGGCTTGCTGGAGGTTTCAGAGCCATTCCGGTCCGGCCTGGGTGGTCCCAGTATCAATGCGCATGCGGTAGTGGCCTTTAATCCGCTAGTGACAGGTGAGCCATTAGCCGACGGGTTCGTCCCTGTGCTTTTGTATGAAACCTATGCCGGTCGTGTCAACTATCGCGCCATTGGTAATTCTATGCGGGATACACCATCTAGTACGCAATTAACAGTCAACGCGTCTTTGGACTGTTCCATGGTGAACCCTGCTACTGGAAGTTCTGCAACACTTAACCTTCCGGTCGGCTCGCAAATGAAGTCCGCCTTCCTGTATTGGACTGGTTCGGGCACACAAGCTCAGGCAGATAATGAAGTCACGTTTGGCCCCACTGGCTCTGAAGTGAATGTCGTGGCCGAGGATGTCTTTATCATTGAAGATGTTACGGATGTGTCGGCTGACTTCTTTGCCGGTTTTGCTGATGTCACTGACATTGTTACCAGTACCGGTAATTACACATTAAAGAATCTGTCAGTTCAAACGGGTGCACCATGGAACAGTAATGGTACCTGCGCCGGTGGCTGGTCACTGATTGCCATCTTTGAGCACCCGAATGAGCATGTCCGTGTGATCAACCTGTTTCACGGCTTTCAGCCATTTCAGTATTCTGCGTTTACATTGGTGCCAAGGAACTTCCGCATGGCAACCTATGACCCCAGTTTGCTGAAGCCAAATGGTCAGGTAACACACTTTACTGTTGAGGGTGATGAGCAGTTGTTTAATGGTGATGAATCTCTGGGCATCCAAACCGCACCAGGTTCCACATCGTTCAGTACATTGCCAAATAGTTTCAATCCCGATGGTCGTGAGTTTAACTCAACCATTACCCGGCCTATCTACACCCTGGCACCCAGTAATTTCCTGGAGTTTGATTCAACGGCTGGTCCCAACAATGATGGCTATGAACTGGATTTCCCTGTTTCACCTGGCCAACAGGACAATGGTGGTGATCGTATCGGCGCTACCTGGGGTATTGATGTTGACACGCATTATCTAAGTCATACCCGGCTTGAAGATTTCGGCCAGGTGGGCAACGAAGCTGAACGCATCACGACACGCTACAGCGCGGGTCAGGACCTGGTGATGCTGGTATCAGAGGTTGTGGCATTTACCAATTATCCGATTGCGGATATCGAAGTATTTATTACCGATTCCAGTCCCTTCAAAGTGGGTGAAACGGGCGAATACTATATTAATGTCCGAAATAACGGTAACAGCAGCGGCACCGATGATGAAGCGACCGGTGAGATTATTGTTACACAGCGCCTGCCGGATGGCATGACATTGGCGAATGCTGGGTCTGTCGGTGGTGCCGGCTGGACCTGTAGCAATGTCAGCCTGGACCCCGGTGCCTTTACCTGTGTTTATGATTTGACAACATTACCCGGTGGCCAGCTTGACGGCGGAGACAGTCTGCCGCTGCTGACTGTTGAGGTGGAGGTTGGTGAGCCCCCCACTTACTTCCCGTTGCAAAGCAATACCGAAAAAGCAACGGTCAGGGTGCTGCATTCCGGCGGGAACTGCACAGTTCCGGCGGCAGGTATATCGCCTGATCCAGCCACTTGTGACAGGGTGCCCCAGTTTGACAATCGTAATGACCTGCAGAATGGTGGGGTTGATATCAATGATCTGGAAAATAAAACCGATAATAACAATAACGTTGCCAGCATTAATACCGTTATCGAAGGACGTTTCACCAATCTGAGAATGGCAAAACAAGTGGCTACCATTCTTGAATCAGGTGAATCTGCTCAGTATTTGTTGACGGTAACCAACCTGGGGCCTGATGCTACCACTACGCCATTCACACTCAGTGATGCGGAGCCAACGGGAGTAGATTTCGTCAGCGCATCTGGTAGTGATTGGAACTGCAGTACCACATCTCCTACGTTGAATTGCACCTACAGTGGAACGTTGGCGATGAATGCCAGTACCACGTTAACGCTGAACGTGGATGTGACCGGGGGTATCGGTTTCAATGTCAGCAATACCGCTCAGGTGACAGCAGGTGCATACAATTTTGACCGTTTTCCTGGCAATAACTCAGCTACGGACAGCACAGAGATTGTGGGTCCTCCTGTGGCATCCCAGGAAAAATTCCTGCTTTCTGTGAGTGATCTGAGTGATTCAACCACCATTGGTGGATTAGGGCCGTTCTCTAACGATGACCTGGTTATTTATGATCCTGCGACTGATACAGCAGAGATGTATTTTGACAACAGTGCACTTGGGTTTGGTGTCGATGATGCCAATGCAGTCCACTTGCTGAAGAACGGCCACATCGTCCTGTCAGCAAGTGCTGCAAGCTCCATTGGGCAAAATAATGTCTCCTTTGGCCCAGCTGACCTTGTGCGTTACGATCCGATTTCAGGCCAGGCTGAAATGTTTCTGCAAGGGTCGACCGTATTCAGTAACCCGGCATCCGTAAATATAAATTCAGTATATGTCATGGATGACTGTGATGGGGATGAAGGTCATGGAACCTGTTCTGTTCTGGTTTCGACCACTACCGGTGGCACGGTTGGTAGCAATAACCTGAGCTTTACTGCTTCCGATGTCGTCCGAATCTGGCGCTCTGGCCCGAATGCAGGCCAGGCAGAAATTTATCTCGACGGCAGCGATGGCGATGTGTTTGGCCCGGCAGAAGGTGCTGGTAATGTTGATGTCGATGCTTTCTATGTACGTGTTGATGGCAGTGATGCTACTGAGACCATTCAAAACTTTGCGTTGTCTACAAGCAATACAACCACAACCATCGGTAGCGGCTTAGATCCAGTGACAGGAACATTGTTCACTCGGGATGATGTTGTTCAACTGGATCTGGAAAATACGCCTAACTCAACCTCAAATCTGTTTGTCGGTGACCAGGCCCTGGGCATTTTTCAGAATACATCCAATGACCGTCGACTGGATGCCTTGCATGTTGTGGAAGATGGTTATATCGGCCACTTCAGTATTTCACAGGTGCAATCAGGGTCAGTCTGTGAAGCTGGTGTGCTTCGTATCACCAAGCATGAAGGACTTAGCCATGATGTAGATACTGACTACTATGGCAGCATCCGTCTTTCTACAAGCACTGGTGAAGGTATCTGGCAGTTACAGAATAGTTCAGGTGTCCTTACAAATTTTGGTGGGGCCAATGACGGTCAGGCGATTTATCGGTTCGTGGCTGCTGATCAGGGTGACGTTGAACTTCGTCTTGCCCATGGCAGTAGTGCAACCGTGAGTGTGAATGTCACCAATGGAGTTGCAAGAGAGTTGGGCTCGGAAGATCCAAGTTTTATTTATAATGAAGTTCTGACGCCGATTACATTCGCTGACTTGTTTACTACTGCAGCCTTTAATAATAATGACGGTACATTGAATTTTGAAGATGTCTGGCAAGAAGTTGATGGAATTACTGGCGCCGGCACCGGGTTGGGTGCTAATGCTGGGAATGTACAGGTGGTCAATGGCAGCCTGCAATTGACGTCCAGCACGACAGCAGCCAATAACAGTATTGAGCCATCACTGTCGCGTGTCATTGATCTGGATCCGATGAACCTCCCATATACAGAAGACGTCTGGCTGAAATTCCATTATGGCCATAATGCCTTGGCATTCAGTGACTCGTTTGTTGTGGAGGCCAGAGGCTCATCATCAGATAGTTGGGTGACGTTGCAGAACTTTACAGGTATCACGGTTGATAACACCAATACGGCGATACTTGCCGAATATAACATAACAACAGCACTGGGCAATGCTAGTCAGAGCTTTAGCGATACGACAGAAATCCGTTTTCGTATCAATGAAGGTTACGAGCTTGACCGGAAGTTCTTTATCCGGGATGTCACGGTGGAAACAGCAACAGACCAATGTGGGTATTCTGCTGTTGGTCAAATAGATCACTACAGTATTTCACATTCCGGAACAGGTATTTCCTGTGTCGGTATTCCCGTTACTATTACAGGCCATGATAGTGTGCACGGTGTATATGCCTCGGGTGAGTCTGTTAACCTTACGACAAGCACGACAAAAGGGACCTGGTCGAGAATACTTCAGGGCTCGGGTACGCTGACGTCAGTCTCTGCCCAGGGAGATAATGGTGCTGCTACCTACACCTTCCCGCCAGGGGAGTCTTCCGTCACACTATTGTTTAATCATACAGTTGAAGCTCAAGTGCCCGATTTGGTTAATGTCAATGTGGCAGGCGTTACCAGTGGTGCTATTGAAGTTGAAGATCCGGATATGACAATTGTTGAGGCGGGTTTTGCCTTTTATAATGAGACACAAGGCGACTACCAAATCCGCACTCAGATCGCAGGCAAGCCTTCCTCAACAGATCCTCGTGGTGATTTGATTGCGCTACAGGCTGTCAGAAGCTCTGACAACGATCCATTGCAATGCGCACCCCTTTTTGATGCTGGTCAAACACTGGAAGTCGAACTGGCTGCTGAATGTTCCGATCCTGCCGCCTGTGCCGCTGGGACATCATTCTCTGTAAACGGTGAGAATATCTCAGTGGTTAACAGCAACAGTGCAGCCAATGCGGCAGCGTATACACCAGTCACACTGGATTTTATTATCCAGCCCAGTGGTGATCCTGGTGCAACTATTGTGACCAACTACTCTGATGTTGGTGTGATGCAATTACATGCCCGATACAATATTCCATTTGGATTTTTTGGTGACACTAATCCGGTGATAGGTGGTGCTATTGTGCCAGATGATCCAACATCAGAGCTGTCGGATGACTACATGTATGGCAGCAGCAACACCTTCGTTGTCCGCCCGTTTGCACTGTCTGTGGACTTTGAGTCTGGGGATGGCCCCATCGTTGCTGACCGGGATACAGGAACTAATCAATCTGTTGCAGCTGACGAGGACGGTTCGCTTTATCGTAAAGCAGGCGAGAATTTTGCAGCCCTTGTTTCCTCGGTTGCCTGGCAGGCCGCAGACGATTGCAACCTGGATGGCCAGCCGGATGATGGCAGTGAGGTAGATGGCATGAGCCAGTCCTGCGATGAAGCTGATCTGCTGGACAATCCGGTGACGCCAAGTTTCTATCGCGATTCACAAGGTTTGTTGAATGCCTATCGCATCAAGTTGGATGTGGTTTCTAACCAGGCGGAAAACGATGGCGGTGTTCGTGGTGTACTGGACTCGGACATCTTGAACCGTAGCAATTTCGCCAATTACGGGGTGGATGGTGTCGGCCGCCTTGAAACCAATTATAACGAAGTGGGCATTATTGATATTGATGCTGAGCTGGTCGATTTTTCCGAAGACCCGACAACATATCTTTCCACTGATGCAGTAATAGGTCGCGCCAAAGATGTGGGGCGGTTCTACCCGGAGCGTTTCGATATTGTGAATGTCAGTTTGACGCCCAGGGTTGAAGCAAGTTGCTCACCACCCTCGACGTTTACCTACATGGGTGAGCCCTTCGGCTTAAACATAGAATTGGTAGCCAGAAATGTTCAGGGACAGACAACGGAAAACTATCGAGCTGGTTTTGCCAAACTGGATGAATACGACGACCTGAACCTTAAGGCTATCGAAGAAGTTACGGGTAACGACAACAATGATCTGACTGTCCGGCTGAGCAATGACACCATGCCTGCCACATACCAGGCGCAGTGGTCTGCTGTTAATGGGGGCGAACTTGAACTGGAGGGTAACGTGATCTTTGAACGAGCGAACCCTGCCGATCCTGATGGTCCCTTTGAAGATCTGATCATTGCATTTGTACCTACCGACAGTGACGGCGTGACACTGGCCGCATCAGACCTGGATACTGAAATTACCGAGGGCGATGAAGATTATTCGGAGATCGCAAGGCATGATTATTACTATGGTCGGCTGATTGTCGATAATGCTTACGGTCCGGAAACGGAGAACTTGCCGATAACTTTCCGGGTTGAGTATTTTGATGGCGAGCGCTTTGTCATCAATACTGCAGATGACTGTACGATTATTTCAGCTGCCGAGCTTGATCTGCTTCCAGGAACCTATACCAGTGATCTCGATAGTGGCGAAACCAGTATTGTTACGCCGGGAGCACCTGAGTTTAACAACGGCCTGGTCAACGGCACAGAGAGTGCCACTAACCCAACGGATGCGCCGATGACGGCAACAGCCCCTGGCGAAGGCAACAGTGGTACTGTTGATGTTGAACTGGATCTTGATGCGCTTGGGCTGCCTTTCCTGCGCTATAGCTGGCCTCATGAGGGGAATGACTATGACGATAATCCCCGTGCGCGTCTGGAGTTTGGTGTGTTCCGTAATCACGACCGTCTAATTAACTGGCAGGAAGTGTATAACGGCGCAACACCTTAATGCCTCTGTTCCTGGAGCTGGCCAGCCTTGTAATCTGTCCGGCTGCTTGAAATTTCCCTGCGCTGATCCCATTATGGTTTTTATAAAAGACCTCAGCCCAATGGAGCAGGATCTGGCATGAAATTATCGCTTCACCCAATGATATGGTTTTGTATCTCACTGCTATCCAGTATTCTGATGCCGGCGCTGGCTGGTGCTCAGCAGCCATCTATTGATAAGCCGCAAGATTATGCTGTCTTCAGTACCGATGACGAAGCAAACAATATCGAAGTATTCCGCCAGGCCAGCCCTTCCGTTGTTTATATCACCAATTCACGCCTGGTTAGGCGTTCCTTTTTTTCCCTGAATCCGGAAGAAATTCCAGCTGGCAGTGGCTCGGGTTTTATCTGGGATGAACACGGTTACATTGTGACCAATTTTCATGTGATTCAGAATGCGTCGCGTATCACTGTTACCTTGCAGGATGGGACAACCTGGGATGCGCAGGTGGTCGGTGCAGAGCCAGACAAAGACCTTGCTGTGCTGAAAATTGATGCGCCAGAGGAGCAGCTTCACCCACTACAGCTGGGTGATTCCTCGTTGCTGGAAGTGGGGCGAAAAGTGGTTGCCATTGGTAACCCCTTTGGGCTGGATACCACGATGACCGTGGGTGTGGTCAGTGCGTTGGGTCGTGAAATCAACTCCGTCACAAGGCGTCGAATCAGGGATGTGATTCAAACGGATGCCGCCATCAATCCGGGGAATTCCGGCGGCCCTTTGCTGAACTCTCTGGGCCAGTTGATTGGCGTGAATACCGCTATTTACAGCCCCAGTGGTGCCAGTTCCGGTATCGGCTTCGCGATTCCAGTGAATACGGTTCGGCAGATTGTGCCTGAGCTGATTGAATTTGGTCGGGTGCAAACACCTACCTTAGGGGTGGCATTGTTTCCACCGCAATACGCAGACTATTACCGTCGACGCTGGGGCATTGATGGTGTGATTGTGCTGGATGTAATTGATGGTGGCAGCCCGGAACGCGAAGGCATGCGAGGGCTGACTGAGACCAATCGTGGTATCGTATTGGGTGATGTGATCATTGAAGTGGATGGCGAAAGTATCAGTAATGAAGATGATCTGCTTAATGTGCTGGAAGGCCATGAAACAGGTGATGTGGTCGAGGTTGTGACACGACGGGATAATCGTGCGCAGCGTTACCAAATCGAGCTGAACGCTGCCGCATCTGAGGCCGGGTTATTACGCTAATCGGTTACGTTAACCGGTTGTGCTAATCGACAGGCTGATTCGAGTTTGTTGATTTTTCTGTTGATTTGCAGCGAAAGGTAATTGTGGTTAGGCGGACTCCAGCTCAGCAGACTTTTCCAGCCAGGCTTCTTCAACGCGATCGAGTTCGCTTTGCTGTTCCCCCTGTTTTGCCAGCAGGTCTTTGAGTTCGTCTTTACGGCTATCATCATAGATGTCCGGGTCGGCCAGCTTTTCTTCAATCACTTTCAAAGAATCGCTCAGCTTGCCCATACTTTTCTCAAGTGCCCGGATTTCTTTTCTCAACGGGCCGGTTTGCTGGCGCTGCAGGGCGGCCTGTTGACGATTTTCCTTGGCGTTGGCCGTCATGCCAGGCGAACCACTGAGATCTGTTCTGGATTTTCCAGCCCCGGTGTTACTGCTGGATGCATCCTGTTGTAACCAGCTTTCGTATTCATGCAGGTCGCCTTCAAAGACTTGGCACTTGCCCTGGTCAATCAACAGGAACTCATCAACCGTGTTGCCCATCAGGTGACGATCGTGTGAGACCAGGATAATGGCACCGTCGAAGCCTTGTAATGCGACTGTCAGTGCGTGTCGCATCTCCATATCAAGGTGGTTGCTCGGTTCATCCAGCAGCAGGACATTAGGCTTTTGCCAGACGATTAGCGCCAATGCCAGCCGTGACTTTTCACCACCGGAAAAGTGATGGGCCGGCTCACTGATACGGTCTCCGCGGAAATCAAAACCACCTAGAAAATTACGCAGTTCCTGTTCGCGTGCGGCTGGATCAATTTTTTGAATTAAGGCAATGGGAGACAGGCTTAAGTCAATTTCATCCACCTGGTGCTGGGCAAAATAGCCGATCTTTAAATGCTTGGACGCAATGACATCGCCAGTGTTGCTGTCGTGCTTCCAGCCGAGTTGTCCGGCAAGCGTTTTAAGCAACGTGGATTTGCCCATGCCATTGCGACCCAGTAAGCCGATACGCGTATGGCGGAATACTTTCAGATTGATACCAGTGACCAGCGGCTGCTCAAAGCCAATGGCCGCTTTTTTTAAAGACAGTAAGTTTTCGGCACTTTGCTCCGGGCTGAAAAAAGAGAAGCGGAAAGGCGAGTCAGAGTGAGCCGGTGCAATATCCTGCATGCGCTCAAGTTCTTTCAATCGGCTTTGGGCCTGTTTCGCTTTGCTGGCTTTGGCCCGGAAACGGCGCACAAAATCCTCGATCTCAGAGCGACGTTTCAGTTGTTTTTCAAGCGCCGCCTGTTGCTGCGCCAGGCGTTCAGCGCGTTGTTTTTCGAATGAGGTGTAGTTGCCACGGTATTCAAATAACTGTTTGCCTTCAAAGCTGACCACACCACCAATGACAGAGTCCAGAAAGCTTCTGTCGTGCGAGATGATCAGCAAGGTGCCGGTGTAACGATTCAGCCACTGTTCCAGCCATAGCGTAGCCTGCAGATCAAGGTGGTTGGTTGGCTCATCAAGGAGCAGCAGATCGGATGGCGCCATTAGTGCAGCTGCCAGATTCAGGCGGATTCGCCAGCCACCGGAGAAATCTCCCACGGGGTTATCAAACTCTGAAGTGGAGAAGCCCAGGCCGGACAATAGCTGTTCTGCCCGGACTCTGGCGTTATAGCCATCGATACGGTCCATGTCGGCATGAAGTTTGGCGATTTTGTGGCCGTCCGCTTGCTGCTCGGCCGCGGCGAGGGCGGTCTCAATTTCCCGCAACTGGCTGTCGCCATCGATGACGTGATCGATGGCCGATCGGTCACTGCCCACCGTTTCCTGCTTCATCCAGGCGATGCGCAGACTGTCAGGCATGCTCAGATCGCCCGCATCCAGCTGTAGCTGGCCATTCAGGCAGGCAAAGAGGCTGGACTTGCCACTGCCGTTGCGGCCAATGACACCGACCTTATGGCCTTTGTGCAAGGTCAGGTTGGCGTTTTCCAGCAGGGTTTGTTCGCCGCGCATCAGGCGGGCATTAGTCAGGTTAATCATAAGCGCGCTATTCTAAGCCATATCGCCATCCACATAACAGGCGTTAAGAGCAGATAAGGCATCTGTTCTGATTGATTTATTCCCGGCAAGTTCGTAAACTTCAGCGCTATGAAGCAGATCCTTATCATTGACGACGACGAAAAACTTGGCCAGCTACTGACACAGTATCTGGAACGTTATGATATGAGCGTGACCGTTGCTCATACCCCATCCAAAGGGTTTGAGGTTCTCAAGCGGTCCAAGCCCGATTTGCTGATCCTGGATGTCATGCTGCCGGAGAAGGACGGGTTTGAGATCTGTCGTGAGATTCGTGCCAAGTCATCTGTCTATGGCCACCTTCCCATCATGATGCTGACCGCCCACGGTGAGGTCACAGACCGGATTGTCGGTCTGGAGCTTGGAGCTGATGATTATCTGCCCAAGCCGTTTGAGCCGCGAGAGCTGGTAGCCCGTATTGCCAATATCCTGCGTCGTGCCGGTGATGAAGGACGTACCAGTAGTGATTTGCCTCGAGTGGAAGGGCTGGACGTCGACACTGCCCGCCGGACAGTTCACCTTGACGGAGAACTGGTGGAACTGACCACCATGGAATATGAGCTGCTGGTGCTGTTTATCCAGTCACCGAACAAAACGTTCTCTCGTGATGAGTTGATGAACCGCCTGCGCGGCATCGATGCTGAATTGTTTTCCCGTGCTGTCGACACGCTCGTCAGCCGCCTTCGCCACAAGCTCAAAGATACCTCCAAAACACCGCGCTTTATTAAAACTGTGTGGGGGCGTGGCTACACGTTTGTTGGTCAGATGCAATGAAGTCATTGCTACCCCGGCTGACCAGTTCACTGTTCTTCCGGTTGTTCCTGATCTTCAGTGCTACCGTTATCCTCTTCCTGATCATTATTACCCTGTCGTTGCGTCAGATCGACCAGAACTGGCGTCGTGAACGCACCGCGCCATTACCCGTGTTTTACCTCGATAATGTCAGGCTGATGGTGGATGCTATTGGTGTTCCGCCTGATTTGCGTCGGGCCGAAGAATTGGCCAGAGACCTGTCATTGACCATCATTATTCGCAGTCCGCATATCAACTGGCAGTCAGATGACCAGTCCGATCTGGATATTTCCAGTGCGGTGTTTATGCGTGAACTCTCTGATGATGCGCAGATGCTGGCGGTTGGTAACGAGCAGGTGATCCGTGTCGCAAGAGGTGGGTATGAGTACTTCCTCAATCGCAAGGCACCGTCCCTGAGCGACTACGATATTGCGGTGGTCTACATCGGTCTCGGTTTCGCCATCTTTATTCTGTTCTCCAATTACTGGCTGGTCCGACGGCTGCTGGATCCGGTTAACCGACTCCGGCAAGGCGCCGAGAAAATCTGTGAAGGCGACCTGGGATATCGGGTGGAAGTGACCCGAACTGACGAACTGGGTGAGCTGACCGAAAGTGTTAACCACATGGCTGACTCGCTGCAATCCATGCTGGAAGCAAAGCGTCAGTTGTTGCTGGCGATCTCTCACGAGTTGCGAACACCGGTGACGCGAGCCAAGTTGCAGCTGGAGTTTATGGAAGATAACGCACTCAAGGATACCTTGAGCGATGATATCAATGAGATTGACCTGCTGATTTCCGATCTGCTGGAAGCTGAGCGACTCAGCACCCAGCACTCAGCTTTGATATCGGATGATGTCGACTTCGCTGACTTTATTTCCATGCTGACATCGCAGTATCAGAATGAAGAAGAGCTGCTTGAGCTGAGTCTGCCTGATGAAGATCGATCCATGCACATCGACAAACTGCGCGTTCGATTGCTGTTTGCCAATATTGTTAACAATGCCATTCGACACGGTAGAGGAAATCCAGTGCATGTCACCGTTTCATTTGCCGAACATGAGGCCTTGTTGGAAGTAAAGGACCAGGGCGAAGGGATTCCTGCGGAGCACGTCAGACACGTACAAGAGCCGTTCTACCGGGCTGACAACTCACGCACACGAAACACCGGTGGCTTCGGGCTGGGGTTATACCTCTGCAACCTGATTGCAGAGGCCCATGGTGGGCGGATGGAGATTCGTAGCAATGTTGGGCAGGGAACAATCGTTTCGGTTTACCTGCCAATCATTGAGCATTGATTTCCGGTCAGCATACCTAAGGATTCTTTGGACAGCGCGCCTGAGAGCCATCGACTCAAGGGCAGACGACCGCAGCACATCAACCGCCACTCTGCGTGCGGAAACTCAGCCTGACGGCTTCAGACAGTCCGCCCGCTTTTTCGGGTTGCGAGCAGAGCATCACTTCATACTTCATATACCGCAGCCGACCACTGCCTAACGCGCCTTACCCGGCAGCCGAAAACTCGCCTGACGGCTCAGACAGTTCGGCCGCATTTTCGGGTAAGGCGCGTTAAGCAAAGCGTGGTCTGACTGGCTGCGGTATATGAAGTATGAAGTGATGCTCTTGTGCCTAGAAAGGGCAGCATTATTAATAACAGCGGACACGGTTTGAAAAAAGGCGCTGTACCTTATTCAGGTTGCAGCGGCTTTTTCATGCGTTGAGTGGTATCACAACACCATTCAGGTAGCACAAGGCCAGGGCATCATAGCCCCAAGGTCAGACAGTAAGATCACCGTAAAGCACGACACAAGGGAAGGGCATCATGTCACGTACCGCAGCCAGTCAGACCACGCCTTGCCTGGTGCCTCGCACCCGAAAGCGCAGTCGAACTGTTTGAGCCGTCAGGCGAGTTTTCGGCTGCCGGGTGAGAGGCGCCAGGCAGTGGTCGGCTGCGGTACGTGACATGATGCCCTGAGCGCTCCTGGTCGCCTGACCTTGGGGCTATGATGCCCTGGCCGTTCCCTATCCGGATCAGCCGCGCCGGTGTTGCATCTGCCGACGCCGGCTGGATTGCACCAGCGACAGGATCAATACGGCAATAATCAGCAGAGTCGGAATCAGCGCAGTATTGATCATCTTCAGGATCGTACCCAGTTCATCAATTTCCTGGTTGAGCTGAAACTGAACGTCACGCAGTTGGCGACGGGTTTCCATCTGCTGCTGCATGAACTGATCAATTTGTGCTTCCTGTTCCGGAGAGATGCCATTGGCGCCTTCCTGGTTCAGCGCCATCAATTGCTGCTCTGTTTGTGACAGTCTTTCCAGCAGAGCTGTCTCTTCCTGGCGCAGACGCTCATCTGCTTCGCGCTGAAGTGCCAGCACTCGTGTAAATGGACGAGCGTAGCGACCCCGGCTGCGAATGTTGACCAGCTCTGTGCTGCCGCTGAGGTTGTCCAGCGCGTTAATGATGAAGTCACCATTACTGGCGAAGGCATTGATTACGCGCTGACCCAGCACCTGCTGTGACTGAGCCCACATACGATCGGCCAGCAAATCGGAATCAGAAACGACAATGACGGCGATATCCCCGTCGGACTCACTGAGGTGCGGGCGAGTACTGGTTTCGTCGCTGGCTTCCTCTGAGGCCGTGTCCGTGTCAGCCGATTCGCTGTTATCGCTGGATTCAGTGCTGTTTGTGGACGCGTTATCCGCTTCTGCGTTCTCGACAACCGGCGGGCCATCTGGGAAAGCAGACCGGGCGGGACCGGAAATCCGGGCTGCCAGCACCTTGGCATCATCCTCGGATTCAAATTCATCGATCAGCAGGGTAGGGTCACCCATTTCACTGAAAAAGCCGTTATCCATCATCATGGAGGCTGGCGTAGTCTGAATCAGCGGATCAAACATTGTGGTTGCATCGTCAGAGGGTGTCAGTGCCCCGGTAGACGAAATGTTCATCACTTCCAGTTGGCCGGTGACGATGTCAGTGGAGAAGCCTGCGCGCTGTATGCCCATCATGCCGTAGTGTGCAACAGGGCGTTGACCTGGCTGCAATGTCACATAAAGAGCCAGGTCCTTGTTGATGACAACTTGCTCAGGGTTATACTCAACCCCCCAGGCAGAAAGCAGCTCGGGAAGGTCAGATGTCATATCCGGTGCAGGTGCATCACTGCTCAACGCCTGTTGGGTTTGAGTGTCCGAGTTAGGATCAACAAACACCATGGCGCGGCCACCACCGAGGACAAACTGGTCGATGGCATAGCGGGTCTGATCACTCAGCCCTTGTGGGTGAACCAGCATCAGGATATCGACTTCTTCATCGATCTCGGTGGTATTGATCTGCAACTGGCGCAGTTCATACATTGAGCGCACAGTATCCATCACCGCCCAGGAGCGGGTAGCCTGATTGGTTGCAGCATTAAAGCTGCCGTTTATCGGTAACGATGACAGTAAGCCAACAACAGTCGGGTTAGGGTCAATGACCCGGGTGATCAGACGAGCAAATTCATACTCCAGAAACTCTTCCTGGTCGGGACGAATCAACGGGATCACCTCATAAACACCGAGGTCATCTTCAGTGACTGTCGACGGGTCTGTGGCCACCACACCGAAGTAGACGTCCTGACGCCCTTCTGCCAGTGGCACAGCCTGAATGCCGTAGCCATTGGCAGTGTCTTCACTGGCAGAGAAAGGCTCAGGGTCGATGACTTCCAGCGACAGCATGCCATCACTGGCAATCACCATCTCGTCCAGCATTTCCTCTACTCGCGTGCCGTAGGCGCGTACCTGTGGCACGTCAGCAGCGGCTTCCTCTGAATAAAAGAAGGTCAGCTCAATCGGTCGCTCCAGTGTGCTGACGATTTCTCGGGTGGCATCACTGAGGGTGTATAGGTTGTCTTGTGTCAGGTCGATTCGCAGACGGGGCAGGGCGCTGATGAGCAGGATACCGATCAGCAGCGCAACCGCTGTAACAGCGAGCCCGGCCGGAGAAAATAAAGCTTTCTGATTCATGGCCAGCTCCTAGTTTGCTTTTTTGATTTCAATAACGATGGCAGAGGCAAATAGCCAGGCTCCGATAACGATCGCAAAAAATAACAGATCGCGAACGTCAAGCACGCCTTTGCTGATGGCATCGAAATGCGTCAGGAAGCTCAGTCCGGCTATTGCGTCACTCAAAAACTGCGGCGCCCATCCGGAGAAGGCGTTGAGCACGATGGCGGAACCGGAAGAGACGAAAACGAAACAGATTGCTACGGTCAGAATGAAGGCGATAACGGCATTACGAGTAATGGCTGACATGCAGGAGCCAATAGCGAGAAAACCACCAGCCATCAACCAGCTGCCGAGATAGGCTGCTAAAATGACACCGTTATCCGGTGCGCCCAGGTAATTCACGGTTATCCAGATTGGAAACGTCAGCAACAGGGCAATGCCACTGAGTGCCCAGGCAGCGAGGAATTTTCCGATCACGGCATCGCGTAAACGGATAGGTAAGGTCATCAACAATTCGATGGTGCCTTCCTTGCGCTCGTCTGACCACAGTCCCATGGCCAGGGCCGGAATCATGAACAGGTAGAGCCAGGGGTGAAAATTAAAGAAAGGTTGCAGGTCAGCTTGGCCGCGAATATAGAACCCCCCCAGGTCGAAGGTAAAAATACCGTTCATCACCAGGAAGATGACTATGAATACATAGGCCAGCGGTGTGCTGAAATAGGACCAGAGCTCGCGCTTGAACACGGTCAGCGATGGGCTGATTGCCTGTTTCATACAGCTTGCACTCCTTTTTCAGTGATATGTCGGAAGAAGGCTTCCAGGCGACCTGGAGCAGCAGAGGTGACAATATGCTCTTCAGGGGCCTGTGCTTCGAGTTCAGCAGGTGTGCCATCAGCCACGATACGGCCTTCACTGATAATGATGGCGCGGGTACAAACGGCGCTGACTTCTTCCAGGATATGGGTGGAAACGATCACAATCTTGTCTTTGGCCAGGTTGCGTATCAGGTCGCGGACATGGTGCTTCTGGTTTGGATCCAGGCCATCGGTCGGCTCATCCAGAATCAGCACTTTGGGGTCGTGCAGTATTGCCTGTGCCAGCCCGACCCGGCGTTTGAAGCCTTTGGATAGCGTTTCAATGCGTTGCTCAGCCACTGAGCCCAGCTCCACCTGCTTGATCACGTATTCGACCCGGGAATCTCTTTCCTGGTCGCGGTAGCCCCGGATCTCAGCAATGAATTCGAGAAAACTGACCACGGTCATGTCCGGATAGGAAGGAGCACCTTCTGGCAAGTATCCAATCAGTGACTTGGCCTGCAGGGCTTCATTGGTGATGTCATGGCCGTCAATAACAACGGTGCCGGAACTGGGAGCAAGGAAACCGGTAATGATTTTCATGGTCGTGGATTTGCCGGCGCCATTGGGGCCAAGAAATCCCAGCACTTCACCCTCGGAAACCGTGAAGTCGAGGTTGTCCACGGCCGTAAAATGTTCGAATTTTCGGGTTATATTTTTGATTTCTATCATAATTATCTTTGCCTGATGCATCGTTAAACGGGCTATGGCTGATGGGCAAATATAGGGGGCTGAATGCAATTTTTCAACCACTGACGCCAGTATCGGGTGAAACGTTTCAATTTGTCAGAATTTCGCGCCAGTTTAGCGGCTGTTTGCGGCGATCAGGAGCAATTTACTTGTCGACATCAAAGTAGGCGTTGCCGTACTGGCTGATCTGCTCAACATGCGTGGGTTTGCCGTCTTGGGCGAACTCAACATACCCGACACCGCTGCGGTTTAACAGGCGTTCACCACGAGAAGCGGCCGAGTGACGGTAGGGGATAATTTCCAACCGTCGTCGCCGGGTTAGCCAGTTCAACGGTGAGCGCGGTGAGAACAGCCAGCGGTTAAGGCGGTCCAGGGTATCCAGCAAGCGGGTCGGGAAACTGTTTTTCAAACCACTGCTGGTGATTTGCCATAGGTGTGGTGTGGCACGGCTGCTTTCGCTGCGAACGCGGACACCATAGACAAAGGAATAGTGCACATCCCCGCTGAGGATGACAAAGTGCTTGGGTGTTTTGGTATGACCAAAGATATTCACAATGACATTGGCGGTGCCTTTATGTGCCATCCAGTTTTCGGCGTCAACCAGCAACGGCTTACCGCAATAGGTAAATATTTTCTGTACCGCCTCGATCAGTTTGACGCCAAAAATGGGTGCTGGCGAAATAAGAATCACAGAATCCTGGTTGAGCAGCTCGTTCTGCAATTCACTCAACGCTTCCCAGTCGAGCAGCCCGGATGGTTTTTTGTGGTTGCTTTCGGATCGCCAGCGGCGTGTTCGCGTGTCCATTACCAGCACTTTAGGGTTTGTATCCAGGCTGTAATGCCAGTGTTCAAAGCGCAGAAGCTTATCAATGAGTTTGTCCTGTGGCTCTGACTCGGGTGAATCCGACCAGGCTTTCATCAGTGACATGATTTCACCGCTAAACACATCCGGGGTGTTGCCCCACGCCTGACATATTGTGTAGGCAATAAGAGCGTTACCGATAATACGCTTTGAGAAAGGGTGGCCGTAAGCTGTTTTTTCCCAGTCAGCGGTCAGGTTCCAGTCATCAGTGACATCGTGATCATCGAAAATCATCAGTGTCGGCAGATGAGCCAACAGTTGGCGAACGTCCCACAGGCCATCCCTGAACTTTTCCAGGTGTTGTCGCTCATGCTGATAACGTTCGCGCATTTCATCGTCCAGCTCAGGTTCACCTTCTTTCAGGTTTTGCCAGGGCACAGGGGACCAGACCAGCAAATACATGGCAAACATTTCAGCCAGTGTGACCAGGTGATTGTCAGCATTGGCCGATGTGAAGATGGGTTTTCTTGCGCCCTCAAAAAAGCGCTGCTGAAGTGTGTCGCCACCTTTGGTGTCCGGGAGCAGCTCATGGCGACGATAGTAGTTAAAGTCGCTGTCAAACAGTGACTGGCTGTCAGAAACCTCGGCACCCTCGATCTTTTCCGGGAACAATCCCAGCTCATCAATCAACTGATGAATGGCTGTTAACATCGGGCCGGCAACATCATCGGCATAAACCTGGTCGCCGGACATCATCAGCATGGCTGGCCATTTCTCCGCCTGGTTACTGCGTTCAGACAGCCAGGTGTTGGCAGCGACCAGACCGTCTTCACTCTGATGGTGAGGCTTGCGACAGGATCCGTGCAGCATTTTGTCGACCCGGCTGCGCAAAGAAAGTCTGGGTAGTGCTGCATCTTTCAGCCCCAGCTTTGGCGCCCACTGACGCATGGAGTACCATTTGCTGCGGGTGCTGGCAGGTTGCCATTGCAGGTCGTAATAAATGAATTCGTCTTTGGGCAGTTTGTAACTCGGGGAGAAGGTGATGAGATGGATAAAGCAGTGCTTACCCACCTGAATTGTTTCGCTGTTCAGGGTGTCCGGGCCGGCCACAACCATTTCCTGGTCTGAGGCACCTGTGGCAATACGCCATCGCAGTGATTCGCGACTACACAGCCAGAACACCAGCTGTTTGCGATCACAGCGTCTTGCGATGGGGCCGGCAAGAATTTGTTGGTCGGGCGGAATCCCTTCGTTTCGACAGTTCATTCCGCCATTATAGCTTAGTCTTCCTCAGTTTCACTGTCTGATGTGTCGATATCAAGCTCTTTGATTTTTCGGGTCAGCGTATTGCGTCCCCAACCCAGCAATAGCGCGGCATCACGACGTCTGCCCAGGGTGTGCTTGAGAGCGATCTGAATCATGGTGCGTTCGAAGGCAGGTGTAGCCTGGTCAAGTATGCTGGAGTGCCCCAGGCTTAATTCCTGGTCAGCCCACTCCTCAAGCAGCTGAGTCCAGCTTCGGTCCCCATTACCTTGCGTTTGCTGCTCTATTAACTCAGGTGGCAGGTCATCAATACGAACTTCACGGCTGGAGGCCATCACTGTTATCCAGCGGCAGAAGTTCTCCAGCTGTCTGACGTTGCCCGGCCAGTGCAGACTGGTAATGTATTTTTCGGTTTCCGAGCGAAGCACCTTGGTTTCAACTTCAAGCTCTTCCGCCGCCTTAACCAGGAAATGTTGCGCGAGCCGGGGAATATCTTCACGACGATCGCGCAATCTTGGAATGTGGATGCGAATGACATTCAGGCGGTGAAAAAGGTCTTCCCGGAACAGGTGCTGCTGCACCAGCTTTTCCAGGTTCTGGTGGGTCGCGGCGATAATCCGGACATCTACCTTGATAGGTGTTGTGCCGCCCACCCGGTAAAACTCGCCGTCTGACAGTACGCGCAGCAAGCGTGTTTGAGTGTCGGCTGGCATATCACCGATTTCATCCAGGAATAATGTGCCGCCATTGGCCTGTTCAAAGCGGCCGGTACGATGTGCTGTGGCGCCGGTAAAGGCACCTTTCTCATGTCCGAATAATTCGGACTCGATCAGGTCTTTGGGGATAGCGGCTACGTTCAGTGCAATGAATTGCTGGCTTTTGCGGGGGCCATGTTTGTGCAGGGCATGGGCAACCAGCTCCTTACCGGTACCTGACTCACCATTAATGAGCACGGTGATATTTGACTGTGACAAACGGCCAATGGCGCGAAAGACTTCTTGCATGGCTGGTGCTTCACCGATGATCTCCGTGCTGGTCTCAAGCACAGGTTGTGGCACCTCTTCGTGTTGCTCGCGAGCATGCTCAAGCGCGCGCTGCGCCATTGCTACGGCTTCTTCAATATCGAAGGGTTTGGGCAAATACTCGAATGCGCCCCGGCTGTATGAAGAAACCGCACTGTCCAGATCTGAATGGGCGGTCATGATAATGACCGGCAGTAGCGGGTGCTGTTCATGAACAGTGGAAAGCAGGTCCAGGCCGTTTATGCCGGGCATGCGGATATCGCTGATAATAGCGTCAGGTCGTTCTTTTTCCAGTTTGTAAAGCAGGTCATCGCCATTGTCAAAGGTCTGAGTGGTGACGCCGGCGCGATTCAGTGACTTTTCCAGCACCCATCGTATCGACTTGTCATCATCGAGTACCCAGACTGTGTTCTGCTTAATCATGTTTGACTCCGTTACTGCGATCAACTGGATCCGCGACTGCCATTAGCCGCCGGCTCCGAATCAGAGTTCACTGGCAAATAAATGGCAAAGCGGGTTTTGCCAGGTTCGCTGTCGCACTCAATAATGCCTTTGTGCTGATTGACGATTGAATGTGCAATGGACAAACCCAGGCCAGTACCTTCCGGGCGTCCACTTATCATGGGAAAGAAAATATTGTCAGCCAGTTCTTTGGGAACACCTGGTCCGTTATCTACTATCTCGATTTTGGCTGCCAGGCGGTGGTAGAAAGAACCTATCGTGACATTGCGCATTATTCGCGTGCGCAGTTCGATAACACCTGAACAATGGTGAACGTGTGGGCTATCCAGAGCCTGGACCGCATTACGAACGATATTTAATGTGGCCTGGATGAGTTGCTCCGGATCGCCGCTAATATCCGGTATGCTGGGGTCATAGTCTCGAACAATCCGTATATCCCGATCTTTCACTTCCGCTTCAATCAGGTTTCTGACCCGCTCCAATACCTCATGGATGTTCATCTCCTGGAATTCCATGGGCTTTCGCGATCCTACCAAGCGGTCTACCAGCTTATGGAGCCTGTCGGCCTCTTCAATAATGACGTTGGTATAGTCGGTCAGCTCGCCATCTGGCAGCTCAGAGGCCAGTAGTTGAGCTGCTCCTCGGATACCGCCGAGAGGGTTCTTGATCTCGTGAGCCAGCCCTCTGACCAGCTCTCTCGTCGTCTCGTGTGTAGAAATCAGATTCTCGTCGCGACTGATGCGCTCAGCGTAGTTCAAACCCTGTATTTCTATCAGCACCGCTGCACCGTCCAGGTCATGTACAGGCGAGACTGAATAGTCGACCTGCAGTGACAACCCATTAATAATATGAAGTTGGGTGCGTCGTTTGGTGTAACTGCGGTGCTCAGACATGGCCTGATGGATATCCTGGATATCAGCGTCACCGTCGATCAGGATGTCCTGTAATGGAGCGTTGTGAAACTGTCTGCCGCTGATGGCCAGCAGGCTTTCAGCTGCCAGGTTGATGTACTGGAGCTGAAGGCTTTTATCAAACACAAGTACAGCCGTGGACAGATTGTCCATCAGTCGGCGGAATACTTTTAAATTGGTCAGCATGCCCGGAATGCTCCAGTTAAGGTCAGGTCGTTGCCATCAGGTGGCGGTGCACTGATTATCCTATGCAATAAATAAACCAGTTTTGCTCGGTGTGGGCCATTGATGGGCGGCATGCAGAAAACGTCCTGTATTGGCGCGGAAAGTGTGCTTCAGCGCACAAATGCCCAAACTGCCTGTGAATCATTTTGAGCCGTGTCGCTTTGCGTGTGCACTCAAATGGTGCAATAGAAATAGTGAGGCAAAAAAAATCGCCTGGCAAGGGTTACCTACCAGGCGATCTCTTGTGTAACGTGCTTTAGGAATTAGACGCTGTAGTACATGTCGAATTCAACAGGAGGTGTAGTCATGTTCAGTCGTGTGCAGTCCTGCTTCTTCAGCTCGATGTAGCCGTCGATCAGGTCGTCACAGAACACGCCACCTTCCTTCAGGAAGTCACGATCCTGGTCCAGCGCATTAAGCGCTTCGTCCAGGGAGAAGGCAACGGTTGGGATTTCCGCTTCTTCCTCTGGCTCCAGGTCATACAGGTCTTTGCTTGCTGGGTCGCCAGGGTGGATCTTGTTCTTGATGCCGTCCAGGCCTGCCATCAACAGTGCTGCGAAGTACAGGTAAGGGTTGGCAGAACAGTCGCCGAACCGGACTTCGATGCGTACCGCTTTTGGGTTTCCACCCAGAATGTACGGGATACGGATCGAAGCAGAGCGGTTGCGCGAAGAGTAAGCCAGCAGTGTTGGCGCTTCGAAACCTTTTACCAGGCGCTTGTAGCTGTTGGTAGAGGCGTTACCGAAAGCGTTCAGTGCTTTGGCGTGCTTGATGATACCACCGATGTAATGCAGGGCGGTTTCAGACAGGCCAGCATAGCCGTCGCCAGCAAAGGCATTTTTGCCATCTTTGAAGATAGACATGTGAACGTGCATGCCGGAACCGTTATCGCCAACAACTGGCTTGGGCATGAATGTTGCTGTTTTGCCGAAAGCATGAGCTGTGTTGTGTACACAGTATTTCAGGATCTGAGTCTCGTCAGCCTTGAATACCATGGAGTTGAATTTGGTGCCGATTTCGCACTGACCAGCGTTCGCGACTTCGTGGTGATGCAGTTCGATTTCCAGGCCCATGGCTTCCATGGTGTCGCACATAGCGCCACGCAGATCGCTCAGTGAGTCGACTGGGGGTACGGGGAAGTAGCCGCCCTTGACGCGTGGACGGTGACCGGCGTTGCCGCCTTCGATGTCTGCGCCTGATGACCATGCTGCTTCTTCTGAGCCGATCTGGAAGAATTGCTTGTCCATGCCGACGTTCCATTTGATCTCGTCAAAAACGAAGAACTCTGGTTCTGGGCCAAAGAAAGCCTCGTCACCGATGCCGGTGGATTTCAGGTACTCTTCCGCGCGACGTGCTACTGAGCGTGGGTCACGGTTATAGCCTTGCATGGTGCGGGGCTCGATAACGTCACAGCGCAGGTTCAATTGTGTTTCGTCGGCAAACGGGTCCATGACGGCGGTGGTGTCGTCAGGGCGCAGGATCATGTCTGATTCGTTGATGCCTTTCCAGCCGGCAACTGAAGAGCCGTCAAACATCACGCCTTCCATAAAGCTTTCGTCAACGGCAGAGGCAGGGAATGTAACGTGCTGCTCTTTACCCTTGGTGTCGGTGAAACGCATATCTACCCATTTCACGCTATTTTCTTTTATCATTTCTAATGTCTTCGACATTCCTGATCCTCCGTGTGATCCAGAAGTTTGCGTTGCATCGGTGTTTGCCAGACCAGATGCCGCGCGGTTGGTTTATGTTCTAACAAGAATCTGCCCTCAACATGACAGGCGTTCGGCACTATAATAAACGCGCTGCCGCTCAGATCCCGAGTGCACTGTATGCAGCAAAAGTCATGCCATTATGCAGGTTGTGCTATGACATTGTAATCACTACAGTAATTGGCTGCTATTGCTGCAGCTGTGCACTATATCGGTGCGCATAATAATTTAACGCACTATTTTTGTGCGCTGCTGAGTTCCCCCGCTGTACTCCTTGGCGCTGACAGATCACATCCTTGCTAGAGGTACGAATGCTTTACATTATCCGGTTCTTCCCAGAAATGACGATTAAGTCCCGACCTGTCCGTCAAAAGCACGTCAAAGCATTGCGCGGCAATTTGCGCATCATGCTTGAGCGGCTTGAGCCAACCATCAGTGTAACGGGAGACTGGGACATACTGGAAGTAGAAACTGCAAGTGACGATAAGAATTTGTTGGAGCAGGTCGAGGAAATACTGCTGCATACGCCGGGTATTTCGCTGGTTATGCCAGTAACCAAACTGCCTTTGCCTGAATTTGATGACATCGCGGCTCCGGTTCTGGCTGAGTACCGACAATCATTGTCCGGGCGCTCTTTTGCAGTGCGCTGTAAACGGCGGGGTAAGCAAGGGTATACCTCCAGTGATGTCGAGCGCCAGGTTGGTGCGGTACTGATGCGCGAATCTGATGCACGGAGTGTGGATCTGAGAAATCCGGAAGTGACAGTCAGGCTGGAGATTCGTGACAAAGATTTGTATGTCATTCAGCGTCAGCTAAAAGGGCTGGGTGGTTTCCCGCTAGGTACCCAGGAAGGCGTCCTGTCGCTCATTTCAGGTGGCTTCGATTCGGCTGTCTCCAGTTATCAGGTGATGCGCAGGGGGCTGCAAACGCATTTCCTGTTTTTTAATCTGGGCGGGCGCGAACATGAATTGGCAGTGAAGGAGGTCGCCCTCTATTTGTGGATGAAATTTGGTTCATCGCACCGGGTGAAATTTGTGAGCGTCCCCTTCGAAAATGTCGTCAATAACATTCTGGAGCATGTCGATAACGGCCACATGGGCGTCATTCTCAAGCGTATGATGATCCGTGCTGCTGATCGTATAGCTGATGAGATGGGTGTGCGTGCCCTGGTCACAGGAGAGAGTATTGCTCAGGTTTCCAGTCAAACACTACCTAACCTGGCGGTGATTGACAGCATCAGTAACTGCCTGATCATTCGCCCCCTGGTGGTATCTGATAAACAGGACATTATCGATACCGCACGAGCGATAGGTACCGAAACCTTCTCTGCCAATGTGCCAGAGTACTGTGGTGTCATATCCGTCAAGCCGACAACACACGCCCGTAAACATCGTGTCGAAGAAGAAGAAGCCAAAATTGACTTCTCAATTCTGGAGGCGGCACTTGCTGACAAAGAGGTGCAGCGTATTGACCGTGTTGTTGAAGTCATTGAACACCGCGATGTCGAGCCTGACTCTTATCAGGAAATACCGCAAGGAGCTGTTGTCATAGACGTCAGGCACCCGGATGAAATGGATCGATCACCACTCTCGATTGATGGGGTGGAGGTCATGCCGTTGCCGTTCTATCAACTGGCGTCTGGTTTTTCCAAGCTGCCTTCAGAGAAACAATATTTACTGTACTGTGATCGGGGCATGATGAGCCGTTTGCACGCATCTCACTTGAAAGATGCCGGTCATAACAACGTCGCCGTGTATCGACCAGAATGATTCTTATAGTCAAAGAAGTGCGCGACCAATGACTCTCAATTCCGAGAGTGGCGATAAAATAGCAATAAAGTACTACAAAAATCATTACTCCTGTAAATGGAAGGATGGATCACAATCTATTGATTAATTATTCGGAGCCGTTAATCAAAGCTGAATTTTTACTGGAATAAAGCTGTTGTTAAGGTATCTATAAGGTTGGCGTCTGGTGTACAATATGCCGCCATTTTCCTGCAATATCCAAAATATTGCTTCCAAAAGTCATACATTTACAGGTATTCCCAGTGATAGAGAAGATTCGCAATATTGCCATTATTGCTCACGTAGACCATGGCAAAACCACCCTGGTAGACAAGCTGCTGCAACAGTCAGGCACATTTGGCGATCGCGCGAATGTTGTCGAGCGCGTTATGGATTCGAATGACCAAGAGCGCGAGCGCGGTATTACTATTCTGGCCAAGAACACGGCAATCAGCTGGAATGATTACCATATCAACATTGTGGACACGCCCGGACACGCCGATTTCGGTGGTGAAGTTGAGCGCGTAATGTCCATGGTTGACAGTGTTTTACTGCTGGTTGATGCCGTAGACGGCCCGATGCCGCAAACCCGTTTCGTAACGCAGAAAGCATTCGCGCAAGGTCTGCACCCGATCGTTGTTATCAATAAAGTCGACCGCCCCGGCGCGCGTCCTGACTGGGTATTGAACGAAGTCTTCGATTTGTTTGACCAACTCGGCGCCACCGATGAACAGTTGGACTTTCCTGTGGTATACGCATCCGCACTGAACGGCATTGCCGGACACGAAGCTGATGAGATGGCTGATGACATGACGCCGCTGTTTGAAACAGTTGTTAAGCATGTTGCGCCCCCACCGGTAAATGTTGATGCGCCTTTCAAGATGCAAATCAGTGCCCTGGACTACAATAGCTATGTGGGCGTTATCGGTATCGGCCGTGTTACCGGCGGTACAGTCAAACCGAATATGCAGGTGGTTGTCGTTGATGCAGCCGGTAAAGAGCGCAAAGCGAAAATTTTGCAGGTTAAAAACCACCTGGGCCTGGAGCGAATGGATGTAGATCAGGCGCATGCGGGTGAGATCGTCTGCATTACCGGTATCGACAAGCTGAATATTTCGGATACGCTGTGCGACCCTGATCATGTTGAAGCCATGACACCGCTGACGGTTGATCAGCCGACTATCAACATGACTTTCCAGGTGAATGATTCACCTTTTGCCGGTCGTGAAGGCAAGTTTGTCACCACACGCAACATCCGTGAGCGCCTGGATCGCGAATTGATCCATAACGTGGCGCTGCGTGTTGAACAGGGTGATTCGCCGGATAAATACAAAGTGTCCGGTCGTGGTGAACTGCATTTGTCAGTGTTGATTGAAACCATGCGTCGTGAAGGTTTTGAGCTGGCGGTTTCTCGTCCTGAAGTCATCATGAAAGAAATTGATGGTGTCCTGAGTGAGCCGTTTGAGTCTCTGGTGATTGACTGTGATGAAGAGCATCAGGGTTCAGTTATTGAAGAGCTGGGCTTGCGTCGTGCTGAGATGCAGGACCTGCAACCGGATGGCAAAGGACGTGTGCGTCTGACTTTCGACATCCCGACACGTGGCCTGATCGGTTTCCGTTCGCAGTTTTTGAGCCTGACCTCTGGCTCGGGCATTATGAACCACGTCTTTGATCATTATGGTCCGGCCAAGCAGGGCGATTTAGCCAAGCGCAAAAATGGTGTGCTGGTTTCCATGGTCAACGGCAAGGCACTGGGTTATGCGCTGTTTACCTTGCAGGAGCGTGGTCGTCTGTTTATTGGCCCCAATATCGAAGTTTACGAAGGTATGATTGTGGGCTTACACAGCCGCGACAATGACCTGGTGGTCAACCCGACCAAGGCCAAACAACTGACTAACGTGCGTGCCTCCGGTACGGATGAGAACATCTCACTGACACCGCCAGTGAATCATACGCTGGAGCAAGCCATGGAATTCATCGACGATGATGAACTGGTTGAGATCACGCCGGAAAGTATCCGTTTGCGCAAGAAGCACTTAACGGAAAGTGATCGTAAACGCGCCAGCCGTGGTTCGGCTGCTCGCGGGTAACGGTTACCGTGATTGCCCTGATACAACGTGTGAACCATGCCAGTGTCAGCATTGCTGGTGAGGTTCACAGTCAGATTGGTCAGGGCCTTTTGCTGTTGCTGGGGCTGGAAAAAGAAGACACGTTCAGTGACGGACAGCGACTTATCCGCAAAGTACTGGCATATCGAGTCTTTGCTGATGACCTGGACAGAATGAATCTGAGTCTGAAAGATATCAGTGGCGAATTGTTGCTGGTGTCACAGTTTACCCTGGCGGGCAGTACGCAAAAGGGATTGCGGCCTTCCTTCTCTTCTGCCATGCCACCGGAACCTGCAAAAGCCTTATATGAGGAACTGGTGGCCTGGGTGAAGAATGAATACCCGGCGACATCGACGGGAGAGTTCGGGGCCGATATGAAAATCTCACTTGAGAATGACGGCCCCGTTACCTTTATTCTTAATAGTTAATTGAGCAAAGTCCCAACGCCGAAAGATCGTTTGTCAGGACGCACTCAGTTCAGTCCAGATTAAAAGTACCACATCAGGCGGCCGTAGAAGCTGCGGCCCAGCAGACCTGGTACCCGGGCACCAACCGGGATGTCCGGGTTCATGGCGCGATTGTAACCACCGAGGTGGTTTTCATAGTTCTTGTCCAGCAGGTTGTTCACGCCAAGACCAAGCTCAGAATCAGGGGTAGGGCGGTAACTGGCTGACAGGTTGACCAGGGTGTAGCCATCCGTCTGCATCTCTTTGTTGGTCTCGGAAACTCGCTCCTGGTCTGCATAGCCCACAGTTTCCAGTGTGCCATTCCAACTGCTACCGAAATAGTCTAGCGCCAGCATGATGTTGTCAGGGGAAACCCGGTACAAATTATCATCAATATCGCGCCGCTCGCCTTCGATGATGCTGCCAACGGCTCTTAGCTGCCAGGCGGAGTTAATGCGGAAACTGGCTTCCATGTCCATGCCACGGAAGCGGGCATCCACATTATTCCACTGCAATGGGTCCGGTTGCCCCATTCCCATATTTGCCATCATCTGGGCAAAATTATTGGCCAGCATATTGGAGCTGGGTGTGCCCTGGATGTAATCTTTTACATTGCGGGCAAACAGCCGGGGGTAGAAACTGAAACGACCGGCATCAAGGTCAAAGCCGATTTCAATCTCGTGTGAAACTTCAGGTTTCAAGTTAGGGTTGCCGACATACAGATTGCCATCGGCAAGGCCTGATGTAATGCCAAGGGGAAGCCATAAGTAGCGCTCCTGATAGGAGGGGGCACGCATTTTCTGTGCAGCCCCTGCGTACCAGATCAGGTTGTTAGAAGAATCTATGCTCAGTCGGGCAAACCAGTCGGTGTTGTAGTCGCGCTGCTTGAGATCATTGCTGTTAAACTGCATAGCCAGCATCCCGGCCATGTTGTTCATCATAAATGGCATGCCGGACCCCATGTTCATGGGGTTGAGGTTGGCGCTGACCTTGCCTGAATTCATGGTGATCCGATTAAACCGAACACCAGCATCCAGACCTATGTCGTCAGTCAGTGATTGTGAGCGCTCCACATACATACCCAGGATATCCCGGGTAACATCGGAGAAACTATTGATCTCAAATGCGGCGGCATTCGGGTTGCCGATGCGGGCCTCGTGGTTTTCAAAATTGCCATCAACACCTACTTTCCAAGTGCCCGCGCCCGTTGGCAGTTCCAGGTCCACCACAAAGTGCGTGTTATCACCTTCTGCCAATGTGCGGCGATAACGCATCGTGCCTGGCCCCATCATGTTATCTTGAGGTGGTGTACGCATGTGATAATTGCTCATCCAGTGCGTTACGTCATTATGCGAGATCGTCGTTGAGAGCTTGAAGTCACTGTTGTCCCAAGTGTGCTTAACACTGTACATATCAGTATCAACCGCTTCAATATCCATTGCCAGTGCGACTGTGCCAGCATCGTTCGTGTCATTACGGCTGTAATCAAAGGTAAATTCGTGATCACCATGGCGTGTGCTGAAGCCGAGGTCGTAGCGGTCGCGGTCGTAGGAAGAGGGTGTAATTGTGCCGTCAGCGAAATCGCTGTCACCGGCCTCTTCTCTCATGAACATGCCTCTGAAGATCTGGTTCCTGTTAGCGAGTGATAAAAAAAGGCTGCCAACACCGCCATCATTCACCGTCTGGCCGCCAACATACAATCTTCCTCCGAGCTCATATTGATTGCTGTCCCCGTAATCACCACGGTATGTAACAGCGTTCATCTGCCCGCCGATTGTTTCCTGACCGGCACTGACGGGGGCAATACCACGTCGAATGGTGAGCGACTCGAGTACAGCAACAGGGGCGTAGTGCAATGGCGTGTCCATGGCGTTAGGGCCACCGGAACTGATGTGTGAACCGTTGATCGATACATTAACACGCTGGCCATGCATACCTCTGTACTGTGGAATACCAGTAAGCTCTCCATTACGGTTTACGTTTGCTCCCGGCATTTCTTTTAGTAATTCAGCTGTATCAGCCGGTGCTACCATAGTGTCATCAGTGCGAACAGTGTGGGTATCCCGGACGCCGATGACAATCATTTCTTCAACTGGCTGAGCTTGTGTATAGGTTGCGCCACAGGTAATTGCAGTGACGGCCATGGTGATTATGCGTTTATTAAATAAGCGGCCATTGTTCATACTTCTCTCTCCTGATGCAGGTAACTTGTGTTACCAAAAAACACATAGTCATTGTAAGGGCATGAACAGTTTCAGCCATGCGACATAGTGTCGCACCGCAGGTGAAGAGATGAAAAACATTGATATGGCGCAATGAATTGCGCGGCACAGAAGGCCTATTCGTTGTTCTCTTGTGCCTGTTCCCGCTCTTTCTTACGCAGGAAGTACTTGCCGAAGTAGAGGCCGAGTTCGAACAGGATCCACATGGGTATCGCCAGCAGGCTTTGTGTGAAGGGGTCTGGTGGTGTCAGCAGCATGGCGATAACGAAACAGCCGACGACAACATAGGGGCGTTTTGACTGCAGGCTTTCGACATCAATGAGTCCTGCCCAGACAAACAGGAAAACAGCGATAGGAATTTCGAATGCAAAGCCGAAGGCGAAGAAAATCTTCAAGACAAAGTTCAAGTAACTGGCTATGTCCGGTGCGACGGCAATGCCTTCGGGAGCAACAGAGATAAAGAAACTGAATACGATGCCAAACAACACAAAGTAGGCGAAAGCCATGCCGGCATAGAACAGGAAGACACTGGACACGAACAAAGGAATCGCCAGTGACTTCTCATTTCTGTACAAGCCTGGAGCAATGAAAGCCCAGAGTTGGAAAAGGATGAATGGAGCGCATACGAACAAGGTGGCGTAGAACGTCAACTTAAACGGGGTGAAGAAAGGCGAGGTGGGGTCAATCGCAATCATGCTGGTGTCAGGCGGTAATACTGATACCAGTGGGGCAGCGACATAAGCGTAAATATCATTGGCAAATGAAACCAGCCCCAGAAACACGATCAGCAGGACAACCACACATTTCAGGATACGGTCGCGCAGCTCAACCAGGTGGCCAATCAGTGTCAGTTCTTTTTGAATCGAGTTGTTGGTGTCGCTCATGATTTGGCGCTGTCCGCCTCGCTATCGTCGTTATCCGGCTTTTTGCCAACCACAGTGCTTCCGTGTATGGAGACAATGCCTTCTGGCGGTGTGTTGTAGAAGTCTTCAACAACCGGCTTTGCTTTCGTTTCGTTGTCACCCGATTCGTTATTGCTGGATTGCTCGGTTTCGCTGTTCTGGCTGGCGACCGTGGTTGCCGAAGGCTCTTCATCTCCCGGAGGTGTTGCACTTACTTCGGGTTCTTGCTGGTCTGCCAGGACAGTTTTTGTGCTATCGGTTTTGTCAGATTTTTTATCAGGCTCTGCGGTGGGAATACCTTCTTCTGCACTGTTGGTGACAGTCGGCATTTTTTTGATGTCTTCAACGCTGCGGTTGACCTGCTCGCGGGTTTCATCAATTTCCGATTGCGTATCTTCGATCAGCTGATTGGCATTCTTTTTGGCTTTTTCGATGTCAGCCAGGATAGATTCATTGTGCAGCTGTCGGCGGATATCGTCAGCGTCAATTTGCTGCTCAATCTCGTTTTTGACTTTATTAAAGCTACGTTTGGCACGCCCGATCCATAGCACGGCAGTGCGCACAGCACTGGGCATTTTTTCCGGCCCGAGCACAAGCAGTGCAACGATGCCGATTAACACTAGCTCAAATAGTCCAATATCTAACATGAATCAAATCCTGCGATCTGTTTGCACGAAACAGATCGACCTGACATGTAGGAAAGTCGCATTCAGGTGCTGAGCACCTGGAGGCTCTTACTTCTCGCGCGTATTTTCAGTGCGAGTCGTACTGGATTCAGCGTCAGCCGGTTTTTCGCTGTCTGCTTCCAGTTGCTGGTCGCCTTTTTTCTTTGCGTCTTCTTCATCGTCTTTCATGGCGCTTTTGAAGCCTTTCAGCGCACCACCCAGGTCAGTCCCCAGTGAACGCAGCTTTTTTGTGCCAAATAACAAAACAATGATCAGAGCAATAATCAATAATTGCCAGATGCTGATACCGCCGATACCCATACTACCTCCGAATAGCCACGGTCGCGCAGGCGCCGGGCATTAAAATCATGATTTGGTCGGTCTGGAAGCCTTTTCGACCAGGCCCGATATGTTAAAACGCTTTTGTAGTTCTTCCAAGACCTGTTGATGGCTTAGATCAAGGTGGCTGAGCATGACCAGCGTGTGGAACCATAGATCTGCCACTTCAGAAATCAGTGCCTGGGAATCTTTCCCTTCCGCTGTGTCCCGGGCCGCGAGAATTGTCTCAACCGCTTCTTCACCCACTTTTTCCAGAATCTTGTTCAGGCCTTTGTGGTGCAGACTGGCGACATAGGAACTGTCAGGTGATGCTGACTTTCTTGCTGCCAATATGTCGGCAAGCTGTTCCAGGGTTGTAGACGTGTCGGCCTGACTGTTCATGTGTGTTTCCTGACGTTAATACGATATTGCACTATTTAGGGTTACGGTACATCTCATCTGGAGATTTTACTATCTCAGATGAGATCTGCCATGTGGGTGCCGTGTTGCTCTGAGCAGGGGCAAGCCGCTGGAAAAAGCAGTTGGGGCGCCCGGTATGGCAAGCGATGCCGCCAATTTGTTCGACAACATAACAGAGTGCATCATTATCGCAATCCAGATATATATCATGGAGTTGCTGAACATTGCCCGACTCTTCGCCTTTTCGCCACAGCTGCTGACGGGATCTCGACCAGTAAACAGCGCGCTGTTCTTTCTGGGTGGCGGACAAGGCCTCACGATTAGTCCAGGCCAGCATCAGTATCTGGCCGGAGTGAATGTCCTGGGCAATCACTGGCGCCAGGCCATCTTTATCCCATTTTACCTGGTCAAGCCAGTTTGAATTGGACATGGTATTTCAGTTGCACCTTTCGGGGTTGTATCTCTCGTTGCCGGGAGACTAGTTCAGTATAAAGTACCAGATGGCTACCGCTGCTGTGATGGAGAGCAGTGCTGCAACCCGCCAGCGTTTGGTACTGGCTTGCTGGCGTTCTATAGCCTGCTGCTGCATGGCCAGCTGTTCCTGCATGCGTTGATGGATCGATTGCAGATTTTGTTGATGCTGCATGCTATCCAGCACCAGTTGCGGCAAATGCGGGAACTGTTCAATCCAGTCAGGCACATGCGTTTTAAGCTCTTTCCACAGGTAGCTGGGTTGCATGCGCCGCTTGTTCCAGCGCTCCAGGAATGGCAAAGCAGTCTGCCACAAATCCAGATCGGGGTACAGCTGTCGGCCCAACCCTTCCACGTTTAAGAGGGTTTTCTGCAGAAGTACCAGTGACGGCTGAACTTCCATATTAAAACGGCCAGCGGTACGGAACAGTTGCACCAGTAAATAGCCGAAAGAAATGTCTCGCAGTGGGCGTTCGAAGATAGGCTCGCAAACGGTTCGCATGGCCGCTTCAAACTCAACCACACGAGTATCAGGGGGGACCCAGCCACATTCAACATGCAGCTCAGCTACTTTTCGGTAGTCGCGTTTGAAAATGGCCAGCAGGTTCCTGGCCAGGTACTGCTGGTCATCGTTGCTCAATGAGCCGATGATGGCACAGTCGATGGCGATGTAACGAGGTGACGTGGGGTTCTCCGGGTCAACAAAAATGTTACCGGGGTGCATGTCAGCATGGAAAAAGCTGTGATCGAAAACCTGGGTGAAAAATATCTCCACACCAATTTCTGCCAGGCGTTTCAGGTCAACATTGTGAGCCCGCAAGGTGTCGATATCCGAAACCGGGATGCCTTGAATACGTTCACTGACCAGCATCGTCTCACGACTGATATCCCAGTAAACTTTGGGGACGTATAACAGCAGTGAGTTGTCGAAATTGCGGCGCAGCAGGCTGGCGTTGGCACCCTCTGAGGTCAGATTGAGTTCACCCAGAATGACATGCTCGTAGTCTGCGATGACTTCCTTGGGGCGGAGTCGCTTGCCGTTAGGAATATAGCGTTCAATGATAGTGGCCACCCACTTCAGCAGGTGGATATCCTGTCGGATCGTCTGCTCAATATTGGGGCGTAGCACTTTAATCACGACCTCTTCACCACTGGTCAGTGTGGCGGCGTGGACCTGGGCAATAGATGCGGACGCCAGCGGTGAAGTATCGACGTGTTGAAAATATTGCTGCCAATCGATGCCGAGGTTGGCCTCAATGATTTCATGAATACCAGGTTTGCTGAATCCGGGGACTTTGTCCTGGAGGCTCTGTAATGCTTCACTGATGTCGTGAGGGAGAAAATCACGGCGCGTGGACAGCAACTGGCCGAACTTGATATAGATCGGTCCGAGCTCTTCCAGGGCGGCTCTTAGTCGGTCGGCGGGTGGCAGCTTTCTTACGGCGTTGCCTGTCCATGGCAGGCCTAAGGTGCCAAGCACCATGCCCAGCAGACGGGAGCGGCCACTGGCGGGTGCCAGCTTGTCCAGTCGGTACTTGGCGGCAACCGAAATAATCTTTAACAAGCGTGGCAGATGCTTCACTGCGTCATCCTTATAACCGGCGGGTTACAGACTTCATGACATTGGCCATCAGTTTCATGCCTGTTCGAACCGGGGCTGGCAGTTCAGCACCGCCAGCAGCCATGGCGGCATCGCCATGCTCCCGCTCATCGACAATCATTTGCTCCAGAATTTTGCGGCTGCGAGTATCCTGGGCGGGTAACTGGGTTAAATGTGATTCGAGGTGGTCACATACCTGCCGCTCGGTTTCGCCAACAAAGCCGAGGCTCCATTTATCCCCAATCAGGCCTGCCGCTGCGCCGACGCCAAAAGACATGGCGTAGAATGCAGGGTTGAAAACACTGGGGCGGCTTTCCAGCTCGCCCAACCGGTCTTCACACCAGGATAAGTGATCAATCTCTTCGCTGGCTGCATGATTCATGCTTTCACGAACATCAGGCAGTCGAGCTGTCAGCGCTTGCCCCTGATACAGCGCCTGAGCACAAACCTCACCAGTATGGTTGATGCGCATCAGTCCAGCGGCTGCTTTTCTCTCGGCATCACTCATCCCGCTGTCTTCAACCTGGGTGGCAGGCGAAGGGCGCGATGCGGTGCTACTGCCTGGAACCAGCGTATGCAGCGCCTGATCCAGTTGCAGAATAAGCCGGTCTGCCAGGCTGTGCTGTGTGCCGTTTGAACTCATCGGAACCTCGAAACCTTTCTGAAACGTTAACGGTCTGTCTTAACTGGCAGTCTTTTCCCGAGCAATGGCGCGATGGCCAATATCTCGACGATAATAAACGTCTTTCCAGTCAATGCTGTCCACCAGACGGTACGCAGCGCTTTGAGCTTCAGAGACGCTGTCGCCCAGCGCAACTGCACAAAGTACGCGACCGCCGCTGGTGACGATGTCTTCGCCATCAACTTTGGTGCCTGCATGAAAGACTTTACCAGGCAGTTCGGCTGCCGCATCCAGGCCGGAAATGGCATTACCTTTGGCGTAGCTGCCAGGATAACCACCACTGGCGAGCACCACGCCTATCGAGGCACGAGAATCCCATTCTGTCTGTTGTTTGTCCAGTGTGCCATCAATAGCTGATAGGCATAAGGCAGCCAGATCACTTTGCAGGCGCATCATGACAGGCTGTGCCTCCGGGTCGCCAAAGCGACAGTTGAACTCAATCACATTGACTGCGCCATCCGGAGACACCATCAGCCCGGCATAAAGGAAGCCGGTATAGTCGTTGCCTTCTGCTGCCATACCCGCCACGGTGGGCTCTATGACTTCTTGCATGATGCGATCGTGTACCGCCTGCGTGACCACTGGCGCTGGCGAGTAGGCTCCCATGCCGCCGGTGTTAGGACCTTTGTCACCTTCATCGCGGGCTTTGTGATCCTGCGAGGTTGCCATGGGGAGGATATTTTTACCATCAACCATGACAATAAAACTGGCTTCTTCACCTTGCAGGAAAGTCTCGATGACCACGCGGCTGCCGGCATCGCCGAAGCTGTTGCCGGAGAGCATGTCACGGATGGTGGTTTCTGCTTCTTCCTGGGACTGGGCAATGATCACGCCTTTGCCCGCTGCCAGGCCGTCAGCCTTGATGACGATTGGCGTGCCTTGCGCTTTGACATAGGCTATCGCAGCTTCAGCATCCGTGAAATTCTGGTAGCTGGCTGTTGGTATATTGTGTCGAGCCAGAAAGTCTTTGGTAAATGCCTTTGACCCTTCCAACTGGGCAGCGCCCTGGCGGGGGCCAAAACATTTCAAGCCACGTTCTTCATAGTAGTCCACGACGCCGGCCACCAGAGGAGCCTCCGGGCCGACGACCGTCAGCTCAACATTTTCCTGCTTGACAAACTCGACCTGTGCGGCGAAATCCATGGGATCAATAGCCACATTCTGCATGCCAGGCTCGGTTGCCGTGCCGGCGTTACCGGGTGCGATAAACACCTGGTCTACCTCAGCAGACTGAGCCAGTTTCCAGGCCAGGGCGTGCTCGCGCCCGCCACTGCCCAATACCAGTACTTTCATCTTGCTACCCCTGAATCAGTGACGGAAATGGCGAATGCCAGTGAATACCATGGCCATGCCCGCTTCATCAGCGGCGGCAATAACCTCTTCATCACGCATTGAGCCACCAGGCTGGATAACAGCAGTAATGCCAGCTTTAGCAGCTGCATCGATACCATCGCGGAAGGGGAAGAAAGCATCGGATGCCATCACTGATCCTTCCACCTGCAGGTTTTCGTCTTCTGCCTTGATGGCAGCAATACGAGCGCTGTAAACACGGCTCATCTGGCCAGCGCCAACGCCAATGGTTTGCTGGTTTTTGCAGTAAACGATGGCGTTTGATTTAACAAACTGGGCCACTGTCCAGGCAAACATCAGGTCAGCTGTCTCCTGGTCAGTGGGTGCGCGCTTGCTGACAACTTTCAGGTCACCCTGGCTGACCTGATGGATGTCACGATCCTGAACCAGCAAGCCGCCATTGACGCGTTTATAGTCCCAGGCTGGCAATGGTTTATCTGGCCACTGGCCGCTGGACAACACGCGAACATTTTTCTTGGCAGCCAGCACCTGCAGGGCTGCATCGCTGACACTGGGGGCAATAATGACTTCGCTGAACTGCTGATCAACGATGGCCTGAGCGGTATCCGCATCCAGTTCGCGGTTAAAGGCCAGGATGCCACCGAATGCAGATGTCGGGTCAGTCTGGAAAGCCAGCTGATAGGCAGCCTGAATATTGTCAGCTACGGCCACACCGCAAGGGTTGGCGTGCTTGACGATGACGCAGGCCGGTTCACTGAAGCTTTTGACACATTCCAGTGCGGCATCAGTGTCGGCAATGTTGTTGTAGGAAAGCTCTTTACCCTGGTGCTGAACAGCAGTGCTGACGCTGGCTTCCTGTGGGCTTTTCTCCACATAGAAAGCGGCTTGCTGGTGCGGGTTCTCACCATAGCGCAGGTCCTGCTTCTTGCTGAACTGGGAGCTGTAAGTGCGTGGGAAGGCGTTTTCGGTGACTGTCTTGCCCAGGTAATTGGCAATGGCGCCATCGTAAGCCGCTGTATGTTCGAATGTTGCCACAGCCAGGTCGAAACGGGTCTGCCCGGATACGGCGCCCTGGTTTGCCTTCATCTCATCAAGAACGCGGCTGTAATCCTGTGGGTTTGTGATCACAGTGACCCAGGCATGGTTCTTGGCCGCCGCACGCAACATGGTCGGACCGCCGATATCAATGTTTTCAATCGCGGTCGCCAGATCACAGTTGGGGTTGGCCACGGTCGCTTCAAAGGGGTAGAGATTGACGACAATCAGGTCGATAGTCGGTATCTCGTTGGCTTTGAGGACCTCGGCGTCAATGTCGCGACGCGCCAGAATGCCGCCGTGGACTTTCGGGTGCAGGGTTTTGACACGCCCATCCATCATTTCGGGAAAGCCAGTGTAGTCGGCAATCTCGATGGCGGGGATGTTCTCTTCGCGCAGCAGGCGATAGGTGCCGCCGGTGGAGAGAATTTCAACACCTGCCTGGTGCAGGTCGCGGGCAAATTCGGCAATGCCGGTTTTGTCCGACACACTGATCAGTGCGCGTCGGATAACAGCAGCGTTCTCAATAGACATAGGCTAATTAATGATCTGTAGTTAAGAAATTGTTGGGTCTGGAAGGGAAACAGAACCGATCAGCGACGATTTGTCGAGTCCAGTCCATAAAGTTTCATTTTCTTGCGTAGAGTACCACGATTGAGGCCCAGCATGGTAGCAGTCCGGCTTTGATTACCATTGGTGAAGTTGAGCACTGACTGTATCAGGGGCAGCTCCACTTCACGCAGGACGAGGTCATACAAATTGGTAACCAGGTCGTCATCGTCCTCAACGTCGGCAAGGTATAACGCCATTGAGCGTTCGACGGCCTGTCTCAGGCTGAGTGGTTCCATAGGGGGCATGTTGGGTGCTGTAGGCTTTGGGCTCATGAATCTCAGGTCAGGTTGGGAATCTGTTCGTGATAGTTCGACAGCATGTCTCGTTGTTCGCTTGCGTCCTTGCTGCTCATAAACCGGGCCTTGAGCGGCTCCCCGCCGGGAAGCACTTTACTGTACCAGTCTATGTGTTTACGGGCAAAGAGCGCGCCTTTGAAATCGCCGTAAAAGGCATGCAATGCACGAATGTGATCCTGCATCAGCGTGCTTATCTGCTCAGGTTCAGGTGACAGACTGGCTGTGCCGGTTTTCAGAAATTCATTGATTTGCCGGAATATCCAGGGCTGCCCCTGTGCGGCACGGCCGATCATGACGCCGTCCGCGCCAGTATATTCGAGGACGCGTTTGGCCTGTTCCGGTGTGTTGATGTCTCCGTTAGCGATGACCGGGATGCTGACAGCCTGTTTGATTTCCGCGATGGTGTCGTATTCGACTTCGCCGACAAAGCGGCATTCACGCGTGCGGCCGTGAATGCTGAGCATGGTGATGCCGCAGTCTTCGGCAATTTTCGCAATGTCCCTGCCGTTGCGCATGGTCCGGCTCCAGCCTGTCCGGGTTTTCAGTGTGACCGGAACGTCTACGGCAGAAACCACTGCACGTAATATACTCTCTACCAGTTCCGGATCCTGAAGCAGGGCGGAGCCGGAGGCGCGTTTTAATACTTTTTTAGCCGGGCAACCCATGTTGATATCAATCACTTCGGCACCAAGTTCAACGTTCTGTCGTGCCGCTTCAGCCATCATCTCGGGATCAAAGCCGGCAATTTGCACAATGTCGGGGCCGGTTCGTCCGGAGCGTTTCATGCGTAAGCGATTTTTTTCGGTATGCCACACAGACGTGTCTGCCGGCACCATTTCGGCGATTGTCAGGGTGGCGCCTTGCTGTTTGCATATCTCGCGAAATGGCAGGTCGCTGACGCCAACCATCGGTGCCAGAATGACCGGGCAGTCAAGCTCGTACTTGCCAAGGCTGAAAGGCTGAGTCATGGCAATACCTCTTCAGGAAGGGGTGCCAGTGTGATATCAAAATTAGGCAGGCCAGTGCCTGGATCAACAATATCCAACACCAGGGAAACCATAGAGCCTGGTTGCCACTCCTGTGCATGGCCCCCGGATGTGGTGTTTGACGCTATCTTGTCCTGGTATTCTGCAGGGGTAAAACGCCTGGCGCCGGCAGCGTCACCCTGGCGATCATAAAAGGTCACCAGTACAGCAGGGAGTGAGATTGCCTGATTACCTTGATGTTGGAGCTCTGCCTCCAGGCGCCAGGCTTTCTGAAAATCCGGGTGATGAGCCATGCTGGAGGTGGTGATTAACCAGTCATCAGGACGTTGTCTGATGGGAACCTGGCATTCAAAAACCTGGCAGGTCCAGACCACAGGCTGTCGCAACAATGGCACAGCAATAACGGTTTGCGTGAAGTGAATCAAACATTGTAAGAACAGAATCAGACCGAGTGCGATCACTGCAATGAAATAAACAAGCTGTTTGCGCAACCCTGGTCGTGGCCGTTGCTCTTCCTGCAGTTCAATGGCTTGGTCTATTTCCGGAAGCGGCGTAGCCGGCTTCTCTTTGTCCTCAATAATTGTCCACATGTGCTTGATTATGCCCGGCGGGTGCCTACGATGCGGGCCCAGCCATCACGAACGACAGGTGGTTCCATGTCAAAGTCATCAGCATAGGCGTTGATCAGTGCCTGGCTTTGCTCGTCAAGTAAGCCGGATAAAACCAGTTTGCCATTGGGCTTCGTCAGAGACGACAGGATGGGTTCCAGTTCAACAAGCGGACCAGAGAGAATGTTGGCAATGACGATATCTGCAGGCTCATGGGCTTCGCCGGGTAAGTGCGCGGTCAGTACAGCAGCATCAATGCCATTTTCCTGGCGGTTGCTTTCTGTGGCCGTAACGGCTTGCGGGTCGTTATCAACACCAATAATCCGTTTTGCTCCCAGCAATGCGGCAGCGATTGCCAGAATGCCTGAGCCGCAACCGTAATCAATAACCGTTTTCCCGCTTACAGGCTCGCCATCAAGCCACTCAAGGCAGAGGGCGGTGGTTGGGTGTGTGCCCGAGCCAAATGCCAGTCCCGGGTCGAGCCGGACATTGACGGCAGATTCGTCTGGCGGTGACGTCCAGCTGGGACAGATCCAGAGGCGCTCGCCAAATTTCATGGGTTTGAATTCATCCATCCAGGCACGCTCCCAGTCCTGGTCTTCGATGGTTTCAACCACCAGGTCTTCATCCGACAAGCGACTGGCAGATTTTAAGGTCAGAAGGATTTCATCGATAGGCGTGTCTTCTTCGAACAAGGCACTTAGCAGGGTTTGCTGCCACAAAGGGGTGGCGCCAGGCTCAAGTTGAAAGACAGCTTCGTCTTCAGCATCCAGAAAGCTGACAGATACAGCACCAAGCGATTGAAACAGTTGTTCCATATGTTCTGCTTCGGTGTCAGTAATGCGAGCCTTGATCTGTTGCCAGGGCATGGCGCCGTCCTCTGAGGTAATATAGAGTTCAGGCCCGGCCAGAGCGGCCGGGCCTGCTTTGACTTACTTTTCGCCCAGCATTTTTTCCAGGTAGTGAATGTTGACACCGCCGCGCTGGAAGTTCTTGTCGCGCAGAATGTCTTTATGCAGTGCGATATTGGTTTTGATGCCGTCAATCAGAATCTCGTCCAGCGCATTTTGCATGCGAAGCAGTGCTTCTTCGCGCGAAGAGCCGAAACTGATCAGTTTGGCAATCAGTGAGTCATAGAATGGCGGTACTGTGTAGCCGCTATAAATGTGTGAGTCGACCCGTATTCCGTTGCCACCAGGTGCATGGAAAAGATCAATCTTGCCAGGTGAAGGCATAAAGGTGTTCGGGTCTTCTGCATTGATCCGACACTCAAATGAGTGTCCTTTGATATTGATGTCTTCCTGTTTGACAGACAATGGCTGGCCGGAGGCAATCAGCAGTTGCTCCTTGACGATGTCGATGCCAGTCACCATTTCAGTCACAGGGTGCTCAACCTGAACTCGCGTATTCATTTCAATGAAATAGAAGCGCTCGTCCTCGTAAAGGAATTCCAGTGTGCCGGCGCCTCGGTATTTCATCATTTCACAGGCTTTAACACAGGTCTCCATGACTTCCTTGCGGACGTCATCCGGGATGCCGGGTGCTGGTGCTTCTTCCACAACTTTCTGGTGGCGGCGCTGCATGGAGCAGTCGCGATCACCCAGATAAATGGCATTGCCCTGGCCATCACCGATCACCTGGATTTCAACGTGACGCGGGTTTTGCAGGAATTTTTCCAGGTACACCGTGTCATTGCCAAAGGCGGCTTTTGCTTCAGACTGCGTGACGTAAATCGCTTTGAGCAGCGCTGACTCTTCGTGAACGACTCGCATGCCGCGACCACCGCCACCGGCAGCAGCCTTGATGATAACCGGGTAGCCAATCTCACGGGCAATAGACAGCGTACGTTCGCTGTTGCCGTCCAGTGGGCCGTCCGAACCTGGAACCGTCGGTACACCTGCTTTCTTCATCGCTTCGATAGCAGAAACCTTGTCGCCCATCAGACGAATGGTTTCAGCTCGTGGGCCGATAAAAGTGAAACCGCTGCGCTCTACCTGCTCGGCAAAGTCAGCGTTCTCGGACAGGAAGCCATAGCCGGGGTGAATCGCTACAGCGTCGGTTACCTCGGTGGCACTGATGATGGCGGGTACGTGCAAATAACTCTGAGCTGCACTGGCGGGGCCGATACAAACCGATTCATCGGCCAGGCGAACGTGCATCAGGTCTTTGTCGGCGCTTGAGTGTACAGCGACCGTTTTTATGCCCAGCTCCTTACATGCCCGCAGGATGCGAAGGGCGATTTCGCCGCGGTTGGCGATCAATACTTTTTCTAGCATGTGCGACAACCTTTAGGAAATAGTAACAAGTGTCTGGTCGAACTCTACAGGCTCGCCATCTTTAACCAGTATGGCTTCCACTACACCGGCATGGTCGGCTTCGATCTGGTTCATCATTTTCATGGCTTCAATGATACAAATAACATCACCAGCCTTAACATGCTGGCCCACTTCAACAAAAGGAGAAGATGTTGGTGAAGGGGAGCGATAAAACGTGCCAACCATGGGGGATTTCACAGCATTGCCAGTTGGAGCACTGTCAGCCGTGCTGGCTGGCTCGCTGGCTACCGGAGCAGGTGCTGCGGCGGGTGCTGGCGCTGCTGGTGCTGGTGCCTGGTATTGGGCAGGTGCTGCCTGGTTGACCGAGCTGCCGCGGCTGATTCTTACCGCTTCTTCACCTTCTTTTATCTCTATTTCAGCAACGTCAGAGGATTCAAGTAACTCGATGAGTTTTTTTACTTTTCTGATATCCATAGTTCGGTCTCTTGGTATATTTCGTAGTTATTAGTGGGTGTCAGTCAGGCGGTTGAGTGCCGCCTGAAGGGCCAGGTCATAGCTCATGGATCCCAGCCCCGTAATGGTGCCGACTGCAATGTCCGAGAAATAGGAGTGGTGCCTGAATGATTCACGCTGGTGAACATTGGACAGGTGCACTTCAATAAATGGAATGCCGACGCTCAACAAAGCATCACGCAACGCCACGCTGGTGTGCGTCAATGCAGCCGGGTTGAAGATTATAAAATTGATGCCTTCCTGGCGGGCATCGTGGATACGTTCAATGAGTTCGTATTCCGCGTTGCTTTGCAGGTGGAGCAGGTGATGGCCTGCTGAAAGGCAAAAATTGCTGAGTCTGGCATTGATGTCATCCAGGGTTTCATGCCCGTAAATCTCCGGCTCGCGTGTGCCTAGCAGATTCAGATTGGGGCCGTGAAGAACGAGAATCGTTGCCATACAGTGTTTTTGAGATGCAGCGCAGCAGAGTGTGCTGGATCAGAATAACCTTCAATTGTTGTTGAGGGATGCATTTTCGCAGATTTTAGTCTGCTTTTCACCTCTCAATTGTGGTTTTTCTCTGACTTTTGATCCTGGGGGGCGTGCCAGATGTCAATCTCGCGCTGTTCCGGGGGGTAGCAGAGTCCTGCATCGGCGCAGCCTTGGTAATTAAGCAGCAGGGTTGTGTTTTTTCCAGCCAGTGCTGGAGGCAGGTCAACGGTTAGAACCGCGTGTTCATAAAAGACCTCAACGGCGCCAAAATACTCATCTACATGAGGTTTTCCGGGGGGTATATGAAGCTCGGGCGCCTGGTCTGCCTGGTTTGCTGCGGATAATGTGACGGCAAATTTGTCGGCATACAGGTAATACCCGGGGGCAATCTGCCAGTGAATGGCTATCTGTTCACTGGAGTTGAGGTTGATGTGGTAGCGGAAGGCTTCATCGACATCAAGAAACCGTGGCTGGCTGGGCGCAAACAGTGAACTGGCACTGTCCTGCGCCAGGGCAACTGGAGAAGTTGCTGGCAGTGTGGCAGTCAGTGTAATAACTGCCAGCCCTGCCAGCAAAAGACGGAATATAGGGCTCCGTCCTTTCATCAGCTCAGCCTTCGTAGCGTTCGAAAATCAGCGTGGCGTTAGTGCCGCCAAAGCCGAAGCTGTTGGACATGATGCAGTTTAACTTAACGTCGTCCATTCGCTGTCTGGCTACCGTGATGCCTTCTGTTTCGGGGTCAATCTCTTCAATATTGGCAGATTCGCTGATGAAATTGTTTTCCATCATCAGCAGGCCGTAAATGGCCTCCTGGGCGCCTGTGGCCCCGAGGGAGTGACCTGTCAGAGACTTGGTGGAATTGATAATCGGAGCTTTGTCGCCAAACACTTCTTTGATAGCGCGCAGTTCAGCGACGTCGCCTACCGGGGTGCTGGTGCCGTGAGTGTTCAGGTATTGGATTGGCTGTGTGCTGGTTGCCATGGCCATTTTCATGCAGCGCACTGCGCCTTCGCCGGAAGGTGCGACCATGTCATAGCCATCAGATGTGGCGCCGTAACCGGTGATTTCACCGTAAATTTTGGCGCCACGGGCAAGGGCATGATCCAGTGACTCAATGACCAGTACGGCACCGCCGCCAGCGATGACGAAGCCGTCACGACTGACATCGAACGGGCGAGATGCCTTGGTTGGCTCGTCATTATGCGTGGTTGTCAGCGCGCCCATGGCGTCAAACAGGTTGGTCAGCGTCCAGTGTTCCGCTTCGCCGCCACCGGCAAATACGACATCCTGCTTGCCCAGTTGAATCAGTTCAACGGCATTGCCAATACAGTGCGCGCTGGTTGCGCAGGCGGATGAAATCGAATAATTCACGCCTTTAATTTTAAAGGGTGTTGCCAGGCAGGCAGATACCGTGCTGCCCATCGTGCGAGGTACGCGGTAAGGGCCAATTTTGCGCAGCCCGCGAGTTCGAAGAATGTCGGCGGCCTCGACCTGGTCTGCCGACGAAGAGCCGCCAGCACCCATGATAATACCGGTGCGCTCGTTGGAGACATCGCTGTCTTCAAGTCCGGCATCCTTGATGGCCTGGTCCATGGCAATGTAGCCATAGGCCGCCGCATCACCCATAAAACGCAACACCTTGCGGTCGATGTGCTCGGAAAAGTCGATATTAACCTGGCCGGCAATGTGTGCGCGCAGCCCCATTTCTTCGTATTCGGGGTTGTAGCTGATACCGCTGCGGCACTCCCGAAGTGATTCCAATACGGTTTGTTTGTCGTTTCCTATACAGGAGACGATACCGATGCCGGTAACAACAACGCGTTTCATAGGTACCTCTGTCTAGCTAATAAATCAGAATTTTGCATCTGGGGTGAACAGGCCGACTTTCAGGCCCTTGGTGGTATAGATGACCTTGTCATCGACGGCAAGTTTCCCGTCAGCAATGCCCATCACCAGTTTTCGTTCAATAATTCGGCTCAGGGAGATATCGTAAGTGACTTTTTTGGCAGTCGGAAGAATTTCTCCACTGAATTTGACTTCGCCGGCACCCAGTGCCCGGCCTTTGCCGAGGTTGCCTCGCCAGCCGAGAAAGAAACCAACCAGTTGCCACATTGCATCAAGGCCCAGACAACCAGGCATGACGGGATCTTCCGGGAAGTGGCAGTCAAAAAACCAAAGATCAGGGCGAATATCCAGTTCAGCCAGGATATGGCCTTTACCGTGCTCGCCACCTTCGTCAGCAATTTTGGTAATCCGGTCCATCATCAACATGTTACCGACTGGCAGCCGGGCATTACCCGGGCCAAACATACGCCCATAACCGCAATCGAGCAATTCGTCGCGTTCGTAGGAGCTTTTCTGCGTAAATCTTGCATTCATAAGCGGCTTCGACACCCGTTTTCCACAAAACGTGCAATATTATCGCGAGCGGACAAAATAATCGATATTATTTTACCTTTGTCTGACTTGGTTGATCGATCTGGGTTAGACTTTAAGGATTGATTTGTAAAGGAATTGACATGATATTCCCGTTATTTTGGCGCTCAGTTCGTTGAATTGTACCGCGAAATCAAAGGCGGGTGTTGGGCTGGTGTCATTAGATTGGCATTGATCATGCAGTCTCTTAAGTATGAAAAACAGCAACATGGGAATCTATAGAGGCAGACCTGTGGTCATGCCCTGGTTTGAGGCTGGCGCCAGTGCGTCGCCCTGTTATGGTGCATAAGCGCCCTGTACCTGGCTCAAGAGGCTGAAGAGCATGGCAAGTGGACTGGAATGGTATTCATTACAAGCCGTCAACAATACTGTTGACGGATAATTTTTGGGGCTATCTCTCATGATGGACAGGCTTGGCCCGGCGATTTTAAAAGGAGTGTTATCAATATGATCAAGAAATGTTTGTTTCCCGCAGCAGGTTATGGAACCCGTTTTCTGCCTGCCACCAAGGCGATGCCGAAAGAAATGCTGACAGTGGTGAATAAACCGTTAATCCAGTACGGGGTTGAGGAGGCCATGGCAGCCGGCATGACTGGTATGGCGATTGTGACCGGCCGGGGTAAGCGAGCGATTGAAGACCATTTCGATATCAGCTACGAATTGGAGCAGCAAATTGCCGGTACCAGCAAAGAAGAGCAGATGAAGGATATTCGCCATATCATCGATTCCTGCACTTTCTCTTACACCCGTCAGGTTGAAATGAAGGGCCTGGGGCACGCTATTCTGACGGGAGAAACACTTGTCGGCAACGAGCCTTTCGGTGTCATCCTGGCAGATGATTACTGTGTCTCCGAAGAGGATCCGGTTCTGCTGCAAATGGTCAAATTGTACGAAAAATATCAGTGCAGCATTGTTGCTATTGAGGAAGTGCCAGCCGACCAGACTTACAAGTACGGTGTTATCGGTGGTAACGAGGAAAAACCAGGTGTTTTCCGGATTCAGCAAATGGTGGAAAAACCGGACCCTGAAGATGCTCCTTCTAATCTGGCTATCATTGGTCGTTACATTCTGACGCCCGATATTTTTGATGTGCTGCGCGAGACATCGCCTGGCCGTAATGGCGAATTACAGATTACCGATGCCCTGATGTCGCAGGCAGAGCATGGTCGTGTGATCGGTTACCAGTTCAAAGGGCAACGTTTTGACTGTGGTAGCGTAGAGGGGTTTGTCGAAGCGACAAATTATTGTTTCGAGAATTACTACAAAAACGGTAAATAAGACAGGTCAGGGAAAAGACAATGCAGATCACATGTTTCAAAGCGTACGACATTCGCGGGCGCGTTCCGGACCAGTTGAATGAGGATGTCGCCTGGCGAATAGGTCGGGCCACCGCCGAGTACCTGCAGGCTAAAACCATGGTTGTGGGGCATGATATTCGCCTGAGCAGCCCGGCTATTTGTGAAGCATTAACACGCGGCCTGACTGAAGGCGGCGTTGATGTTCTTGATATCGGTCTGTGTGGTACGGAAGAAGTTTATTTCGCTACGGCTCACCTGAAGGTTGATGGTGGAATTATTGTAACGGCCAGTCATAATCCCATGGATTACAATGGCATGAAGCTGGTGCGCGAGGAGTCCAGACCGATCAGCGGTGATACCGGGCTGAAAGACATTCAGTCACTGGCTGAAAAAGGGCAGTTCAAAGAGTCAGGTCACACGGGTAGTGTTAAATCCGTAGATACTCGGCCGGAGTATATCCAGCATTTGTTGGGTTATATTGATGTGTCTGCCTTACGTCCGCTGAAAATTGTGGTTAATGCAGGTAATGGTGGTGCAGGCCCAGTAGTGGATGCCATTGCCGAACACTTGCCTGTAGAGCTGATTCGCGTGCATCACGAGCCGGACGGCAGCTTCCCCAATGGTGTGCCAAATCCGTTACTGGTTGAGAACCGAGCGCCGACCATTGCGGCTATCAAGGAACATGGCGCTGATATGGGCCTGGCATGGGACGGTGATTTCGATCGCTGTTTCTTCTTTGACGAAACCGGTTACTTTGTCGAAGGTTATTACATTGTGGGTTTGCTGGCTCAGGCCTTCCTGCAGCGAAGCAGTACGGGCGGGAAAATCATTCATGATCCCAGGCTGATCTGGAATACCCAGGAGATCTGTCGTGAGTTTGGTGGCGAGCCGGTGCTGTGCAAAACCGGCCACGCTTTTATCAAAGAGCGTATGCGTAAAGAAGATGCTGTCTACGGTGGTGAGATGAGCGCGCACCATTATTTCCGTGATTTTTCTTACTGTGACAGTGGCATGATTCCCTGGCTATTAGTGGCGGAACTGGTATCACAGAGCGGGAAAGCATTTTCTACATTGGTTGCCGAGTGTATGGCTGCATTCCCGGCCAGTGGTGAAATAAATCGCACGGTTTCTGATGCTGCTGCGTTGATCGCCGAAATGGCGAAACGATATGAAGGTGATGCGGTTGCTGTTGACCGTACTGACGGCTTAAGTATTGACTATGCGAACTGGCGCTTCAACATTCGTATGTCCAATACCGAGCCGGTGGTTCGTCTGAATGTGGAGTCGCGAGCGGATGAAAACCTGATGCAGGAGAAAACGGCTGAATTGTTAAAAGTGATTGATGAGTTTGCCAGTTGAGTCTGTCTTTATGGGTAGATCATCTGATAGCGTTCGTTATCAGATGATTCTGTCCTGAAGTTCAGTCTCTGGTAAAAGTTGTAAGCAGGGTTGCAACGCAGAACCTTGAGTCTTATGGGTAACGATTCTGCAGTCGCCTGCCTTATCAACGACTGCATGATTGTGCTGCCCAGATCACTATTTCGCCACGGGGCGTCGATCACCAGCAGTTCCAGCTGCAAGTGTCTCTTCATAGATATCAAACTCATTCCGCCGATGCGTACATCCTTCAGGATAAGTATGTCGAAATTGCTGGGTGAAAAATTCTCCAGAAAACCGTGTTGCTGGAAAACCTCATCCCAGCCCCAGGTCTGATCAATGTAACGTCCGAGGCAGCGCTTGAATAACTGAAATGCCCAGGGCATTTCATCAGGTAGTGCCGGCCTGGCACTCAGGTCGGTGTTGAACTGTTTCAATCCTGGTCGGGTCAGGCTAATGTCTGCTCCGTCGGGTTTCAGCATTACGTTGACACAGGGGAGGCCAGTTTGCGTTTCCAGCCTAGCTTTTTCTCAACTGTACTGATCAGGTTGCCTGCGAGGTCTTTGCCAACCACCGACTCCAGGTCATCGAGTGCTGGTGAGCTGGTCACCTCAATCAGCAGTGGGCCCCGGCGTGAACGTAACATATCAACACCGGCGACCTTCAGGTCCAGGCTTTTGACAGCCTTGATGGCCAGCTTACGTTCTTCTGCACTAATACGTGTGGCACTGATGGCGCCACCGATGGTCTTGTTGCTTCTGAACTGTCCTGGGGCCGCCTGGCGTTCGACGGCGCAAACGACTTTGTTGTCGACGACTAACAGTCGCAAAGACTTGCCATCAGCTTCCTTAATGAATTCCTGAACCAGCAGGTTGGCCTGTAACGATCGGAAAGCAGTGATCAGGCTTTCACCGGCATTGCGTGACTCTGCAAGCACAACTCCACGCCTTTCCGGACCTTCCAGGAGTTTCACCAGTAAAGGCGCACCATTGACCATCTCGATGAGTTCTTCAGTCTCCAGTGGGCTGTCAGCCAGCCCGGTGGTGGGAATCGGGATCCCTTGCGTCAAAAAGTGTTGCAGGCAAAACAGTTTGTCACGGGAGTGGCTGATGGCATTCGCACTATTAAGTGAGAAGATACCCAGGTTCTCGAACTGCCTGACGACAGCGCAGCCATAATAGGTCAGGTCAGGTCGAATGCGGGGAATGACAGCATCCAGCTTGTTAAGTAGCTGGCCACCCCGGTAGTGTATCTCGGGTTGTTCGGCATCCAGTTTGATATAGCATTGCCTGATGTCGTAGAAGCGAATGCGGTGACCACGCTCTTCCCCGGCTTCCAGTATGCGCTGGTTACTGGGCAGCTCCGGGTTGCTGGCCAGCAGTCCGATTTTCAGGCCAGAAGACTCCCGGGTATGGTCTCGGTAGAGCGTTTCGATTCGCGCTTTATCCAGTGCGCCACAAAGGAAGCTGCTGGCCGGATCAACCAGTATTCGAGTGTTCATCGCCTGCCGGCCAAGCAGCATGCGGTAACCCATGGAGTCACGGTTACTCAGCGTGATTTCCACCGACCACGACTGGCCGTTCAGCTGGAGTTCGGTGCGAACTACATAACGTTTTTCGCCGATGCCTGACGAGCTTTTGACCACGCGCCTGTCAATGACCTCTGCTTCGCAGCGGATAATGGTGCGACGGTTCTTTTGCAGGGGGTGTACTTCAAAGCTGACCCAACGTTGTCCGCCGCGACTGAAAGGGCGGATATTGAAAGCATGCAGGGAAGAAGTCCTGGCCCCGGAATCCACGCGGGCCTTAACTGCAGGAATGCCAAGTTGAGGCAGGTAGCACCATTCTTCGCTGCCGACGATAATTTTGTCTTGCTTAGTGCTCATGACTTTGACCTTATGGACGATATTGAGTCGATCGTCATCGCGTGTTATTGCTGTCCTGAGTCTTCAGACACAAGGATATAAGCTGTTCTGTTGAAGGGTCTAGTGTAGCGGAATTCTCACTTGTTGTTGCCCGTGTGGCGGAGTTTCTTTCCGTTAACAGTCTGCTGGCAATCGGGCGACTCAGTTGTTTGCCAAGTTCGACTCCCCATTGATCAAAGGCGTTGATTTGCCAGATGGCGCTTTGCACGAACACCTTGGCTTCATAGTAGGCGAGTAAACTGCCCAGGCTTTGTGGCGTCAGCCGCCCCAGTAACAGCGTTGTGCTTGGCCGGTTGCCAGGGACCACTTTGTGGGCTGCCAGGCGTTTTATTTCTTCAGTACTGGCGCCGGCTGCCAGCATTTCGGCCTCAACTTCTTCTGTTGATTTGCCTGTCATCAAGGCACGGCTTTGCGCAAAACAGTTGGCTAGCAGGTGCTGATGAGGTTCCCATCGGTCGGCACTGGCAGGGCAGGCGATGGCTATGAATTCAGCAGGAATCAGACTGGTGCCCTGGTGCAGGAGTTGATGGAATGAGTGCTGGCCATTGGTGCCGGCACAGCCCCAGATAATGGCCCCCGTGTCCTGCTGAACGCTGACGCCATCTCTTGTTACCTGTTTGCCCAGGCTTTCCATGTCCAGTTGTTGCAGGTGCGAGGGCAGTAAATGCAGTGGCTGGGAGTATGGCAGGATCGCCTGGCTTTCTGCCTGCCAGTAGTTCCGGTACCACACTGACAACAGGCCTGCTATGACAGGGACATTCTCCTCCAGTGGCTGATTAAGAAAATGCTGGTCCATGGCTGCAGCGCCGGCAAGAAGATCAACAAATGTCTGCCAACTGGTGGCCAGTGCGATAGCAATGCCTGCTGCTGACCAGAGCGAGTAGCGACCGCCGACCCAGTCCCACATAGGAAAGACGTTATCTTCTGAGATGCCAAATGAAACTGCCGCAGGCAGGTTCGTAGTCACTGCGACAAAGTGCCTGGAGATATGCTGTTTGCTTCCGCCATGGGCCTTGAACCAGGCCATAGCCCGTTCTGCATTCTGCATGGTTTCCAGTGTGCCAAAACTCTTGCTGACGATAATAAACAATGTGCTTTCGGGAGTCAGTCCAGCAAGAGCAGAATCGATTTGAGCTGGGTCGACATTGGACACAAAGTGACAGGTAATACCCGGGTTCAGGTAATCCTGCAAGGCCGCAGTGACCATGGCAGGACCCAGGTCGGAACCACCGATACCGATATTCACGATATTGGTAATGGCTCCTCCGTCCTGGCCTAGCCAGGCGCCATTGTGGACAGCGTTAACGAAGTCAGCCATTTGTTGTTGAGTGCGTTTTATCTCTTCTGCAACCTCTGGCGCAGCCGAGGGGATGTGGCCACGAAGCGCCATGTGTAAGGCGGCTCGTTGTTCAGTGTTGTTTACCTGCTGGCCGGCAAAGAGGTTGCTAATAGCTTGCTGGAGGTTTTTCTCTTCAGCCAGCCTGAGCAATACGGATAAGCTTGAACTGTCTATGTGTTGCTTGCTAAAGTCGGCAGTCAGGTGGGGGGCTTCAAACGTCAGCCGTGCTGCTCGGTCAGAGTCTCGGGAGAACAATGCCTTCAGTGTATGATCCGCCTGGGTGAGGCGGATTTGATGTTGCAGTAACTGGCGTTCGGTGTCCGTTTCGTTGGCCATGTCTAAGCAAAGTCTGCTGCTGTCTGTATGAGAGTTTAAAGTAGCTGATTCCACTGGTTGGATCAATCGCAGATGAGGGTATTAAACAAGAATGAAAAAAAATGTTGATCTATTTTTATTTCGTTGATAGGATGCGCGCCCTGTAGACGAAACAGCAATGCCGACATAGCTCAGCTGTGGTAGAGCAACTGACTTGTAATCAGTAGGTCCCGGGTTCGACTCCTGGTGTCGGCACCATTTCTCTTCGCTGCTTTCGGGCTCTACCCCATTAACGGGGGATAGCACTCATTAAACCCTGTTCACAATGCCATCCCACCCACAGTGGGCCAGCACTCGTAATCGATAGTTTTCAAAGTTTCTAAAACCATACGCTCTCCTTGAGATCATTTCCATCTTGTTGTGAAACCCTTCGGTAATACCGTTGCTTTTACTAAAGCGCCACATGGCGACAATCGGTTCCATCCAAGAGGTTAATGTCTTGGCCAATGCCTTCAGCGGACTGTCTTTCAGTTGTTCCAACAGCGCCAGATACTGTGGCAGTTTTTGCTTCATTCGTTTGACTCTGAGGGTTTTGAGCAGGATAAAGCGCATCAGCCTTTGCTTGATCAGGTACAGCTCTTTCAGGACAGGAAACTCGGCCAGGTAATCCATCAGTTTTGCGTGCTGTTCATCGCTCAGATGCCACTTATGTCGGCGCATCAGACTGAGTAGCCCGCGGTTTTTTCTGCCCTCCTGGTGGTGCTGTTGCCACAGTTTCAAAAAGTGCTGATTGATCAGTCGCACGACATGGAAACGGTCGGCAACAATCTTGGCATTGGGGAAGTGTCGTCGGGCAATACTGCGATAGGTTTCTGACAGATCCATGACCACGATCTGCACCTGATCTTTGCCTTCAACCCCTTGTAAATAGCGGCGTAGAGACGATTCTGAGCGCCCCAGTTTGACATCAAAGACCTTACGGTTGTTCAGGTCGACGAGAGTGGTGGCGTAGCCCTTTTTACGGGTAAAGAAATGCTCATCAATGCCCAGCACCTGAGGACAGGGGCGTCCGCTCATCTCTGAAGTTCTCATGCGAACCCGATACTGATACCAGCGCTCGATGGTGGCAGCGCTGATCCGATGTGTCAGTGAGAGTTTGCGCTGGGTGATACCGCCGTCATGGGCTTCAAAGACCTCCAGTCGGAAGGCTTCAGAGGCGCGGTAGCGGGGTCGAATACCCAGGAAAGGATGGCGAAAATAGCGGTGACACTTGAGACAGCGGTACTTGGGTACGCGCAGGTGCAAGGTCATTACCTTATTGCCCAGCCGGGTGTGTTTGACGGTGCGCTGATGGGTGGCTTTGATGTGTAAATGCTGGTGCTGACAGTGCTTGCAAAGTGGTCGTCGTGCGGGACTGGCCCACACTTCGAGGTTCTTCTGATGATCTATCCGTTCAATCTGAAGCTCAGGTATGCCTATAATTGTGCCTGCGAGGGACATCGGTGTTCTCCATTAAAGTGATCGTCGCAAAATCAGTTTAATGTAATGCCGGTGTCCCCCGTTAATGATGTAGAGCC
>NZ_LWHM01000003.1 GCF_001642735.1 Pseudohongiella nitratireducens | reverse complement strand
CTAACGCCGCCAACACGCGCAGCTTTGTAGTGGAGGTGAAGCCGCAGCGAAAAAGCTGTCGCTGTGCTTGGCCTTGTTATGGGATGTATTTTGCTGCATCATTTAACCATTACCGCTTTGTTATTTTTGGTAAATACGATGGATACAGCCCAACTTGAAAGTATTACAAACGCCGCTATGACACTGTCTGAGCGAGAGCGAGCCAAACTTGCGCATGATTTGGTAGCAAGTTTGGATGGCCCTGCCGATATTAGCGTCGCAGAGGCCTGGGATTCTGAAATTTGCCGTAGAATCAATGACATTGAATCTGGCAAAACAGAACTCATGGATGCAGATGAAGCCATTGCACGTGCTAGGGCTCGGATAAGGAGCTGATTTTGAAGGTAAAGGTTAGCACGGAAGCTACCGAAGAGTTGATCGAAGCCGTTGCGTGGTACGAATTGGAAGTCCCCGGCCTTGGAGGCCAACTGATCGATACGTTTGAGCAGGCTACAACCAGGCTCAGTAAACCAAACCCTCCGCTTATACCCATGGTTGGTGAAGCTTCCAAGCTGGGAGCTAAAAGACTTATTCTTCAACGATTTCCTTTCTCCCTTGTGACGATAGTCGATAACCAAACGATCACTGTTGTCGCTTTTGTACATCACTCCAGAAAGCCTGGCTACTGGCACGAGCGAATTGTTCCATAACGCCCGCGTAATAGGCGCGAGCTTGCGAGCGTCCTGATTGACGCGCTTGTTACACGTAAAACGGCCAATATGCTTTCCTGCGAAACTCTAGATAATGAGGATGTACTAACCATTGGTACAGATCATGCAGTTTAGTGCTTTTAATATAATCTTCTAGGTGGTATTTTTTAGCATTCTCTAAAAACCGGTCAATTTCCTGAACTAACTGTGCAGCAATCATCCCGTCCGTATTCACAATATTAAACACCTGAAACTGACACCGTTCTGAATTATGTATCATTAAAGAATGAATTATATAATCGATGAATACATCATTATTACCCTGCCCGTGCTCTTGCCACATTTTTGACATTTTTTCTTTTTGGTTTTCCCTATCTTGATCTGCAAGATGCGTATCAACCAAATAGGCTAAAGAGTTTCTGATTTCACTATTGTAAGAATTAAACTCTTTCGTAAATTCCTCTTTTTCTTTAGCTCGCTGTGCCATAGAGATTCCCTTGATCACAGCGCATGTTGCAACAAAAACTGCCACTGGCTCCCAGTGGGGATCAAAGATCATCCAGCAGACTACGACTAAACCACTTAAAAGATATAGGTTTCTTTCAGTTAGGTACTTCTGAAATGGCACGCATCTCTCCTTTACGTGTAACATCTATGGACACCCCAGTTTTTGCAAGAAAAATATTGACGATTGAAAGGTTATGCATCCATCTATCCGGGTTTTAATAAGATATTTTTAATACCTATACCCCTGATGAAATTCGCTGATCTAGCTCTAATCATTTTTACGTTCTCTGAACGAACGATGTTAGGCACAGAGTTTCTAGATCACGGTCCTACCTATCTTGTCATCAATTCTATTTTCCTTCGCAAAACCATGAAGTATCATTATCTTTGATTGTTCAATTGTTGCTAGCGAATGCTCTGTCGTGTACTAATATTGCCCAAGAAATTCTTGCTAACTTATTCGCTAAAGCCACAACTACTTTATTCTTATGCATTCTTGATAGTAATTCGTTTACCCATTCATAAAATGGTTTACCAGGTTTTATGTGACGAATAACTGCTCTTGCTCCATGAATGAGCATTCGTCGCATATATGTATCACCTCTCTTACTAATCCCCATTAAGGTATTTTTCCCACCGCTTGAATGTTGTTTTAGTACTAACCCCAACCAAGCAGAAAATTGTCGACCAGACTTGAAACTTTTGGCATCGCCTACACTAGCTACTATCGCCGAAGCAGTTAATCGACCAACTCCAGGTATCTCGATAAGGCTTTTACAAAGCTGGCTGGCTTTACTGGTCGTATCTATTAACGTATCCAAACGTTTAATATATTCTTCCAGTTCCCTTAAGCGCACTTCCATGGATCTGATATGATCAAACAGTAATGATGGCATGCGTAATTCAGCATCAGCAAAGTCCGTTCGGAACCATTTTGCTAATTGATATCGTCCCGCGGGAACGCTTATCCCAAACTCCTGCATACTAGCCCGAATTCGATTGATTAACGATGTTCGATCCCGGATCACACCTTCTCGCTCTCTATGAATCAATAGCAATGCTTGCTGCTCAGGACTTTTTACGCTAACAAAGCGCATATTTGGTCTCGTTACTGCCTCGCAAATGGCTTCTGCATCAGCTGCATCATTTTTATTGGTTTTTACATAGGGCTTTACGTACTGAGGTGGCATTAACTTTACCTCATGACCTAGCTTTGTAAGTTCTCTTGCCCAATAATGAGAACTAGAACATGACTCCATGCCAACTAGAACAGGCTTTAAGTTACTGAAGAACTTTAAAATTTGCGCACGCCGAAGTGATCTGTTAAGAATTATTTTTCCTTTGTTATCTGCACAACAGACCTGAAATATTGATTTAGCCAAATCAATTCCAACTACATTTATGTTATTCATTAGTACACCTCCGTATTAACTGACTAGGTCAGTATAAAGGGGTGTCCATTTCATTATTTTTATAGTGCGCTAGCGCGCTTTCTAGACTCCGCTGCACGCTATGTCGGCACGTATATTTCTTTTTTTATTTAATAATCTACTAACTACATCAATAACTTCCAAATATCAATCCAAATCAGCTTGATATAAGCGTGCCCACGATTATCTGAATAGTCCTGCTATAACACTATTACCCAAAAGTACGAGTATTCAGAGGGAGGACATGGTGGCAAGCCCATTTATTGAAGAAATCCGTAGGGATATGCGTTTACGAGGTTACGCAATTAAGACAGAGAAAACCTACTTGCACTGGATACGGCGGTATATCTATTTCATTGGCCGCAAGCATCCTGCAGATGTGCCCGTTGAGAGAGTCACTGAATATTTAACTTACTTGGCAGCAGGCAGAGCGGTGGCAGTGAATACACAGAAAATCGTCTTGAATGCCCTGTCTTATCTTTATTCAAAATTTCTAGGGGTTGCGCTGGGAGATCTAAATTTCTCGCTAGCGACAAATACTGGGTCAGCATTTTGCTGGGACAAACAGTCCGCTTGATAACATATTATAGATTCTGCCCATCAACCTACTTTGAGGCACAAAAAAGGCGACCCGCAAGGTCGCCTCTTTTGGTCATGCATGTGTCCAGGTGCTTGAAGGTCAGCTACCCAGCCGATACCGCAACTTAACAACCCACACATCCGTCAACCGTTCAGTCCAGGCATCAAACAGCAGGTCCTGGAATTCCGACCCAGCGTAGTTGGGCAGGTTGCTGCCGCGGGTGTAGACCACGAAGAGGTCAGACAGCGGTGCGATTTCCCAGCGGTAACGGGCCTGGAAGTTGAGCTGACTGATGGTGAAGTCACCTCTGGTCGTTGCGTGTTTGGCTGTGGGAATCAGGTGTCTTACATCAGTCTGGTCGACGCGGTAGTACTCGTCTTCCTGTGCCTTTATGCCGGTCCACTGCATGGCCAGGCGGAACTGCTGCTTGGCGTTGATGAAGTAGTTCATGTTCCACTCCGGGAACCAGCCGTCGGCCTCGTAGGAGGCGAAGCGGTCGTCGCCCTGGTGTACCAGCCAGGATTTACGATCGCGATACTCCAGTTGCAGTTCTGTGCTGAAGCGGTCGTTTGGCTGCCAGGTCAGGCCCAACTCGTAGTTGATGTTGTCGGCCTGCAGGTCTTCTTCGGAGTTGCCGATGCCCAGATTGACGCTCAGTGGCTGCGAACGGTCACTGTTCCACGAGGCGCTGTAGGAGACCCGGTGTGGAATCTTGTAGGTGCCATTGCCGCGACTGAGACGGTCATCGGTGCGTGGCGGGAAGTAGCGCAGGCTGAGGTTTAACTGGGTGTTGTCATAGAAGGTCATGTTCTGACTACCGAACAGGCCCAGGCGAACCGGGCGACCGTCTGTGTTCCACTGGTTGATGACTTGCAGGGAGCGTTCCAGCGTGCGGAAGTTATCCAGGCCGGATTCAGTAATGCCCAGGCGGTAGTCCAGCTGCATAAAATCATTTCGCTGCAGGTAGCCGATGTCATTAATTTCCAGCGTGTCGTCGTGATAGGTGCCGGTAAATGAATGCTCAACGCCCTGCTGGGGACGATAGTCCAGGTCAAAGAAACCGCCCGTGCCGGTAACATCGTTCACGTCACTGTGCAGGAACTGGCCATCCAGTACCCACTTGGTATCCGCAGAGAACCAGGAATAGTCAACGCCGTTCACGGTGGCATCGTGATCGGGGTGCGACAGGTTGGCGCCGATCCAGCCAATACCGCGACGACCACCGCCGCTGGTGTCTTCGTACATCAGTCGGCCGATGGCAAAGTCTTTACCGGTACTTTGCAGGTTCACTTTTTCGCCGTCACTCAGGCGGGTGCCCTGGACCACCATGTCGTCTTCAGAGGCCAGCAGCGCGCCGTAGCGCCAGTTGCCTTGTGAACCGGTGATCTTGCCAGCCCCCAGCAGGTCGGTGGGTGCATTGCGCTCGGCAGCGCCGACGCTGATGCCGTCAGGCACATCAATATCAGGCGCGGCGCCGATACGACGAGTGTTGAGTACTGTTGTTGGACCGAAGGGGCCGCCATTAGCGCGGGGCGTGGCGCGGAAAATTTCCTGGCCTTCCAGGAAGAAGGGGCGCTTTTCGGAGAAGAACACCTCAAAAGCACCCAGGTTGACGACCACATCGTCTGATTCCACGGTGCCAAAGTCCGGGTTGATGGTGGCGGACAGTTGCGTATTGGAGTTCGGGCGCCAGTACAGGTCAGCACCGGTACGTGCCTCTGTATCGTTATTGATGTTGTCTTGTGTGACCGAGGCGTAAGGGTAGAACGTAAACTGGGTGCGTGGGTTGATGCCCTCCAGCTCAAACTGCTGGAATCCGGACAGGTACTCCGGGTTGGTGCTTGGCAGCGCTGGCCAGGACCAGGTCTCGTTACGACGTACCATCATGCGCTCGGTATAGATACCGACCTGGCGAGTCTCGCCAGACTGTGGCAGTGTCATCATGGACCAGGGGATGAACATCTCTGTTGACCAGCCATTGTCCAGTTCCTGTGTCACGGCATCCCAGGGACCGTCCCAGTCACGGCTGATCTGCTTCTCGGGCAGGATCGTGCCGTCTGACAACGTGCCGCCCAGGTTGATGCGCAGGAAATAACCGTAAAGGCCCTGGCCGGAGGTGTCGATGGACAGCACGTAGCCATCACGCTGTACGCCTTCGTCACGTGAGCTCATGCGGCCTACCAGTGTCTCGGGGTCCTGGTAGTTCATGGCGCCGACATAAATGCCGTCGTCATTGTAGAAAATGCGGGTATCTGTGCGCTCGGGGGCCGGCTCCAGGGTATCCGGCGTGATGACGCGCATGCCATCAATGGCGGGTACCTGCTGCCATACCCCTTCGGACAGGTGGCCATCCAGGGTGATATCGGCATTATCAATACGGGTCATTTGCATGACGCCAGAGGCTTGTGCTTCCTGGGCTTCTGTTGCGGCGCTGTGAAGAAGGGAAACTGAAGACAATACGAGGGTGCTACCTGCGAGAAGCAGGGAATAAGTGGGGTTTTTCACGCGATCTCTCACCTAGTTCTTATAATTGTGGCAATTATACCAGTTATATGTGGGGTACCAGACCGTTTAGTCTGTAACATTGTTTCACAGTAAAAGCCGCTAATCGGGCAGTTTCGCCATAATTTTTCATGACATTGTCAGAATTGAGGCGATAAAAAAGTTTTTTTTGTTGTCATAGTGAATGAATCCGGTTTTCAGCCGTCAACTTATAGTAGGGCCTGCTTGCAGGCCCTGTGGGTTTGTTTCTTGAATTTGGTCTTGCCGGCGGGGCATGGGCGATAGATTCAGACCTCGGCCTGATTCGGGCACTTCACGTGAAATACATAATAAAACGCATATGGGGTTTTGCATGCGGAAACTGAGACGTTCCTACAATCCAGTACTGGCGGAGGATGTCGATTTTAGCTGGCTCAAGAAAAAGAAGTCAGGCGGTAACGGGTGGCGATGGTTTGCCTTGTTCCTGTTGGTGACTGCTGCTGCACTGACTGTTGTTGCCATTGGGCAATTAGGTATGGTTCCCCCGCCTCCAGGCTAACAGCGGTCCAATAAACGCTGGCTCAATAAGTGGCCCAATAAAAAAGGGCAATACTGCAAAAGTATTGCCCCTTTTATGGTTCTGCATATCGTTCTACAGTTCGTTATGTCTCAGCGCTGTGCTGGCAGACCTCTTCGGCCTGTAAGAACGGCGCAAACCGAGGCTCAGGCCTCGGTCCACATGCCTTTTCCTTTCGTGTCGCCGTCTGTTGGCTCGGCAGTCTCCCCAGCTGAGGGGCGGAAGACTTCGCTGTACAGGAAGCAGTCAGTCAACACGGCACGCAAGTGAATAGAGGCATTGAGGTTGTCGATCAGCTCCGAACTCATCTTGGGCTGGTCGATGACAAACTTCAGTGCCGCGCTGGCCTTGCGGATGTCTTCAACGATCACCTGCTCATATTCATGGTCAGAGCCAGCGAGCGCTGATGTGACATTATTCATCGCAGCCAGCATGTCTTTCAGTGTCGGGCCAACGTGCGGCGTAGGGTGCTCTGCCTCGACATGAGGAGGGCGGCCCTGGGCCGCATAGGCCAGCAGGAACTCATAACCGGACTCGATGGTATCGATGTCCTGTTCCAGGTTCTTTAAATCGCTCAATCTTTTACCTTCCATTTGCTGGTGTCGTGATTCGCTTTCATCTCGTCTTCGGAAATCCAGCCACTTACCATGGAGCGGGTGTAGAAGATTTTCTCAGGACGGATGGCGAAGTAGATGTGAATCGCGGTAAATGCAATCAGTGCCAGTGTCGTCAGGCCGTGCAGCAGGAACATCAGGCCCAGGGATGCTTCGTTATCCACCGAAGGACGATCCCAGAAAGGCGTATCAATGTTCAACAGCAGCAGGATGCCAGTGCCGATGACCATGAAAACCAGCAGTGTCATTGCCCAGTGCATGCCTTTTTGCTCAAAAGAGTACTTGCCTGGCTTGTGATTTTCATCAAAAGGCTCGGCAAAATCAGAAGGCGTCAGCAGCATGGACTTGAAGTCCTGCCAGAATGTGGCGCGAATGGTGTGGAAAATGACCACGAAGGTCAGCACCAGGCCGGCAATCCAGTGAATATCCAGCCAGGCGAAGCGGATGCCGATAATCGGCAGTACGCCAGTGGCGATCAGTGTCAGGACAGAAGCGGCCATAATCCAGTGGAAGGCCCGGTCGATGCCATCGTGTCGTTTGACACGAGGGCCGTCAGCAGATGGTTTGGCTTTCTTGCGAGCCAGAAGTGCCATAATAATGGCGTGACCCACCAGCAGGAGAATAATGGCTACTGCCACAACCCAGAGCAAATCCCAGGCTACACCGAGTATGACTTCGTCACCCCAGACATCCCTTTTATATCTTACTATTTCCACGCGTATATCCCCTCAGCTAAATGCTACTGTTTTTTATAGTCTTTTTCTCGTCCCGGGCGGCATTCGGCAGAGCGCGTACTTCGAATAGCGTACTTTTTTTCTGATTGCCGTCGTTCAGGCCTGGGAAACACTTCCGGCTTCATGCCGGAAAACTTTCTTATAGAAGGCGAAGAGTAATGCAGTAACTGGCTTTAATCAAGCGATCAGACCATGTCACAAGCATGTAAACGGACCGTCAAAAACCACCCTGGAGAGGCTGATAACTTGACATATTTTGTTTCAATGGTATTGTGTCCAGCCCCCGTAAAACAGCGTAATGTGTTTTACGACCGTCCGGCATAGTCCCGGATACGCCGTCCGGGGTGTTGGCAATATCACCGAGCCGTGTCAAATCAATAACTTCTAATCACGCATCTCCCCACAGTGTAGTGCGTCAGTATGCACCATATAGAGTGTGTCCGGGGTGAGCAACGGTGGCCGAAATCCGGAAAAATTAAACGACATAACGAGACATAGCGAAAATATGACTGATCAAGCCCAAATTCCTTACAAGTTTGGCTTTCCGCAAAAGACGGGGCTGTATGACCCGGCGAACGAGAAAGATTCCTGCGGCGTAGGCTTTGTTGCAGACATCAAGGGTCGCCCCAGTCATCAGATCATGCTGGATGCCTACCATTTGAACTCCCGCATGGATCACCGTGGCGGATGTGGTTTCGAAGCGAACACTGGCGACGGAGCCGGTATCCTGATGGCATTGCCACACGGTTTTTTCGCTGACATTGCCAAAAACGAGCTTGACGCAACGCTGCCGGAAGCCGGCAAGTATGCTGTCGGTAACATCTTCCTGCCGCAAAACTCCAAAGAGCGTGAGTTCTGCCGCGAAGCCATCAACAAGATCGTTGCCGAAGAAGGGCAGTCTCTGGTTGGCTGGCGTGATGTGCCAACTGACGCCGATGGCGCCGATGTTGGCCCGGCCGCCCGTATGGCACAGCCATACATTACACAGCTCTTTATTGGCGCGGCGGATGGTCTTGACCAGGAAGCCTTTGAGCGCAAGCTGTACATTATTCGCAAACGTTTCACGCACAAGTTGCGTGGTGACCAGTCTCTGACTGAAGGCAAGATGGTCTATGCCTGCAGTCTGTCGACAAAAGTCATCGTCTATAAAGGTATGTTGACGCCTGGTCAGCTGTTCCCTTTCTATAAGGACCTGACTCAGCCTAACTTCGCCACACACCTGGCCATGGTTCACTCGCGCTTCAGCACCAACACCTTCCCGTCATGGGATCGTGCCCAGCCGAACCGGTTCATGAGCCACAACGGTGAGATCAACACCCTGCGCGGTAACGTCAACCAGATGGTTGCCCGTGAAGGTACGGTTGAAACGGATCTGTTTGGCGACAAGCTGAAAGAATTATTCCCGATCATCGATGCAGACTGCTCTGACTCCGGTTCTTTTGATTCGGTACTTGAGTTCATGCTGCTGTCTGGCCGCTCGCTGCAAGAGTCGGTCATGATGATGATTCCTGAGGCCTGGCAGTCTGATGTCAACATGCCGCAGGACAAGAAAGATTTCTACGAATTCCACAGTGCACTGATGGAGCCATGGGATGGCCCGGCTTCTATCGTGTTCTCTGATGGTCACTACATTGGTGCCGTACTGGACCGTAACGGTCTGCGTCCAAGCCGCTATTATGTCACACATGACGACAAGGTCATCATGGCCTCGGAAGTGGGTGTGGTAAAAGTGGATCCGGCCAACGTCAAGCTGAAAGGCCGCCTGCAGCCTGGTCGTATGTTCCTGCTCGATTTTGAACAGGGTCGTCTGATCCCTGACGAAGAGCTGAAACATGACATCGCTGGCAAGCGTCCTTACGGTGAATGGTTGGGTAACCAGAAGATCACCCTGGACATGCTGTCTGACGGTAACGAATCGCATTCCCTGGATTCTGACAATGTGTTGTCACGCATGCAGGCCTTCGGTTACACCACCGAGACCATGCAGTTCATGTTGTTGCCTATGATTACCCAGGCTCGTGACCCGCTGGGTTCCATGGGTAACGATTCGGCACTGGCCTGTCTGTCTGACAAGCCGCGCATGATGTATGACTACTTCAAGCAGTTATTTGCCCAGGTGACCAACCCGGCGATTGACTCGATCCGTGAAGAAGTTGTGATGTCGCTGAAATGCTTCATTGGTCCAGAGGGCAACCTGCTGGAGACCACTGAGCAGCACGCGCACCGACTGAGTCTGGAACACCCGATTCTGACCAACAAGCAGCTGCAGACTATCCAGCACATGGATCACAACGGTCTGCGCAGCAAAGTGGTTGATATCACGTATGAAATTGGCGGTAGCGAAGGCCTGCAAGGCGCGCTGGACCGTGTCTGTGCCGAAGCCAGCCAGGCGATTGCCGATGGTTATGCCTTCGTCATTCTGTCCGATCGTGGTATCGGCAAAGAGCGTGCAGCCATCAGCGCCCTGGTAGCCTGTGGCGCCGTTCACCATCACCTGATCAAGCGTCATGAGCGCACCAAGATCGGTCTGATCCTGGAAACCGGTGAAGCGCGCGAAGTGCATCACCACTGCCTGCTGGTCGGTTATGGCGCTGATGCCATTAACCCGTACCTGGCTTTTGAGGCGCTGTGGCAGGCACAGCTCGATGGTCTGCTGGGTGACAAATACAACACCGAAGACAAGCTGGTTGCTGCCTACAAGAAAGCCGTCGCCAAGGGCATGCTGAAAGTCATGGCCAAGATGGGTATTTCTACACTACAGTCCTACCGCGGTGCGCAGATCTTCGAAGCCGTGGGTCTGGCAACAGACGTTATTAACCGCTGTTTCGTGGGTACCGCAAGCCGAGTTCAGGGTCTGAACTTCCCTGCCCTGGTTGAAGAAACCGAGCGTCGTCACCGTCTGGGCTTCCCGGAAAAAGACGAAAACCGCATTCCGGTGCTCAACAACCCGGGTGATTTCCACTGGCGTAGCGGTGGCGACAGCCACATGTGGGACCCGACGGCGATCTTTAATCTGCAGAATGCGGCGCGTACCGGTAGCAAAGATGCCTACTATGCCTTTGCCAAGTACACCAATGAGCAGACCACCAAAGCCTGTACGCTGCGTGGCCTGTTGAAGTTCCGCGCTGACCAGAAAGCGATTCCGCTGGAAGAAGTGGAGTCTGCCAAGGATATCGTAAAGCGTTTCGCAACCGGTGCCATGAGCTTTGGTTCTATTTCGCAGGAAAGCCATGAATCACTGGCAGTCGCCATGAACCGACTGGGCGGCAAGTCCAACACCGGTGAAGGTGGTGAGGATCCGATTCGATTCAATGCGCTGCCTAATGGCGATTCCAAGCGTTCTTCAATCAAGCAGGTAGCGTCAGGCCGTTTCGGTGTGACCACCTGGTACCTGGCTAACGCTGACGAGATTCAGATCAAGATTTCACAGGGCGCCAAGCCGGGTGAAGGTGGTGAGCTGCCTGGCCGCAAGGTGGATGAGCAAATCGCTCGTATCCGTCACTCCACGCCGGGTGTGGGCCTGATTTCGCCACCGCCTCACCACGATATTTATTCGATTGAGGACATGGCGCAGCTGATTCACGACCTGAAGAACGCTAACCGCCAGGCGCGTATCTCCGTGAAGCTGGTATCTGAGATCGGCGTCGGCACGATTGCTGCCGGTGTGACCAAAGCGAAAACCGATCACCTGGTTATCGCCGGTCACGATGGCGGTACGGGTGCATCACCGCTGACTTCGATCAAGCACGCTGGCCTGCCCTGGGAGCTGGGTGTGGCCGAGACTCACCAGACGCTGGTGATGAACAACCTGCGTTCACGTGTGGTGCTGCAGACCGACGGTCAGCTGAAAACCGGCCGTGACGTTGCTATCGCTACATTGTTGGGCGCGGAAGAGTACGGTTTTGCGACTGCACCGCTGATTACCCTGGGCTGTATCATGATGCGTAAGTGTCACTTGAATACCTGTCCGGTCGGTATCGCCACACAGGATCCTGAGCTTCGCAAGAAGTTCAAAGGTCAGCCAGAGCACGTAGTCAACTACCTGTTCATGGTGGCTGAAGAAATGCGTGAAATCATGGCCAGCCTGGGTGTGCGCACTATCAATGAAATGGTGGGCCGCGTTGATCTGCTGGAAAGCGATATTGCGATTAACCACTGGAAATCCAAAGGCCTGGATCTGAGCATGATTCTGACGCCTGCCAAAGCTGTGTTCCCGAACACGGGTACCTACGCGATGATGGCGCAGGATCACGGTCTGGACAAAGCGCTGGATAACCAGATCATCAAACTGGCTGCACCTGCGCTGGACAAGGGTGAGAAGGTCAACATTGAATTACCGGTGATCAACATTAACCGTGTTGTTGGTACCATGTTGTCAAATGAGGTCGCCAAGCGTTACGGCGAAGAGCTGTTGCCCGAAGATACCATCAACATCAAGTTGAACGGTTCTGCGGGGCAGAGTCTGGGTGCCTGGTTGGCGAAAGGTATCACGATCACCGTTGAAGGCGATGCCAACGACTTTGTCGGTAAAGGCCTGTCTGGCGGCAAGATCGTTGTCTACCCGCCCAAGAACAGCAGCTTCAAGGCAGAAGAGAACATCATTGCCGGTAACGTGAACCTGTACGGTGCTACCGGTGGTGAAGCCTACTTCCGCGGTATCGTGGCTGAGCGTTTTGCCGTTCGTAACTCCGGCGCCAGCGCTGTAGTCGAAGGCATTGGTGATCACGGTTGTGAATACATGACGGGTGGTCGTGTGGTTATCCTGGGTAAAACCGGCCGTAACTTCGGCGCAGGCATGAGCGGCGGTGTTGCTTATGTTCTGGATAAGGACAAGGACTTCGAGCGTCAGTGCAATCTGGAGTCCTATGAGCTGGAGCCAGTGGTTGATGACGCTGATAAGGAAGAGCTGAAACGTCTGATCAGCAACCACGAGGCTTACACCGGTTCGACCGTGGCACGTGAACTGCTGGATAACTGGGAATCGTCACTGGGCCAGTTTGTCAAAGTGATGCCGACTGACTACAAGCGCGTACTGGCAGAATTGGCTGCCAAGGCAAAAGCCGAAACCGCGTCAGTCTGATACGAACAAAATTGCACAAGAATAGGTTTAATCATGGGTAAACCAACTGGTTTTAAAGAATTCGAGCGCAGCACGGTGCCATACCGTGCGCCAGCCGAGCGACTTCTTGACTACAAGGAAATCTATACCGCACCGGCGGATGAGCACCTGGCTACACAAGGTGCTCGCTGCATGGATTGTGGTGTACCGTTCTGTCAGTCTGAAAATGGCTGTCCGGTCTACAACCTGATTCCGGAGTGGAACGATCTGGTCTACAAAGGTCAGTGGCGTGAAGCGCTGGATCGCCTGCACAAAACGAACAACTTCCCGGAGTTTACCGGCCGCGTCTGTCCGGCCCCGTGTGAAGGTTCCTGTGTACTGGGCATCAATGAGCCAGCGGTCACGATCAAGAACATTGAAAACGCCATCATCGACAAAGGCTTCGAGCAAGGCTGGGTAACGGCGAACGCACCGAAATTCCGCACGGGCAAAAAAGTTGCCGTGGTCGGTTCCGGTCCTGCCGGACTGGCTGCTGCGGCTCAGTTGAACCAGGCTGGTCATGAAGTGACTGTCTATGAGCGAGCTGACCGCATTGGTGGTCTGCTGATGTACGGCATCCCGAACATGAAGCTGGAAAAAGACGTGGTCGATCGTCGCGTTAAACTGCTGGAAGCCGAAGGCGTGAAATTCCAGACTAACGCTGATGTTGGCGGCGAAGGCGAAAATGCCATGGACGTTAAGACATTGCTCAATGACGTTGATGCGCTGCTGATGGCTACCGGTGCAACGACGCCTCGTGACCTGAAAATCAACGGTCGTGAAGGTGATGGTGTGCATTACGCGATGGAGTTCCTGACTGCCAATACGCGTAGCCTGCTGGATTCCAACCTGGAAGATGGTAACTACATCAGTGCCAAAGACAAGAACGTGATTGTGATTGGTGGTGGTGATACCGGTACGGACTGTATCGCAACATCGCTGCGTCATGGTTGCAAGTCACTGGTTAACTTCGAGATTATGCCCAAGCCGACCCTGGATCGTCCGGCTGACAATCCCTGGCCGCTGTGGCCGCGTATCCACCGTGTGGATTACGGTCATGAAGAAGCCGCTTACCGTGATGGCGAAGACCCACGTACTTACTCGATCAGTGGTAAAGAGTTTGTTCGTGATGCTAACGGTAAACTGCTGGGTATTAACACCGTTGAAGTGGATGCCAACTTCAAGGAAGTGCCTGGTACCACCCAGTTCTGGGAAGCAGACCTGATTCTGTTGTCCATGGGCTTCCTGGGGCCAGAGCACTATGTCAGCAATCCGCTGAACCTGGATCTGGATGGTCGGTCGAACTATCAGGCCGAATACAAGGATTTCCGCACCAGCCACCCGAAAGTCTTTGCCGCCGGCGACTGTCGCCGTGGTCAGTCATTGGTCGTACGTGCCATTGATGAAGGACGTCTGGTAGCCGACAAAATTGATGCTTTCCTGTCAGTTTGACAGGTGATTCAGCACAAACACGCTGACTTGCGGTCAGTTTATACAAAAAGCCGATACAGAACGCTCTGTGTCGGCTTTTTTGCATAATCCCTGTGCTAAACTCGAAGCATGAGCGAATCGGTCCTTAAACTGCACGATGTCTGTAAACGCTACGGCGATTTCACAGCAGTCGACAACATCAGCCTGAGCATTCCCAAGGGTTCCGTGTATGGTTTTCTTGGTCCCAATGGTGCCGGCAAAACCACCACGATTCGCATGATTCTCGATATTATCCGACCCGATACCGGCCAGATCGAAGTGCTGGGCTCCCCCTCTGCCATGAATGTACGTCATCGCATCGGCTACCTGCCTGAAGAGAAAGGCCTTTATAAGAAAATGAAGGTCTGGGCGATTATTGCCTACTTTGGCACGTTGCAAGGATTGTCGCGCAAACAGGCGCGCAGCAAGGCCTTTGAATTGCTGGAACGTTACGGACTGAGCGATTTTGCCAACTCGGCGATTGAGTCGCTATCCAAAGGCATGGGGCAGAAAGTCCAGGTACTGGCGTCAATTGTTCACGAGCCTGAGCTGGTCATTCTCGACGAGCCATTCTCCGGCCTGGACCCGGTTAACCAGGAGGTGCTGGAGCAACTGATCCGCGATCTGAGTGATAACGGCCAGACGGTGATATTTTCAACGCATGTGATGCAGCATGCAGAACGGCTTTGTGAGCGCTTGCTATTGATCACCAAGGGACGAAAAGTCTTTGATGGTACCGTTGCTGATGCGCACGCGATTATCCCGCGCCGGATCGTGCTGGAAACCTGTGAGTCAGTAGACTCCCTGCAAGGCATTGATGGTGTGCTTTCAATCAATCGCCTGCCGCCTGACCCGACGGGTCGGCCAGCAGGAAGCTGCCAGTGGGAACTGTATGTCCGGGAACAGGCTGACCCGCAGGAAATTCTGCAACACTGCTTCAGTAATGGTGTGACATTGAGCCGTTTCGATTTTACCCAGGCCAGCCTGCATGATGTTTTTATGCACCTGGTCGGCACGGAGGCCCGGGAGCACAAGTTCCGCTAATATCATGACGATGCGTGTAACCCTGCTAATTGCCAATCGCGAGTATCTGGAGAACGTCAAAACCAAAGGGTTCTGGCTGGGTGTGTTATTGGTGCCGCTGATTTTCTTTGGCATTTTCTACTTGTCCAGTCGCCTGGCGACGGCTACCCCCACCCGTTACTTCGTCCTGGTCGATAAGAGTGAACAGTATGCCAGTGCGGTTGACGCAGCGATCCAGCGGGAGCACCAGCGCCATGTCATGCAGGACTTTATGGCGTACCTTCAGGAAAACCGGCAACAGACCGCTGGCACGACGCTGCCGCAGACCAGCAACAGCCGGCTGAATGAGCTGATTGATGATTTTGGCAACGATGAAGTCAGTGCCCTGGATGGCTGGGTGGAAGGTGGCGGGCTGGACATGGCCTTGCAAATGGCGCGCCCTTATCTGCGTGAAGATGCCCCGCCATTTGAGGAGCCACGCCCGCAGTTTATACAGGCAGAGATACCTTCGGGAATTGATACTTCGGCAAGTCCGGATCAGATTGTGGAACAGATGCGACCTTATCTGGCTGATGAGCGACGGCTCAATGTAGACGGTGAGAGAGTGCCCCTGTTTGCCCTGATTCTCATCCCGGAGGACGTCAATGAGGACATCGTTCGCCCGGACTCGCTGCAGACATTAATGACCGACAACAATGCGCCGCGTGGTGTTCAGTACTGGACAGCCAACCTGACCGATACGCGTCTGTCCAATGCCATCCAGACCAGCCTCAACGACGCCATCCGCCAGCAGGAATACGCCAGCCGCGGTATCAATATTCAGCAGGTCAGATCCGTGCAGCGCACCCGTATGCCGGTCAGTCAGCTTGATCCTAACAAGGCGGAGGGTGAAGAAGCGGTGAGCTTTGCAGATACCTTCCGGCAGTGGGCACCGATGGGTTTTGTCTATCTGATTTTCATCTCCTTGATGCAAAGCGTGCAATATTTGCTTAGCAATACCATTGAAGAGAAGTCCAACCGGATTATTGAAGTGCTGCTGGCCTCAGTAACGCCCAGTGAGTTGATGATGGGTAAACTGCTGGGCATTGGCGCCACGGGTATCACCACCATTGTGGCCTGGATTGCCTCGTTCTTTGTTTTCCTGCAGGTGTACCAAAGTGTGGAAACCGCCATGCTGGTGGACATCCTTGATGTGCTGCTAAGTTCGGAACTCCTGCCATATTTCGTGTTCTACTATCTGTGCTGTTATGCCCTGTACGCTGGGATATTTCTGGCCATTGGCAGCCTTTGTAACACCCTGAAAGAAGCGCAGAGTCTGATTATGCCGTTGATGCTGGTGCTGGTTGTGCCGGTATTGACCATGAGTTTTGTGGCCCAGGACCCCAATGGCACCATGGCCCGTATTATGTCCTGGATTCCACTGTTTACGCCGTTCACCATGATGAACCGGGCTGCGGCGCAACCACCGATGGTGGATATTGTTGGCACCACCATTGTGCTGCTGATATGTATAGTCGCAGTGCTCTGGCTGTCAGGCCGGATTTTCCGACAGGGGATTTTGCGCACCGGTCAGCCGCCTCGAATTGTCGAGTTGTGGCGCATGATACGCCGACGAGGCCAGCAATAATGGTGAGCGAAAATGAGTGATGTACGCCCGCGCACGTCAAAAGAAGTGATGGAACGACGCGGCTTCATGGCGGTCCTTGCGCTGGTAAGCCTGGCGTTTGTACTGGTCATATTACCGTTCTGGAGTGCCATATTCTGGGCATGTGTCATGAGCCTGCTGTTTAATCCGTTGCAGCGCCGATTGGTCCAGCGGCTGAATGGGCGGCACTCCCTGGCTGCTTTCATTACCCTGATCACCGGTTTGATTTTGGTGGTGATACCAGTGATTGCCATCCTGTTTGGCTTTATTCGTGAAGGGGTGGGTCTCTATCAATCGATTGAAAGCCAGGAAATTAACCCGGCCGCCATTCTTGAACGCATCGGCAATGCCGTCCCGATTATTCCTGAGCTGATGCAGCGTTTTGGTATCGATACCAGTAATTTGCGTGAATACCTCAGTAACTCGGCGATCAGTCTCAGCCGGTTGTTGTCTCAGGAAGCGCTGAGCCTGGGGCGTAATACGGTCAGCTTTACGCTGGGGCTGGGCATGATGCTGTATCTGAGTTTCTTTCTGTTGCGCGATGGTGAGTCCATTGTCAGCTGGATGCGTAATGCACTGCCGATGAGTGAAGATCGGCGTCAGTTATTGTTCAATAAATTTGTGGAAGTGTCCCGTGCTACCGTGAAAGGTAATCTGGTTGTGGCCATTGTGCAGGGCGCGCTGGGTGGGCTGATCTTCTGGATTCTCGGCATTTCGGCGGCATTGCTCTGGGCGGTGATCATGGCATTCCTGTCACTGGTGCCGGCCGTCGGTGCGTCGCTGGTGTGGATACCCATGGCTGTGTATCTCTATGCTACCGGTGACTGGGGGGCTGCCACGGTGCTGGTCATTTATGGTGCAGTGGTCATCGGGTTGGCGGACAATGTGTTGCGCCCAATTCTGGTAGGTCGGGATACCAAGCTGCCCGACTACCTGGTGCTGTTTTCTACCCTGGGCGGCATTAGCATTCTAGGGATTAACGGCTTTGTCATCGGGCCGCTGATCGCAGCGCTTTTCCTCAGTTTCTGGGCAACTTTTGCAGAAGAATTCAACAGTTCATCCTGAAACGCTGCATAGCGCGTCACACTGCGTTAAAATAGCGTCATTTGAGGGAGTTCTGCGTGAATAACAGTCAAATCAGTTTTATTGGTGCCGGCAATATGGCGACCAGCCTGATCCACGGCCTGCTGGCCAAGGACGTGCCTGCCAATAACATTCACGCAACCGATATTGATACTGCCAAACTGGCTCAGCTTTCTTCTGACACTGGGATTCAGACCGGTTCACTTGCGGATGTTGCTGCGGCGGCTGATGTGGTCGTGCTGGCGGTAAAGCCACAGGTTATGGAATCAGCCTGTGAATCGTTAAAGCCATTGCTCAAATCAGGCTCAGTGGTGATATCCATTGCTGCTGGCGTTACGCTGGCATCGCTGGCGCGCTGGCTGGGCGATAACCAGGCACTGGTGCGCTGCATGCCAAACACCCCGTCACTGGTGGGCTGTGGTGCAACTGCCCTTGTTGCCAATGCTGAATGCAGTGAACAGCAAAAGGCATTATCCGGGCAGATTCTTGAGGCCGTTGGCATTGCCTGCTGGTTGCAGCAGGAAAATGACATTGATACCGTGACCGCGCTATCGGGTAGTGGCCCGGCTTATTACTTCCTGATGATGGAAGCGATGGAGGCAGCCGCTATCAAGATGGGGCTGGATGCCGATATATCCCGCCAGCTTGCCATTCAGACAGCGCAGGGTGCGGGCAAGCTGGCCGCCAGCAGTGATGTGCCGCCTGCCGAGCTGCGTCGTCGTGTGACTTCACCGGGTGGTACAACTGAGCAGGCGCTGCTCTCCTTTGACCGGGATAATTTTACTGAGATTGTCGAGGCAGCCATGAAGGCTGCCCAGCAACGTGCCGCCGAACTGGCCGGCAACGACTAACCCAACAGGACTGGACAGGATTTAAAAGATGAATGCATTTGGCGATATCGGCGTACTGCTAATAGACACCCTGGGCACTCTGTACATTATGGCAGTGTTGCTGCGCTTCCTGTTGCAGGTCTCGCGAGCCGATTTTTATAACCCGATTACGCAGGTGATTGTCCGTATCACCGACCCTGTTGTGCAGATATTCCGTCGCCTTATTCCAGGTATTGCAGGCATCGACTTTTCTTCTCTGGTTTGTGCGTTGCTGCTGGAGTGCGCAGCCATTGCCGGGATGTTGTTCATCTCCGGTAATTCCATGCCAGCGGTTGGGGCCATTCTGACCTGGTCGATCGCTGGCTTGATCAGCATGATACTGAATATCTATTTCTGGACCTTGTTGATCTCGATCATTTCCAGTTTTATCGCACCGTTTAGTGGTCACCCGACACTGGTATTGGTACGCCAACTGACTGAACCGGTGATGGCACCTTTCCGACGTATTCTCCCACCGATGGGTGGTCTCGATCTGTCGCCAATTTTTGTTTTTCTGGCATTACAGATTCTGCGCATTTTACTGGTGCAGCCACTGAATGCTCCGGGTTTCGTACCCGGTCTATAATGCAGGACGCAGGAGCCACCGAACATCATGCCTGAGACGATACCGGAAAATTCGGTCGGACTGGTCACTCCCCAGCTTTATCATTTTGACGAGCCACTGGAATTACGCAGCGGCAAAACCCTGGCAGCCTATGACCTGATGGTTGAGACCTATGGGGAGCTGAATGCGGAGAAAAGTAACGGCATTTTGATTTGTCATGCGCTCAGCGGTGACCACCATGCAGCAGGTTATCACAGCATGGAGGATCGCAAACCCGGCTGGTGGGACAACTATATTGGCCCCGGTAAACCGATTGATACCAATCATTTTTTTGTGGTCTGCCTGAATAATCTGGGCGGTTGTGCAGGAAGCACCGGCCCGGCATCGATTAATCCGGAAACAGACACCTGGTACGGCCCCGATTTTCCTGTTGTGACTGTACGTGACTGGGTCAAGAGTCAGGCGCGACTGGCTGACCGGCTGGGTATTGAAAAATGGGCGGCAGTTATTGGTGGCAGTCTCGGTGGCATGCAGGTCATGCGCTGGTCGATCAGTTATCCAGAGCGTGTTGGGCACGCCATTATGATGGCTGTGGCGCCAAAACTGTCTGCACAAAATATTGCTTTCAACGAAGTGGCGCGGCAGTCGATTACCGCTGATCCGGATTTTTACGAAGGTCGCTACCGCGATCATGACACCTTGCCGAAAAAGGGTGTGATGCTGGCACGTATGGTAGGCCATATTACCTATCTGTCTGACAGCGCCATGCGCGAGAAATTTGGCAAAGCATCAGACCAGTTGAAACAGGCCTCACTGAACCTGGGTCGCGATCTGCGTAAAGGTAAGTTGAGTTTCGGTTTTGATGTCGATTTTCAGGTGGAAAGCTACCTGCATTATCAAGGCGAGCGTTTCTCGGAGACCTTTGATGCCAATACGTATTTGCTGATGACCAAGGCGCTCGATTATTTTGATCCCAGCGTTGATTACGATGGCGATCTGAGTAAAGCGTTTGCCAATAGTGATTGCAAATTTCTGTTGTTCTCATTCAGTACGGACTGGCGCTTTCCACCCGCACGCACGCGAGAAATTGTGACTTCGCTGCTTAAGGCAGGCAAAGAAGTGAGTTATCTGGAAATTGATGCAGACCAGGGGCATGATGCTTTCCTGTTACCAGTGCCACGTTACCAGACAGCATTGAAAACCTACCTTGAGCGGGTACACAGGGAGGTGACTGCAGATGCGTCCTGATCTGGCGATTATTCAAAAATGGATCGAACCCGGCAGCCGGGTACTCGACCTGGGGTGTGGTGATGGCACCTTGCTGTCGTATCTGCAAAATGAGAAACAAATCCATGGCATTGGTCTGGAAATTGATGAAGATAAAATGAATGCCTGCCTGGGTAAAGGCGTCAATGTGATTCAGCAGGACCTGAACAAAGGTCTGGATAATTTTGAGACGGACAGTTTTGATACCGTGCTGCTGACACATACCTTGCAGGCGGTGCGCTATCCGGATCTGCTGGTCAAAGAGATGCTGCGCATTGGCAAGAACTGTATTGTCACTTTCCCTAACTTTGGTAACTGGCGCAGCCGGGGCTACCTGGCATTTAAAGGTCGCATGCCGGTATCTGATTTTATGCCCTACCAGTGGTATGACACACCGAATATTCATTTCTGTACGGTGAAAGATTTCGACGAGTTTTGTCAGGCACATGACATCGATGTGCTCACCCGCACGGTTGTAGATTACAACCATCGCCACCGGCAGCTGATTCGACTGTTCCCCAACCTCTTGGGTGAAATTGCGATTTACCACTTCACCCGGAAAAATGGAGCGGCCGCATCATGATTGAGAAGCGAATCGTACTGGCCAGTGGCAATCAGGGAAAACTGCGCGAGTTGCAGTCAATGCTGGCGCCAACCGGCTTTGAGGTGGTGGCACAGTCTGAATTTAATGTCTTGGATGCGGACGAAACCGGATTAACCTTTATTGAAAATGCCATCATCAAAGCACGTCATGCGGCTAAAGTTACCGGGTTGCCGGCATTGGCTGATGACTCTGGTCTGGCCGTTGATGCGTTGGGCGGTGCCCCCGGTATTTATTCGGCGCGTTACGCCTCTGATCTGTTCCTGATTGAAGAATGGCAGCAGATGTCCCGCGAACTGCGTGATCATGCCAATAACGAAAAACTGCTGGCTCTGTTGGGGCGTAAAGCAAGCGAGACTTCGCAACGCAGTGCAGCTTTCCATTGTGTGCTGGTTTATCTGCGCCATGCCAATGACCCTGTGCCGATTGTTTGCCATGGCAAGTGGCAGGGAACCATTCAACAGGCTGCCGCTGGCCAGGGTGGATTTGGTTATGATCCCTTGTTTTATGTGCCAGAGCACCAGTGCTCGTCGGCAGAGCTAAGTGCCGAAACCAAGAATGCGTTGAGCCATCGTGGCCAGGCGATAAAGATGCTGCTGACTGAACTGCAGAAGCAAGCCTGATCATGGGGGAGCCAACTGACCCACAAAAAGGTGCAGACAAACCCGGTTCAGCAGCCAATGAGATCAAGCTGACATTGCCGGAAACGGTAGGGCTATACATTCATATTCCCTGGTGCGTTCGTAAATGTCCTTATTGTGACTTCAACTCGCATGAAGTCAAAGTCGCAGGTGCGGTTAATGAGGCGACCCAGGATGCCGAGTTACCCGAACAGGAGTATCTGGCAGCACTGCTGGATGACCTGAAGCATGACCTGCCTTATGTGCGAAAGCGCCCGATCAGCAGCATTTTCTTTGGCGGTGGCACACCCAGTCTGATGTCTGGTGCCGGGATGCAGTCGCTGATGGATAGCCTGCGCAAGGTGTTGGCGTTTACCGATGATATCGAAGTGACACTGGAGGCGAATCCGGGGACAGCGGAACGCCAGCGCTTTGCCGACTATTTTCAGGCCGGTATTAACCGCTTGTCTATTGGGGTACAAAGTTTTGATGCCGAGCACCTGAAAGCCCTGGGGCGGATTCACAATCCGGATGATGTATTTCAGGCGGTTGGCTATGCCCGTGATGCTGGCTTCAAACGACTGAATCTGGATTTGATGTACGGATTATCCGGTCAAACGGTGGACCAGGCACTGAATGATTTGCAGACGGCGATTGATCTGCAGCCGGAGCACATATCCTGGTATCAGCTGACCATTGAGCCAAACACGGCTTTTTACAAACACACACCGGTGCTGCCGGATGAGTCGACCCTGATTGCCATTCAGGATGCGGGGTTGGCGTTACTGGCTGACAACGGTTATCAGCGCTATGAAGTGTCTGCCTTTGCCAAGCCCGGTGAAGCCTCGCGTCACAATATCAATTACTGGCAGTTCGGCGACTACCTGGGCATTGGCGCGGGCGCCCATGGCAAAATGACACAACCTCACCGACGTCGTATCCTGCGACTTCGCAAGCGCCGTCAACCAGATCATTATCTGGCCGCGGCCAAACACAGCCTTTCACAACAGGATGCTAACCTGCTCAACCGTTACCCTTACCTGGCTGACGCCATGCCGGTGGAACCACAGGAATTGCCGTTGGAGTTTCTGATGAATGCCCTGCGTCTCAAAGCCGGGTTCAGCCGTTCGCTGTACACGCAGCGGACCGGGTTGCCATTTGACAGTATCACTGCAAAGGTAGAGGCTCTGAAGAACAGGCAGCTGTTAACAGAAGAGGACGAGCAGATCACGACCACTGATCTGGGCTACCAGTATCTGAATTCAGTACTGGAAGCGTTTCTTTAAATCGGTTTCTGTACACCATTGGCTGTCAAACACATCGCTATGTTCATGCATGGCGCGATCGTTTCCAGGCGAAGGAGGCAATGATGTCTGAAGAACCCGCTAAGAGCGAATTGCTGGCAGCACAATCCTGTCAACCCTGTCGTCGTGACAGCAAACCATTAAACCAGAAAGAGTTGCCAGCATGGCTGGAGAAATTACCTGACTGGCTGGTGACACACCATGAAGGGGTGCCCCGCCTGCAGCGTGAGTTCCCCTTTGAGGATTTCACCCAAGGCGTTGCTTTTGCTGATCAATTGGCTGCACTGGCCGATGAAAACGACCACCACCCAGAACTGCTGATCAGCTGGGGTTGTGTGTCGGTGCGCTGGTGGACGCACAGTATCAACGGTTTGCATGCAAATGACTTTATCATGGCAGCAAAAACTGATTTACTGTTTGCATCATGACAACATCACATCGACCACAGAGCTTGGGGCTGCTGCATCATTTTGACCAGTTGCTGAGACTTCCCAGCATCAGTTCGACGAATCCCTCAATCGATATGAGCAATCAGCCTGTGGTCGATTACCTGGCTGAGCAGCTATCTGATCGCGGCTTTCAGTGCGAGTTGATGCCTTGTGGGCAGTCAGCCAACGGGGAGGGTGCGGACATTGCGAAGCCAGATGGTAACGGTAATAAAGTTAATCTGCTGGCGACGCTGGGTACGGGGCCAGGAGGACTGGTGCTGGCTGGTCACACCGATACGGTACCCATGAACCCGGAGCTGTGGTCGGTTGATCCACTTCGCATGACCGAGCGTGACGGTAAGCTGTATGGTTTAGGCAGCACAGATATGAAAGGCTTCTTTGCCTTGATCCTGCAGGCCATTGATGAGCTGGATGTTACGGCACTGAAACAGCCCTTGATTGTTCTCGCGACGGCCGATGAAGAGACGTCCATGTCAGGGGCGCGTGAACTGGCGAAAGCCGGACGGCCCAAGGCCCGTTATGCCGTGATTGGCGAGCCTACCGGCATGCGACCGATTCATGCGCACAAAGGTGTGATGATGGAGACGATACGTCTGGAAGGTCGCAGTGGTCATTCCTCCGATCCTTCGCTGGGCATCAATGCCATGGAGGCCATGCATGATGTGATTGGTGAACTGCTGGTGGTGCGGCGTGAGTTTCAGGACCGCTACCGCAACCCTGCCTTTACCATTAACCACCCAACCATGAACCTGGGCTGCATCCATGGTGGTGATAACCCCAACCGCATTTGTGGGCGTTGTGAGCTGGAGTTTGATATCCGGCTGATGCCGGGTATGGATATTGATGAAACCCGGCTTATCATTGGCAACCGTTTACGGCCAGTAGCAGATCGCTGGGGAGTGCAGTTTGACCTTGCGCCACTGTTCCCCGGTGTACCCGCCTTTGAGGGCCCGGCCGATGGTGCGCTGGCGCTGATGGCTGAGCAGCTGACCGGACATCGAGCCGAGTCGGTTGCCTTTGGAACAGAGGCGCCTTTCCTGCAGCAACTGGGCATGGAAACCATCGTGCTGGGGCCGGGTGATATTGACCAGGCACACCAGCCAGATGAGTATCTGGCGCTCGACCGGGTCCGACCTTGCGTTGATGTGCTTAAGGAACTGATTGGCAAATACTGCCTGCAGTAGCGCCTGATAATGATTTTGTCGGGAATTTCTCCAGCCTTTGCGGCCACTTAGGGTCTGTTTTGTGAATTTGGTGTAGAATAGCGATTATGGAAAATCTCTCTCAATACATCGAATGGTTTCGTCATTCGTCCAGCTACATCAATGCGCACCGCAAGAAAGTGTTTGTGGTCTTGCTGCCCGGTGAAGCGCTGGCGGATGAGAACTTTACCAATATCGTGCATGACATCAGTCTGCTGCACAGTCTGGGCGTCAAGCTCGTGCTGGTGCATGGGGCACGCCCGCAAATCAGTGAGGCACTGAGCAGTGCTGACATGGCGCTCAGTTATCACAAAGGGTTACGCATCACTGACCCGGATTCACTGCATTTGATCAAGCAGACCGTCGGCGCGATATCGATTGATCTGGATGCGCGGTTCTCAATGGGGCTGGCCAACTCGCCAATGCACGGCGCAGATATCAAAGTCAGTCGTGGCAATTTTATTACGGCCCGGCCACTGGGTGTGATCGATGGGGTCGATTTTTCCCTGACCGGCGTGGTGCGTCGTGTGAACGCAGCGGCTATTCAGCAGCATTTGGACAAGAACAACATCGTTCTGTTGTCCAACCTGGGGTACTCACCCACAGGTGAGGTTTTTAACCTCTCAGCGGAAGATATTGCCACCGAAGTGGCGATTGCCATGAATGCTGAAAAACTGATTCTGTTTATCCCGCAAGATGGCATTATGCGAACCGATAAGAGTCTGGCCAGTACGCTAAGCCCGGTGGATGGTAAACATCTACTGGAGCAGATGCCGGATGACGACCCGCAAGCCAAAAATGGCGTGCGCGAGTCACTGGCCGCTGCCGTGAAAGCCAGCAGTCGAACGGTACACCGCTGCCATCTGATTAACTTTGCCAACAACGGCGCATTGATTGAAGAACTGTTCACCCGGGATGGTAACGGCACATTGGTGTCTCGCGATAACTTTGAGTTATTGCGACAGGCGACCATTGACGATGTGGGTGGCATCCTGGAGCTGATTTCGCCGCTGGAAGAAGCCGGTATTCTGGTGCATCGCTCACGCGAGTTGCTGGAAGCGGAGATCGAGTATTTCAAGGTGATTGAACTGGAAGGCACCATTATTGCCTGTGCCGCGATTTATCCGCTGGATGAAAATTGCGGTGAGATTTCCTGCATAGCTATTCATCGTGACTATCAGGAAAGTGGGCGAGGTGACCACTTGTTGCGGGCGCTGGAAAGAGAGGCGCGCAAGATGGGGCTGGATACCGCGATTGTGCTAACCACGCAAACGGCACACTGGTTCCTGGAGCGTGGTTTCGAGCCGCTGGCAATCGGTGACTTGCCCATCAAAAAGCAGGAAATGTATAACTACCAGCGGAACTCAAAAGCCTTTAAAAAACGATTGAGCTGAGTGATCGCGTAAACAAGGATTACAACCGTGACTGACGCCCTCTTCCTCACTTTTGTGTTTCTGGCAGCGGGTGTTATCGCGGTTCCGATTGCTTCCGCCTTAAAGCTCGGCTCTGTGTTGGGCTACCTGATTGCTGGTATCGCTATCAGTCCTATCCTTTCCCTGTTTAATGTAGATGTGGTTTCCCTGCAGCACTTCGCTGAGTTTGGCGTGGTGATGATGCTCTTTCTGGTCGGCCTGGAACTTGAACCCAAGCTGCTTTGGGATATGCGCATGCGTTTGCTGGGTCTGGGCGGATTACAGGTCGGCATCACTACACTGGCAGTGATGGGCGTCGCGATGTGGTTGGGGGAGTCATGGTCGATTGCACTGGCCATTGGGCTGGTGTTCTCACTTTCTTCTACCGCGATTGTTCTGCAGACTTTTAATGAAAACGGTCTGATGAAATCCGATGGTGGGCAGGCGGGTTTTTCCGTGCTGCTGTTCCAGGATATTGCCGTCATTCCCATGCTGGCATTGCTTCCCTTGCTGGCGATTCCGGAGCTCACAAGTCACGCTCATGACGCCGCTGATCATAGCGCGGGCATGAGTCTCGTGGATGGTCTGAGTGCCCTGGAAACCGCACTGGTGACCTTTGGCGCCGTTGCCATTGTCGTCGTTGGCGGCAGTCAGTTAACACCGGTCCTGTTCCGGTTTATATCACTGGCCCGATTGCGTGAACTCTTTACCGCTTCGGCGCTGGCGCTGGTGGTGGGGATTGCCCTGCTGATGTCGCTGGTTGGACTGTCACCGGCACTGGGTACCTTTCTGGCGGGTGTCGTGCTGGCCAACAGTGAATACAGACACGAGCTTGAATCCGATATAGAGCCTTTCAAAGGGCTGTTGCTGGGTCTGTTCTTTATGACTGTGGGTGCGGGTATTAATTTTGCGCTGCTGAGTGAAAATCTGGCTGCCATTCTGGGATTGACGCTGGCGCTGATTGTCATAAAGGTAGCGATCATTTACGGCGTGGCTCGCCTGTTTGGTTTGCGTGGCAGTAATTTGTGGCTGGTTTCGCTGACACTGGCCCAGGCCGGTGAGTTTGGTTTTGTGCTGTTGTCATTCACGGTTGCCAATGGGGTTATTCCCGGGAATATTGCAGACCAATTACTGTTAATCGTGGCACTATCCATGTTGCTGACACCGTTGCTTTACATAGTCTATGAACGATTGATACTGCCGCGATATGCCCATCTCAATGAACGTGAAGCTGATGCCATTGATCAGAAATGCAATGTCATTATTGCCGGACATGGTCGTGTTGGAGGCATTGCCAATCGAATGTTGCGAGGTGCCGGTTACAAGACAACCGTTATAGACTACAGTTCTGCTCAACTGGAAATGCTGCGTGCTTATGGGTTTGAAGTCTATTATGGCGATGCCACGCGCCCCGATCTGTTGCATGCAGCAGGCATTGAGGAAGCTGATTTGCTAGTCATTGCTATTGACGACAAACAAAAAATTACCGAGATGGCCCGGCATGTCATTCATCACCATCCTAAGGTGCACGTGGTTGCACGGGCTGTCGACAGGCACCATGTCTACGACTTATGGGCAGTCGGCTGCCGGGATATTATTCGTGATACCTTTGACAGCTCAGTGCGTATGGGTCGATCCGCGTTGATTGCGATGGGTATGACAGAAGATGACGCTTTCCAGGCTGCCGGCATTTTTGAAAAAGTCGATAGGCGGTTTATGCGAGAAATGGCTGACCTGTATCGTCCTGATATTCCCTCGCATGAGAATCCGGAATATGTGGCCAAGGTGAAAGAGTTGTCTGCGACCTGGGCGGAGCAATTAGGGGCCAGGGAAAAAGAATGATCGTTTTGATCGTCACAACTCGATAGACAGGCTTCATCCATGTGAAAGATCCACACGATTGCCTGGGTCGTATTCTGTAATGTACTAGCCCATTTGAGCTGTAACCATTAGATGATGGCATAGGGCTGAAACTGGCTGCAACGGTCTAAGCTGCTGCTGTCAAAGTCACTACTGCCTGAGGAGCCTCATGTACTTACAGGATCATAACGCATTTGCAAAAGCACTCATATTACCCTCTTTATGGCTGACCATGATCATGTCCACCGGACAAGTCATTGCGCAGCCTGATAATTCTGACCAGGCTGTCGCTACCTTTGCTGGCGGCTGCTTTTGGTGCATGGAGCCTCCTTTCGATGAGCTGGAAGGTGTCTCTTCAACCATTTCCGGTTACATCGGTGGGCATGTAGAGAATCCCAGCTACGAACAGGTGACCACGGGGCGGACCGGTCATGCAGAAGCCATGCAGGTTACCTATGACCCTGAAGTGGTCGATTATGCAACGCTGCTGGATGTGTACTGGCAAAATATTGATCCACTGGATAGCGGAGGCCAGTTCTGTGATCGGGGTTCTTCGTATCGCAGTACGATCTTTGTCCATACCGCTGAGCAGCGGGAGTTGGCAGAAGCTTCAAAGCAGGAGATTGTCGCCTCAGGTCAGCTCAATGGCGAAATTGTAACGCCGATTGAAGAGGCGACAACCTTTTATCCGGCCGAAGAGTACCATCAGGATTATTATGAGAAGAATCCACTGCGTTATCGTTTCTATAAATGGAATTGCGGGCGAGAACAGCGCCTGGAAGAAGTCTGGGGTGAGAACTGATACTTTGGTTTATTGATCGGCGATGCGATGGAGCCGATTGGCCTGCTTGCGCAATGCATCTTTCAATGACTGCGGCGCCAACACGGTAAAATCCACTGGCATCATCGCCAGCCAGCGGGCAAACCAGTCGATGCTGTCGGTTTGGGTTTCCATCAGCAAGCCGTTTTCCACCTCACGAAACATATCTACTGAGCAGGGGTGAAACCCCAGGAAATCGACCACTTCCTCAGGATGACAATGAATCAGAACGGAGACGGCTGAGTTGCCCGGCAGATTGTTGAGACTGTCGGTGAGGTGCTTGGCGGCATCAAAATCACGCGGGCGGGTAAAGACTTCCGGGCAAAGTGTGACCTTGCTGATTCGATCGAGTCGAAAGGTGCGTAATGCTTTGCGTAAATGGCAGTAGCCACCGATGTACCAGCGCCCTCTTCTGAAGACCAGTCCATAGGGATCAATTTCTCTGGGGAGCGGCTCACGATCAGGTGCCTGGTACACCAGTGAGACCCGGCGTTCCTGTTGCACACCGTTGGTCAGCAGCAGCAGGCTTTTGTCATCATAGCGGGCCTGGCTTTGCGGCAGGACGATGCGAGTCGTCTCGCTGATGCTACGTACCCGGCGTTTCAGCCCTTCTGGCATGACGCGCTCCAGTTTGGCTTCCACGCTGCTAATGGCCGGAGCCGCATCATCCAGTCCCAATTGTCTGGCGGCCAGTAACCCGAGCACTATGGCCAGGGTTTCCTCATCGTTAAACATCAGCGGTGGTAGTTTGTAACCGGGTATCAGGCTGTAACCGCCATACCGTCCCTGCTCTGTCATCACGGGTACCCCTAAGGTTTCCAGTACCGTGATATAGCGTCGGACCGTGCGCCGGTCGACATGCAGTCGCTCTGCAATCTCGTGCCCGCTTAGCATGGTGTTGGCCTGGAGCAGCTCCAGCAGAGCGAGTACACGGGTAGTAGGTCCTGACATGAGACGACCTTCTGTTATTCTGGCTCAAAAAATTATGGGACGTTTAGTGTGATTTCTGCTGTTTGAAATATTCTTTCACAATACTAGGGCGGTTTCTGTCCTATTATGATCGTAATCTCCTGTTTGTCCAATCACAACTGACAAGGAGACAGGCACATGAGTCAACTGATTTTCTACACACACCCCTATTCGCGAGGCAGAACCGTTCGCTGGTTGCTGGAAGAACTGGAGGTGCCCTACGTAGCACGCGTCATGCAGTACGGAACAACAATCAAGTCGGCAGAATACCTGGCCGTTAACCCGATGGGAAAGGTTCCCGCGATTGATGATGATGGCGTGGTCGTAACCGAGGTAGCGGCTATCTGTACTTACCTGGCTGATAAATATCCAGAGAAAAACCTGGCACCGGCGCTGGATGATCCGGAGCGCGGTAGCTATCTGCGTTGGCTGTTCTTTATTGCCGGCCCCATGGAAATGGCATCAACGGCCCGCGCATATCACTGGAACATCGATCAGGAGAACGCCATGGCGGTTGGTTGTGGCATGATGGATGATACGGTCGATACGCTGGAAAAGGCGCTGCAAGATAAGCCTTATCTGTGCGGAGATCGATTCACGGCCGCAGACCTGCTGCTGGCCAGTTATCTGCATTGGGGACTGCTGCAAAAAACCATTCCGGAACGGGACGTATTCAAGACGTACCTGAAAAAAATGGAGCAACGCCCAGCGGCCATTCGTGCCAATGAGATTGACGACAAGCTGGCCAAGGAACTGGGCTAAAAAGAATTGTATTAAAAGAAGCTGGGTTAAGAAGATAGCCGACAACAAGGACGTTACTGGAAATCTTCTTTGCTGCGTTCGATCTGATTCGGCTGGGGCATCTCTGCGATGCCCTGGCTGACGCTTTGGCAAAAGGCCGCTGACTGCTCATCAGCTTCGCTATCGGTGGAGAACTGTTCAGTTATGTTAGCCACCATGTCACGCGCTACATTAAAACCTTGTGCATCGCCGAGCAGGTCGTTTAACTCTTCCGGGTTATATTGTGCCAGGAATTGTGCGGCTGCCGTGTCGTACTGACTGAGTTTGCCGCGAACATCGTTTTGTTGGGACATGTCCCAGTGCCCCAGCGCTTCACAGTAATCCGCATAAACATTGACGGCATCCACTTCGATGCGCGCCATGGTCAGCATTTGTACCATCATCTGCTCGGTGAGGTCTTCATTATTCACCCAGGCATTCCAGAAAGGCACGACGCTGTTCTGCTCGGCGGGAGTCTGCGCCATGCTTGATGAAGCTCCCATCACCAGGGTGGCAATTATTGCAACATGTCTCAGGGGTGTTTTAATCAGCATAGCTTACTCCAAACAGCATCGAACAAAATATATAGTCTCTCGGTGTTATGCATCCTGTCAGTGAAGCGGTCGGCGCTCCAGTACGACAAAACTGTAATCATAAGGGTTTGTTTCGGATGAACTGAAATCTTCACGCCCCAGTTCTTTCCAGCTCTCCAGCGCAAAATCAGGGAAATAGGCGTCGCCATTGACGTCGGCGTGAACCTGGGTCATGTAGAGTCGGTCAGCATGGGGCAGCGCCAGCTCGTAAATTTGCGAACCGCCCATGACGATGGCCTCTTCGCAGCCTTCTATCAGGCAGACCTTTTCCGCGAGATCGATGGCGGCTTCCAGCGAGGGTACGACTCTGACGCCTTCGATTTGCAGCTCAGTGTTGCGGGATACCACGATATTGGTTCTGCCCGGCAAGGGACGCCCGATCGACTCGTAGGTTTTTCGGCCCATAATGATGGGTTTGCCCATCGTGATCTGTTTGAAATAACGCAGGTCTTCAGGCAGGTACCATGGCAGTGCGTTATTGCGACCGATAACCCGGTTCTGCGACTGTGCCCAGATCAACGCCAGTCGCATTGGCGGTTCGTCTTCTATCTCGCCATCAAAGCCGTCGATCACTTCTTCTTCCGGGGCATTGTCTTTATTTGTTGCGTCTGACGCCATTAATCTATCCTGTGCGCGTTATGCGTTATGCGTTATGCGTTATGCGTTATGCGTTATGCGTTATGCGTTATGCGTTATGCCAGAGCGCCGCCTGTTATTCAGACGGCGACGGGGGCTTTGATGTGAGGGTGCGATTCGTAGCCAACCAGCTCGAAGTCTTCAAAAACGTAATCAAAGATGCTGTCAGGTTTGCGCTTGATATTCAGCGTAGGCAGTGGCAACGGTTCACGCGTCAGTTGCAGGTTGGCCTGTTCCAGGTGATTGCTGTACAGGTGAGTATCGCCACCGGTCCAGATAAAATCTCCGACATCCAGATCACATTGCTGGGCGATCATGTGCGTTAACAGGGCATAGGAGGCGATGTTAAACGGAACGCCCAGGAAGGTATCGGCGGAGCGCTGGTAGAGTTGGCAGGACAGCTTGCCATTGGCAACGTAAAACTGAAACAGGGAATGACAAGGGGGCAGCGCCATTTCATCCACGTAGGCCGGATTGTAGGCAACCACCATGTGTCGGCGTGAATCGGGGTTGTTCCTGATCTGTTCGACGACTTTACTGATCTGATCGACAGACTGGCCGTCTTTGCCCGGCCAGCTGCGCCACTGGAAACCATAGACTGGACCAAGGTCGCCATTCTCGTCGGCCCAGTCATCCCAGATGGAAACGCCGTTCTCTTTCAGGTAACGAATATTGGTGTCACCGCTGAGGAACCAGAGCAACTCATGAATGATGGAGCGCAAGTGCAGTTTTTTTGTGGTCAGTACCGGAAAACCATCCTGCAGATTGAAGCGCATCTGATGGCCGAACACGGATAAGGTGCCGGTACCGGTGCGATCACTCTTTTCTTCGCCTTCACGCAAAATGCGCTGCAGCAAGTCCTGGTACTGTTTCATACAATAATATCCCGCTATGCCTTGTCTTTGCCGTGGTTGTAGCCGTAGTTGGTATCGTACTTGGGCTTGCGATAGGCAATAACCAGCAGTGCGATACCCACAAAAATCATGGGCAATGATAACACTTGTCCCATCGTCAGCCACTCCAGTGCGACAAATCCGATCCAGGAATCCGGTTCGCGGAAAAACTCAACAAAGAAGCGTTGCAGGCCGTAACCCAGGCTGAACAAACCGGAAGCGGCATAGCGAGGCCGGGGTCTGGATGTAAACCACCACACCAGGGCAAACAGCACAACGCCCTCCAGGGCGGCCTGATATAGTTGTGAAGCGTGACGAGGCAGTTCATCCACGTGTGGGAAGACCATGCCCCAGGCCACATCGGTCGGACGGCCCCATAATTCACCGCCGATAAAGTTACCTAAGCGCCCAAAGCCGAGGCCGACCGGTGCCAGTGGCGCGATGAAATCCAGCACCTGGAACCAGGTCTTCTTGTGAACCCGGGCAAATACATAGAAGGCCAGCATGACGCCGAGGAAGCCGCCGTGAAACGACATACCGCCTTCCCATACGCGAAGCAGCCAGAGTGGATCCTCCAGGAAACGGTCAAAATTGTAGAAAAATACCGATCCCATTCGTCCGCCCAGCACCGCACCCATGGCACCATAAAACACCAGGTCCGAAAGCTGGGCGTCGCTCCACTGTCCTTCCCACATAGGGGTTTTGGCCCGGTATTTGGCCAGCAGCCAGGCAGCGCTGAAGGCAATAACATACATGATGCCGTACCAGTGCACCTGTAATGGGCCCAGGGAAAAGGCGACGGGATCAATCTGCGGGTAAGTCAACATGCGGGGAGCATCCTTTCAGCCGGATCAGTTTCGGAGTGTTTAACTTGTTCGGGAGGAGCGCAGAAGTCGCTCAACGCCGGCGTTATAAAGCGCCATATCAATGCTGGCACGTATACTTTGCGGATCTGACAGGTTCATGACATCTTTGAGTAACGTTTGCGCATCGGCGAGAGTGACTGACCGGATAACGGCTTTCACTTTCAGTAATGTAGATGCATTCATCGACAGGATATCGAACCCCATTGCGACGAGTAACAATGCTGAGGCCGGATCACCAGCCATCTCGCCACAAATGCTGACCGGCTTGCCTTCGGCATGGGCGGCATCGACGACATGCTTCAGTGCATGCAGTACTGCCGGGTGAAATGAGGTATACAGGTCCGCTACCCGCGGGTTGTTGCGATCAACCGCCAGCATATACTGGGTCAGGTCGTTGCTGCCGACGGATACGAAGTCGACCATCTGGCACATGGCGCGGGTCAGGTAGACTGCGGCGGGCAGCTCAATCATGACGCCAATGGGCGGCATGGAGACATCCAGCCCTTCTTCCTGAAGCTCTCGCAGGGCGCGTTTGATAATTTGAATCGAACCTGTGACTTCCTGCAGATTGGAGACCATGGGCAGCATGATTTGCAGGTTGTCCAGCCCTTCGCTGGCCCGGATCATGGCTCGGGCCTGGGCGATAAAAATCTCGGGGTGATCCAGTGTGACACGTATGCCCCGCCAGCCCAGGAAGGGGTTAGCTTCTTCAATCGGGAAATAGGGCAAAGCCTTGTCGCCACCGATATCCAGGGTGCGCATGGTGACTTTTTTTGGGGCAAACGCCTGTAGCTGTTCCCGATAGATAGCGGCTTGTTCCTGCTCACTGGGAAAGCGCTCTGCCAACAGGAAGGGGACTTCTGTGCGGAACAGGCCAATGCCCTCGGCGCCGTGATCCAGTGACCGGACAACGTCCGACATCAGACCCGTGTTAACCCACAGGCTGACCTGATGGCCGTCCAGGGTGACGCAGGGCTGATTAATAATGCCCTCCAGGCCGCGGACCAGCTCTTCCTCTTCCTTGATGACATCAAGGTAACGCGTTCGCATTTGTTCAGAAGGGTTGCCGTATACCGTGCCACTATAGCCGTCGACGATGACCTGGCGGCCGTCCAGACGACGGTATGGCAGATCGAGCGCACCCATGACGGTGGGAATGCCCATGGTCCGGGCCAGAATCGCGACGTGCGAATTGCCCGAGCCTTTCACGGAAATCAGGCCGACCAGTTTTTCGCGCGGAACTTCCATCAACATGGACGGCGCCAGTTCTTCGCCTACCAGAACAGTTTCATCCGGGTATTCACGCGGCTTGTCGTTGTCTGATTCCTGCAGGCAGGATAGTACCCTTGAGCAGAGATCCTTGATGTCAGTGGCTCGCTCGCGCAGATAAGGGTCTTTCATTTGCTCGAATGCTTTGACGTGATCCAGGGCAACTTCTGCGAGCGCGCCCTGGGCCCAATTACCCTGCTGGATCAGTTCGGAGACCTCACGGCCCAGTGCGTCATCGTCAAGCATGCGCAGGTAGACCTCAAACAGGTCTTTTTCCTCGGGGCGGATCTGATCTCCGATGGTGGCGCTTAATTGCCGGATATCGGTGCGTACCTGGTTCAGTGCCCGGGCAAAATCATGCAATTCCGCATTGATATCGGTCACTGTTCTTGTTGGTACCAGGTTCAGGTCGGCGTGCGGGAACACCACTACCGCCTGGCCAATGGCTACACCGGTGGCGCCGGAAATACCGGCAAAGCTGGTATCAGCACGGCGTTGACCGGAGGGGCTGACACCCTGAATGGCGCCGGATGCTTCTGCGGCGGCAATCACGCCGGCCAGTTGTGCCGACAGTGTGATCAGGAAGGCTTCTTCACCATTGTCAAAACTGCGCTTTTCTTTGTGCTGTACAACCAGCACGCCCAGCACCTTGCGATGGTGAATAATCGGTACGCCGAGGAAAGAGCAAAACTCTTCTTCACCGGTTTCAGACAGGTAATGGTAGGCAGGGTGGGATTGCGCTTCTTCCAGATTGACCGGTTCGGCGTGTCGAGCCACCAGGCCGACCAGGCCTTCATCCAGCTGCAGGCTGACATGCCCGACAGACTCCTGGCGCAGGCCTTCTGATGCCATCAGTACGTGGCAGTTGATGTCGTTATCGAGCAGGTAAACGGAGCAGACCTGAGTGTTCATAGCCTCACGGACCCGCGTTACGATCACTCTGAGTGCCGTTTGCAGATCCCTGGCGGCGTTAACCTCCTGGACAATGTCACGTAACCTGTCGAGCATAGGCAAATTCGTCGTTAGTCGCGGTAACCGCGTGGTTTACTGGTTCGATTTGATATAGCGGTTCAGCGGCTTGATCAGCTGTCGCATGGCCTGGCGATAAACGTCCTTCTTAAAGTCAATCACCTGGCTGAGCGGGTACCAGAAGCTGACCCATTGCCAGTCATCAAACTCGGGCGTCATTTCCGGACAGCTCAGCTTGATGCGTGATTCGTCCCCGCATAAACGCAGCAGAAACCATTTTTGTTTCTGGCCGATACAGACCGGGTTGCTGTTCTGGCGGATATAGTGCTTGGGGAGCTGGTAGTACAGCCAGTCCCGGGTGCTTGCCAGAATCTCAACATCACTGGCATCGAGGCCGACTTCTTCTTTCAGTTCGCGGTACATGGCTTGCTGTAAGCGTTCGCCCTGGCGGATACCGCCCTGGGGGAACTGCCAGGCATCCTGACCGATGCGCTTGGCCCATAACACCTGCCCTTGGGTGTTACAGATGATGATGCCGACATTGGGCCGGAAGCCATTTGCGTCAATCATTCCGAAAGGAGTCCTGCTTAAATGCTTTTCTTGCGCTTGACGGGCTTTGTTCGCGCCGCCTGCGGCTTATTCACTATTTGATAGTCTGGCTTAATGCACTAATACGCCAACACTGCATTGTTTCACAAAAATGGTCAGCAAAAAAGCGCCACTCTCAGGTTATAATGCCTTTTGCCAACATGCACACAAACCATTCATCCACAGACGATGGATCGGAACTTTCAGAAAGGAAGCACAACATGACACGTCTCGCCATCTTTGATCTGGACAATACACTATTGGGTGGAGACAGTGATCACGGCTGGGGTGAGTTCCTGATCAACGAAGGTCTGGTCGACGCCGAGCAGCATCGGCAGCGAAATGATGCCTTCTATGAGCAGTACAAGGCAGGTACGCTGGATATGACGGAATACCTGGAGTTTGTTGTCGCCATTCTTGCCGGCATGCCCAAAACTGAACGCGATACACTGCATGATCGTTTTATGCAGACAATCGTGGAGCCCATGATTCTGCCTCAGGCGGAGCGACTGCTGGTTGCTCATAAAGCCCGTGGAGACTTCTGCCTTATCATTACCGCCACCAATCGGTTTATCACCGAGCCGATCGCCGCGCGTCTGGCGGTCGATGACCTGATCGCCACTGATCTGGAAGAAGATAATGGTGTATATACCGGAAAAATCAGTGGAATTCCCAGCTTTCAGGACGGAAAAATCACGAAGTTGCAAGAGTGGCTGAAGCAGCGCGATGATGGCCTGAGCCTGGCTGACAGCATCTTTTATAGTGATTCTTTCAATGATATTCCTCTGTTGGAGGCTACCACTGAAGCCGTTGCGGTGGATCCGGATGACAAACTCAGAGCGCATGCAGAGAAACAGGGCTGGGCTGTCATCAGTTTGCGCGCCGTGTCCTGAAGTCGCAATTAAGCGCCTGGCTCGTCGTCGCTGTGCAATTCCACAATCAGGTCGTCAGCGATTTGCTCCAGTGCCTCCCGCAAGTCATCAATAGATAGGGCTGCGGGTAAATGCAGCAAGGCCCTGGCATGAAATAACGTGCCAGAGGCCATGGGGGCAGAACGACAGACGGTTTCCAGGTCATCGACATTGACCTGGAGTTGTGCCAATACCCGAGAGATATCACGAATGATACCGGGCCGGTCATTGGCGACCAGGCTTAGCTGAACGCCCCGACGTTGAGCATCGCTACCCTCTTCTTCCTGATGCGAACTACGCACCACGACCAGCTGCATTTTTGGCGTCAATGCCTCCAGCGCCGATACCAGGGCATCGACACTGGCTTCATCTACGCTGATACGCAATATGCCGGCAAACTGCCCCGCCAGGCGGGACATGTCACTTTCCAGCCAGTTGCCGTGATTATCACTGACGATTTGTGCCAGGGATTCCACTAGCCCCGGCTTATCCTCGCCAATCAGGGTCAATACCAGAAAGGTTTTCATCTCTTTAGCCCTCGATCAGAACACGGCGTGGGAACTGGCCAAACTCTTCCCAGTAACTGACACGTTCAGGCAGTTGCTCCTGGGGTAGTTGCACGCGGCCGTTAATATCAGTCACCCGGGATACGATAGTGTGCTCACCAGGTGAAGCGTTGCGCCATTCGTAGTGGAAAGGTTTCCAGGAATATTGCGAAGCCTGGGGATCAATCATCGCCTCCATCCAGGGACCATCATCAATTTTCACTTCAATGCTGCGAATGGGAGTGCCGTCGTTGAGAGCAAAGCCGCTGATGCGATGGATATTGTTGCGACGCGTGACCCGTACAATGGCCGATTTCAGGTTCATGCGGGCCACGGATGTTTCCATCCAGCGATCTTCTCCGCCCACATTCTCATGTTTCAACGTGACGTAGTCGCGACCCATGAAGCGACCCATGTAACGGGTGTCCTGAACATGAATTTGCGTCAGCCATTTAACGTTGGCGACGCCATAGAAACCAGGAATCAGCATGCGCACCGGATAACCGTGGTGCGGCTCCAAAGGCATGCCATTCATCTCGTAGACAATCAGATTGTCATCGCTCATGGCATCTTCGACGGACAGGCTGCGGGCAAAGGACTGTTCGACCTGGCGTCCGCGGATTTCTTCAGTCCCCTGGTCAGCGCCAAAGAAGACAACTTCACGGCCCAGATCCTGAATACCGGCCTGATTGAGCACCTCTCTAAGGCTGACACCACGCCAGCGAGCATTGCCAACCAGGCCTTGAAACATTCTGCCGCCGTTGCCGCCGCATTCAAAGCCTGCGTCGATCTCGCGAGATGGCATTGCCTTGAGTTCATCCAGTGTGAAGCTCAGTGGCCGGTTGACCAGTCCGGTCAATTCCAGTTTGTACTGTTCGACCGGCACATCCGGCTGTCCGTAGTGCTGAACCACATAGAAATCGCGGCTGTAGAAGTTGGTGATTTCACGCGTGTTGATGATGTGTGTACTGCCCGGCTCGACCGGGGGCACGTCATAGTCTTCAGGCATGTCCAGAAAACGGACCAGGGTTTCATTCTGTGCCATGGCAAAAAATGGCACACCAGCGGTAGCGGCCAGCAATCCGGCGCCAAGGCCTTTAAGTACCTGTCTGCGTTCTTTGTTTTCAATGCTCATGATCGACTACCCCTTCTTATTAGTTGTTGTCTTTACTTCATCATGGGTACAGCGTTGTTCTGAGTCCAGCGATTGCCGGTCTGGTTTAACGTGCGCCAGGTCTGCGTTGTGAAACTTCTCTCTCCGTTGCGGTACGAACACCCAGTATCTCGATTTGGTACTCCAGTGTTCTACCAGCATACGGGTGGTTGGTGTCCACATCTACATTAAACTTGCCGGCTTTGAGTACCAGCATGTTGCGAACACCTTTGTTGGTCTTTACGCCTACGATGACACCGGGTTTGAGGTGTTTTGCTGCTGGCGCCTGGGCCAGATGCTTGATCGGGACGCGTAATACTTCATTGGAAGTACGGAGCCCGTAAGCTTGCTCGGGAGAAAGCGTTACACTTAATTGGTCACCGGCTTTTTTGCCGTCCAGGCCTGCTTCAAGGCCCGGAACCACATTGTTATGGCCGTGCAGGTACAGCAAAGGCTGGCGACCAAAAGAGCTTTCCAGCCAGTGAGACACAGTGCCGTCAGGGCGAACTTCACGCAGCGCATAATGGAAAGCGACAACGTGGTCTTTGGCGACTCGCTTGGTCAGGTGTTCCGGTGGCTCTTGTACGTGACTGTAGCTAACACTGGCACCGCTCACTGTCTTCTCGGGAGCAACAGCGCTGCTGGCAGCAGGCTCCTGCAGTGCCAGTTCCGGCTGTTTGTTTTTAGTTGCGGCTTTCTTTGCCGGGGCTTTTCTTGGAGTGCTCTTTTTGGCAACCGCTGGCGCTTTGGGAGCTGCTGACGTTGTTTTAGCCGCTGATTTTTTGGGGGCCGCTTTAGAGGCAGTCGTTTTATTGGCTGGCGTCTTCTTGGCAGCCGTACTTTTGTTTGCGGCAGCACTTTTGGCTGTTGTGCTTCGGGCCTTGGTAGCGGGCTTTTTGGCCGGCGTCTTTGCGGTCGTTTTGGCTGCCGGCTTCTTGCCGGTTTTGCTGGTAGCCGCAGTGGCCGCTTTACTTGCTGTCGCTTTGCCTGCCGCTGGTTTTTTAGCAGTTGTCGCAGATTTACTGGCGGCAGTCTTTTTCGCGGGCGCTTTAGCCGCCGCTGGTTTCTTTGCTGCCGAAGTTTTCTTCGCAGCTGTTGATTTGGACGCTGTGTTAGCGGCTGTTTTGGTCGTTGTGGAAGCGCGCTTGGTTGTGCCAGTCGTTTTCTTGGTGGTCGCTGCTTTAGTCGCCGCTGACTTGGCTTTGCTCGCTGCCGTTTTCGTTTTTGATTTGCTTTCGTCGGTCATACTGGTCTCTCTCCACAGGAATGCTCGATTCTAGCAGATTGGCAGCAGTAAAAAAGAGACCTTGTGGTGAGTACTTATTCAGCTGACAAAAAAGCGTCATTTAGTGTATAATCACTGGTTTTTTACGACGAAATTCAAGGTTCCCAACATCATGTCCAGCAAAAGTAAAAAAGAACAGCCAGTTTGCGATCGCGACCAACTAGAGCGCCAGATTGCGGCCTTCCTGAAATCAGGTGGTGAGGTTCAGCAGATCCCCACTGGCACTAGCGGGCAAACGCATACCCGCGGTCCGCGTCAGATCATCCTGAGCCATAAAACAGCTAATTGAGACAATGAGTTAAGCCATTTGTCGTTAACGCGCTGCTAAGATCAGTGACCAGTTTCGGCTGCACCCCGAGCACTCGTATTGAAGTGAGTGACCTCAAAGCCTCTGGTCCTGAGCGCCTCCAGCAAGCCGTCGTCTCCCAGCATGTGGGCAACGCCAACCAGAACGAGTTCCGTATTCTCGTCCTCGAACATCCTTTCTATTTGCGGGATCCAGTTTAGATTACGATCTACCAGCAGTTCCTGGTAGAGCACCTCTGACTGCTCCCGCATCGGACCAATAAAGTCATTGCTTAGTGAGTCGGTATTACCATTACGCCAATGCGTGACTATATTTTCAAGTTCGCTGCCAAGTTGCTCAAAATCAGCCAGGGAATACAGCACATAATCACTTTCATAGCCTTCCCCCATGCGTGAGAGCATGGTTAGCTGTTCTTCAATACTTTCGAGTTCTCCCCGAGTCTTGCCATCGCCAACAGCCCGGGTATAGAAATAAGCGTCCACACCTTGAGGCGTGAACCCCAGTTTTTGCATCTCCAGAACAGAAAGTGTGCTGATCAGCAGTCCGGGTTTGAACGACTCCAGCATGGGCATTGGAATCGGCAGTCCGCTGTTATTCACGTAGGACTGCAGTGCCGTATACGCTTCTGTGCTGAGTACCGTGCTCAGGCTTCGGCCGTCCTGATAAGTCAATTGCGCCATGACCTGTTGCTGGAAAGCAGGAGAGTTGATCGTGCCCAGGTCAGTTTCAAAGTACAGTTCGTCTGCCCTATCATAAGCTTCTTCAAATGGCGCTGGGAGTGGATAGTCACTGTTTCTCAGCAAGTGGATCGTGCCTCCCAGGTAAACCTTTTCATCACCCTGGCTGATGACCCAAACGGAAGTTTGGGCAGACGAGTCTTGTGCCAGTGCCGGGCTGGCTATCATTGCCAGCGCTGCGAGCAATGAAAATGCCCGTTTGCAAGTGGATCTTCCATGTACGAACATAGTTCACTCCTTTTTCACTTGGTTGTGCTCTTTTGCTAACGCTTTGTTGGATATAGTATCAACCGCTGAAATAGCAGAACACATATACTGCCTATTCCTTTCATCATGTACCGGAGCCTCTTCTCTGATGGCCAGATTGCTTTTCAGGTTACGTAATGTCCCAGACGATGAAGCTGAGGACGTGCGCCAGCTTCTGATCGAGAACGAAGTGGATTTTTATGAAACAAAACCCGGTAACTGGGGTATTTCCATGCCTGGATTGTGGCTGCATCATGATGACGACTTTGCGAAAGCCAATGCCTTGCTGCAAGCCTACCAGCATGAGCGTCAAATCCGTGTCCGGGCCGAGTATCAGCAAGCCAAAGAATCTGGTGAAGCGGAGACCCAGTGGCAACGTTTCCAGTCTGAACCTCTAAAAGTCACTGTGTGCATCGCAGCAGCGATATTCCTGGTGTACATCAGCGTGACGCTTTTTTTCTAGCAAGAGAGGTCTAATTGCCATCAGCTTGCTATCGGCTGTCACAAAGTCTCCGTATAATGCATGGTTAATTGTCTGCCTCTATTTGAACTCTAGCTGCTGGTTACCTAGGCTGTCATTTATAATATCTATCGATAGCCAATAAATATTTCATTTTACCAAAGCGCGAACAGGCGTTATGCTTTGCATCGTTCTATGAGACAGCCATTTTGCAAACACGGAAACTGAAAGGAGTAATTACGTGTCATTGATCAATTCGGAAGTAAAACCTTTTAAAGCCACAGCTTTCCATAATGGTGAATTCGTTGAAGTCAGCGATGCAGACCTGAAAGGCAAGTGGTCAGTCGTATTCTTCTATCCAGCCGATTTCACGTTCATCTGCCCAACGGAGCTGGGTGACCTGGCTGATAACTATGCAGAATTCCAGAAAATGGGCGTAGAAGTTTACAGCGTTTCTACAGACACTCATTTCACGCACAAAGCCTGGCACGATGCCTCAGAGACAATCAAAAAGATCAACTACCCAATGGTAGGCGACCCGACTGGTGTGATCAGCCGTGGTTTTGATGTCATGATTGAAGACAGTGGCCTGGCTGAGCGCGGTACTTTTGTTGTTGATCCCGACGGCAAAATCCAGGTTGTTGAAATCACTGCCGGCAACATCGGTCGTGATGCTGACGAATTGCTGAGAAAAGTGAAAGCGGCTCAGTACGTTGCCAAGAACCCAAATGAGGTTTGCCCGGCTAAATGGAAAGAAGGTGAAGAAACACTGGCACCTTCTCTGGACCTGGTTGGCAAAATCTAATTCTGACTGTTTTCCCAGTCAGAGGCTAAACCAGCCCGATCAAGCCCGGGCGATTTTATTCGTCCGGGCTTTTTTACGCCCGAAATTTGCGAAATGGCACCAGAATTGACCGATTTGAGGATAAATGGAAATGTTAGACGCTAGCATGAAAACGCAGTTACAGGCCTACCTGGAGAAAGTCAGTCGACCATTTACGATTGTCGCCTCATTGGATGATGGTGCCAAGTCAGATGAACTCCGCTCACTGCTCCAGGATATTGCTTCACTCAGTGAGCATATTACCCTGAGCGAAGACGGTATTGATGAGCGCCGCCCTTCTTTCCGGCTTGAACGCCCGGATGCCGACATGCACCTGACGTTCGCTGGCATCCCGATGGGGCATGAGTTTACTTCTCTGATTCTGGCTTTGCTGCAGACCGGCGGCCATCCGCCAAAAATCAGCGATGAGACAAAAGCGCAGATTGAGAGCATTGAGGGTGAGTATCACTTTGAAACCTATTTCTCCCTGTCCTGCCAGAACTGCCCGGATGTGGTACAGGCACTGAATACCATGGCGGTGTTGAATCCGAATATCCAACACGTTGCGATTGACGGTGCGCTGTTCCAGGATGAAGTAGAGTCACGAGAAATCATGTCGGTGCCAAGTGTTTATCTGAATGGTGAGCCATTTGAACAAGGCCGGGTTGGCGTGGAAGAAATTCTGGCGAAAATTGACACGGGTGCTGCTGAGCGTGAAGCTGAGAAAATGAGCGAGAAAGAGGCGTATGATGTTCTCGTCGTTGGTGGCGGGCCTGCTGGCGCCGCTGCAGCGATTTATGCCGCCAGAAAAGGTATCCGTACTGGCGTTGCAGCTGAGCGCTTCGGTGGCCAGGTGCTTGATACCATGGCTATTGAAAATTTCATTTCTGTTCAGGAAACGGAAGGCCCCAAGCTGGCACGTGAGCTGGAAGAACATGTGAAGCAGTACGATGTGGATATCATGAACCTTCAGCGTGCCGAAAAGCTGATTCCTGCAGCTGAACAGGGTGGTCTGCATGAAGTGAAATTTGCTAATGGTGCCTCACTGAAAACCAGGTCCTTGATTGTGAGTACTGGCGCCCGCTGGCGAGAGCTGGGGGTTCCGGGTGAACAGGAGTACCGCAATAAGGGTGTTGCATACTGCCCGCACTGTGATGGCCCGCTTTTTAAAGGTAAGCGTGTTGCCGTCGTCGGTGGTGGTAATTCCGGTATAGAAGCGGCGATAGATCTGGCCGGTCTTGTGGCACATGTCACTGTGCTGGAATTTGCTGATACATTGAAAGCCGACGAAGTATTGCAGCGCAAACTGCGCAGCCTGGCTAACGTGGATGTGATCACCAGCGCACAAACCACAGAGGTGCTGGGGGATGGCAAAAAAGTGAATGGCCTGATTTACAAGGACCGCGTCACGGATGAAAGCAAGACCGTTGATCTGGAAGGTGTGTTTGTCCAGATTGGTTTGTTGCCCAACAGTGAATGGATCAAAGATACGCTGGAGGTGAGCAAGTTTGGGGAAATCGAGATTGATAATCGCGGCCAGACCAGTATCTCTGGCGTGTTTGCCGCCGGTGATGTGACAACTGTTCCGTACAAGCAGATTGTCATCGCGATGGGCGAAGGTTCAAGGGCTGCGCTGAGTGCCTTTGATTATCTGATTCGAAACTGAGCTTCCTGACCCTGTCTGTTTAACAGACCCGTGCTGGCGCGTCTCATAAAAAAGCAGGCCCTGAATCAGTGGCCTGCTTTTTTTGGTTTCGGTTGCGGGTTCTGTACAGGAGTACAAAAGACGCAACAGACAAAGGACGCTACATGTTAAGACTGTGCAATACGATTCAGTACATGCCCCGAACGTTCATCTCCAATGCATAAAGATGGCTGCGGGCCGTGACAAACAGGATATCCCGGTTGGGTCCGCCAAACGTCATGTTGGCAGGTGCCATGGGGAATGTCAGTGACTGCAACGGCTGACCCAGTGAACTGTAGATATTAATGTTGCGCCCTTCGGTCAAGTACAGATTTCCGTTTTCATCGAGTGTTACGCCATCTGAGCCCTGGTTGGCAATGACGCGCCGGTCACCCAATTCGCCAGGAGCATTAATGTCATAGGCGTAGGTCCTGTTGCCACCGTGGTCGGCTACATATAGTGTGTCGCCATCCCGCGTGCCAATGATACCGTTGGGCCGTTCCAGGTCCGTGATAATCAGTTGGGCCTGTTCAGCACCGGGCGCCAGGTAGTAAACGTAGTAACCCGGTTGTGGCAAATTGCTTTCATTGCCATAGCGCGGGTCGCTGAAATAAATGCCGCCCTCCCCGTCGATCCAGAGATCATTGGGGCTATTGTATGGTGCGCCGTCATAGCTGTCGCTCAGGACAGTGACTTCAGCCATGTCATTCATTCGGGTAATGCGTCCACCGCCTTCGGCGGCATGCAATCGCCAATCCTGATCAAAGAAAAGTCCATTGGCGCTATTGCTGTTTTCACGAAACGTCTCAAGCTCTCCTTCCAGTGTCCAGACATGAATCCGGTTGGCTGGAATGTCCGAAAAGTAAACATTCCCGTTGGCATCAGCGATTGGGCCTTCAGTGAAGGTGAAGGCGTCGCTCAGCAGCTCCACCTCTGCACCTTGTTCAATCAGATCCTGTGCTTGCAACGGATTGGCGAGCAGTAGCCCCAGCAAAGCTGTGAACCGGATCTTTTTCCATTTATCAAAATCGTGCTTCATTACTAACCTCCATTATGTAATTGATTCAGGCCAGCTGTCAGGTTCTAGCCCCGGCCAAGAAACGGCTGACGCGGGTCGAGCACCGTGGCATCTATCATGGTGGTATTTTCCGGCATGCTTAGCATGAGAACCGCTACCCTGGCGATATCTTTCACTTCCATCTTGGGTTCTTCGACAACACCTGTTGGCGCTTTATCCCATATGTCAGTGTAGACATTGCCAGGGTGCAGACAACTGACCATGATGCCATGCTCTCTGCCATCAACTTGCAACGCCCGGGTCATGCCCTGTAAGCCGAATTTGCTGGTGGTATAGGGGACAGAGCCGTAGCGAGGCGTCTGGCTGGAGATGCTGCCGATGTTAAGGATGCGGCCACCACCAGCAGGTTTCATGACGCGAAACGCTTCGCGGCTGTATAGAAAGGCTCCCGTGAGATTGGTGTCCATGACCATCTGGAAGTCTTTGGCCCGTAGCTTGTCGACGGCGCCAGCACGGGCAATACCGGCATTGTTGACCAGGGCATGAATGCGTCCGAACCGCGATTTAGCTTCTGCAAAAACCTCAGCCGTACGTGCTTCGTCGGCGACATCTGCGGCCATGCCGGATAAATGATCGTGTTTGATGTCTGCCAGCAAAGCATCCACGCTTTCCTGTGAGCGACCGGTAATCAGCACCCTGGCCCCTTCTGTCAGACAGGCCTCGGCAATTGCCCGGCCAATGCCCCGTGTTCCGCCTGTAATGATGATGCTCTGATTTTCGAGTAGTCCAGCCATCAATCTTTCCTCCATGTACCTGGCTTTGCACCGGACGATAGCATGAAGCGATGGAAACAGGTATGGCTACTGGTACCCTTTAGCCTGTAAGCGGAACAGGCGGGCGTATTGGCCATTTTGCGCCAATAGTGAGTCGTGGTCTCCCCGTTCCAGAACCACGCCCTGATCCATTACCAGAATCTGGTCGGCAATGCGCACGGTGGAGAAGCGGTGCGAAATAATGATCGACATCCGGTTGCTGGTCAGCTCTCGGAAATGAGCAAAAATTTCTGCTTCTGCCCGTGCGTCCATGGCAGCGGTAGGCTCATCCAGAATAAGGACATCGGCATCTTCGCGCATAAAGGCCCGGCCCAAGGCGATTTTCTGCCATTGTCCACCGGAAAGCTCTTTGCCGTCGCGAAACCAGGTACCGAGCTGGGTGTTGTACTGCTCGGGCATCTGGCGAATGAATTCAGCGGCCAGCCCTTTCTCTGCTGCTGTCTCAATTTGTGCGCTGTCAGTCAGTAATTGGGTATTGCCGACACCAATGTTTTCACCGACTTTGAGCTGGTAGCGGTTAAAATCCTGAAAGATGACGGCCAGTTTGCCACGCAAGACATCCACATCCCATTCCTGCAAGTTCAGCCCCTGAAACAGGATGCGACCGGAAGTTGGGGTATACAGGCGCGTCAGCAGCTTGATGAGAGTCGTCTTGCCGGAGCCATTTTCACCGACAATGGCCAGGCTTTCACCCGGTCTGATGTGAAAACTGACCTGATCCAGGGCGGGCTTGGGAGTACCGGGGTACTTGAAGGTGACATGTTCAAAACGAATACCGTCATCAGGATCTGGCCCGACTGTTTGTTCGCCACTGGGTTCCGGTACATTGTGGCCGAGGAATTCTGTCAGGTTGGACAGGTAAAGGTTGTCCTCATACATCCGGTTAATCGCCGCCAGGCAGCTGGTAACAGCAGATTGCCCCTGCCGGAATACACCAATGTACATAGTCATCTGGCCCAGTGTGATTGCTCCGGCCACAGCGGCAAAGGCGACCCAGCCATAAGCGCCGTAAAAAGCAAAGCTGGCCAGCAGCCCCAGGAGGTAACCCCAGACGCCTCTTCTCAGGACCAGGCTGCGATCCTCTTTGTAAATGTTGCGGAAGATATCCACATAGCGCTGCAGGAAGTGCTTGCCAAGTTGCATCAGCTTGACCTCTTTGACACCGTCCTCGCGGGTCAACACCATTTCCAGGTAGACCTGCATGCGGCGCTCGGCAGAGCGACGTCGCTGGTTGCGGAATGCTTCTCCAGAGAAACGGGCTTCGGCAAGGAATGCCGGGATACCAGCCAGGCCCAGTAACAGCACGGCCCAGACAGAAAATTGCAGCAACAGTACGCCATAACTGATCAGCGAGATACCATCACGGATCAGGTCGAAGGTGGCGATGACCAGGCTTAATGGCCGGCTGGACGCTTCGCGTCTTGCCCGTATGAGTTTGTCGTAGTATTCGGAGTCTTCAAAATCTGCCAGCTCCAGCGTAAGCGCTTTCTTGAGAATGCGCACATTGACTTCATTGCCCAGCAAGGCGCGAAGAATAGACTGGCAAACGGTGTTGATCTTTTGCGCGCCCGTCAGCAGGATCACCAGAAAGGCCTCCAGCACAACGTATTGCAATAGCTGGCGGGTATGCTGGTCGCGGGCTTCGCCGGAGGCGTCAATGGCCGCTACCACCGTATCCACAATCAGTTGGCCGACCCAGGCGATGGCGGCGGGCAGCAGGCCGGCAAACAGCGTTGCCATGGCCATGGAAAGCGTCAGCAATACACTGGCTTGCCAGACTATCTCAACGGCAACGGCGCTGTAACGGAATACCGAGAAAAATCGTTTTATCCAGGAAAGGGGTGTTGTCAAAGTTACGTCTTAAATAGTCTGACCGCGCCAATTGGCGCGGTCGGGAGAGTTTACCTGGCTCCTTGCTGAGGAGGCTTTCAGGCGTCCGTTATGTATACGGACAAAAGTGATTTACGGTTTCATGGCCTTAACGACCAGGCGATCTGTATTGCGCTCCAGGCTGGGGTCAAAAGGCCCAACGGTGCGATCGTCGCTGTCATTGTGCAGCACGTCGCTGACACCTACAATGTGGAAACCGGCTTCAGTCAGCGCCATGGCCACTTCGTCCAGGGTAATACGGTGCAAAGTGGCATTGTCTGCACCGGTATTGCCGCGGTGATCAAGTACACCCAGGATACCACCGCTTTTCAACGCATCCTTTACGCCAGCCAGCATGGCTTGTGCGGCTGCCGGGTCGGAGTTGTAGAGGTCATGGAAGTTCAGGGCTGTGATAGCAAAGTCCACGGAGCCATCCGGAACGCTCATGGCATCAATGTCCTCATTGACGCGCTCAACATTCGGCAGGCGGTCGCCAGCAAGCCGGGCCTGTACGTTTTCTTCGGTGTTACGCATGCCCAGTGAACGAGGGCTGTTTTGCATCAGCACCTTGCCATTTGGGCCAACAGCGTAGGAAAGCACTTCTGTGTACCAGCCGCCTGATGCCATGACATCCAGAGCTGTCATGCCTTCTTCCAGGCCAAGAAAATCCAGGACTTCAGCAGGCTGGCGTGATTCATCACGTTCTTTGTCTGCTGCCGGGCGACCCGGATTATCCAGCTGGTTGTTCAGGCTGGCTTTATCGATGGCATGGGCTTGTGTGCCCAGTAACATCGTCACTACGACCAGGCTAATCAATTTCTTCACGTTATTACCCTCCAATTTACCGTATAGGTATACCTCAGTTGAGGTAATTTATTGTTTGTTTTCCAGGCACGGTCGGGTGCGCTGGTAACAGCATAGGGCAAAATGAGACAGGAATACAGGCCCTCAGCACTTATCTGATGCATGATGCTGCGGCCCAGGAGGAAAGGATTAATGCAGTCGGTGGCTTTCCATCAACTCATCTTCGAAGCGCTGCTTTACGCGCAACAGCTCCTGCATGTCACTTTCTGTTGTCAGCAAGGGTAAATGGTTTTCAATGTCCTGGATGATGTTGGTAATACTGCCAGTATCCAGACCACTCAAATCCACATCAAACGGCCAATTGGCTTGTTGGCTCATGTAGCAATTCCTCGGAAACAAAAGATCGGTATTCCAAGCAATCGGCCAGCAGCGCTGAATCTTTAACGAGAATGTTGCGTTAAATCTCAGGGCCGGTCCAGGTGGTCTTTGGGTATAGTGCTAGGCAAGCGCCTGACGAACCAGTTCGTTTTTGATGAGCGGCCACTGGCCAGCATAGTGCATGCCTTTGTTGCGCAACCAGCGGATGGGCAGTGGTTGATCGGCATAAAGCTGTTTGAAGCCTTCCATGACCCCTGCCATCAGCAAATTGGCTGGACGGCGTTCACGTTGGTAGCGTCGGAGCAAGACCGGGTCAGTTAACTCCCTGTCGCCCTGTTTGATAATGCGGCTTAAGCAGGCGACATCCTGGAAACCCAGGTTGGCCCCCTGGCCAGCCAGAGGGTGAATGCTGTGGGCGGCGTCACCGATTAACACGACACCGTCCTGGAAATAGCGCCGGGCATGGCACTGGCGTAGCGGGAAACTGAAGCGTTGCTCACAGGCTTTAATGTCACCGAGCCAGTATTCACTGCGATGTCCCAGTGCTGCAAGGAATTGCTGATCATCCATCACCATCATCGTTTCTGCCTGATCAGGCTGTACTGACCAGACGATTGAGCAGGCGTGCTGGCCCTCAGATTCTGGGCCAGCTGCAGATAAAGGCAGAAACGCCAGGACGCCCTCATCGTGGAATATTTGTCGGGCAGTTTGCTGATGTGGTTGCTCGGTATAAACCGTAGTCACAATGGCATGGTGGTGGTAGTCCCAGGCGCGCACGGGGATTTTTAGCAGGTCCCGCATCGGCGAGCGCGCACCGTCGGCGGCGATGACGAGCCTGGCGCGTAATGACTTGCCATCGGAAAGGTTAAGCAGATTGTGGTCGCGCAGCCTTTCGCAGGCAGTGACAGTGGTGGGAGCGAGGGTGCGCACATTGACTGAGGCATTCAGTTTTGCCAGGAGTGCTGCCTGGATCAGGTGATTCTCAACGATACAGCCCAGCGAGTCGATGCGAAGGTCATCGGCAGAAAAGTTGATTTCGCCTGTACCGTCCGCTTCCCGAACATGCATGCGGGTGTAAGGGCTGACTCTTGATGCCGGGATCTGCTCCCAGGCGCCGAGTGTTTTCAGGAATTTGATTGTTCCGGGCGTGACCGCACTGACGCGTGGCTGATGCTTGTCAGTCAAATCCGGAGAATCAGGCCATGGCCGGGCGTCCAGCAGTGTTACTGAGTACTCACTGTCAGCCAGAGATGCTGCCATCGCAGCGCCTGCGAGCCCGCCACCAATGATTGCGATGTCTGTTTGCGTCACGTCGTCCATCTCTTTTGCCTGCACCAATGTCTATAAGGGCACTACTTTTTCGTTTTATTCAGTCGCGTTCAATCGTCCCGGCCCTGATGTTTTTTGTCGTGGTTTGTCTTGTTGCCTGGCGATATCTGTTCAATACTCATTACTTTAGCATTTTCATGAAGTCTGCAGGAGAGTCATTTATGTCGGATACGATTAGTCCTGAAACTGCCAAGTCGCTGATTGGGCGAGAGACAGGAGTCAGTCCCTGGCTGACAGTCACTCAGGAACAGATCGACCGTTTTGCCAAAGCGACTGGTGATGATCAGTTTATTCATGTTGATGCCGAGCGGGCGGCAAAGGAAACACCATTTGGTGGCACCATCGCGCATGGATACCTGACATTATCGCTGCTGATCCGACTGGGGGCTGAGGCAGCGAATATCCGCCTGGATGGCACGCGGATGACTATCAACTATGGTCTGGACAAGGTTCGTTTCCTGACGCCGGTGCGCGCGGGCGCGCGGATTCGGGCCCGTTTCGTGCTGCTTAAAGTGGATGAAAAACATCCGGGGCAGTATTTGTTCAAATATCAGGCAACAGTCGATATTGAAGGCAATGACAAGCCTGCACTGATCGCCGAAAGTCTAAGCCTTGCTATTACCGAGGGGGGCTGAGGTATTTAACGCAACCCCATCGCCTGACGTGCAAACCAGTGTCGTGCCGGTGGCAGTAAATCCATGCTGAGCAGGCCCAGGTTTCGGCCCAGGGTCAGCGCAGGTTGTTGGTTTGAAAAAAGACGGGTGGTCAAGTCACTGAACATTACCGTGCGCTGCTGATCCTGGGCTTGCTTGTTCAGGTAACTTTCCAGAAAACGATAGCTGCCTATTTCCTTTCCGCGGATATTTGCTTCACTACTGTTAATTTGCCATTGCCGGGCCAGCAGCGAGGCAAGGGCTTCGCAGTCTCTCAGCGCCAGGTTAAGTCCCTGCCCGGCAACCGGGTGCAGGGTGTGAGCAGCGTTGCCCAGTAAAACCAGTCCGGGACGTATTTGTTCACTGGCTTCCATCAGGCTCAGTGGGTAGGCGTTTCGTTGACCGACACGTGTCAGGCGCCCCAAACGATAACCGAACCGGTCCTGCAAAGCCGCAAGAAAAGTCGCATCGTCCAGGCTGAGGGTGCGGGCTTTGTCGGTATCCGGTACTGTCCACACCAGGGCAGCACGATGCAGTGTAACCCCATCCGGGGCCTGGCTATCAGGTAACGGCAGCATGGCCAGTGGGCCATTATCCGTGAATCGTTCAAATGCCTGACCCTGGTGGGGGCGTTCAAAGGCGACATTGGCGATAATGGCATGTTGATTGTAGTGGTGCTTCTGAGTCGTAATACCTAATGACTCCATCAAACCTGAGCGCCCACCGTCAGCGAGTACTAACAAACTGCAGTCAATCTGCTGAGCGCCATTATGGCTGTCGAGATTGAGGCGCATACCGTCAGGTTGGTGCTGAATCTCAACGACCTGCGCTGGCGCACAGATTTCCAGGTTATTGCTGACGACTAAGGCTGACTGTATGGCTTGGGACAGGTACTGGTTCTCCAACACATAGCCCAGGGCTTCGACATCCATTTCATCAGCCTGGAGGCGTGTGACACCAGGGTGACCCCGATCAGACACATGTATTTGTCTGATCGCCGCGGCATGAGGTGAAAGGTCCGACCAGAGCCCAAATTTTTCGTAGATATTGCGGCTACCCCAGGACAGAGCCGTGCTTCTGGCATCGAAGTCAGGCTGTGTCACTGTTTTATCTGATGACGCATTGAAAGGACGTGCGTCAACAATCAGTATTCTCAGCCCGGCATCGGCTGCCAGTTGATGTAGCATAATGGCAAAGCTGCCGCCTACCAGCCCGCCACCAACGACGACAATGTCATAATGTGTGTTGCTATTTTTCACAGTGAAATCAGGACTCCTGGCGGGTGGCCATCAAGGCTTCAATTTCGCTAATGGTTTTGGGTACGCCATCGGTCAGTACGTGATTCCCCGACCGGGTTACCAGTACGTCATCCTCAATTCGAATGCCGATACCACGCCACTTCTTGGCGACTTTGCGATTTTCAGGGGCTACATAAATGCCAGGTTCAATGGTTGTCACCATGCCCGGCTGGAAGGGGCGTGATGTTGCATTGTTTTTACCACCCGTTTTGTAAGCACCGACATCATGGACATCGATGCCCAGCCAGTGACCGGTGCCATGCATAAAGAAATCCCGGTAGGCCCCTTCCTGTATCAAAGTGGCGGGCTTGCCTTTCAGCAACCCCAACTCCACAAGTCCTTCGGTAATGATCCGTGTGGCAACCTGATGAGGTTGATCGGCGGGGTTGCCTGGTTTGACGGCATCAATCGCTGCCAATTGTGCTTTTAGTACAATCTCATACAGTGCAGACTGCTCTTTGCTGAAACGTCCACTGACCGGGTAGGTGCGGGTAATGTCAGCAGCGTAATGCTCGTACTCACAGCCTGCATCGATTAGTACCAGGTCACCATTGCGCAAGGTGGCGCGATTTTCGATGTAGTGCAGGATGCAGGCATTGGCGCCGGAAGCGACGATGCTGCTGTAGGCGGGGGCGCTGGCACCACTGTGCAAAAACTCATGTTGCAACTCAGCCTCAAGTTGATATTCGGTGACACCTGCGCGCGATGCCAGCATGGCCCGGCAGTGCGCGCGGGCAGAAATATCGGCAGCTTTCTGCATCAGTGCGATTTCGTCGGCGCTCTTGATCAGCCGCATTTCGTGGATGATCGGGTCAATGTGTGCAAATTGACTGGGTGCCTGCACACCTTGTCTGGCCAATCGACGAACCTGGTTGACCCAGCCGTTAACCTGTTTATCCCAGTGGCTGTCCAGGCCGGTTCTATAGTAAATCAGATCCGAGTCCGCGAGCAGCTCAGGGAGTTGCGAATCTATCTCTGTCACGCTGTATGCACTGTCGATGTTCAGCAGTGCAACGGCCTTTTTCGGCCCCGTCAAAATACCCGTCCATAATTCTTTGGTCTTGTCTTTGGGCTGGCAGAACAGAATGGTCTGTGTATCTTTGTCGCCGCGTTTTAACACGAGCACCGCATTGTCTTCCGTAAACCCGGTCAGGTAATAAAAGTCGCTGTCCTGGCGAAAGTTATACTCGGTATCATTACTACGGGTTTTCAGTGTGGCTGCCGGTAAAATGGCAACACTGTTTTTCTTCATTTTACGCAGTAATGCATTCCGGCGTTTGGCGGCCAGTTCATAGCGGTTTACAGATTCCTTGGTCATCAGGTCTTGCTCTATATTTGTATGGAATTTGACGGTATAGTAATACGTTCTAGGTAGAAGTTCCTGCGATTCATTAGCCAAACAGCATCAAATATGAGTAACGATCAGCTACATTCACTGGACGAAAAAATCTCAGCACTGATTGAGTTATGTGCAGCGATGAAACAGGAAAATCAGCTTTTACGCGCCAGTCAGCATAACTGGCAATCGGAACGTCAGCAACTGATTGAGAACAACCGCAAAGCCAAGGCTCACCTGGAGTCCGTTCTCAGTCGATTGCGCGCCATGGAACAGTCGCAGAGCACTTGATATGTCGAGCAGCCCGGAAGCCGCCACTACCGTTACCGTCAAAATCCTTGATCGGGAGTATCAGATAAGCTGTCCGCCATCGGAGCAGGACGCTTTGCTTAAATCCGCCCGCCAACTGGATGAGAGCATGCGCAAAATTAAAGCGCGCGGCACCATTCATGGTATGGAAAAAATTTCCGTCATGGCGGCGCTGAATATTACGCACGAACTGCTGCAGAAAAATCGCCAGATAAATGAAATGCGCCACAGTAATGCGCAACAAATCAAATACCTGGAAGACAAGGTCGATCACGCACTTTATCAAGCCCGCCAGATCGAACTCTAATACCGAAACACTATTTCTTGTTCTGTCACAATTTTTTTGCGTAATCCTGTCGATGGTCGTGTTTTTGTGCGCTATACTGATTCCATAGTCACCTGGGGTATGCGCGAAGCTGGTTATGTCCTCGAGCCGATAAATGTTACCCCGGAGGCTCCTCGTAGATGCTGTTGAGCATGTCCGCCTGACGGAAAGCCTGATGCATCGCTGGAGCCACCACCTGAACCTTAGGGTTCAGGACTATACCGGCAGCGGTATCTTGGGTGGCTTGCATTCATCTTGCTAAATACTGGCAATGAGATTCTGTACCCACCTGACTGTGACTACAATCGAGCGCAATAACCAGCGTCATCTTCATAACAGACAACTCCGTCGTTCCCTCCGGTTGCGCCGCAACCAGGTCAGCCATTTTCAGCAGCAAACTGCTGCGTCGCATATATGTCAGCGAGTCGCTCGTTTGCCCGCATGGCAGGGCGCGCGCCGTATCGCACTGTATTGTGCCAGTGATGGCGAAGTGAATCCGCATCTATTAATGTCCATGGCCTGGCAACAAGGCAAGCAGGTTTACCTTCCTGTTCTGCATCCTTTCAAATCCGGTCGCATGGTGTTTGTGCGTGTTAAACCCGGTACATCGTTGCAGCGCAATCGCTGGGGAATCGATGAGCCCCGGTTGTGTCTGAGAAACTCTATTCCTGCAGCTCACCTTGATCTGGTATTAGTGCCTTTGGTGGGGTTTGATGGTGAGGGCAGGCGCCTGGGGATGGGTAAGGGGTTTTATGATCGAGCCTTTGCGTTTCGTCAATCCGGCACAAAGCGTCCAATACTGGTCGGATTGGGGCATGATTGTCAGGAAGTTCCGGCAGGTGAGATTTTTGAGGCGGCCTGGGACGTCCGGCTGGATAAGCTGGTAACGCCAGAAAGGTATTTACAGGTTCCGCCTGCGCATTAATTGTGAATAGTGGCGGGGTTGGGTCATTACTCGGTACGGCGAATTATGCTTTACAGCAGACCGCTTTCAGCAACACCACTGACCAGCACGCCCAGTGCAAACAAAACAACCATCACCATCATCATGTCCGGCTTGCGTTTCATCGCTTTAATTATTCTATTTTCCAGTGAATTAAGGTGGTTTCCTAATCATTACTTGCAGTATTAGCAGGTAACTTTCTGAAGCCTATTACAATATATCCAATGTGACAACAATTTGCAGTGATAATTCCTGGATGGCGGCCCGCTTGTCAGATAACACTTAAATAACGCTTGTTCTACGATAAAAACCACTGTATGTATTTACAATAGTGCTGTGCTTATATACAGTGTCTTCAAGTGAGTTACTGTACCGATTGTAAATAACACAAAATGGACGCCAAAAACGGACGAATATAACGGACGAACAGAGCGGACGAGACAAGGGCGGAACTATGAACAAGCACCAGAGCGTCAACCGGCACCAGCAGGCTACCCTGAACCTTTGGCAAAATGATCAGGTCAGTGCAAACGATGATGATAATAACGTTGTCACTGGCTCTCATGCTCTCTCAAGGCCTTCTCGTGCTAATTACCCTGCAGAATTGGTTGAAAAGGGAGTCACGACTGGATTTCCCGATCTTGATCGGGCTTTGCCATGGCAGGGGTTGCCAAACACCGGGCTGATTGAGGTCATTTGCCAGCAAAAGGAGATGAGGGAGCTGCAGCTTTTGCTGCCATTGCTGCAACAGCGTAGCCAGGGAAAACAGTCGTTGCTCTGGATAACGCCGCCCTATCCGCTACATAGTCCGACACTGGCAAACAGCGGTATCAATCTTGGCAACAGCTTTGTTGTTCCTCCGCAAACACAATGCAATCATGCACTTTGGAGCATTGAAAAGGCATTGCAGTCGCCTGAATGCTCAATGGTGCTTGCCTGGCAGAACTGGTTAAGCGCCCGTGTATTGAGACGGTTGGAGCTGGCGGCGCAACACGGTAATACATTGGGTGTTTTGTTTCACCAGAGGCCTCGGGCACAGTCACCATCGACCTTGCAGCTGGAAGTGCATGTTGCACACACACCTTCAGGGCAGCGCGCACTCGATGTGACGGTTCGGCAGGTTAAAGGAAAAGAGCAAGGCAGTCGGCACCGGTTGCTGTTCTCTTAAGTACTCTCTTGCCATAGCTCGTCCAGGTATGGAAAATTCCACTTGCTGTGCGACTCCCGGCCGACGATAGTATCACTGTTATTTTTATTGGCCAGGTCGAGCAATCGGGGTTTAACCGGCAGATCCGAGCGTAGAGAGAAGAATATTTTGACGACAGGCGAAACCAGGTTACCTTCGTTTTGCTCCACTACCACTGCCAGATGCTGACTTTTGAGCCTGACCAGAGAACCTACCGGGTAGATGCCGACAGTTTTAACAAAAGCCTGGAAGATTTTTTTATCGAAATGCCCTTCCCATGATGCCATGCGTTGCAATGATTCGGCCGGTCCCCAGCCTTTCTTGTAAGGCCTGTCAGAGGTGATAGCGTCATAGACATCGCAGACTGCTGCCATGCGTGATAATAAGCTGATTTCCTTGCCCTTCTGTTTGCCGGGGTAACCTGTGCCATCCATTTTTTCATGGTGATGGCGACAGGCGTCAATGACCTCAGCAGGGATTGTTTCAATTTGACCTAACAGCTCCGCGCCCCGCTCAGGATGCTCACGAATGATGGCAAATTCCTCGCTGGTCAGTCTGTCTGGTTTGTTGAGAATTTTGTCTGGCACCATCATTTTGCCAACATCATGCATAAGGCCGGCGCGGCCAGCGTTTTCCACCATGCGATCATTCAGTTTTAACTCTTTGGCTAATGCAATCATCAAGGCACAAACAGCAACAGAGTGCATATAAGTGTATGAGTCAGCCGTTTTTAATCTTGCCAGTGTGATAAGCGCCTGGGGGTTGCGTGAGACAGAGCCGCGGATTTGCTTAACAGTATCTTCCGCACCATCCATCGAAATGGCTTTACCCATCCTGGCTTGACTGAATAATGTGCTGACCTCTCGCATCGCCATGCTACAGGTTCGGCGTGCCTGCTTAAGTTCTTCTCGAAAGCTTATGTTAGTTGAGGTGCTGGCGATGGGCTGTTTGGCGAAAGGTGGCGCGCCGCCAATGGATTCTACTTTCTGAGGGACAGGAGATATCGCAGGTGAAACAAGCTTGCTCTGGCTCAGGTCTATCGAAACAGTTTTAATGCCGCAGCTGCGGAGTTTATCCAGTTCATCCTGGTCTTCCAGCAAAAAGCTGCTTTTCCAGAATGGGTGATTTAGCCATGAAGAATGCAGGTCATGTACATACATGCCCAACTGCAATTCATTTATCGGTATTTTCTTTATCATTCATGCAATACGTGAGCAAAAGTTCATTGTTATTATCCATCGAATAAATGATGTCATGCTAGTATAGCTCTATGTCAGATACCCGTCTCCCTTGGCTGCAAATCCACTTCTGTGTGGTGCTCTGGGGCTTTACCGCGATCCTGGGTAAAGTGATCACTCTGGATGCCCTGCCTTTGGTAATTTGGCGGATGGGTCTGGTCGCCCTGGCGCTACTACTGATTCCATCAATCTGGCGCAATATCCGTAGCATGTCCCGTCATGACCTGATGGCGTTTAGCGGTGTTGGTATGCTTGTCGCTTTGCACTGGTTAACGTTTTACGGTGCGATCAAGCTAGCCAATGCTTCAGTTGCCGTCACTTGTATTGCCACTGTCCCTGTCTTTCTGTCCTTGACTGAGCCCTTGCTGGTTGGGAGGCGGTTTCGGCTGTCTGAACTGCTTTTAGCAATCATGGTTTTACCGGGTATCATCTTAGTTGTCGGCGGGACGCCGCAAAACATGAATGCGGGCATAATCATGGGCATTACGTCCGCTTTTTTTGTAGCTATCTTTGCTGCACTGAATAAGAGGCTGGTCCTGCGAGGTGAACCACTGACGGTAACGGGTATTGAAATGGCAGCAGGAGGCATATTTCTGCTGACACTTTCGACACTCTCTGTCGTATTTTCAATGCCAGCACTACCCGGACTAACGGTTGAAAGTGGCACAGTGCTGCCCTGGCCAGATAGACAGGACTGGTTCTGGTTGCTGTTGCTTGCCGGTGCCTGCACACTGCTGCCCTTTGCATTGTCATTGCTTGCACTGAGAAAACTGTCCGCTTACGCCAGTGCGTTAGTCGTTAATCTTGAGCCTGTCTATGCTATTTTACTGGCAGCGATACTGCTTAATGAACAGGAAGAGCTGACTCTCAGCTTCTATTCTGGAGCGTTTCTTATTGTGATGGTTGTTTTCGTGTACCCTTGGTTAATGTCAGCGCAGAAACACTGAGGCAGCTTTAATGCAAGTATTCAAATCCAAGATAGATCTCTGGTTAGGGTTAATCATCCTCGTTTCAGCAGCGTTAAGTCTGTTAGTGACACTTGGGATGGTCATTAGCATGGACATCGCGGGCACACTGTTTTCATTATTGCTATTGGCGGCTGGTGTCGCGCTGCCGTTGTGGATTCTGTTTGGGACACGATATATCGTTTCGACAGAAACCCTTAAAGTAAAAAGCGGTCCTTTTTCCTGGGACATTCCTATCGCTTCAATAACCAGTGTTAGAAACACAAAAAATCCGTTGTCCAGTCCGGCCCTGTCAATGGACAGGATACAAATACAGTATCAACAGGGGAAGTCTCTGATGGTCTCGCCCAGAGATAAGAGTGAGTTTCTGGCAGCGATTAAGCAGTTGTCTTGACACTGGTTTGTGATACAGATTTTCTGTATAGCAGCGCAGCACTACAAGGTTTTACCATGGCAAAGAAAGAACTGAGAACATTAACTGTCGTTTCCTCAAACACTCTGACTCCGCACATGCAGCGCATCGTATTAACGGGTGAAGAGTTGGCGACATTTCCACACGATAGTGAAAGTGGCTACATTAAATTTCTGTTCTCCCAACAGGGGAATATAGTCAGCAGTAAGGAGCAACTGGAAATGCTGGCGCCTGACAAACCATTGATGCGTACCTATACGGTTCGCAAGTTTGAGCCTGCAACAAAGAAACTGACGGTTGATTTTGTGCTGCATAAAGACAGTGAAGGTCCGGCGTCGAAATGGGCGCAAATTGCTGCCGAAGGTGATGAAGTGGTTATCGTGGGGCCCGGGCCGATAAAGCTTGTTGATAACCGTGCCGACTGGTTTTTGTTTGCCGGAGACATGACTGCTTTGCCAGCAATAAGCTGCAACCTGGAACAACTGCCACCGGAGGCAAAAGGATACGCTGTTATTGAAATCAGCAGTGAGCTGGATATTCAACCAATATCAGTGCCGGCAGGTGTGGAAATTAAATGGGTGATCAGTGACAGCCACAGTGACCAGGAGAAGTTCCTGGACACTGTGTTTGCGCTGCAATGGCTAGATGGTCAGCCTTATGTGTGGTGCGCCTGCGAGTTTGGTGCAATGAAGCAATTGAGGAAGCACTTCAAATTTACCCGTAACATTGACAAGCGATCTATTTATATCAGCAGTTACTGGAAACGTGGCAACTCTGAAGATCAGCATAAGATCGCTAAACAGAAAGATGCCACGCAGGAAGAAAGTGTAAATTGAACCAGAACTTAAGACGCAGGCTCTAATTTTATTACTGCGCCATTTTCTTCCTCTGTGAGAAGGTAAATAGCACCATCGGGTCCCTGGCTGACATCACGGATTCGCTGCCGTAATTCGGTCACCATGGTTTCGCGCTGTACCTCCTGCATCAGGTTATCGAACACAACGCGCTCCAAACCACCGGTGCCGGGGATTCTGCCTCTCTGGATGCTGCCCGCCAGCATTTGCCCCTGCCATTGCGGGAATGCTTCTCCCGTGTAAAACAGTAAACCAGAGGGGACAATGCCGGGTTGCCAGATCAGAATCGCTGATTCATAACCTTCTCTGGGTAATTTTTCCATGGGCTCGCCATCGTTATAACTACCGTAGCCATACAGTGGCCAACCGTAGTTTGCTCCGGGTTTGATAATATTCAGCTTATCACCACCTAATGGTCCGAGTTCGGCATGAAATAGCTCGCCGGATTCGGGGTGAATCGCAATAGCATATTGATCGCGGTGACCGTAAGAATAGATCGCCGGGTGAGCATCTGCGTGATCGATAAAGGGGTTGTCAGCCGGTATCGTGCCGTTTTCGTTAAGTCGTAATACTTTGCCTTCAAGTCGACTAAGGTCCTGGGCCAGGGGGCGTCTGTCCATAGCTCCACCCACCGTAACAAACAGCTTGCCGTCAGGTGCAAAGGCCATGCGTGAACCGCCCGAGATTGTCATCGGGGTGCCTTCAAAAAGCTGTTCAAAGTCTTTCAGTTCGATACTGCCATCATATCGGCCCCGTCCAAGCGCTATGGCGTATTCGCCATCGTTATCCAGTGCGACATGATAAGTCAGGTAGATCAGTTGGTTATCAGAAAACAGCGGGTGAGCAATGACATCCAGCAGGCCTGAGTGAAACCCGGTACGAACCGGGGGAAGACCTTGCATGGGCTCTGGGATCAGTTCGTTCCCCTGAATGACTCGCAATGCCGGTGAATAACGGTCGGTGATCAGAATGTCGCCATTTGGCAGCACCTCAAAGCCGAAGGGGCGAGGTATGCCTTGTGCAACAACGGTGGCCTTCACTGTTGCGTTATAGGTTTCGAGTTCAACCGGCGCCGAGGGTAGCGGATAGGGCGATGGTCTGCCTTGGCCGTAAGCGGGTGTCAGGGCAGGCAGTAGGGTAAAGAGAAAAAGTAGCAATAGCGGGGTGTGACGCATAAATGAAGGCCTTATGTATAGAAGGAGCAGGTATCTGGACATGTCTGATGGGCATATATACAGTTAGGGAGAGCATTTGGATCAACTAAGGGCGTTTAACTGTGCAATATCCAATGCAAGACAAGATTCAAGCCGCGTTACAACAATTGAACAACACAGTATTAGGCAAAGAGGAGCAGGTCAAGCTGGCGTTATGCTGCTTGCTCAGTGATGGGCACCTGTTGCTGGAAGACTTGCCAGGCATGGGTAAGACCACATTGGCGCATGCACTGGCTGGCATCATGGGGTTGTCTTTCCGGCGGGTTCAGTTCACCAGTGACTTGCTGCCTGCCGATATTCTGGGCGGGTCTGTTTTTGATCCTTCTTCGGGAAAGTTTCACTTTCATGAAGGCCCGATATTCTGTCAGGTACTGATGGCGGATGAAATAAATCGTGCCACGCCGAGAACCCAGAGTGCGTTGCTGGAAGCGATGGAGGAGGGGCAAGTGTCATTGGATGGGCAGACTCGTCAGTTGCCAGCTCCTTTTTTTGTTATCGCCACGCAAAACCCATCTGAGTTGGCAGGCACTTACCCGTTGCCAGAGTCTCAAACAGATCGTTTTCTGATGTGCCTTTCGCTGGGCTACCCGGATCGTCAGGCTGAACGAGAGTTGCTTGCCCAGCCTGATGTGCGGCTTAAGCATGAGCCGGTATCTGCTTGCCTGTCATTAGCAGATCTGCAGCAGTGGCGCGGTCAGCTCAGGCAAGTACATTGCAGTGATAGCGTACTGGATTATATTCAGCGTCTTATTGAGTTCAGCAGAGAATCTGACCGAATACGGCTAGGGTTATCCCCACGGGGTGGTATTGCTGTTGTCAGGGCAGCACGGTGTTTTGCCTTGCTGGAGGGCAGGGAGTATGTCACACCAGATGATGTCCAGGTCATATTTCCAGCGGTATGTGACCATCGCATCGTTCCGGCAGATGACATGGGTTACATGCCAGAGTCTGCAAGCCATCTTTCACAGCAGCGCAGGACATTGGCACAATGGATAGTGGACTCAGTCGACGTTCTGGCAGCATAAGACAGCACTGGCGCCATTATCTAACGAAACGTCAGGAGCGCTGGCTTGACCGGCGTGTCCCCCCTGCGTCTTCACTCAGGTTGGGCCAGCGATCCATATTTATTCTGCCGACAATCCAGGGTGCATTGTTTGGTTTTGGTGCAGCTGTCGTGCTGGTTATTGCTGTCGCTGAAAGAAATCCATTCTCTATATTGTTAACAGCCACACTGTTGAGTTTGTTCCTGCTCAGTCTTGTGCTTTGTTATCGCAACCTTAGTGGCTTGCAACTGGCTATTAGTGAGGAGTCGAATGAGCTTCCTCGCGCGCGCTGCTTTGCCGGTGAAAAAGCACAGTTATCAATCAGTATTTCTCCTGCAGGCTTGCGACGATCACATCATGATATCTGGATTGGGTTTAACAACAATGAGCTTCAGCCGCAGAGAGAGATAACAGGGAGTAATTCAGCCATCCATCTGTCAGTCGAGACTGACAGGCGTGGTGTTTTCCAGGCGCCAAGGATGTTGCTGCGTACGCGATACCCTGCCGGGTTATGGCAGTCATGGAGTCGTCCTCACCTGAACATGCGCTACCTGGTTTACCCTCGGCCTGCTGTTTGTGCTATGCCAGAACGGTACAACGATGTGCCGGAGTCCAGCCAGGGCAATCAATTGACAGCGAGGCAATCGGGTGTGGATGACTTCTTTGGATTAAGGAGTTATTCCCTGGGAGATAGCCGACGACGTATCGCCTGGCAATCCCTTGCCAGAGGACAGGGGTTGAAAACCAAACAGTTTGTATCGGAGGGCGATGCTCCGGTCATGTTGTCTATGGCCATGTTTCCGGGGCGTGATCCAGAAGCGGCATTGTCTTGTCTGAGTTACCTGGTTGTACTGCTGATCAGTCGGGGACAGCAAAAAGTGGGGCTGATATTGCCTGGTTCGAAGGAGATAAAACCTGGCTGGGGTGAGGCTCATAAACATAAATTGCTGCAGGCCCTGGCTTTATGGAAATGAGAAGCGAAAACTTGCCCTTCAGGAAAGGAAAACAAGACATAGTAGTGCCAGTCACATTGATGACAGCAATCCTATTGGTTTTTCCTCCCATGCAAACGCAAGCCTGGTGGTTGATATTGCCCTGCCTGGTCTGTTTGATTATGCGCTGGCAAATAATCTCTGTGCTGCTTTTGCTTGCGGCAATGACTTACGCGGACTCCTGGTGGTCAGTCGCTTACTTTTTGTTCATAGTTGTTTTGCTGTTAATGCGGATGTACAGCCGGCCTGGTGCGGGAAATCGCGAGCAGCTTGCAAGTGCGCTGTCACAAATTGTTCTAACAATTCCTGTCTTGCTGGTGATGTTAATGCTGATCCTGGCAGCGGGAGCCCGATGGTCAGACAGAAACCAGGCTGATCGCTCTGCTACAGGCGTCAGCGATACAATGACACCTGGATCTGTTAGTGAATTGGTCAGTGACAGCGCTCTGGCCATGCGGGTCCGCTTTGATGGCGAAGCCGACCTTCGTCCCGAGGAATTATACTGGCGGGGACTGGTACTCGAAAACTATGATGGTCAGACCTGGTCACGGAGTCGGCGCCTTGATTTTGATATCAACCCTGTTCCTGCTGTTGTGCCTGCTGAATCAAGGTTGCGGTATCTGGTGACGCTGGAACCTACGCAGCAGAACTGGCTATATGGCCTACACCAGGCTTATCCCACCCGGCCACAAACCTACCGTGACAAACGCGGAATTATTGTGACATCGGATGTGATTCGACAGCGTGTGCGATATCCGGCCACTTCGATCCCGGCGCAAACACAGCTAACATTAAATGAGGAATTACGGGAGAGAAACCTGGCATTGCCTGATGTCGGAAACAGCCAGGCTCATGACATGGCGATGCGTTTGCGTGCGCAATTTAAGGATGATCAATTACTGATTGATGCAGTACTTCGTCATTTCAATGAGAGACCGTATGTCTATACCTTGACGCCAGAAAAGAACAGTGAGCAAAGCATTGATGACTTCCTGTTCAATACCAGAGAGGGTTTTTGTGAACACTATGCGGGAGCGATGACATTTCTCTTGCGTTCAGCCGGTATCCCGGCTCGTGTTGTTGTCGGTTATCAAGGTGGCAGTTTTAATAACGTAACCGGCCATTGGCGTGTTTCACAATATAATGCTCACGCCTGGGTAGAGGCCTGGTTGCCGGGGGAAGGTTGGCAGCGACTGGATCCGACGGCTGCTATAGCACCTGAGAGAATACACTCTGGCCTGGATGCCTGGTTATCTTCACTGGGTAATGAATCTCGACAAGGCCTGGACCGGGAAACGCGGTTACGTCTTTTTCTAAATTCAGTCCCAGGTTACAACGCAGTCCGTGAAACGCTTGATGCCATGCAGTATGGTTGGGATCTGGGTATGTACGATAATGAAGGTAATCTGCGTACTGAAGACCTGAGCAACTGGCTCGATAGCAGAGGATTGGGAAATCTGCCTGCCTGGCTGCTGGGAGGGTTGTTAGTTCTGGTCGCGCTGCGCGCCATGTTGGTTAACAGGCAGGCTCAACAGCAGCTTTCCCCCGCGATAAGAGCGTACCGGAAATTGAACAGAAAGTTGAATAAAGTCGGGTTGGGTCGCGAACCTTCAGAGACAATTCTTGAGCATATGCGCCGAATCAGTTCAGCTCGCCCTGATCTGGCTGACAAGTGCCATGAACTTGGCCATCTGCTTTCAGAAGCCGAATACAAACAAAACAATATCGACTATCGAAAAATCAATAAAATGGTTGTCGAAATCTGTAATACTTGCTAATCGTGTTGCGTCCACGATAAACTTATGCTATCTATTTCTTCAGGAGCCTGCGTCCAGTGATTTTCTAACACCTGTGATATCCATTTTTTTATCAATTATGTTGGATATGCAGGGTTAGTGGGCGTAGATTTCGTCTCTGGCATCTCTTGATGCTTTCCCTATCAAGTCTATGGCGATGCACAGCTAAAAGCTGTACCACAAGCTGACTTGGATTATCGTTATCTTGCCTGACTTCTCCTGCTATTCTGGGAGGAATCTATGTCGGTCTGTCGAGCCAATAAAGTCGCATATCAATTAGATAACGGCAAAGTATTGTTTGAAAACATCTCATTTTCTGTAAATTCAAATCGCATCGGGTTGCTTGGTAGGAATGGCATTGGAAAATCGCTGTTACTTTCCCTGATTACAGGCGTCAATAGGCCCACAAAAGGACATATAAAACTGACTGTTTCTGTTGCTCAATATGAGCAGCAACCAGGAGAGATTCTGAGTGATCAGCGAACCATCGTTCAATACCTGGGTCTTGAGCCCGTGTTACTGGCATTGGAGAGAATTGCTGCGGGTGAATGTTCAGCTGAACTGTTCGAGCAGGTGGGGGATCATTGGCAGATCGAGAAACAGTTAGCTCAGCAGCTGGGCGCATTGGGGCTGCCGCAAGATATTCATTCACCTTGTAGCCAACTGAGCGGTGGGCAGCTAACTCGACTGCGATTGTGGTGTTTGTTCCGCAGTCGTGCCGGTTTTCTGGTGCTTGATGAACCGTCCAATCATTTGGATGGTATGGGTAAACGTTGGTTGCTGGATGAAATCCGCCAATTTCCCGGCCATATCCTGCTGGTCAGTCATGACCGTTTTCTGCTCAGGGAAATGGAAGAAATCTGGGAGTTGAGTCAGTTAGGGTTAACCCGATATGGTGGCAATTATGATGTATATGAGCGAGAAAAATCCCTCGTTGTCAGTGCTGTAGAGCGTCAGCTAAATGAACTGAATCAAGAAAAAAAGCGATTAAAGAGCCAGGTGCAAAACAGCCGCGAGAAGGCAGAAAAACGGGTGGCGCAAGGAAATCGGGTGCGCAAAGCAGGTGGCCAGTCGAAATTACTGCTGGACTATCAGAAGAACAGCGCTGAAGCAGCGTTATCAGCCAGGCGGAAACAGGATGCCGCGCAGGCTAAGCAGTTGGCAACAAAAAAAGCCACACTACAAAGCAAACAGGATGCACTCAAGACTCAGACGCTGGCTTTGCCCGAGCGCTTGTCGGCAAAGGGCAGGTTGCTAACAGTTAGCAGGATCAGGCTACCCTATGGTTGTGGACAGGAAATCAGTGTTCAGCTCAGTGGCACCGATAAATTGCATGTGCAAGGTAATAATGGATGCGGAAAATCTTCCTTGCTAAAAGTCATAGCAGGGGCACTACAGCCTTTATCAGGTGAGGTCAGATTGGGGGGTAGCGTTTCTTACCTCGACCAGGACTTTGCATCGCTCGATGGCAATACTTCAGTGCTGGACCACCTTCTGGATGCTTGCCCGGGTATGAGCGAAACTGCTGCCAGAACACGACTGGCCGGAGCGGGGCTGGAATCTGATGCTGTATTCAAATACGTTAACCAACTCAGTGGTGGTGAAAAAATGAAGCTGGCAGTGCTAATGGTCAGCTACCAGCCGGGAGAGCGGCTATTGTTGCTGGATGAACCAGACAACCACCTGGACCTGGATGGCAAACAGGTATTGGCTGATGCATTGAAGCAATACCAGGGAGCATTTATTATGGTCAGTCACGATAATGATTTTGTTAAGGCTTGTGGCGTCAACAAGGGTATTACTGTTGCCGACAATAAAGCCTGAGTGCTCCAAAGGCGTTGTAATCAAGCTGGTTTTCAATCAAGGGAGAGAGCCTGCATTTTGTTCAGGAAGCCCATCCTGACCATGGTGCTCATGTAACTTTTAGGTTTCTGTTCTATTTGTTTTTGAATCAGCTCTGCCATTGCTTCGGAAAAATTTTCACGAGGGTACCTGGATATGATTTCGCGTAATGTGCGTGGGTGAATATCTTTCAGGTGCAAGCCGATGACATCAGCACCTGCACCAAAATGTAGTAAGGCGATTTCAGCTTCACGTGTATCGGCTATGCCGATGGCGTTATGCAACGCCACCATCTCATGTATCAGGTCGCTTCGCTGGCTATCCATCCCAGTTGTTTGACAGAAAGACCTGGCGGCACGCGCGCCAGATAATTCAAAAGTATCGTTATCAGCACACCTCTCTGTCAGCCCGAGATCATGGAGTATTGAACCAATAAATAGAATCTCGGGATCAAAACGTAATTTCATTTCCGCAGCCAGGGCCACCGCAAATGCATGACTTCGCAGGCAGTGATTGAGCAGAAAATCGGGACTGCATTCGCGTGTAAAGGCCAAAGCTTTCTGGCTAAGTTCGCTATCAGGCATGGCGTATTTGTTTTCTGCAATGTACTTCACTTGCTGGCCTGTAAGGCGTCGTTTGAAGCGGTTGCCCAACTGTCGCAGATCATATTGCAAAAAATGATGCGCCAGGCAGAGTTTGGATGGTGGTGGTCGATGCAACGTTAGTTCCATGATAATGCTTACCCTGTCAATTTACTCTGCACAGTATTCAATATTTCATGTTAAGTTAGCAGTGGCAAAATAGACAATATTCGATCATATATTGCCATTGTTGTGGCTATAGTGCTGATTACAAGGTTTTGGTTAAATGCTTTTGACACTGTTTTTTTAGCACTGTCTTTTGGTAGGTGAATTAATGCAACCTCTTTCCGTGTGTATCTTGCTTTGCGATGATGCTGTTATGTCAGACATTGCCATTCCACTGGATCTCTTTAGGCACGTCCGGACAGCGACAGGCGAACCTGCGTACAAGGTCACATTGTGTGGGGTGAATAAAACACTGCGCAATCACGGCATGGTGCTTAGACCTGATGCTGGCCTTGATCATCTTAAAAACGCGGATACGGTGGTAGTACCTGGCAGAAATGATGCGATGGCAGCATCATCGCCAAAACTCTTGAATGCCCTGAAACTGTCCAGTACTCGGGGAACCAGGATCGCGTCAATCTGTACGGGATCTGTTGTGCTTGCCCAGGCTGGGCTATTGAATGGACTCAGGGCAACATCTCATTGGCTGGTGACTGATCAGCTGGCGGCGGCCTATCCTGATATTCATGTCGATGCTAATCAGTTGTATATTGATAATGGTCAGGTGCTGACCTCTGCTGGTGCGGCGGCAGCGCATGATTTGTGCCTGCATATGATTCGTTGTGATTATGGGGCGGCAGTGGCAGCTGCAACAGCGCGTGTGGCTGTCATGCCAGTATTTCGAGAGGGTGGCCAGGCGCAGTTTATAGACCGAAATTTAATTGCGAAGGATAAACAGCGATCTTTGTCACCTGTGTTGAGATGGATTGAAAAGAACCATCAGCAACCGCTTCGCTTGAGCGATATTGCTCAAGAAGCTGCGATGAGTGTGCGGACACTGAATCGTCGTTTCACTGAAGAGCTAGGTGTCACACCCATACAATGGTTGTTGCAATATCGTGTGAGTGTCGCTCAGCAATTACTAGAAGAGAGCCAGCTGGGCGTAGAGCAGATAGCCTTTAAAGTCGGGTTTGGTTCTACATCAGTTTTTCGAAAACAATTTCGGCGCATCACGAGAATGTCTGCAGTGGGGTACAGGTGTTCATTCAGGCAGACCGCCTGACCTTGTCAAAAATTACTAACAGGACCAGGAGAGGAAATGACACCCAAACAGGCACGGACCCTTGCCGCCTATAACCAGTGGATGAATGCAAAAGTCTATGATCAGTGTTCAGCAATGACTGATACTGCACGAAAAGAAGATCGAGGTGCTTTCTTCAAATCAATTCATGGCACGCTGAATCACATATTGCTCGCCGACAAGGTTTGGATGGGCCGCTTTGTCAACCAGCCCTTTCGAGTCTCAGGGCTGGACCAGGAGCTACATACCGACTTTGAGGAACTACGAAAAGATCGCGAAGAAACCGATATAGCTATCCATAATTGGGTCGCTACCCTGACGGATGACGCCCTGGCAGGGGTGTTGCGGTACACCAGTATGGTGGATCCGGCGCCACGGCAATACGAATTATGGTTAGCCCTGACCCATTTCTTTAATCATCAGACGCATCACCGGGGGCAGATTACAACGCTGCTCACACAGAGCGGGCAGGATGTTGGTGTCACAGACCTGATCTGGATGCCGGAGAACATTAAAAAGCCCGGCCCCTGATTCAGGGAAGCCGGGCTTTTGCTAGCTGCTTGTGAGCAACAGTCTTACAGATCGAAGTCCAGACCGTAAGAAACTGTGAAGCGCAGATCATCGTTGTTATATGCACTGGCCTCTGGCTCATCAGTATCTGTGCCAGAAATCATGAAAGCAAAACCGCCGTTCGAGAAAGTGACACCATAATCGATGTACGTATCAGGTACACCGTTAAATGCTTCTACGAAATCACCGGCGTGACGGCCAACATGGAAAGCCATTTCTGTGCCGTTGCTGCCGACAGGAATTGCGTAGTCCAGTGACAGGTAAGTGGCTTCACCGAAACCAAAGTCCTGGCCAGGTGCTTCGTCAGCTTCAGTGTTTGCCAGAACATACAGGCTCACGCTGAATGCGCCAAGGCCAACAGTCCCGTAAACTTCACCGAAGTCGAATTTACCGTCTTTGTCGTAGTTGTAGTACAGGTAACCGACATCAAAGCTCATGTCGCCTGATTCCCAGGCATAACCTGCATACAGGTCGTGCTCATAAGAGAACTCGTCGCCAGCCCCATAGTTTACGTTAGATGCCCAGGTACCTGCGTAGAATCCGCCTTCACTTGCGTAGTCAATTCCGCCTGAAATTGCTGCTTCGTTTTCAGTTTGGGTCAGACCACGCCATACGTAGTTGCTGCCCATTGCCGCGTTAGCAGTAACGTCGGCCATAGCGATTGAAGGAACAGCAACGCTGCCTGATACGAGTGCGATAGCTGCAGCAATTTTAGTGAGTTTGCTCATGTTTTCTTCTCCTGATGTTTTGAAGGTAGTCTTAATTGTTAGTAGTAGTAGGAAGTCCTTGTTTCCTGATCTAGGAAATGCAAAGATCAGGCCAGGTATTTAATCTGCAATTAAAACAATTGGTTATGAGCTTTTTGCCGGAATGGTGGGAGAAAATAGTCTCGTTCAACAACTTGAGCCGCCCCATTTTGATGCGCGATAAAATCAAACGCACCAAAATGAGACTTGTGGTGAAATATGAGTTACAAACTGGCCTCTAAACGGTGCATGCACCCTGCCAGATTCATCTTTGGGGGAGTAAATGACATGTTCAGTGGCGCAGCCTGCTGTAATGCATTCATGCCAAGCAGGTTTCTGCCCCCCCTGGGGAGTACCGCGATTTCTAGTGGTCCGAGTTCGCAGGCACCGTTTAAAAGAAAGGAGGAGACCCTGTAGACATCCAGTATTTCAACTTTGCCACTAGCCAGCCTGGCTCCGACGCGTTTGACCCGGGTCACATCGGTACTGTCACGTAACTGCTCAAAAAACTGCGTGTTTACTGTGACCATACTGGCTCCTGTGTCCAGCAGGAACTCTGCATCAATGCCCCCAATGACGGCATTAACGGTATAGCTTCCAGCGCCTGTCTGTGTCAGAGGAATATCGCCAGAATGAATAATATCCAGAGACGCTTGCGCAGGAGTTTCTGCCTGGCTTTTACTGAGCATCAGCAGCGATATCAGGAGTGAATAACTGAAGTGCCTGATAAGTGAGCTAAACGGTCTGTAAGTCAAGAAAGTCATGGTGGTTACCTGTATAGGGCTGATTTGTGATCGGTATTTACCAAGCTTTTGGCTAGTTACTATCAATACTGAGCAATAATCAGGCCATCACCATAACTTGATGATATGTATGAATAATTTAAGTTATTGGAATGTTTGGTAATTGATTTTTTCGCCGTTTTTGCACTGCTTCGGTGCGAAACCTTTCGATTTTCCTGTTCTCTTAATTCAGTTTTGCGTAAAATTGAATGGCAAATTAATAAACGTATTGGTTGAGTTGGAGGAAGATTATGCGGAAGTTAACCCTGAGTGCATGTTTACTGGGTTTTGTGGCGGTAATGCCGCACACATCCGTTCTGGCCGATGCAAATTCAGAAGAAATGGTCAAAGTCAGACTGGTCGATTTTTCCGGTCGCCCGCCGTTCAAACGAGAGGTGGTAGAGCTTCCTGCTGCGGACGTAGCCGCGATGGAGGCAACAGAAGAAATATTGGAAGTTGAGCGGGTCTGGACTGTAGATTATAGCGGCAAGCCGCCATTCAAACGCCAGTTTGAAGATGTGCCGGTTATTGATGTTGCCAGCATGGAAGCTGTTAGCGATGAAATAGAATCGACTTCAGGCTCTCGCACCCCTTTCAAGCGCCATCGTTAACCTGTCTGACGTTCCAGATTAAGGTTGCAAAGTTCGCACAGCCCTGGCCTGACGCCTTTCAGGCCAGGGCGCTTCACAAAAATGTCACAATTCTCTCGCCTGTCATCATACTGTCACATTAATTTCACATAATTGTCACGCTGCCGTCGCCGTGCTGTCATAAATGTGGCCTGCTGTCGGCATTGCCATCATTATCGGCTGCAACTGTTATCGAAACGTTATAAAAGAGGAATATTCAAACCATGGCCGCAAGATCATTACTGCCATTCTCCAGTCCATTGCTTTTTGCTTCCATGTCCGTATTTTCTGCGCTGGCCTTTGCCCAGACTCCCCCAGCGCTGGAGCTATATGTCGACTCGGAAACTCAGCAGATTTTCGCCGAGCCAGGTGCTGGCCGCGTAAAATTAGGTACATTTCAAATGGTCGAGCCTGCTGATGCGGTGACAACGGTTGAACCATCAACTGGGCTGACTCAACCCGAGCCAGCTGCTGAAGTTGCGGTAGGCAATAATGGTCTGGATGTAGAAGGCAATAATGGATTTAGTATGCGGCTGGGCGGTCGCATGCATGCTGACGGCAGCTATAGCAGTGACGACAACTTGCTCAAGCGTGGCACTGCTAATGATTATGAGGCGGTCTCTGGTACTGAGATTCGTCGTGGCCGACTCGCGTTGCGGGGCACTGCTTATCATGATTTTGATTACATTATTGAAGCGGATTTCGGTGGCAATAAAACATCTGTAAAGGATCTCTTTCTCACTTACACCGGTTTCGATCCCCTGGAAATTACGGTAGGTAATCAGAAGCATGCGATGAGCATGGAGATTCAGGAAAGCTCCAACGACATCATGTTCAATGAGCGTTCTTTGCTTTCGGCCTTGACGGTGCCGCATTTTGACCGGGCTATCGGGGTGAACCTGAAGTCCAGTGGTAATGACTGGTCATTGCAGAGCGGTATTTATGGCGATGGCATGTCATCCAGTGGTGGTGGCCGGGATGAAGGCTATGGTTGGGGTATTCGTGGCACCATTGCGCCTATTAATACAGAAGATCGACTGGTGCACCTGGGGGCTAATTTTGGTCACCGGGAGGCGAATGAAATCAACTCTCTTAGCAACAGCGGTTCGACCGCATTCCGCTATGAAACCACGAACATGTCAGACTTGTACCTTGCAGATACAGGTGCGCTAACCAATTTCGAATCTATATCGCTCGGTATTGTTGAAGCCGCCGCCAAGCTTGGACCATTATCCATCCAGAGTGAGTATGGTCAGGCGAAAGTAGATCAGGTACGTGTCGCCGACCTTGAGTTCGCTGCCTGGTATGTGCAGATGGGGCTTAGCCTGACAGGGGAGTCCCGGGTATATCGCGGCTCAGATGGTGAGTTTAAACGCTTGCGGCAAAATCGCCTGTTTGCTCCGGCGCAGGGCAGTTGGGGAGCCTGGGAGCTGGCTGTGCGACTGGATCAACTGGACCTGGAGGATGGTATCGTACTGGGCGGAAGGCAGCGTCGTGCTTCGCTTAATTTGAACGGTTACCTCAATAATAACGTCCGGGTTCTGTTTGGCTACAGTCGCGCCTTTGATATCGAAAACAGCCCGTTGACGACGCTGGATGGTGGCGAGCCAGAGGATATCGATATCTTATCAGTCCGAACGCAATGGACGTTCTGATAAAGGCCCTTTAAGAAAACAGGTTGATTGTATCCCTGGACTGTGACTACTATTCATGCTCTGAAAATTGCCGCAGCAAAGCGGAGATGATACAGGCTGAAGAGCATGGTCAGGGATGCAACGTTTCGCGATGCGCAAGCCATTGCGGACATTTATAATCACTATATCACCAATACTACGGTGACCTTCGAAGAGCTTCCTGTGACAGCTGCTGTTATGCGCTCTCGCATCCAGCAAGCTCATGATCTGTCTCTTCCGTGGCTGGTACTCGAACAGGGTGCCATGCTTGTTGGTTACGCCTATGCTTCGCGCTGGAAAGAGCGCTCTGCCTATCGTTACGCAGTGGAAGTTTCAGTCTATCTTGCCCATGATGTAACCCGAAGAGGCTATGGTTCGGCTCTGTACGCGACGCTGTTTGAAAGGCTTGCGGGGGCAGGGCTTCATGTCGCCATTGGTGGTATCACATTGCCTAATGATAGCAGTGTCGCCTTGCATGAAAAGTTTGGTATGAAAAAAGTGGCTCATTTTACTGAGGTCGGATTGAAATTTGATCAGTGGCTGGACGTGGGCTATTGGCAGAAAGCGCTGGTATCGAGAAATCAGGAGGCAGACGATTGATGTTTGCTTCCCTTGGCCGCTTGATAGAGTCAGTACAGCCTTTGTACCTGGTTAACATCTTGCTGGGTTTCACAATCACAATCTGTGTCTTGATTGTGGCGGCTGGCAAACATCGTGATCTGATGATTTGGGCCAGTGGTTTTGCACTTTATGTCCTTGCTTTTGTGCTGTTTGGTTTGCGCTCTGAGCTGCCACTTATGGTTTCAGTGATAGGAGGAAACGGTGCACTGGGTTTTATGTTCGCCATGTTTGTGGAGGGGCTTGCCCGTTTGTACCGGGTACCAATTTCCCGTTGGCTTATATGGTTGCCGCCGCTACTTTCCGTCGTTGGTTTTGTCATTTTATTGGATGATTTTGATTCCCGGGTCATACTCGGTGTGGTCACCAGCACCTATCACAGCATCCTGGTTTTGTTCCTGGTGTTTAAAGGCTTGTTTTCAACAACAGGGCGCGGGCGCTGGGTCATATTTTTTGCCATTGTCTTCCATGCGAGCGTTTTGCTGATCAGAGCACTGCTGATCATATCAGCTGTCATAGACGGGAGCGGATTTCTTTCGCCAAGTACGGAACAAACCGTTTATTTATCGATGTCGCTATCAACCGTCGTCATGTTTGCCTTTGGGCTGCTGGTTGTCTACAAAGAACGAGCGGAAAGTGATGCCTGGCGTGAAGCCCATTTCGACCCGTTAACCAATGTCAGTAACCGTCGAGTCCTTAAACATCGGTTACAGGGTTTGTCATTGAGCCACGAGAGGAGTTCGGGCTATTGTGCAATTATTTTATTGGACCTCGATAATTTCAAATCATTAAATGACACGTATGGACATACGGTTGGCGACAGGTTATTGGTTCTTGCCGCGCAACGTATCAAGCATAACCTTGATGTCTCAGATGAAGTCATACGCCTTGGTGGCGATGAATTTCTCATACTACTCGAGCACCTGGGGGATGATATGGATGACGCTGAAATAAAAGCACTAAATGTTGCCAAGCGTATGCTTGAAATACTTTGTCAGCCCTATCAGCTTGATGTGGACGGGGATGATGGCAAACCCACCTTGCATCTTGAATATAAAGTGACTGCAAGTATGGGTATTGAGTTGTTCCAATGTAAAGATGCCAATCGTGAAGCGGTTATGTCTGCCGTTGATCAGTCCATGTATAAAGCGAAGCAGTCAGGTCGCAATGCCATTTCCTGTCGAGGGCGAATCTGTTCCTGATATCTTCTTTTGACCATCGATGTGGAGATCTCCATGTATACCTTACATATAGCGAATAAAAACTACTCGTCCTGGTCACTGCGCCCCTGGGTGTTGATGAAAGCATTGAATATTCCTTTCCAGGAGATAATGCATCCGTTCGGTGAGGGATCCAACTGGGGAGAGTTTCGCAAATTCAGCCCAACAGGTCTGGTGCCATGTCTGGTTGATGGTGATCGCTGTGTCTGGGACTCGCTGGGGATCATGGAATACCTGGCCGAACGACATGCAGGAGTATGGCCTGAGAGTGACGATGCTCGTGCCTGGGCTCGGTGTGCGGCGGCAGAAATGCATTCAGGATTTTCAGTGTTAAGAGATGTTTGTCCGATGAACTGCGGTGTCATGGTCGCGATGACCACTCGTCCTGCTGGCCTGGATAACAACCTGGAACGATTGGAGGAACTCTGGTCGCAAGGCCTTTCTCGGTTTTCCGGCCCGTTTCTTGGTGGTAAGCAGTTCACAGCAGTTGATGCTTTCTATGTTCCTGTGGCTTTCCGGGCACGTACATTTCAATTGCAGTTATCGCAACAGTCTCAGGCTTATGTCAATGAATTGTTGAGCCTGGATGCCGTTAAAACTTGGGAGAAATCTGCTTTAAACGAAACCTGGCGAGAGTCCGGTCATGAAGCAGACACTGTTCGGTTTGGAAAAATACTGGAAGATAACAGGATAAAATAGTCATGTTGGAAATTCGCCCCAATTTCGAGTCATGTGATGTCCCGTCATGATAGCAATGCTTGATATATTTCTGATTAATATCGTTGTGGTTGTGGCGGTAGTCATTGTGCACTATGAGTTTCTTTATCGTCTAAACCGGTTTATTCCTCGATGGCATGTTCTGCACCGCTATCGCATCGTGATTGGGTTGCTGGGGGCATTGTTGGCGCATGCTATTGAGATCTGGCTGTTTGCTATTGCCTACTATTTTGCAGTGTCGACCGATGTGCTTGGCGGGTTGTCTGGAGCATTTGATGGCACGTTCCTGGACTGTGTGTACTACTCTTTCACGGTATTTACAACGTTAGGGTTTGGCGATATTTTCCCTGAAGGAGATATCCGTTTCTTGACGGGTATTGAGTCATTGACTGGCCTGGTACTTATCACCTGGACAGCCTCATACCTGTTTCTGGATATGCAGCATTATTGGAGTGACCGAGAGTGAGAGGCAGGCGTATCGTCAACCGGCGATAACCATCATCTTGAGATACGGGAGGGAACATGAGAGGGAAATGCCTTTGTGGCGTAATCGAAGTGACTGCACCTGATACGTCGGGTATTGATGTGTGCCACTGCTCAACTTGCCGGCGCTGGTCGGGAGGCCCGATGTTAGCGGTTCATGTTGGTAATGACGTAACGTTTTCGGGTGATGCCCCAGCTATTTTCCAGTCATCAGACTGGGCAGAGCGTGGCTTTTGCCAGCGTTGTGGCACGCACTTGTTTTATCATCTAAAAGAAAACGGCGAATATATTCTTCCAGCCGGGCTGTTTGCCGAGGGGGAGTTTACAATGAACAGTGAAATTTTCATTGATGAAAAACCCGGTTATTATTCGTTCAGCAATAACACCCGGAAAATGACAGGCGAAGAAGTCTTTGCGATGTTCGCTGGTGAAGACTGAGCATTTAAAAATGCTTGCCAGGGGGTGAAAAATACATACAATGCGCTTTTTTTACGAGCGCACAGCCAATGAACCTGGTGTCGTTTAATGTTTTTCGCACCCTGGGGTTTCCCGACACAACTGTCCTGAAGCCAGGCGATATCTTTTCGCATAAAGACCTGCTGGCAGGAGCCGACTGGGTGCTCTTCCCGGAATATTGGCAGCTCAATGCGCTAGTCTATGGCCTGAATTGTCGTGTTTTCCCCAGCGAAGCGAGCTACCGCATTGGTCACAACAAGGTTGAAATGACCCGTGCATTTGAGGTCGTCGCACCTGCGCATACTCCATGGACGATGATCGAGGCAAATACACCAGAGTCACAGGATCATATCTGGGACATGATGACCCTGCCCTTTGTCGCTAAATTACCCAAGGCGAGCATGGGTGAAGGTGTCTGGTTGATTGAGTCGACGCAGGACTGGCGAGAATACTGTGCAAAGACTGATGTCCTCTACGCCCAGGAATATCTGCCGATAGACCGGGATGCCCGCGTCGTTGTCGTGGGAGATAAAGTGGTAGCGGCCTACTGGCGCATGCAGTCGGAGCAAGGCTTTTATAATAATGTATCCAAAGGCGGCGCTATTGATACATCACCTGTGCCGGCGGTTGTAACCGACCTGGCGCTGCGGCTTGCTCAAGATCTGGGTGTCAATCATGCCGGCTTTGATATTGCCCTGGTAGGGCAGCACCCTTTTGTGTTCGAATTTAATCGCCTGTTTGGTAATCATGGGGTGGATAGCAAGAAATTGCGTGACGCTATTCTGGCATACCTGACTGCAAACACCGAGCCGGAAGATAATGATCCGGAAGGTCCCCAGCCGTTGTGGCCAGTCGCTGTTTAATCTCAGTTCCGCGACCTGCTACTATGATGACCTAGTGCATCGCTTTCCGGAGCTGAACTGCTTTGTCCGAGCTACTCATTCTGCTGATATTATCAACCCTGGCGGGCGCTTCCATCCCCGTTGGTGCGGGGATGGCAATGCTGGATATTGAGTGGCCAGACATACTGACTGAGCCTTGGCGGCGCTTCATCGTTGCCTTTGGTGGTGGCGCATTAATCTCAGCCGTCGCTCTGGTGCTGGTTCCTGATGGGAGTGAGTCGTTATCACCGTTACTGTCGCTGTTGAGTTTTGCTGGCGGCGGTGTCTGTTTTTGTCTTCTCGATATCTACCTGGGCAAGTTGAAAAGCTCGCTTGGCCAGCTCGTGGCGATGCTGGCTGATTTTATCCCCGAGGCAATGGTGTTGGGGGCAGCATTTGCCACGGGTCAGGATACCGGCCTGCTGATATCCGCATTAATCGTGTTGCAAAATATTCCCGAGGGCTTTAACGCGTTTGAAGAGCTGACTGAGAACTCGAAACAGTCCGTTTTGAGACTCCTGGCTGGCTTTGGTCTGTTAATGCTTGCGGGGCCTGTTTCCGCGCTTCTTGGGTTTTATTATCTGCCCGAGCGTCCTGAAATGTTAGGGGGAATTATGCTGTTTGCCAGTGGCGGCATTATCTATCTGGTATTTGAGGATGTGGCACCCCAGGCAAAACTTGAGAATCACTGGTCTCCGGCTTTAGGTGCGGTGTTTGGGTTTCTCTTGGGCCTGGCAGGCCATTTGGCCACGTCAGGCTAAAGACTACAGCTCTCAGGCTGAAACGTTATTATCATCGTTGCTGCTTTTCTGTGCTGTGACCGGATGCTCATTCAGGATACGTACTTCGCGTTGCGGGAACGGAATCGTAAAGCCGTTTTCTCGCATGGCCTCAAAAATCATCAGCATCAAATCACCGCCGACTCGGTTTTTGCCGTCATCAATGCCTTCCATCCAGAACTCGACCAGCATATTGACACCTGAGTCACCGAAACTGGCAATCTCGCAATCCGGCATTTCCTCTAATGGGGTGCCTTCTTTGCTGATGACCTGAGGGTGGGATGCTACCGTTTCTTTGACGATCTCAACGAGTTTGCGTATGTCTGAGTCATAGGCGACTGAGAAGTCGACACGATAGCGTTGTCGGCTGTCTTTATGTGTCCAGTTGGTAAAGCTTTCGGTCACGAACTTTTCGTTCGGTACCATGATGTCTTTACCGTCATAGGTTTCCAGTGTCGTCGATCGCAGTGTCATTTCCCGAACCACACCGGTGCGACCATCCTCGAGTTCGATGTAATCATCGATGGAAATAGAGCGATCCAGCAGAATAATAAGGCCGGAAATGAAATTTGAGGCGATTGCCTGTAAGCCAAAACCCAGACCCACACCCACTGCGCCACCAAAGACAGCCAAGGCTGTCAGGTTAATGCCCATGACCTGCAGCAATAAAATGGAAATGAGCACAAAGACGCCGACTTCCAACACTTTGGCGGCAACTTCTTTGGTGCGGAAGTCCAGTTTCTCCTGGCGTCTGATAATGTCCTGTCCGGCAATGGTGGAAGCCCGGCCCAACCAGAACAGGACTGAACCAAATAGGACAACACGGACAATACCGTAAGCGGAAATGCGGATATTACCGGCACGGAACTGCATTGACTCAAGAATGGCGATAATCGGGTTGAGCAGGTCAAGCAGGTGCAGAAATAACAGAGGCAGCCCCACCCAGAGCAGGATGAAGGAAATAAATTCATTGGTTATGTGATCGCGAATAACGGAGCGATACACCAGCAGCATGGCGACAATGAGTGCTGTACGAACCAGCCAGGACTGGCCGAGCAATTGTGCGCTCAGTTCTACGCTAAAACTCAGTACCAGAATGGTGAGCAGTGGAAACAGCAAATTGCCCAGTTTGCCCGTCAGACGGCGCATTGGGCCCAATGGTGCATCAGAGGGAGCGTCAGCAAGTAGAGGCAGGAATTTTCTGATACGGCTGGTAACGAAGAAAGCTGATGCGTAGATAACCAGAACTGCAGCGAGTTGTGCGTATGTTTCGGTCTGCAGGGTTGCCTCAATAATGCGATTGGCAATCTCCATCAATCGCTGATTGAATTCTTCAAACTCCACCTTGTATCTGCCTCATTCTTATTAGTGCTACGAGACAGTGTACTGAATCGCTGGCAGTAGAGCAGCAAAATTTTACGCTTCTGGCCCTTCCCTCTGCCCGGCCTGCCTCAGACATCTCATTTAAGGCAGGGCGGGCAGCATGGCAGAACTCACTAGCTGGCTTTAACGTCGTCAATCCATTGCTGCACTCGACGCTCCAGCAAGTGTAGTGGCATAGCGCCGCCTAGCAGCACGGCGTCGTGGAAACCGCGGATATCAAAGTCTTCGCCCAGTTCCAGGCGAGCATGTTCGCGAAGCTCAAGGATTTTATTCATCCCGATTTTGTATGACGTCGCCTGACCCGGCATGACGATATAACGGCGAATCTCGGAACGGATCGCAGCCAGAGGCACTGATGAGTTTTCGGCAAAATAGTCGACCGCCTCCTGCTCCGTCCAGCCTTTCGCATGCAGGCCAGTATCGACTACCAGGCGAATTGCACGCCACATCTCAGATGTCAGGCGACCAAACTGGGAGTAGGGATCTTCGTAGGTGCCTGGCATCTCATTTGCCAGGTATTCAGAGTACAGGCCCCAGCCTTCGGAATAGGCGGTAAAGCCTGCCTGTGTCCGGAACCGTGGCAGATCCTGCAACTCCTGAGCAATCGAGATCTGCATGTGGTGGCCCGGCAGCCCTTCGTGGTAAGCGATCACTTCCAGTTCTGATTTGGGCATTGCTGTCATGTCAGACAGGTGCGCATAGTAGATCCCTGGGCGTGAGCCGTCTGGCGTACCGGAATAGTAATGCTGAGCGCCGCCGTCGCGCTCACGGAAAGGTTCAACACGGCGCACAACCAGGTCCGCCTGCGGTAATGTGGCAAAGTAATCCGGCAGTACTGCTTTAATGTTTTCAATAGCGGCAGTCGCGTCATCGATATAGCCTTGACGGCCCTCGTCGGTATTGGGGTAGTAGAAGCGCTCGTCATCACTGGTTTCTCGCAGCATGACAAAGAATTCCTGCAAGGAGCCGTCAAAGTCGGTGCTGGCCATGACCTCTTCCATTTCGCTGCGCAGGCGGGCCACATCAGCAAGGCCGATGGCGTGAATTTCATCTGCGGTCAGCTCCGTCGTGGTCTGGTTGGCAAGCCGATACTGGTAGTAGGCCTCACCACCGGGTTGAGAGACCAGGCCCATAGCGACTTCCGGTGCGTTGGCTTTTTCTTCTTCTGCCCAGGCAATAATGTCCTGATAAGCAGGAGCTAACGTGGTAGTCAGGGCGTCTGCCGTGTCTGCGAGTAAGGAGTCTGCATCAGGTTGTTCAAGAGCGCCTTGCTCCACCAGGTTGGCGACCTGGGATTTGGCATGCGCCCACAGCGCTGAGTCAGTTTCGGCATTTTCGGTAAACGGTGCACCAGTGATCACGCTCTGGGATTGAGCAATAACACCATCGAGCGCAAATTCTGGCATGGTGACGCCTTGTGTAGCCGTTTCAGCGGCTCGCTCAAGGCCCTGATTTAATGCTCGGCCTGTTTCGGTGATCCGGGAAATAAACGCTTCATAATCGGAGACGGAAGCAATATCGTGGAAGTTGATCAGAAAGGTTGGCAGGAAACTATGATTGCCATTCATCTGGTCGAAAACGAAACCATTGTACCGAAATTCAGCTGCCAGTTCGGCCTGCTCAAGCTGGTATTGCCAAATGTCCCAGGACATTTTCGCTTCCCGGTCGAGGGCATCGTAATCAAAATTGTCTTCCATCTCTGCGGTTGCCTGCTGGAACCAGACCAGTTCTGCTTCCTGTGCCTGCACAGACATGTCATCAATGTCCGTGTATCTCTCCTTGCGACCCTGCATGGTCAGCGAAATAGGATCAAACTGCTGTAACCGCTCGTCATACTTCTCATCAAACCAGGCGTTAAGGCGTGCAGATTCAGTCTCTGCGGCTTCCGTGATTTGAGATTCAGTCGAGGATGTCAGCGGTGCAGATGGAGTAGAGGCCTGCTCACCACAAGCTGCGAGTGTGAATATAAACAGTAGGGAGTAGATCAGGTGGCGCATAGAGGGTTGTCCTTTGGGTCGCGAAAGAACGGCCTGGGTCAGGCTGTCTTTTTACGGGTTAATTGACGGATAAGTCTGATGACAGTATCGCCAAATCCAATTGCGATCTCAAGCGACCGTTCGGACAAAACTCATGGAAAATATCAATTCTGTGATCGTGTTAGCCAGGCAACCAGCAAGCGGATCTGGGCATCATCCAGGCGTTGATCAAATGCTGGCATCATGCCCTGGCGTCCATTGGTTATGGATTCAAGTACATCGTTGAGCTCATTACCATATAGCCATATATTATCGTTGAGGGCTGGCGCACCAAGCATGATGTTGCCACTGCCATCAGCTCCATGACAGGCGACGCAATATGTGGTGTATGTGGTTTGCCCCGGGTGGCTGTTATCACTGCCTTCATGCATTTGCAGTACATACTCAGCCACCTGCTCAATGGCCGCCGGCTCAATAGTTCCCTGCCAGGCCAGCATATTGGCCTGACGCCCGCCCCGAAGTGTCTGTTCGATTTGCTCCGGACTGCCGCCCCATTGCCATTCGCTGTCCAGCAAATTTGGAAACAATGAAATCTGGCCGGTGGCGCTTTTGCCATGACAGGCTGAGCATTCACGCTGGAATATGCGCTCAGCAGTGGCCATCATGCCTGGGTCTGACTGTAAGTCAGTAAGGGCGGCATCAACAATCTCTGCGCGGGCAGCAGCAAACTGGTTCTCATAGTTACTATGGCTGTTGCGCACCCGGGCATCCTGTGACCAGTTCAGGGTGCCGCTAAAGGAACCCAGTCCGGGGTACAACATCAGGTAACCAACAGAAAAGACAGTGGCGCCGAGTACAAACCAGAACCACCACATGGGCGCAGGCGCGTTGCCTTCGCGCAGGTTATTATCCCACACGGGTTCATTTTCATGTTCTTCCTCAGGATGAGGGGTGGGAGAAAAGTAAACACTCCAGATCAGCCAGGCGATGACGCAAAATGAGACCAGCGTCAGCACAATGATCCAGCCGCTCCAGAAGTCGCCGGGTAAATCAGCCATGATCAATGTCATCCTTCAGCGGTATACAAGCTGTCTCATGTGCATCTTCTTTGCTGCCGAAAGCTGTCAGCCAGATGACCAGAACAACCATAAACAACATCACCAGCATGTCTCCAGCGAAAATAAAGTACGTCATGGCAATTCTCCTTGCGGCATGGCTGTGCCAAGCTGCTGCAGATAAACAATCAGTGCATCCATTTCAGTCAGTCCCTCCAGTTCGGATTCGGCCTCTTCTATGCTGGCATCTGAATAAGGGTGTCCCAGGGATTGCAGCACCCGCATCTTCTTTTGAATATCACCAACATCGGCTGCCGGAGTCTCAGCCAGCCAGGGATATCCAGGCATGATCGAATCAGGTACGACTGAGCGCGGGTTTAAGAGATGTTCTCTATGCCAGATATCAGAGTATTTGCCGCCAATACGGTGAAGATCCGGCCCGGTTCGCTTAGAACCCCAAAGGAAGGGGCGGTCATAGACAAACTCGCCGGAGCGCGAATAAGGGCCGTAGCGCTCAACCTCTGCAATAAGTGGTCTGATCTGTTGTGTATGACACACCGAGCAACCTTCGCGAATGTATATGTCACGACCTGTCAGTGCGACTGCAGAATACGGCGCGGTTGCTCCAACCGGCGTTTCCAGTGATTCCTGAAAAAGTATCGGGAGAATCTGCACCAGTCCACCTACGGCAGAAACGGCAAGAATGCCAAAGATCAGCAGTCCGCTGTGTTCTTCAAGCTTTTTATGGAGAGACATTCCACTCATGCTTTGACCTCATACATTGGATCGACTGCTGGCGGTGTGACACGGACAGGTTTGTTGCCACGCATCGTCATATAGAGATTCCACGCCATCAGGATAGTGCCAGTCAGGAAAATCAGGCCGGCAATCAGGCGTAACCCATAGTAAGGGGCCATGCTGGACATGATGTCAGTAAAGCTGAAGCCCAATTCGCCGGTCTCATCAATGCTTAACCAGAGCAGACCCTGCGATACGCCAGCTGCCCACATGGCCATGATGTATAGCATGGTGCCTGCCAGTGCCAGCCAGAAATGGATGTTTGCCAAGCGTGTACTATATAACTCGCGGCCTGCCATGCGAGGGATCAGGAAATAGAATGTGCCGTAAGTAATCATGGCATTCCAGCCAAGTGCGCCTGAATGTACGTGCCCGATCGTCCAGTCAGTGAAGTGACTGACCACGTTCACACTGCGAATCGCCATCATTGGGCCTTCAAATGTAGCCAGGCCGTAAAAAGCCAGTGCCAGTACGATGAACTTCAGGGCTGGATCCGTCCGTAATTTCTGCCACGCTCCACTGACTGTCATGATGCCGTTGATCATGGTTGCCCAGGAAGGTGCAAGCAGAATAATGCTCATTACCATACCCAGCGACTGAACCCATTCCGGAATAGCGCTGTAATGCAGATGATGTGGGCCCGCCCAGATATAGGTGTAGGTAAAAGCCCAGAATGACACGATTGACAGGCGATAGCTCCAGATGGGCCGATTCGCCTGCTTGGGCAGGAAATAGTAGACCATGCCGAGGAAGCCGCCCGTGAGCAGAAAGCCCACAGCATTGTGTCCGTACCACCATTGCACGACAGCATCCTGGGCACCGGCATAGAGTGAATAGGATTTGTCGAGCGTCACAGGTAACGCCAGGTTGTTTACGATATGCAGCATGGCGATGACAATAATCAGTGCGCCATAAAACCAGTTGGAAATATAAATCGGCCTGATTTTGCGGATAGCCAAGGTGCCAAAAAAGACCACACCAAATGAAATCCAAAGTACCGCAATGGCAATATCAAATGGCCATTCAAGCTCGGCGTATTCTTTGCTCGATGTCCAGCCGGCAAGCAGGGAAAGTCCACCTAGCAATACCACCAGTTGCCAACCATAGCAGCAAAACCAGGCCAGTCGGTGTCCAAAGAGGGGGACATGACAGGTTCGTTGTACACTGTAAAATGCGGTAGCCATTAATGCGGATACACCAAAACCAAAAATAATGCCGTTGGTATGCAGGGGACGCAGGCGGCCAAAAGACAGCCAGGGCTGGCTAAAATCAATAGTTGGCCAGATGAGCTCAGCAGACAGGTAAACCCCCGCTGCCATTGCCACTATCGCCCAGAAAATTGAAAACTGAATCAGCCTCAGAACGACGTCATCGTGATATTGTGCATTGTTGTCATTTGACAAAACAGTGGACTCCTATACGCCCAATAACGGACCAATTCCCATTACCCATAACCCCATGCTAAGGCCTAGCAGCGATACTGCTGCTACCAACAACCAGCCAACCAGTGATGATGCCATCAGCATGCCGCGCTCTGGAACGGTTTCCAGGGCTACAGCTATGCCGGAGTAGAGTAAATACATGCTCCAGATCATGGTCGGAATCAGAACCAGTACATTAAAAAAGACATCAGGGACAAGGTGGGCAACACTTGCTAACGCTAACGGCGAGCCAACAATGGTGACCATGGCAAAATGCCGTCCCAGCGATTCACTGGCGCCGTATGTTTTTGCCATCCATTGACTGATTAGCGCCGTGGAGACGAACCCAAACAACAGGGCGAGAAAATACCCCACGCTGATGCGGACAAGTGTTAATTGCGACAGGTACAAAGGTTCAGTGGCGCCCAGACGCCAACCAAAAATGCTGGCGCCAATCCAGGAAAATAGTGGTGGTAAAATCAGTAGCCAGACAGAATAGCGAAGCAAAACGTTGGCTGGTGACGGATCAGATCCTGCCAGTGCCTCGAATGCATCTTTTGGGCGAAAAAGTGCCCGTACAGGAAGGTTTGCTAGCGTACGCTCAACCATAGCCCCACCAAAGAGTGAATTAAGTTGCAATAGCTCGTTTGCCTAAAGCAAAACTGCCATTGATTCCTGGCTTACTGTATCAGTGCAATTACGGTCTCTTGTTGAGACAGATCAAATCTTGATATTTTGGTACATTTTCTCTGCAAGTAACTTGATTTGTTTTGCTTCTTCAATGGACACGGCATTAAGGCATGCCATCTGGCCGGGCACTTTGCTGGCCGGAGCACGGAGCAGCTCACCCGATTCAGTCAATGAAATGACGCGCCGGCGCTCGTCCTCGGCACTTCGTTTGCGATATATCAGCCCTTTTGCTTCAAGGCGCTTTAGCAGAGGTGTCACGGTTCCTGTGTCCAGCCGGGTTGCCCGGCAAATATCGGTGACTGACATGTTGTCGGCATCCCATATCGCCAGCATGACAAGGTACTGGGGATAGGTCAAATCCAGCGGGTCAAGAAAAGGGCGGTAGGCGCGGATTAACGCATTGGTTGCTGAGTAGAGTGACAGGCAGATCTGGTTTTCCAGCATCATATGCGGTGGAGAGCTCATATCGACTCCAAGACTCGTTTCATCGTATCAATATAGAAAAGTATAGCACTTTAATTGACAGGCAATTATATTGCGCGCAATATAAATAACAAAGTCATCCTGAAGAGCTAACAACAACTATTTGAGAGGTAATTGTAATGAAACTGCGAGGCCTGCTTTTGACATGCTTGCTATTGGCCAGTAACGGATTAGCTGCTGACCCACTGGAGAACCCTGAGTTTTCCTGTATCAGTGACATGACACCGGTACGTGGGTTCTATATTGACAACCTGCTGGGAGATCTGGAGGCAACCAAGGCTGTTGCTGAATCTGAAAACGGTGGCGTGTACCCGCCAGGATCAGTCGTTCAACTGGTGCCGACTGAGGTGATGGTCAAACGGGAAGAAGGGCACAGTCCGGAGACTAACGACTGGGAGTTCTTTGAGCTGAATGTGTCGGCTGAAGGCAGTGAAATCAGCACGCGTGGCTTTTCTGACGTGGTCAATCGATTTGGTGGTAACTGTCTGGATTGCCACGAAAAGGCAGAGCCGCAGTGGGACATGGTTTGTGAACAGAACCACGGTTGTGACCCCATCCCGCTGACTGAATTGATGGTGCGTGCCATCCAGAAAACTGACCCACGTTGTGAGCCGGTGCCTTTGTCTGACGAAGAAAAAGCGGCTTTGCAGGCATTATCTGGAGGCGCTGGGGAATAACTGCTATTGTTCATTGAAGAATAATAGCATTTGAACTGTAGAGGCCTCTGATGACAGACAAGCGAGCCTTTGTCCCGATGAGCGTGGCGTCCGGTGTCGGACGTCGCTACGACATAGGCAAGATGGAGGCGGTGCTCAAGGCAGTTGCGTCATCATTCCTGGCGGAACGCCGCATGATTTTGAGAACCGAAGTGATGCCAAAGCAGCATTTATTAGCTTAAATGTACCGGGAACTTTGAGAAAGAGGTCGCGGCCATTGCTGAGTGGTTCCGGCAACAGCTTTAAAAGGTATAACTGCAGAAAAGTTAATTTTTTGTCCTGGAACATAATAATCGGGAGAACAATGATGAAAGGCTATCGTTTATTGCGTTCATTCTTGGCTGCGCTTTTAATAACATCAGTTTTACCACTGGTACACGCTGATGATGCGCTGACATATCGTGATGTTGTAAAAACACAAATAGAAAACCTCAGCCAACCTGCTCCAAGTCGTTTCAGTAGTGCGCAGCCATCACAGCAACAACTGGCTGAGCTGGCGGCGGCTGGTGTTAAGCATATCATTAGTTTGCGCCCTGCTTCCGAACTTGAGTGGAACGAGCGGGAAGTTGTCGAGTCCCTCGGAATGACTTTTCATAATGTGCCGGTTGCAGTGCCAGATGGTATCAACCTGGAAAATGCCGAGGAGTTCAGTCGTGTGCTGGAAAGTATCGGTGATGAGCCTGTACTGATGCATTGTGCTAGTGGTAACAGGGTAGGGGCTATGGTGGCATTAAAGCATGGAGCGGACACTGGTGATTTGGATACGGCTGTTACGTTGGGCAAGGCGTGGGGTATGACTCGCCTTGAGTCAATGGTGCGTGAAAAATTGACCACAGAATAGAGTGAAATATGATTTACCCAATGATAGCTCTGGTTTTGCTAACTTTTATGGTGACATTACGTTTGGGGTACGCTAGATATGTCAGCGCCAGACGTGGCGAAGTGAATCCCAAATATTTCAAGTTACTACAAGGGGATACCCTGCCTGATTATTTACGTCAGGTTGAGCGTGCTTATGCAAATTTGCTAGAGATGCCGGTTCTGTTTTACTTGGTATCAGTACTTTGTATCGTGTTGAATTTGACTGGCAGCACCATGGTAACGCTGGCTTGGGCGTATGTAGCACTACGTTATCTGCATAGTTTTATTCATTTGACCTACAATCATACAATCCATCGCTTCCTGGTATTTCTTGGATCAACGCTGATTTTGATGGTTATGTGGGGTGTGCTTTTCGTAAGTGTCACTTAAAAAGTTGAGCGAATGTCAGCTCAACTCGTAAGCCTCCTGGGGTATTGTTCAGCATCAAGATGTCAGCCTGGTGCAGATCGATGACCCATTTGACAATCGATAACCCCAATCCGCTACCAGTGAAGTGATTGCTTTTCCTAACGCGATAAAAACGCTCGAATATTTTTCCTTTTTCCGCATCGGGAATGCCAGGCCCCTGGTCTGTAATGGCCAATACCACCTGGTCATCTTTCTCATAAACCTCAACTTTTACCTCTGAACCTTGAGGTGAGAATTTGATCGCATTGTCGATCACATTTTTAACCATAATGGTAAGAGCATGAGGGTTGCCATTGATCCAGCAGTGTTTGTGATTTGTCAAATTGATGGACACATTGGAGCGTCTGGCCAAAGGGGATAGATCTGTGATCGTTTCCTCAACAATTGTGTTGAGATCAATGCGATGCATATCTGTTACACCGGACTGCAAGCGAGCCAGCTCAAGGAGCTGTTCTATCATTTGCGTTGCACGATCTATTGAAAGGTGCAGGTCATTCAGTCCTTCATGAAATTCAGGTAAATGGCTGGATTTTCTAATTAGCACTTGTGCCTGCGCTTTCATGGCGGCCAGCGGGGTGCGCAATTCATGTGCTGCATTGTCAGTAAATTGTTGCTCTCGAACGAAACTTGCCTGGATTCGTTGCAGCATGCTGTTCATAGACTGGATTAGCGAATGAATTTCCTTTGGAGTCTGGTCTTCGTTTATAGGTGAAAAATCATTTGATTCACGCTGGTTAATTTCGTTAGACAGAGAATAAACTGGTTTGAGTGCAATGCCGATAATCCACCATATGATGAATATTAATAAAGGGACGAAAAGGAACAGAGGAAGCCAAAAGCTGGCCAGAATTTTCAGGATTAATTCTTGGCGAATTTCGAGTTGCTCTGCAACCTCAATCGTAATGTTACTGGGCGGGTCGATTAATACAAAAAAACGCCACATATCACCAGCAACATACTCATTGCTAAATCCGGGGGTGGCACTAAAGGAACCGAACTGTTCTGCCTGTACAGATTGGGTACTTAAAATGTCATCTTTCCATATACGAAAAGTCAGCTTATTCTCGTAGTGATGAGAAATGTCAGGTCGTTCAGTGCCTAGTGAAATTTCTATGTTTTCGGATTCACCAATTTCCTTTTCAGTAAGTTGTAAAAGTATCTTGGCAGAATGCGCGAGCTGGGCATCGTAAACCTCTTCGATCTCTTCATAGGCGCTGAGCAATGCCAGGCTACTGATCAATAATGTAAGACCTAGTGTGGAGGCAGTTGTATACAGTAATAGGCGTCTGCGAATCGAATAACTTGTTATCATTGCGTAATGGTATATCCAACCCCTCTGACAGTTTTTATCAACTCTTTGCCAAGCTTTCTGCGTAGCCCGGAAATATGAACTTCAATGGTATTGCTTTCAATGTCATTGTTGTCCCAGTCATAAATATGGGATTCGATCTGAGATTTATTGATAACACGATCAATATTGCTCATCAATACTTCAAGGACGGCTAGCTCGCGGCCAGAGAGATTGATGATACTGCCTGCTTTCCTGACTTGCTTTACTTCGGGGTAAAACGTGATGTCATGTACTTTCAATTCTGGCGTCGTTCGACCTTGGGAGCGCCGTATCAAGGCATAAAGCCGTGCAGTTAATTCATCAAGGTCAAACGGTTTGGTCAGGTAGTCATCTGCACCGAGGTTCAGCCCTTCTACGCGATGTTGTACGGCATCTCGAGCTGTTAGCAAAATGACGGGGACGGTATTAAGGTGCCGGCGGACATCCTGAAGGAAACTCAGGCCGGACTGCCCTGGCAGATTAATATCCAGGGTAATGGCATCATAGTCAGAGGTTGCCATGTACTTTTTGGCATCCTCTGCCGAGGTGCACCAGTCAACAGCGAAGGTCATTCTCAGGCCTTCTGCTGTTGCTTTACCAAGCAAACTGTCATCTTCAACCAGTAATACGCGCATATCCAGTTACCGAAAAAAGAAAATCAATCTAGCTCTTCCAGGGCCGCTTTAATTTCTTGTCTCCGGCCTTTATCTGCCAAGGAGCGTCCTGGACGATCAGGCGCGGAAAGGGCTTTTTGAAAATGTGATCGAGCTTCATCAGTACGGCCCTCTTCCACCAGAAAGTCCCCATAGAAATAGTTTGGATCAATTCCTGTTGGGTTAATCGTCAACGCTTTTTTGAGCAATTTCTCAGCCTTGTCATTATCACCAAAAGCAATAGGCCATCCTGGGACTTGATAGTACAGTGAACCCAGTGAAGTATAAGCTGAGCCCTGCAGTGCCTGGTCATCAATTTCAAGTGCAGCCTCAAACAGAGATCGTGCTTTTTTGACTTTACCCAGAGCACTTATACCGCCATTTATACTGGCACTCGTAGACAGGATAATGCCTTCCCAGATCAAGGTTTCTGCCCGGTTGGGGAACTCGGCGGTCAAGACATGGGCTTGATCCGCCAGTATGTCGACCGCATCTTCCTGAAGCTCATGATCGGGTATCTGGTAATAGATTCGGGCCCACTCGGCCTGCAGTGCGTGAATACTTTCGTCAAGGCTATTGGGCTCACTTGCCAGAACCAGATTACCATGGCCATATATTGCCATAAATGTAATGGCTACAACTTGATTTAATGTGGTTGCCTTCATGTTGTTCGCCTCTCTTAAGGATTGTTGGTGGGTGAAAGAACTTGCAGGGCGACCTTTCTCTGGTTTTTCATCGCTTTATCCATCAGTTTGGGAAGCAGGGCATGAATCAGGGCAAAGAGCCGTTCTGGTCTGCCCAGACTCTTTCTTTCTGTGCCAGATCGAATCGCGTTGAATATCTGTTTTGCGACCCATTCGGGGCTGTCTTGTGAGGCATGCGTCTTGCTATTGAATTCAGCCATGGCACCACGGTTCATCTCGGTACGAACCGCGCGAGGGTTTATATGGGTAACAAGGATGCCATCGTTAGAAACTTCTCTGCGGATGGATTCACTGAAACCTTTAAGTCCCGCTTTGCTTGCGACATAGCCCGATAAAAAGGGCATGGGGATTTCCGCAACCATTGAACCAATGTTCACTATATGTCCGTTACCTTTTGCTTTCATGCCAGGAATAACTGCTTGTGCCAATACTATTGGGGCCAATAAATTGAGGTCGATTAGATGACGGTAGTCTTGTGACTCGCAAACTGAAAACTGATTGATCCCGGCGAGATTGATGAGTATGTCTGGCGTGTTGTGCTTTAATCCAAGAGCAACCTCATTGAGATTGCAAAGCAGGTCACCACTGATCTCCTGATCATAAGTCTGAATTTGCACACCTTCATCATCGAGCAGTCTGATAAGAGGGATACCAATACCTCCGGTAGCTCCTGTGATGAAAGCAGTTTTTCCTTTAAGCGACATTGGCGTCTCTCTCCTCGAAAGGAATGCTGGCGATAACATCGGCGAACAACTCGAAGGTATTCTGGGCGACTTCAATGATTGCTGTCTGGTCATCCGGATCTTTGATGGTATTCAATGTCGTTTCAAGGAATTTCATGTGCGAAATATCAATCTCGCCATGAGAATATAGGTAGGAGAATGCCTTATCTGGCAATTGCAATGCATGTTGAACGGCTTCAGCACCTTGTGTGGCTATTTGCGTGGATGTACTTTCCAACATGAATACCATGCCAAAGAAGCCAACAGGATTTTTGCGATTAATATAATCGTAGTTGTAGGCAATTAATGATTGGGTTGGTAATTTGGGTTTAGATTTTCTGACAGCTTCCTTGTCCCCACCACATGCTTCAATATCATTTAAGATCCACTCTTCATGACCAACTTCTTCTTCCAGATAGCTGATAATGGCTGGCAAAAGATATTTTTTATGCGCAGGCAACTTGCTGCCGGCTGTCATCAGGAAAGGAACAGTGTGGGAGACATGGTGAAAAGCTTCGGTCAGGTACGCTATATAGGTTTCTCGTGAGATAACTCCCTGCATAGCATTTCGTAATTGAGTGACGCTATAAAGTTGCTGTCGCTGACTTTCTGTAGACTTAATCAACTGATCGTAAAAATAATTCATATTGACTCCAGTGTTAGTTGTTTCTTGATAATATGCTCACGTTTCGGGCGCCCATTTGCTGTTAGTGTGCCTTGTGTTGCACTGAAGGGCTGAGTCAGTTGATATGCCTTGATTTGTGCGTATTCAGGTAGTGACAGGTTAGCGTTAAGAATGGACTGTTGGATGTCAGCATTCGGGTGAGAGGGGACAACTAATGCGCGGATAGTTGACTCGCCGTCTCCATAAACGATGGCTTGTGCAATACCGGGTTGAGCCAGTAAGGTGCTCTCCACCCATTCAGGAGACACATTGCGCCCGTGAGAGGTAACGATGATGTTTTTCTTTCGGCCGCTGATGTGAAGGTAACCGTCATTATCAATAAATCCTAAATCTCCAGTCCTAAACCAGTCCCCTGATGTTTGACCCAGGTAACCCAGGAAGGCATCGTTTTTGATACAAATTTCTCCATTTTCTATTTTTATGATGATATGTTCCAGTACCTTTCCGACAGATCCTGGCTTGTCATAAAGGGGGGTGTTGAGCGCTACTACAGATGCAGCTTCGCTGAGGCCGTATCCTTCATATACCGGGAGCCCTGCTTCACGTGCAGCAGCAATGAGTTCCGGAGCTACCTTGGCCCCTCCTACCGCCATGAACTTCATGTCTGGTAATGCTGCTCTGATCGACAATAAGCCACGTAACAACTCTGGAACGGTTATCACCGACGTGATTTTTTGTGCGCGTAGATAACTTGTAAGTTGTTTTAAATCCGGGGTGAATGGGTTTCTTAAACCAATCTCACTTAAAGGAGGGATGAAAATTGTTCCGCCAGCTATTAGGGTAGGATAGACCCCTGCAATATTCCCCAGCAGGATAGCTAAGGGAAGTATCACGGCATGCCTGGTGGCGAACTTGTTGTCCAGACTTTTCTGTATTGAGAAGGCAAGCGTTTCAATTCCTGTCCTGGACAGACAAACCCCTTTGGGTGTGCCTGTTGTACCGGAAGTAAAAGTGATCTTAGCCGTACCTGGTGGTAAATTCCGTACAGGTTGCTGTTCCTTATCTTGTTTATTAATCTGCCGGATACCATCACTGTCAACCATGTGAGAGACACCTGCCGTTGCCATGATATGACTGACCTGGTCGGCATGGAAAAAATCAGGAATTGGGACACAGGGTGTGCTGCTTTGAAGGGCTGCCAGGTCCCAGAGGATCCATTCGATGCCATTATCCAGGTGCACCGCCAGAGACTCGACTCCCTGGAGAGAATTCATATAATGGTTGATCCGCATGACCATATCTCCATATGAAAGGGTACGAGACCCACTGATCAAAGCGGCGTTGGATGCAGGGTGGTTTTTGATGGCTTCCAGTATCTGACTCATAATCCCCCCTTTTGCCTGTAGTGTAATCGGGTGCGAAGAGGGGGGGAGCAGGGTGTGTATTTGGCACCAAACAGGCGGTTTAATTTTTTGATGCCGGTCTGGACATTACCAACTAAGACGCGAGGCTTTTGCTCATAATAAGTCCCCCAGTTTTCACTGCCTTCAAGAAGGGATGACACATCAGCATCGGCGAGATGAGTCGGTTTAAGGCCTATTTTTACAAAATAGCGATGCAAATAATCGGTACCTGTAATCGCTGCATAATTGATGCCGTTATAATTGAGGAAAGATGCCAGTGCAGCAAACAGGAAGACAGATGCACCTTTGCCAGCAGAAGCTAGGTTGCCAATTTCAACGATCTTCTTGCGTTGACTATTTAAAGCAAACTCGATGGGCGACTCAAGATACTGTTCGAGAAAAAGCCTATGATTGTTGGCAAAACGAAACCCGACAGCTGCCAGTATTTCATCATACTCATTGCGCACGCTCATCAGTATGGGGTAATCGACCTGGATGTTGGCGCTATACTTTTCTCGGTAAATGTCCTTGATGAAGTGCTCTACACGTTCTCGTTCTACTGAGTTAAAGCGTGTAATGTTGACCACACAAGGTGTGAGTTTACTAATCTGTGAAACTCGTTGAGAATTCAAGTACAGATTGGCGGTATTGATGTCATTATCCTGGTAATTCAGCTCCATGCTGGAGGCTCCTGCTATTGTGACTGGTGCCAGATTGCAGGGCGAAGCTGAAGTCAACCTTAAGGATTGCCAGGAGTGGAATGCTGGTAAGTTATGAAATAGTAATATGGCAAGATAGTCATTTGGTCAGCTGGCACCGGAGGGTGAGTCCTCTGGTGCCAGCATTCCAGGAAAAATACTTATTGCTGCCAGTCAATTCTTAGATAAACACGACGGCCATCGGTATCGTATGGCGCATTACGCGAATAAATCAGTCCGCGGTTAGCCTGGAACTCAGCTTCTTCCGGGTAGGAGTCAAAGATATTTTCGGCACCCAGGCGCAGGCTCAGTGTATCGGTAGCGTTGTAGCTAACAGAGACATCAGTGAACACTTCCGCACCGAAGTCCTGATGGATATCGCCGTCGGCGTTAAACGAAAAATCCGTCCATTCGCCATAGTAACGGGCGCGTGCCAGGAAGTCCCAGTCGCCCATGTTGTAATTGGCAGTCAGGTTCATGGTGCGTTGCGGCAAATTTTTCTCGAAACGAATGCGGTTAGTGTCATTGCTTTCCAGTGAGCCGCCGACCACTTCAGTTTTATTGTAGTTGAATGAGCCGGTCAGATTAAGGCGGCCCGGACCTGCCTCGAATCCATAGCCTGCAACAACGTCGATACCTTGCGAGCGTGTGTCGAAGTCATTCTGGAAGAAGTTCACACGCGTGATACCTTCACCACCGGGTACACCCAGAGAGATCAACTGCTGGCGCTCAGTATCGGTCAAAGTGAAGCTTTCGGAAGTGCCAAAACGGTTATCAACATCAATACGGTAGATGTCGATAGACGAATTAAAGCCATAGTCGTTGCGGTAGACAACCCCAGCGCTGAAGTTGGTCGACTCTTCTGCTTCGAGAGATTGAATGCTGGCACCGGGACGCTGCGAGATCAGGTCGGCAATGGGACCTTCTGGTGAGAACCGTCCGGCTGTAAAGATGTTCAGCGTGACGGTATCAAGCCCCTGCGATGTCCGTTCACTGAATAACTGTCCTGGCGTTGGGGCACGGAAACCAGTGGAGAATGTGCTGCGAAGTGCCAGGCTTTCCGATACTTCATAGCGACCGCTGATTTTACCAGTGAAAATGTCATCATCATGTTCAGAGTAGTTTTCATAGCGACCCGCCAGTCCCAGTGTGAAGCTGTCGCTAACGGGTACTTCAAAGTCCACGTAGGCTGAATGGCTGATCTGATCGGATTCTCCTGCCTGGTCGGGACTGAAGCCAGGAAAACCATTGGAGCCTGAAGGCAGACCTTCTGCAGCGCCAGGCCCCACTTGATAAGAGGCAGGTTCACCTGCTGAGACTTTATAGGTCTCCTCTCGCCACTCCAGACCAAAGGCTATATTGGTCGGTTGAGCCAGCGCTGCCCATGAAACCTGGTGATTAAAGTCCAGGTTGAGTGTCATTTCACTTTGCTCGAGAACACCAATGTCAAAAGCAGTGGGAGACATGGGGCCTAATGATGCATTGATGCTGTTAAACATATGGTAATCAATTTCATTGTTGCCCGTGCCGGCGCTGAAATCCCAGCTCATGCCGTTCGACAGCTCACCACGAACACCGCCTGTAACGGCCATGTCGCGATCTTCCTGACCAAACTGGGGAGAAAAACCTGCCGGATAAATGTCCCTCAGGTCAAAGTCCGGGAATACATCTGTCTGATTAAATGCACTGGTGCTGTCTGGGTTGCGCCAGTTGAAATCTGACAAGCCTTCGCCTGTACCATAGGTCGAGAACATGTAAAGCTGGCTGTCATCGGTCAGGGGGAATTCGGAGTTGATCGCAAACCGGGTCGACTCCCGCTCTGGCTGCCCCCAGCGCTGAACCGGATTGGGAACCTCGACATCAGGGTGGTCCTGTTGAAACTGAATGGCGTCGGGGCGCTGCCGGCTGCGTGAGGTGCGGTCCGCGTCCGAATACTCCAGCGTGGCATTGATAAAACCGTCATTGCCGACTGGCAGGCCGCCTGAAAGGCCGATGCGATTATTCTCGCCGTCGCCTTCAGAGTATTCAGAATACTGGGCGAATGCTTTCAGCTCAGTGCTTTGGCGCAAGATGATGTTAATAACACCGGCGATAGCATCAGAGCCATATTGGGCCGATGCGCCATCGCGCAAAACTTCGATGCGCTCAATGGCATAAGAGGGTATCTGGGCAAGGTCAGGAGCCTGGGCGCCATTGCCGCCGAGTAGTGCTGAGCGATGTCGACGTTTGCCGTTGATCATTACCAGGGTATGGTCAGGTGATAAAGCACGAAGAGTTGCGGGTCGCACATAAATAAGCCCGTCATTCATTGGCAGGCGCTGTACTTTATATGAAGGAATCAGTTGCGCCATGGTGTCGGACAAATCTTCGGATACGGTGTTGCTGATATCGGATGTGCCAACAATGTCAATGGGACTGGTGCTGTCAAAAACAGTGCGTTCGCTGCGGCGGGTGCCGGTCACAATGATTGTTTCCAGTGCCTCGGCAGATTGCTCCTGCTGTGCCAGCGCTGAGCCTGTGCTTGCAGCAGAAACAGCTGCAGCAAGTAAAGTTGGGAGTAGTGGGTAACGAATTCGCATAGGGTGAACCTCATTATTGTAGCGATACTGGCAGACTGCTGTGGAAACAGTCTGCTGCTTGTGCGAGGCACACCCTAAGCTGAGTTCATGACAGCTGAGTGAAGCTATAGTGACGTCATAAAAAATTCACCCGACTGTCACTATGCTCCGATTGTCGCGATGAGAGATAAACCCCGTGACGGTATCCCATTGTCATCATCAGGAAGCGGTTTTGTCATAAACAAGACTTAGAATGCCCCTTGATATCACCCGTTTGCCCCTCTGCAGGAGATCCATCGTGTCATCGAATAGTAAGCAATCAACAATGAACCGAAGAGCAGCGATTAAAAGCATTGCCGGAACTGGGCTGGCTCTGGCGTCTGGTATTGCTGCCAGCCAGGCTGAGCAAGGGCAATTTCCTGTACCACCGGATACGGGGGCAACCCGGCTGGCACAGGATGAATCGTTCTGGCGGGAAGTGGCCACTTACTATGACCGTACAGAAGGCATTATCAATCTTGAGCATGGCTATTGGGGAAAGATGGCAAAGCCGGTGCTGGAGGTATATCAACGTGCCACCGCTATGGTCAATGCACAGAATTCTTACTATGCACGAAAGCAGTACGGTGCTGACATGATGCGCAGTACTGCCCGTGTGGCTGACGCCCTGGGTGTTAATGCCGATGAAATAGTGCTGACGCGTAATGCGACGGAAGCGATTCATGCATTGCTGTTGAATTATCAAGGGTTGCAGGCAGGAGATAGCATTCTTTTTGCTGATATTGATTACCCCAGTTTTCAAAGCACCATGCGCTGGCTGGAAGCTAACCGGGGTGTGAAGGCGGTGCAGCTAACCGTTCCTAATCGTGCCAGCCAGTCCGAAATGTTGCAGTTGTACCGGCAGGCTTTTGAAGACTACCCATCATTGAAACTGGCATTGCTGACTCATGCCAGTAACCAGCAGGGTATGGTCTTGCCCATTGAGCAGATCGCGCAACTGGCGGGTGAGCACCAGGTCGATGTTGTTTGTGACTGTGCTCAGTCCTGGGGTTTGTTGAATTTCCAGCTACCCCAGCTGGCAGTGAACTGGGCGGGGTTTAATTTGCATAAATGGATTGGGTCACCAGTTGGCGTGGGAGCGCTCTACATGCGTCGGGGCACGTTGCACAAAGTCGCTCCTTACCCTGGTGAGCTTGACCCGGAAAATACTTCAGTTGCCCGTCGCGTACATCCTGCAACATCAAACTTCGCAGCCAATCTGGCGATTCCTGCAGCGCTGGATTTCCACCAGGCGATCGGTGCTGCCAATAAAGAAGCGCGACTGCGTTATTTGCGCGGCCTGTGGACGAATGAGGCCGAAAATATGAGTCATATTGAGGTGTTGGGGGGTGGTGATGAAGCTGCCTGGTCCGGTCTGGCCTCATTTCGGCTGAGGGGGAAAAATTCGGGTGCTGATGTCAGGGAATTGCAGCAACGCCTGGAGCACGACTTTGGCATATTCACCGTGGCTCGCTATGCCTTGAATAGCGGTGCCTGTATTCGGATTACTCCACAGGTTTTTACCTCCGAAAATGAGATAGCGACACTGGTTGAGGCCATGCGTCGTCTGGCGTAATTGTCTGAAGGACCCGCTTCCATCATTACCAGGCTGGACTCTTGGCTTTGAGCGGATTATTCTGAGGGGAACAGATTCTAAAAAGTTATCCGTTCACAAGTAATTAGCAGGCCCGTATTAATAAGGCCTGGAAGTGGAGAGTACGCATGAACGCATCCGTGACTGAACAAAAAAAGCAGGAACAACTCAGAATTTCCCGACGCAGCCTTCTCATCGGCCTGTCGATAACTCCGTTTGCCATGCGCAGCGCAGCGCAGCAGGCCAGTGCTGAACAGATTGCAGTAAGCGGTCTGAATTGTTTTACACTTCGCGTCAGTGATGTAGAGCGTTCGCTGGAGTGGTATCAGGGGCTGTTTGGTCTGCCCGTCCTGGCCCGTGTTGGTGATAGTGTTTCATTACAAATCGGGGATGGCACGCAGTATTTCACGTTGTCTCCGACTCGTCGAGGCGAAAGCCCGCATATCGAGTCCTTTGGACTTGCGGTTCCGGGTTTCAACCGTTATCGCCTGCAAAGCAGTCTTTCTGAACACGGTATCGGCAGAACGGTCGAGTCTGCGTATGATTCGAGAAGATCACCACTGGATCTGGCAGAGCTGAGCTGGTTGGAGCGGCTGCCGGGCGACAGCGACACTATGCTGGCAGAAAATCATGAAATGTTTTTTGCCGACCCGAATGGGGTCAAGGTAAAGCTGAGCCGGCCTGGTGACTGCGGCGCAGGTGACTTAAATTGTGACAGCCCTGAGCCAGCTCCGACACAAGGCAGCATTCAACTGCGCGAATTGAATCATCTGACAACCTTTGTGGCTAATTACGAAACAACCAATGCTTTTTATCGTCGTCTGTTTGGATTTGGTACTCTGGCTCACCAGGCACAGTTCCCAACCCTGGATGTGGGGGAAGATGGTAAGCAGTTTTTGATGTTTGTTGGGGGGACTCAGGCAGGAGAACCCTCGCAGCCCGGCCGCATTGATCATGTCAGCCTGAATATTGATGACTTCACTGTCGAGTCAGTATTGCAACGTCTGACAGATTACGGTTTATCTCCGCGCGAGGAAGGTGGTGAAGAGCTACCATTACAGCACTGGGTCAGTATGCGTATGCCTGAGCGCGGCGGGGCGCCAGGTGGTACACCAGAAGTATACTTCTCAGATCCTGATGGTTTGGCGCTACAACTGCAGCATATTTCTTACTGTGGTGGGGGCGGAGTCTTTGGTGGCGATTGCGAAATGTAATGTGAATCGCCAGTCACGTATTCTAAAGCATATTAATGCGGATGGCCCGGGTATTGAAATAGGACCTTGTCACAGTCCTGTCGCTCCAAAACGCAAAGGCTTCAATGTTGAAATCATCGATCACCTTGATCGAGAGGGGTTGATAAAGAAGTACTCGGGTCAACGCATCAATACGGATAATATAGAAGAGGTCGACCATGTCTGGCATGGCCAGACTTATGTTGCAGAATACTATCTCAATGTGGTGAGGTGTGAAGGTGAAGATGCCTGGGACTCCAGAAAGGCTGGTTCATTGGCATTCTCGCATCCGCCAGATGCAGGGCAGATCAATTATTCTCGCGCTAAAGAAGCGGGGGAGTGGCTCGATGTGCATGCCTGGTGTTTTGTGCCACATGCATTCCGTCTGTTGATTCAGGACCTTTACGACCTTGGGCTTATTCAGCTGAAGGAGCTCAGTTTTCACCCAACCGTGGGTTGCGAGTTTTATATGACATTAAGTCGTGAGGGCGAAGGGATGCCCTTAAACCGGATGTCTGCATTGCAGGAAATGGAGCTCGAAATAACGGGTCAGTCTGCAGGCAAGCCTTCAAACCGGCTGAAAAAGCTGATTAAAAAGGGCTTGCGCGTTTTCTCATGATGTCATGTTTAAAGCTGCCAGCTTATTGGCAACGTGTGGAGAGCCGACTGTTGTCACCCAGCGTTGTGCTTTACTGATAGATTCTGCTTTAAGATTGGCATCAGGAACCAGCGACAGATGGTAGTACAAATCTGCAAGGTGGTATCTGTCAGTTTTGGTGTCAGCAAAGGCAAGTAATTGGCTGGTGTGTTTCTTGAGTGCCTCCCAGTCCTCAAGAATCGCCAGTGCCTTGATGTGGAGAATTGCAAAACTGACAAAATGCCCAGGGATTATCTGCAAAATAACATCCAATTGCTCGCGGATTTCCTGACAGTCGTCGACGGTGCCATTTCTTATCAGACAAAGCTGGTTAACCAGCTTCCCTGCAACCTGCCAGAAGGCAAAATGATAGTCATCAGCCAGTTGACGCTGAGAAGGAAGGAACTTCTCGACCAGGTCAAAGCGATCGGTCCAGGCTAATAACAGAATGCGAAATCCCTGGGCAAATGCCAGGCTGTAACTATGGTCTACCTCTTCGGCTAGCAGGATGGCACGATCAAACTTCTTCAGTGCCGCATCCAGGTCATTGTGACGAAATTGATCGATCCATGCCAGAAACGACAGGCAAAGCACAACTGCGTGCTCACCAAAGTGGTCGACCTGGCTGTCGTAATTGTCATCTGCATGCTTGATTGCCCAGAGGCACGCTGCTTCAGCCTTGTCGAACTCACCCATGAACATATAGCCATTGGCCAGGCAGTAATGTGCCTGCACTTGCAGAGGCAAATCATCCAGGGCAATGGCGATTTGTTGCAGCGTCAAAGCTTCATCGACAGCAGCTTCATGGCCGTCACGTGAGCTGGAAGTAAACCATAACACCAGCTGTGCAAAATATTCTGCTCGCAAGTTCTGGGTTTGTCTGGCTAGTTCGATTTCTTTGCGACTGAACTCTACGATCAGCGGGTCGCCATACCCTCTGAGCATCATCGCTAACTGTCCCTGCTTGTGCAGGCAGTCTATGTGCTGCTCAGTGTTGTCAAGTTCACCACTTTCAAAGTAAGTCAGTGTTTGCTGATTATAATCCAGAGCTTCCTGGTAGCTGGACAGGGCAATAAGTCGGTCACAGTGCAAGAGGCGATACTTGACGGCATTTGCCGGACTGCCACTTTTGAGCCAATGAGCATCCAGTGAGCGGTACTGCATTGGGTGGAGGGTGCCGTGTTCAATATATTCTGCTGCCCGCCGATGTAAAGTGCGGCGATAGGAGTAATCCAGCAATTCATAAGCTGCCTGATAAATCAGGTAGTGCTTAAACAGATACCGGTCATTGGAGCGAAGTTCGAGGAGTTCGTACTGACTGGCTGTCTGAAGTAATTCACTGAGATAGCTGGTTGGCTTGTCTAATAAATCTGACAGGCTGAAGACATCGAATTCACGACCAATAACCGACGCGGCAGAGATAACCGTGAGCAGTTCTTCTCCCAGCAGGTTCAGGCGAAAAACCAGAAGTTCTAGCAATGACTCAGGAATACGCTTATCGGTATTTCCCTCTTTGAGCAGGGCGGAGATCGCTTCCGCAAACAATGGATTGCCATCTGCGCGCCGGGTGGCATTCTCCAGGAGATACTCAGGGAATACGTCATCAGCTATTTTACTGCGGATTAGCACTTCAATATGTTTTGAACTAAGCCCTTGCAGGCGAAGCAAATCTGCATTCAGGGAATCGGTATCAAATTCCGGGCGACTGGTTGCCAGTATTAACGTGTTGTTTGGTGGGTGCTGTATTAACTGGCGAATGACATCAATAGAATCTGTATCTACCCAGTGCATATCTTCAATAGCAAGAATGGCAGGCTGGTTGTGCCCGGTTATCGCATGCATTAATGCCAATAACTGCTTGCTGATCTCTTTGTGAATATAAGCAGCCGGTTGTTTGGCCAAACGTGTGACGACAGGCTCTTCACTTTGAACAAGATAAGCGATACAGGCGCTTTTCTCCTTTAGCCAGCCGAACCTGGCTGAGAGCCAGGTGCTGACATCATTGACTTCAGGTGGAATGAATTCGCGCTGCAGCCAGTCAGTGAAAACCCCGAAAGGCTCATTATTCTGCTGCTGACCTTTTATCAACGTCAGGTCGGTATCATTGACGTCACTCGATACTTCTTGGCAGCACTCAGTAAGGAAGCGGGACTTGCCAATGCCAGGTTCGCCGATAATCAATAAGGCCCCGGTCTCATTGTTCAGTACTCTTTGCCATTGCTGCCTGAACAACTGAATTTCATCGTCTCTGCCAATCAGCTCAGGTAAGGGGGAAGAGTACTCCAGACTGGAAATAGCAGTTGACTGCTCAATATCGTAAATTCGGAACAGGTTGTCCTGCTGGGCACTGCTGATTAGCAAGTCACTGCTTCGGCAACGGCGGATAATGCGTCTGCCTTTGGTAGTAGCGCTGAGGCCAGTGGTACCAGCGCGTCAGCATTCGGTAACACGGCTGTCGCCAGTGGCAGCCAGTCAACAGCCGTCGGTAATGCCGCCTCTGCCAGTGGTGACAATGCCGCGGCGCTAGGTAATTCGGCAAGCGCTGGTGGTGATAATGCGACCGCCGTGGGTAATGATGCCTTCGCCTCCGGCACCAGTTCGCTGGCTGCAGGTGATGGGGCCTCAGCATCAAACCAGAATACTGTTGCTCTCGGCAATGGAACCCAGGCTTCAGGTGACAGTGCTTTGGCGGCAGGTGATTCAGCGAGTGCCTCTGCGCTGAATGCCGTGGCATTAGGTAATGAATCGTCGGCAACGGCTGAGAGTGCTCTGGCTGCCGGTGATGGTGCCAGTGCCTCAGAGCTGAATGCCCTGGCGCTGGGTAATGCTGCCTCAGCATCCGGTGATAGTGCCATTGCTACTGGCGATGGCGCCACCGCTTCCGCTTTGAATTCAGTGGCGTTGGGTGATAGCGCCAATGCCAGCGGTAGCAGCTCGGCGGCATTAGGGGATTCGGCGGTTGCCAGTGGCAGTGATGCTGCAGCGCTGGGTACTTCAGCATCAGCGTCAGGAACAAGTGCTTTGGCCGGTGGCCATAATGCAGAAGCTTCAGCTACGAATTCGCTGGCGCTGGGTAGCGATGTTTCAGCCAGTGGAGAAAATGCAGTTGCGGCAGGACGATCAGCAGAGGCGTCAGCGATTAATGCAGTCGCTCTGGGTAATGACGCGTCTGCCAGCGGTGATAGCGCATTAGCGCTGGGTGATTCAGCCGTTGCCACCCAGACAAATGCATTGGCAGTTGGTGACAGCGCCCAGGCTACTGCTATCAATGCTGCTGCATTTGGTAATGCGAGTGTCGCTTCTGGTGAGAATGCGACAGCCTTGGGTATTCAGGCCTCAGCCTCTGGTGAAAACGCTGTGGCCTTGGGTAAAGAGGCCGAGGCCAGTGCTGAAGATGCGCTGGCGATGGGTAGCGGTGCTCGAGCCCGAGCAGAAGGTGCTTTTGCAGCAGGTAGAAACTCTGCTGCAACAGGTGAGAATGCTGTTGGTCTGGGCAATAATGCGGTCGCCATTGAATCCAATGCGACTGCAGTGGGTAATAACGCATTTGCTCTGGAAGTCAATTCGACAGCAATTGGTAATGATGCCCGGTCAGAGGCGACAGATGCCTTGGCTCTGGGTAGTAATGCTTTGAGCAGTGGTACGAGTGCAGTCGCTGTGGGGGATTCGGCCGTAGGAAGTGGTGTTAGTGCGATAGCAATTGGTGACAGCTCATCAGCGACTGCGACTAACTCCCTGGCTACAGGGCATAATGCCACAGCGAATGCTGACAACGCGATGGCGATGGGTAACAGCAGTGTGGCCAGCGGAAGTAGCGCAGCTGCACTAGGTGACCGGTCTGTTGCTTCGGGTCAGCAATCTTTCGCTTTCGGTACCCAGGCCCAGGCTGTGGCAGAAAACACATTTGCTGGTGGTACCCAGGCCCAGGCAACAGGCAGTCATGCCATCGCACTGGGTGGGTATGCCAACGCAAGCGGAGCAAATACATTCGCCGCTGGTGTCAGTGCTAATGCCTCAGGGCGGAACAGTGCGGCGATAGGTACTGCTGCCGTTTCATCCGGGCAGGGTTCACTGACTTATGGTAACAATGCAATGGCAGCTGGCATGCAGGCGTTGGCGATGGGGCAATCTTCTCGCGCAATTGCTGACCATACGGTAGCGATTGGTGCCGGTGCCAATGCCAGGGCCGTTGCGGCAGACACGGTGGCGATCGGTCAGGGCGCGATTGCCGGTGCTGAAAATACGGTGGCCATTGGTGCAAACGCAAATGCCAAGGCTGTTAACTCCATTGCGTTAGGTGAAAGCTCAGTAGCACATGCCGAGGGATCGTTCGCTGGTGGACGAAACTCGGAAGCTGTTGGAGTTAACTCACTGGCGTTGGGTGATAGTGCAGTGGCCCTGGGTGTCAACTCAGTTGCACTGGGTGCGGGTGTGACTGCAGTAGAAGATTACTCGGTCACATTTGGTGTTAACAATGATGTGACCGGTGAAAATGCTTTGGCAATGGGGTCGAAAGTTAGAGTAGAGGGTGGGGTCGAAAACTCAGCTCTGGGGACTAACCTTGATATCAGTGGTGGTTCTCACAACACAGTCATGGGGAATAACATTACGGTTCGTGGCAACAATAACTCGATTTTTGGTGACCCGGTGGTTGTGACCGGCCAATACAATGTGTTTGGTGTTTCCGGTGACGGTTACATTACCGGCAATAACAATGTAGGGCAGGTGACAGGTAACCCTGAAATCGTTGGTAATCACAACGTCGGGTTGGGTGAAAATATTAAGATTGATGCCAGCTCAGCTGTGGCGGTTGGTCATAATGCCCAGGTGTCCCAGGACTCAGGTGTTGCCATCGGTCATAATGCCCAGGCTCAGCGCGCCAACTCTGTCGCATTGGGTGCCGGGTCGATTGCTACTGAGGACTACACTGTGTCGATTGGTCAGCGTGGCTTTACTCGTCGGCTGACCAACGTCTCATCGGGTATCGATCTCAGTGATGCAGTCAATGTTTACCAGATGAATGCAGTGCGCCAGGAGGCTCGCCGTGGCATTGCAGCGGCAGCGGCAGCGGCGAATGCCATGATGCCGTCTGCGCCAGGTAAAACGACTGTCAGCGCCGGTTATGGCAACTTTAAATCAGAAAGTGCCGTCGGCTTTAATATCAGTCACTGGCTGAGAATGAACTCGGAAAATGCTCGTGTGCTTTTTAGTGCTGGTGCTGCTTTGGGTGAACGCAGTGATGACTCACTGTTTAGAGCCAGTGTCGGTGTTGAGTTCTAGGTCAACGATTATCCCCAACGTCAGGGCCCACCCTGGACAAGGATTGTCCGGGTGGGTGTTTGACACACTTTGTCTGCTCATTAGCCTGTAGTTGTTTCCCCTTCATTCTTCTGTCACAACTGTTGCATAAACTCCCTTTAAACGTGGGATGCTGGTAGTTTTTTGCCAGATTGGTATCCTTTCCTGAACAATACAACCGCTATAAAAAGGGCTACACTGATGACACAAGCTAAATCTGCTTTCTGGTTCGGGGCATTTTTCATGACGTTGATCAGCAGTGTGGTCAATCTTTCGCCTGCGATGGCGCAGCGCGATGGCGCAGACAAGGTGGTTATTGCGCACCGTGGTGCCAGTGGTTATCTGCCTGAGCATACCTTGCCTGCTGCTGCCATGGCCTATGCCATGGGAGTCGACTTTCAGGAACAGGATGTGGTCATGACTCAGGATGATCAACTGATTGTCTGGCATGACCTGACCCTGGATCGGAATACGGATGTGCGCACTCGCTTTCCTGGCCGTGCCAGGGAGGATGGTCGTCACTATGTGATTGATTTTACCCTGGCCGAATTACGTCAACTGCAGGTTACTGAAGGTTATCGCCTGGATGAAAATGCTCAGGAGCATAAAATCTATGAACAGCGTTTTCCGATGTGGCAGTCCAATTTTCGGGTTCATACCTTTGCGGAACAGTTGGAACTGATTCGCGGCCTGAACCGCTCAACCGGCCGCAATGTCGGTATTTATCCTGAATTAAAATCCCCCGCCTTCCACCATGAGCATGGCAAAGACCTGGCTACAGCGGTGTTAAGCGAACTGAAACGTTTTGGCTATACCAGCAAAGACAGCAATGTCTATGTGCAGACGTTTGAGTTTGATGAACTAAAACGCGTTAAAGAGACGGTCCTGCCAGCACTGGATATGGATCTCAAACTGGTGCAACTGATGGCCGGCAGCGATGAGTACGGCTGGATGCTGGCGCCAGGTGGCATGCAGGAACTGGCTCGTTATGCCGATGGTGTCGGTCCGGACAAATCAATGATTATTCTGTCGTCCTCTACCAAAGACCAGTTGATGATCAGTTCGCTGGTCAGGGATGCTCACCAGGCAGGTATGGCGGTTCATCCCTATACATTCAGAAAGGATGAAGGGCAGGTGCCAGCCTATGCAGACAGTTTCGAGCACATGCTGGAATTGTTTCTCTATGAAGCCAATGTTGATGGCGTTTTTACTGATTTCCCAGACCGCGCCGTGCATTTTATTCAGCATTACCGTTGATATTTCACTGCCCTGCGTAGCGAAGTGACGCGAACGGGTCGATAAAATTGCTGTACGAGAGCGTCTACCTCACGTATAATGCCCGCCCTTTTGATCATTTCCCCCTTATAACGGCCGAATTCATCGCGCCGCGCAGGCAATCGACTATGTCAACGACTGATTCAGGGTCTTCAAGCGACACTGATACGGGCTCGGGTTTTGCTGAGCTAAATCTTCCTACATTCCTTTTGGAAAAGCTGGAGCAGATCGGCTACGAAAAGCCATCGCCCATCCAGAAAGCCACTATTCCTACACTGCTGTCAGGTCAGGACCTGATTGGCATGGCGCAAACAGGCACGGGTAAAACCGCGGCCTTCGCATTACCTATCCTTGCTCAGTTGGAGCAGAAGCGCAGCGGTATCCAGGCGCTGGTTCTGTGCCCAACGCGAGAGCTGGCCATTCAGGTCGCCGAAGCCTTTCAAACCTATGGTTCACGCTTCCCGGGCTTTCGTGTGCTGTCAATTTATGGTGGCCAGGACATGCGTCGCCAGCTGCAGGCGCTGAAAAGCGGCGTCGATGTGGTGGTTGGTACGCCTGGCCGCTTGCTGGACCATTTGAGCCGCCGGTCACTGGACCTCAGCCAGATCAAGACCCTGGTACTGGATGAAGCGGATGAAATGCTGCGCATGGGGTTCATTGATGATGTTGAGATGATTCTGCAGAAGACACCTGCGGAGCGGCAGGTTGCGCTGTTTTCGGCGACAATGCCAGCGCCAATCCGCAAGGTAGCGGATAAATATTTGCGCGACCCTAAAGAAGTCCGGATTAAGAGTTCGAGCAGCACGAATGCCGATATTGAGCAATATTACTGGCTGGTACAGGGCACCAATAAGCTGGATGCTCTGACACGTATGCTGGAAGTGGAAGAATTCGATGGCATGATTGTCTTTGTGCGCACCAAAAACAGCACGGTGGAACTGGCCGATAAGCTGAATGCCAGGGGATTCTCTGCTTCAGCGCTGAACGGTGACATGAATCAGCAATTGCGCTCACGAACAGTGGAGCAGTTGAAAAACGGCAAGCTCGATATCGTTGTAGCGACTGACGTAGCGGCACGCGGGTTGGATGTGGAACGCATCAGCCACGTGATGAACTACGACATTCCTTATGATAATGAGGCCTATGTACACCGCATTGGCCGTACCGGTCGGGCCGGACGCAGTGGCAAGGCGATTCTGTTCGTAGCCCCGCGAGAGCAGCGTCTGCTTCAGTCCATCGAGCGCACTACACGCAAGAAAATCACGCGTATGGAGCTGCCAACTCGTGGCGAGCTGATCCAAAAACGCAGCCAGCAATTCAAGGCAACCGTTGCTGAGACGCTGAAGTCCCAGGACTTATCATTCTTCCGCCAGGTCATGATTGAAATGTGCGAAGAATATGAATGCTCCATGGAAGATGCAGCAGCAGCGATGGCTTATCTGATGCAGAAAGACCGCCCGCTGGACCCACCCAGTAAAGCACCAAAACGGTCTGATGACTCTCGTGAGCGCAGCTCGAATCAAGACGAGCGGCCAGCCCGTCGTCGCCGCGAAGAACGTAACTCTGATGATGACGCAGATGTCAAAATGGAGTCATTTCAGATCGGTGTTGGTCATCAGCACGGTGTGTCACCGCGAGAGATTGTTGGTGCCATAGCCAACGAAGGCGGCATCGAAGGCCGGTATATTGGCCGCATTCAGATTTTCGATGATTTTTCTACCATCGATTTACCTGAAGGTATGCCAGAAGATATTCTGCAAACACTGCAACGCACTCGTGTTTGTAATCAGCCGTTGAATATGGAACGCATCAAGGGCAAGGTGCCTGAGAAGCGCGGTCGAAGTAGCAGGGGCGGTCCAGGTAAAAACACTGGAGGTCGTGATACCCGTGGGCATCGTTCTGCGCCGATGGCAACAGGTGATATGCCGCCGCCCAAAAGAAAGCCGCGACGGGATGCGTTTATTGAACCGGACAGAGCGCCTGGTGAATTTACCAACGCGCCAAAAAAGTCCAGAGCTGGCAGTAAAATTGAAAAGCCCAAAAAGCGCGGCACTACCAAGAAAAAGGTCAACAAGGACAAGGGTAAGCGTCGCACACCGAAGTCATAACCCTCCCTGTTCTTTCGTGTCTGTCAGGTCATGCGCAAGCGTGGCCTGATTGCCGCGCTTTGATAGCGTGGTAAACAGCGCGAAGATATGTCAATCTATTCATCATGTTGAAGACAGTGTTTCGTGCAAACGATATTGTAGAAGCCCATATTGTGGCTGGCATGTTGCAGGCCGAGGGAATAAAAACCTTTGTCGGCGGTCACTATCTCCAGGGAGCTGTCGGCGACCTGGCTGTTCAGGGTTTTGCTGATGTGCAGGTGCTGGAGAGTGATGTTGGTGTTGCAAGATCGCTGATCACGGAATATGAAGCCAGTGCAGAACAAGAGCAGAATTCAGCCAGTCAAACGTCCGGGCCAGTCGACGGCAACCTTTTGGCTTGAATTAACCAGGCAGCTCAAGCCCAGCGTTCTTTCATTCAACTGGAGAATAATAATGATCAGAATACCTGTCTCTGCCATCCTTGCGTTGCTAGCAGCACGCCCTTCTGTCAGCCAGTGGCTGAAACGATTTTCACTTTATTTGACGGTAGTGCTTTTCAGTTCGGCATCCTATGCCCAGGAATTTGTTTGGGCACCGGACTTTCCCGAAGGCAGTAAACTCCCGCCAATCAATGCGCCTGATCAAAATGGCAACCCGTTGTCTTTGTCAGATCTGACTGGTCCCAATGGTCTGGTGCTGGTGCTGAGCCGCTCATTCGACTGGTGTCCTTACTGCATCGGACAGTTACAGGACCTGGTTGAAGTGGCACCCCGGTTCAAGGAAATGGGGTTGGGGGTTGCGACCATGACTTATGACACATTTGAACACTTGCAAGCAGCTGAAGTGGATTATGGGACCACCTTTCCCTTGCTTAGGGATGAAGACACAAAGCATTTCATGGCAATGGGTGTGTTGAATACTGAGTACGAGCCAGGCAGCCGGGCATACGGTATTCCTTATCCGGGCATTTTTTTATTACGGCCTGATGGGACAATTCATGCAAAATTTGCCGAAGAAGATTACCGGGTGCGACCTGCATTTGAGCTAGTGATGGAAGCCGCGCAGACTCTCTGAGTCTGCGTTACGCACATCAACTGAGAAAATACGTGAAACCCAGGGAAGAGGCCAGGAACGACAAGCAATGAATTATGGCAAGTATGTATTAACGTTCAGTCTTTTTTCCCTCGCCGTACTTATCATGATGATGCTGGCCAGCGTGCTTTTTGAATCTCGTCTGGGCAACAGCATCAGTTTGGCGATGGCCATCGGTGCTGGTTACGGCACGGCGATGCGTTTTGTCATCGATCACCAGCGTGCGCCATATCCGCAGGAAAGGCGAAAACTCGTTTTGCTTTGTCTGCTAATCTGCTTGTGTATTTCATCCATGGCACTCACTTTGCTGCTCCCTATGCAGATGTCAGAAGAGGCCTATGGCCAATTACCCTCACTGATTGAGGCAATGTCATGGCCGGCAATCGCATTGCTGACGGTGGTGGTGATTGGCATTCACTATCTGGTTCTTAACTGGATATTCGCCTGGTCTTCCCGCAAATTTGCCGAACAAGTTAATCAAGTAAAAGAGTGACCACGCCCGTGTCCCGACCAGCACAAATCTGGGTAGATGCTGATGCCTGCCCAACTGTTATCAAAGAGATTCTTTACCGAGCCGCTGAGAGAGCGCAGGTTGTACTGACACTGGTCGCCAATCAGCCTTTGCGTGTACCTAACTCCCGCTTTATCCGGACTGTCCAGGTCATGCAGGGGTTTGATGTGGCTGACAATGAAATCGTGCAGCGTGCTGCTGCCGGTGATCTGGTTATTACTGCCGATATTCCCCTGGCTGATGAAGTGATTTCAAAGGGGGCTCGGGCGTTGAACCCTCGGGGTGAGATGTACACACCGGCAACCATTAAAGCACGTTTAAATATGCGCGACTTTATGGATACGTTGCGCAGTTCAGGGATACAGACAGGCGGGCCGGCGGCACTTAGTCAGACGGAAAGAAAGGCTTTTGCGGACCAGCTTGATCGCTGGTTGCAGCGCAACTCTGCGTAAAGAAAGGGGGCGTAATTATCCTCGCCATCCTCCTGCGCTACCGGCTGGCGGTCAGTGCATCATAGATCCGAGGGCAGACGACCACAGCACATCGCTTGTCGCTCGGCGGACGGAAATTCAGCCTGTCGGCTTCAGACAATCTGCCCGCTTTTTCGAGCAACAAGCGATGTGCTGGGCGTGGTCTTATTGTCTGCCCTCGGATCTATGATGCACTGACCTTGTCGTGTTTCTGCAGGGCAAAAAAAAGGCGCGGCAAATGCCGCGCCCAAGACTTATAGTTGGTGAGAACGCAACTATTAAGTGCTCGCAGGCCGTAATGCGGGATCGTCTGCGAGGTTGTCGTCATCGTTTGATGAAGGATTGATTTCCTTCAGTGCTTTTTTCAGGGCACTAATCTGATTATCAGCCAGGGTGATTTCCTGGTATTCGCTGAGCAGGCCTTTCAATACTTCCTTGATGTCATCGTTGGCACCGCTTATCACCAGGCTGCGTCCTGAGCCAAGGGCATCAGTAGCAATGGTTTCCACTGCCATGGCAGCAGATACATCAATTTTGGGTACTCGACTGAAATCCAGGATCAAGACCTGAGAGCCTTTAGGGGCTCGTTCACGGACGTGGTGCCCCAGGTCTGCAGCAGCACCGAAGCTCATTGGGCCACCAAAGCTGAACAGGCTGACTCTACCTTTGGCCTGCTTCAGTAACTCGGCTTCTTCCGGCGTACCTTCGCCAGCCATGGCAGGTTTCAGTTCATTGATCTGCAGCTGTGCAACTTCGCGAACAAAGGCCAGTGCTGCCAGAACAACACCTGCGGCGACTGCAGTGATCAAGTCAACGAAGACCGTCAGGCCGAGTACCAGCACCATCAGGATCAGGTCCCAGCGTGGTCCTTTGTGAGCACGTTTCAGATAACGCCAGTCGATGATATCCAGACCAACTTTGACCAGAATACCAGCCAGCACTGCGTGTGGAATGTTGGAAGCCATTGGGCCAAGGCCCAGTACTATGGCTAACAACACCAGCGAGTGTGTCATGCCGGAGATTTTAGTCTGGCCGCCGCTGCGGATGTTAACGACAGTACGCATGGTTGCACCAGCACCACCAATACCACCCAGTAAGCCCGCAAAGGTATTACCGATACCCTGGCCTACCAGTTCGCGATTACTTTCATGGCGGGTTCGGGTCATGTTGTCTGCCACCAGAGACGTCAACAGACTGTCGATAGCACCCAGGACTGCCAGTATGATGGCGGCCTCAACAATCAGTACCCATTGGTCAGAATTGAGTACCGGCAGATGCAGTGTTGGCAGTCCGCTTGGGATGTCACCCAGCACGGGTGCGCCGCCAACAATCAGGCTGACAACCGTACCGATAATCAGCGCTACCAGAGGACCTGGGATGATCTTGCCAAACTTTGCAGGCCAGGTATAAACAATAGCCAATGTGCCAGCACCCAGTGCCAGTGCCATCCAGTTGATTGAGCCCAGTGCTGTCGGCAGGTAGCCAATTGCTGCAATCGTGCCGCTAGGTGGCTCACCACCGACCATGCGCCCCATTTGCAGAATGATAATAATGGTACCAATACCGGTCATGAAGCCTGAAATAACGGGATAGGGAACCAGCCGAATGTATTGGCCCAGTCCCAGCACACCAAATGCAATCTGTATCACACCTGCCAGCATGACTGCTGTCAGGATTAGTGTGGCGTCCCCAGATAAACTGGCAAACAGACCAGCCATAACAACAACCATCGGTCCGGTGGGGCCGGAAATTTGTGATGGTGTGCCGCCGAAAAGGGAAGCAAAAAAGCCCAGTACAATCGCACCATAAAGGCCAGCCATCGGGCCGAGGCCTGAGGCGACACCAAATGCAAGTGCCAGAGGCAGAGCAACGATGCCGGCAGTCAAACCGCCAGCAAGATCGCCACGCAGATTAGATAAGTCAAACTTCATGATATCTCCTGAGAATTAACTTGTGGCGGCGTCGCTGCCGCCAGGCTGCTGGTTGACCGGCGTAAACTCCCGAGTCTCATCGTCGTAACACAGCACATCACCTGTTTCGATGTTGTACACCCAGCCGTGCAGCTGGATACGGCCCGCAGCCAGTTTTGCGGCTACTGCCGGGTGAGTACGCAGGTGTTGAATTTGCTGAACTACGTTCTCTTTGGTCACTTCTTCGAGGTGGTTGTCATCAAGCTCAGCGCTGCCTGTACGTTCTTTAACGACTTCTGTCGCTACGCGGCAATGGCTCAGCCATTCTTTGACGTGGGGCAGACTGTCCAGCTTTTGTGGGCTCAGTGCGCCTTTCATGGCACCACAATCAGTGTGACCACAAACTACGATGTGAGTCACTCCCAGTGCTGCGACTGCGAACTCAATCGAGGCTGTCATGCCGCCCGTGACATTGCTGTGTGGTGGGATAACGTTGCCGGCGTTGCGACAGATGAATAGATCGCCTGGCTCTGTCTGAGTCACCAGGTTGGGATCGATGCGAGAGTCAGAACAAGTAATGAAAAGCACTTCCGGGCTTTGACCATTAGCCAGTCTCTCGAATTCTGCTTTCTTTCCAGGGAAGACTTCTTTCTGGAATTTTTCGACGCCTAAAATTACATGTTTCATAAATGGGTTCCTGTTGTTTTCAATCCTGTCGGGTGGCCACTTCCGATCTGGTGAATTTTCGTTGATAGCCAAATAGAATAATAGATGTGCTCGTGATAGCATTAAACTATCAGCAGGGTTGTATATTACAGACTATAACCTGCGCGATGCTTCATTATACGGGCTCTCAGCAGATACACAGAAATATGAAAATTTCACCAGCTAACATCTGATTGGTCTAACAGGTAATGACAAGTTGCAGATAGGGGAGAGCATGCAAAAACTGGAAAAGACATTCTCGTTAAATCAATTGACCTATTTTGTGAGTGTTGCCAGTCACTTGAGCTACAGAAAGGCAGCTCAGGCGCTTGGGGTTAGTCAACCGACACTGACCACCCAGATCAGTTCGCTGGAGCAGTTACTGGGTATGACGCTGTTTGAGCGTTCTCGCTCAGGCACTCATTTATCTCCACAAGGACGAGCATTGTTGCCAGACGCGGAACTGGTGCTTAGTCGCGCAGTGAATTTCCTGGAGTCTGCCAAAGAGCTGGCGGAAGGTGAGAACACCACTTACAGTCTGGGTGTACCGCCAACACTGGGGCCTTATTTGCTGCCACACATTTTCCCGGCACTGCATCGACGCTACCCAAAACTGCGATTCTATGTACGAGAGGCTGCACCTCAGCAGTTGTATCAAGGGTTGTTGAGTGGTGAATATGACCTGATCATGACGCCATTATCAGATGATTCCCGCGATGATGGTCAGATTGTGTCGCATCACCTTTTTAGTGAATCACTGAAGTTGGTCGTGCCAAGCGAACATCGACTGGCCGGGCGCCGCGAAGTGTTTGCCAGGGATCTTGCGGGTGAGAGAATTTTGACGTTGGAAGACCGTCACCAGCTACACCATCAGGTGCTCGAAGTCTGTGCCAGGCTCGGGGCCGATGTCGCTCGAGACTATGAAGGCACCAGTCTGGATACATTGCGACAAATGGTGGTTATGGGGATGGGGTCTACATTTTTGCCCAGTCTGTACATCTTCTCAGAATTACATAATCCCCAGGCATTATTTATTTGCGAGCTTCAGGATCAGCCTGTCGCCCGACACCATGTACTGGCCTGGCGAAATACATCGCCTTCGCGCAATTTCTACCGCGATCTGGCCATTTTTATCAGAGTTCTGGCGACAAGTCACTTGTCAGATGCATTGTCGTTTGAAGAGAAGTAAATCCTGACAAGAGACAAGCGACAAGGGTTGATATACTGTTAGCTTATTCCTTGGCAGGTTCGCTTACAGGAGGCCGGATGAACGACGATAAAACAGGGCAGAAGACAGGCAAGCAGTCAGGTAAAGAGTCTGGGCCAAATAGATCCGGAAAACAGAGGAACCTTGGGGTTGCAGTGGCAATTGGGGTGAGTTGCGGTGTCGCACTGGGTGTATCACAAAATGATCCGGCTTTGGGCATGGGCGTCGGTATCGCGTTGACAGCTGCGATGTGGAGTTCCGGCATAGGTGGTGATACTAGTAAACAGGAGAAGTCAGGTGAGTGAAGTTCCAGCATGTCCTGCATGTCAGTCGACATACAGTTATTTTGATGGCAGCAGTTTTATTTGCCCGGAGTGTGCTCATGAGTGGACCCAGGCCGACATCGATGATGCCGAAGCTGAAAGCCAGGTAACGGATTCGGTAGGCAATGTATTGTCCGATGGGGATATTGTCACAGTCATCAAGGACCTGAAAATCAAAGGCAGCTCGTCTGTGGTGAAGGTAGGCACTAAAGTAAAAAATATCAGACTGGTTGATGGCGATCACGACATTGATTGTAAGATAGACGGTATCGGAGCCATGAAGCTGAAATCTGAGTTCGTTAAAAAGGTATCGTAACTATCAGCGCGACAACTGGAACAATCCTGGCACTGGCTCGTTACCGTTAGTACATGGGTTGAAAACAAGGATTCTTAGGCATGAAAACATATGGAGTCAAATTGTCGCTACTGGCTTTATGGGTGATGACACTTGCTGCCTGTCAGGTAACTCCTGAACAAGGCTCAGCCGGAGTCGCACAAAACCAGACCAATGTAAGCAGGCTGGATAGCACAAGCTGGCATGTAAAAGGCATTGATGGTAACGATATTATTTTCAACGCTATGATCACTATTGCTTTCAATGGTGGCCAGGTATCAGGTGTTGCCGGTTGTAACAGCTACTCAGGCTCCTTGGCGCCATCAGATGGTGACGTTATGTTCAACCAGATAAGCAGTACCCGGCGCGCTTGTGAACCGGCGCTGATGGATCAGGAGCAAACGTTTTTACATACCATGGCTGCGATTGAGTCATACCGCATCGAGCAGGACACTAAACTGATGTTGTTCGATGTGGAAGGCAATCTCAGAGTGCGGGCTACTTTAAACGAAGGTGAAGAGAATGCCCAGGCAGGGCGGGTGCCACAGGATGCGGTAGCCAGTCAGGAATCAGTTTTTCACTGCGATGAATCCATAGTGATGCGAGTGAAATTCGTTGGGCCAGAAACTATCACCATGCAATTTGAAGAGAGCGGAGAGTCGTCAATACTCAGCCGGGTGAGATCTGCTTCCGGTGCGCGTTATCAGAATGCCAGATATGAATTCTGGAATCGGGGCGAAGAGGCACGCCTGACAGATGAAGGTCAGGAATTTCATTGTCAGCGTCATCATTAATAACATCGAATGCTTGTTTGAGGTGAGTGATGAAAGTTGAGCGATCTGGAAAAAACAGACTTGATATCGTAATGACGGGGAAAATTGATTCAGATGCCATGGCAGAAATTCTGCAGCAGCTGATTACTGAATCAGAGGGCATCAAAGACGGTACAATGTTGTTTGATATCGTTGATTTTCAGATGCCGACAATCGGTGCAATCATGGTAGAGCTTTCCCGCTTGCCTGCCATGTTGTCCTTTATTCGGAAATTTGATTCCGCTGCCGTGTTGGCCGATGAAACTTGGATAAGAAAGGTTAGCGAATGGGAGGGGCATCTGCTGCCCTGGTTGACCATAAAGTCTTTCCATCGTGACCAGAAAGCTGAAGCTGAAATCTGGCTGGCTTCCAGGTAGTGGGCGGCAGAAGTAAACGAGAAAAAATAAGAGGTCATTGAATGGTTCAGTATCCGGTTGAAGGTAGCTGTCAGTGTGGCAGCGTTCGCTATCAGTTGCTCAGAGCGCCAAGAAAAGTGGTCGCCTGTCACTGCAAGGAGTGTCAAAAACTATCAACCAGTGCTTTCAGCATCACTGCAATGGTTGATGTTGATGCGCTTAAGTTTTCTGGCGATATGGCTGAATGGAGCCGGGTTGCCGAGAGCGGCAACATAAATGAGGCTTATTTTTGTCGTACCTGTGGCAACCGCATTTATCATCGCGATCCGGCAAAGCCGGATACGATCAAGCTGAAGCCAGCGAACCTGTCGGATACTACAATGCTCAGGCCCACTGCGCATGTGTGGGTCAGCGAGAAGCAGGCGTGGTACGACATACCGGATGGGGTTCCGGTTTTCGATAAGCAGCCATGATGGTCAACTGGCTGTAGCTGTTAACAGCGGCACAGGAGGGTTGCGCTTTGTCAATGAGATGCGCACTATAGTTCCTGCTGAGAGCTTCAGTAAAATCAAAATATTGCATGCTAATAATATATTGATGCAAGATCGGGAGAGTAGAATATGTCAGTAACATCACTAGTTTCATTTTTGCTGGTCGGCCTGATTGCAGGCTGGTTGGCAGGACAAATCATGAAAGGGTCAGGTTTTGGTCTGCTAGGTAACATGGCTATCGGTATTGTTGGCGCTTTCGTCGGTGGTTTTGTCTTTCAGCTTATTGGTTTGACGTCTGATGGTTTGCTTGGATTTATTATCACCGCAACAGTGGGGGCCATCATATTTTTGTTCATCGCTCGCCTAATACGATCATAGTATGATTCGCATTAGTAGAGCCATATCGCACTATAAGACCAGGAGATTGGTAATGAAGTTAACTGGAGTGATTGGTTCGGTTTTATTTAGCGTGGTACTGGGTATCACACAGGCGCAAGCCCAGAATTTTGTGCTGACAGTTGATGGTTTTGCTGATGGCGAGGATATACCAGTGAGGTTTTCACAGGCTGCTGCTGACGCGGCCCCTGGCGGTGGTACTTCCCCTGAACTGAGCTGGGAAAATGCACCGCAGGGAACACGCAGTTTTGTGGTTAATATGGCTGATCTGGATTTCGCACCCAACCAGGGTGCCCGTCCGCAGGTTCACTGGGTGGTCTGGAATATTCCGGGAGATGCAACTGGTTTGAGTGAGGGGCAGCCTGAAGGAGCGACACTGCCTAATGGTGCTCACCAGATCAGCGCTACCGGACAAGTGTATCGTGGACCAGGTGCTCCGGCGTCCAGGCCGCGCCATCATTACCTGTTCGAAGTTTATGCGCTTGATACCACGCTGGATGTGATGCCAAACAGTGATGAACTGAGCACTCGTGATGCCGTAATGGCTGCGATGGAAGGACATGTGCTGGGCAAATCAGTATACGTGGGTCGTTTTCATCGCCCGCAATGAAAGAGATCCTCAGTGATCAAGCTGAGCACATCGCCCGAGGCTTTTCTCCTATTCTGGGGCAAAGGCCTCGAGTCTTGATTCTTGGCAGTATGCCGGGACAGGCCTCCCTCGAAGCCAATCAATACTATGCCCATCCGCGAAACGCCTTTTGGCCGATCATGGCAGCGCTTTTTGCTATTGATGGTCAGCAAAGCTATGAAAGCCGTGCGCGCCAGCTCACAGAAAAAGGTGTCGCCGTCTGGGATGTATTAAAGGCTTGTATTCGACCGGGTAGTCTCGATAGTGCAATTGCTGAAAGCACTATTGTTGTCAACGACTTCTCAAGGCTATTTCGGGATTTTCCAGAGATCCGCCTGGTTGCCTTTAATGGCCAGGCTGCTGCGCGATACTGGCATAAATATGTGATGCCCGAGCAGGCGGTTCCGTCGGCGCTGCGGACAGCCGTGTTACCTTCCAGCAGTCCGGCGCATGCAAGTCTCAACCTGATCCAGAAACAGCAACGCTGGCGAGAGGTGTTATTGTCATGAGTACGACAAAACTGTCTGTCAAAGTGGTGCCAGGCGCATCCCGGACCGAAATTGCAGGCTGGCTGGGTGAGAGCCTGAAAATCCGTGTAGCCGCACCGCCTGAAGGAGGCAAAGCCAATCAGGCAGTTCTGGCTGTGCTGGCCGAAGCCTTGTCTTTGCAGTTGTCACAGATGGAGATAATCAGTGGTCAAAGTCAGCCTCGCAAAGTGATTGCGATCGAAGGGCTGGAGTCGGATGAACTGGAAAAATGCCTGCCAGAAAAAGGACAATGACATGCAATATAAACAGGTGCTTAAGTTCTGGTTCAAGGAGTTAGAGGCCAAAGACTGGTTTCGCAAGGATGACAGGCTGGACAGCTTGATTAAAACACAATTCGGTGATGTTTTGCTGGCAGCGGCTGCGTGTGAGCTTTATGCCTGGCGTAATACGCCCGATGGCCGACTTGCGGAAATTATCGTCCTCGATCAGTTCTCCCGGAATATTTACCGCGATACCGCGCAGGCATTTGCCCAGGATGCGCTGGCATTAGCGCTTGCACAGGAAGCTGTCGCTATTGGTGCAGATATGGCGTTGCCGGTAAGTCACCGAGCATTTTTGTACATGCCCTACATGCACAGCGAGTCACTGCTGATTCATGAGCAGGCTATCAAGCTTTACGAACAGACAGGCCTTGAGAACAACCTTGATTTTGAAAAGCGCCACCGGGCGATTATTCAACGTTTTGGCCGTTACCCCCACCGCAATGCTATTCTAGGCAGGCAGAGTACACCTGAAGAGGTTGAATTTCTGGATCAGCCAGGATCCTCTTTCTAAAGCAAGTCCATAGTCCTGGTAGTGTGAACAGGCCCAAGCCTTTTGATAATACTTCTCAGCGGGTGACTCTGCCTGACGTCTTTAAAGGATCAAGGCATGAGTAAACGCTTACTAATTCTGTATACCGGTGGCACAATCGGTATGCAGCACACGGAGAAGGGCCTGGCACCCGCCCCTGACCTGGCAGCTAATATTTCTGCCCTTATCGGTTCTGGCCGGACGCTGGCAAGTGATCCACCGCAACTTTCTGTCCAGACGGTCGACCCGTTGATAGACAGTTCAGATATGCGCCCTGGCAACTGGATCGAGTTAGCCGGGCGGATAGAGTCTGTTTATGATCAGTACGATGGGTTTGTTGTGCTACATGGAACAGATACGCTCGCTTACACCAGTTCGGCATTAAGTTTCTTTATTCAGAAGCGGGGCAAACCCGTTATCGTAACCGGTGCTCAGTTGCCATTCGGGTATCCTCGCAGCGATGCGCGAAGCAACCTGATTTCGGCAGTGGAAGTGGCAGCTACTTTGCCTGAACATCTGACGCAGGTCTGTGTGGTATTTGGTTCCAGGATTCTGCGAGGTAACCGTGCTACCAAAATATCAGCACGTGCTTACGATGCTTTTGCCTCGCCACGCGTTGGTGAGCTGGGACGCATTGGTATCGATATCGAATTTCAAGGTCAGCAAGGTGCGCCGCTGCCCTTGCCAGTCAATGCCCGGGCCTTGTCAATTCCCGCAGATGATGCGGTGGTTCTGCTACGGCTGTATCCCGGCATCAGTGCCAATATTTTGCGATTGATTTGCCAGGACACAAATTTACAGGCGCTCATTATTGAAGCGTATGGGTCAGGAAACGGCCCGGTCAGTGATCCCGCTTTTACTGCTGCTATCCGCGAGGCCATTGCCAAAGGTATTGTTGTGCTGGTGGTGTCGCAACCACTGGATGGTGTGGTGCACTTTGATCGCTATGCCGCCGCACATGAGTTTGCGGGTGCCGGTGCTGTCAGTGGGCTCGATATTACCCCGGAAGCTGCCGTCACTAAGTTGTACTATCTCATTGCTGCTGGCTACGATAGTCGGGAAATTAAAGACATACTATCCGTATCGCTGGCAGGCGAAATGCATTTACCTTCGTAAAACAGACAGGAGAAACGCATGTCGGCAGTTGACGACGTTAAAAAACAGCCTGATGAACCAGGGAGTGCCAGTGAGCTTCCCGTTGCCTTAGTCACAGGTGCGGCAACGGGTATTGGAAAAGCCTGTGCCGAAGCGCTTGCTGCCAAAGGTTACCAGGTTGCCATGAATTATCGCTCACAAGGGGACGCTGCAGAGAAAGTCTGTGAGGCACTTCCGGGCAGTGGACATCGCTGTTATCAGGCAGATGTGACCCAACCGGAAGCGCTGGCTGACATGGTGCAGTGCATTCAACGAGATTATGGTCGTATCGATGTTCTGGTTAATGCTGCCGGTCGTTATACGCCGCAATCACTGGACAGTGCTGGTGTAACAGACTGGCATAATGACTGGCTGGACTGCATGGCGTTGAATCTGCATGCCCCCGTCAACCTTTGTTACCTCGTTGCCCCAATCATGTCAGCACTGGGTAAAGGTCGCATCATAAATATTACATCACGTGGCGCCTTTCGAGGAGAGCCGGCGGCCCCGGCTTATGGCGCAGCAAAATCGGCATTAAACTCTGCGACACAGTCGCTGGCTCTGGCCCTGGGAGGGCGGGGAATTGCCGTTTTTGCCATCGCCCCTGGATGGACAGAAACGCCTTCCGCTTCGCCCCGTATTGCAGCACAAGGCTGGGATGGTGTTGCTGCTCAGAGCCCCTTAAACCGTGTCGGGCGGCCGGAGGAAATTGCTGCGCTGGCAGCGTTCCTGGCAGAAGGGGATGCCGAGTACCTCACAGGAGCCATCATTGATGCTAATGGCGCTTCTCATTTAAGGAATTAGTTTATGTCACCAGCGGCCACAATTGTCCTGTTGAATGCTCTTACCCTGGTATTCTGTTATTTATGGATGTTTCCACGTGTGGTGGGCAGGGATTTACAAAAGCTGGCGTTAAACGATGTCATGGCATCTGTTGTGGTGATTTGTGTAGCAGCTTCTTTATATATGGGGCGCGATATTTCCATCTCGGTGATAGGCATCGAATTCAACTGGTTCTGGTTTACCTTAATCAGCTACTTTGCCATGGAAGTGCCTTTTACACTTTGGTATATGATGAAGTACCGCATAGAACCGCCTGAATGAATGCGATTGCTATTGTGTTCAACGGTAATGACGTTTAATCACACACTTGTATGCACAAGAGGGCTCAGAATCATGTTTTTCCAGTCTTTCAAAGCAAGGTCCCGACTTTATCCGCGAGCAGCATTAGCAGAATTAACAGTGGGGCTGGTTGCCGGATTACTGACGTGTTTATCTTGGCCCGCATTGACACAGGCCCAGACTTTGGACGATGACGTTTTGGCATTGGCCAACGCGGAAAAACCCGCATTGATCCAGACTCTGCAGGAAGTGGTAGAAATTGAGTCAGGCAGTGGTGATTATGAAGGGCTCGCCAGGCTGGCTGACTATATCGCAGAGGCGCTGAGTGAGTTAGGTGGAGATGTTGAACTGCTGGATGCCAACGAGGAGGTGTATCGTATGTTTGATACGCCAGAGCAGATTGGCCCCATGGTTCATGCTCGTTTTGAGGGTAGCGGTGATAAACGTATTTTGCTGATTGCGCACATGGATACCGTTTATTTGCGGGGCATGATTGATGATCAGCCATTCCGCATTGACGGGAACCGGGCCTATGGCCTTGGCATTTCGGATGACAAGCAAGGTGTGGCACTCATTATTCATACGGTGGCGATGCTGCAGGAGCTGGGTTTTGCTGACTACGGGACGCTGACTGTCCTGATCAATGGTGATGAAGAAGTGTCTTCACCAGGCTCACGTGCGACCCTGGTACGTATGGGCAGTGAGCATGATGCTGTGTTTTCAGTGGAGCCCTCCAGCATTGGCAATGACACGCTATCGTTAGCCACCTCTGGCATTGGCGCAGCAACTATGACGGTGCATGGCCGGGCATCTCATGCCGGCGCAGCACCAGAGCAAGGGCGAAATGCCTTGTATGAGATGGCGCATCAGTTGCTGCAGCTGGATGATCTTTCTGAACCGGAGAACGGTTTTAAAGTGAACTGGACGCTGGCCCAGGTCGGCACCAAGCGCAATGTGATTCCAGCTGAAGCCGTTGCGACTGCGGATGTGCGTATGTTGCGCCAGGAAGACTTCAGTCGGCTGGAAGATCGCATTCGTGAACGCATTGCCAATAAGCGCATCCCTGATACCGATATCTCTCTCAGCTTCGAAAATCGTCGTCCTCCATTGAATGCCACTGATGCAGCCCGCTCGCTGGCTGCTCACGCTCAGGTGGTATATCAGGAACTGGATATGGAGCTGGCAGTCAGTGACCAGGCAACTGGCGGTGGTACTGATGCGGCCTTTGCCGCACTGGAGACGGATGCCCCGGTGATTGAGCGCTTTGGTTTGCAGGGGTTTGGCGCACATACCAGTAATGATGAGTATGTAGACCTTAACTCGGTCGTCCCCCGGTTATACCTGATGACACGCATGATTATGGATGTGTCGACCGGAGCCATTAACCTCGCAGAGTAGACCTCTGCTTGCCCGGACATTAGAATACGCGGCTTTAGCAAATGAGGGACGGGTAAATGCCAGAGATTCAGATTCGTGCCGCTACCGCAGATGATGCCAGCGATATCTTGCACTTTATTCGCGAACTGGCGATTTATGAAAAAGCCGAGCATGAGGTGGTTACCGACGTTGCAGGAATTACCCGGTCCATTTTTGGTGATGACTCCACTGTCCGTGCCAAAATGTGTTTTGTGGATGGGCAGGTTGCCGGGTTTGCCGTTTATTTCTTCAATTATTCTACCTGGCAAGGTCAGAATGGTATCTATCTGGAAGACTTGTATGTCTCGCCCGAATATCGTGGCGTCGGGGCTGGCAAGGCGCTATTGCAAAGCCTGGCCCAAGAGGCAGTGGCAGAAAATTGCGGACGCTTCGAGTGGAGCGTGCTGGACTGGAATGAGCCAGCTATTCAGTTTTATGAATCTATCGGTGCCTCAGCACAGAGTGAGTGGATTCGATACCGGCTGGAAGGTGAGGCTTTAAAGCGCTTTGCCGCCGACACTATTTAAACGAGGGACAATTATGATCATTAAACCCAAATACCGTGGTTTCATCTGCACGACCACCCACCCGACCGGTTGTTACCGTAATGTGGAAGAGCAGATAGCGGTCACTAAATCCGCCATTGGTGAAGGTTCTGGGCCGAAAAAAGTCCTGGTCATCGGCGCTTCAAGCGGTTATGGACTGGCAGCCAGAATTACCGCGGCTTTTGGTTATGGCGCTGACACATTGGGCGTGTTTTTTGAAAAGCCAGCGAATGAGCGTAAACCGGGTACGGCAGGTTGGTACAACTCATGGGCGCTGGAAAAAGAAGCCAAAAAAGCCGGGTTGTACGCAAAATCAATCAACGGGGATGCCTTCTCTGATGAGGTTCGGGCGCAAGCGATTGAGACAATCAAAGAAGACCTGGGACAAGTGGATCTGGTGATTTACTCACTGGCTTCACCCGTTCGCAAGATGCCGGATACCGGAGAAGTCAAACGTTCTGTACTCAAACCGATTGGTGAGGTGTATCGCGCCACGGCCATCGATACAAACAAAAATGAGATCATTGAGGCTGAAGTCGAACCAGCAACAGACCAGGAAATTGCCGATACCGTAACAGTGATGGGCGGTGAAGACTGGGAGCTGTGGATGGAGGCACTGAGCGGTGCCGATGTTCTGGCAGAAGGGGTGCGCAGTGTCGCATTCAGTTACATCGGCACGGAAATGACCTGGCCGATTTACTGGCATGGTGCGCTGGGTAAAGCCAAGGAAGACCTGGATCGGGCCGCTCATGCTATCGATGCCAAGCTGGCGGGGACTTACCAGGGTGGGGCTAATGTGGCCGTACTGAAATCAGTCGTCACTCAGGCCTCTGCGGCGATACCAGTGATGCCACTGTATATTGCGCTGGTCTATAAAGTCATGAAAGCAAAAGGTCTGCATGAAGGTACGATTGAGCAGTTAAACCGACTATTCAAAGAGCAGCTCTATCGTACCGATGGCAAGGCATTTGACCTGGATGAGGCAGATCGTTTCCGCCTGGACGATAAAGAGCTGCGAGATGATGTGCAGTCAGAGTGTAAAGCACTGTGGTCAGAAGTGACGACCGAAAACCTGTCTGAATTGACTGATTACGAAGGCTACAAGCACGATTTCCTGAAACTCTTTGGCTTTAATCGTGACGATGTGGACTATGAAGCTGATGTGTCGCCAGAAGTTGATTTCAAGGCGTAAGGGAACGTAAAGCAACTGCCACAGCCGGTCGCTGGCATGAGCAGATAAAATCATGCTGGCGAGGTTACGCCAGAGTTTAGTGAGGGTGAGCCACAACGGATAAGTTGTGGTATCCCTTCACGAAGCTTGAGTAGATTCGCTCAGGTTCACCGACCACCTCAATGGCCCGAAAGCGCGGCAATATTTCTTCCCAAAGTACACGTAGCTGCATTTCAGCCAGGCGATTGCCCATGCAGCGGTGAATGCCTGTGCCAAATGATAAGTGCTGACGGACATTTGGCCGGTCGATAATATATTGGTCGGCATTCTCGATGGCTGACTCATCCTGGTTAGCTGATGCATACCAAAGCAGTATCTTGTCACCCTTTTTAATGGTTTCGCCCTGAATGCTGACATCCTGGGTTGCTGTACGACGCATGTAAGCCAGGGGTGTTTGCCAGCGAATGGTTTCAGACACCATTGACGGAATCAGTGTCGGGTCTGCACGCAGCTTGTCGTGTTCAGCCGGATTCTGGTGCAGTGCAAGCACGCTGCCAGTGATTGAGTTTCGTGTGGTGTCGTTTCCGCCGACTATCAATAGAATCAGGTTGCCGAGGAATTCCAGTGGTGGCATATTGCGGGTAGATTCACCGTGTGCCAGCATTGAAATCAGATCATCACCCGGTGGTTTGCTGGCTCGCTCCTGCCAGATTTTGGAAAAACACATCAGGCACTCCTGAAGTATTTTCTGGCTTTCTTCATAACTGTCGACCAGGCCGGCACCGGGAATAGCAGTGGCTACATCGGACCAGTAGGTGAGTTTGTTGCGTTCTTCAAAAGGAAAATCAAAAAGAGTGGCGAGCATCTGTGTGGTCAGATCACGTGATACTTTCTCTACCCAGTTGAAGGGTTCATTACTGGGGAGGTTGTCCAGTATTTTACAGACACGCTGTCTGATCAGTGGTTCAAGATTCTTCAGGTTAGCAGGAGCCACCACGCCCTGAACCGTTTTGCGCTGCACGTCATGCTTTGGCGGGTCCATGGCGATAAACATGGGCAGAATATAATCCGGGTCTGGATCAACAATGCCGATGGTTGGTTCGGAGCTGAACAGATCAGTGCGCTTTTCAATGTCCATGACATCCTGAAAGCGGGTTATCGACCAGTAAGGGCCGACTGCTGAATCCGCACAATAATGAATGGGGGCGTCACGTCGGAGTCTGGCCAGAAAAGGCAGGTATTCATTAGCCTGCCAGATCCCGGGGTGAGCCAGATCGATTTCGCGCAGGGGAGTCGTCCAGGGGTCGCGTCCGACCAGACTGCGTGAGGAGGGTTGTTTGTTTTGCAGCTTTTCAGTTGATGTGCTCACGTTTACCCATTCCTCAAATTGCTGATACTGCTAGAACTGAAACTCGGGCAAGCGAACCACCAGTCCATCCAGTTCATCAGTGACATCGATCTGGCAAGACAGGCGTGACTGGTCGTTGCGTTCTGGGTTCAGGTCAAGCATGGGTTCTTCAAATTCACCGGGTCCGCCAACCACTGGTTGCCACTCTGGCTCCACGAATACATGGCAGGTGCCGCAAGAGCAGCCACCGCCACAGTCGGCATCGATGCCAGGCACCATGTTTTTTATGGCGGCTGACATGACGGTATCGCCATTGTCCGCATCAACCGTGTGAGTGTTTCCGTCGTGTTCGATATAAGTGATAGTTGGCATATGCTCGGTCATCCTTTGTTGCAGTAAAAATCCTAAGCGAAAACTGAACGCGTTACAACTTTTTGTCTGTAGTTTATTTTTAGCGTTAAAAAACAGTTGGGTAGATCTGGGTTAATGATTTATACATTGTAAGGTTTCGGATATATCAGCTTCAATTTTAAGCGTGGCAATATCGTCAGCCCGGTTTTTTCCAAACCCCAGCAGTGCGATAGACTGGTCATTTTCAAGACATTGCCGGGCAAAGCGATAACCCGAATAAACCATCAATGAGGAGCCGATGACAAGCAGAGCCCGGCTTTGACGGATCACGTCACGACAAGCATCCACACGCTCCCGGGGCACATTGTCGCCAAAGAAAACCACATCCGTTTTAAGAATGCCGCCACAATCTTCGCAAGACGGCACCTGAAACTGACTGAAGTCAACTTCCAGGTCCGCATCACCGTCAGGTGCGACTGTGGCGGAAAAATTCAGGAAAGAAGGGTTATCCTGGCTGCAGCGATCATGCATCCATTGCCTGGGGCGTTGTCGGGCGCAGCCCATGCAGATGATCTGGTCAGCGCGGCCGTGCAGGTCAATGGTGTTAAGTGTGTCAGCTTTCTGGTGCAGGCGATCAACATTCTGTGTGATAACACCGGAGACCAATGGTGAGTGACTGAGTCTGGCCAGTTGATGATGAGCGACATTCGGTTTGGCGTTGCGTAGCGTTGGCCAGCCGATCAGGCTGCGTGCCCAGTAGCGCTGGCGGGTCAGGTGGCAGCGCATGAAATCCGGGTGTTGTACCGGTTGTTTGCGCTTCCATTGTCCTTGTTGATCACGGTAGTCAGGTATGCCGGAAGCAGTGCTGATGCCAGCGCCGGTGATAACAGCAATGGGGGCATGCTGTTGAAGAAACTGGTATAGCCTGTCTGCGGCCTGCTGTGTATGCTTTGACATCATATTCATCTGTGTATTCTACAAGGAGAACTCATGAAGCGGATACCTGGATTAACACGAGGGTTCAGGAGTACCTCTGTCAAAATGAGCATAGCTGTGGCTTTGTCTTTCAATGTGATGGGAGCTGCGTTAAATGCACATGAAATGAGTGAGCCCCGGTGGCTGGCTCCTTCTGAAGATATTGAGATGCTGCCAGAGGGCGGAAGTATCCTGTTCTGGCAGGGTGATACCCAGATTGCCGGCTTCAGGAACACGCATCGGCTGAGTTCAACCCGGTATATTGAGTCAGGTGAGCAAGCCAGGTATCTGCCAAAAGACACGCATGACTTCGGACAACTCAGCTACCAGATTGATAATGTTTCCTATGACCTGGATGATTTCATGCAGCACAACCATGTTGCCGGACTGCTGGTGCTGAAAGACGGTGAGGTCCGCCTGGAGCGCTACGGCCTGGGTAACCAGCCCCATCATCGCTGGGTCTCGTTTTCCATGACCAAATCTGTTGTTTCATTGCTGACCGGGGCCGCCATTGCGGATGGCTCCATCGGCAGTGTGGAGGATCCGGTGACTGACTATTTGCCGCAAATGAAAGGCAGCAGTTATGACGGGGTCCGCATACGGGATGTGCTGCAAATGGCTTCCGGCACTGACTGGAATGAGGACTATGCTGATCCGGAGTCGGATGTAGCGTCTTCGCCAGGTGATATGCTGGAACTGATGCACTTCCTGGGAAGCAAGCAACGTATCGCTGAGCCTGGAACACGTTTCAATTACAACACAGGTGAAACGAATCTGGCAGGGGCTATCGTCAGGGCAGCCATTGGTAATAACCTCTCAGCATACCTCAGTGAGAAAATCTGGAAACCCTGGGGTATGGGTGCAGATGCATACTGGATGAGTCATGGCCCCAATGGCGGTGAGTTGGGAGGCTGTTGTATTGCAGCAACGCTCAGGGACTGGGGGCGTCTGGCAACGTTCGTGTTAAATGACGGGCAATTGGATGATGGTACGAATGTCTTGCCTCCAGGCTGGATGCAGGAGTCGACTGTGCCATCACCGGCAAGTGATCAGTATGGTTACCTGTGGTGGCTGGAAGATAACGGTGCTTTCCGTGCCAGTGGTATTTTCGGACAGGGCGTGTACTTTAACCCGGATGAAAACCTGGCAATTGTCGTATTCAGTGCCTGGCCAGAAGCAACCAGCCGTCAACATCTGGAACTGCATCGTAATGCCATGTTTCGAGCAGTTGAGACTGAGTTGGTGTCGCAGTAAAAAAACAGAAATTAAAGGTTGACAGATAATTCCTGCGCACTTTAGTCTAAATCCATGTTCAACTGAGAGTGAAAAGGAGGTGATCCAATGTCTAGTGATATGGCTGTGGTTTCAATGGATGTTGGTGGTATTGATAAAACCAGAGGTAACATTCTGGCGGTTTGATAACACTCCACTCTTGTTGAACGGATGACAGATTTTTGTTGGCACTGATTGCAGCTGAGGCTGTACAACCTGCCAGTGGCCTGAGCTGTTTGATGAACGACTCTGGCCGGTAACTGGCTGGTAAAGAGGCAGCAGTACAGTCAGTCCCAGCCACAAGTTTGACAGCAAGTTTGCAAGAGTTGGTTCCGTTGGAACCGGGCATCACGGAAAGGGAGCGCAAGCTCCCTTTTTTATTGTGCTTAGCATATCGCGTACCGCGTATCGCGTATCGCCAGGACACCATAGACCAGATTGCAGACGACCACAGCACCTCGGGCGTCGCTCGGCGGGCGGAAACTCAGCCTGACGGCTTCAAACAGTCCGCCCGCTTTATCGAGCGACGCCCGAGGTGCTGAACGTGGTCTTTATTGTCTGCAATCTGGTCTATGGTGCCCTGGCTGACTGGCCGCGCTACGTGAAATGATGGCCTGGCTGCTTTCCCACGCAAGCTGGATCGATCCTCGCAATTGAAAACTCGCCAGAAGGCTAGGACGGTTCGGCCGTCCTCCTTTTCAATCTGAACCATTCCGACCAACAATAATCACCGTAAAACCCGATAATATTCATGGAGAAACTCAACGGGTATAAATATAGTAGGAAGCGGGGAGGCTTTCTGGTTTCCGACAGTGTTAAGTTTAATGATGGCGGAATTGTCTGCATGCTGCACCCTTGCCTGATCTGATGGACGGCGGGTTGTTAATATGTGGTTGATGACGCTGAATAGCAGGAGAGCATAATGGGCATTGAAGCAAGTATCGGTCAGGTTTACATCAATGGGGTGTTTGTACCCGCTCAGGAAGCTACCGTGTCGGTATTCGACCGTGGTTTTCTGTTTGGTGATGGCGTTTATGAGGTGATACCTGTCATTGAGGGCAAACTCGTGGATGAAGCCTACTCAGTCGAGCGCCTTAGCCGCAGTCTGGAGGCTATTGAGATGGCCTGGCCGTGCGGGCGCGATGAGTACCTGGATAATTTGCGTGAACTGATTGCACGTAACAAGCTGCACGAAGGCAGTGTTTATGTGCAGGTAACCCGTGGCGTTGCTAAAAGGGACTTTGCTTATCCAAAAGATACGCCCACGACATTAATGATGTTCAGTGCCGAGCGGAATATTCTTGAAAACCCTGCGGCGGAGTCGGGAGTGTCGGTGGTGACTGTGCCTGACTTGCGCTGGAAACGACGTGACATCAAGTCACTGAATTTGCTGGCGCAGTGTATGGCCAAGCAGGAAGCAGCTGCGAAATCAGCTTTCGAGGCCTGGATGACAGAAGATGACATGGTGACAGAGGGTGGATCTTCTTCAGCCTTTATCGTCAGTAATGGTGTACTGGTCACTCGCCCCCTGTCCCGTACTATTTTGCCGGGTATACGTCGCCGGGTCATTCTTGAACTGTGCGAGTCTCAAGGAGTGCGTCTGGAACAACGCGCATTCTCGGTGGAAGAAGCCCTGGCCGCTGATGAAGCAATGCTGAGCAGCGCGACTACCCTGATCTTGCCGGTAACCAGTATTGATGGCCATTCCATCGGTGATGGTAGCCCGGGACCAGTCACTCGTAATTTGCGCGCATTATACAAACAGCACCTGCTGGACGAAGCAGCTGCGAAATCCATATGACTTAGATTCACTACCGTACCTAAATGAGTAGCAAGTGAGGTTAAAATGAACCGTCTTTCCATGCAATCACAGACTATGCATTCTGTGGTTTTACGTTCCTGTGCCATGCGTTGCAAAGCTGTTATTGCAGTCTTGCTGGTGCTGTTTCCTTTGGCGCTGTATGCCGAAGGTGGGCGAACACCGCTGCGGGTAGAAAACGGGATCGTGACGAGCGCCTCACGGATCGCATCGGAAGTGGGTGTTGATGTTCTCAAAAATGGCGGTAATGCGATTGATGCCACCGTGGCAACAGCATTTGCGCTGGCCGTGACCTGGCCCACTGCCGGTAATATCGGTGGGGGTGGTTTTCTGGTTTATCACGGGGAAGACGGCCACGCGACAACCTTTGATTTTCGTGAAAAAGCGCCGTTGGCGGCTACAGAGCAGATGTATGTCGGCATGGACGGAGAAAGCAACAACATGCAGCACCGTGGCTTTCTGTCGGTGGGCGTGCCGGGCACGGTAGCCGGCATGTACCAGGCGCACCAGAAATATGGCAAATTGCCCTGGGCTGAGCTGGTTGACCCTGCTGTGCAACTGGCTCGAGACGGTATCCCGATCACTTACGCACTCTATTCTGGCTTTGACCGGAACCAGTCTTTCTGGGATCAGTTCCCTTCCTCCGCAGCCGTGTTCCGCAAGGCTGATGGCTCATCCTACGAGATTGGTGATACCTGGCAACAGCCCGACCTTGCCCGGACGCTGGAGCGAATCCGTGATGAAGGCCGGGACGGCTTTTACAAAGGTGAGAACGCCAAAATGCTGGCAGACTTCATGGCAGAGAACGGCGGTCTGATCACCGAAGAAGACCTGGCCAAGTACGAAGCGGTTGAGCGCGAGCCCATTCGTGGCACTTACCGCGGGTACGATATCGTTAGCATGCCACCGCCCAGTTCCGGTGGTGTTGCCATTGTGGAAATGCTGAATATCCTGGAAGGGTATGACCTGGCGGCGATGGGGCATAATTCAGCCGACTACCTGCATGTGTTGACCGAGTCGATGCGCCGTGCCTTTGCCGACCGTGCTGAGTTCCTGGGTGATCCCGATTTTAACCCGGATATGCCTCTGACTCGCCTGACCAGCAAAGAGCACGCTGCCAGCCTGCGAGCCAGTATTGATATGGAGCAGGCCTCAGAAAGTGATGAATCTGCTTATGCCGGCATTTATGAAAGTGAAGAGACAACACACTTCTCAGTAGTGGATGCAGAAGGCAATATGGTATCCCTGACTTATACCCTGGAAAACAGCTATGGCTCACGTATTGTGGCCGAAGGTGGCGGTTACCTGCTCAATAATGAGATGGGCGATTTCAACCCGGTTCCCGGTGTCACTAACCGGTTTGGGCAAATCGGTACGGATCCCAATCTGGTCGCTCCCCAGAAGCGCATGCTTTCCAGCATGTCGCCGACCATTGTTGCCAAAGATGGCAAACCAGTGCTGGCGATTGGCAGCCCCGGTGGCCGTACCATTATTAACACCACCATGCAGGTCATCCTGAACATGATTGATCACGACATGAATGTCGCTGAAGCAGTGGAAGCCGGCCGTATTCACCACCAGTGGTTACCGGACGTGACCAGCATGGAAGCCATGCGTTTTTCTCCTGACACATTAAGAATATATGAGGCCAAAGGGCATGAAACCCGTGTCAGAGGCACTCAGGGGCACGCCATGGGTATTTACCATGATGCAGAAAGTGGTCTTTATCACGGTGCTGCCGATTCCCGTGCCGGAGATGGCGCTGCGGTTGGATATTAACAGGCGATAAAGTCGATAGTGCAGATGTGTGGGCTCAAGGGCGAAAGCCCTTGCCCACCAGGTACACTTCACGGGAACGTGGCCGGGACGCTTTCGGTTTTCTGATCAGGACTTTATCAAAGCTGCTGCGCAAATCTTTCACATAGGCCTCGTAACCTTCACCCTGAAACACTTTGGCTAAAAAGCCGCCTCCAGGTTTTAGTGTATTTCTGGCCATATCCAGTGCCAGCTCTACCAGGTACATCGAGGCAGCCTGATCTGTGGCATCAATGCCTGACAGGTTGGGCGCCATGTCTGACATGACAAGATCGACCTGGTTGCCATCCAGGGCTGTGATGATTTCATCGTAAACTGCCTGCTCTGTGAAGTCGCCTTGTATGAAATGAACATCGGCAATACTGTCCATGGGCAGGATATCTGAAGCAATGATTTTACCTTTGGCCTGTAATCTGGCCGCGACTACCTGTGACCACCCGCCTGGCGCTGACCCCAGGTCCAGTACTGCTCCTTGTCGAGGCAGCAGTTGATCTTTATCCAGGATTTCTATCAATTTGTAGCTGGCGCGTGAACGGTAGCCATCCACCTGGGCCTGTTTTACATAAGGGTCGCTGACGTGTTCATTCAGCCAGCGTTTGCTGCTTTTGGATCGAGCCATAAGGATGTTTTCGGTGACATTGCAAAAACAAAAGCATAGCATATCTGCAGTATTTCTTGCTGACAGTCAGGATGGAGGGCGCCATTGGCGTCGCAAATATTAGCCGGGCTGTAATGGACAGGAATGATTACTAGCAGCAATAAAAGTAATAACACCCATAGCGATGACAGGCAAAATAACGTTGAGATTTACCGCGACAGAGTTAAAACAGCTCGCCCAGAAAAAGTTTCGCCAGCAGGCGCCCTGGTTTCTGGCAGAAGGTGAGCATCTGATAAGTGAGCTGACACGAGCCTCAGTCAGCAATCCTGAGCTATGTAACAGTCTCTTGCTGGTCGATGAAAACTATACCGGGGAGCTGCCGTCCGGGTTTGGTGTGCAAACGATTAAGTCAGGTATTATGGCCCGGATCAGCGATACAAAAACGCCTCAGGGCGTTATTGCCTGTGTGCCAAAGTCGGCGCTTCCCCGGTCAGTAACGCCGCCGGACAGTGGCAAGAGCATTCCCGCTGTATACTTATACCAGGTTCAGGATCCAGGTAATCTGGGTACCATATTGCGCACGCTTGCCTGGTTTGGACAGTATCAGTGCCTGTTGAGCCCGGACAGCGTTGATCCTTTCAATGGTAAATGCGTGCGTGCCAGTATGGGGGCCATTTATCATGTTCCGGTGGAAACCCAGGTTGAACCAGCCACGTTGTCAGAGCGGTTTTCCCGGATTGCCTGCCTGGATATGCGAGGAGATCCAATGAGCTCAGCTGATTTTCGCCGTGCTGATTGCCTGGTGTTTGGCAATGAAGCCAGGGGACTACCCGAATGGCTGGCGGATAATCAACATTGTCAACGGTTTACCATCCCTGGCAGCGGAAATATCGAGTCATTGAATTTGGCCAGTGTGCTTAATATGGCCATCTATGAGCGAAACCGCTAACCCGTTATTACTGACTCCGGGTAGCTAATGGATAACGGCGAATTTCACCATCCATACGTGCAAATGACACGGCATTACGTCCTGACTGTTTGCTGTAGTACAGCGCTTCATCGGCTTTGGATATCAGCAGGTCAGCGCTACCTTTCGCGGAGAGCAGGCTGGCAACCCCGATGCTGACCGAAATATGGAATTGTGTGCCTTCATTCGCCATAAAAACTTCCCTGGTCAGGGCTGTACGTATTCGGTCAGCAACATGAAGTGCGCTTTCCAGGTCTCTGCCCGGGAGCAGCAAGGCAAACTCTTCACCTCCCAGCCGCGCAAGCAGATCCATCTCGTTCAGTTGGTGTTGCATTGACTGTGCCGCCTGGCTGAGAACGCGGTCACCTGTCTGGTGCCCATAGGTGTCATTGACTTGCTTGAAGTAATCAAAATCCAGAATGGCAACAGACAGGTCATTATTCAACTGTTGGCTGATTGACCATGCATGGTTAAGTTGCTCGTAAAATCGGCGACGATTGGCCAGGCCAGTCAGTTCATCAATATGGGCCATGTGATCCAGTTTGTTGTTCAGTTCCTTGAGTTGCACCTGTGTCTGAATCAACGTTTCCTGAGTGGCGACTTCCTGGGTAATATCCCGCATAACGACAATTCGGCCATAACTATGGTTGTTCAGGTTCAGGGGTGAGGAAAACCGAATGTCCAACCAGAGACCTCCCAGTCTCATCTGGCTGCTTTCATTCTCCGGTTTGTGAAGAAATCCTGCCGGAAGCAAGGTGTCAATTGTTTCGCCGATGGCCAGTTCATTGTTAAGCAGTTTTTGCGCACTCGGGTTCCTGTCTACAATCAACAGGCGGTGATCGATGACAATGATGCCGTCAGCAAGTTGCCTGAAAATCTCACGCCTGGCGACCAGGGAGACTGAGAACAGTTTCTGACGCAAGGCAACCAGGGCAATCAGGGATGCAATAGCAAAACCACTGGGAGTCGGGTCTACAGGTAAGGGGTTGAGATCAAACAGATAAGCCATATTGGCGATCAGCACAAACACAGGTGCGCAAGAGACTGCCAGTAACTGTGACCAATGACCGGATGATGCCCTGATGCGCAAAATCAGGATAACGGTTCCAGCAAGCACCACCATATAGGCGCAAAGGGCGTACACCTGAAACCAGGGGCCGTATTCAATCTGGCTGGCAAGCTGGCCGGGAATGACCTGAAAAGATTGCCAAAGCTGAGAATGGTAGTCGTTAGTAAAAGCGGCAAAAACTGTGATGCCCGGTAATATCCACAGGACAGTCTGATATTTTCTTAGCCAGTGGTTGTAATCGCTGTATGACAGGGCAAATGCCAGCCACATAAAAGGCGTAAAGGCGATGCCGATATACTGCAGTTTGGCAAAGAAATATCGGTAAGAATATATCTCCCATGGCAATACAATCCATTGGCCCATACACCACCAGGCAATCAGGAAGCTCAACAGACTAAAGTAGAGGTTGGCCGGATAGCGAACATACTTGTTGCTGTTTAATGCTGCATATAATGCCGTCAGCATGCCGACGAAGGATGGAAGCGCCCACCAGGACATCCGTAGCACCAATATTGAAGGTAGAGTGGAGTTCGCTGGATTCTTGCAGACTCAGATTCTAACGTCAATTTTTCTGCAGTGACAGGTGTCGTTACCTTTGTTACTACTGCGAAAACTGCAGGTTTGCCAGCCGGGCATACAAGTCACAAGTTTCCATCAGTTCGTCATGTTTGCCAAGCGCTACCAGGCGGCCCTGGTCGAGAACGGCGATTCGATCGACATTGCGGACAGTTGCCAGGCGGTGCGCGATCACGATAGTCGTTCGTCCAGGCATCAGTTTTTCGATGGCGAGCTGTACATTCCTTTCACTTTCGGCGTCGAGGGCACTGGTTGCTTCATCCAGTAGCAGAATTCTCGGGTCTTTCAAAATGGCGCGAGCAATGGCCAGGCGCTGTTTCTGGCCGCCCGACAGCCGTGTTCCTGACTCGCCTAAAAAACTGTGCCAGGTGTCAGGCAGGCGGTTAATGAACTCACTGGCAAAAGCGGCGTCGGCAGCTGCCTGCATGTCATCGTCACTGGCCTCGGGTCTGCCATATTTAATATTGTCGGCTATGGTTCCTGTGAAAATGGCCGGTTGCTGGCTGACAAGCGCGACATGGCGCCGTAGATCTTCATGAGGCACTTTTAACAGGGATTGGCCATCAAGTCTGATGTCGCCGCTATCGGGGTCGTAAAAGCGCAGTAGTAAATCCAGTAATGTCGATTTTCCGGCACCTGACGGGCCCACCAGGGCGAGGCTGCTGCCGGCAGGTATTTCGAGGCTGAGATCATGCAAGGCAGCCTGTTCGGGGCGTGTAGGGTAGTAGAATTTAAGGTTATTTATTTCTATTTTGCCGGTGATTCTGTCCGGCAGGGAATCAGTGATTTTAGTCTGAGATTCAGCGACCTCGACATTCAGCAGTTCCATTAACCTGTCAGTAGCACCTGCAGCACGCTGCAGGTCGCCGATTACCTGGCTGACAGCACCGACAGCGGTCGCCACCATTACGGCATAGACGATGAAAGCTGTGAGTTCACCGGCACTCATCCTGCCGCTGATGACGTCCTGTCCTCCTACCCAGATCATGGCGGCCAGAGCAGTGAATACCAGAGTCATCACCAGGGCAATCATGATGGAACGGGACTTGATTTGTGACAGTGCTGCGCGGAAGGCCAGCTCGGTGTGCTGGCCGAACTGGCGGATATCTTCGCTCTGGTGATTGTAGGCCTGTACGGTTTTAATTTGCTGAATACTTTCGCCGACGTAAGCGCCGACATGGGCGACTTCTTCCTGTGTGCTTCTCGACAGGCGGCGCACCCTCCGGCCGAATAGCACGATGGGGCCAATAACAACGGGAATACAAAGCAGAACCACACTGGTCAGGCGTGGGTTGGTGATAAACAGAAAAATCACTCCGCCAAACAGCAGCAATATATTACGCAGTGAGACAGAGGCGGAAGAGCCGATCACAGTCTGCAACAGGGTAGTGTCGGTGGTGATTCGCGACTGAATTTCACCACTGCGGTTTTCTTCAAAATACGCAGGCGGTAATGAGAGCAAATGGCGGAAGACAGCCTGCCGAATGTCTGCTGTCACTCGCTCACCCAGCCAGGAGACCCAGTAAAACCGGCAGAAGGTGCCGGCTGCCTGCAGCATGGCCATGACAATAAAAGCGGCAATTGCCTGGGTAAGGGATTGCTGAGAGCCGGCTACAAACCCCGAATCGACAATGACCCGCACGAACTGAACCAGTCCTAATGTAATAGCAGCTGTGAAAATGAGAGCCAGCATGGCGGTGAGCATTTGCCAGCGATATGGCCTGACAAACCCCAGGGCCTGAAGAAGTGGGTGGCGGTTGTTCGGTCGTTGTCGGGAAGGTGAACTCATAGGGATAGTTGCTGCTTGCTGGCTGATTTGACTGATGATGCGTTAAACGGAGTGTATTGCACTGCTATTTCCTGCCCGGACAGTTGTGAAGCGGCTAGGTGTCGACTATCCTGATTTCAGGCGAATCGGCTGACTGTCGTCATTACAGTACAGTTGCTATCGTAATAGTGCTTTATGAAAGCATTTTCATAAAAATCTTCAAAAAGTATCTACATAAAAATCATTGGCATGCAAAAAGGAGTATCAGTCATGTTATATCACGCAATGATCATTAATACAGTGCACAAAGTCAGGTCAGTTTCCACTCAGTATCTGGCCATGCTGGCGTTAATGATTGTGTTTCCCACGGCTCAGGCAGCTGAAATGGAAGACACGATCACAGTCAGCAGTACCGCTTTTGAGCATCATGGTACTGTGCCGCTGGCTTATTCTGCCTATGGCGACAATACTGTGCCGTCAATCACCTGGTCAGACTTGCCGGAAGGAACTCAGCAACTGGCTCTGGTCATGGATGATCCAATCGCACCGACACCTCAGCCTTTCGTGCATTGGGTGGCTTATAATATTCCTGCAGACGCTGAGGGCCTCCCGGAAGGTCTGACCCGAGAAGCAGAAGTGAATGTTGACGGGCTGGAGGGTATGATAAACGGCGTAAACGGTTTGCGACAGACCGGTTATTTTGGCCCTAGACCGCCAAAAGACGGTAAACTGCATGCTTACCACTTCCGAATATATGCGCTGGATAGCGAACTTGATCTGCCAGCGGGCCTGAATAAAGCTGAGTTGCTGGAGGCTATTGATGGCCATGTGCTGGGCACAGGCATGTTAATGGGACATTACGAAGAGAAGTAATAATCTGATCTGTTGTCAACGACCCGGCATTTAACGCTGTCGGGTCGCAAGGTTGCAAATGAGGAGCAGCAAGATGAAATGGCGGAACGCAGGGCTGGGTACATTGGCAATGGCAATTTTTGCGGGAGCCGTATCCGCGCAGCCGGTGGTGCAAAGCAAAGGCAATTACATTGATAAGTTCAGGCAACTGGATGAATCTCTGCCAACCGCCAACATCTATCGCAATGCAGCCGGCCAGCCTGGTCACGCCTATTGGCAGCAACAGGTAGATTATGACATTCAGGTCACGCTTGATGAGTCCCGAAGACGGCTCAGTGGCAGTGAAACTATCCGCTATGAGAACAACTCACCGGATACACTGAGCTACCTCTGGCTGCAGCTTGATCAGAATATTTTCCGTCCCGACTCGCGGGCATCGATGTCCAGTGACTTTTCCCGCAGCGGTGGCCGATCACTGCCTGTCGAAAGTGGTGCCAGAAGTGAACCGGCGCGTATGAGCCTGTCGGAACTGCGCCGTATGCAGTTTATTGAAGACACGCCGATGGGGTATGACCTGGAGTCAGTGACAGATGTCGCTGGTAACGAGTTGTCTTACACCGTGGTCGGAACGTTGTTGCGCCTGGACCTGCCTGCGCCACTGCGCTCAGGCGAAGAGGTCGAATTCCAGATCGATTTCAGTTTCAACATTCCCGAAGAGGATGCGGTATCTGCGCGAAGTGGTTATGAGCATTTTCCGGAAGATGAGCGCGAGGGCGGCAATGATATCTTTGTGATTGCGCAGTGGTTCCCGCGTCTGGCAGCCTATACCGACTATGAAGGTTGGACCAACAAAGAGTTCCTGGGTAGCGGCGAATTCACACTGGAGTTTGGTGATTACGATGTCGAAATCACTGTACCAGATGATCATATTGTCTCTGCTACCGGGGTGCTGCAAAACCCGGCTGAAGTGCTGACTGCCACTCAGCAGCAGCGACTGGAATCTGCACGTGACGACGAACGTCCGGTTTACATTGTGACCCCGGAAGAAGCCCTGGAGAATGAGCGCGAAGGCAGCAGTGATACCAAAACCTGGCGCTTTGAAGCCGATAACGTGCGCGATTTTGCCTGGGCATCGTCACGCAAGTTTATCTGGGATGCCAAAGGGTTTGAGCAGGATAGTGAAGAAGTGCCATTCGTCATGGCCATGTCATTCTTCCCCAAAGAAGGCGACCCGCTCTGGTCGGACTATTCGACAGAAGTCGTCATCCACACCATGGAAGTCTACAACCGGTTCGCTTTTGATTATCCTTATCCTGTGGCACAGTCGGTCAATGGGCCGGTAGGCGGCATGGAATACCCCATGATCACCTTTAATGGTCCGCGTACTACCTTGCAGGATGATGGCAGCCGTACCTATTCACTGTCAGAAAAACAGTTCCTGATTGGTGTGGTGATTCACGAGATCGGCCATATTTATTTCCCGATGACAGTCAACACTGATGAACGTCAGTGGACCTGGATGGATGAGGGCCTAAACAGTTTTCTGGATGCTGTAGCAGGACTGGAGTGGGATCCTGATATCCCCTGGGGTAATGAACCCCGCAATATCGTGCCTTATATGGTATCGACGGATCAGCAGCCGATTATGACTCAGTCCGACAGCGTTACACGCCTTGGACCTAATGCCTACTCCAAACCAGCCACGGCACTTCGCATACTGCGTGAGACTGTGATGGGGCGGGAGTTGTTTGATTTTGCCTTCCGTGAATTTGCTCAGCGTTGGAAGTTTAAACGTCCCACGCCTGCGGACTTTTTCCGTACCATGGAAGATGCTTCCGGCATTGACCTGGACTGGTTCTGGCGTGGCTGGTTCTACACCACTGACCATGTTGATATTGCGCTGGAGCAGGTCTATGAAATGCGCTTGGATACCCATGACCCGGATATTGACCTGAATCGTCAGCGTGAGGCGGAGGCCAACAAACCTGCGTCAACATCAGCGCTCAGAAACCGCGAAGAAGGTATGCGCCCCTGGGTAGAGCGCAACCCTGATGTACGCGATTTTTATGATGAAAATGATATTTATACGGTGACCAACAAGGAACGTAACGAGTACCAGAGTTTCCTGGACAGCCTGGAGCCCTGGGAAAAGGCAACCCTGGAACGGGCACTGGAAGAAGATCGACATTACTATGTTTTATCTTTCAGTAATCAAGGAGGGCTGGTGATGCCCTTGCCTTTGCAGCTGACCTATGAAGATGGCAGCACTGAGCGAGTCGATATCCCCGCCGAGATCTGGCGTCGAAATGCGCATCAGGTCAGCAAACTGATTGTGTCGGACAAAGCACTGGAAGAAGTCGTTCTGGACCCGGAGTGGGAAATTGCCGATGCCGATATTCATAACAACTATTATCCACGGCGTATTATTCCTTCCCGTGTTGAAGCTTATAAATCGTCGCAGAGTTCTCGTCTGGTTGATCGCGACATCATGCAGGACATTAAAACCGAACTGAACAGTGATGATGAAGAAGAGTAGTAGTCTGTGTGCAGGGTTGGCATTGTTGCTGGCTCTGCTGAGTGTCAGTCCAGCCTGGTCGCATCAGCAAAAGGCGGCGCTTACTGAAATCCTCTTTAATGAGCGCAGCGGCTCTCTGGAGGTCGTACATCGTTTTTACCTGCATGATGCGGAGCATGCAATCCGGGATGTAGTTGATGCCAATGCGGATATTATCGGTTCGCCGGAAAGCCAGCGTCGCTTTGCAGAATATGTGCAATCGAACTTCGCCATCATTGATGAGTCCGGACGTTCACTTGAGCTGAGGCCTGTAGGGTATGAAGCGGATGGTAATTTCTTCTGGGTGTATCAGGAGATTTCCTTGCCAGAAGATATGAATGCGATGACTGTGACTAATAACAGTTTGCGCGAAATATGGCCTTCGCAAATTAATACGGTCAATATAAAAAAAGAAGGTCAGGTAACCAGCCTGACCTTTCGGGATCAAGTAGAGCAGCTGCAGGCGCAACTGCCCTGATCTCCCAACGTCGCTATGCTCTTTTTCTGTTACATGAATTAACTGCTACTCGTTGCAACACTGTTATATGTTTCGGGTAGCGGTAGCAGGAGACATTCGGGAAGCTCGCCATGCAGGGCCTACCACTGCCAGTTGACCCAGTACCAATAACACCGCCATACCGGCTGGCACGAAGTACCATTGCAGTGGCGCCAGGTCGAAGTTATTGACAAGAAACATATTCAAAGCCACGGTCATGATGGCGCCGAATATGACTCCCACGGTACTGATAACAAAATTTTCAACCAGAAAATAACGCAATATCTGTATATGTCCTGCACCGAGAGCGCGCCGTGTACCAATCTGGCGTCGTCTGCGGTTGATTGTAAATACGGCCAGTCCGACAATACCCAGGCCAGTAATAAACATCAGAATGCTGACCACAATGGAAAGGATGCTGGTCATCGCATTATCGGGAATGAAAGTGATTGTACGGGTCTGTTCGAAGGTCTGATTTTCCCGTAATACCCGGGTGTCATTTTGCGCAGCAAGAGTTTCCTCCACCCGTGGCAGGTTCTCGTCGCGATACCCTGGCTCATGACGAACCAGGTAGTAGTTTCCCCCATCCAGTTCAATTTCCGGATAGATCACAGAGTTTTCTGCAAAGTCGGCACTTGGCCAGGGAACCTGCAATCTCTCGACAATGCCTTTGATCTGCAATGCCGTGTCATCGGCAGCGTAAAAAATTCGACCTATTGTGGTTTCCGCTGCGTCATCCGGGTAAAGCGCTTCTGCCATCGCACGGGTGACAATGACTGAAGTGTCTGTTCTGGCCGTGCCGGGTTCATGTCGAACAATTTCATTCGGCGAAAAATTCTCTCCGGCGATCAGCTCCAGTCCCATCGTTGAAATCGCATGATCGTCACTTCTGTATTGTGCCGCCATCACGGCCAGCTCCAAACGACCGGGTTCAACCATATACCCATTTGATGAGCCGCTGCTACTAACGGGTATTGCATTAATGACGGTAGCATCGGCTACCCCCGTCATTCCTCTTAACACTCTCAAGTCATTATCTGTGGTTGCTTCGGCATTAAAACTTTCACCGTACCCGATGGAGAGGATATGAGTTATATTCGCCTCATCCAGACCACTTGGTTTCGTCATGTGTTGTGAGCGCTCCTGAATGATGTAAATGGCATTGACGATCACGGTCAGTGTCACCATGATTTGTAGTGCGATCAGTAAGGCGCCGGTTTTATTACGCAGTAATGATCTTAGTATCGGTCCGAATTCCATATGAATGCTCCTTACTGCGTTTTCAGATGAATGGCAGGGTTAATCCGGCTGGTACGCCAGATCGGGTAAAGACCGGCAAAGACGCCGCTGATAATGGCAAGGCCAACGGTAGTCATCGCCATCGTCATATCAATGCCGAGCCAGTCGAGAGGGATATCACCACTTAACAAGATCTTGACGCCTTCCATGCCCAGTACGGCAAAACCAAGCCCAAGCAGTCCACCAATTGTGCCAAGTACACCGGTTTCGATGGTGTGTTGAATCATCAATGATGATTTGTTGGCTCCCAGCGCCTGGCGAACGCCCAGTTCAGCCGATTTTCCCAGGAACTTGGCCAGCAACAATCCTACGGTGTTGAGCAGACAAACGGCTAACAACAGGCCCGCCAGTACGGTAAGAACCTTGATTTCGTTGGGGAGCGCTTCCTGCTCTTCCATCCATTCAATGACATTGAACAGACGTTTATCGACAGGAACCCGCATCCGCCCAAAAGCACGCTGTTCTTCAACATAACTGTTCAGAAATGACTGATATTCATTGAAAGCGTTCTGATCCGGCAATTGCACCCAGTACTGTATCCAGGCACACTCAGCATTCAGGAAAGCCTGAAAGTCGTCACCTTCCGGTGGTGCCCAGCAATTGGTATTACCAGATCTCCTTAATTCCTGGGAAGCAATGAGGTGCCAGGGCACATAAACTTCTTCACTGACATTAAACTGACCATTGTTAAGGTCGTAGAATTTAGGAATTGGCTGCCACTCATCAAGCACGCCGACGATGGTGAATACCAGGCCACCAAGATCCAGGTTTTTGCCGACTGAATTTTCGCCACCAAACAGGCGATCATTCATGTCCCGGGAAAGGACAACAACCTGCTCCCCATTACTGTCACTTTCTGCGCCCCAGGGGCCGCCATACAGGAAAGGCACGTCAAACATGGTGAAGAAATCACTGAGTGCGCCTCGGCCGTTAGCAAAAAATGGCGCAATATTCCGGCTTGGTGGTTCAATCGCTTCAGAGAATCTTGAAGTGGCGGTGCGCGGGTAATCAAAAGGCGCTTCCAGCATGGCCATCGCATCACGGTATGTCAGTTGTGGTGGAGGCTCAAACGCTGAAATAGCAGGATCGCCATAATCAAACTGTATGTGGTATAGCTGATCACTCTTTTGAGGAATAGGATCGCCGCCCATGATGTAGGTCAGGGTATATACAACCATAAAGGCGCCGATACCCACCGCGATTGCCAGGACCATCAGTGAGCTGAGTACGGGGTTGCGACGGTAGCTGAGTAAAGCCAGCTTGATATAATAAAAAAACATGATTTACCCTCTCTCAGGCTACCGCTGCTGTGTTGCGGCGTGCGTCATCGCGGATCTGGCCGTCCAGGATGTCAATGTTTCTGCGACTGTTCTGGGCCAGTACAGGGTCGTGTGTCACCATAATGATGGTAGTGCCTTTGGCATTAATTTCATGCAGCAATGACATAACGCCTGCTGCTGTTTTTGAATCCAGGTTACCGGTTGGCTCATCAGCCAGCAGGAATCTGGGGCTGCCTGCCAGTGCGCGAGCAATGGCAACACGTTGCTGTTGACCACCGGAGAGCTGCGCAGGCAGGTGCTTGCGTCGTGACCACAACCCCACATTGGTTAGTGCCTCCTCAATGCGCTGATGTCGTTCACCACGCCCCAGGCCTCGGTAGCGAAGGGGGACATCCACATTGTCAAACAAGTTCAGGTCGGGCATCAGGTTGAAGCTCTGGAAGATAAAACCGATCTTCTGGTTTCTCAATTTGGCACGTTGCCGGTCGCCAAGGCGGGAGACGTCTTCGCCATCCAGCAGGTACTGGCCGGCGGTTGCGTTTTCTAACAATCCTGCAATGTTGAGAAAGGTGGTTTTTCCGCATCCGGATGGGCCGGTAATCGTGACGAACTCACCTTCATCTACCTCGAGGTTAATCTGGTCCAATGCCTTGGTTTGCACTTGTCCGGTCAAAAATGTTTTACCAATATTTGTCATCTGTAGCATGGTGTGTACTCCTGGTTCAGTTATTTATGAGTATGGCTTCTGCGCCACTGACTGCGTCAGTTGATGAAACAATCACGCGTTCGCCCTCTTGCACTCCGTCAATAATTTCGACATGGCTAAGGCTGGTGGCACCCATGGTGATGGGACGGCGGTGCGCCAGACCGTTTTCAATGATGTAAACGAAACGACCGCTGCCACTCTCGATGAACTGTCCTCTGGGCAGGGTCAGTACGTTCTCACGTTGTTCCAGCAAGATTCGGGTTGTCAGACGCTGGTTCTGGCGCAGTGTGTCAGGTGATGATTCTGGAAAGCGCAGGCGTCCGGTAACCTGGTTGTTCACGATTTCCGGAGAGATGGCGACCAGTGTGGCGGTCAGGTTTTCCTGGGGCAGCTGTATTTCTGCTTCCATGCCAATAGCCAGATCAGCCACATAAGATTCAGGAATTTGTACTTCCACTTCAAAGGCGGATAAATCAACGACGCTCATCACGGGTTGGTTGCGTGAAACGCTGGATTTCTGCTCAACCAGCAGGTTACCGACGATGCCGCTGGCGGGAGAGAGGAGTGTAAGATTAGCAACCTGGCGCTTCAGGTCCTCTACAATCAACGACTGCTGTTCAACCGAAAGTTCGCGTGTCTGCACTTCAAAAGATTGACGTTCCTTGTCCAGCTCTGCATCCATTTCGGCGTGCCGGTGTAGCACTTGTGCGGTTTCCAGGTCATCACGAGCACGCTCGAGATCCACGGCCGATAATGCGCCGCGCTCGAATGCCTGTTCTGCCCGGGTCAGCTCCCGCTGGGCTGCATTCAGGCGAATAGCCGCATCATCCATCGCTTTCAGGTTGACCAGTTGCTGTTGCTGGGTGGTGATTTGCTGACGCTCCAGTTCAACCCGCATGGAGTTAAGGCGTGACTCTTCCTGGAGTAACCGGTTATCCAGTTCCGGGCTGTCAATGCTGGCCAGCTCTTCACCTGATTTGACAGTATCACCTGCAGCGACAGAAAAAGTGATGACACCATCATCGCTGGCATACAGCACCGGGCTGACTGCAGCGACGACGCGGCCAGGTACGGTCACATCACGGATGAAACTTTCACGTGTCACGGTAGCAACCCGGATCTGGTCGAGTGACATCGAATCCTGAGCCTGGCCCCATCTGGAAAAAGTAGGAACAGCCCACCAAAGAACAGTGATTAAACTGAGAGCGACGACGGTGATGACGGCATAGCGCTTTTTACGGTCTGGTTGAACCGTCAGGACAGTATCCTGCGCTGATGTATCCGCAATTTTCATTTTGTTTTCTTCCTTGTTTATGTTTCTGACAGGGATACAGCAAAAACAAGGCCAACAATGGAAATCATTTTAAATACAATTAGATAGATATATTTGAGGTGGGTGTTGTTAGCGGGGTTCACTAATAATTGGCGAAAAAAAACGCGGAATGAGGATTCCGCGTTTATTGTGTAGGCTGGCAATTATCTGTCTTGCCAGCAACTGAATGTGCTGGCGGAGCAGTTTCTTAACTATCAGTCAGCAATCGCTTCATAGACAACTCGCTGGGCGATGTTGTTATCGAAGGGGGCGCCACGTGGGCCACCACGCTTCTGCTCCATGTACAGCATGAACATGTCGTTTTCCTGATCTACCAGGAACAAGGTGCCGCCGATACCACGCCAGCCAAAGCTGCTGCCATCATGGCCAGGGACTGGCTGCAGGTGGAAGCCCATGCTCCAGCCGCCGCGATTGCCATAAAAGAAGTATTCACGTGAGACTTCAGGCGTCAGACGCTCTTCACGCATCCAGTCCAGGGTTTCTTTGTCAAGAATACGCGAGCCACGGTATTCACCGTCATTCAACAGCATGTTGGCGAAGCGGATATAGTCTTCAGTGGTTGAGTTCAGCCCGCCACCCCCGGAGAGTTGAGGGCGTTCTATGGTGTAATCTGCCATGGCGCCATGAATTGGCTGGGCAATGCGTGAAGATTTTTCGGATGGTACATAGAAGGTAGTTTCGTCCATGTTCAGCGGCTCGAAAATCCGCTCATTGAGGATTTCGTCCAAGGGTTGGCCGGCAGCAACTTCCAGTACCGCGCCCAATACATCCGTGGAATGTCCGTAATGCCAGGCTGTACCAGGTTCAAATAACATCGGCAGATTGCCAATGGCTGCGGCCAATTCTGCGTTGGACATGCTGCCATCGGTGTTGACCGCTTCACTGTATAGTTCGCCTAATTTGGTGCCACCGGCGAAAATACCCTGCACGATGCCGGATTTGTGCGTCAACAGGTGCTCAACCGTCATGGTGTTTTCAGCCGGCGTTATCTCGCCGGTCTCATTATCAATGATTTCCAGACTGCCAAATTCCGGAATGTACTTGCTGACCGGGTCCTCAACAGACAGTAGTCCATCTTCAACCAGCGACATGGCTGCTACGCTGACAACCGGTTTGGTCATGGAGTAAATACGGAAAATCGTTTGTGCATCAACGGGTGTGTCATCTTCAGGCCCCTGGGTGCCCACCGATTCCAGCATGCCGATACCGTCGTCATTTCCCACCAGGATCAGGGCACCCGCAATATGATTGCCGTCCACCGCGGCCTGCATTTGTGAGCGGATATCGCTGATTTCATCCTCAGTGATATTGAAATTGGACGGATCTATTCGCTTGATTGAGCTTGCCTCGGACTGGGCAATGGCGGCTGCACAACCCAGCGACAGCACAGTTGCTAATGCTGAGGTCTGTAACCAGTGTTTTAGTGATGGCGCTGTCATTTAGTTCCCCTTGTTCTTTTGATGGGCCGATCATAATAGGTTGATCATAATGGAGGCGTCACCTTCTGACAAACACGTCGGGTTAAACCTCGGTATCCCTGCGGTGCGCCGATGTTATGGCGGGTTCAGCCACTTTCCATCGACAGCTATTTCACCATTCAGGCTTTCCAGGAATGCCTGCAGCTGACGTCGTTCAATGGCTCTTAGCCCCAGTGGTTTTGCTTCATTGTGACCGAAAATGGCGTCTTCGGCCTGATCATAATGTTCGATGACCTCCGCCAGTGTGTCTAGCTGTCCGGCATGCATATAAGGTGCGGTATGAGCCAGATTTCTCAGGCTCGCCGTGCGCTGCGCACCAATCAGCTCGTCGCCCCCACGGGCAAAGCGCAGTTCGCTGCACTGTCCAGGGTTCGCATCGCTAAAGGGGCCCAGGCAGTTGAATGGGTCAGACTGAGCTTGCCGGAGACCTTCTGAGCGACCTGGAGAGGGTAGCTCACCGATTGGAGGAAGTACGCCCGTGTTGTGGAATGCATTGTTGGTAAACAGTGGGCCATTGTGGCAGTTAATGCATTGCGCTTTGTCCAGAAACAGCTTTAACCCGGCTTGTTCGGTTGAATTAAGCGCTGTGGCTGGCTCGCCACTGGCAAGTTGAGCGACGAAGCTGTCAAAAGGAGACTCGCCCGGCTGCAGTTTGCGCTGGTAGGCAGCCAGCACTTTGCCCACGTTGGCAAATATGTCATTGACAAGCCGCTGATCCGAGCCTGTCATGGACTGCCAGGCCTGTTGCTGTGAGTTTGTTCCTAGTGGAGTGGCATCAACAGGGAAACGTTCGCGGTTACTGAGGTCTGGCAGATTGCCGAACAAAGCCTGGTATTGCTGCCGGTATTCGGTGGTACTGGATACCAGATGGGCAACCTGGCTGCGGGAGCTGTCATGCTCCAGAGGATTTTCGATCGGAGCCAGTGCCTGAGACCAGAGGCTGTCTTTGCGCCCGTCCCAGAAATACCAGGGGCTATAGGCCGCGCCAAGCAGCCCCATCGTGTTGCGCGTGGCCTGGCTTACCCCGACGGCCAGCGCAAGTTGGTCATTGAAGTAATTGTCTGGCTGATGACAGGTGGCACATGACACCGTACCGGTACTGCTGAGACGCTGGTCGAAAAAAATCTGGTGGCCAAGTTGTGCAGCTGCCGGATCATCTGCGACAGCATTGCCGGGGGAGGACGGCAGTGGGGGAAGCGCATCTAAGGACATGCTTTGTAAAAGGGCGATGTCGCTGTCTTCCCAGGTTGTTGATGCAGGTATGGGAGCATACTGCCAGCCCGCCCAGGCCAGGGCCAGTGTTAGCGATAATGTGATGATGATTTTTGTTCGTGATCGCATACGCCCCACTACAGAGAAAATGAGTGTTCCACCTGGTATCTTTTATTGTCGATCATAATGACGAAGTCGAGCTTCCACTCGCCGGGCATATGAAAGCGCAGCCCTTCCAGCAAATACTTACCTTCACCAGGTTGTCCCGAGACTCTGGGGGCCGTCGCTAACCCATGATCATGTTCTGGCATGCCGCCAGTGACTGTAATGTCTGCATTTTCTACCGGGGTGCCTTGTGAGCTGATAACCTCGATCTCCCACTGGTGCATCTGATTTAGCGGAACCGGCGTTTGCTGGCTTTTCAGGTGAAGAGTCAGTCCTGGCGGTTGGCTCTGTGTTTCCCATTCAGATGCTGCAATGGTTTTCTTGCTGAGCAGCAGAGTTGAAGTGAGTATAAACAGGGTTGTGATTATGATCTTGTTAGGGAGCCAGGTAGTTCTCATCATTCACATGGTCTCATGAGGTTGGTTGCCGGACATGGCTGAGGCCGGTTGTGTGTGTTTACGATATCGCCACCATAACAGCAGAATGCCAATGCCGAGTATCGGCCATCCCCAGACCGGGACCAGGGGGCGGCCGACATGAAATGGGAATACGGCATGGTAAGTAGGACTGCCGTCCGGATGAGGTGCGCTTACGATACCGACATAATCACCTTCAGCCTGGAAAACATGTTGAATGCTCAATACGCCATCGGGGCGCGGTTGTGCCGATTGATAATAGGCAGTCACGGCATCTATATCCTCAATTTGCTGAATATCAGACCAGCGCACAAAACGGCCAAGCGGGCTGTCGTTGCGGATGATGCGAAACTCAATAGGCACTTCACGCATGGCATTATGTTGATATTCCATGACAAACAAAGTGTCAGTTGCAACGGGAATGTCTTCGCAGTATGCACGATGGCCTGATCTGTCGGGTTGATAGATGCTGAAGTGGGCGCTGTAGAAATCGAGCTGAATCGTGCAACCATCACCACCGTCGACCACACTGCCATGAGCGTGCGCAGAGGATCCCCTGGTCAGTACTGTCACCATCATGAGCAACAGCAGTGCTTTTTTGCCGATGGGATTATTGCTTGGTGACGATAGCCACATCAGTTGTTCAGCTCCACATTCAGGCCGTGCTGCTGTGTGACAGACAACACGCTCCTATCGTTTTATCGCCTTAACGGTAATCACTTGATCTGACAATCTGCCCTGGGCGCGTGCCTGTCATTTCACCGTCAATCAAGACAGCTTCGCCATTCACAAATACGTGAACCGCACCTTCAGCATACTGGTGGGGTTCAGCAAAGGTCGTCAGTTCTTTGATCGCCTCGAGATCCAGGACAGCAATGTCTGCAAAAGCACCTTCCTCCAGTCTGCCCCGGTCATTAATATTCAGCCGGTCAGCGGGCATTTGTGTGATTTTATGCACAGCCGTGTGCATGGGCATCACTTCCATGTTTTGTGTGTAGTGGCTGAGGAAACGTGCAAATGTCCCGTAGTTACGTGGGTGTACAGCGCGGTCGGAGGGAGCTTCTACCCCGCCGTCAGAGGCAATCATGGTGGTTGGGTGTTGCATGATTCTCAGCACATCTTCTTCAACCATGGCATGGAAAACTGCAGAGCAGTTGCCAGCCTCAACCAGCTCAATTAACAATTCGGCAGCATTATTGTTGGTACGCTCCCGGCCCTGCTGCACCAGTACCTGGGAAAGGTTCATACCATTGAGGGATGGGTCATGGGGACAGCCGGCCAGCACAACATTGGCCGGATCGTTGCCGCCACGATCCACTTCTATGTTGTGAGCGATGTCGCTTCGCAGCTGTGTGCGCAAATCCGGATCTGCGGCTCTTTCCAGCAGGGCTTGTCGGCCGCCGTCCAGGCTCCAGCCGGGGAACAGTATTTGCAGATTGGTTGATGATGCCGTGTAGGGGTACTGGTCTATGGAAACATCAACACCACGTGCGATCGCTTCATCTACCAGCCTCAGCGTTTCTTCTGAGCTGCCCCACATGGGATAACCGACAACTTTATGGTGAGTCAGCTGTGTGGGGATGCCAGCCCGTTCCCCTACCGCAATGGTTTCGTTGACGCTGTCAATCAGGCCAAGGCCTTCTTCACGCATGTGGCTGATATAGATGCCATTATAGGGAGCGGTTGCCTCAGCCAGCGCCACCACTTCATCGGTATCTGCAAATCGGCCGGGTGCATATATCAGGCCGCTGGACAGGCCAAAGGCGCCTTGTTCCATTGCCTCGGCTACCAGTTCGCGCATGGCATCCAGCTCATCGCCGGTAGGAGGACGGTCTTCCTCACCCACCACGGCCTCCCTGACCGAACCATGACCGACAAAGGACGCGAAATGAATGGCCGGGGGGAGTTCGGCGATTTGGGCAAAGCTGGGAGCGAGGGGGACAGGTGAAGAACCATCGTTACCGCCCACCACCATGGTCACACCCTGGCGAACCAGGTTTTCCGCATCCGGCCAGCGAAGAATACCGCCTTCTTCCGGATCGCTGCGCAAGGCGTGGCTATGAATATCAATGAATCCGGGCATCACGGCCAGACCAGTGGCGTCGATTTCGGTGTCAGCACTCCAGTTGTCCAGTGCACCGATAGCGACAATATGTTGGTCATTGATCGCGATATCCCCCGTGACAGGGGGTTGATCTGCGCCATTATAGAGGGTGCCGCCGCGTATGACGACATCGTAGTTCACAGGAGGCGTACTTTCGGTGGCAGGATCAGAGCAAGCCGCCAGGATTGTAAAGGCGAGGGCAAGTAGCGCAGAGCGCTGTGTTGTGATCCCTGCCATTGTGGTTTTTGTTGTCATTCTACAGCTACTCCCGGTTAGTAATTAGTACAGCTCCCCCGAAAAGCCAGTTCCAGCATAGTACCCGTGTTACGGTTTGGCAACGGTTGTTACCGCTGGATAATGACAGACTGATGTAATTATGGTTTATTGGTTCTATATTCATGCAAGTTACGTCTAATCGTTTTTGAGTACGGAGTCAGTACACCATGCCCATTACAGAGCTAGCCAGGCAGCTTTGCCAGCCATCTCCTCAATCTGACAGATCATTTGCCCGTCGCTCACAGCTGGCTGTAGCCATTGCGACGCTGGTAGGTATGAGTTCGTTAGCCAGTGCGCAAGTGCCGATTGTTCAACCTGGGGCACCAGGTCAGGACAGCCGTCATTTGTCAGCAGAACAGGCCTCTGACCTGGCTGGGCTCAGTTATACCGATGCGGATGTGAAATTCATGCAGGGCATGATTCACCATCACCAGCAGGCGGTTGAAATGACGGCTTTGGTGCCGGATCGCTCGCAGCGCGACAGCTTGCGCCAATTGGCGGAGCGCATTTCACTGTCCCAGGAAGATGAAATGCTGATGATGGAAAACTGGCTCAGCAGCCGGGGCGAGTACACGGCTCTGCCTGAAGGTGGTCATGCCATGCACGGCGAGACCATGACAGAGCGTATGCCTGGTATGGCAACACCAGAGGAGATGGCCGAACTGGCATCGCTGGAAGGTGCTGAGTTCGATAACCGTTTTCTGGAACTGATGATTAAGCACCACGAAGGTGCACTGACTATGGTGGAGGACCTGCTGGACCAGCCCGGTTCAGCGCAGGACTCGGTTATGTTTGAGTTCACTTCCGAGGTTGAGGCCGATCAAAGCGCAGAAATTGAACGCATGCTGGCCATGCTGTCCGGATTCTCTCCTGACCCCCGTGTCAATCTGGCGGCAGGCTATGATGATGCCGGGCAGGCCTCCTGGAACATGAACCTGATGGCATCTCTGCCAAAGCCTGACGGTTTCTTTGATCCGGAGAACCCGGCTGGATTGCCGATGAGTCGACTGAACCCGGATACCGGTGAAGAGACCGACGAGGAAGATGAAGAGTCAGAACCACGCCCATCGCTGTTGAATTTTGCCAATACGGACCTGGCTTTTGCCGGCGATATGGTGGTGGCAGGCAATTATCATGGCTATAACATTTACGATATTTCCGAAGTCAACGCGCCCCGGTTGCTGACTTCAGTTGTCTGTCCCGGCGGTCAGGGGGATGTGACGGTCTATGGGGACCTGTTGATTATGTCTGTCGAACAGACCCGTGGGCGACTGGATTGCGGGTTGCAGGGTGTTGCCGATACGGTCAGTAATGACCGTTTCCGTGGTATTCGTATTTTTGATATCAGTGATATTCGGATGCCTCGCCAGGTAGCTGCTGTTCAGACTTGCCGGGGGTCGCACACCCATACCGTGATACCCGACCCGGAAGGTGGTAATCGCATTTATCTTTATAACTCCGGTACCAGCGTGGTCCGGGATGGACAGGAGCTGGAAGGCTGTGCGAATGACTCGCCATTTGAAAACCCGGAAACGTCCCGGTTCCGTATCGATATCATTGAAGTGCCACTGGATTCACCAGAAGATTCCCGTATTGTGAACAGCCCCTTCGTTTTCTCTGACCCGGATTCCGGTGTGCTGGCTGGTTTGTGGGAAGGGGGAGATCACGGCCCGGATACGCAGCGCAGTGCAGAAACCAACCACTGTCACGACATCACAGCTTACCCTGAATTAAACCTGGCAGCTGGCGCCTGCTCAGGTAACGGTATTCTGTTTGATATCAGTGATCCGATTAACCCTAAACGCCTGGATCAAGTGATCGATACCGGCTTTGCCTACTGGCACTCGGCGACCTTTAATAACGAAGGCACCAAAGTCATTTTCACCGATGAGTGGGGTGGTGGTTCGCGGCCACGTTGCCGGGCTTCTGATCCGGACACATGGGGTGCTGATGCTATCTATGACATCGTTGACGGCAAGCTGGAATTCCGCAGTTACTACAAAATGCCCGCGCCTCAAAGCGAGCAGGAGAACTGTGTGGCGCATAACGGATCATTGATCCCTGTACCTGGTCGCGACATCATGGCGCAATCCTGGTATCAGGGCGGTATTTCTGTGATGGACTTTACCGATTCGGCCAATCCGGTAGAGATTGCGTACTTCGACCGTGGTCCGATTGACGAAGAAGAGCTGGTGATGGGCGGTTATTGGTCAGCCTACTGGCACAACGGTCATCTGTTTGGCACAGAGATTGCCAGAGGGCTGGATGTGTTCACGATGACAGAAAGTGATTTTCTCACGCAAAATGAGATTGCCGCCGCCTCGTTCCAAAACCCAAATGCCGTTGAAAATGTGCAGACTCAGCGGCGTGTTGAGTGGCCAGCGGAACCTGTGGTGGCAAAAGCCTACCTGGATCAACTGCTGAGAAACGAGTCGATTGATGGCATGGCGGCGGAACGCTTGTCCGCTTCTCTCGATAGTGCAGAGAGCGCCATTGGTAGTGAATTGAGCGATGCTGATTTGGCATCAGAGTTGCGTGTCCTGGCAGAGTCACTGCCCAATGCCGTCTCAGGTGCTGATGCGATCACTGAGCGCCGCGTGGCGGGGTTGAGAGAAACGCTGACTCGCATTGCAGATCGCGTCTCACCGTAAATAATTCGGTTTAAAGCAGGCCGTTACAAAAAGGTGGCGATCGGGTTTAACCTGGTCGCCACCTTTTTCGTTGAAGGGCGTAATCAGGTATTCAGTGAGCTGATAACCACCACGTTAGCGTGTTAGTCACTTTCTCAGCAGCATCCTGCTGCACAAAATGGCCAGCGCCCGGTATGGTCACAATGGTAGTCTCGGCATCGATCCACTCCCAGGTATTATTCAACCCTCTGGCATCCAGCGCGGTATCGGCCAGTCCATGGAAAATCAGCACAGGCATGGTGGGTTTTGGAATATGCGGGTTAGGCGGTGGTGCCTGGTCAGAAAACTCGGGCAGGTCAGGGTAGTTCTGTTTGTAATACGCCAGCATGGCATCAAAATCAGAGTGCTCGAATGCTTCCTGGTACCGTACCCGGACTTCAGGGTCAGTAACCCAGGAAGACAGTGTCTGTGGTGTCATAGGGCCATCAAAGAAAATATCCGGATCTGTCGGGCTGCCGGCCTTGAAACGTTGAGCGTAATCGCTGTTGGCTCTCTGGTCCGGGTTTATGGTCATTTCGCGGTTCAACCCGTTGGGGTGCGGAAGGTTCATGATAACCAGGCGTTCCACCAGTTCCGGTCGTCGAAAAGCCACGTTCCAGGCCACCATGCCGCCCCAGTCATGTCCGACAACCGTGGCTTTATCAACACCGAAATGCGCAATCACGGCTGCAATATCGGAGACCATCCTGGGCATTGCGTAGTTTTCATTGCCTGTTGGTTTGTCGCTTTGGTTATAGCCTCGCTGATCGATTGCGACCACGCGATAGTTACCCTTTAAGCCGTCCATCTGGTGTCGCCAGCTGTACCAGAAATCCGGGAAACCGTGAATCATGACAACCAGTGGACCATCGCCCATGGCTGCATAATGTATTTTGACACCGTCATTATCGACAAAACCATGTTCGACTTCCTGCCAGACATCGGCGCTAATGGCTGGGCTGATTGAGAGTGCTGTCATCATGCAGCCCAGAGAGCGGCTCAGTGACGAAAAAAGTGATCGGCTAGCAACAGTCATGGTGAGTCTCCTGTTTATCGATTTCTCACTACCCTAGCACAGCAATGTGATTCATATTGGTGCAATGCGACAAAGCGTGTTGAAAGGAATGTGAATCAGGGCTGTACCTTGATCAAATGATGCCTATAATAGGTAAAGGCAGATCGTTCGGAGCGTCGCTATGTCGAAGTGGTCGGGCAAAGTCAGCTCAGCTGCACGAGTCAAATCCAGCCAGGTGCAATCTTCTTTGCTGCTGGCCAGGGGGCTGGTCTGTGCATTTTTTTCTTTATTGCTCTTGCAATGCAAGCCAGCAAGCCGCCCTCAACCGATCGCTGAGTATGAACCTGTTGCTGGCTTTACGTTGCTGGCTGATGTGGCGCCGTCAATTCAGCAAGATATCCGTTATGCTACGGCCAATAATTTCCTTGGACGTCCGGTCGATGGCTATTTCATCAATGCCTGTGTCATTACTGAAGCAGCGGCAATGGCTCTGGAACGGGTTCAGCAGCAAGCTGTTAACCTGGGCTACTCCCTAAAAGTTTACGACTGTTACCGGCCACAACATGCTGTTGATGATTTTGTCCGCTGGGCAGCGGATGAGGATGACAATCTGATGCAGTCGCGCTTTTTTCCGGCCCTGAATAAGGATGAATTGTTTCCCCAGGGCTATATAGCCGAGCGCTCCGGACACAGCAGGGGTAGCACAGTCGATCTGACGCTGGTGCCATTGGATACGCAACAGCCTGCCGCTTCACCACTAGGGGGAGGGTATGATTGTCGAGGATCTGTTATGCAGCGTTATCCGGATAACAGTATCGACATGGGTACCGGGTATGACTGTTTTGATGAAAAGTCACATACGGATAACCCGGATGTGACCGCCACGGTGCGAGCCAATCGTGATCTGCTCAGGGATTTGATGGAGCAAAGCGGTTTTGAAAATTACAGTCAGGAGTGGTGGCACTTCACCCTAAATAACGAGCCCTTCTCTGATCAGTATTTTAACTTTGCACTGCCACAGTGATATGCATAAGGCATTCTCACTCACTTACTCTTCTGAAGGTGGGAAAATACCCAGATCCTTCAATTCGTTAAAGTAACCCGTCACCCTGAGATCAATGCTGATCTCCTGCTCGCTATCGTTAAGGAAGTACCAGCCGTGATCGCCTGAGATGGGGGCGACCAGGCTGCCAGATCCTGTCATGGCCGCTTCCATTTCCCGGTACCGGTACCAGTAAGACTCATCGCTGGGGTCATGACCATGGAAGTCGACATAAACGGGCAGGCACTTAACAAAGCCACTAATGCAGCCTGAGTCACTTTTTTGGCCCTGGACATCTTTGGGCAGAGTTTCCGTGTACAGCTTCCTGGTGTCAGTCGCATTATTGTTATTTCCGTTTATATATGACTCGTTGGTATCAGTGAATTACCATAGTAGCATTGCCGACAAAAATGATAAGACAGAACACTATGTACACCATTGGATACGCGACCAAACCCATTGATATCTATCTGGATCAGCTTAAAACGTATGAAATCGATGTGGTTGCCGATGTGCGATCGGTGCCGTTCAGCAAACGGTTTTTCGATTACCATCAGGATGCGCTAATGCAGCATCTCAAGAGGGCGGGAATTCGCTATGTTTATCTGGGTAATGAACTGGGACCACGCTCTAAAGATGATGCGCATTATGATCGACATGGTCAGGTTCAGTTTGATCGCTTGATGGCGTCAGAGAACTTTCAATCAGGAATTGAGAGATTGTTTGATGGTGAAAGCAAGGGATATGCTATCGCGATGACCTGTGCTGAGAAGGATGCCGCTATTTGTCATCGAAGCCTTTTGATTGGTTGGCACTTACAACATAAGCGCGGTATGGAATTGCACCATATTACTCATGAAGGTGATATTGAAACACAGGGACAACTTGAGCATCGGCTGTTATCACTCACTGACACCGGCAGTGATATGCTAATGACGGAAAAAGAGGCTCTGGGGCTGGCTTACCGTAAGCAGTGTCTGAGTCACGCATATCGAAAAACTGGCTAGGTGAGTGGCTGTCGTGGTAACTCAATGGTAAATGTTGTCATGTCAGATGCTGAGTGAACCGTTATGTTCCCGCCATGGCAAAGCATAATGGACCTGACGATAGCCAGTCCCAGCCCTGCGCCGTCTTTATGTCTGTCCCTGGCAGGCTCTGCCCGGTAGAAACGATCAAACAGTCTCGGCAGGTGATCTTTGTTAATGGCCGCCCCAGGATTGCTGACGTTGATAATAATCCGATCTTGCTCAATATCTTCGTTCATCGAAATAGTGACTGTCTTGTGCTCTCCCGTGTATCGAATGGCATTTGATAGCAGGTTTGAAATGGCGCGTTTCAGCAAGCTCCGGTCAGCTTGAACAAAAACCGGTTTGCCAGTCAGTTGAATATCAACGTTCTCGTCCTGAGAGACAGCACTAAAGAAATCAATAAGCTCGCTTATCTCATGAGACAAGTCGACAGTTTCCAGTTCCAGCTTGATTTGCTGATTGTCACTCTTGGCCAGCCAGAGCATGTCACCGATCATTTTTGCCATTCGCTCAAGTTCTTCCAGACTGGAGTAAAGGGCTTCCCTGTAAGCTGTTTCTGAGCGATATTGCGTCAGAGTTACCTGAGTTTGGGTGATCAGATTGCTCAACGGGGTTCTTAATTCGTGAGCAATGTCAGATGAAAAATAGGAAAGCCGATCAAAACCATCTTCCAGACGCTCCACCATTTCGTTGAATGACTGAACCAGTTCGCGCAATTCATTGGGGACATCATCCGGATTCAGGCGCAGGTGAAGCTGGCTGGTCTTAACCTGTTGCATTTTGTTGACAAGTTTTCTGAGGGGCAGGTGCCCCTGATAAATACCAAACCAGGCAGCTAGCAGGGTTGCAATGCCGGTGCCAGCCAGAATCCATAACAAACTGCGTCTGAAGTCTGCCAGAAACTGCAGGTGGAAATTCATATTCATGGCGACCGTGATATAGAAATCCCCCTGTTCTGTCGCCACGAAAAGTCTGGCGCCACGGTACGTTGATTCATTTTCGCGCCAGACAGACATGCTGCTTTCACTGATGCTGGTATTAACCGTGGCTGCAATGTTAACGGGCATGAAGTCAGCGGTGCCGCTGTGATAAATCACAACATCTTCATCGGTTTCGACATGAACCAGTACACCGGCCTGCGAAAATGTGGGAGCGGAAAACTGCGGGGTATCGGCACGAATGCTAAGGTCGCGCAGGTCCTGGGCGATGGTGTTGGCGACACGAGTCAGTGCGCTGGCATCCTGTTCCGCAAAATGGTGCCGGACAGAATTGGTAATCAGTACGCTGCTGACGCTGAGTGATATCACGATAGCGACTGCCACAAACACGAGTACCCGGACAGTAAGAGGTATGTTTCTGTGTTTAAGCTTAATCATTCTCAAGGTCCAGTTTATAACCCATGCCACGAATGGTGTGAATCAGTTTGGGTGAGAACGCGTCATCCATCTTGGATCGAAGCCGGCGAATGGCAACGTCGATGACATTGGTGTCACTGTCAAAATTCATGTCCCATACCTGCGAGGCGATTAAAGAGCGCGGCAGCACTTCTCCCTGTCGTCTGATTAATAACTCAAGCAGGTTGAACTCTTTCGCCGTCAGGGGAATCTTTTGCCCGGCGCGAGTCGCCCTGCGGCGCCGAAGATCAAGCGTCAGGTCCGCTATCTTCAAATGATCCAGTTGCGGCTGAGAGTTGCCTCTGCGCAATAAAGTGCGGACTCGGGCCAGTAGTTCGGGAAAGGCAAATGGCTTTACCAGATAATCGTCTGCGCCAGCTTCAAGGCCCTGTACCCGGTCATCAATGCTGTCCCTGGCGGTCAGGAACAGTACTGGCGTCGTGTGGCCGGCCGCCCGAATCGCCGTTATGATCCTGAACCCATCGATATCCGGCAACATAACATCAAGGATAATCAGGTCAAACGTCTCTGTCATTGCAGCGTGGTGGCCGTCAAGGCCGTTTCGGGCCAGGGACACAACAAAGCCTGATTCGTTCAGCCCCTGACGGAGATAATCGCCGGTTTTTATCTCATCTTCTACAATCAGGATGCGCATTCACTCTCCCACTTTGCTGCCCGTGTGCTTTCGGGTGCGTTGTTGCCGTCTTGCTGCGACAGATTCACTTTCTCACCCGGTTATAAGCTTATCGTTATCCGCCAGGCAAAAGAACTGCCCACAGATTACAAAATTGTCATGCCCAGGCAAGGCGTGATGAATAGACTGGGGACAATTCAAGAGGAGTCAGGCATTCATGATTCATTCGCTGTTTAACAAACCTGTCAGCCATAGAGCCGAAAGAGCGGTTGAGCCGGGCCGGATTGCTGCCTTGCCGTCACTGTCTCGTCGTCGCTTTGTTGCGGGACTGGTTGCTGGCGGTGTCATGTTATCGGCCCGGGGTGCATTGGCGCAGTTCGGTCGCTCTGCGGGTCATGACACGCACACCGGGGTGGCTCCCGAACTGTCAGGGCCTAACGTTGAGCTGGTCATCGCTGAATCCATGGTGAATTTTACTGGTTCACCGAGAATGGCAACCACGATTAATGGTTCTATCCCGGCGCCAACATTACGATTTCGAGAAGGTGATGAAGTCACAATCCGTGTGACCAACCGGCTGCCTGTGCGTACCAGTTTGCACTGGCATGGCATATTGCTCCCTTATGAAATGGATGGTGTACCTGGCCTCAGTTTTCAGGGAATCGCACCAGGGGAGACATTTACCTATCGCTTTCGTCTAAGGCAAAGTGGAACTTACTGGTATCACTCTCACAGTGGGTTTCAGGAGATGACAGGTATGTATGGTGCACTGATCATTGAGCCGCGCGAATCTGATTCTATCTCAGCCGACCGGGAACATATTGTCTTGCTGTCTGACTGGACTGACGACGACCCCATGAATGTATTTCGAAAGCTGAAAGTTCAGGGTGACCTTTATAACCTGAATCAGCCAACCTTGGGTCATCTGATCAGAGATATCTCAAATGATGGCATCGCTGCTGTGGTGGATCAGCGGAAAATGTGGAACCAGATGCGAATGAGCCCAACCGACCTGGCCGATCTCTCATCAGCCACATTGACTTATCTGATGAATGGCAAGACACCGGCAGGAAACTGGATGGCGCATTTTCGCCGGGGAGAAAAAGTCAGACTGCGAATCATAAATGGTTCGAGTAACACCTTTTATGATTTTCGGATTCCAGGCGTGACCATGACGGTCGTGGCCTCTGATGGATTGCCTGTTGAACCAGTGACTGTGGATGAGTTTCGTTTTGGCCCTGGTGAGACCTACGACGTTATCGTGCAGCCGGAAGTGGATGCCTGCACCCTGTTTGCACAAAGCATGGATCGCACCGGCTATGTCAGTGGCACATTAGCAACGTCACCAGAACTTCGTGCAGAGATTCCTGAAGTTGATGACGTATCGTGGTTAACGATGGCGGATATGATGGGGTCCATGTCGCACGATAATCACAATACTATAGGCGGGCATGATGAGCATGCAGGCCACAATATGGCGCAGAATCATGTGCCTCCTGTGCATGTACGTCATGCCAGCACTGAGCTTGGCCCCAGTGTTGATATGCGTGTAGATAGTCCGCGTATGAATCTTGATGATCCTGGCGTTGGGCTACGCGACAATGGTCGTCGTGTGCTGACGTTGAGTGATTTGCATTCAGTCGAAGGCGTGTTTGAAGACACACGTGTAGCCACTCGTGAAATCGAGTTGCACTTGACCGGTAATATGGAGCGATATAGCTGGTCCATTGATGGGCTGGAGTTCGGTGACAGCACGCCGGTTGCCATGCGCCAGGGTGAACGCATTCGAGTGACTTTACACAACGACACCATGATGACTCACCCTATGCACTTGCACGGCATGTGGAGTGATCTCCAGGATACACAGGGCAATTTGTTGGTTCGACGTCATACCATTCCGGTTCAGCCAGCTCAGCGAATAAGTTTCCTGGCCACGCCGAATGATCTAGGGCGGTGGGCATGGCATTGTCATCTGTTATTCCACATGGATGCAGGCATGTTCAGAGAGGTCGTTGTTTCATGAGTCGCTCGATGATCTATGTAGCCACACTGCTTATGCTGCCTGCCAGTGGGTTTGCACAGTCTCATGCCGAGCACCAGCATATGCCTGCACCTGCACCTGCACCTGCACCTGCACCTGCACCTCACGAGCACGTACACGATGAGCATGAAATCATGCCTGACATGAACGCCCATGACATGACTGACATGTCGGCAATGGAGGAAAACTCCGCTACTGTCAGCTTCTCGCGGGATCCGCATGCTTACGCTGAGAGTCTGCCAGCGTCAGACCGGTTTGCTGAGCAAGGACACCACCTTTCGCTGGCGGATGATCATGCGTTTTGGGCTGTGTTAGGTGATCGAGTTGAACGCTATGGCGACTCAGGCAACTATGACGTGGATTTGCTGGGCTGGTACGGGCAGACATTCAGTCGAATGGGGTTCACGCTGGATGCACATGCCAGCAATGAAGGCCTTGAGTCCGCATCCGGGCAGTTATTCTGGAACAGGGCCATGAGTGCTTTCTTTGACACGCAAGCGGGTGTCAGGGTTGACAGGTATGTCGGTGGTGAAAACCGTCAATGGCTAGCTGCCGGTATACAGGGGTTGGCCCCAAACTGGTTTGAGGTCTCGGCCACAGCTTACCTGGGAGAATCCGGTCGTTTTGCCTTCAGTGCTGAAAGTGAGTATGACCTGCGGTTGAGTCGGCGCATCTATTTACAGCCCCGAGTCGAGCTGGATTGGTACAGTCGCTCAGATGTGGTGAACAGGCTGGGAAGAGGGTTGGCAGAGCTTTCCGCCGGGTTGCGTCTGAGGTATGAATTCACGCCACGGTTTGCGCCTTATCTGGGACTCTCATGGAGTCGGAGTTTTGCTGAGACGGCAAAGCTGTTACGTGAGAATAACATGGCGGATGAAGAAAACCGCTGGGTAATCGGGTTACGCTTCTGGCTGTAAAACCAGCCAGATATCGCTCTCTATTACTCTGGCGTCAGCACCAGGCGAAAGCCGATGAAGGCGCGACGTGCTCCCGGGTCGGCGGCACCACGTACGGCTGCCCTGGCATTATTGATCTGATCATTGAATGAACCGCCGCGGATGACCCATAACGCATCTTCCATCAGGTTCTCCCGATCGTCCTCTGACGTATAGGGATAAGCCTGGTATGGGCTGCGGGTCCATTCAAAAAGGTTGCCGCTCATGTCAGCGAGACCATAAGCACATTCGCTGCAATTCTGGTCACCAACCGGATCACTGGCAGCACTGCCGATATTTGCTTTACTGGTATCAGGCTGGTTACCCCAGGGGAAAACTCTACCTTCTGTGCCACGTGCGGCCTTTTCCCACTGGGCTTCACTGGCCAGGGTAATTTGCCAGCCATCATCTAATAGCTGCTGTATGTGGTCCGGTGTTTGCGTTGATGTGCGCAACTCCTGTTCCAGCCAGCGAGCGTATGCCAGCGCATCAGTCCAGGATACAAAGGCCGCCGGATAAATGTCCGCCTGGGACAGTGATTGAGGTGCAGCCTGGTATCCAGTGGCGGCCACGAAAGCTTTGTACTGAGCGGTGGTGACTTCGTAACGCTGAATATAGAACGTGGGCAAATTCACATTGCCCTGGCGCATAAAGCCTGACCAGCGCTCATTGGCGAAAGCCATGCGGTCGACCCTGGGATCACTGCCCATGGCAAACCGACCGGCAGGTATTTCCACAAACCCCAGCATTGCTTCATCAGGCAAATGCCATGTCGCAGGGTTAAATGCCGGGTTATCCTGTGCGAGCGCGATGGATGGTGCAGTCATGCCGAACAGAAGTGCGGTCAGGCTGCTGAAAACAACGCGGCGCGCGTGCCGACACAGTGTGCTGAATGGATCCATCATCGTTGCGTCACCTGGTTGCTGCCATCCCCTGATGCCGACCGGCAGGCGAAGGCCCAGCCATGATCACAGGCTCGCTGGATTAATTCGTCGTCTGGCGTTTCCAGCAGATTTTGCCCGCCTTCGCGCAGTAATAATCGCAAGTCGAACATTCTCGGGTCCGTCTGACTGATGGTCGAGGGATCCAGCAGGTTCACGCAACCCGCCTGGTATTTCAGTTCGCAGGCGCGGGCAAAGTAGGACAATGCCTGTTGCTGATCCTGCTCTACAAAACGGCCATTGGCAAAGTTGGCTGCCAGTTCATTACATGCCCAGCCGGAGCCATCATTACAGTAGGTGGTTTCGAGCAAAATTAACCGGTCACAGGCAGTCGGTCGGCCTTCCTCGCAGGCCTGCACCCAGAATGGATAACTGTCCCCGGTATGTTTGGCGTCAGTTTTTCCAAACAGGGTCATACCCGCGAAGAACAGAATCCAGACAGCCATGTGCCCCAGGTTGGCTTTGCGGCTGGGCGTTACGCCCAGTCCGATTTTCTCCAGCCAGTTCACATTGCGCAGGGGGTAAACCGCCCGGTCAATCCATTGCACACTGAGGTTGAGTAGCGGGACACAAAGCAGTTTGTCATAGAAAGTCGGCGCACCAAACAGGCTTAACAGCGTATACAGTACAAAGACACCGATACCGTACAGGATACCGAAGACAAACTTGCCGGTCGGTGTGCGTGGCGATGTGGACGGGTCGGTAATCAGCAGATGCAGACCCAGAAAAACGGCAGACGGAATCTCGGAATCCAGGAAGTAAGGCACCCCGGTCGCTGCGTAGTAGACGGCGCTGAGTAGAAACAACACTGCAGCAGCAGACGCTGCAACCAGCGTGATAGAGAAAAAATACATCACCACCAGACCGGCTATAAACAGGTAGCTGTAAATGTTGGGTGCCAGTGTGAGTGTTGAGGCAATCTGTGGGCCCCAGGTGATATCTGTGGTGTTGGTGGTAATAAGCACCAGGGAAAATAGCCCCAGCGTAAATGCCGAGGGGTTAAAGATGTGTACGCGGCGTCCATCGCGATTCCAGCGCACAAATTCTTTACCCAGAAAGCCGATGGCAACCATGATGAACTGCAGATAGAACCAGTCATCCCGGAACCACAAAAAGAGGTTGGTGCTGAAAATAATCGGGAAGGGCCCGAATCCCAGTTGGTAGTTCTCCCGTCGCCACCAGGACAGCATCATGTCGAAAGCGTAGGCAAAAATAATCTGCGCGATAATCAGTACAACATGATCTTGCACCGGCTCCCAGTAATACCCCCAGTAGATGAAAACAGAGGTATGCACCATGGCTTGCACATAGTGCTGGGGTTTCAATGCGATGATAAAGGAGCGCTCTTCACCGTGCTTTTTACATCGGGCAATCAGCCCGCCCTGGAACAATACCAGTCCCAGGCAGGCGGCCCAGAAGGAGTAAAGCAGAACGTCATGCTGCTGCACACGTGATGTAAAAGATAACGCCAGTAAAGCCAGTGTGAACAATGCCGGGATCAGCACCACATTATTGATGCCAGCAACTGACCATTTCACCTCTGGGCTGGCTGTAGCTGTGGCGCCGGCAGTGTGTTGTGTGGCCGTTTGCTGTGTCTGGCTGGCACGGTTTTTTTTGTTGTTGCGTCGTGCTGATTTGCTGGGCTGACTCATGGGGATACATCTGAGCATTGTGATTCTAGGAGTCAGCGAGTATATGTCAGCGCCTCGGTTTCTTCAATTTTCACAGCATGGGATTATTTTTTTGCAGGGCTAGCGGACGGGTATCTGAGGCGTATGCCATTGTCGTTCCGGGGGAAGCAGGCGTAAACTACGCGGCCTACTTGTTGTATCTTTGTTGTAGGATTCGCCATGGATAACCCCGCCCTGACCATTAGTGACGCTGATAAACGGCTGACGCTGATTGCCCTGTTGATTGTTTTTTTGCTTGCTGCCCTGGACATGACCATTTTGTCGACAGCGATGCCTAGAATTGTGGCTGAGCTGGATGGCCTGGAACTGTATGCCTGGGTCAGCACCTCTTATATGCTGGCATCCACGGTACTGGTGCCTATTTATGGCAAGCTGGGTGACCTTTACGGGCGTAAACGTATTCTGGTCATTGGTATCACCATCTTTCTTTTGGGTTCCGTTCTGTGCGGTATCAGTGGTGAGTTTGGTACTTTGCCATTACTTGGTGATGGCATGCAGCAACTGATCATTTTCCGGGCAGTTAAAGGTATTGGCGGTGCGGCCCTGTTTACCAGTGCTATCGGCATTATTGCGGATTTGTACCCACCGATGCAGCGTGCGCGGTTTATGGGACTGTTCGGGGCCATCTTTGGCCTGGCCAGCATCATTGGCCCGGCACTGGGCGGCTTTTTGACGGATTTCGCTACGGTGAACTGGTTTGGTTTGGAGATAGCGGGTTGGCGTTGGGTGTTCTATGTAAACATACCGCTGGGATTAGTGTCCCTGTTTATGATTATTCGCAAAACACCACCACTGAATACCGGAACCGGTGGCAAGATTGACTATCTTGGCGCGGCACTGTTGCTGGTGGCATTTGTTCCCTTCCTGCTGGCGCTGACCTGGGGTGGCAATCAATATGCCTGGACGTCGGTCCCCTTATTGAGCATGTTTATGGCAAGTCTGGTAGCACTGGGTCTGTTTATTTTGGTGGAGTCCAGGGTCGACGACCCGGTCATGCCGCTGAATCTGTTTCGAAACCGCGTGTTTGTGATCACCAACCTGAGCAGCTTTGTCGTCAATATGGCTTTTCTTGGCGTAGTGATGTTCATGCCGCTGTTTATGCAAGTGGCGATGGGCGTCAGTGCAACGAACAGTGGTTTTACCATGTTTCCACTAATGACTGGCATGATGGTGGGCAGCCTGCTCAGTGGTCGTATGGTGTCACGTAACGGGCACTATAAACCCTGGATGGTGGGCGGCACGGCCATGCTGATAGTGGGTGTCTGGTTGCTTACGCAGGTGGGGCCAGATACCAGTATGGTGGATTTAAGCTGGCGCATGGTCATTGTCGGTCTGGGGCTTGGCCCATCACAGAGTCTGGTGAACCTGGTTGTCCAGGCAGCTTTCCCTATGTCCCAGATCGGGGTCGCCACCAGCTCTACCCAGTTTTTCAGGCAGATCGGCAATACAGTTGGGGTTGCCGTCTTTGGCACGTTGCTGACGTTGAATTTGACAGCAGAGTTGCCAGAGCAGGTGCCGATGCTGGCACAGGCGCAAACATCGGGCCAGGCGCTGGATTTAAGTCAGGCGCAGTCCAGTGCCATGAACCCAGAAGCATTGCGTGCCGGGGTTGAGGCGGCGCAGGCACAATCCCCGGAACTGGCTGCGATGGACACCGATGTGCTGGTCTCTCGCGTACAGCAAGGACTGAAGGTTGCCTTTGCCAATGCCATCACCGGTATGTTTTCGGCCAGCCTGTGGATCATTATTCTGGGTCTGCTGGTGACGCTGTTTATTCCCGTTATACCGCTGAGGGATCATTCCCATACGGGCAAGGCTGAAGAGCAAGAGGGCGGCGAATAGTCACTATTGTTGCAGGATAACAGGTGATTAGAATGGCGTTGTGAAAGCGCCTTTCAGTATCTGGCTTGATAAATAGCAATTTCAATGTATACTTTGGTATATATTGAAATTGTCTTTATCAATCATTCGGGAGTGATTATGCGAAGGTCTGCACGGTTTCTTGCTATTTTCTCGTTGGGTATCAGCCCAATGGTTATTGCGACAGAGGAGCCGGGAGAGTCGCAGGCTGGTGCCGCCGAAAATGCCTTTATTCTGGGTATTATGGATGTTCGGGCACGTGCCGGTGGCGCGGGAAGCGAGTCGGTGATTACGCAAGATACCCTGAGTAAACTGAACCTGGAAACAGTGGGTGTGGCACTGGCCACTGAGGAAGGTGTGTCGTTATCACGTAATGCACGTAATGAAGATATTATCTCGATTCGCGGTTTTGATTCACGACAGGTGCCAGTCTATCTGGATGGTGTTCCGTTATACATTCCTTACGATGGGTATGTCGATTTTGGACGATTTACGACATATGACCTGGCTCAGATCCGTGTAGGTAAAGGTAACGCGTCACTTCTTTACGGACCGAACACGCTCGGTGGCGCCATCAATTTGGTTTCGCGTCAGCCTCAGGAAGCGTTTGAAAGCGATCTGAGGCTGGGAGCAGGTAGCGGTGATAGAAGCATGGCCGCCTGGAATCTGGGTGCGCGCCAGGGTGACTGGTATGCACAAGCGGGATTGTCCTACCTGGATGTAAACAGCTTCCCGTTGGCTGACGGGTTTGTGGATCGCAAGAATAACCCGACAGATACAGGCAATGATCGAGAGAACGCCTACTCAAATGACTGGAAACTGTCAGCCAAAATCGGCTACACGCCCAACAGAACCGATGAGTATGCGCTGGGCTATTCAAGGCAGGAAGGAGAAAAAGGAAACCCTGTTTATACGGGTGAATCGCAACAGGGGATTCGCTACTGGCAGTGGCCCTACTGGAACAAGGACAGCCTTTATTTCCTCAGTAATACCGCGCTGGATGCAAACAATCGTTTGCAAGTCAGACTGTTCCATGACACGTACGAAAACCGCATTAACGCATTCGCCGATGATACATACACACGGCCCGGTCAGCGCAATTTTTTCCCCAGTGTATACGATGATAAAAATGTAGGAGCTTCGGTTGAGTGGATCAATCAGAGCTTTAGTGGTCATGAAATTCATCTGGCGCTGCATCATAAAGTTGATCGACACAAAGAAATTGCCTCCACCTCTCCGGCTGCTCGTTATCGTGATGTGACACAGAGCGTTGCGATAGAGGACATCATTGATATTGATGCGGCGAGTCAACTACGAATCGGGGGCAGCTATGAATCAAGAGAGGGCAGGGAAGTTCATGAGTGGGAGACTGGCTCTGCCGATGCAGGCAACGCCATGATTGAATACCAGCGCAACCTGAGCCCGCAACTGGATATCTTCACCTCTCTGGCTCACAAAACGCGTTTCCCAACGATCAAGGATCGATACTCTGCCAGGCTGGGACGTGCTTTGCCTAACCCCGATCTGCGCCCGGAGACGGCGTTACATGCCGAGATTGGTGTGCAAACAAGTCCTTGGCAGGGTGCCAATCTCACCGTAGCGCTTTTTCAAAGCCGGATTGATGATTTGATTCAAAACAATGTGGTGATATCAGATCAGTGCGGTGGTCAGTTTTGCGACCAGGCCCAAAATGTTGGTGAGGCCAGGCATCAGGGGGTTGAACTTTCAGTTAATCAGCGCTGGTCGGGCTTAGGTTCAGCTTCCCTGGCGTATACGTATTTGGATCGGGATAACTTGCAGGATTCGTCAATACCCCTGACCGGTACACCGGAACACCGGCTCTTTGCAGATAGTCGCTGGTTTGTGACGCCGGCGTTTACCCTGGCTGTGACACTGGAAATTGAATCGGGCCGGTTAGTGCCATTCGCGGGGTCTGGACAGTCCCAGGTTGTTGATCTGAGTGGCTTCAGCAACTGGGGGTTTAATGGCACCTGGCGGGTCAGTCAGGGCATTAATCTGCAGGCGGGTATCGATAATGTCGCAGACAACGCTTATGAACTTTCAGATGGTATACCGATGCCGGGACGCCGCTGGTACAGTAATGTGACATTTAATCTTTGAAGCAGTGGTTGATTTTATGATGGGTTGCGCTCGGAAAGTTCGGTGGTTCAATAAGGTGGCAGAATGGTCTGGGTTGGTGCTGCGGTTATGGTGCTGTTTCCTGCTTGTCATGATGCCAGGCGCGCCTTATGCAAACGCTCAGGAGGCATCAGTTCGTGTCGCTGTGGTTGGCGGCATTGAAATGAGCGGTGTCTGGTCACGAGTCGTCAGCGCAGCAGAGCAGGCGCTTGACATCACGATCAATACTGTCATGGCTTCGCCAAAAGAGGGAATCGTACCAGCTTTCATGAATGGCCACGCCGAACTGTTGCTGATACACGGTGGTGATGAAACCTTTGCTCTTCAGGCACTGGGTTACGCCGACATGCTTCGCACTTGGGGATACAACGAGTTTGCCATTGTCGGCCCAGAGAATGATCCGGCAGGAGTGAGAGGAGCGGAAAGTGGCCAGGAGGCGGTGCAGCGTATTCAGGCTGCTGGTCAGCCCGTCATGCTCTTCCGGGATCCGGGCAGCTACAACATCCTGCAAAAACTGTTCGAGCAAGCAGGTATGACGCCAGCAGACTTTACCTGGGTAGCAGATGGAGCGAGACGTCCTCAACAGATTTTACGCCAGGCTTCACAGCGTGGCGCTTATGCTTTGGTCGGTCATATCCCTGTGGCGTTTGGACGTATGTCGTCGCCAGGTATGGAGATCATGGTGACTGGTGACCCTGTCATGCGCAGAGCGTATGTGATTGCCACACCTGGCATCAACCATCCCGCAGCTGAAAGTGCCAAAGTCCAAGCCGCTCGGCTGGCTGACTTCCTATTGTCAGACGCGGGTCAATCGGCCATGTTGCCGGAAGGAGCCATGGACGACGTTTGGATATTGCCGCGGGCAGAAGCCAGCATAGAACTGACAAGGGGCAATGAAGAATAAAGTAGTACCTATATTTTTGAATAGTGTTATCTGACACTACTAGTTAGTCTCAAACTTCAAACTTTGCCCAGCCTTAAAACCGATCATTAATCGGCGTTGTCTCAGATTTTGATTCCTTTTGTGCACTCAGTCACACGCTTTATCTCATCACTACGACTATTGGTTAATTGTGTGAAATAGTTAACCCTCTAAGATGCATGCTATGGAGTGATCTGTTGGCATCAGTGAAGATAGACAAGAGGGGTACATATGTTTGAGAAAGCACAAATTCTACATGTAATTTTATGCCAGACCCGTTCAATGTCTGCCTCTGCTTTATTTAAAGTGTTATGCGTGTGGATATGTTTCTCTGTCCACATTTCTTCAGCGAATGCCAAGCAACCTTTGCAAAGCGAATTTTCTCGTCAATATAGTATTGATGAGGTTCGCAGAGCCTATGCTGAGAACACACATATTATGCATTTCGGACCGGAGGAGTATCCTAAGGCAACACTTTATCGACGTGAGATATATCGATTGTTGGCATGGCCTGACAGGGAGCTGCGTTGGAATTTCACTGAAAGAGACTGGGAGATTCTGGAGTCTGCTCCTGATCACGATGATGCAGCCTTTATCGTGCCAGCAATCACAGAACAAAAAGCCTTATGCAGAACCGCATTTGATATCACGTATAGTAGCAGAGACACACAGGAAAAAGCTGTTGCTTTAGCCAGGCTAATGAATACTGCAGTGATAAATGATCGCCAGCGCCTGGAGGTTCATTATGAAAATTTATTGTCCAGGTTGTCAGAAAATGCACGTGGAGAAATTGTAAGCAGAGCTCAATTTCCCGCAGAAGCGATATCCATTCCAGTGCTGAAAACGGATCAGATAGGCGTCGCCGAGACATTACCTGATTACTATAGACATAAGGTGTTTGTGGATTGCCTGGAGGTGGTTGATCTTTCCCTTTTTGATGTCGCTCAATCAAGTCTCATTGCAGGCAAGGTGCCTGATTATTCACGTCCACCTGCGCCCCGAGGTAGTATCACAAAGCGATTTTCCACACCAGGAGCGGTCTATGATGGGGAAAGCTTGAAAATGTCAGTGATCCGCTCGACAACACCTCATTATAGCCTCGTGGATGTGTCGCTGAGTCCACTGTCGAATAACCAATGGGTGGTAGACAGTGTAAATGAAGTACATCGCCTGAAAGCAGTAAAAAATATCTATGTGCACCCGAACTTTGGGCGTGGGGAAGGGCAAATAGTGGTACAGGGGACACTCGAGCTTGATACAAGTCGTTGTGAAAAAATCAGCGAAGTGACGGTAGATTATCATGAAGATACCCGCGCCTTTTATGTGGATTTCTTTAAGGACGTCACTGGCAGTCAAGAGCATGATGGTGATTGTACTCATCCACTTTCCATCTATTCATTTCATGTGGTTCTGCCAACTTACGGGTTCGATGAGGGCTGGTACCAACTGATCATCAATGATGATGAAGCTCATCCGGTATTACTACCTAACGATGATGTGATTCCTGAGCATGTCAATGCGACAGTGATCAGTCCATATTCGGGTTTATCGAAGTTAAAGTCCGATGCCGTGCAGGTACCTACTGTAATGATGCCTGATCTGGCGGGTGCCTATCAGGGTGCAGAGTTTCGTCCGGCTGCTGCTAATGAATGGGCACTGGTCAAACTAGCAGAACCCGATTTGCTTGATGGCATAGAGAATGTGGAAGTTGTCAAAACAGGTAATCGACCTATTCAGGCCCTGATAAGGGTGCAGGGGCAGTATCAGGCTACATGCACGAATGTGAAGGTGGTATCACGCTTCCGTGAAGAAGATAAGGTGATAGAAGTGAACTTCTTTAGTGACCATGGTACCAGTGAGTCATGTAACGAGCAGAGTCAGGCATTCGATTTAGTCTATCCCGTTTCGCTCTTAGATGTCGAAGAAGGTACGTATCAGGTCCAGGTTAATAATGAGCATCATGTTTCTTTAGAAGTCATCAGTGATGAGACGCAAGCGCAAACATACGTAACAGGTGACTTCATACCTAGAATCAACTGTGGTAACTGTCGAATATAAGTAATCAGGGAGTGGGTCATGACTGTAGTGGGAAAAATCCGTTTATTCACCCTATGTATAATGTTTTTGTCAGTACCAACGACATCAGCGTCCAGTATGTCACTGGAAGAGGTTTTTGAGCTTTATTCCAGAGAGACAGTTCAGGAAGCTCTCCTTAATAACGTGATCAATGCCAGCACTAAAGATAACCCGGAAGGCCTGCCACTTAATGTCAGCTATAAAACAGTCTTCCAGGATCTGTTATGGAATCCGATCTTGCATCGTTACAAGTTTAGTGGTGATGACTGGGATAAAATGCTGGCGCTTCCCTCTCACCGGCATGCCCAGTTCAATGTGCCGGTGTTAAACCGGATGTCGACAGATTGCGAGGAAATTAGCGCTATCAGCCAACGTGAGTCTTCGACAGCAGCCTTGGATATTGCAGGAATACTGGATGCACAGCGTATCCTTGCGACAGAGAGCTTGGATCAACATTATCTGGATTTTATTGCTACGTTATCCCCTGAAGGAAAAGCGCAACTAGAAGCAGAGTTTCAGCGAGTTATCCTCGACGGTGGAGTCTCTCTTAGCTGGGTGACCAGGGATAATGTTGGGCTGGCCGGAGAGGTACCTGAGTATGTAGAAACCACAGCAGTGATTAATTGCAATTACATCCTGGATAAAATGGAGTCAGGATTTTGGTCCAGTTATCAAGGGTTTTTGGTTGATGAGGCGCCAGGTGAACAAATTCCTGCCAGTCGAGAAGATATATACGCAACCATACCCCAAAACCCACTTTTCACAGGAAACAAGTTACACGTTCCGCTCGTTAGAAATGAGAGTGATGGGGAGGTGTATCAGCGTGTTGAGTTAGAACCGATAAGTGATGAATTGTTTGAATTAAAAAGTGTCAGACGTTCACACCATTTATTACATGTGAATAGTGTTGGTTTTTCAGGTTTTGCCGTTGATCAGAACAGTGCAATGCAGATGTTTGTGACAGTCAGAGGTTATTTTTCAAGTGGGTGTGGCAGTTTAGGTGCAAGCGTGACTCACTATGATGAGAGTGCCCAGACAATTTATGTTGACCTCTACAATGGAACATCGGAGTTACCCCCAGGTGAAGGTGCTTGCACCGGTAATATTATTGATTATCTTATCTATCAGCCGTTACCTGTGTATGGGTTGCCTGCAGGAGAGTACCGGGTTGTCGTTAACGGAAATTATACACTCCCATTAACATTGAACGATGATAATGTGCATCAGGAACTAGCTGGTAGCACGGTAGTCGAGCCAAAGAATTATAGTGCAACATTGAATGGTTCCACCCTGGTTTTACCCTTTGTTGATATGCCAGACCAAGCGGGGCGGTATCAAAATATTGAGCTTCGTGAAGTGGCTGAGAACCGCTGGCAAATAGCTGACTTACGTCAAGCCAACATGCTGGAAAGAATCGACACTGTTGAATTGCTGGAATTTGGTGATGATGTCAAACAGGTTTTTCTCAATGTCAAAGGTAGCTACAGTCATGGCTGCAATGGGCCCGGTAATCTTGTTTCAAGATTTGATAACGTGACCAATACACTGGAAGTGAATTTTTACGAATACTTGCCTGATGAGACTGAAGCAAGTGAAGGCATATGTGCAACGGGCGACGAAAACTTTGACTTTGTTTATCCATTACCCGTATATGCAGCACCCGCGGGTGAGTACAACGTATTGGTCAATGGAGAATACGCATTGACGTTCTCATTAGACAGGCAGAATGTCAGCTCATTTATTTGGCGGCCTTTCGGATCAGTCCCGCCGTTACATTAAGTATTGGCTGTGGTGGATCTGTAATTCATCAGGTCTGGCCAAAACCAGAAACCGGCAAATACCAATAATGAATACCTTTGCCGACCTGATTGGCGAGCCCGGCAATGACTGTTCCCACAGTGCCGGGTTCCACCAGGACCTCGAAATGTATGCGCCGACGGTGACCACTGACCTGCTCAGCGACATTAGCATAACTGCCTTCTCCATGACCGTTTACGGCAAATGTGGTGAACCCGTCGACATCATCCAGCGCAAGTAGGTAATCCACCATGTCTTCTTCCAGTGTCGGAGGAATATTAATCATTAATAATGTTCTCATGATTGAGCTCCTTGCATATTCATCGCACTGGTACCCTGTACTGCACTGCGATGAAAGAATTCATAAATGATGGGTAGCAGGAACAGGGTGAGCAAAGTTGAACTGATCAGCCCGCCTATGACCACAATGGCAAGGGGCTTCTGAATTTCGGAACCGGGACCTGAGGCCAGTAGCAAGGGCACCAGTCCAATAGCACAAATCGAAGCGGTCATCATGACCGGTCGCAATCGGCGCAGGGCACCCTCAAAGGCAACTTCGGCAGCACTCAAACCTTTGTCTGCCAGGTAATTAAAGTGCGACATCATCACTACGCCATTCAATACGGCAATACCCAGCAGGGCGATAAAACCGACCGAGGCAGGGACTGACAGGAATTCACCCGTCAGCCAAAGCGCCATCAATCCACCCGTCATGGCAAAGGGAATGTTAGAAAGAATAATCAGGGTCTGTTTAATGGATCGGAACGTCATAAACAGCACCAGAGCAATCAGCAAGAGAGCAATTGGGATCACCAGGGCCAATCTCGCAGAAGCACGTTGCTGGTTTTCAAACTCTCCGCCCCATTCGAGTGTATAGCCTTCGGGTAAGGGCAGTTCGTCCGCAATCAGGTTTCTGGCTTCGTCGACAAACCCAACCAGGTCCCGGCCTTCAACATTGGTACGAATCACTGAGAAGCGCTGACTGTTTTCCCGGTTGATGCCGACTGGGCCTTCTACACGCTCTATCTGGGCAATGCTGCTCAATGGTATGGAATCGCCATCAGGCAGGCTGATCAGATTGTTGCGCATGGCTGCAAGGCCATCACCGGCGACTTTGTCGAAGCGGATCATGAGAGGGACGCGGGCGCTGTTTTCTATCACGGTGCCGACTTCCAGTCCTTCGATTTGAGCGCGTAAACGTCGCTGTAACTGATTAGCATCCAGTCCCACTTCACCGGCTCGAACTCTGTCGACGGTAATTTGCAGGTACTGTGCACCTTCGTTAAGCGATGCGGTGGTATCGACTGCACCTGGGATTCCACTCACCAGGTCGGAAATTTGTTGGGCATAGCCGTTCAATGTGTCCAGGCTTGAACCAAATAACTTGATGGCGACATCTCCACGAGAACCAGTCAGCATTTCAGACACGCGCATATCGATTGGCATGGTGAAACCGTAGTTAATGCCGGGGAAGCCATCCATGATGTTGCGAATCTTATCTTCCAGTTCGGCTTTGCTCTCAGATTCCCATTCATCCATGGGCTTCAGGTGCAGAAACATATCTGTTTCGTTGAGTCCCATGGGATCCATGCCAATTTCGTCAGATCCAGAGCGTGATACCAGGCGCTTAATTTCAGTGATGTCTGCCAATAACGCTTTTTCCACCCGTGAGACGATAGCCGTTGAGGTTTCCAGGTTGATCGATGGAATGGTCTCAAGTTGGATAATCATATCGCCTTCATCCATGGTCGGCATGAATGTTTTGCCAACCAGAGGGAAAATGGCGACGGTGCAGACCAACATGATAGCTGCTGTTGCAACCACATAAATGGGGTTGGCGAGTGCTTTCTTCAGCGATGGTTGGTACAAGCCGAGCAGTTTACGAGCCAGCCATGGATCTTCGTGGCTGGCTTTGGTTATTAAGTAAGAGGCCACGACCGGGACAACTGTCAGAGACAGTGTCAGCGAAGCAATCAAGGCAAACACAATCGTCATGGTCACTGGGCCGAACAGTTTGCCCTCCAGTCCTTCCAGTGACAGCAAGGGCAGAAAGACGATGATGATTATCAGGATGCCGGAGGTGACTGGCGTGGCGACAGACTTCACCGCACGATAGATGATATGAAGTCTGGGGAGTCGATTGCTGGCTTGGTGATGACTCATGGTGGAGACAATATTTTCCACCACCACAATGGCGGAATCCACCAGCATACCGATGGCAATGACCAGTCCGCCCAGACTCATGAGGTTGGCACTCATACCCATGCTGTTCATCATCAGGAAGGTGACCAGTGCCGAGAACGGCAGAATGATGGCTGCCGTCAGGGCTGCCCGGACGTTGCCCAAAAACAGCATCAGCAAGATGACTACCAGTACTACGGCTTCTATCAAAGCGCGTGAAACGGTACTTACGGCGCCCTGAATGAGAATGCTGCGATCGTAAAACACGTCAAAATAAGTGCCTTCCGGTAATGTGGTTTCAATTTCGCTGAGTTTTGCTTTCACACCATTCACCACTTCACGCGCGTTGGCGCCGGTCATGCCGATAACCAGAGCCTGTACCACTTCGGATTCGCCATCTCCTGTCACAGAACCATAGCGCTCAAGCTGCCCCGTCGTCAGGTGAGCCACCTGGTTCAGCGGGACATAGTCACCATCTGTGGTGCTGACACGAATGCTCTTGATATCTTCCAGGTCGATGATGGCGCCTGAAACACGTACCAGTAATGTCTCTTCACCTTGGTCGATGCGGCCGGCACCATCATTTCTGTTGTTGGCTTCCAGGGCATCAATGATAGCGTCGTGGCTCACATTCATGGTTGCCATGGCTTCGGGGTCGGGAATCACTTCATAAGTGCGAACGAAGCCGCCCAGTGCGTTAACATCGGCAACGCCTGGTACTGTCCTCAAGGCAGGGCGTATTACCCAGTCGACCAGGTAACGTTCCTCTTCCAGGCTTAATGCGTCACTCTCCACTGTAAACATGAACATATCACCCAATGGGGTGCTCATGGGTGCCAATCCCCCACTGATACTTCCTGGTAGGTCGCCCCAGACATTAGACAGCCGTTCGGCAACTTGTTGTCGTGCCCAGTAGATGTCGGTGCCCTCTTCAAAGTCCATTGTGATAGAGCTTAAGGCATACTTGGAGATTGAACGCAGGATGGTTTTCCTGGGTATGCCCAGCAGTTCTACCTCAACAGGCTGAGTAATCAGAGCCTCCACTTCTTCAGGTGTCATGCCAGGCGCTTTGATGATGACTTTCACCTGCGTTGGAGAAATATCCGGAAACGCGTCAATCGGCAATTGCATTAACGCGCGAACGCCAAAACCGCCTACCATCAAGGCGAACAACACCGTCAGCAGTCGCTGGCTGAGAGAAAACTGGACCAGTTTGCTTAACATTATTCAGTTCCTCCCAATCCGAGTTGGATGCCTTTTAATACAGCCGTACCGCGAGTCACTATTTGTTCGGATGCAGTCAAGCCTTGTATTGCCAGATAGTTTCGACCAGCTGGCTGCAAAATCAGGGTGCGTGCTTCTACACCATTTTCCGTGCGGACATAGATCGTTGTTTCGTGACCATTGTGTACCACTGAGCTGTCGGGCACTCTCATGCCTTGTGCGGCGGGAGGTAGCCGCACAGATACCTGCTGCCCTGGTAACCAGTCAGTGCTTTCAGTGAATGTGGCATATACACCAATCGACTGGGTCAAGGTATCCACCTGGCGATCGACAGACTGGATACGCAGTGATTCACCACTTTCGCTGAGCGTCAGCGTCTGACCGGCAGACAGTGACGAGGAGAGGTAAGAGGGTACCCGGGCAAACAACCAGGCTTCAGCGGTATTGGCGACACCCAGTAATGGTGAACCCTCACTGATATGATCGCCTGCCATGACATAACGGCGTGCAACAGTGCCTGACAAGGGGGAGCGGACCCGGTATTCGCCCAGGGTTACACTACCGGTATCGAGCTGCTCCAGGTCTGCAGTGGATACGCCTGCGTTGAGCAATCGTTGACGTCTTGAGCGATAAGCGATGTCTGCTTGTTGCTGTTGCCGGCGAGTTTCTTCAAGGCGAACAGCGGCAATGATGCCAGCGTCATACAAACGCTGATCTCTATCCAGGGCAATGCGAGCCTGATGATTTTCAATTCTGGCATCCACGTACGCCTGCTGGGCTTCTATGAATGACTCACTGGATACGATAGCCACAGGCGTGCCTTCATTTATGGCCTCACCAGGAGCGACCTCCCAGGAAAGAATTTGTCCATCAAACCAGGCGCTCACGGTATTGTTCACATCCGGAGCCGTGATGATGCTGGCCGAGACCCTCTCGCCATCACTGTCAGAGACAGCTACCACAGGTTCAAAGACAATACCCAGATCCTCAATCTCCTGTTGTGACAAGGGGATCTGTGCTTGGGCATAAACGTTATTCATGCAGGCAACTGACTGTAACAAGGCAGCCGCGATGATAATGACTTTCGTGGAAACCCTGTTTTTCATGGTATGACTCCGACAATTTGATTGTATTGAGAAATGAGGTGCTGCTGTTCCATCAGTACGCGTTGATAGGCGTAAGCACTTTGTTGTGCTTGCTGAATGGCCTGGATCACCTGAGTAGAGTCTATCTCGCCGTTGCTATAGGCGATTTCAGCCATTTTTCGGCGGCGCTCTCCCAGCTCGTTTTCCCGCTCGGCCAAGGGTATTTCGGTTTTAAAAGAAGACAGGCGGTGCTCGATTTCATGAAGCTGACTTGTCAGCAGACGGTGTTGATTGATAACAGTCAGTTCTGCGTCATTCCTTGCTGCCCGAGCATCTGCGGTGCTGGCATCAATCATATGTTTTGAGTTCAGTGGTATTGATATTGAGACCCCCAGGCTGTCGATATAAGGCTGGGAAAAACCACCTCGCTCTCTTCGGACGCCCATCCGCATCGTCGGACTGCCTTTGGCCTGCCTTTTGGCGGTTTCTATCTCTGCCATATTGATATTCAGGTCGGACTGCAGTAACGCCATGGCTGGGTGTTGACTGTCGATAAGCGCAACTGAAGACTGTTCCTCACGCAAGGGAGTATCTGGGCGTGTATCAAGTCCTTGAGTCAGCACCTGGTATTCCCGTTCGGCATCAACCAGGACAGCTTCTGAGGCGACTGTCTTTTTACGCGCGTTTAGCCAGAGTGATTCCACCTGGTAGAGGTCCATGTCCGAAATCAGGCCGATTTCTTTCAATGTCGTTGCCATTTCGAAGAGAGCTTCAGCATCGGCTTCTGCCTGTTCGGCACGTTGTAACGCCAGGTCGGCGCTCTCCAGGTTAGCCAATGAGTCTCGCACGCGTCCGGCAACCATCCATTCAAACCATGCTTGCCATGTTTCGCTTCTGAGGCGATAGGCATTACCTAATGCCTGGGCAGATTGGCGTTCACCCGGGCGCCAAAGGTTGATGCTGACGCCGGCCTCCATCTCGCGCAATCCAACATCGCTACCCATGGCATCATCAATGAAGGTCGTTTCGAGAGAAGGGGAGCCATTGATCCAGCGACTACCAAGGTAGGTAAAGGAGTCAGCTTGCAGTTGAGCTGAATCGGCCAGGATCAGCTCTGGGGCTGCTTCAAGCGCATGCTCCAGAACGGTATCAAGGCTGATGTCGCTCAGAGTAATTCGATGATCATGCTCTGCGGCGGTCAGCCTAAAGGGGAGCAGGAAAACAACTATTGCTGCTGTCCAAATATTGACTCGTTTGCCGGGAGAAAAAGTTTTCGTCACGCTATAGTCCTCTGGATCGAGCGGTTACAATTTGCTGGCAAGGATAGCCAGTCAAATGTGGAAATTTTGTCTACAAACGCCGTTAGGCGCTAACAGCCATTAATTAATTTGCTTTAGATCAAGTTTTCTTTGCTTGTTGACAAAATTTTTGCATGATGGCCGGCACAATGGTGATACAAGCTGTGTGCATCTGTACTTGGCAGGCTGAATGATGAAAATTCTGATCGTAGAAGACAGCCGCGATATCGCGGAAAATATTGCAGATTATCTGGAGCCATTAGGGCATGACCTTGATTTCGCCATTAGTGGCCGATCAGGGCTGGAGCTGGCGACAAACTCACAGTATGACGTCATTATTCTGGATGTGATGCTACCGGGCCTTAGTGGTATCGAGGTGTGCCGGGGTATCAGAGAGAGTTCAAATAAAGACGTTCCCGTTATCATGCTGACGGCTCGTGACGAACTGGATGATAAATTGCTTGGTTTTTCGGCAGGTGCCGATGACTATCTGGTTAAACCTTTCTCGATTAAAGAGCTTGAGGTGCGACTGCATGCACTGGTTGATCGAAAAGACAGGCGGGAACATTGTGAAGAATTGACGGTGGGCCCGCTACTGTACAATCAGGAAACATTACAGGCGACCCGCTCAGGGAAAGAACTAGAGTTAAATCCTATTCAACGAAAACTGCTGATTCTACTGATGAAAAACACACACCGGGTCGTATCGCGAGAGGAGCTGGAGCATCAGGTTTGGGGAGAAGACCGGCCAGACAGTGATATTTTACGCACCCATATCTATTCATTGCGTAATATTATTGATAAACCCTTTTCCCAAAAGTTGATACATACAGCGCATGGCATAGGGTATCGGTTAAGCCAGAATAGTGACGAATAATATGATTGATATTCAAGAAACATCGCTGAGCCTTCGAAAAAGAATCGTACTGGCTGTTATTCTTCTTGTGACGGTGACCAGCGCAATTTTTGCGGTTGCTGTGTGGAAAATCAAGGTTGGGCTGGAAGAGGTTGTATTTGGTCACATGGTGGACTCGCAGCTTGAACTTTTGCGACAGGCAACAGATGACCTCAGCTCGATTGATACAGATTTACTGAATGGGTGGGTGCTTTATGCCGGTTCGGATTTGCAACAATTACCAGGTCGCCTTCAGGAATTAAGTGCCGGCTCATATCACAGTCTTTCTGTTGAAGATCAATATCTGCAGGTACGCGTCAGCGGAGAAGGTTTGGACAAAGTTGTCCTGACTTATGATATTACTGAATGGGAACAACAAGAGCATTGGGTGCTAGAGATAATGCTGTTCGGTGCACTTTTAGTTCTTGTTATAGCAGCGGTTTCAGGCGTAAAGGCAGCAAGTACGATACTATCCCCCTTGCAACGATTGACGTCTTCTTTGAACGATATCAAGCCTCAGCAACGGGGTGTGAGGTTAAGCGCCGAGTACAATGGCAAGGAGGTGGCTCAGATTGCACAGGCCTTTGACCGCTACATGGAACGGCTTGATGAATTTGTATCAAGAGAGAAGTTGTTTACACAGGCTGCCAGCCATGAACTTAGAACCCCATTGTCGGTTGTCATGGGCGCGACTGAAGTGCTCGAGTCGCAGCCAGATATAAAGTCATCATCAAACGAATCCGTCCATCGGGCTCTTTCCAGAATCAACCGTGCATGTCATGACATGCAGGGATTCATGGAGGTCAGCCTGCTGTTATCACGGGAAAGTGCTCACCCAGTGGAGTCAGATGAGGCAATTAATCTATCAGAGCTGGTCAGTCAGATCATTGACGAATATCGAACACAGCTCAATGATCATAACATTCGGGTGGAACAGCATTTCATAAACGAAATACCCCTTTATCAGTCTGAATCACTCCTTCAGGTCATAGTGAGTAATGTTATAAGGAATGCGATCCAGCACACACACGATGGTGAAATCCAGGTGATTGGCAGTGATACTACGTTGAAGGTGATTGATACCGGCAGTGGAATTTCTGATGAGCATTTATCTCAGGTTTTCGATGGCGGCTTCTCGACGCGCCCTGGAGGTACTGGATTGGGTTTGAGCCTGGTGCGTCGGTTATGCGACCGTCTGGGCTGGAAAGTTTCAATAGACAGTCAAGTCGGGTCTGGAACCTGTGTAAGCATTCGTTTTGAGCACCATAAAAAATAGGCGTATGCGCTTATTCTACTTCTGTTGCATCCCGTTACAATTTTCTTTTGACAATGGTGACGAAAGGCATAGACTGAAATAGAAGGTAATAAGGTTTTACCCGCATCAGGTGAGTCCGTGCAACGTTTACTAATCATTTTCACAGCGCTATTTTGCTTCCTGTCGTTTTCCGCGACAGGTCAGGCATCATCCTCACTTGGGGAAGCATCGATACAGGCGCATAGCGGTGAGTATGGTGGTTGTGTTCGAAGCACGCCTGATGACCATGGCGATGTGCTATGGAGTGAAACCAGCCTCAACACTGCGTCAGGTTACTGCAGTGTTTTCCTTCCTTCTGTCGTTCAAGTTGCAATACACAAACCTGCCCTTCAGTTCATTCGCGGTCCACCTGCGCAATAGCATCTCATCTGCCTTTTTCAGGCAAGCGTCAATTTATTTCAAATTAACAACCAGGGTTCAGACAATCTGACTCTGTTTGATTGAGAGCGTTGATACCAGCCCCGAGCTGTATCAGGAGAATGCTATGCAACAGATTACGTTATTTCATGTGGACAATGTCAGTCATCTGGTTCAACCAGAAGAATTTGGTGGTCTTGATATGGATTCCCCAGCCACAGAATTCTTTACTGATTTCAAAAAACACCGTCCTTTAATCATTGAAGGTGGCACGCCAGCACTGGATGCGGCCATGCTAATGCGCCGGTCACATGCCAGAATGAAACTGGTGACCGATGTTAAAGGCGAGTTCATAGGCACCCTTACAATAGATGACCTCAGTGATGTGAATCTCATGGTGAAAGTGGCAAATGGCGAGCGTCTGAAAGATGTCACGGTCAGTGAGATGATGTGCCCCAAGCGCGACATTCTTGCCATGGACATACATGAAATTGAGGATGCCACCATCGGTGATGTCATTGAGACATTACAGCGATCCGGTCAGTCGCATTGCCTGGTTGTCGATAAAAGCCGTGACCATATCCGTGGTCTGATTGCTGCCAGTGAAGTGGAGCGCCGCCTCCATGTGCCGATCAGAATCGAAAAGATCCCGACGTTTATCGATATTTTCAATAACGTCAGACATCCTGTTATGTAATAACTCTTGCCTCTACTGGCGGTTTTTGGAGTCAGCACGGGAGTGCTGTGCTGGCTCCAATTTTTTTATTGCGTTGGTTAATTGGCAGTATCGTACTTCGTACTATTTGGTGCCCCAAAAGTGCGCGCCTCGTTCCCATTATTGTGCATGTAACAGATTGATTTAACTTGTTTAAAATTGGCAAGTAAATTTTGTTGCCTATTTTGGAACAAAGGCGTAACAACAAAGGTCAAGCCGAGATGTTGTTAACCTGTGTTTAAAATCTGGAGACTGCACATGATTCGTGATTCGATGAAAGGCTTTCACACATTACTTGACCGCACACCCGTTACGCATTTTTATCGGTTCTCTGGTTTAGTGGCTTTGACTCTGATGACGCCATTTGCAAATGCTCAGTCACCCAATGCCTTTGGTGAGCCCAGTGAGTCTGTTCCTTCTCCGGCAGCCATTGTGACCGCGGCTCCCGGTTCACGTGCACAAGGTTGGCAGGCTCAAGGTCGCTCTGAAGTTCTCGCTCGAAACGGGATGGTAGCCACCAGCGATCCACTGGCCTCGCAAGCTGGACTGGAAATTCTGCAAAATGGTGGCAATGCCATTGATGCAGCAGTCGCTGGTTATGAAGCCATGCTTGAACGTTTCGGCACCATGGGATTTGCTGAGACTTTTGAACGCGCGGCGACCATTGCAGAGCAAGGCTGGGGATTAACTGAGCGAAGGCACGCGGATTTGCGCAGTGCCTTGACGCGTATTGAAAGCGACCCGGATACTGTAGATACCTTCCTGATTGATAACGAGCCACCTGCCTTGTACAGCATCATTCGTAATCCGGATCTGGCAAAAACGTTGCGAATCATCCAGGAAGGAGGTGCAGATGCCTTTTATCGGGGCGACATTGCAGAAGCGATTGTCGATAAGATTCAGGCATCCGGTGGCGCCATGACACTCGAAGATTTGGCCAAGTATGAACCGGAATGGGTTGAGCCGATTTCCACCAACTATCATGGCTATGATGTGCATCAGTTGCCACCGCCCGGGCAAGGTTTTGCGGCACTGGAAATGCTCAACATTCTGGAAGTCTGTGCCCCCACTCATAACCTGAACCTGGCTGACCTTGGCCCCAGTAACCCGAACTACTGGCACTACATGGTTGAAGCCAAGAAGATAGCTTATTCGGATCTGCAGGCTTATAACGCTGACCCGAATTTTGAAGATGTTCCTCTGGATCAACTCCTGTCCAAATCCTATGCCGCAGATCAGTGTGATCGCATTGATCTTAACAAGGCGACCCCACCGTCAGTCACTGGAGGCATCGATGGTGGCACTATCTACATGAGTGCTGCAGATCGCTGGGGTAATATGGTGTCACTGGTCCACAGTGTATTTTCAGTTTACGGGAGTGGGGTGACCGTACCCGGTTATGGTTTCATTTTGCATAACCGCGGTGTCGGTTTTACGTTGGAAGACGGTCACCCGAACCAGGTAGCACCACGTAAGCGGCCGTTTCATAGCATTATTGCCGGTTTTGTCACCAAAGATAATCAGCCGCTAATGGCGTTTGGCAATATGGGGGGGAGTGTGCAGCCGGAAACGCATGCGCAGCATATAGTTAATATGGTGGATCATGGTATGAACCTGCAAATGAGCACGGACGTTGCCCGATTTACGCATAGCCAGAACCGTGACCTGCTGTCGCTGGAGCTTGATCTTTATAACCTGGTGGGTTCAGCACTAGAAGCCAAAGGCCACAATGTGCGACCGGTTAATGGTGGAGCCGTGGGTGGCTACAATGCCATTCTATTTTCGCTGGATCCGGATGCTCCGCTGCCGGATATGGGAAGTGATGATATGCCGGTAAATGGTATCTACCGTGCCGGCTCTGACCACCGTAAAGATGGTCAGGCGGTTGGATGGTAGAAACGCTTACAGTAATCCCAGTGCCAGAAAAATGCTGCCGGTGGGTAAGCTCAGACTGTAGAGCAGAGGCAGCTTGCCAGGCTTGTATGTAAAGGTAGCAACCACTGTGACTGCCGCCAGGCTGGTGGCAGCAAACAGTGTGACCAGACCGAACCCCCAGCCCATCTTGCCAATAGCGATTATGGCTAAACAAAGTAACAGTGGCCAGGCCGACAATTTCAGCACTTTAACGGGAAGCCAGTTTTGCTGTTGCTGGCGTTGAAAGCGAAGACTTTGCATACAAATAGCAGCAAAAACGGCGGCAAGAAGCAGGCTGTATGCCAGAGTCAGTAACTGTGAGTTCATTGCCTGGCTCCCTCAACGGGATGTTCTGACGGTATGGGGCTGGTCGATCCTGTTTGTGGTGCGCGTTGTTTCTGGTGTTTGTTCATAACCTGCGTTGCGCGTTGAGCAATCCAGAACAGCAGGGCTCCGCAAAGCAGTGCTGTCAGATCAAAACCGGCAAAAACCCAATCACCTGTCGCCAGGCTGTGGATCAACCCTCGTTCTGTTGTCGCCATATTCACGACAGGTAATAGAACGAATGCGAAGCCGCCCAGCCTGAATTGCAGTGGCCAGCCCAGCCGTGCAGGTATGACAGCTGACAGCATCAGCATCAGCGCCCAGGTCAGGAACATGGTATGGACTTCCCAATCAGCTCGGCCGGGCATGCTGGCTGGCAGCAGGCGATTGGCCCAGAAGTAGGCGGCAAGAGCGACAAACAGTCCGGCCACCGTACCAACATTTAATTTCTCAACCAGACGAATGCCTCGGTGCTTCTTGTCTATCTCGGAGGAAGCCTGTTGTCGCCGTTTGACTGTCCACATGACCAGCCCGGTACCTACCATGGCCGTACCTACAACACCTGCAAAAAAGTATAGCCAGCGTAGTAAAGTGGTCGCGAACAAACCTTCGTGCAACCCCAATGAAACATCTCTTACTGCTTTCGCAGGAGAGGAAGCGGAAGGAGCATTGTGCAGTAATTCGCCGCTAGTACCATCAAAAACAAGACGCCCGGCTCCTGCTGCGACAGTCTGATCGAAGTTCTCCGAGATAAAAATTCTTGCCTGACTATCCCCGGGATTGCGGATATCGATCGTGGCAATACGGTTTTCTCCCCACACAGACTCAGCCTCCTCGATGACAGCATCAAGGTCCGTCAGTGGGGCTGCGACACCTGCGGCTGCGACCATGCCAGGGGGATCAAAGACTTCACTGTAAAACTGACCACGGGCACCGTTGTCATTGCCGTAGTACGCTGCGAATACCAGCGGCATGAATGAGAATCCCATAAAGAGCAGGCCGGAGTAAGTAATCATCAGGTGAAACGGCAAGGCAACGACGCTAAGCACGTTGTGTGCATCGAGCCAGGAGCGCTGTCCTTTTCCTGGCCGGAAAGTGAAGAAATCCTTGAAGATGCGTTTATGAGTAATGATGCCGGAGATAATGGCAACAAACATGAAGAAGGTTGCAATGCTGATGATCCAGTCTGAATAGTTTCGAGTCATGTAAGGAAAGCGCCAGTGCATCTGATAAAGTAGCTGTCCGCCACCGGTTTCCCTGGCATTCAGCGCAGTGATGTTGTTCAGGTCGATAAGCGTATTACCGGATGCAGAAACAGCACCTGACTCAATGGATGCACCACGCCAATACAGGCTGCCAAAGGGCTGGTTGCGACTGGCAGGCAAGGACATCAGCCACTGGTCAGCACCTGGGGCATTGGCCTGGGCAAAATTGAGTATTGCGTTTGCCGCTTCGTCGGTGCTGGTACCCGTTTGAGAACGAGGTAATTCAGGTTGCATCCAGCGGTCGATCTCAGTATCAAAATAGCCAACTGTGCCAGTCACAAAAACAAAGTAAAGTATCCATCCCAGTGTGAGGCCCGACCAGGTATGTAACCAAGCTGAAGAGGTACGCCATCCTCCGTTATAACTGGTAGACGGGGTGCCTTTGGTTATGTCAGTGCTCATGCCAACATTCCTCCCAACCACATCCCGATAGTTGTCATCAGTAGCGTAATCACGCTCAGTATGCTCCAGACAAACAGGGGGCGACGGTCATGAAAGACCCAGATCACAATAAAGGCATAGCTGATAAAGCTTAACAGGTGGCCTGTGAGGGCAGCTTCAGATCGAGGAGTCCCCCAGATCAAACCAAACAGGCTGCCTGCAAAAATACCACTGGATATGGCGGTGAAGTAGCCGCCAATGAGAGCAGCTGCAACAAGGGCAATCAGGCGTGGAGCGGAGAGGTTCATGTGCTTTGGCTCTTTTTCAGGATGGTAACGAAAGAGGCCGACTAAACGTCGGCTTCTTTGTTGAGTGAGTTATCAAAATCGATAACGAACACTCGCAGTAATATTTCTTGGTTGACCGTACTCAAGCTGATTGTAGAAACCAATCTGGCTGTAGTACGTCTCATCCAGCAGGTTCTCAACATTCACCTGTGCCGAGAGATTGGATGTGAGGTCATACCGCGCCATCATGCTGACCAGGCTAAAGGCATCCTGCTCCAGCCGTTCGGGGTCGCCCGTCACCAGGTTGCTGGTGTCCATGTACTCTTTGCCCTGCCAGTTTACGCCGCCTGCAATTGTCAGATTTTCCAGCGCACCGCGGAAGCGGTAGTTGGTGTAGAGTTTAAACAGCTTTCTCGGGTGGTCGGTATTGACCTCGTTACCGTTGGCATCTTCAGCATCGAAGTTAGTGTAGCTGAGGCTGACGTTCCAGCCAGGCAGAATTTCGCCCACGGCTTCGAGTTCATAGCCACGGCTTTCGGTGCCTTCGCTGGCAAAATAGGCCTGGCCGTTAATAGTGCCGGGAACAATAAAGCTGCCATCTGGCTGCCCCAGGTCATCCTGTAAAATGTCGAATACCGCGACAGTCGTTTGCAGGGCACCATCAAAAAACAGGCTCTTCAGACCCAGTTCCTGGCTTTGGCCTTTGATCGGGTCGAGGAAATCACCATTCCGGTCTTGCAGGTTTTGTGGCTGAAAAATCTCGGTGTAGCTGGCGTAAACCGTATGCTGATCATTGATTTCATACAAGGCGCCGGTATAAGGGATGAAAACATTGGTGTCACCAAATGAGCGCGGTGTGCCGTAGTAAAGACCTTCCTGCTCCCAGTCAGCAACACGTCCGCCCAGGATCAACTTGAACTGTTCAGTCAATGAAAGGCGAGTGGCACCATACAAACCGAACTGATCTGTCTCGACGTCAACATCCACACCTTGTGCGCCCCAGTCAGGTTGTGGATAGCTGCCGTCCCAGAGGTTGAAATTACCCACAGGAGCGACGTTGCTACGGGCGCGGGACCAGGCGATATTATCTTCGCTGTGATCAACCGCGCCAAAGGTCAGTTCATGAGTTCGGCCAAACAGTGAGTACTCACCATTCACGTTCAGGCTGTAGCTTAACTGCTCCCGTTCTGTTTCTGCGTTGCGTGGTGAGGCGCCCATGCCCAGGCCGGTATTCTGGTCCGGGGCACCTGACAAATACAATAGCATTTGGTCTGAGTCATTGCTGTTGCTGTTGATGCTGAACTTGGCTGTCCAGCTGTTCGCGAATTCATGTGTCAGGTCCAGGTAGTAGTTCTCGACTGTGGATGACCAGGTCGTCCAGTCGGCTGCGATGGTCTTCTCCCGATCCCAGTCGGTTCGGCTGCCATCAGCATGCCAGACAGGCAGACCACCCCAGGTAGAGGCACCTGGCTCATTGTCCTGGTAGGTAGCACCGACACGTAGCAGCGTATTTTCGCTCAGGTCGGCATCAATCACACCGTAGAGTACGGTTTTTTCTTCACTGGCCAGATCACGGAACGAGTCGCCATCAGCAAAATGCGTGACAACGCGGCCACGAATGGTGCCTGAGCTGTTTAATGCGGTACCCACATCAGCAGTGGCGGTGTAGTTGTTCCAGCTACCCGCTGACATATCCAGGGTGCTGGTAAATGCTTTGCTGTCGGCGTGTTTTCGTACCAGGTTAACTGAGGCCGAAGGGTTGCCAGCACCGGTCAGGAGGCCAGTTGCGCCACGGACAACTTCCACGCGCTCATAGAGGCTGGTATCGGATTGGGTTTCACCTGCGTTGTTGCCTGGCTGCCAGTAAATCGGCACGCCATCAATCTGGTAATTGTTGATGGAGAATCCGCGAGAAGCGTACGTGGACCGTGAACTGTCCTGCGCCCGGGCGGAAACGCCAGCCGCATTGTCAATCACATCAGTCAGTGAGCGCAGGTTCTGGTCGCTGATTCTCTCTGCGGTCACCACGCTCACCGATTGTGGGGTTTCATGGAGGGTCAGACCCAGGCCGGTAGCGGTATCAAGGCGGTCGTTTGTCGAGTAGCGGTTGGTGACGACGATTTCCTGAATGCTGTCATCTGCTCCGCTGTCTTGTGCCTGTGCTGCTGATGCCATGGTCATGACAAACATGGGAACGCTGATGGTTGAAATAATGCCGCGGTGCAACGCGGAGCTCTGGAAATGTGGCATGACGGTCTCCCCCGATCGTTATAAAGAACGCAATGGTAATGATAATACTTATTGTTTTCAATATCAGGGGTAAAAATAATCGAATGGCCATTTAGCCAGATCATGCAGTTATGTCCTTTTCAGCGTTGAACGCAAATTCCATCCAGTTCAACGCGAGAGGGCTGTCTAAGTGACTGACAAAGCGTAAAGTCAGGCAGTATCTGAATACTGATGAGGGGAGAAAGGATGCAAGTTAACTATCTGGTGAGTTACACGAAAAGGAGTCTGTTGGCGCTTGTACTATTGTCAGCCACGCCACTGGCTTTTGCTGCAGACGTGTTGGGGGTTGCCTGTCAGACGCCGCCACCGGTTCACTGTGCAGAAGGAGACTGTGCCAGTAAAACCGCCGTTGGTGGCAATGTCACCGAACCTGGCAGCGGTCGGGAGTATTTCCTGGATTACCCCTGCGATTTGCAGCCGGGTGAAGATGTACTGTTCGTGTTGAATATTCACGGTGCCGGTTCTATCGGCAACTGGCAGCGTCATTATTTTCCGGCCATGGACTACAAGGATGACTATAAACTGGTGGTTGCCACGCCAACGGCTGCAGGTTCAGCGTCCATGGGCGGCGGCAGTGGTGTTCGTGTCTGGACGCCGCAGGCCGATGACGCTCACCTGCAGGCTATCACCGAGCAGGTGATTGGTGCATTCGGCGCAGAAAACATCAAGTCATTCTGGCTGGCCGGGCACAGTCAGGGGGGCATGACATCGCGCCGTATCGTTTGCAGCGATTTCTTTGCAGATAAAGTCGACGGGATGCTTAGCCTCTCCGGTGGACGGATTGGCCAGGCACCGTTTGTCGATAACTTCGGTCCACCCCTGCCAGACGGTTCACCTCCGCCATCACGACCTCGTGGCATGGCTGAGGAGACGTTACCTGACTGCAATTTCTCCCACATTTTTGCCATTGGCGAGTATGAAATTGAGTCTCTACCGGATGCCTCTCCCTGGGCTGAACGTTATCAGTGTGATGCCCGCAAGCACACCCGGGTGGTGGATACAGAGCCTGGCTGGCTGTATGACACCGGCCGTGCCGGTTATCCGGTCTGGGGCCGGGAAGCACGACTGGGTACTGCGGATATCTATGAGTATCCGAACTGCTCGGATGGGCGGGTCGTGGCAGACGTAGTGAGGCTTGATAAAGGTCATACCGAAGGACTGGAGCCGAATGTGACTAAACGGATTGTGGAACTGATGGTTTCGGCAAGCGGTGGTAAAATTCAGAGTATGTAGACCTAGTATTAATGATGCACGACTGGGTTAATTTATCGAGGTCGTGCATCATATTTTCTAGATTATTCGCGAGAACAACCGCCTTCAATCAGGCCTTCGTACTCAGTCTGATCGAAGGCGGCTGTGCCCGCAAATGTGGACAGGTAAGCACGGCAACGGTTTTGTGGGTCACTCCAGGACTCCGCCATAAAACTGGCTTTGATACTTTCCTGAATCACTTCTTCCGTTGACATCCGGATACCGCCATCGGCCTCGGAATCCAGAATGATCATTTTTGGATTACCGTCTCCATTTTGCCAGGCCTGCCATTCCGGCAGGTTGTTACTGCGACCCTGGCCGGGTTCTCCGCTGTAGGCAAAGTTTGACCAGTAGGACATCATGGCATCTGAAAGTGCATCCCGGCCAGCATTGGTGGACGGATCATAAAGCATGTCGGGGTTGATAAAGCCGACGCCCCAGTCGCCAAACACAAAGGCCATTTCAGTAGAGTGCGCTGCCCCGATGGCAATACCCATGTCAAATCCATCCTCGCGGGTTTGCTGTTCGTCCCAGTCAAAGCGAAATGCGTAGACGGGAGCCTGCTGCGCATCAGTCATGCGCCGGGCCAGATTATCAACACCACGCCATTTCCATTGCAGGGAAGGATAGTGAGCAAAACGAATATATTCTTCAGGGTCACTACGAATGGTATCTGCCCAGGCACCATAAAGGTAGATGCGGCGCTCATCACGATTGGTGCCCAGTATGATCGGCACCTGATTGTAGTTGCCTGAAGCCAGTTGCTCTAAAGGATCCTGCTCAACAAACACCGTGCCATCGGTGAATTTTTTGGGAGCCGGGTAATTGCGGGCAGCATTGGGGTTATAGAGTTTCAGAAACTCGGAAGCAGACTGGCTGTAAAGCAGCTCACGGATTTCATCGTTGGTCATGCTGTCCTGCAGTACTTTAGCCGCGTCCCGGTTAGCAGCCAGACCATCGCGTATCAGCAGCATATTAACGATTTCTTTGCTGCTGTGTGCATGGCCGGGTACGGTGTCATCGGTGTAATTGATACCAGCTTCAATGCTGGTGGTGCCAATGCCGCCACTTTGCACAATAGCGCGATGAAAAAGTCCTTCTGCCATTGGGCTGGTGACCAGGCTCATTACATTGCCGCCACCAGCTGATTCACCAAAGATGGTGACATTATCCGGGTCGCCACCAAACGCAGTAATATTATCCTGAATCCATTCCAGCCCGGCTATGGTATCGACAGTACTCCAGTTGCCACTGGCAGCAGCGCCGCTGGCATTATCTTCCAGGATGGCAGGGTGGAGAAACCAGCCCAGACTGCCAAGCCGATAATTCACCGTCACGACAATCACGTCCTGTGATTCAGCCAGAATGCCACCGTTATAGTCGCCAGCGTAACCGCTGTTATTGCCGCCACCGAATATCCAGTACATGACCGGAAGCGCTTCGTCCTCCGGAATGTCACTCGGTGCATACACGCTTAAGTAGAGACAGTCTTCATTGCCCACTATGCCGTCACCATCGGTGTCTGGGATGCCTGCACTCAATCCGGAAACAAACTGAGGGCAAGGCTGAATCGTGTTTACAGCCTCATAAACCCCATCCCAGTTTTCAACCCCTTGCGGCAGCTTCCAGCGCAGGTCACCAACGGGTGGCCGGGCATAAGGAATGTTGCGCCAGGCCAGGCTGCCGTTCTCCTGTATCAGTCCTGATAATCTGCCTGATTCGATGGTTCTTAAAGTCGGGTCAGTCGCGGCTGGTTCTTCAGTTGATTGAGGTGCCGAGGTTTGTTGTGGTCGCTCCGGTGCACAGTTGGAGACTACCAGTAACCCCAGCAGGAGAACTGGTGTCAGGTATCGTTGGAGGCTTGTGTTGGATGGCATTTGATGAACCTCGGGCAGCAACAATGAGTATGGGTTCACTATGTGCTGATGCCCGGAGGCCGTCAACAGGCGATAGGATTAGTGATGAGAGTTTTGAGATGAATGCTAATGAGAGCAGTAATTTTGGCCAATGTCATTTCCTTATATAGGTACTAATAATGTTACATCGCGATTGCTGGTTAAGTTCGCATAAACTGCCGCGCTGAGGTACTCGCAGCTTTCCATGTTTGTCCGCAAGTCGCTATTGATGTAATCGTCAAACTTGCCACGATGGTCAGAATAAAAGGCCATGGTGATATATCGATGGAGTCATTAAACAAATCGAGGTATGAGCGGGAGGCAAAATAAGCAAAAGGGCAGGCGATAAAGTTCGCGATAATGACGGGAGTACTAAAGTTTTTAAAGAGCATGAGTGCAATATCTTTTCTCTCAGCCCCCAGAACTTTTCTAATAGCAATTTCCCGTATGCGTTGTTTGGCAATCAGAGTTGCCATTGCATATAAACCGACGATCGAAATGAACCATGCAACGGCAGCAAGCGTTGAAATACCCAGGGTGATTCGCCTGAACCCAGCGAAGCTGTCTGTAAAGTACTCACTCAAGAAGCGTCTTTTTATTGCAACGTTAGGTACAAGTGTTTCCCATAGCGTATCAATGGCTTCGATTGAGCTTGTGTGACTGCTGCCTGATAAACGGACAATATGAAATCGCAGTTCCGGGTTATAGAGAAACACTTTGGGTATGGAGCCGAAACGGCTGGCAATAGAGAGTGTTGTGTCTTCAACAACACCTATGACTCTGTAAGGTCTTGCCTGGGTGCCACCGAGAACATTTCCTGGAATAAACACCGATTCACCGATCACATCCTGAGCACTTGTGTATCCAAGCTCTTTTGTTAATGTGGCTGAGATAACCAGGTTCTGTTGTTGCACTCCGGCTGGTCCGGCAGCCGCTATATCCTCTGTTCTAAGTGGATCAAACAATCTTCCGGCGATGATGTCTATATCAAACACATTGAAAAAATTCTCACCGACGACATAAACACTGGCGCTATGCTCAACAGCAGTTGCTGCGGGAGACGACGCTAACATCATGCGCGCTGGATTCTCTGTCCAGGGCAAGATCTCCATTGTCGTTGCTGAGTCAACCACGGGAAGCTGCAGCAACTGCTGTCTTAGTGTCTCCTGATCCAACCCTGTGATATCAGGACTATTCTCAATAACCAGTAGCGTGCTGCCGTCAATTTCACTTTCAGCGCTTTTGATGTTTACATTCTGTTGGTAAATGACAGTGATAATGACCAGCAAAAAGGCTGCTATCGAGAATTGAATGCCGGCTAAGACTTTTGAAAATAAAAGGGAACCTCCGCGGAATACGCCCGAGTTGAGAATCGACAGGGGTTGAATCTTAGAAAGCACAACGGCGGGGTAAAAACCAGCAGTAATAGTGGTAATACAGCCCAGCACTACAATGAATAAAGCACCCCTGACAATGATGCCTGGTGACACTAGAGTATCCAGGCTGATTTCAGCGTAGTTTTGAATCAAGGGAAACGCAATAAAAAGTAGCAAGATAGCGAAAACCATTGCCAGTGTCGTTAGTAGTCCAGCTTCTAAAAAGTATTGTCCAATAATATGACGTGGCTGAGCGCCAACAACTTTCCGAACGCCTATTTCATTGGCTCGCGTCGCTGTTCTTGCTGTCGCAAGGTTAGTGAAGTTCACGCAAGCGACAATCATTACGATAGTCCCGAGGGTTAGTAACACGACCTGTACTGAACCAGCACTGAGTTGAGGGAAAATGGTGTCCCGAATTGCCATTCCCATAAGGTTGTTTACTGGAATGGCATTAAAGTTGAACTCTGCTATTTGACGATAATTATCAGGGATATGACGCAGTGAAAATGATGATAATTGCTCAGAGAACTGTTGCGTGTTGAAAGTGCTGTTCTCTGGGAAAAGCACATAGGTCGTATTGACACGGTTAAACCAGTCAGCAGGGAGTTCGGTGGTATCTCTGCCACCAGTTCTTCTGCGTACAAGGTTTTCATAAACGTCCCTGGACACGAGCAACTCAAAATTAATCGGTGAGTAGCTGCTGGTATTACCAATGTGAGAGGGTTGAGGCAAGGGGGCAAGTACGCCGGTAATTGTTAAGTCGGCGTTCTCGTTAAATGTAATAGTTTGACCAATCACATTTATATTACCGAAGAGCTTAATGGCGGTATCGTGAGTTATTACGGCACTGTTAGGGGATTGCAGGGCATTACTGTAGCCACCTTGGGCAAAGGGTAAATTAAATATATCCAGAAACTCAGGGTCTGCGGCAAAGGTGCGTAGTCTCTGTGTTGTATTTTTAGTTCTAACCGGTGTGTCCTGATTGATAAAGAGAACCCGTGCGACAGATTCGAGTTGAGGGAAATCAGACTCCAGATAGCCCCGTAAGTGATGAGGAGACAGAGGGAGATTAACGCCTCCGGAAGCACTGCCATCTGCGAGTTGCCATTGGGAACCTATGACCAGTGTGCGATCGGCATTGGGAAAATGACTCTCCGCATTATTCCAGTATTCAGTGAGACTAAAAGTAAATATAAAACAGGTAAGGCCAAGCGATAACATCAAGATATTACTTATACTCGATATCGTGTTGTGCCGGAAACTCAGCCAGGCAGCCAGCAAGTAGTGCTTCAACATATCTGTCTCCGGATTGTCTGATCAAAAGCATCAGTCATTCAAGTCCAAACGTTCGTAGTTTAGGAACTGGGAGTAATTGGAAGTGATCACCCTGTTGCCAGCTTCAAGGCCGCTTTGCACTTCAAGGAAGCGATTATTTCGTCTGCCACTGGTAATGTCCCTGCGATGAGCCTGGCTTCCGTCGTTATTAACGACGAAGACCCAGTTGCCACCGGTATCCTGTATGAAGCCACCGACGGGAATCAGCAGCGTCTCTATGGATTGGCCGAGTGTCAGCTCAAGCTGCAGTGTCTGTCCCCGTCGGATGTTTTCCGGCATCGGGCCTGAGAACTCAAGATCAATGGTGAAACTGCCCTGCGTGATTTCTGGATAGACTTTGGTCACTTCTGCTGCTCTCTCCCGGTTTGACAAAGTAAATCGTGCTGTTTGCCCGGGGGAGACACGGCTGACATAGAATTCATCAACCTGGGCAACGATTTTGTATTGATCAACTGAGTCAATTTGTCCAAGGCGTTCACCGCGATTCATGTTTTCGCCAATTTGAATGGGCAGCGATGTCAGTTGCCCTGAGACAGGTGCTCTGACCAGCAGGTTCTCAAATGTATTTTTGGCAAGTTCCAGGTTTTCTTCCAGTTTGCTCATTTGGCCTTCTATCTGGGTGAGGCGTTCAACCCGGATCTTCTCTTCCAGCTCTTGTCTTTCCTGCGTGTTGGCATAGACCTGGCGCTGATATTCCAGTTCATCACGAACAGTTTCGTATTCCGATCTTGAAACCAGATTCTTTTCCAGCAACGGCGTAAGTTGGGCATAGTTACGTTCCAGCTCTTTAATGCGGAAGCGAATATCGATCAATTGCCTCTCAGTTTGCAGGCGAGTGGTTTCCAGGTTATTACTGATATTCTTCAGGTTGTTAAGCTGCTCCGTGGTCTGCGTGTCATTGTTAGCGACCTGAAGTTGAAGGGTATTGTTGCTGAGTTGCAGCAGGGGCTGTCCAATTTCAACATAACTGCCTTCTTCAACAAGTATTTCTTCCACGACACCGCCGTCGACGGCATCAAGGAAAACCGTATTGAGAGGCTGTACTGAACCCCTGATAGGTGTCAGGTCTTCCAATGTGCCAGACGAAACGTCGGAAATGATTAATTCATCAGCAGATACTCTGAGCGTACGAATCGACGCATCCTGAAGAAGTGTCACTATGCCCCAAACGGCGGCCGCGAGAGTGATCGCTGCAAGAACCCATTGCCACCAGGGACGAGGCTGCTTTTCAATCACTCTGTCCATCGATACTACTCATACCTTAGCGCATGTACTGGGTTGCGGTGGATTGGTTTCCAGGCTTGCAAGGTCATCGTCAATAAAGCCAGACAGAAAGTCAGAATGGCTGCTGCAGGAAAAACCAACAGGTTGATTTCATCCCGATAAGCAAAACCAGACAGCCAGGCATTGATCGACAAGTAAGATACAACTGAAGCAATGATTGCTGCGAACAGGATCAAAACAAAAATGTTTCTAAACAGCATGCCAAGCAGCTGTCTGGGGTGTGCCCCAAGAACTTTGCGTATACCAATTTCCCGGGTACGCCTTTCAGTTGTGTAAGCAGTTAACCCAAGCAGACCAATACAAGAGATAAAAACAGATATGCCAGAGAAATAGGATAATGAGTTGAATATGCCAGTTTCGCTGGTATAACGAGACGCGACGATGTCATCAAGAAAGCGGAACTCAAAAGGCAGTTCCGGCATGTGCTCTTGCCAGGTTGATGAAAGTTGCTGTATCAATTGCCCACTTGCTGGCCCAGATAAAACGATGGTCAAGCGTGCAATTTGATGCGGCGCGACAGAGTCAGGTAAGGACTGATAATACTCGGGTCGAGTCAGCCTTATGATCAAGGGGTTAATTGGTACTTCCAAGCTGTCAAAGTTGAAGTCTTTGACAACACCAACAACAATCTCTGAATCTTGCGTTTCAGGTGAACCTGGCATGCCCGAACGTTTTCCAATGGGGTTTGTCCATCCCATTGTTCTAACCAGAGTTTCATTTACGACAACGGTTCTATTTTCGTCATCCGGGCTCATAAAGCGGCCTTCAATCAGTTCAAGACCCATAGACTGAAGGTAATCAGCGTCAGCGTTTTGGTATGACATGAAACTGTTTTCCATCTGGCTTTGTGCTGATTCGATTCGCCAGTTTCCGGCTGAAAACCCAACGCCAGGATCGAAGTTAGTGAAAGTGGTGGACTCGATTTGTGGCAGGCTATTCAAGCTATTCTTTAGCGCGGGTACTCTTGATATTGCTGATGCACCTTTTACTGTAATAACCATACGGTTTTCGGTTTCAAAACCAAGCGGCATGTTCGATATGAAGTACATTTGGCTAAGAACAAGTATGGTGCTGGCAATAACTGAAATAGTGACAGCAAACTGAAAGACAATCAGCACCTGTCTGAGAATGGGTTCTGTCCTGTTGTGCCCGGAGGTCACAGTTCTTGAAGAAAATTTTTGCCTCGAAATCCAGCTTGCAGGATAAAGCCCGGCCAGCATTCCTAGTATGCCAGCAAAGAACAGTATGCCAGTGATTGCCAGTGGCGTACGTAATGAAGTGAGATCAAGCGCATTAACCAGACTGGCAGGTGCATTAGCTTGGAAGATGATTTCTATGATGATCAACGCCAGTATTGCAGCAATCAGTGCCTGCATAATGGATTCATACAAAAACTGCATGATTAGTGAACGTTTCTTTGCACCGAGTAAACGTGAAATGGCAACTTCCTTGAAGCGACGAGTGGCCCGTGCAGTTGCCAGATTGATATAGTTCACAATCGCAACCAGCATGATTAACACACCGATTATCCCGTAGGCATACACGGTCAGTAAATTTCCTGTGGGCTGATCGAATTCTACTGTTGGACCAAAATGCACGTCCGCAACAGGTGTTAACGCCATTGAACTTGAAATACCGCTGTCACCCAGAACTTCTGCTGTTGTTTCCTCCCAGAACTGGTCAAAGAAGTCGGAGAACTTTTGGACATCATAGGTTTCTGGCAAGATAAAGTAGGTGTAGGTGTTGACGGTGAACAGCGCCATGACCGGATTTGCTGGTGATGGAATAAACCCTGGGCTGTTGATGGGGAAAAGCAGGTTGTACTTGAGGTGCGAATTTCCCGGTACATCTGAAAATACCAGAGTAACCTGGTAATCAATGTCGTTGACTGTAATGATGCTACCCAAGGAGTTCTCACCGGAAAAATGCCTCTGGTTGAATGAGTCGCTAATAGCAATTGAAGTAGGGGAAGTTAGTGCAGTTGATGGATCTCCATATACAGATTGATGACCGAACTGCTGAAATACGTTGCTGTCACTGCCGAAAATAGCATCTTCCAAATATTTCTCTTCTCCTATGGAGACAATCGGTTTCTCGGGCAGTGTTTTGAATCGTACATATCCTTCAATATCCGGGTTTTGCAATGCCAGTGTTGGAGCCATTGCGTCTGACATGAGTGCGAATGTGTTATGGCTGTCTCCGTTGATCAGGTCAATTGTCGCGCGATAAAGTTTTTTGTGGCTTTCCGTATGCTGGTCGTATGTGAGTGATTGGAATACATAAAGTCCAATTAATAAGGTGCAAATAAAGGCGATCATCAGCCCGGTTACGTTGATAGCTGCGTAGAAGCGTTCCTGTCTTAGTGTTCTAAGAGCCAGTTTCAGGTGGATCAGCATACCCTCTCTCCCGTCAAACGTTAGCCGCTTCGCTAACGATTCGACCATCCAGTACGCGTATAATCCGGCTGCCGACAGCAGCATCCTCGGCAGAGTGAGTTACCATGACAATGGTGGTACCTTCCGCATTCAAACCGCTCAGCAGATTCATGACTTCTGCACCGTGTTCACTATCCAGGTTACCCGTTGGCTCGTCTGCCAGGATAAGTTTAGGTGTGTTAACAATCGCCCGGGCAACGGCTACGCGTTGCTGCTGGCCACCTGAGAGCTGCCTGGGAAAGTGTTTGGTGCGATGTGCCATGTTCATTTTCTCTAACACATATTCAACTTTCTGTTTTCGTTCAGAGGCTGAGGCTTTTGTGTAGATCAGGGGCAGCTCGACGTTTTCATAGACGTTTAATTCGTCGATAAGATTGAAGCTCTGAAAAACGAAACCAATGTTATGTTTGCGGAGGATGGCGCGTTTACGCTCAGTGTATTTAGAGACCTCCTCGCCCATGAACCAGTACTCACCCGATTCCGGGTTATCTATCAGCCCAAGAATGTGCAAAAGCGTCGATTTGCCACAACCCGATGGTCCCATAATGGAAGTGAAGTCGCCTTCCTGGATGCTCAGGTCAACGCCATCCAGCGCTGTGGTTTCAACTTCCTCGGTTCGAAACAGTTTGCTGAGCCCTTTTGTTCTTATGATCATGAAATTCGTCCTTTGAGCGGTTGCGCAAGCGGTGGTTAGCTATTGTTCCTATAAATATAGCAAGTTACGAGCCAAACAGTTTTATTCTTTTATTTTCAGTTGCTTATAATTTATTTGAGGCGCGATTGAATCAGATTGTTTCATAGTAAAACAAGCAAGTGTTCCATAGTGATACATAATTGTGGATTTATATCCTCTGGATTCGTACCCGTGAAATATTCATCATTAAAATTTGCCATAAAACTGGACGAAAGCAGTACTTCTGTTCTATTTTGAAACGAAACGAGTGTCAGGAACACGAATTAAGAGAACTCAAGTTCATGCCCAACATTAATATGCAACGTATTCTGGTGGTAGACGACGACCCCGATATATTGCTCAGCGCACAAATTATTCTGAAAAATGAATTTGCTGATGTCCTTTGTATTGAAAATCCGGCTGAGCTTGAAGAAACATTGTCACATTTTGAGCCCGATGTTGTATTGCTCGACATGAACTTTACCCGAGGGCTGGTCGGTGGTGATGAAGGGTTGTACTGGCTGAGTAAGATCAAGGGGTTTGATCCGAATATTCAGGTGGTCATGTCTACCGCATACGGGGAAGTTGAATTGGCTGTGACCGCGATCAAGCAGGGCGCTGCAGACTTTGTGCAAAAGCCCTGGTTGAACGAGAAGCTGGTTGCGACATTGAAAGCCTGCGCAAAGATCAGCGTCTCAACACGCGAGATAGAGATGCTGCGGGATTCGCATCAGGCATTTTCTGTCACAAAGCCAGCAACTGACTCTCCCGACCTCATTGGCCAATCGCCAGCCTTCCAATCAGTCCTTGAACTGATATCACGTGTGGCGCCTTCGGATGCAAATGTGCTCGTGACAGGAGAGAATGGTACTGGCAAGGAACTCATCGCACGGGCTATTCATCAGCAGTCTCAGCGCGCAAAGGGACCGATGGTTTCAGTAGATGTCGGTGCACTACCCAGTTCGTTATTTGAGTCTGAAATGTTTGGTCATGCCAAAGGGGCGTTTACCGATGCCAAAAATGAGAAGCCAGGAAAGTTTGAACTAGCGTCGGGAGGAACATTATTTCTTGATGAAATTGGTAATCTCGAACTGGACATCCAGGCCAAGTTATTGAGAGCGCTTGAATCACGCAGTATTACCAAAGTAGGTGGAACCCGCTCAATACCCGTTGACATCAGGCTGATCAGTGCCACCAACGTATCCCGTGAACAGCTATCGGATACGGATCAGTTCAGGTCGGATCTGCTGTATCGCATCAATACAGTAGAAGTGAATATTCCACCACTACGGGAGCGGCAAGAAGACATCCCGTTATTGCTGTCACACTACCAGACAATATTTGGTAATAAATACGGTAGAACCGATACGTATATATCGTCAGCAACGCTGGAGAAACTGACTTCCTATCGCTGGCCGGGGAATATCCGTGAATTAAAACATGCCACAGAAAGGGCGATTATCGTTGCAAGCAGTAATGAGTTAAAAACAGAGAATTTTCTGTCAGAAGTTCCTTCCGCCAGCAGCCATAGAGAAGATTTTAATCTTGAGGTGTTAGAGCAGCGAGTAATTGAAGATGCACTCACTGCGTTTGGTGGCAACATGACGAAAGTGGCGAAAGCACTGGGCCTTGGCAGAACAACGCTTTACCGGAAAATGGAAAAATATGGCATCAATAGCGAATAAAACAATCAGCAATAAAGTCAGAACGGTTTTGACAGTCATGCTGTTGCTGGTGACCATGTTTACATTGAGCTATTCAGTGATACGGCAACTGTGGCCAGGGTTGGCAGTATTATCAGGCGCCATTGTGATTGTTTTAACTTACAGGCTAATCACCAGGGTCGATCAAAGCCATGAGCGCTTTGCGCAGTTTATACGAAACATTGCTCATAATGATTTTTCCACGACGACCGCATTACAAGGCGATCATGCAACCAGGGACTTACTGGATGCGCAGAAGGTCTTGATCGAAAAATATCGTCAGCTTAAAGCTGAACGTTCCGCTCAGCATGAATATCTCAGCATGGTTATCGAGCATGTCGATACAGCACTGTTGTGTTTTGATGACAGCGGCAAGGTTGTGATCAGCAACCGGGCTGCCAGGCAGTTGCTGCAAACGGCTGTTATTATCAATATGGTAGCCGTCGATCGGGAGAACGGCAAACTTGGTGAAGAAATCCGTGAACTGAAACCGGGAAAGAGTACTCTGGTTAAAACCGAAATTGGCGGTGACAGTATGCAGCTGTTACTGGCCGCTCGCGAGTTCCGGTTGCTGGGTAAGGAACACAAACTGGTTTCCTTACAAAATGTGCAATCAGCGGTTGATGAAACAGAGATGGCAAGCTGGCAAAAGCTGATCAAAGTATTAACACACGAAATCATGAATTCAATGACGCCCATTGTGTCGTTGAGTACGCACCTGGAAAAAAATCTTGGACCAGATGACGAAAGTGATATTGCCAAAAGTGTAAAGTCGATAGCGTCACGCAGTCAGGGGCTGCTGAGCTTCGTCAATTCCTATCGTTCATTAAGCGGGCTCCCAAAACCAACGCCGACAGAAATTTCAGTTTCAGGCTTGTTGGAACGTATTGAAACACTGATGCTGGACAGGTTGCAGGAGATCAATGCCACTTTGTTAATCAGTGTGACACCGTATGATCTTTGCGTGCAGGCCGACACTCATCAGGTTGAACAGATCCTGCTGAACCTTTTGCATAATGCCCTGGATGCCGTTGAGAAAGGATCTGACAGACAGGTATCGATTGAATGCAGCCTGGATCAGTATCAACGTGCTGTCATACAAATCTCTGATACCGGTAAGGGGATTCCCCCGAGTCAGCTACCGGATATCTTCACACCTTTCTTCACCACAAAAGAAAAAGGAACTGGCGTGGGGCTCAGTCTGTCCCGGCAACTTGCGCACCAGAACCAGGCGACACTTATCGCCAGGAGTGAGGTGGGACATGGAAGCACATTTTTGCTGACATTTGGCTGAGTAATCTGGCTTCTTAGAACTGTACCAAATTGATACGCCGCACTGTACTGAATTGGAACAGCCCTGTAAAACAAAGCGATGAAATTTTCATAACTTTTTAATAAACATGACATTGCAACCTGGCTAGATACTTGCTTTCCTTTGTATTAAAGCAGAAAACAAGAAGTGAGCATATATGGGATTTATCACTCAATACTGGCGTCAGTTCCAGGCCGACAAATCCTTCAGTGTGATCAATCTCGCAGGCCTCACCGTGGCGATTACCTGCGCCCTGATCATTTTTACTTATGTCAGTTACCACAATTCTTTTGATCGTTTTCATACTGATTCTGGTCAAATCTACAGATTATTATCTGTAGATACCAGCCAGTCGAATTCGAATCGTGCCGGCATGGTCACCAATGCTTTGATTCCGGCAATACGCAACGAAGTTCCGGAAGTCGAGCTGGCGACTCGATTTCGATTTTCCTTGTCTGTCACAGTCAGGGAAGGTGAGCAGGTCCATTATTTGGACGAAGCACTTCTGGCTGACCCTGAGTTTTTTCATGTCTTTAATTTTCCGCTGATTACGGAGGAGAGCAGAGAAGCGTTGGATGAACCTAATACTGTCGTACTCTCGCAGTCATTCGCAAGGCAGCTGTTTGGAGAGCAGGAGGCTATTGGTAAAGTCATCAATATATTCAATAGTCGTGACATGCAAGTGGTCGGCATCATGGAGGATATGCCTGAAAATTCACATATACAGGCCGACCTGATCATGTCTGACCGACCGGACCCTTCGTGGTCGCCAGAAGTCGCAACGAATGTTGCGGCTGATTTGGAATCATGGCGCTCTATCTCCATGCAGTCCTACATCAAACTTTACCCGGACAGCGACGCAGCAGTGGTTGAAGACAAGATTCAGCAGATAATGGAAGAGCGAGAAGAATCCGGATACATGTCGGTCGTACTGCAGCCGCTTGAGGAAATCCACCTCTACTCTGAGGGAGTGCAAAGCGAGGTCAATGCAGACAAAGGTGACTTCCGTCAAATGTATGTACTGAGTGCTATCGCCGTGTTGCTGCTGATGATAGCTGTATGCAATTTCATAAATTTTTCCACAGCACGAGCAGTGATGCGGGCAAAAGAAGTAGGCATTCGTAAAACTGTCGGTGCGTCCCGAAGTCAGCTGATCGCACAGTTCATCGCTGAGTCTTGCGTGATGATGGCAATGGCTACGCTGCTGAGTCTGGTTGCCATTGCGCTGATTTCTCCCTGGATAACGATTCCGACTATTCAAAGACCGCTAAGCTATTTATTCGCAAACCCGATACTTATTCTGGGTGCTTCAGCAACTTTGATGAGTATTGCTGTGATTGCGAGTGTGTACCCCGCGTTTATGCTGAGTTCTCAACGGTCTATTGGAGGTCTCAAGAGCGACTACTCGAATAGTGGGGCGAGAGTCGCTATCCGTAGGGGGCTGGTTATTGTACAAATTGCTATTTCGACAATTGCGATCATTGCATTACTCGTCATTAATGCTCAAATTAGCTTTCTGCAAAACCGCTCACTTGGTTTTTCTCCTCAGAACGTGGTTTATCTCGATTTTCGTGAACGGTCCATGCTCAGCCGCTATCCGGCACTCGCTGATGAGTTTGAAGCTCTGCCCGAGATTTCTTCATTCACCAACAGTAGTTACCTCCCCGGCGGTTTGGTAGGTAAGTTAGGTTATGCGCCTCAGGAAGGGTTTCAAAGTAATAGAGAAACGCTGATGAACTATGCCCTGATAGATCCATACTTCATCTCAACTATGGGGCTGAGCCTGGCTGAAGGTGAAAACTTCAATGACACGATGACCAATCCGGAATTGCGTTCCGTGATTATTAACGAGGCAGCAGCGCGGAGCTTCGAGTGGTCAGATACTCCAGTGGGTCAAATCCTGAGAGGTAGCAATGGAAGGAATTATCGCGTTGTGGGGGTCGTTGCTAATGCTCGTTTTCAGGGACCTCAACATGCGTTTGAACCTTTCGTGTTCCACTACCGGACCGAACCTGATTGGGCTGTGAGTATACGTATGGTGCCGCAAGCGATGGAAACTGGATTAGCAAAAATTGAATCCATCTGGGAGCGCGTCTATCCGGAACACCCGTTTGCGTATGAAATGTTAAGTAACAGGGTAGAAGGCCTGCTGGGAGAGGAAGTCGAATTTTCATCCCAGCTGTTCGAGTTCACCTTCATTGCTATTCTAATTGCATGCCTGGGCCTGTATGGGCATGCGACATTCTCTGCAAATCAATATGCAAAAGCGACGGCAATACGCAAGGTATTCGGGGCCTCTGGTATTGATATCCTCAGGTTCAACTTACGAGAGTACGGTGTACTTTTATTGCTTGCAAACGTTATCGCGTGGCCGACCGGATTCTTTCTGATTGAACTGTGGTTATCTGATTTTTCGGATACTGTTGAGGTCGAATTATCGTATTTTTTTGAGGCAACCCTGGCCGTGGTGCTACTTGGCGCCCTGGCAGTTTCGAGCAATGTCTGGCGGGTCGTGCGGAATAACCCAGTAACTACTTTGCATTATGAATAAGGGGTATGCTTGAAGACGGTTTTCTGATTATTGAACTGGGTATTGAACCCCATCGGCACGGACCTTTGCCCTTGGCGCTAATTGAACAGAGACTTCAGTTGCTTCATCCAGTTTATTGATGATCCGTACAAGGCGATCAACAGAAAATCGTCCAAGATCAGCGTTGCGTATGCGGGAAAAATCAGCCGCCTGATTAGAACCGATAAGACGCCTGTGAATAAACATACGTCGAATTCCCGGTGTCGGGTGCACCGGGCGCATCCTCGAGGAATTCACCTTTTACAAGATGCGTGGCACCCAGCTCCAGCCGGAACTGGTCAGTGAAATTCAAACGCCAGCGGGCATCGACCTGGTGCCCGGCAAAGCGGCCACTGTCGCCGCTCACATCCTGCAGGCCGGTACGAGACTGAGCATCACGTGCTGAGTCCAGCCACATGGCCCGGTATGTAATGAAGGCCGTATCGTTTGCGTTTGGCTGGAATGCCCACTTTATGCCGGGTGAAACAATATTGCTTCGAGCAAAGGCACCATATATCCCAGTCGGGCCGTAATCGGGTCGGGTCACTCCGCCAAGCGAGTTAAAACGGTTAAATTCATCATCATTCGGATCATCATCGCCGCTGACATAGTCAGCGATCAGTTCGACGCGTGATGAAAGCGGGTCGGAAAACTGGTAACCGATGTGGGCATGTAGCAGTGCCGCAGAGACATCAAGGTTGCCCTGCTGTCCATTTATCTCACCAGTTTGGTAAGCGCCTTCCACTTCATAATGCCATTGCTGTGCGGATGCAGGTTTTAAACTGCGAGCGCCAAAGGTGCTGATGTCTGAACCATTGCCGTCTTCATCGAGGCCAAAGTAATAAAGCTCCAGATTCGTGTCGTCGCTTTGGCTGAAATGAATGCCCCAGATCCTCTCATCACTTTGTTTGTCCAGCTTGGCCTTATTGTCTTCCAGGGCATCACGATCCCCTGGGCGTCGCTCAACCGGGGCAAAGTAGAATGCTTGTGTCTGCCACCCATCCATCTGATAGCTGCCATAGATCCCGTCATAGGCGCTGATGGTGTTGCGGTAGCGCTGCCTTGCCATCAGTCGACGGCTACCGATATCCAGCGTCATGCGACCGGCTTTGACGCTGAAGGTGTCATCTTGCTGCCATCCCACCCAGGCATTAATCGGCTCCAATGTGTTGACATCATCAGTACCCAGGGGTGTGCCTGAGTCATGCATCCAGGCCCGCTGATCCGAGAGTTCAAAGCCGGCAATGACCTGCTCGCTCTCAAACCCTGCTCTTAACAATACCTGAGAAACGAGAACCTGGTCATTACCTGAGGTGTTCGCTCGAACCGTATTTTGCAGATTCTCATAGCGAAGCCGGGCACTGCCGTCGAATGACCAGGTGTTGTTCTCGGCTGCCATAACTGCAGGTGCAGCCATCAGTAGGATCAGGGAGGAGGAAAAGAGGGGAAGTTTTTGGGGGGGCATGCTGTTATTACCTTATTTCGGGCGGCGCTTCTCTGTAAATCCACTGTTGACTGCTATACCTATACAACAAGAGGATGCCTACTCTGAATGATTCAAGTAAAACGTTGTATCTTGCGATATACCGGAGTGACTGTAAAGTTGGATATGAAAGGGTGGATTGCAGCCGATGAGTAATTTGATATAGCCTGATAGACCCTCAATCACAGTAGGAGGAACTGGTTATGCAAGTGAAGCAGATTGGTACTGATACTGTAAGGCGTACTTTTCTCGCTCTGGCGGCCCTGGTGTGCCTGGCACTGACCTTCGCCGCCTTTCCGACACCGGCCTTTTCTCAGGCACATCCCTCCCTGGTTGGTAAAACCGTGCTGGTAACAGGCTCCACCGACGGCCTGGGACGCGAGGTCGCTACGCGGCTGGGCCTGCTGGGCGCCCATGTCCTGGTGCATGGGCGTAATGTCGAGCGTGGCGAGGAAGTCGTGGAAAGCATTAATGCAGGACCAGGGACAGCAGCGTTTTACCGCGCTGACCTGGGTTCCCTGCAGGAGGTTCGCGATCTGGCGGCTCAGGTCATACAGGATAACCAGCGACTGCATTTGTTAGTGAATAATGCAGGCATTGCCAGTGGCTTCAATGATGGGCAAAAGGCAATGAGCGATGATGGTTATGAGATGATCTTTCAGGTTAACTACCTGTCGCATTATTTACTGACTGACTTGCTGGTGCCACTGCTGGAGCACAGTGCACCGTCACGTATCGTCAATGTTGCCTCCATTGCCCAGCGTCCGCTTGATCTTGGCGATATCACCGACCCGGCTGAATTTGATGCAGGAACCGCCTATGCGCACAGCAAGCTGGCAATGGTGATGCACACTTTTACGCTGGCGGAGCAATTGGCGGACACCCGGGTGACAATCAATGCATTGCATCCCGCCACCATGATGGACACGTCCATGGTGCGCGAGATGGGTGAACGGGTGAGAAGCACCGTTGATGAAGGTGCAAGCGCTGTTATTAATCTGGCTGTTGGTGATGATGTCAGCGGGCGTAGTGGCCTTTATTTCAATGGCCAGGAAGAGGCCCGCGCCAATGACCAGGCGTATGACAGTGAAGCGCGCGAAGCGCTGGATGCCTTGAGTCGCAGGCTGGCCAATCTGCCGCCGGCTTCATAACAGATATATCAACGTAATGGATATCATCAGGTGCGGTTCCAGATGCGGCTGGTCGCGTGAGCTTGTAACAGCTGCTCAGCGCCAGGAGTGGGTGTTCACCGACTCGCCGCCAGCACATTAAAACTGATACTCAGCCGGTCACGATCACTCCTGTTTTCCTCCACGCCGTGCTCCAGCCATCCCGGGAATACATAGAGGCGTCCTTCTTCGGGGCGCATCTGTATCCCGCTCTGGCAGGATAGTTGACACCATCTACTTTTACCAGATGGGCGGATTGAGAATATGAGTGGCGCGATTTTCACAGGAGCGTAAGGAAGCAGTTTTGAGCCGGTTACTGCCGCCGTACAACATGACGGTATCGGATCTGGCAAAAGTTGAAGGCATCAGCGAAGCAACCCTTTATAATTGGCGCAAGCAAGCCAGATTAAGAGGACGCGCCGTGCCGGGGCCCAAACCAAATAACACAGACCAGTGGTCAGCTGAAGCAAAGCTGGCCACGGTGATAGAAACAGCCACGATGAGCGAGGCTCAGCTTAATGAGTATTGTCGCCAGAAAGGTCTGTTCGTCGAGCAGGTAAAGGCCTGGAAAGAAGCTTCGCTGGCCGGGTTCCAAAGTGCCGAGCAGCAGGATAAAACGCTCAAGCAGCAGTCAAAGGCGGATAAGCAGCAGATCAAAAAGCTTGAGAAGGAGCTGCGCCGTAAAGAGAAAGCACTGGCAGAAACCGCGGCGCTGCTGGTGCTGCGAAAAAAGCTGGATGCGCTCTGGGAGAACAACGACGCGGACGACTGACCGCGCTGCCAGAGCGCCTGATTATTATAGAATTGATACACGAAGCAGTAGGCAGCGGCGCGCGACTGCACAAGGCCTGTGCTGAGGCGCAGATCGGCCTTCGTACCTACCGACGCTGGTATCAGGACGGTCAGGTTCAGGCCGATCAGCGCCCCGAAGCCATGAGGCCAGCGCCGACGAACAAGCTCAGTGACCAGGAAAAAGAGCAGATCGTAAATTTGTGCAACCTGACGGCCTTTGTAGACCTGGCACCGACGCAGATCGTACCGGCATTGATGGACCAGGGCGTATATGTGGCATCGGAGTCCTCGTT
>NZ_LWHM01000029.1 GCF_001642735.1 Pseudohongiella nitratireducens | reverse complement strand
AAAGACCGGCAGAAGGTCGAGATCGTCAGCATGGACATGTGGAACCCCTACCGGGCAGCGGTCAAGGCGGTGCTGCCACAGGCCCGCATCGTGGTCGATAAGTTCCATGTGGTGCGTATGGCCAACGATGCGCTGGAGAAGGTGCGCAAGGGCCTCAGAAAGGAGCTGAAGCCCTCACAGAGCCGAACCCTTAAGGGAGACCGGAAAATCCTGCTGAAACGCGCTCACGAAGTCTCAGACCGGGAGCGCCTCATCATGGAGACCTGGACAGGCGCATTCCCGCAACTGCTGGCCGCCTACGAGCACAAGGAGCGCTTCTACGGCATCTGGAATGCTACCACACGGCCCCAGGCAGAAGCCGCCCTGGACGAATGGATAGCCACCATCCCGAAGGGCCAGAAGGAAGTCTGGAGCGATCTGGTCAGGGCGGTGTGTAACTGGCGCGAAGAGATCATGATCTACTTCGAGACGGATATTCCCGTCACCAACGCTTACACGGAGTCCATCAACCGATTGGCCAAGGACAAGAACCGTGAAGGGCGTGGTTATTCCTTTGAGGTGATGCGGGCACGAATGCTCTACACCACGAAGCACAAGAAGAAGGCCCCGACTGCGAAGGTCTCTCCGTTCTACAAGAAAACCATCGGTTACGGACTGCCGGACTTCGCAGAGGAACTCAACTACGGGGTCGATCTATCAACCATCTGAGGGAGGTATCAGGTTGGTGGGGTGAAGGTGCCCCATCAACCATTAAATCCGTATACCCTGAATTTTTCACCTCTGTGAATCAGGCGACGGGAATACACTGCCCGCACTGTTTTCAGCCTCAGAATGCGAAGGGTGCGGCGATGCCAGCGGTTGAAGTCTTCGCTGAGCCAGCTTGAGCTACCTTTGAAAAACTTTCACATGTGAAAGAAAATTTGGCCAATTTAACGTTATGCGCCCAAAACGGTAAATTACACATCCGCTGGGAGCGCCGGATGCTCGATATGATCTCTCGAAAAGATTTTCGGAGAGGTCATTATGCGAAATTCACCAGGCTTGATGAGAGCCATTGCCTACCTTTTAACTGTCACCACGACTCTGATGCCCCTTCACGGCGTGGCTCAAGAGTCACCTGAAGTTGATAGCCAGGACTTTTTAAGTCAGCTCGGTCGCGAAGGCCAGAATCTGGGTATGGAGCTTGGTAACGAAGCCAAAAACACTCCAGCCAAGGTCCAGAACGGGCAAATCACCATCCCCACCATGGACGAAAACGGTAACCTGCAATACCAAGGGGGAACTCAGTTCAGCGTTCAAAGCCTGTACCCAGGCAGCAACCCTTCCAATGCCTCGGTGCAGAACGAATATTTCTCTGATGGCGTAGCCCCTGACCTCGACCAGCTCCAGGGGATCTATGACTCGGAAGAGGGGATGGGCGAAACCGGTAGCGAGGCAAAGGACTCCCTCTGGGAGGATGCCTACAGCGACACCCCCTCTATCTCAGGTGCGGCGTATAAAGTTCTGGTGGACTCCTCAAATCAAAGTCGCCCGGATTTCAGTTCCGACCCGATGTTGGGGCTCACCAACGCCACATACGAAAACATTGATGTGATCGCTGAGGGCTTTGGTGACTGTTCCGCCGAAACAACCTTCGATGAAATCACCATGTCGGTACATAACCCGGAGTACGAAACCTGCGACCGTGTGACCGACAAAAGCGCCACCTGCGAGGTCATTCACGACTATGAAGCGGCAGTGGTCAAGCACCATGACGGTCCATACAACATTTCACCATGCGATGGTGCTGGCGGTGGGTGTTCTGACGTGTGGATTGGTAAGGTGGGAGACAACTACTGGAGTGGTAGCTGCTCGATTTACGAAGAATTCACGGAAATCAAAGTCGTCAATCCTGCTGCCATTACTCAGGCTACGTTAATACGTGCCAAGTGGGATGACTACATGCAGATATGGATTGGTGAGCCTGGCGAAGAAGTAAAGGTATGGTCTGGTCCCAATAACAATTTTCCTCCCGAGACAGCCGGTAAGTGTGAGCTGAGTACAAGCTGGGACCAAAATCCTAACCTCGACCTGACCAGTTACTTCCGAAACGCGCCGGAAGACTCGGTGATTCGCTTCAAAATTCGCGTATCCGTCTCCGGCGAGGGTGAAGGCTTCGGGAAGATCCGCATTAAGTACGACCCCTCCAAAGCCATCATCAAAGATGAATGGTCACCAGATAGCTGCATCGAATCTGCGACTGGCGTGGTGGATGGTTTTGCAGAGGGGAGCCTGACTTGCGTGGACGACCCGCGTGACGCGGAAGGCTGCACCTATACGAATGGCATCAAAATCTGCGAGGACAGCCTGAAGCCTTCTCCCATTCCTGGTATCCCCAACCTTTGCAAGAAAGTCGCCGTAGATGCGGACTTCGATTTCTACAAAGGGGATATGGAGTGCTACACCGATGTCGACGGTGAGAAGCAGTGCCCGGTCAACGAAGGCGGGAATCTAAATACGTGCCAGCAGTACGAAGAAAACCCGCAGTGCGGCTTTATAAGCTCGGAGTGTGTTGATGGTGCTCAGGGTAACTCCGGTGTGTGTTACGTCAAAGAGAAGACGTGGGACTGCGGGAGTAGTGTGGACATCGACACCATAGAGAAAAAAACCGAATACCAGTGTGGTGGAGCTATCCGCTGCATGGGGGACGACTGCCTAGACCCGACACAATCCACCGACCAGACCGCGAACTTTGCCAAAGCCTCGGCTTTGCTCAATGCGGCGCAGTTCATGACCCAGGATATGAGCTGCACCGGCCAAGATGACGATGGCAACGCAACCGGTGAAGAGAACGTGACCTGTACTGCGTTCGGGGGCGAGGCTGGCGAATGCAAGATTGCAGTCGGCGGAGTGTCGGACTGCTGTGAGAAACCCTCTAACGTGAGCATGGCTGATTACCTGATGATGATTCGTCAGGTTCCGAAGCTTGATGGTGCGGTATTGGCGCTTGAAGACACCAACGTCATCAAAAGCTCGTACCAAACCCTTCGTGATCCAGTTATGAATGCTTGGACGGAGGTATCTCAGCCGTTCACAAATTACATGGATAACATCTCTGGTGCTGTTGAGGAGATATGGTCGCCCATCGAGGAACTGAAGAACCAGCTCATAGAAAAGCTGAAGGAGCAGGCTAAAGGTATGTTGCAGGACGTGATGGGTAATTTGGCCCAGGATGGCGCGACCGAGGCGGCAGCCACTGCTACAGCAGATAGAGCGGCTGAGGAGGCAATGACGGAAATGGCGAACCAAGCCGCTTCTATGCTGGGTGCGGCGATGACGGTCTACACGGTGTACGTGGTCGCTGTGGCCGTAATTCAAATGGTCTACGCCTGTGAGCAGGAAGAGCTGGAGATGAACACCAAGCGGGCAACGGATAGCTGCACCTACGTTGGCTCCTACTGTAAGGAAGAGGTTCTTGGGGCCTGTATCGAGAAGCGTAAAGCGTACTGCTGCTTCAATTCACCGCTGTCTCGAATCATCCAGGAACAGGTTCGGCCTCAGTTTGGTCAGGACTTCGGAACTCCTAAGAATCCGAGTTGTGGAGGTATTCCCTTTGAGCAAATCGCTCAAATCAATTGGGATGAGGTAAATCTCGATGAGTGGCTGGCTATTCTTCAACAGAACGGTCAGTTCCCCAGTGGAGCCAATTTATCTATGGATGCCCTCACAGGTTCTGGCAGCGTCTTCAATGTTGATGGGGACCGTTTGCCTGCTGATCAGCGTGCAATGGATCGCGTTGATGACATAGACGTGGACGCAAAGCGTCGGGAGGCAATGGACAAAATAGAAGTGAATCCGGGCGGTCCGGGAAGCTAACGATAAAAATACTGAAAAACTGCCTTATGCGCCCAAAATGGTAAAAAGCGCGTTCTTCGGCCAAAGGTAGTTAAACCGAAAATAGCTCCTAGAGAAATCGAAGGAGCTATTGTTTATGAAATCCCAAAAGAAAGATCGAGGGGCTGGCGTTGAATCAGACGTGCTTTTAACGGTACGTGATGTCCAACAACTTTTACGCATTTCCAATCCGACGCTGAGCCGCATTCGGGCAGATAAGAACGCTGATTTTCCAAAACCCATTGCCGTAACCACAAAAGCGGTCCGCTGGAAGCGCGCCGACGTAGAGGATTGGCTTGAGCGTCGGAAGGTGGATTGATGGGAGGCAAGCCGTTTACTGCCTACCATCAAAGTCTTATTGAGCAGGCAGAAAATCAAGAGCTGAACCCTGAAACATGGTTCATGCCGCAATTGTTTTGCCAACTTAGCCCATTACCGGCGGCCAATACTGATAAAAACCTTTTTCAGCGCACCAATGGCAATGTCAAAGTATCGGTATTGTCCAGCGAGCGTGTTCCCGCAGGGGGCCTGGTAAGGCTTTTGTTGGCATGGTTAACCACACAAGCCAAGCGACAGAGGAGTCCTGAGCTAGCGATTGATACAAGCCAAAGCCAGTTCCTGAAAAGTCTTGGACTAAGCAATAGTGGTCGATATGCAGCTCTACTGCGCGAACAGGTCAATCGTTTGGCTCGCTCTACATTTCAGATAGAGAGAGTGGTTGGAAACGGGGTAGAAATTGAGAATATTCTTGTATCCCGTAAGGCGCTTATCTCAATGCGCCATGGCAAAAATTCAAGCTGGTCATCAACAATCAGCCTGGATGAAGAGTTCTACCAAAGCATTTTGAGCAATGCTGTGCCAGTTTCCGCCCACGCGATCAAAGCTTTGACTAAAAACCCGCTCGCCATCGATTTCTACTGTTGGTGGAATTGGCGAGTCCACTCGATGTCGCGCAGAAGGCAGATTGAAATCCCGCTTGATGCCCTGAAGCTTCAGTTCAGCAGTGAAACGAAGGAGCGGAGAGACTTCCGTCGAAAGCTGGAAAATGCCGCTATATTAGCGTCTATTTTCCATCATGAGATTTTCAACAGCACGCTTTTTCAAAGCGATAAACTGATAATTACCAAGACGAACCCTCATATCGCCCCTAAGTGAAAAAGCCTCGGGGCGAATCCTTCTTTGTTCGCATCTCCTCATTCAAAGCCCTATCTCGTCTACTTCGATTACGGTAATTATGATAATTAAAGCCCCTACGGGCGGTATTCTGGTTGAGTCGAATTCGCTCCCATGGTGGATAACCCTGTTTATAACCAATGTTATCCACGTCACTAGCGCCACGCAGTAGCCAAGCCTGTGAAATCAAGGGCTCCGGCGAGTTTTGGCAAGTTATCCACGACACTAGCGCCACGCCAGTCACGTCACTAGCGCCACGCCTGTACGACACTAGCGCCACGCCTATAATTGATTTTTTAACAATAAACCAATGAATCTAAAGGAAAAATCGTTGCATTGGACAGTCTGCAAGTAGTTCTTTCAAGTAGTTTTAAACAAATAATAAATTACAACTATTGGTGACAGGGGAAATGTGGACAGTTAGTCGGTCGGACTGACGTAGGCACTTTCCAGAAAATTTTGGGTATACGGATTTAATGGTTGATGGGGCACCTTCACCCCATCAATCTGATACCACCCTCAGATGGTTGATAGATCGACTCCGTAGTTGAGTTCCTCTGCGAAGTCCGGCAGTCCGTAACCGATGGTTTTCTTGTAGAACGGAGAGACCTTCGCAGTCGGGGCCTTCTTCTTGTGCTTCGTGGTGTAGAGCATTCGTGCCCGCATCACCTCAAAGGAATAACCACGCCCTTCACGGTTCTTGTCCTTGGCCAATCGGTTGATGGACTCCGTGTAAGCGTTGGTGACGGGAATATCCGTCTCGAAGTAGATCATGATCTCTTCGCGCCAGTTACACACCGCCCTGACCAGATCGCTCCAGACTTCCTTCTGGCCCTTCGGGATGGTGGCTATCCATTCGTCCAGGGCGGCTTCTGCCTGGGGCCGTGTGGTAGCATTCCAGATGCCGTAGAAGCGCTCCTTGTGCTCGTAGGCGGCCAGCAGTTGCGGGAATGCGCCTGTCCAGGTCTCCATGATGAGGCGCTCCCGGTCTGAGACTTCGTGAGCGCGTTTCAGCAGGATTTTCCGGTCTCCCTTAAGGGTTCGGCTCTGTGAGGGCTTCAGCTCCTTTCTGAGGCCCTTGCGCACCTTCTCCAGCGCATCGTTGGCCATACGCACCACATGGAACTTATCGACCACGATGCGGGCCTGTGGCAGCACCGCCTTGACCGCTGCCCGGTAGGGGTTCCACATGTCCATGCTGACGATCTCGACCTTCTGCCGGTCTTT
>NZ_LWHM01000028.1 GCF_001642735.1 Pseudohongiella nitratireducens | reverse complement strand
CAACAAGCCCTGCTGTTCATAGAAGCGGATCGTCTGTGTTTCGACCCCTACCAACTGCGCCAACTGACCAATGCGCATCAGCCTCCTCCCCAACGGATTCTTTACTCTATTGACCTTATAGTAGCTTTATAGTTTTAAATGGTACCACAACATTGTTCAAGTGGAGTCGTATCATGAGCAAATCCTGTGGTGGCGCCTGTGGCGGTGATGCAACGTCCGCAGCGGATACCGATATACAGGCCTCCTCCGAGGCGCCAGGGAGATGGGTCAGTGTTTATGCCGTGCCGAAGATGGACTGTCCATCAGAAGAACGAATGATTCGCCTAGCCCTGAACGGCTTTGAGGAGATTCGGGCGCTGTCCTTCGACTTGTCGAACCGCCGGCTGAAGGTCGTGCATGACGGCGAGGTCGAGCCCGTCACCTCGAAACTGAAGACCTTGGGGCTAGGCGCCTCGCTTCAGGAAACCGTCGCTGCAAATCCGGAGACCATCAAGGCCGCCGAGTTTTCGGCAGCTTCTGCTAAGCAAGAATCCGGGACCCTGCGCTGGTTGCTCGGCATCAATGCACTTCTGTTCGTGGTGGAAATGACTGCCGGTCTGATCGCCCAGTCCACCGGCCTGATTGGAGAATCCCTGGACAATTTTGCCGATGCGGCGGTGTACGGGCTTGCCCTTTATGCGGTTGGACATAGCGTGAAAATGCAGGTACGTGCCGCGCATCTTGCTGGTGTACTGCAACTGATCTTGGCTGTGGGCGTGCTCGTAGAGGTGGTGAGACGCTTTGTATTCGGTAGTGAGCCTGAATCGCTGGTGATGATGGCTATCGCATTCGTCGCATTGATTGCCAATACCAGTTGTCTGCTGCTCATATCCAAACATCGGGAAGGCGGGGCGCACATGAAGGCAAGCTGGATATTCTCGGCCAACGACGTGGTGATCAACCTGGGGGTCATCACCGCCGGCGCCCTGGTCGCGTGGACCGGCTCCAATTATCCGGATCTGATTATCGGCACCATCGCGGGAGTCATTGTACTTAACGGCGCCAGACGCATTCTGGCGTTGAAAGATTAAATAATGCTCATTATTGGCAGAAAGCTCTCGCCGTATGCCTTATTGTCCATATCGGGCCTGCGGGCAGCGTCTGATCAGGCTGAAAAGTGGCTGATGCAGCAATCAAGGGCCTATGGCGAGTATATTTATATTTCGGTGACCCCGCTCTTTAACTTGGTGCACCTATGTAACACCGGTGGCGCATTCAGTCTTTTTGCGAATGGTGGAGGCTGGCAACGCAACTTTTTATCGGAATCGCGGTGATGGTCTCGATTTTTCTGATCAAGGTGATCCTTGAAAATCATCATAAAGGAGAAGCTATCGCTTACAGTCCTATCCTCGGTGGCGCCATGGGCAACCTGATTGACCGAGTCTTTCGTGATTATGTTGTGGATTCCTTTGATTTCTATTTGCGAGAACGGCATTGGCCGGTCTTCAACCTGGCTGATATTGCAATTGTCCTCGGTGTCTTACTTTTAGTTCCGGCAGCTTGTTGGGTAAAAAAACAAACACCAATGCCGAGCCGGATGGATCTGACTGACACCTATGCTTATATAAGACCATGACCGAACTTCCCGACAACATCCTGCACCTGCCGCAATACCAAGTACAGGGCTGCAAATCAGCCGGCGACGAAATGCACTTCCAGGTGGACGTGCCCGATCCCATCGCCTGCGAGGAATGCGGCGTGCAGGGTGAGTTCGTACGGTTCGGCAAGCGTGACGTTCCCTATCGTGATCTGCCCATCCACGGCAAGCGGGTCACTCTCTGGGTGGTCCGCCGCCGATACACCTGCCGGGCCTGCAAGACAACATTCAGGCCCCAGCTACCGGAGATGGTGGACGGATTCCGTATGACACTGCGGCTGCATGAGTACGTGGAGAAGGAATCCTTCAACCACCCCTACACCTTTGTGGCGGCACAGACCGGCCTGGACGAGAAGACGGTGCGCGACATCTTCAACGCCCGCGCCGAGTTCCTGGGGCGCTGGCACCGCTTCGAGACGCCCCGCATCCTGGGCATTGACGAGCTATACCTGAACAAGCGCTACCGCTGCATTCTGACCAACATTGAGGAGCGAACCCTGCTCGACCTGCTGGCCACCCGCCGCCAGGACGTGGTGACCAACTACCTGATGAAGCTGAAAGACCGGCAGAAGGTCGAGATCGTCAGCATGGACATGTGGAACCCCTACCGGGCAGCGGTCAAGGCGGTGCTGCCACAGGCCCGCATCGTGGTCGATAAGTTCCATGTGGTGCGTATGGCCAACGATGCGCTGGAGAAGGTGCGCAAGGGCCTCAGAAAGGAGCTGAAGCCCTCACAGAGCCGAACCCTTAAGGGAGACCGGAAAATCCTGCTGAAACGCGCTCACGAAGTCTCAGACCGGGAGCGCCTCATCATGGAGACCTGGACAGGCGCATTCCCGCAACTGCTGGCCGCCTACGAGCACAAGGAGCGCTTCTACGGCATCTGGAATGCTACCACACGGCCCCAGGCAGAAGCCGCCCTGGACGAATGGATAGCCACCATCCCGAAGGGCCAGAAGGAAGTCTGGAGCGATCTGGTCAGGGCGGTGTGTAACTGGCGCGAAGAGATCATGATCTACTTCGAGACGGATATTCCCGTCACCAACGCTTACACGGAGTCCATCAACCGATTGGCCAAGGACAAGAACCGTGAAGGGCGTGGTTATTCCTTTGAGGTGATGCGGGCACGAATGCTCTACACCACGAAGCACAAGAAGAAGGCCCCGACTGCGAAGGTCTCTCCGTTCTACAAGAAAACCATCGGTTACGGACTGCCGGACTTCGCAGAGGAACTCAACTACGG
>NZ_LWHM01000027.1 GCF_001642735.1 Pseudohongiella nitratireducens | reverse complement strand
GTATCCGTCCGGCCATCACATCTTGAATTGACATGCGTCTGATTCGATAGTGTCCACTTATTTTTAAGCGGACACCTATCATGAACGAAATAAGCGTAGTTAACCGCGCACCTAAGCGCAAACGCTATACCCAGGCATTCAAACACAAAGTCATTACTGCCAGTTTGCAACCTGGCGCCTCGGTGGCCCGTGTCGCACTGGAGCACGGACTTAACGCCAACATGCTGCGTAAATGGATTCGATTGGCGAAGAACAACACGACTGACACGACACCGAGCTTTGTCGCACTGCCAATGCCTGGTCAGGCCTCGTCCGTATCAAGTGCCAGACAAGGCGTTGACAGTGAATCAATCCGGATGGAGATTCCGTATCGCCATCAGAGCATCAACATCAGTTTGCCGCTCTCACAGATGGAGCGATGCCTGGCGTTGTTGCGAGAGCTGTTACAGTGATCCGTATTGATCAGATCTGGCTGGCCACTGAACCGCTGGATATGCGCGCCGGTCCTGATACGGCACTGGCGCGGGTGGTTCAAGTCTTCGGCAGTGCCCGGCCGCATTGTGCGTATTTGTTTGCCAACAAGCGCGCCAACCGGATGAAGGTGCTGATCCACGACGGCCTGGGCATCTGGCTGTGTGCCCGGCGGTTGAACCGCGGTAAGTTCTACTGGAGCGAGCCGTGGCAAGCGGCGCAGCTGTCGCTCAGTGATGAGCAGCTGCAGGCGCTGGTTCAAGGTCTGCCCTGGCAGCGCATCGGCGAAGCCGGGGTGGTCACTATCGTGTAATGTATATCGAATCATACCCTTGTGCTCAGTGCTATTACCCAATAAGCGTATCGAACTGAACGCCTGGCAGTGGCATACTTGTGCCATGACTCAACCGGATCTGAACAAGCTGGATGCCGAACAACTGCGCGCCCTGGTCACCCAGCTCATGGGTAATGCCGCCGAGCAGCAGGTCGAGGTGCAAGCCCTGCAACAACGCACTGAGCGTATTGAGCAGCGCAACCAGCACCTGGAAGCGGTCAACGCCAAGCTTTCACATGAGTTGCTGCTGCTTCGCCGTTTAAAGTTCGGTAAACAAAGCGAGAAGCTCGACTCACTGCAGCGCAGTCTGCTTGAGGACATCATCGATGCCGACACCAGCGCCATCGAACAGCAGTGGGCAGATCTGGTCAAAGATGAGCCGATCAACAACAAACCCAAAACGCAGCCCAAGCGGGTGGCATTGCCAGCTGAGCTGCCTCGTACACTCATACGGCACGAACCTCAGAACACGCATTGCCAGTGTGGTTGTCAGCTCAAACGCATCGGCGAAGACATCAGCGAGAAGCTGGACTATACACCCGGTGTGTTCAGTGTCGAGCAGCATATCCGTGGCAAGTGGATCTGCACTGACTGCGAAACCCTGACCCAGGCACCGGTTCCAGCACACGTGATCGATAAAGGCCTGCCGACCACCGGATTACTGGCCCACGTACTGGTGGCCAAGTACGCCGATCACCTGCCACTGTATCGCCAGGAACACATCTTTGGCCGGGCCGGTTACCCGATTGCCCGTTCCACCTTGGCGGATTGGGTGGGCCGCTGTGGTCACGCCCTGCAGCCGCTGGCCGATGCGCTGCGTGAGACGATCCTGAATCATCCGGTTGTGCACGCCGATGAAACACCGGTGCCGGTGCTGGAGCCGGGTAAGAAAAAGACCAGTCGAGCCTACATCTGGGCGTACTGCACGACCCCTTATGCTGACACCAAGGCAGTGGTGTATGACTTTGCACCCTCGCGTGCCGGTGAGCATGCCCGCCGCTTCCTTGAGGGCTGGCAGGGCAAGCTGGTCTGCGACGATTACAGCGGTTACAAAGCCAGCTTTGGCCAGGGTGTGAGCGAAGTGGCTTGCATGGCGCACGCTCGTCGTAAGTTCTTCGAGCTGCATGAGAGCAGTAAAAGCACGCTGGCGGCCACTGCCCTGGAGCAGATCGGCCGACTCTATGAGATAGAGCGTCAGGCCAAGGGGCTTGATGATCAGCAGCGCCATATACTCAGGCAACAACGTGCCAAACCGATTGCCGATGAGCTACATACCTGGCTGGTGGCCAGTCGTCAAAAAGTGCCTGATGGCACAGCAACGGCTAAGGCTATCGATTACAGTTTAAAACGCTGGGGTGCCCTGATCCGTTATCTGGATGATGGCGGTGTGCCCATCGACAACAATCAGGTTGAAAACCAGATGCGTCCCTGGGCGCTGGGTCGCAAAAACTGGCTCTTTGCTGGCTCGCTTCGCAGCGGGCGGCGTGCCGCTGCTGTGATGAGTCTGATACAGTCGGCCCGGTTAAACGGTCACGATCCTTATGAGTACCTGAAAGATGTGTTGGCCCGATTGCCGACCCAGCAGGCCAGTGCCATTGCTGAGCTGCTGCCACACAGCTGGAGTCCGGAAACGGCTGTCAATGTGTGATGAGCGAACGCTTACGTCGTTTCATCGCCAACAGCAAGTCCTCACCAAAAAGAGTCAGGATTTTTCGTTGCTTTGGAAACAGCACATTGTGTAAATCACGCTTAGCCATATCACCAACCAAAGGGACTATATTCCCATTTTACTCAATATATTTGGATTTATATCCTACTTTTAGGTTTAGTTTGCGCGTTGGCCAAGGCGATGATGTGAATCCCTGAATGCCAAAAACCACCAAATCACACTTTTATGCGCGTATAAATGATTAATATCACACTTTTATGCGCATATAAGTGTAGACTGAGTTATACTCTAGGCAGTTAACAGTCTTACTTGGCGGGAAATGACAATGCAGCGCAACTTACTCAACGCCCTAATAGCATGGAAAAGTCAACCTGTGCGCAAGCCATTATTGATCGATGGCGCAAGACAAACAGGTAAAACCTATCTACTGCAAGAGTTGTTTGGGAATACCTTTGCCAACATCCTTCGTATCGACTTCCTTGAAAACCCAGCTTACAAAGAAGCGTTCGATGGCTCGTTGTCACCTGACGAGCTAGTCATGAACATTGAGTTGTTAACCAACCAAGCGTTCAATCCAGACACTGACTTGCTGATATTAGATGAAATTGATGAATGTGAACGAGCCGTAACTTCGCTGAAGTATTTTGCCGAAAAAGCACCGTCTTATTTTGTCGCAGCCAGCGGTTCTAACATTGGTTTGCTCAATACCTTCCCTGTAGGCAAGGTAGAACAATACAATTTACGACCACTGACCTTCCAAGAATTTATTTACGCATCCAACGAGCAAGCACTGATCAAAGCATTTGATAGTCAAGCAAGCACACCGGCGGTGCACACTAAATTGATGGATAAACTAACCGACTATTTTTTTACCGGTGGTATGCCGGAAGCCGTTTCTGCTTGGTATCAGTTTAAGGATTCAAGCATTCTAGAGCGTGTTGAAAAAGTCAGAATAATTCATGCCAATTTAGTTGAAGGTTATCGCCGCGATTTCGGTAAGTACGCGGGCAAGGTCGATGCCACACTGATTGAATCGGTGTTTAATAGCATTCCAGCCCAGCTATCACTTGTCAGCGATGAGTCGGTTAAACGCTTTAAATTTAAGCATGTGCATGAGCGTAAATCTCGTTATAGCGATTTTGAAACCGCGATCCATTGGCTTAACTGCTGCCGTTTGGCTTTACCAAACTACCCTGTTGAAGGGTTACCAAAATCGCCACTAGCAGCCTATAAAAAAGAAAATATGGTTAAACTGTTTCTGTTTGATGTGGGCCTGCTCAATCATATGCTAGGCAGCAGTTATAAAGAGATTAAGCAACAAAAATATGAATACAAAGGTTATGTGGCTGAAAACTTTGTGCAACAAGAGCTCACTGCTATTGGCGTTGACCCAAGCTATTCATGGAATGACGCTCGCGCCGAAATCGAATTTATTTTGGCAACCGATGAAGGCGATATCGTCCCTGTTGAAGTCAAAAGTGGTAAACGTACAAGAGCAAAATCGTTGGCATCCTACGTAGAAAAATGTACTCCAAGTAAAACCTTTAAGTTAACTGGTACACAAGGCTCTTCAGCGTTAGAACAAACCAATATCGTGATGCCTTTGTATTTCACGCAGTATTTACCACAGAGATGGTAAAAGCGCGTTGCTTAGACCCCGAGGTCTACACAAAGTGACTTCATAGGTAACAATTTGTAGACCTTTGGTGGGCTTACAACCTTTCAACCAACCCTCAATCGGTTTTTTGCTAACGTCATTTGGCCAGCCTATCGCCTCATCGTTTAAAGCAAATCACTCAAGCGATTTAACAGTGCTTTACGGCTATTATTCGCCACAACAAAGCGCTTAAAGCGTTGTTCAAACGCCGCTTCATCAGCTTTGAACTGATAGGCCTCAAACAGCTGATGCAGATAGCGTGATGCCGCATCGTAACCACTGGCGCAAGTTCGATCCGCTTGCTCTTGTGATTGCTGCCAGTAGTGCTCACGTTGATTGTAGATATCCGTCAACGCTTTTTCTTTTTCCGCTTTTTCGATAGCTAATTTCTTTGCGAGTGCTGCGGCTTGCTCTTGCTGTAATTGACTTTGCGCTTGCTCAATGAAAGGAGAAATGACGGCGGAGGTTAACCAGTATTGATAGATCTCGTCTGTGTTGACAGGTTCTTTTCGCGTCAGCGCTAAGGCTTGGTGACGGGTTAGCTGGCCTTGCTCAAACAACGTGCGTAATAGCGTGTCTTTCTCTGCTTGCGAGAGATTATGGATCCACGCATCAAGCGTAAGCTGAGTTTGTTTGGCTTGGTGACTGGGTTGTTCGCTCAGCACCATGGCGAGCGACTTAACCAATGCTAAGGGAATATCATACAGCGCAGCAAACGCCTGCTCCTCTTCACTGAGGTGCTCAAAATCGAATTGAATTAACGGCACTCGCTCAACGCCATCATTAAAATCAAACGCTTTGAGCCACATAAAGTACACAAGGCGCCAATCCCCTTGCATTAACCCGCCGCGTAAAGCAGCTAAATGCTGGAAAAAGTCGTCAGCATGCTCATCGTCAAAATACTCATCATACTCCTCAAGGGAAAAAATCAGCAACTGCCACTCATCGTTTTCGTGAACATGAAGTCCATCACTTGAAAAGCCAAGTAACGCATCTGGAAGCGTTCCTGCTGGTAGCTTGATGTATGCATCGATTGAGCCCCAATCGGCATAGTAAAAACCGATATCAAAGTATTTTAACATCAGCTCAAAAGGCTCTGCCTTTAAGTCACTGTAGGTGTAATACACCTGAAAGGACGTAGCGCTGATCTCGGCACGGCTTGAAATGGCCCTGAGTGCTTGACGTGCTTTAGCATCTAAATACCCATCCAGACGCTCAAATTTATAGTATTGATATTCGCTCACGATGACCTTGCTATGTATTTATTGTGAATTGAAAAGTTTGTTTCAATAAAGGCAGTACCTGTACCGTCCTACCAACAGATTCCGTGTTTAAAAAACTTCTTGGATCAAGGGTCACAAATCCCCAAAACTGTAAAAATCGCTCAATAAACCGTGATTCGATGAGTATGCTTAAGTTTCTTTCCGGCGAGAAGTAATCATCTGCTGGGAAACCCTGTAGTAAATCTGGGAAAGCCACTTTCACCTCTTCAACCAGCAGATCTACACTACTGTGGCTTTGAATACGCCACAGCATAAACAGCCAAAAGGTTCGCAAGTCGGCATCAAACTCAAAACCGTCCAAATAGCCCCAGTTATATTTGCTGATGGCGGCTTCTAACATAGGTTTAAAAAATGCTTGTATACCTAACACCTGATACTGCTTTTGCGCTGATTTTTTCACATGGTAGCGGCCGCTACGTCGATAAATAATACCGCTAATTTCGGCAAGCACTCGGGTGTAGTGCAAGGCATTAAATTTGTCTTCGTTGCTGCCCGAAAACTCGCTGATGCTTATACTACGTTCGAATTGAGCAACGGCAAACTCAGGCAATAACTCACTGGCCTGTTTAACCAACTTAGCCGGTAAGTTGCCTTTACTCGTGGCTTTGAAGGAGCCTTCTTGCGCCATGGCCTCATCAAGAATGAGGGCTAGATAACGCATTATTGGGCTGGCAGAAAGAGAGTCGGGAGTGCAAATTGTCACCCACTTTAATTCATCAAAAGGCGCATAAAGCCAATTGGCCATTTGCGTTGGCGTTAAGCCACAAAAATCGGGATGAGGTTGATGATTGCGTTCTTGCACTTTGTGCTGCAAAGCGGTATTGAGTTCATCAAGACTCAAATTTGGGTTCATTGCAAGCATGGTTTCAACATCATCGAAGACTTGGGCATGTTGCTTGGAAACGCTGCTCATACAACAACGTTTAAATTTTTTACCACTGCCACAATGGCAAGGATCGTTTCGGCCGAGCTTCATTACTGTCCCTTCTTATTGTTATAGAAAAAGCGCTGCATTTTCTTGTTTACGCTGCTCCAATGTCTTAGCAATCACGGACATTGTTGTTTTACTGATCCCTTGCTGCTGTGCCAGATACGTAAATTGGCTGATGGCTTCTGCGACTTCTTCAATAACTTGCTTTGCATCATTCCAATTCGCAAAGCCAGCACTAGTAGCAAGTTTTTGCATCACCTTAAGCGATGGCGCTTTGCCATAACCGCCGAAAGCAGTGGCGTGTTCGTTGAATGGATGCGGGCTGTAGGTAACATCGTAAAAAGGTGCAGGGTTCCATTGACCGTCATCCGCTTGCAAAAACGCCCAGTTTTTACTGTGGTCGTCTTGATTAGACGACAGCAAATTAAAAATGGCGCGGCGAAATTGCAGCTGTCCAGCCGCTGGCGATTTACACAACTGACGGCTGGCTTTAATTAAATCAATGTAATCTAAACTTGGCGTTCGAAAGTCTGCATCCAGCAGCCCGCAAGCGCTGTGCATATGCAATCGACCTGCACTGCGCTTTCTGCCTAAGTCGGCCTGTTCAGTGACATAATCAAAACGCTTAAGCGCCAACCAAGCAGACGCACCGCTTGTAGGTGGTGCTTCAATGAGTTGCCATTGCGGCGGTTGACACTTAGCAAGTTCTGCCATTTGTAAATAAACCGCCTCACACAAACCTTCTTCATGGCCAAGTGCGAGATTTTTAGAGGTAAACTTCACCAGCCAGGCCTCATCTCCAGGCTGAGCAAAGGTTCGACAATGCTGAGTTTCCCCAGCAGGCATATAAATTTGTGCCTTAGGCCTTGCCCCACCCGAACTACCTCCGGCGACTAATGCGGCCAACACCTGTTGAGTATGCCCATCTAACTCATCGTGATTATCATCCATATAATCTGACATCGAAGAATCGAACAGCGTTTGTGCTTCTAAGCCTAACGTCGCTAAATCAATATCCGCGTGCGTGGTGGCTGAAAACTCAGACACCGGAGAAAAAGACAATGCTCCCATGCCTTTATCACCGACAAAGGCTAACCTATCCATCGCCGTTAATTGATTAGGTAGGATGCCCTTTTGCCGGAAAATACGATCTTGTAACAGCATGCCCCAGCCATCGGGTAAACAATCTCCAAATACGCCATGCACACCTTGGTGCGGCGCTTTAGGAGCGACTTGAACTTGCGCGTTCGCATGCAAGGTAAAAGGTGATAAGTTGCCAAACTGCTGCAAATAGCTGTCTGCATACTGGAAAAAAACGCCTTGCCGATTCTGCGCCAAGACCCCTACTGCAACCTGCTCACCTGAACTTAAGGTGCGAGTCACGGCGAGCTTTTGAATGGGTTTAAAACTCATCTTTTAGCACCTCATCAATACTAGAGGGCATAGTGACCCGTTCTTTGCTAGGTTGTGTGAGTTGATAGAGCCTCTCTAGCGAATCAAGGGTCTGCCATAGCAACAGCAATTGGCGAAATGAAATTTGCCCGGTCAGCTCAAATTTCTTAATGGTGGCCGCAGGTACACAGCTTCGCTCAGCAAGCGCCGCTCGTGACAGCTTTGCCTGCTTTCGTAACTCACGTAAATAAGCCGCATAGGCTTGGCTTACATCGGTATCATCAAGTAAGGTAAAATTCATCCGCAAAGACCGAGTGGATACAGTTATATCCATTATAGCTAAATAAAACAGAAATTGGATACTATTGTATCCGCTAACGGATGAGGTGTTGAAAAATCACTCGATAAAGCCCTTCAAAACTGCTATGTTTTAGCTCTAACAGCAGCATAAAAACGGCACTGTTTTTCCATTGCTAACCACTAAGATTTAGTAAAAGCCATAGGCAAGTGGTGGGCAGTTTGGTGGGCAAACAGGCATTTTTGAACGGTTTCTTTTCGGTAACTTATTGATTTTTCGAGGGTCTAGACCGCTACTCAATGAGCAGATCCAGAATATTGAGTAATATTGCCTAATGTCATTCAATGCGTGCATAGTAAAGTCCGAAGAACTCTTCATCGCAGATTAAGTGATGAGTTACCCGAGACTAAACAAGTCGACCTTCCCTGACCCTGTTGTCTGCTTACTTTGCTACTCGGTTCGATAATGACCTACTGCCTGTTCCAGCTGCTCGATGGACGCATCCAGTTCGCGCGCCATGGCATTCAACTTTCCGGTCTCTGCCACTATGTCGCCGTTCCGATCCACCACCTGGTGGATATTGCGGTTGATCTCTGAGGAAGTGGCAGCCTGCTGTTCGCTGGCGGCGGCTATTTGCGTGTTCATATCACTGACTGCATGAATGGCCTGTTGCACCACTTCGATAACGCGTCGGGTTTCAGCTACCGCATCATTGGTTTCCGAAGCATGTGACTGCCCTCTTTCAATAGCATCAATAGCACTATCTGACACCGTTTTCAGTTCACCCGTGGTCTGCCGTATTTCATTGGTGAATTCGTAAGTGCGCCGCGACAGTGAGCGTACCTCGTCTGCAACCACGGAAAAGCCCCGCCCGGACTCACCAGCGCGTGCCGCTTCAATGGCCGCATTCAGTGCCAGCAAGTTGGTCTGCTCGGAAATATCATTGATCTGATCACTTAGCGTGGTAATTGCACCGACCTTGCTCTCCAGTTCTTTCACAGCCAGTAATGCCTGCTCCAATACCTGTTTGGTATTTTGGGTCAGGCTGACAGCCTCAACCATGCGCTGACTGCCCTGCTCTGCACCTTCAGTCGCCTCAATCGCAGCCTGAGAGGCTCTGTGCGCATTACCAGAAACGTCCTGGATACTGGTCGACATCTGATGCGTCGCAGCGGCGGCCTGCTCCATTTGGGCTTGCTGGAAACTGACAATCTCTCCCGTTTTACTGCTGACCTGATTCAGGTGATTCGCATTGCTTAGCAATAACGTCGACAAGTCCCGAAGTCGGGAAATCAAACCGCTAAACTGATCAAGCATGTCATTGAAGGTTCGAACCGTTACGGCTTCACCCGATAACCTTTCGCTCAAGTCCTTGTCGTTGGAAAACGCATGAATCAGTGCAATCATGCGATAGGATTGTTCTCGCTCCGCACCCATCCGTAAAGCAAAGAAAATCAGAATAGCCGCTTCAAACACTACGAAGGCAGCATGCATGAACGCAATACCCCAGCTACACCCATAGTTGTATACCATCAGCGGCATTGCCCCCAATGATGCGCCACTTAACTGCAACGCCGTGAGAAACAGGTGATGAAGCGCGATGAACCCCGCTGCAATGACCACCGGCAACCAGTCCCGATATATCGTCAGCAACGCCAATGCCGCAAAAATATGGAAATGCATTTCTATCCGGCCCAGCTGAGCCTGGATCATAATCGCAGAAAACAGCATCAGACAGAGGGAAAATACAATTGAGCAATATCGTGTACCGCGAAGCAGCCAGTAAGCTGCAAGTGCAATGATACACACCAGCACAGTGGCCAGCAGAGTAAACATTGTGGTGCCATAATTAATGGGCACCAGAAATGCCACCACCGGAAAATGCAGCATGAGAATGACCAGCAGCTGCCTGTCGCTCTTTAACATATCTTCTCTAGCCTGATCATGTAGCACTGCAGCGTTCATCATTCGTGATAAATCCTGTTAAAAATCGGTACTAGCGTGCTGCCAATAATTGGCGCAAATCGTTTTCTACCCTGTCGATATTCAGGTCGTGGCGCGCATAAATCAGTTGCCGCTGCCAGCGTCCAGTCACGACATACAAATTGGCACTGTGATCGAAATCGTATCCCGATCGATGTTGAACGCGTGCCGCTGTATCACCATAGGCCAGCGCCAGTTTTTGAGCAGCACGGGTACTCTGCGGGCGAAATGTCACAAACTGTGGTCCTAACTGCTCTGCCGTTTCTTTCAACAACTGGTCGGTATCGCGTTCAGGGTCGAGCGTCACAAACACAAACTCAACCGCCAGCCCTTGCAGACGCTTTTGCAATTGCATCATGTTGCCGAACTGAACCGGGCACACCGTTGCACAGGAACGATAACCAAAGAAAACCACTCGCAGGTCCGCCTCCGTATCAGAGACTGGTAACGGTAATGAAGGCACATCATTGGTCACGCTTAACCCGTAAAACTCATCACCATCGACCACGGCTGGCAATAATGGCAAGGCAAATGCCAGCAGCACACAGGCTATCAACAAGAACAAGAGTGAGAGTTTCTGCATGGCGATCACTTCTACCAGAGTCTCAGATAACGAATTCGTTGGCGTAGCAATTTGTCTGTACGCAGCAATTATTTAGTCATACGAATACGTACAAAGTTGTGAAACAGATCACATTTCTGATCTAGGTTATCGGAAGCTTTTTTATTTCTTAACGATTTTCCAACGATTTCTTAATCGCGTAACACAAGAAATTTGTGTTCTATTAAGCAGTACTGGAAGGTATTTGAAGTGATGAGTACAAGATTGGCAATAAATGTGGATGCGATTGTTTAATGGTAGCAGGCCAGCCGTTAGGCCGGCCTGCTACTAATGCAAGCTACCTCTATAGCGGAGGTTTACCTTTCACAGCCCTCGCGATCATGGCGATAACGAAAAGGATAATAAAGATAAAGAATAGAATCTGTGCGATCTCAACTGCAGCCCCGGCGATACCAGTAAAGCCCAGTACGCCTGCAATCAAAGCTACAATAAGAAATGTAATAGCCCAACCTAACATGGTTTTCTCCCTACAGGTCCAAGACCTGTGTTAGTCCATTTTCCTGTCTAGCTATCTTGCGTCTTCATACTCTCAGAATCGGCCAATGGATGCAAAGTCCACATTGTCCGTTAATGAGACAGTCACTAGACGACTGTTGTAATTTGAACGTACTGCCCCCATGTCTTATTCCCTCACATACAGGTTCAGGCACTTATTCAACGAATCCTGGTCTGATAAATTATTACCTGTAAAAACAAGGAAATGATCATGAAAGCAGCAAGTTATACTCAATTCGGTGAGCCCAGGGACGTACTTAAAGTGATCGACATGGATAAGCCAGAGGCCGATATCGGCCAAGTGGTTATTCGGACAATCTATTCTCCCATCCATAATCACGACCTGTGGACCATCCGCGGCAGCTATGGCATCAAACCAGAGTTGCCAGCACTTGCCGGCTCGGAGGCCGTTGGTGTCGTGGAGTCGGTGGCTCCCGGGGGTGATGAAACACTGGTTGGCAAGAGAGTGGTGGCTGCAGGTGTTTTGGGCACCTGGGCCGATTTCTTCATCGCACTTGCGTCAGGTCTGATTCCGGTACCGGAAGAGGTATCCGACACTGTGGCTTCGCAACTGGTCGCCATGCCTTTCTCCACGATCACACTGCTTGAGTTCCTGGACGTGAAAGAAGGTGACTGGGTTATCCAGACCGCGGCTAACGGCACGGTTGGTAAGCTGTTCATCGACATGGCCCGCGAACGTGGCCTGAATGTATTAAATCTGGTACGCAGATCAGATGCGATTCAGGCTGTTAAAGACCACGGCGGCGAGCATGTACTCTCTACTGATGATGCAGGCTGGCAGGAAAAAGCACAGCAAATTCTGGGCGAGAATGGCGCCCAGGCTGCCATCGATTCTGTGGGAGGGGCTGTGGTCGCTGATGTGGCTGACTTGCTGGGTGTTGACGGGTTACTGGTCGTCTTTGGTTCTGCCACCGGGGAACCTCTACAGCTAAACGCCAGCAAAGTGATCTCCAACCACATTGTCGTCAAAGGCTTTTGGGGAGCGCGCATTATCAATGAGATGCCTCATGAGGAACGTGCCCGCCTGATGGGCGAACTTGTTTCACTGGCGGCACAGCAAAAACTTCATCTGCCCTCAGGCGGTGAATTTGCCGTTGATAATATCGTGGATGCGGTCAATGCCAGCCTAAAGGCCGGAAAAGCCGGTAAAATCCTGGTTCATCCGTAAAAACCCATTGATCATCGGTTTTTACATACCACCTCAATAACCGCCACAACCTTAGCAGTTCTGGGGTCGTGGCGGTTGATCACTACGGACACTCTCGGCCCTATTGTGTATTATAGGTTCGCCCGCTTTTTACGTCCTTAACTTATCTAAACCTGCATGCCACAAAGGGCATCCTGGAGAGCTCCATTGTCAGGTCAGTTCCTGATTTCATTACTCAGCCCCACTACAGGCATCATCTTGTTTGCTGCCTTTTTCGTGCTTTGGCTAAAAAAGCGTGAACTGTCTTATATCCTGACAGCATCACTGGGTTACTTACTGACTGCGTTTGGCTTCCTGTTTCAGGATACCTTCCCTCCCTGGCTCATGAATGCCCAGCGTATCGCCTCCAATCTGTGCTTTCTGCTGGGCGTTGCCACCATATTGGTGGCGCCTTTGCAGCGAAACAAAATAGCCATTCCCTGGATAAGTATGTCAACCACCTTGCTCTCTGCCATGGCTATACTCGTGTGGTTTTTACTGGTCAGCCCCAACCTGGTAGCACGCATTGCGGTGGCCAGCATCGCCTTGAACCTGATGATATTTCTGCCGCTAAAGCAGTTCTCTTCCGGTATGCAAAACCGCTTCTCTGACCGCCTGTTGTTATGGGTCATGATTTTCTCCCTGGCGATATTCATCATCCGCCCATTGATGGCGTTTTGGACACCAGATGGAACGGACACCTACAACGCGCTTGATCAGTCTACCTACTGGGGGCTGGTGCATTTCAGCTTTATCGTGATGGCCATCACCATGGCGATTGCATTGATGGTATCTGTTTCACTGGATTTGATGGATGACCTTAAGAAGGAGGCAATTACCGACAGTCTGTCAAAACTCAGTAACCGCCGTGGATTTGAAGAAGGTGCAGAACAAGCTCTGCAGCGCAGTAAAACGAATGCGACTATCTCCGTTTTACTGCTTGCTGACCTGGACCGCTTCAAAAGTATCAACGACTTATATGGTCATGGAACGGGTGATAGAGTGATCCGGGATTTTGGCCAGATCATTCAGTCTCTGTCTGATAACACTACTGTAGCAGGGCGCATTGGTGGTGAAGAATTTGCCATTTTATTGCCAGAGAGCAGCCACGAATCGGCGCAGGCCTTTGCTGACAATCTGCGGGAGCAATTCCAGCAACTCTACCTTGATAACCCTGAATTCACCTCAAGTACGCCAACCACCAGTATCGGTCTTGTCTCTTCGAACCAGAACACAGAGACAACACTGTCGAAAATGCTGAACCAGGCCGACAAGGCGCTATACAGCGCCAAAAACAAGGGTCGCAATCGCGTTCAGTGGTATCAGGATTAGAGTGCTGCTGCCGGACCCCCTCTCTGAACTAACCACCACAATGCTGACATGGCTCAATATTAGATACCTGCACAATGCTAGATTCTGACTACAGGCAAAGTCGCCTGCATTAACCTAGAGGTGCATCATGGATCACACCAAATTCAGTCTGGCTAAAATGATGTCAAGCTTATTTCTCCTGTTAACCTTAGCTGCATGTGCAAACACCACCGGACATCAAATTGGATACAATGTGACAGTTTGCTGCCCCGGTGATTATGGTAGCTATCAGACCTACCGTATTCAGACACAAGATATCCCTGAGTTTCTGTCTGACTACGTTGTCGATGAATTCGAGGCTGCTTTTCAGGAAAAGGGTATCGTGCGCAATGACCGGTTAGGCGATGTTGTGGTGAAACTAAGTTACCAGCACGTCAATCTTAATGCCGAACAGGAGGACATCGACCCTTTTGATCGAAGAACCGGTGAGGGATTTACGCTGCGCTATGTTGCGACAATAACGGTGGAGATAATAGAAGAGGAGGATGTGGTCTGGGGCGGCCAAATTCACCGTATTCATAATGTGACACCGGGCGAATATATGCATGAAAATGATGCCAGGCCCGAATTTCGAAATGCATTCCGCGGTTTACTGGAAAGTTATCCCAGTCTATAAATACGAAGTCAGCCGGCTTTGTCAGCTCGATGCCATGTGACAAAGCCTGAATGTATCAGCTTGTTTATATCATTGTGTATGCTTAATAATATATTGTTCAGCCTGATGTTGAGACAGCCATACCCTCCCACTCAGGTCTTCGATGAAACGGGTTCTTTCCAGCACATCCATCACCGGGCCTTTGATTTCGGAAAGGTGTAAATCTATACCTGAATCCATAAGTCTGTGATTCACGGATTCAAGAACCTCCAGGGCACTTAAATCTATTTCATTCACAGCAGTGCACATCAATATGACATGTTTAACTGTTGGCTTCTTCTCCAGCAGTTCATAGATCTGGTCCTCGATGTAAGTTGCATTGGCAAAGTACAGACTTTCATCAATACGGATCGATAGAATAGACGGATAAGTCACAACCTGATGCCGGTTCACGTTGCGATAATGCTCGGTTCCCGGCACTTCGCCAACCACAGCAATATGCGGCTGGGACGTTTTGAATAAATGCAGCGCAAGTGATGCCAGCACGCCACAGGCAACACCAGTTTCCACACCCATGGTCAGTGTCACCACAATCGTTGTTGTCACCGCGACAAAATCCGATTTGGCATACACCCAGGTGCGTTTCAAAATGGACAGATCGATCAGAGACAGCACCGCCACTATGATCGTTGCCGCCAGCGTGGCATTAGGCAGCCATGCCAGCAAGGGTGTTAAATACAAAGCGGCCAGGGCAATCCCGACGGCTGCCATCATGCCAGCTGCGGGGGTCTGTGCACCCGCATCAAAGTTCACTACAGAACGGGCAAAACCGCCCGTCACCGGGTAGCCACCGCTAAACGATGAAGCAATATTAGCCGCACCCAACCCGATCAGTTCCTGGTCCGGAGAAATTCGCTGGCGCCGTTTTGCCGCCAGTGTGTGTCCCACTGATACGGATTCTACGAAGCCAATGACAGAAATAAAAATGGCCGACACCAGTAATTGTCGCCAGGCAGGATGAGTCAAGTCCGGCACACTCAGCACCGGGAGGCCAACTGGTACCTGCCCAACCAATGCGACACCCTGTTCACCTAGCTGAAAGCGATAGGCAACAAAGCTGGACACCAGCACACCTGTTACCGGGCCAGTTTTGGCAATCAGGTTAGCGACATAGGCCGACAGACCAACTGCTCGCAGAACCCTGGCCAGACCACTGCGCACCCAGAATAAAAACAACACTACCGGAACACCAATGGCTACGGTTGCCAGATTTGCATCTGACAGATTACTTATCAGGCTGCTGATCAATACCGGCAGGTTTTCACCATGAGCTTCTATGCCAAGAATGTGCTTAAGCTGACTGCAAGCGATAAGGATACCTGACGCGGTTATAAATCCAGCTATGACCGGGTGAGATAAAAAATTTGCCAGAAAGCCCATGCGAAGCAACCCCATCAACAGCAGAAATGCGCCTGACATAAATGCCAGCAACATGGCTGCCTGCAGGTAACCTATCGTCCCGGTCTGAGCGATTTGGCCAATAGCTGTCGCTGTCATTAATGAAACCACGGCAACAGGGCCAACCGACAAAGTGCGGCTACTGCCGAAGATGCCATAAGCGATTAGCGGCAGCATGCTGGCGTATAAACCGACTTGGGCAGGCAAACCGGCCAGCAGCGCATATGCTAATGACTGAGGGATCAGCATAATAGTGACTATCACGGCTGCTAGCAGATCACTACTGACTGTCTGACGGTTATAGGTTCGCCCCCAGTCAAGTATGGGCATAAACTGTGCAAGGCTACGCTTCATTAAATGCGCTCACCGGATTACTTGCTGACCGGCTTGGGTTTTACTAATAATTCATGCCCCTTTAACATACCGTGCCAATACAGTGGCGGCATTAATTGTTCCTTCATCAGCCAGGCCAGTGACGTGGCTTTCTTGCCATTTAACACCCAGGTTGGAAAACTGGGCAGCAATTTTCCGCCGTACCCAAATTCAGCCAGAACAATTTTTCCACGCTCAACTGTCAACGGGCAGGAGCCATAACCATCGTAATGAGCCACGCCTGGTCCTTTACCCATATCAGCCATCATATTATTAGCAACAATCGGTGCCTGCTTACGTGCTGCTGCCGCTGTTTTTGCATTAGGTGCATTCATTACATCACCTAATGACCAGATATTCTCATAACGTTTATGCCGCAAGGTGAACTGGTCCACATCCACCCAGCCGCCCTCATCTGCCAATGGGCTGTTGCTGATAAAGTCAGGTGCCGTTTGCGGCGGCACCACATGAATCATGTCGAAGTCCCGGCTAACGGTTTCTGTATTTCCTTCACCATCACTGACTTCGAACCAGGCTGTCTTCTTCTCGCCATCAATCCTGATCAGTTTATGATTGAATTTAAGCTGAGCATGATATTTCTCGACATACTCCATTAATGCCGGGACATAATCTTTCACACCAAACAGCACGGCACCGGCATTGTAGAATTCGATATCAATGTTATTCAGACGCTGTTTTTTACTCCAGTAATCGCCCGACAAGTACATGGCCTTCTGGGGGGCACCTGCACACTTGATTGGCATCGGTGGCTGAGTGAACAGGGCCCGACCTGATTTGAGTTCCTGTACCAGCTTCCAGGTATAAGGTGCCAGATCAAATCTGTAATTTGATGTCACGCCATTTCGGCCCAGGGTTTCTGTTAATCCTTCTATGCCACCCCAGTTCAGCTTGATGCCAGCAGCAACTACCAGTCTCTCGTAGTGCACTCTGCGGCCATCAACCAGTACAACGACGTTTTCTTCCGGGATAAACCCTGCCACCTCAGCTTTGATCCAGTTCACACCATCCGGGATACAGGATGCCATCGTTCGTACTGTATCTTCAGCGGAGAAAATGCCACCACCGACCATGGTCCAGCCAGGTTGATAATAATGAACGTCTGCTGCATCAATAATGCTGATTCGGATGTTGCCATCACGCTTGCGCAAACTCGCTGCAACCGCCCCTCCGGCTGCGCCACCACCCACAATGACAACATCAGCAGATTCTTCCGCACGGCCATTCCGGGTCAGATCATGTGTTACTGTCGCTACTTGTTCAGTATTGTTTGTCATGTTGATTCTCCCGTTAAAGCACATTGAGTGGCAGCTTGAGATATACCGTGCCATTGTCTTCAGCATCTGGCAGATGGCCTGCGCGCATATTGACCTGAAGCGAAGGCAGAATCAGTCGTGGCATATCCAGCGTAGCGTCCCTTGCCTCGCGCATCTCAACAAACTGCTGCTCAGTGGTTCCGGCATGCACATGGATATTGGCTGCTTTTTGGGCACCTACCGTAGTTTCATATTCCACTTCTCGCCCACCAGGCATGTAGTCATGACACATGAACAACCTGACCTGGTCTGGCAACGACAACAACTTATCTATCGACTGATACAGAACCCGGGCATCACCTCCTGGAAAATCGGCTCGCGCCGTGCCTGCATCGGGCATGAACAAAGTGTCACCAACAAAGGCAGCATCACCCATCACATGCGTCATGCATGCGGGTGTATGACCAGGCGTATGGATAGCAAAACACCGCATTTCTCCGACCATATACTCATCACCGTCCTCAAAAAGATGATCAAACTGAGAACCATCACGAGCAAACTCTGTATCGGCATTAAAAATCTTTCCAAAGGTTTCCTGCACAACAGTGATCTTCGCTCCAATACCCAGCTTGCCTCCTACTTTCTCCTGGATATAGGGCGCAGCTGAAAGGTGATCAGCGTGGACATGTGTTTCAATTAACCATTCAACTTTCAGGTCATGACGCTTCACATAATCAATGATCTTATCGGCCCCATCCAGAGAGAGGCGGCCTGCGGCATAATCTATCTCCATCACGGAATCAACAATGGCACAGGCATTCGATGCAGGGTCTTTAACAACATAGGAAAAGGTGTTGGTATCCTCATCAAAGAAAGGAACGACCTCTGGCCTGCAATTCAGGTTCGTTTCGGGCATTGTGCGCATAACCATTACCTCGCTTATCTCAGTTAATCGTGATGTCTTAACAACTACCTATCAGTATTCGTACCAACTTTATTATTTTCCGAAAACAAACCTAACATATTGATATTAGATAAAATAATTACACATCTTTGTCTTCAGTTATATTTTTAGAGGCAACACTTGGTCTTCCGTATGTCAAAAATGACAGACGGTTATGACAAAACTGGCAATAATCAGTCGTAGCTGAGATCCGCCGCTTTACCGTGGAAAATGCGATAAATCACAATGGTATAGACGATGATGGCTGGCAGCGTCAGGGCTACACCGAACAAGGTAAAAAGCAATGACTTGACAGAAGCCGAGGCCTCCCAAATGGTCATCTGGCCAATAATGATATCGGGATACAGGCTGTACCCCAGCCCCAGGCTCACCAGCAGGCAGACAGCAACAGTGGCTGCATAGAGAATCCAGCCCTGCCCTTGCTCGACACGGGCTGGGTTTTTTAACAACCACAGCATGATCCCGAAACAGGCCGCTGTGAATATCGGAATGGGTGACATCATCAACAAATTTGGCCAGGTAAACCATTTATCGGCAATGGTCTGGCTGACCAGTGGTGTGGCAATTGAGATCAGCAGAAGACCAACACCCATTGGCAAAATAGCGACCCTGGCCCATTTAATCGCTTTCTGCTGAAGGTCTGCCTCCGTTTTCATCAACAGCCAGGCAGCACCAAGCACAAAATAGAGAGCGGGTAATGTCAGCGCGATCAATCCAGCAAAAAGGTAACTGGTCAGATTGGATTGCAGCCCTGTCACATACGCGCCGAGCATCCAGCCCTGGGAAAGTGATGCCAGCGATGAGCCAGCAAAAAAAGCCCGATTCCACAGCCCCTTGCGGTGGTCACCAGCTTTAACCCGCAAGTCAAACGCAACGCCGCGCAATGTCAGCCCGATTAGCATTAACGTTACCGGGATATACAGATGTGTCAGCACAATGCCATGTGCCATGGGAAAGGCAATCAATAATATCCCCACGCCCAACACGATCCATGTTTCATTGGCATCCCAAAATGGGCCAATTGACGCAATCATCGTGTCTTTTTCGTCTTCTTCTGCCCATGGCAACAACATGCCAACACCCAGGTCATAACCATCGAGAATAACGTAAATCAGCAGGGCAAGACCCATAGTCGCCATGTAGATAACAGGTAACCAGAATTCCATTATGCCCCCCCCTTTTGGGCTTGCTGACGACTATGACTATCCTCTGTAAATACAACGGGTCCCATGGCCAATGACTCAGCGGGTTTGGTCGCCAGACGTCTTACAGCTGCCACATACGAGATCAATAACAGCACATATAGCAATACATACCCAAACAGTGTACTGACAACAGTTGCAGCGCTGTGGCCAGCGACGACATCCTGAACCCGAAGCACACCGCTAACGATCCAGGGTTGTCGGCCAATCTCTGTCACATACCAACCGGCCAGCACAGCGACCCAGCCAGAGAATGTCATCAGGGAAAGCGCTCTGAGTACCAGGCGATCCGCGCGGTTGCCTTTTCGCAGCCGCCACGCCGCCCACCACGACACACAGAGCATCAACACCCCAACCAGTAGCATGACCCGAAACGACCAGAAGACCATCGCCACCGGCGGGTGATCACCCTCAAAGTCATTCAAACCCTGCACCTCGCCATCCATGTGATGAGTCAATACCAAGCTGGCTGCATAGGGCACTTCTACCGCAAAACGGTTGCTGCGAGCCTCTTCATCCGGCATCGCAACCAGCGTAAAAGGCGCACCACGCTCGGTTTCCCAGATAGCCTCCATGGCGGCGACTTTCGCGGGTTGATGCTCCAGGGTATTCAGTCCGTGCATATCGCCGACCAGAATCTGTAATGGCGCGGCAATGGCGGCCACCATGACACCGGTGCGCATGACCTTCCAGGTCGCCGGCCCATCGACCTTTTTCAATGCCCGCCAGGCACTCACACCCGCTATCAGAAAAGCACAGGTAAGTACCGATGCCAGTAACATATGCGTGAAACGGTAAGGAAACGAAGGGTTGAAGATAACGGCCAGCCAGCTATCAACCATGACCCGCCCATCTTCAATGAAATACCCGGTTGGTGTTTGCATCCAGGAGTTCAGGCTCAGTATCCAGAAAGCTGACAGGGTTGTGCCAAAGGCGACCAGAAACGTACTTATCAGATGAATGTTGTTCGATACCCGGTTTTTGCCATAGAGCATAATGCCAAGAAAGGAAGCTTCCAGGAAAAAAGCACTTAGTACTTCATAGCCCAATAACGGCCCAGCTACATTACCGGCCTTTTCCATAAATCCCGGCCAGTTTGTCCCGAACTGGAAACTCATGGTGATACCAGAGACCACCCCCATGGCGAAGGTGAGGGCAAAGACTTTTACCCAGAAAAAGTAGGCATACTCCCAGGCCTTATCCCCTGTTTGGGTAAAGCGAATGCGGAAGAAAAGCAGAAACCAGGCAAGACCAATTGAAATTGCCGGAAATAAAATATGAAAGCTGATATTTGCGGCAAATTGGATGCGAGCCAGCACAAAAGGGTCGATATCCACCAGTTCCTCCCGGATGCAGACGAAGCAAAGACATTGATACCTGAGCAATACAGCAATGCCTGTGCCATCCTACAACAATGGCTGGCAAATCAGTAAACACTATACGTTATCGACCTCTGCCCGCTTGCTCTGGATCATTCTGATTGTCTAAAACAGCGAGGTCATGTCATTATCGACAATATTACTGACAGAAATGACAAACTAATGAATGTAATTGCAAGCGACAGTGAACTGGACTTTCGTTCCTTGCTGGATGGTCTTGACCATCCCGCTATCCTTTTGACGCCTGACTATCAGATCCTGGCGAACAACCAGCTTTATCAGGACACCTTTGGTGAAATCACCTATGGGGATAATTGTTTCCGGGTTTCTCATGGGTATGACCGGCCCTGTGACCAGGCTGGCGAAAGCTGCCCATTGCTCGCCTGCACACAATCCGGCGAACGTGAACGTGTGCTGCATATCCACAACACACCGCGGGGACGTGAGCATATTGATGTTGAAATGCTGCCTCTCAAAGACAGGAAAGGGAAGCTGCGTTATTTCATTGAAATACTCAAACCGGTAAAAAATGCCAGCGCAGAAATCAGCAGTGAGCACATGGTCGGGCAAAGCCCTGCTTTCAACCACATGCTCGAATTAATCAACCTGGTTGCATCACATGAAACATCTGTTTTGCTGCTGGGAGAATCTGGCACCGGCAAAGAGCTGGCAGCCAGAGCTATTCATGACACGAGCCCTCGGGCCCATGGTGCCATGGTGACAGTGGAATGCGCTGGGTTAACTGATACATTATTTGAAAGTGAACTTTTCGGGCACGTCAAAGGCGCCTTTACTGGTGCGGTGAATCACAAACCCGGTTTACTCGAATCAGCTCGAGGCGGCACACTCTTTCTGGATGAAATCGGCGACGTTCCGCTTACTATGCAAGTCAAGCTGTTGCGATTACTGGAGACTGGCAGCTACCGTGAAGTCGGCAGTACACAACCAAAACTGGCCGACTTCCGACTCGTCTGTGCTACCCATAAAAACTTGTTATCCATGGTTGAAAAAGGCGAGTTCCGGGAAGATCTCTATTACCGGATCAATGCTTTCCCTATTACACTGCCGCCCTTGCGGGACCGTCGTGATGATATTTCTCTGATCGCCCAATCCATTATCAGAAAACTCAATCCTGGCGCCCGCTATCGTCTAACAGGCTCTGCAGTTAACCACTTACAGACACTCTCTTTTTCAGGAAACATTCGAGAACTTCGCAATATACTGGAACGCGCAACCATATTTGCACATTCCAATATCATTGATGAGTCAGTTATTGCTCGCTCCACGACACAGCAGCCTGGCATGTCAGAATTATCTGACACAGAAGAACATCTTAATTATCCTGATCTCAAATCAAGTGAAACCCGATACCTCGAAGAACTCTTACGTTATTGTGCAGGAAATAAGCATAAAGCAGCTCAAATAGCGGGTATAAGCGTACGCTCGCTCTATCGGAAACTAGCCGAATAAGCTGCCCCTCCATACGTTTTCAGCTTTGAGCAGCGTGAATAATTGTTATAACCTAACAAACTGATTCAATATTGGATTTCCTCCCATGGCCAAATCAAGCAAGACTGAGTTCGAATACCAGCCACTGTCTGCTTATTTCAGAAAATTTATACTTTGGTCAACAGGCTCATTGCTTATCTTGTTTCTGGTACTGGGCATCGTGCAGCGTGTGTTCGAGTCCGGCTTGCGTGAAAGAATGCTGGTCAGTCATGGGCATGGTCTGGACATGGCAGAACAACTGATCAATGTTGAATTGCTGCGCGCCGTCCAGGATGCCCACCTGCTGGCTGAGCTGAATGATATTGAAGCGTTCTTGCAGGCACCTGATAACGTTGAAGCACGAATGGCTTTGGAAAACACCCTGGCCACTTTCGCTGACAGCTATGGCTATTACGATCAAATCCGACTCATTTCACTGGATGGCATGGAAATGGTCCGGATTAATTATGAGGACTCAACTGCCCATGTTGTGCCTGTTTCCGAACTGCAGGATAAATCAGGCCGTGACTACGTTACCCAGGGCGAACAGCTCGCTAATGAAGAAGTCTACATCTCCCCCCTGGAACTGAATGTCGAACTGGGCCAGGTTGAAATCCCTTACCAGCCCGTCATTCGGATCGTAGAACGCGTAGCAGCCGATATCCCCAATACCAGCGCATTGCTGGTTCTGAACTATAAGGCCAATCATTTACTGAACAGTTTCCGTAGCCTGTTCCGCGAAGACGAACGTGGCATGCTTCTCAATACCGATGGCTACTGGATGTCCAACCACGAACGTGAAAATGAGTGGGGTTGGCAAACGGAGCAGCCTTCCTTGACGATGGAAGACTGGAAGTCACCATTGTGGAGCGCCATGCAATCTAATGACAATGGACTCTATAACGAAGGTGAACTGTCCTTCAGCTATCGACGCATCGAACCTGCCGGGGCAGATGAACAGACACTGGACGGACGCTATGCCACTGACCTGGGTGTTGTGCCCAGCATACAGAATGGTAGCTGGTACGCTGTGGTTCAGACCGATTTCTCCAGTCGTATGGACGGGACATTTTTCCGCAGCTGGGCGGGTTATTTACTCGTGACGTTACTGGTTGCCGCCTGTCTCATACAGGCATTTCTGGTGACACGGTATCGCGCGACGCGTACCCATTTCATCCGCGAGATGAAAGACCTCTATGACAACGCACCGATCGGTTATCTGACATTTGATGCGGATGGCTATGTCAAACGGGTCAATCGTGCTCTGGTGGACCTGGTAGGCTATAAGAAACAGGAAATGATTGGCAAAATGCGCTTGAGTGATTTATTGGACGACCCCGGCGCCTTTGATCTGCAAAAACTAAAATCAGGTGATCAACAGCCAAAGCGTATCAAGCAACGACGTTTGACCATCAAAGCAAAAAATGGTGCAGCCATTCCATCAGTTTGCTCCTTTACCCCTCGCTTCAATGGCAGTGGGGCATTGGTACTGAGCCGTTGCAGCGTCCAGGATTTCAGCGAACAGGCAGAACTGGAAGATGCCTTGAAGGAACAGGCACGGACTGATCCGTTAACCGGGGTCTTCAATCGCCGGTATTTCTGGGAGCTAGCCTCACAGGAAATGGGTAAAAAAGGTGTCGAGTCATCACCGGTTTCTGTATTGCTGCTGGATATCGATCATTTTAAACAAATCAATGATACTTATGGGCACACTGATGGTGATACTGCACTGGTATCTCTGACACACATCTGTGCCGAGAAATTACGTAAAAGTGATATCCTGGCACGTTTTGGGGGAGAAGAGTTTGTCGTGCTTTTGCCTGGTGCGAGTAAAGAAGAGGCCTTGCAAAAAGCTGAGAGCATACGGGAGCATATCGCCAATACCAACACTCGTCTCAGCAACGATGTGGCATTACAGATGACAGTGTCGATAGGCGTGGCAACGATGCCAAAGCGTGATATAGACGAACTTGATGAGCTGCTGAACCTGGCAGATACCCGGTTATATCAGGCTAAAGATGCCGGACGTAACCAGGTATGTTGCGAATGATCAGACCTGCATTTCACTGATAAACCGATCTGATTCTGCGATTGCGGCTTCCATGGCCTCAATCAATCGATCTACATCGGCATTGATGGTGTCCAGCTCACCGCGAATTGAAGCAATCGCTCGTGCATTCAGGTTGTGCTTTAAATAAAGCACATTGTCGCGCAAATTATCCATGACCGGATCAATGGTTGCCTCCGCGCGCTGCATGGCAGTCAACAAGCGTTGATAACGACGCTGCGTATCTGCTAACTGGCGCTCACTGTCACGACGCAGGCTTTCATTGGAATACAGATCCAGCTCGTCTTCCCACTCATCAAACAGCGCATCAGCCACATCTTCTACCGCACGAATTCGGTTTCTGATCCGGTCAGCCGCCGCTTCGCTGTCCTGGAACTCCGCATCCAGACGATCGTAAACTGACTGCAGCTCGCCACCGTCGAAATTAACCACACTACGGAATTGCTCCAGGGCATCCTTGAATTGTTCCTGACCTTCTTCCTGCGCCTCTTGCGCCTCGGAAATGCGGCTGACCATAATTTCCCGTTTCGGTACGCCCAACCTTTCCATGGTGCCGTAATAAGCTGACTGGCATGATGCCAGTGCAGCGGCGAGTGTTAATATCATTAAGCCTCGCAGGCCAAATTTGCGATTGATCATCGTTTAACGTCTCCCTTAGCGTTTATGACTGCCAACCGCCTTGATGATGCGATCGGCACGCTTGTCTTCCAGGTGATTGTGAACAACCAGCACGGCGTGAATCATGCCCGGTACCCAGAAGCACAGGGTCAGAATAATATTCAGAATACCCTGAAAGGGCTTGCCGCAAAGAAATACGGCAACCGGCGGCAGCAACAAAGCTAACAGGTATCGCATGTCATGTCCTCAATGGTACGTCCTGCCAAGTTTAACGGCATTTGCAAAACTTTGCTTGACCTTGACATAGTGTCAAGGTTGAAACTCAGTTCAACTATCAATCGTACCTGATTAACAGGTGAGGAATCACGATGTCGATGATCAACATTGGAGAGGCAGCAAGGCAAAGTGGCGTCAGTGCCAAAATGCTTCGCCACTATGAGCAGATCGGCCTGATTGAGCCGGCTACCCGCAGTGACTCAGGATACCGGCTGTACACGCCGGCGGCGATTTCTACTTTGATATTCATCAGACATGCACGCGACCTGGGTTTTTCCACCGCTCAGATAAGCGATTTGCTGCATCTGCGCAATGACCCTCAACGCGCCAGCAGTGAGGTGAAATCGGTTGCCGAAGATCACCTGCAGGAGCTGCATGAACAGCAACAACGACTGACACAAATGATTTCCATGCTGCAAGAAATGATCAGCCAGTGCCCCGGCGGCAATAATCCCGATTGCGCCATCTTAAAGAAAATCGATTCTATGGAGGCATCATGAGCCAGGATGTTCGTATACCCGTGCAAGGCATGCACTGCGCCTCTTGCGTCAGTCGGGCGGAAAAAGCACTGGCAGCTGTCGATGGTTTCAGCCATGTCGCCGTCAACCTGGCCAGTGAGACTGCCTCGTTCCAGTCAGAATTGTCCTCTGCAGCTACCCTGTCAAACGCTCAGCAAGCCTTGTCTGAGGCAGGCCTTGCGATACCAACGCAAACCCTTCGCCTGGAGATTGAAGGCATGCACTGTGCATCCTGCGTTAATCGCGTGCAGTCTGCACTGGAGAGCTTGGATTCAGTAGTATCGGCACAGGTCAACCTGGCTACAGAATCAGCAACCGTGGAGCTGCTTGCGAAAGCCCCTGACACTCAGTCATTGATCAAGGCCATTGCGGGCCAGGGGTATCAGGCGCACATCAAACGCTCTGAGCAAAACAGTCCCGGGCCGGATCGCCGAGAAGAGGAACAACGCGCTTTAAGACGGGATTTACTGGTAGCGGCCATACTGACTTTGCCCATATTCATTGCCGAGATGGGTGGCCATCTCTATCCGCCGCTACACCACTGGATTTTGCAGCAGCTGGATCAGTCTGCCTACTGGACAGTGCAATTTGCGCTGGCTTCCGTCGTCCTGTTTATTCCCGGCTGGCGATTCCTGAAGATCGGTTTGCCGCTGCTGGTTCGGGGCAGCCCTGACATGAACTCTTTGGTTGCGCTGGGCGCCCTGGCGGCGTGGAGTTATTCGACGATAGCTACTTTTGCCGGCCAGTTACTCCCTGAATCTTCGCGTTTCGTTTATTTTGAGGCATCAGCCGTGATCGTGACCCTGATACTGGCCGGACGCTGGCTGGAAGCCCGGGCCAAAGGACGCACCGGAGACGCCATCCGCCACCTGATGAGCCTCCAGGCACGGCAAGCCAGGGTTAAACAGGGAGAGGACTACTTGGATATTGATATCGCTGAGGTGCAAAGCGATGACCAGGTACTGATCCGTCCCGGCGAGAAAATCCCGGTGGACGGAGTGATCATTGAAGGCAGCAGCTATGTCGACGAATCCATGATGACCGGTGAACCTGAACCGGCTGCCCGTGGCGAGGGCGACAAAGTCGTTGGCGGTACCGTCAACCAAAGCGGCAGCCTGTTGATCAGAGCGACTGATGTCGGTGACGATAGCGTGCTGGCTGGCATCATCCGCCTGGTTGAAGATGCGCAATCGACCAGTCTGCCTGTTCAGGCACTGGTAGACAAAGTCACAGCTGTGTTTGTCCCTGTGGTCATGTCCATTGCTGTGCTGACCTTTGTGATCTGGTTTTGGTCAGGCCCTTCCCTGGCGATGGCCATGGTAAATGCTGTCGCCGTGCTGATCATTGCCTGCCCCTGTGCCATGGGTCTGGCCACACCAACTTCCATCATGGTCGGCATGGGACGAGCAGCAGAGCTCGGTGTGCTGTTTCGCAAAGGCCAGGCGTTACAGCAATTGCGAGAGGTGCAGGTCGTCGCCCTGGACAAAACGGGCACCGTCACCATTGGTAAGCCAGCCTTACAGTCATTGATTCCCATCAGCAGTGATGACAAATCCTCACTCCTCGGTATTGCTGCTGCCGTAGAACAGGCATCAGAGCACCCGATCGCACACGCTATCGTTCGCGCAGCTCAAAATGAGAACCTGACTCTGCCGCGAGCGACAGATGTTCAATCAGCGACAGGACAAGGCATTCAGGCCAGGGTTAACGGACAGGCCATAAACATCGGTGCCCCGCATTACATGACACAAGTCGGGATTGACCTGGGGAATGCTGATGAGACACTGGCCGCACTCAATGCTAAAGGTCAGACCACCGTCTGTCTGGCCGTGGACGGTGAATTAAAAGCGCTGATCGCGGTGGCTGATCCGATCAAAGACAGCAGTGCATCAGCAATTCAGTCCCTGCATGAACTGGGCCTTCATGTCGTCATGATCAGTGGTGACGCCCAGGCGACCACTGAGGCCATTGCATCTGAGCTTGGTATTGATGAGGCACTCGGCGACGTGCTTCCCGATGGTAAAGTCGACAACGTAAAACGGCTGCAGAAGCGCCACGGCACCATCGCTTTTGTCGGGGACGGCATCAATGATGCGCCAGCGCTGGCAGCCGCAGATGTCGGCATTGCGATTGGCAGCGGCACTGATGTAGCAATTGAATCAGCCGACGTGGTGCTGATGCGAGATGATCTGAATGGCGTAGTAAACGCCTTCGCCATCAGCCAGGCGACCTTGCGTAATATTCGCCAAAACCTGTTCTGGGCCTTTGCCTACAATACAGCACTGATTCCCGTTGCTGCAGGCATGCTGTACCCAGTGACCGGGCTGCTGTTATCTCCCATGCTGGCAGCCGGAGCCATGGCCTTCTCCAGCGTGTTTGTGATTACTAATGCACTGCGGCTGCGCCGCGTTTCTCTTGCCACGTGACACCTGTATGCCCTGCTGGTCCTGCTGGGAGAGCATACGGTGTTGATCGGCATTCACCTGCATGTATCCAGGCTGCCTGTTTGGCGAAAGGTGATGTTGATCCGGCAATCTTTGGTCAGTGGGTGCTCACCTGCCTTCAGCGGCGCCACTCCATGGAAACGCAAGCGATCTTCGCCACCCCAGACAACGGCATCACCATGTTCAAGAATAAATCGCTGAGTGGGGCCGGATCTTTGTAATCCACCCCAGATGAATGTCGCCGGCAACCCCAGTGATAGCGAGACAATGGGTGCTGTGACATTGCCTTCATCTCTGTCCTGGTGCAGCCCCATACGATCACCGGCGCGATATCGGTTGATCAGGCAGACATCAGGATTAAAATTGCCAAACCCTGCACGCGCAGCCAGACTCTGTGCAGTTGCCAGCAAAATACGCGGCATCACGGGCCAGGCATTACCGGTCAGTGGATCAGTGGTCTGATAGCGATATCCTGCATGATCAGATACCCAACCCTGACGACCGCAGTTGGACATAGCGACAGACATGCGCCGCCCGCCTGGTGTTATCAGGTGGCGAAACTCGGCCTTGGCCACAACATCGTTAACCGCCCGAATAATCTCGACGCCATCCTGGATGATCGCGCCTTTAAAACAAAAAGCGCCGGGGCCAATAGCCAGTTGCTCATCCTGGTCTGTACTAAGAAAAAAATCGCTCTGCTGTTGCATGTTAATCCTGCAATGTCTGTCTTGATCCCGTGATCATGCCCCGATACTATGATGATTCGATTGCATTCGGAAGTTGCCTTTCATGACGACAGCACCTCTGTCGACAGACCCTGCCAACCCGACACGACTCGTCATAAGCGGGGACTGGACATTGGACAACTATGTTCAACTCCACCGCCATGCTATTGTGCCAGACTCCACTATCAGCGCGTTGGATGCCAGTCAATTGACAGGCATTGATACAGCAGGTGCGGGGCTGCTGGTGCAATTGCTGGGGTCAGCCCGGGTGACTGAACTGGTCAGTGAATGTGAAAGTCTCTCCGCATCACAACGAGGGTTGTTACTTAGTGTCGCCCGCCATATGCCAGAAGACAAAGAAGCGAAAGTAAGTACTCGCTTTTCCTTGATTGATCAAATTGCTTCTCTAGGCGAACAGGTCATCAATGCCTGCCGGCAAACTATGCAATTCTTTGGTTTTTTTGGTCTGACCCTGACCCGGCTTGCTGTCACACTGCTCACACCGTGGCGCTGGCGACTGACAGCGCTGACGGTGCAAATGCACCAGGCAGGGCTGAATGCCGTTCCCATCGTTGCCCTGCTCAATTTTTTGGTTGGTGCCGTGGTGGCCTTTTTGGGGGCCACTGTCCTTGAGTCATTCGGCGCCACACAATACACGGTCGACCTGGTCGCCTACGCATTCATGCGTGAACTGGGTGTCATGCTGGCGGCCATCCTGCTTGCGGGACGGACCGCGAGTGCATTTACTGCTCAAATTGGTGCCATGAAAGTGAATGAAGAAGTCGATGCTCTGGAGGTAATGGGCCTGAACCAGATTGACATACTGGTCCTGCCCCGCTTCATCGCCTTGCTTATCGTCATGCCTTTGCTGTCATTCCTCTCCATTATGTCCGGGTTGGCAGGTGGTGCAGCAGTCGCTATCCTCTCCCTGGACATCAGTCTGGCCAGATTCCTCGGTATCCTGCAGGAAATCCCGATTCGCCATATGTGGCTCGGTCTTGCCAAAGCGCCTTTATTTGCAGCTATCGTCGCCCTGATCGGTTGCCTGGAGGGCTTTAAAGTTACCGGTAGTGCCCGCTCCGTTGGTGAGCGCACAACCTCTGCCGTGGTTCAGTCGATTTTCTTTGTCATTGTGGTCGATGCCATCGCCGCCCTGTTTTATATGGAGATGGGATGGTGAACCCGGACAACAATGCTATTGTCAGTATTCGTGGCCTCAGTAATGCCTTTGATGGCCGTTATGTTCACCGTGATCTTGACCTGGATGTCCGGCCTGGAGAAATCCTGGGTATTGTTGGTGGTTCCGGCACCGGCAAATCCGTGCTGTTAAGAAGCATTGTCGGCTTACAACGCCCCGTTGCCGGTGAAATCAGTCTGTTTGGCAGTGATATGGCCAGTGCCAATGAAACAGAACGGTTGCAGATTCGGCAACGCATCGGCGTCCTGTTTCAGCAAGGCGCTTTATTCTCTTCACTGACGGTGACAGAGAATGTTTCCTTGCCGTTGATAGAGCATCGCGGTCTGTCTACTCGGATGGCTGCTGATATCGCAGCTGTCAAAATTGCCATTGCCGGTCTGCCGCCGCATGCGGGTGACCTCTACCCGGCCGATCTGTCTGGCGGTATGATCAAACGGGCAGCACTGGCGCGAGCGCTGGCATTAGACCCGGATATTCTGTTTCTGGACGAGCCAACAGCCGGGCTGGACCCCATTGGTGCGGCTGCCTTTGATCAACTGCTGCTGACGCTGCGCGACGCCTTTGGCCTGACAGTACTGATGGTGACACACGACCTGGACTCCTTGCACGCAGCCTGTGACCGTATCGCCGTCTTGTCACAGCAACAGGTTTTAGTGGTCGGACCACTGGCCGAAGTTGCACAAACCGACGATTCGTGGATACAGTCATACTTTGCTGGCCCTCGCGGGCGGGCAACAGCAAAAAGTTACCCCACGGACGACAACACGGCATCTAGTGGGTCGCACGTGAAATCCGATGGCTTTGGCTCACCTCCACGGCGCACTAACGATTAGCAGGGTACATTCATGGAAACACGGGCACACCACATACTTATCGGCCTTTTCACCCTAAGCGGCATTGCTGCGCTGCTGGCAGTTGCGCTGTGGCTCAGCCAAAGCGATGGCGATCAGGCCTTTGACAATTACGATGTCGTATTCCGGGAAGCCGTCTCCGGATTAAGTGTCGGCAACCCGGTGCAATACAATGGTATCCGGGTCGGTGAGGTCAGCACCTTAAGCCTGGACCCCGAGGATCCCCGCCAGGTCTGGGCCCGCATCCGGGTGAATGGTCGCACCCCTATCAAAACAGATACCGCCGCCCGCCTGACACTGCTGAACATCACCGGGGCGGCCGGCATATCACTGTCCCAGGGCATGCCAGAGAGCCCTTTACTGTTGGAAACAACCAGCGGTGTACCGGTTATTGTTGCTGAACCTTCCTCTCTGGAACAGTTGCGCGGTGATGCGGATGAGCTGTTGATGGAGCTCTCTTCACTGGTCGGTCGCGGCAACAATATTCTTTCTGACAACAATGTCACTCATATCAGTGATGTATTAAGTAATCTCAGCGCCATGACTCAGTCCCTGGCGGCGGAACAGGAAAGTCTGCATGAAGCGCTGGACAGTATGGCCACCGCAGGCCGTGATATCAGTAAGCTGGTCACACAAATCCAGACAGAAACGGCAGGCCATACCAGTGCCATACTGGAAGAAACCCGAGCCTCCGTTGCCAGTGCCAACCAGCTGGTTGAACGGCTGGACCAGTTGGTAAATGAAAATGCCGAGGCGGTTAACGCCGGTATGCAAAGCCTGACCGGGCTGGACCCAGCCATTCGCGATCTGCGCGACACCATGGCCCGCTTTAACCGGATGGCTCGAGACTTTGAAAACAGCCCCGGCAACTTCCTGCTGGGCGGCGAATCCATTCAGGAATATACCCCATGATGTATCGATCAGGCCTTATCTTACTGGCGGTGTTACTCAGTAGTTGCTCTGTACTGCCGGAGCCGCAATCCGTGCGCCTTTTCACACTCGAACCAGCGAACTGGAATACTCGACCCGCAACACCCGAGCACGATGGCGGCCTGCGCATTGTCAGACCAGAAACCTCTGACATGCTGGCCACCAGCACCTTGCTGATTCAGGATAGCGAGCTGAGTTTTCAGGCCTTTGGCGGGGCACGCTGGCAAAGTGACATCCCATCATTATGGCGTGAATGGCTGCTCAACATGTTCTGGGAAGATCAGCGTATTGCTGGCATAAGTAGCGATAGTGATGGGTTGCAAGCCGATCGCGAACTGAATAGCCGGCTGTCTGCTTTTCACGTCAGAAGCGATCAGCAGCCCTGGCTGGCGATTATTCAGCTGGACACCATGCTGGTGGATACCAGCACCCGGCGCATTATCGCCAGCCGACGCTTTCGAGCCGAAGCCCCTCTATCCGGTAACAGTGCAGAAGACGCTGCCGAGGCATTGTCCCAGGCAAGCAAAGAGATTGCTCCGGCACTGACACAATGGGTAGCAGACTCTTATTAGCACTTAAATAGCCACTTTTTCGGAATTCGTCAGCTTATTTCGACTTCCCGCAAGCCCTGCTGCTTCCGGTCATGGTTAAATGGTGCTGTGTAAAACTGAAAGCTAATAATAATGATGTTACCGCACAGCACTGATCACCAGCGAACAACCATTGTCTGCCGTCCGGCAGCAATAGCCATTCACTCTGTATTCACAGCAGTACTCGCGCTGTGCCTGTTATTTCTGTCTCCGGCACCACTCCACGCTGAAGACTTCGGGTTGCTGGATCAGCACGGTAAGTTTCACCAGCTCAGCCGCTACAGCAATGACAACCTGGTTTTGATCATGCCGGTATCCATGAATGATCCGGACAGCCTGGTTAACGCCCACGCCATGCAGTCTCTTGCTCATGAAATGGCAGACCAGGGTATCGTCGCTCTATTTCTGGAATCAGATGCGGCAGCACTACACGATCCGGAAACCCGAACCCAGGCAATAGCAGACTGGGCAAGCGCACAGGATCTGACGCTGCCCGTGTTAATTGATGGTTCGCAAACCGCTGCAGCGACACTGGAAGTCGAAGCGCTGGGGGAAGTCATTGGCATGGATCCCGGCGGGCTGTCCCCCTATTTTCGTGGCCAGTGGGATGAAACCGCCGTACGCACAGCCATCAGCGACATCCTGGCCGGGCGGCCTGTCCGCCCCACTTTTGCTGAACCAGCAGGGCCGACACTGACATACCATTACCAGGAAACATTTACCGAACGGGGCATTTCCTATGTTGATGATATCGCCCCTTTACTGACAGAGCGCTGCGCCTTTTGTCATATCGAAGACGGACTGGCTCCCTGGGCCATGAATCGCTATCTGATGGTGATGGGCTGGAGCCCTATGATGCGAGAAACCCTGGTCACCAAGCGCATGCCGCCCGGCCAGATTGACGGCCAGGTTGGCAACTGGCAGAAATCGCACGAACTCAGTGATGAAGAACTGGCCATGCTGGTGACCTGGATCGATCAGCGCGCCCCTCGCGAAGGGGAGGAGGACCCCTTGGCTGAGCCTCGACCGGAGCCTCCGGAGTGGGAAGCGGGAGAGCCGGATCTTATTGTCGACCTGCCAGCACAACAGATTCCTGCCACCGGTACAGTTGATTTTATGGTCGAGCGAGTACCGTTGTCATTACAACAGGATCGATGGTTATCCGGTATTGCCTATAATGTTGGGGAAAAAAGTGTACTGCACAGTGTGCTGGTTTATACCATCGACAAAGCCAATGGTACAAATGATCCTGTCGAGCTGATCAGTCCTGACAATTCAGACTATTTCAGCGTCTTCGTGCCAGGTGAAACAGTTGATAAGTTCTCACCGGACACCGGTTTTCTGTTGAAGGCCGATCAGGATTTGGTCGTGAAATTGCGTTACCTGACCTCAGGCCGGGAGGAGCTGGATGAAACCCGGCTTGGCCTGTATTTCCGGGATACGCCACCGCAGCGGCGTTTACGCACTATCACACTGCAGGATGAAGAGCTGGCCATTCCACCTAACACGGCCAACCACAAAGTGGTGATGCGCAGCGAAACGCTCAGTGAAGATGTTCGCCTGGAAAGCTACTCTCCCCATGCACATAGTCGCGGCACCCAGATGCGACTTTATCTGGAAACGCCAGAACAGGGTGACGAAGATGAATTACTGATCAATGTCGCAAATTTTAATTTCAACTGGCAACTCGATTATCGCCAGGCTAATGAAAACTGGCTGCCCGACGGATCACGTTTACGGGCGGAAACCATTTACGATAATTCAGAAGCCAACCCATTCAATGCCGACCCGGATCAAGAGTTGTCACATACCTATAGCGATCAGGGGGAAATGTTCAGTCACTTTATTCGTATCAGCGAGGCGAGGCCGGACTGAGCAGAAAAACCTTGAACCCGTCAGCAGCCAGTAGTTCCCGACAGGTAGGAAAGTACTTCTCTGCCACTTTGGGCAGTGGAATAAACTGATTCACAACAAAGCCAACGCGGGTATCACGCCGGCAAAGTCTGGCTGCAGCAGCAACAAATTTTTCAGTCATGGAGTCACTGACTGAAAAACCCTGATGGAAGGGCGGGTTGCACAATATCAGATCAAACCGGCCACTGATCTGACTGGCGCAATCATCGGCAACGCATTCTACGGCCATGCCCGCTTCTTTAAAGTTGTATGCTGCGGTACTGACTGCTGCAATATTATTGTCAGTGGCAATGCGACGCTGGAACGGCATATCAGCCGTCGCCAGCATCAGGTAGCCCCAGCCACAACCCAGGTCGAGCACATCATTCTGCTGCTTTTGGTATTTGCAAATCTCGGGCAGCATGGAAACCAGTAGTTCACTGCCCCGGTCAACCTTGTTCCAGCCAAACACACCGGGTTTGCTATGGAATGACACGCCTCGATGCGACACTTTACGCAGCTTTGTATAACTGTCATCAGGCAATCCGGGGAAATCCGGCTGAGCATGCAGGCGCTGGTAAAGGCTATCCTCCATTGTGCAGGTGGCAACATAACTGGTGCCGTGCTTTTTAATCCGGGTTTTGCTGCCGTAGATTTTATCCAGATTCTTTACAATGGATTTAATGCCATCCTGTTTGCCACCGAGCAGAATCAGCTCACCACCTCGTTTCAGATTTCGCAGTGATTGGTTGATGCAGTGATGAGCCAGTAATTTCTCCTTGGATATACGATAGACAACTTTTGAAGAAGCTGCCATTTCGTCCAGATTGAAATCACTGAAATTGACTTGTGTTTTTTTCAATCCCAGCGCCTTATTCAGGTCACTTCGATTTGTCACTGCTTGCAACCCGGTCGGCAAATGCAAAACACCGATATCGTCTGCCGTCAGATTTTCATCCACCAGCCATGTGACGCCATCTGCCAGATAAGTCACAGCAAGTGACAACAGATTATCTTTCATTTAAAGATACCTGGCTCTTAAACACATCTGAAACTTCCTGCTCACTCAAGTAACGGCTTTGTCCTTCCTGCAGTTCGCTGTCCAGCACAACATGACCAATGCGTAATCGATGTAATTTCAGCACTTTTAATCCGCAGGCGGCAAACATGCGTTTAACTTGGTGGTAGCGGCCTTCGATCAGTGTCACTTCGACCTGATAATCTGTCCCGGTCTCATCCTGCCCAATCACCGCCAGGCTGGCCGGTGCTGTTGGATGTTTCTCACTACGCAACATAATACCACTGGCGAACTGGTCAATAACCGACTGATCCGGCTTGCCATCAAGGGTGGCGAGGTAGGTTTTCTGGCAACTGCGACGGGGCGAAATGATACGATGAATCCAGTCACCGTCATCACTAAGCAACACCAGACCCGTCGTATCCAGGTCCAGTCGACCTGCCACTGATAAACCTTCCGGATTATCCAGCAGATCCATCACGGTGGGATGTTCACCATCCGTGTTGGCGCAAACAACACCATAAGGTTTGTGCAACATCAGATAACGCGGTCTGGCAAGGTGGCAACGCTGACCATCCAGCTCCACAATATCCTGCTCGGGGTCGACCTGTCGGTCGGATTTTTTGACAACCTCCCCATTTACCGTCACACGGCTGGCATGCAGTAAACGCCTGACTTCTTTGCGGCTGAATGGGCTGGCATGACTGAGGAATCGGTCAAGGCGTTGCTGGGATCTGGCGGAATCTGATGCTTTCATGCCGCGGATCATAGCCGAAATACGCCTGATATGCACTGTCGTCATTGATATTGACGAAGTGCTGAGGCTGGCCAGCGTAGCGGACCTCTCTGACTTCATGCTGTTTCAGCCACTGAAAAACGCCACGCCCCCCCTTGTCCAGAAAGGCTGTCAGATCATGTCTTACCGTTGATGGATAAAGTGCCATGCATAAGGGCTGGGCGCGCTCGCCATCATTGGCAATAACGACCGATTCCTTGGGGCTGTTCAACAGCTGCGTCAGCAACCGTGTAGCAAGGTCAGCTGGCAAGTCTGGCATATCACAGGGGATGACCAGTAAAGGCAGATCCGGATCGGCAGCCAGCAGCACGGCTTCCAGGCCGGCTAATGGCCCCAGGAAACCGGCGCGTTGATCAGCAACAACCTTGGCACCTAATGCTTCGTATTGATGCAGGTTACGATTGGCGCTGATAATCACGGCAGGCTCTGACAAAATCTGGCTGCAGAAACGATGCATGGCTCTCTCGACAAAACTGCTGTCTCCGGATGACAGCCACCCCTTGTCCACGCCACCCAGCCGACTGCCCTGGCCACCGCAAAGGATGGCCAGTGTATAAATCAGGCATGAAGGCTGGAAATTTGAACAGCGAGCTGATCGCATGGCATTAAAACCCGGTCGCAATAGTAACCCAGAGTTTACTGCTGTCCTGGCTAAACTCATCAGCCTGATAATCAGCGAATTTCAACGCCAACGAATAACGATCAATCTGTTTCGCAATCTGGAAGTTCCACTCACTGCCAAGCTCCATACCACCGGTATCACTGCGATACTGGTGCCAGTGCAACTGTGTATTCGCACCAAACAACGTACCGCTGATTGTGAATTGCGTATCCCTGATACCAAACCCAGGCGTTGTCAGAAAACGATCAGCCCAGCCCTGGAAGGCATGTAACGTTGCCAACGGTGTCTGAAATGCACGATTCGCATCTTCATCAGCACCCAGGCTGGTTTCTGTCACTGCAACAGTGAAGCTGTCCAACTTGGCCGACAATGATGCAAGCCAGTAGCTGGCAGAGTAGTCAAATGGATTACCGGCACTATCACTTTGTTCAGCAGCCGTTAACCGATATCCCCAGATGTCTGCAAACCCGCCTTTAACATCCAGTCCGACTGTTCGGCTGGATAATGCCGCTGCGTCAGAAAAATCCAGATCATATGAGAACAGTGCAACATTAACACTGTCCGAGATTTTCCAGTCCAGATTCATGACGTGATGATCACTCTCCAGTGATGCAGGGGGACTCCCTTCATCAGGGCCAAATATGCGCTGTGTTTCATCTATCCAGCCGTACTGTAGCTGAATATTGTCACCCCATTGTTGTTGCCATGTCAGAGCGTCGTAAGTCTGCTCATTCTGGCGCCAGCCAACACCGCCGATAAACCGTTGGTCTGCGTGAAGAATACGTTGCCGACCCGCTTTCAGTGTTGTGCCATTGTTGTTGTACTGAACATACAACTGATTCAGGTCACTGCCTTTCGGGTCTGCAATAACCGGATACTGCACCTGACCGTTGCGTGTATTGTTAAAACGTTCATCACCCAGATAAGTGACATTATCCAATTCGACTGCCACAGATAGTTGATTCCAACTGGCACTATCAAATCTCAACCGGGTTCGTAGCGACGGGGCGAATGCATCTTCCGATACGCCCTCATCACTGACATGTTCAGTCCGGGCTCGGAAATTGATGGCAAAACGACTGGCATTTTCTGCTGCCGTTTCGCCATCATTTTGCGCCGACACCGACAGGCTGTTGATGAGCGCACTGGCACCCAATACGGTGGCTAAGGTCAGTCGCTGTGATATTAAGCCTGACAAAATCTTTCCTTTGATATTTATACTGTTCATCTGTTCCCCGCTTACTGTCGTATGCTTAGTGATACTGATTCTCCACTTTCCACTGGGGGCTGTTGGTATCGTATTTTTTATGCAGCAGTTGACTGTCTTGTGTTTAGTTTCTGACGATTTTCTGCTGCCATTGCGGTGACTTCACCGACAACAAGCAGACAGGGTGTTTTCAGCTGTTTCGTTTTTGCTGTTCTGTCAATATCAACTAGCGCACAGTGAATAACACGTTGATTTTTCTTACTGCCATTTTCAATCAGCGCTGCTGGTGTCGACGCCGCCAAACCATGCTTGACTAACTGTTTCCGAATTTCTGCCAATGAAGACAGGCCCATGTAAAATACCAGCGTGCGATTTTTATCGGCGGCCAGCGATGCCCAGTGACTGTCCTCAGCACCTTCACTATGGTGGGCTGTGCTCAGACAGACATTGTCGGCAACCCCGCGCTGAGTCAGCGGAAACCCTGCGGCAGCAGCACAGGCTGAAGCAGCCGTGATACCCGGCACGATATGTACTGGAATACCGGCATCTTCCAGTCGCATCATTTCCTCGCCAACCCGTCCGAACACAGACGGATCCCCGCCTTTGACGCGAACAACCGAGCGACCTAACCTGGCTTGCTCTACCAGAATACTTTCGATTTTTTCCTGCGGTACCGGATGATGCCCAGGCTGTTTGCCGACATAGATGCGAATTGCATCAACGCGCGCTTCATCAATCAGTTCAGGTGCAACCAGCCGATCGTAAACCAGAACATCAGCCTGGCGAATCAGTTTCAGCCCTCGCACACTGATCAAATCGGGGTCCCCAGGACCTGCGCCAACCAGCCATACTTCGCCACCAGGCAATCCGGGTTTGTGTTCTGCCAGGGTCAACATAGGACCTCCTCCTGCTCATCGCTGTTAACACGAGTTAACAATTTTCGAATTTCCGGGATACAGGAGCCACAAGTGGTACCCGCCCTGGTCTTTTTACCGACACACTCTACAGTGCTGCATCCTTTGCTAATCGCTTCAGTAATGCGGTCTTCATCAACCTGATTACATGTGCAAATCTGAGCACTGCCTTTATTTAAACGGGCACCTAATGGCATACCCAGTAACAGCGCTCGCATTGACGTTTCCGGATTCTTAATGGCATCCAGTAACCAGTCTTCGTTCCATTGCGGCATTTCTTCATGTAATGCCATCCATAGTGTGGGCCTTCCCTGGCGGCTACCTACTAAACGCATCATGGCCTGATCACCGGCATCAACTTCTGCCCACTGATCGCATTGCTTGCGCCACTGTTTCTTCATTTGCTTGATATCCAGGCGTGCGTTACCGGCCAGGATATACATATGCCAATCACCCAGCGCTCGATATGCCCAGTAGTCATTGCCTGGCAGCGGCAGCCGTATACTGAATAACAGAATTGCCTGCCACCTGACTTTAACGGACTTGATCTCAACGGGTGTCTGTTTAAATGCGGGTTGACCGGAAATTGGATCGCAGATGGCAGCTACCAGGGTGTCAGTACGAGCCGCAGAAGCGAAACTGTCACTCCAGTGAATCGGCATAAAGACATCGCCTTTTCTTAGCCCGTCATGCTCACTGACCCGAACGGTACAGCTACCCTGTGGACTTGATACTGAGGCCAGTTGACCAGACTGCAGCTCCAGCGCCTTCATATCATCCGGATGCATTTCAACAAACGGTTCGCTGTAATGCTTCTGCAGCCGCCGACTCAATCCGGTCCGTGTCATGGTGTGCCACTGATCACGGATTCGTCCGGTATTGAGCATGAAAGGAAATGCACCCTGTCTTCTGGGTGAAGTGTCCAGCACTACATCATGAAATTTAGCTTTTCCTGATGGGGTGTAAAATAAACCATCGGTGAACAATCGTTTGGTCGATACAAAGTTGCCGTCACTGTCACGATCAATGACCGGCCACTGAACAGGCTTAAGTTGATCATAATCCATATCACTCATGCCAATCATACCGCCGATATTAAATGCCCGGTCTCCTTTGTTTTTATAAGCTGACAAGCGGGCATGCTCACGGAAAATGTCCGCGGGCTTGGCAAAGTTGAAATCTGAAGCGAACCCCAAACGCTCAGCTACCTGGCAAATGATCCACCAGTCCGGTTTCACTTCAGCAGGTAAATCGAGGAAGCTTCGCTGACGTGAAATCCGGCGCTCGGAATTTGTCACTGTGCCATCTTTTTCACCCCAACCCGCTGCCGGCAATTTGATGTGAGCCAGGCGAACCGTGTCGGTCTCTGCCATACAGTCAGAAACCACAACTGTCGGACAACGGCTTAACGCGCTTTTGACCCGCTCGGCTTCGGGTAGTGAAACAACCGGGTTAGTCGCCATGATCCAGACAAACTTGATCGTCCCCTCTTCAATCTGCCGGAACATATCAATCGCTTTAGCGCCGGGTGACTGACAGATTGTCGGGCTTCCCCAGAACGTCTGAACAATTTCTTTATGCGCTTCTGATTCAATATTCATGTGGGCCGCCAGTTGATTGGCCAGACCACCTACTTCTCGGCCACCCATGGCATTGGGCTGTCCGGTAATCGAGAATGGACCACTGCCTTCCTGCCCGATACGCCCGGTTAACAGGTGGCTGTAAAGAATCAAACTGGCCTGATCGACACCACGTGAAGACTGATTAATACCCTGGGAGAATACAGATACGGTTTTCTCGGTATTGGCAAACCATTGATAAAATCGCTTCAGGTTCTCAAGAGAGATATCACACGTTTCTGCAATGTCAGACAGATTCGAACTTCGCTCTATGATTTGCTGGCAAACAGATTCATAGTCTTCGGCATGCTTCTTAAGGTATGCCGAATCCTCATGCCCTTCGTTGATCAGATAGGCCAGTAAACCATCGATTAACTCGATATCAGTGCCGGGTTTAATCGGCAAGTGCAGATCAGCCAGTTCTGCTGTAGAGGTACGACGAGGATCAATAACAACAATTTTCAGTTCCGGCCTGGCCGCTTTTGCTGCCGCAATACGCTGATATACCACCGGGTGTGTCCAGGCCATGTTAGAGCCGTAAAGAATAATCAGATCTGCCGATTCAAGGTCTTCATAACTGGTGGGTACTGCATCGGCACCAAATACCCGTTTATGCGCCGCCACTGCCGTTGACATACACAGCCGGCTATTGGTATCGATATTGGCAGAACCGATATAGCCCTTCATCAGTTTATTGGCGACGTAATAATCCTCGGTCAAAAGCTGACCGGAGACATAAAATGCCACTGCATCCGGTCCATACTTTTCGATGGTTTCCTGTAAGCGTTGCGCTACCCGGTCTAAAGCACTGTTCCAGTCCGTCTGTTTGCCATCAACTTCCGGGTGCAGCAATCTGCCATTCACCCCGATTGTTTCGTGCAGTGCGCTGCCCTTAACACACATACGACCGAAGTTAGCCGGATGATCCTCGTCACCAATCGGCATATCCTGATTTCGCTGCCGACTAAGTGTGACACCGCAACCAACTCCACAGTACGGACAAGTGGTATGAACACGCGAAGAAGACACTGAAGCACTCAGATCCTGAACCGGGATATTACGCATCAGGAACTTACCTCCTGCTCAGGAGAAAGCTCTGCTTCCAGCCCTGCGGGATCCAGTAGCACCTGCATTTGCGGGGCTACATTTTTTTGTTCCGCAATCATGTCCACATAACATTGGCTGTCTTCGGTATCGCCAAACATGACTGCGCCGATCAAGCGGTTGTCCTGCCACCACAGGCGGCGGTACCCCCCCTGATCATCGCGCATGGCCATAGACACCGGAGAGCTTTTGTCGTCAATAGTATTGTTTTCTGATTCAACCAGAGTGCCGGCTGAGAACACATGTACGCCACTGACTTTCAATTTTGTTGGCAGCGCCTGTGTGACATACCCCTGGCAGTCTGCTAGTAACAGTAATCGTCTTGCTTCACTTTCTGTGTTGGCATAAACCGCAAATACATTGGCAAGTACCGCTGCCTGCTGGTAAATCGGTGCCACCAATCCAAATAATTCTTCTTCAATCTGACAACACTCGCCAATGGCAAACACATCGTCAACTTGTGTTCGCAATTTGTCGTCAACAACAATGGCACGCTCACAGGGAATGCCGGCAGCTTTTGCCAATGTGATTTCCGGAACAACGCCAACAGCCTCTACCACCAGTTCACAAGGAAAAACCTGGTCATCTGCCAGGGCAAGCCCTGCCACTGCCCCCTGTTCATCTTCCAGATAGCGTTCACATTGTGCATCCGCCACAAAGGTTACGCCTTTTTCATGTAGTGCTGTAACCAGCCTTTCTCCGGCCTCACTATCCAGCTGTCGATTCATAGGCCAGGAGGCATTGTGAACAACTGTCGTATCGATGTTATGCGCTTGCAGTGCACAGGCAGCTTCCAGTCCCAGCAAACCACCACCAATCACAACAGCTTTTTTAATGCTGGAAATACTGCCTAACAATCGTTCTGCATCAGCCATGTTACGCAGCGCTTGTACACCTTTCAGCGACTCTCCAGGCAATTTCAGTTTGCCCGGTCGTGAACCTGTTGCGAGTACAAGATAATCCCAGGCCAGCCGCTCACCTGATGCTGTTGTGGCGCGTTTTCGGTTTGTATCCAGAGATGTAACGGGATCACCAGTAATGACCCGGATACCATTCGTTTCATACCAGGCACTGTCATGAAGTGCGAGATTATCTGAAGGTATCTCACCAGCCAATAAAGGGGAGAGCAGGATTCTGTTATACGCGGCCAGAGGTTCTTCACCCACCACGATAATTTCAAAAGCATTTTCTGCTTTATCAATAATCTCTTCCAGTAACCGCCCGGCTGCCATGCCGAACCCCACTATAAGAATGACTGGTTTATTACGACTTACCATTGGTTTATTCCGCTATTCCTACCAGAATTCGTTCATCTCGTAATGTCACCGGATATGCTCTTACATTGACTGTCGCATCCTCCAGGCACTCACCGGTTTTGAGACAAAAATGCTGTTTATAGACTGGCGAAGCTACACAGATCCTGCCCTTCATATCTGCCAGCAACCCTCTGCTCAGCACATTGGCGTCACTGAATGGGTCGAGATTATCAATGGCATAAATATTTGTTTTATCCCTAAACACCGCAATTTGTTTGTCTCCTAAACGGGCTGGAGCACCTGTTCCTGGAATAATGTCGTCAACACCTGCAATATCAAACCATTCAAGCGCTTCTGACCGTTCTGCATTCGATGCCATACTCATCACGCAATCTCCTTGACTTTTAACTGTTGTTTTTCTTCAGCACGAGCCGGTCGTTTCTGTCCGCGTTCACGCACGTACACAATGTCTCCATCAGGCGTATCATCATTCAGGAAGGGTTCAAAACGCTTCAATGCAGCCGGATCATTAATCGTTCTTTTCCACTCACATTCATAGGTATCGATAATGCCCTGCATTTCTGTCTCGAGTTCTTCACCGATTCCCAGTGAATCGTTAATCACTACATCCTGTAAATATTCGAGCCCACCTTCCATGTTGTCGCGCCATACAGATGTGCGCTGCAGCCGGTCAGCCGTTCTGACGTAAAACATGAGGATGCGGTCGATATATTTGATCAAGGTTTCATCATCGAGATCACTGGCGAAAAGTTCAGCGTGGCGAGGACGCATGCCGCCGTTGCCGCATACATAAAGATTCCAGCCTTTTTCTGTCGCAATGACACCCACATCTTTACTCTGTGCTTCAGCACACTCGCGCGTACATCCTGAAACGGCCATTTTTATTTTGTGCGGCGAACGCAGTCCGCGATACCGCTTCTCAACATAAATGGCCATGCTCACCGAGTCCTGCACACCAAAGCGGCACCAGCTAGAGCCGACACAGGATTTGACCGTTCGTAAGGATTTTCCGTAGGCATGACCTGATTCAAATCCAGCGTCTGTCAGGTCTTTCCAGATTGCAGGCAACTGATCAACACGGGCACCGAACAGGTCGATACGCTGACCACCTGTTATCTTGGTATACAGGTCATACTTAATCGCAACATCTGCCAGGACAGCCAGCATCTCTGGACCAATTTCACCGCCCGGAATCCGGGGAACAACCGAGTAGCTACCATCTTTTTGCAGGTTGGCCAGGAAATTGTCATTCGTGTCCTGCAAACCGACGTGTTTAGGGTCCAGGATAAAATCGTTCCAGCATGAGGCGAGAATAGAGCCAACAGCGGGTTTACAAATCTCACAGCCATTGCCACTGCCAAAGCGTTCTAGCAGTTCTTCAAAACTGCGAATACCGTGCATACGGACCAGGTGATACAACCCCTGGCGCGTGTAGGAAAAGTGTTCACAGATATCATTATTGACTTCGATGCCCTGGCTTTTTAGTTCGGCGTCGAGAACCTGTTTGACCAGCGTGGTACATCCGCCACAGGTAGAAGAGGCACGAGTTTCGGTTTTAATCGCGCCCATGGTTGTGCAACCTGCTGCAATCGATGCACAGATATCGCCCTTACTGACATTATTGCAGGAACAGATTTGGGCTGTGGCTGGTAACGCATCAACACCCAGCACAGGTTTATCACCGGACTGAGGACTGATCAGGCTGATCGGCTCCTCAGGTAAGTCGATATCATTCAGGCTATATTGCAGCAGCGAATCGTAGTCTCCTGTGTCGCCAACCAGCACAGCTCCCAGCAGTTTTTTACCATCGTTGCTGATGACCAGTTTCTTATAGACTCCACGTGAGGCATCTGAGATAGAACAAATGCGTGACCCTTCACTCCGGGCGTGGGCATCGCCAATTGAACCCACTTCAACGCCTAACAGCTTCAGTTTCGTGCTCATGTCAGCACCCGAAAATGTTTTGGCTTCATCCGTCAGTGTGGAAGCCAGATTCCGGGCCATCTCATAACCGGGCGCTACCAGTCCGTAAATTTTCCCTTGCCACAGGGCGACCTCACCAATGGCATAAATACTGTCATCACTCGTTTTGCAGTGATCATCAATAATAACGCCGCCTCGCTCACCAATACTTAATCCACTGCTGCGCGCCAGTTCATCACGCGGGCGTATACCCGCGGAGAAAACGATCATGTCTGTTTCCAGATCACCTTCTTCAAAGTTCAACCGGTACCTGGCTGTCGTTCCTGTACCGATGTTTTGAGTGGCTTTCCCGGTATGCACTCGCACATCCAGTGCTTCAATTTTCTCTCTCAGTAATGCACCGCCAATATCATCAAGCTGCACTGCCATTAACTGAGGCGCAAATTCCACAACATGTGTCACCAGGCCACTATCTTTGAGTGCCTTTGCAGCCTCAAGGCCAAGCAGGCCACCACCGACAACTACCCCGCTCTGACTTGAGGAAGCTGAAGCCTGTATGGCTTCGAGATCCTCAATGGTGCGGTAAACATGACAATGCGCTTTATCATTGCCAGGGATTGGCGGTACAAAGGGATATGACCCCGTTGCCAATACCAATGTGTCGTAGCAAAGTTCCATACCGGTATCAGTCTTAACTATTTTTGCAGTACGGTTAATGGAGACTGCCTTCGTCCCGGTCAAAAAAGTGATGCCGTTATCATGAAAAAAGTTTTCATCACATAGCGTCAACTCTTCGACCGTTGTACCGGAGAACCAGGCGCTAAGCTGAACACGGTCGTAAGCAGGGCGAATCTCCTCACCTATGACTGTAATGTCATAGGCCTGCGTTTTGGCTACCAGCTCTTCCAAAAATCGCTGGCCTACCATCCCGTTGCCGATAACCAGCAATCGTTGCTTACTCATGGGTCACTCCTGTTTGCTGTCTCTTGCTGACTCGCTCATTAACGTTTCGGTCAGCCATAAAAAAAGCGCCTGATACCCGAGCGATGCTCGAGTCCCAGGCGCCTTTGCCTTGATTCTGTATTAAGCCCTTTAAATCGCCGTTGGTTCTGGGCTGCTGTCCCGCTGCCATAGCGCGACATTAAAGTGTTCAGCAAAAGGTGTGCCAGGCATTCATAACACAATTCATGAATTAACATATCTCATTGAATATTAAGATTTTATTAAGGGTATCTTATTAGAATAACTATACCGAATCACAAACCGTTCAACGGCTAAAGGTAACCGTCCTGTGCCAGCAAAGAGTGCACAGCGCACTGAAATGATGCACAAAAGTTATCCGATAGCTCATATACACAAAGTGCTGTGCAGTGCCCGCAAACGGATAAAAACTGTTGTAAATAAAGGGGGTTAGAGAATCTTCAAGGTCGCAACAATAATTTGGCACACTAAATGCATTACCCTTAGCGAACCGATGTATCTCACGCCCAAAGACGGGTGACATGATACGTTTTAGGGCAATGGCGTCCATTTCTTTCGGCTACTAATCCGGCCGATCATAGAAGTGGGCGCTTTTTTTTGAGCTAACGATAGAGGGTGATATCCATGAGCAGCGTACTTAAAGCAACCAAACATCAACTCACTAGATGTCTGCAAGCCGCGTCACTGGCAATTGGCACTTCTGTCATCATGGTAACGGGCACCCAGGCAGAAACAGGTTGGCCCGAGAAGGAAGACCTGACTATCGGTTTTATCAAACTTACGGACATGGCACCGTTAGCGATCGCCTATGAGAAAGGTTACTTCGAAGACGAAGGCTTATATGTCACGCTTGAGGCCCAGGCAAACTGGCGTGTTTTACTTGACGGCGTCATAGATGGCCGACTTGATGCAGCCCACATGCTGGCTGGCCAACCTCTGGCCGCTACCATCGGCTATGGCACTCAGGCTGATATCGTTACGCCATTAAGTCTGGATCTCAATGGTAATGCCATCACTGTTTCCAACGACATCTGGGATGCCATGCTGGAACACATACCAACTGAGGACGGTGAGATTGTCCGTCCGGTTTCAGCTTCATCCCTGAAACCCGTTGTAGAGGAATATAAAGCTGCAGGCACCCCCTTTAATATGGGCATGGTGTTCCCGGTATCAACGCATAACTACGAACTTCGCTACTGGCTGGCTGCTGGCGGCATCCACCCTGGCTACTATGCACCGCACCTGGGTGATATATCCGGTATGCGACAGGCTGATGCGCTACTTTCTGTGACACCGCCACCACAAATGCCAGCAACGCTGGATGCTGGCACCATTCTCGGGTATAGCGTGGGCGAGCCCTGGAATCAGCAGGCTATTTATCGTGATATCGGTGTGCCCGTTATCACTGATTATGAAATCTGGAAGAACAACCCAGAGAAAGTTCTCGGTTTGACGGCATCGTTTATCGAGGAAAACCCCAATACTTCTGTGCGACTGGTTAAAGCCGTGTTACGTGCCAACAAGTGGCTGGATGACAACAACAATGCTAATCGCGAAGAAGCTGTAAACATCCTTTCTCGCAGTGAATATGTTGGCGCCGATGAGGAAGTTATCGGTAATTCCATGACGGGTACATTTGAATACCAGAAAGGGGAAGTACTTGAGGTACCTGATTTCAATGTTTTCTTCCGATACAACGCTACCTACCCATACTACTCTGACGCTATCTGGTATTTAACCCAGATGCGTCGCTGGGGTCAGATATCTGAACCAAAGAGTGATGAGTGGTACTTTGATACCGCTAAAAAAGTCTACCGACCTGATGTGTATGAACTTGCCGCAGAGGAACTGATTGCCGAAGGATTAATGTCGGCAGAGGACTTTCCGAATTTCGACACAGAAAGCGGTTATCGCCCAGTGCAGGACGACTTTCTCGATGGTATTCCTTATGACGGTTCCAAGCCCAATGCTTATCTTGAGTCACTGGATATTGGGTTAAAAGACGAAACGCTCTAATTGAACATCTTAAGTTTAGACAGTATTTAACAGGTTGATATTATGGAAGCCATTTTGAATAAAATCCGACTGACACTGCCATCGGCAAATAGTTTTGACTTTGCTTCTGGTAGCGCTATTACCAAGATGTTTCGCTCCTGGATTTTAGCCGGCACAGGCATCCTGGTCTTTCTCTTCATGTGGCATGTGGCTGCCAGTAATATCAATACATCGCTTGGTCAGTTCCCGGGCCCCACCCAGGTCTGGGAGCAGGTTGGTTCACTCAAAGCTGATTATCAGCGCGAGAAGCAACGCGAACGCGACTTCATGGTTCGTCAGCAAGAAAGAAATGCTGAACGTCTGGCCGTAGATCCTGACTATGATGCCCGCATACGACCTTATACCGGAAGACCGACGTTTGTAGATCAGGTTCAAACCAGTTTGCTTACTGTAGGATTCGGATTTTTCATTGCCACAATTATCGCCATCCCCCTGGGAATCATTTGTGGTCTGAACTCATCCATTTACAGTGCCATCAACCCGCTGATTCAGGTTTTCAAACCAGTTTCACCACTGGCCTGGCTGCCACTGGTCACCATGGTTGTCAGTGCCCTTTATGTCAGTGACAGTGAAGTATTTACAAAGGCTTTTGTCACATCAGCTATCACGGTGTCACTGTGCAGTCTGTGGCCGACATTGATTAACACCACCGTTGGTGTCACCAGTGTTGATAAAGACCTGATTAACGTTAGCCGTGTTATCCAGCTTCCGGCTCATTTACATGTAACCAAGATTGTACTGCCTTCCGCTGTGCCAATGATTTTTACGGGGATGCGTATGTCGCTGGCGACTGGCTGGATGGTACTGATTGCTGCCGAAATGCTTGCACAAAACCCTGGGCTGGGTAAATTCATCTGGGACGAGTTCCAGAATGGAAGTTCTGATTCACTTGGAAGGATTATGGTCGCTGTCATTGCAATCGGCCTAATCGGTTTTGCCCTGGACAAAATCATGTTGTTGATTCAGCGCAAAGTCAGCTGGGATAAAACGGCTGTCCTACGTTAAATCAATCGTATTGTATTTGGAGAATAACCATGCAGTGTTATCTTGAACTGAGCAATGTTGGCATCGAATTCAACACCAATAATGTCCCATTCAAAGCGCTCAGCAATGTAAACCTGAAAGTCAATAAAGGTGATTTCGTATCGCTGATAGGACACTCCGGTTGTGGTAAATCCACTATCCTGAACATTATTGCCGGCCTGCACCAGGCAACAGAAGGTGGTGTCATTCTGGAGGGTCGTCAGGTAGATTCGCCCAACCCTGATCGCGCTGTTGTCTTTCAAAATCACGCGTTATTACCCTGGCTGACTGTCTACGAAAATGTGGAGCTGGCTGTTAAACAGGTCTTCAAAGGGCGTCGCCCGGCATCAGAAGTCAAAGGCTGGGTTGAACACAACCTGGACCTGGTCAGCATGACACACGCAAAAGATAAACTGCCTCATGAAATTTCTGGGGGCATGAAGCAACGCGTTGGTATTGCTCGCGGTCTTTCGATGGAACCCAAAGTGCTACTAATGGACGAACCGTTTGGTGCTCTGGATGCATTAACCCGCGCACACTTACAGGATGAGTTGATGCGTATTCACAGTTCACTCAATAATACCGTCATTATGATTACGCACGATGTCGACGAGGCCGTGTTGCTGTCTGATAAAATCGTTATGCTGACTGTCGGACCAGAAGCTTCCATCGGGGAGTTACTGGAAGTCAATCTGGAAAGACCCCGTGACCGCTTGGCATTGGCTGATGATACGGCTTACATTGGCTATCGAAATGATGTCCTGCGATTCCTGTATGGTGGGACCCATTAATACTAAGACGCATTAATACTAATCAGGCGCTGCTGAAAATGGTACCGGCAGCAGCGCTTTTTGAGAGCCTGCCCTCTTCATTTCTACCCCTTCCATAAAACTGACATTTCGATGAGAGAACGCGCCACATCAATTAACCGGCGGCTTTGATTCATCGCCGTCTGCCTCATCAGCTGATACGCTTCATCTTCTTCCAATCCACGATGTTTCATTAAAATATATTTGGCCCGTTCCATTATCTTACGTTCTTCCAGAGCGGTTCTGGCCAAATCCAGTGATTGCTCTACTTCCTGTAAGCGTTTGGATTGGTACTGCACAAGATCCATCAAAGTACGGGATTGGCCTGGAGATGTTACATTATTGTTAACCGGTGTCCGGAGCAGCGAAAACGTTTCAATCGAGCTGGTAGGTTCTTCTTCGTTCAACGACATAAAATGCTGAACAGCATCTTCATTGGCTGACAGACGATTCTCAGCCTCTTCAAGTCTCAGTTGGCATTGCATTGACAGGGCTTCATAACATGCTATTTCCAGCTCCCTGATCTTATCCTGCTTTTCACTTTGTACCGTGAACCATTGCCGCGCCAGATCCTCACCGGTCAAACGACCTTTGGCTGTTCCACAAAGATGATCTCGCAAGGCTGCTATCTGCAGGCAACATGGTGAAGACTCTAATGCACGCCAGACGGCTACTGCCTGCTGATCAACATGTTGGAGATAGGTCGAAAAACAGGTTTCCTGATAATCGATAAGATGTTCAATTCTGGATTTGATTTCAACCGGCGCCATGCCACTGGCAAAGGCGAGTGAACCCGCCGCTCTTTCCTGACCCGCCAACTCCTTCCCCTGCATCAGATTAAACAGACCGACCAGAATCTCTGTGAGTTTTGGATCGCGAGCAATGTCAGCAGCCTCAAAAACGACCGCTAACAGCGAGCTGATTATTGCACTATAAGCCTGGGTCAGGGCCTGACCATCCCAGGCACATTGCCAGGTTTGCGTCCGTAACGTGTGAATTTCTTCCATGGCCTGTATGGCAAGAGAAAGGCGGCTGAAAAGCACCGCAGAAGACGCCCCCATCCCCTGGATGGCAGGTATACTTTGATCCAGACTGTGCTCCAGCACCGATCGCTTCTGGTCAGACTCTTCCCTGATTGCGATCAGTTCCGCCTGGTAGTCACTGCCCTGACTGCCAACAAATAAGTTACTGGCACCTCTCTCTCGCTGCAATGAATGTACGAGATCGCCGATAACGGATATCAATCCGCTAATAACGTTAAAGTCCCTTAATCCTTGAATTTCGCACCGTTTCGATGCGATAAGAAACTCTACCGCGCGATTATTGTGCAGTATATCAGGCATACCTCCCCCATGAAGTGCACCAAAATCACTGTAATTTTCAGTAATATGTAGCTAATTGGCTGTTATATGTCCCCATAATCCGCCCGGGAGCACAAACAACTCTTCCCTTTAGAAAAGTCCGGCAGCAATTACCCCTGCTGTATACTGGTGCACAGCTGCAAGCTTCAGGCCATATCCCATTATACGCTGTTTGTTGTTTGGAATAGATGAGTGTCGCGCTCGTTATCAAGGGTAGAGCCTTAGGAACTATCAAGAATGTCACTGGACACTGAGTCCAGGATACGTTTAGATAGATGCGCAAGGCCAAAATTCAATCACTAAGGAGAGTTGTGATGAAATCGATGACAATACTGAGTTTATTCAGCCTGATGTTGGTGCTGGGAGCATGTAACGACGGTCCTGCAGAACAAATGGGAGAGGATATTGACGAGGCTGCTGCAGATATGTCTCGTGCAGCTGAAGATGCTACTGAAGAAATCACTCAGTAAGTTGAACCGGCAAAATCCGCAGCATTATTTGCTGCGGATGTACCGGGTCAGTAACCAGGGAAGGATGGTCAAATCCGCCAGCAATGCAACCAGCATAGCCAGTGCGGTTAACAGACCAAACGTCATACTCGGTACAAAGTCTGAAAATGCAAGCATGGAAAAGCCACCAGCAACAAGAATTGATGTGTATAACACAGCCATACCAACGGAACGGTAGCTATTATCAATCGCTTGATTTGCTGGCTGGTTTTTTCGCTCTTCCAGGTAACGATGTACAAAGTGGATAGTGTCGTCAACCGCGATACCCATGACAATCGCAGCGATTGTTACACTCATTAAGTCCAGCGGTATCCCCAGCCAGCCCATGACACCAAAGATCAGCGCCGTTGAAATGATATTTGGCACAATGGCTATCAGCGCGACTTTGAAAGACTGAAACAAGACCAGGAAAGTCAGCGTCAGCACCACATAGACAATACCCAGTGTCATGACCTGACTGTCAGCCAGTCGCGACATAATGTCCTGATATAACACAAACAAGTTGCTTAATTGATAACTGTCCCGAGGTACATCAATAGCAGCCAGTTCCTGTTGCATATCCGCCAAAAACGCTTCTCTGTCCAGGCCTGGTGTCAGGTCTTCTATCCAGACATTGAACCGCACTTCCTGACGCTCTTCGCTAAAGAATGAACCAATCAGATCCTCTCTGAAATTTTCATCCATCATCCAGTAAACAGCTGTCAGCTCATATTCTGTCAGCGGTTGTCCGTTATTCACTTCTCTTGCCAAATCCGTAAGATTAACCGGAGAAAGAATGCGACCTGTTGCCTCATAATCTGCCAGCACCGCCTGTATCTGTTGCAGCTTCAACACAGATTCGGCCGTCATAATCAGATCCGGATTATCCGGTTTGTCGGGCAAAGGGTAGACAATATCCATCGGCGTAGAACCACCAAATGCCTGATCAATATAGGCAAGCTCCTGATGAATCTGCGTATCTTCAGCAAAATAGTTGATAAAGCTATTCTCTGCACTTAGCCGCATGGCACCAAGCCCACCTGCGATCACAGCGGCGACACTGCCTAAAATAACCAGGGGAGCGCAGCGTTTCGTCAGTCTCTGAAAACCATTAACAACACTTTTCAACAAGCCAATATCATCGCGCTGCTTGTCTGAAGGTATTAAGGTAACCAGCACTGGAAACAGAATCAGGCTTACCATGATTGAGAAAAACATGGCGATAATCATCATCCAACCGAAACTGATGACCGGCTGGATCCCACTGAAAATCAAAGATCCAAACCCGACTGAAGTTGTGATACCGGCAAAAAAACAGGGTCCGATTTTTCTTCGTAATGTTTCTTCTATCAGCTTTTGATGTTTTTTACTGCTGTCAGCTGAGGACAATTCCCGGTAGTCCACGATCAAGTGTATGACAATGGCCAGGGTCAGGATCAATTGCAATGCGATAAAGTTTGATGAAATCACCGTGGCTTTAATATCCAGCAATGCAAACAGCCCCATGGTTGGCAAGACACTGCAAATACAACAGAGTACTGGAATTGTTACCCAGCGAAAGCTGCGGAAAAGAATAAATAACAACAGGCAAATCATCGCAGCAATTGCGCTACCGAAGACGACCAGGTCGCTGCTGATGATGTCAATCAGCTGATAGGCCAGCACATGGACACCACCCATGTGCAACTGTGCACGTGCCTGGTAGGGCTCTAAAATTTCCCGAATCGCTTCAACTTCCTGCTGACGTTGTTGAGACAACTCTTGCAGCAACGGCTCGCGCTGTGACTCCAGTCGTTTCAGTTCAGACTGTTCGCTCTCGCTAAGCCCATCCTGCGCCATTCGCTGGGCGTTCAGCGCAGTGATATCCTCATTAAGTGATTGCAATTCGGGATTGGATTGAAACAGCACCTGCATGGCTGTGGCATCCATTGCCGAGTTCACCAGCAAATTGGTGTATACCGGATGATCGGTGAAGGCCTCCTGTAACGTTGCCTGATCGAAATCACCTCCGGCGATGGTGAGATCACTCAATGAACCTCTCAGCCCGTCTATGGAAGTATTCTCGGTAAAGATGGGTACGTTGAGAATCGAGCGGACAGAGTTGACCCGATCGAGCTGCTCAATGGCATCACTGATCGCTGCAACATCATTTAATGTGCTTTGCGAAAACAGATTTGCGCTATCTGGCTGGTAGGTCACCAGCAAAAATTCCTGGGGGGCATACTGTTGATTAACCTGCTGGGTTTGGACGTACAGCGGGTTATCTCGTGTCAGTAATGTATCGGGTGAAGCGTCAATCTGAAAGTTCTGCGCCTGCCATCCCAACGCACCAACAATCAGCAGAAAGACTGCCAGCACTGCCAAAGGGAATCTGAGTAACGCATGTATCGCTGAAGTCAGAAAGCCCTTCGGTGCATCACTTTCACTGTTCGACATTCGCAGCCCCTTCCGTGCTCGCTTTTGATGGCTGCTCAGGATACTGCTGATCACGCAATAGTCCCTGCACATGCAGGTTTCTCATGAACAAATACAAGTCTTCACTCTCTTCACGTAAATCGGTGTAAGACATGATCGTAGGGCCGTACTCCTGGAAATTATCAAAAATACGTACCCCGGTGTCTTCGGGACTATCCATCAGATACTGAATTGGGTTGAGCTGACCATCAATGAACATCCCGACCCCGCTGCGCGCATTACTGGGGCCTATGAATGGCAGCACCAGATAGAAACCATAACCCACACCATAGCCTGCCATCGTATCACCGGCCCGTGCCAAATCCTCTTCTATCTCAAACCAGTTTGTGGCTGGATCACCGAAGCCGGCAACGCCTATCGTGGTGTTAATAGCAAATCTGCCGATATCACGCCCGGCACCTTTAATGTCACCGCGAAGCAAATGATTGATCAGATAGATCGGCGTTTTGATGTTGTCAAAGAAATTGCCTATGCCTCGCTCAACAGGGTCAGGTGTAACTGAAACGTAAGCATCAGCCAGAGGAATAAGCACATAACGATAAGTCACATCGTTAAATTTATGCATGACCCGGTTGAAAGGCATGAGGGGGTCAGCAATGACAAGTTGATCGGTTGTTGCGACAAATTGGCTGCCACTTCCATCAGGCGAGTCATTATCCGATTCAGATTCAGGAAAGCCGACAACATTGGGCTCAATGTTCTCAACGGCCTCTGCCTGCGACTCTTCAATATCTGACCCAGACCCATCATCCGGTTGTGCTGAGAGTGTGCCAGACAACAGAAGACCAGCCAGCCACAGATACCTATACTTGCATTCCCTTTTTTTCAATGCTCGCCTCCTGAATTTTATACTTCAACGTAGCAGGCGAGTGTTTATTCTCTATGACGCCTGTCTCGCCTTGCGTTTCCTGAACATACGCCTGGTGTCCTGCCGGATTCGACGGAAACTCATCCAGGTACCTGTCGCTACCAGACAGGTTACACCGAAAAGCAGGACAATCACTAGCACGTCCCACACAGGACGTGACTTAAGTCCCGGATAATCCAGTCGCTCGCCTTCATCTATACTGGTTTTGATAACAGGCAGATCAATCGGTGTTTTATGTTCTTAGTATTAGATGTCCTCCTCTGTCATCAACAAGTTGGTATTAGCGCTTCTTGCCCGGCCACTCTGACCTCAGTATCATTGCCGTCTTTTCCTGATCATGTGCTGCTGACAATGTTTAACGCTATCGATTATTGGGGCCTGCCATGGATGCCTTTCTGATTTCTACCGGTCTGGTGACCTTGGCAGAGATGGGCGATCGGACTCAGCTTCTGGCTTTTTTACTGGCCGCTAAATTCCGCCGCCCTGTCCCCATCATGCTGGGCATACTGATCGCTACGCTGGCCAACCATGCTTTTGCCGGTTTCATTGGTCAGTGGTTTGCTGAACTTCTTACCCCTGAAATCTTGCGCTGGGTGCTGGCGGTGACGTTTTTCGCCATGGCTGCCTGGATGATGATTCCGGACAAACTGGACGATGATGCACCGGATGCCAGCCAGTACGGAGTGTTGTTAACTACCATCATTGCATTTTTTCTGGCCGAAATTGGCGATAAAACCCAGGTGGCCACCGTCGCGTTGGCAGCACGTTTCGATGAGCTGCTCTGGGTCATTGCTGGCACCACGGCGGGCATGATGATCGCCAACATCCCCGCCATTTATCTCGGCGACAAGTTTGCTGATCGCTTACCAGTTCGCTTGATCCACCTGGTTGCGGCCCTTGTCTTCGTTGCCCTTGGCTTGTTGACCCTGCTTGGTGTCGGCGAAAAGCTGGGATTCTGATGCAGTTCCCGGTTGATGACGTCCTGGACGATATCAATGCCGCTTTAAAGACGCATAACCGTTGTTTGCTGATTGCCACACCAGGTGCCGGTAAAACCACGCGCGTCCCCCTCGCTTTGTTAAAGGAGCTGCCCACAGGTAAGCGCTGGCTATTGCTGGAACCCAGGCGGGTCGCCGCTCGGCTGGCTGCGACTTATATGGCAAAACAACTCGATGAGCCTTTGGGCCAGCGAGTCGGTTACCGCGTTCGCGGCGAACATAAGGTCAGCTCGCAAACACGACTGGAGGTCGTCACCCAGGGCATTCTGACCCGCATGCTTCAGGATGACCCCATGCTGGAAGGTATCCAGGGCATTATCTTTGATGAATTCCATGAACGCAGCCTGGATGCTGATGTCGGCCTGGCTTTGTCACTGGATGTTCAACAGGGATTGCGAGAGGATCTGCAGATTCTGATAATGTCGGCAACCCTCGACAGCAACAGCCTGCTGGCTGTGCTGGGATCGGACACGCCGGTTATCGAAAGCAGTGGCAGACTGTATCCAGTCAGTACTCACTACCGCTCTGCCCGCCCGCAGGAAAACAGTACTGAACATCAGGTTCGTGTCATACAGGAAGCAATCCTGGCCCACGATGGCGACGCGCTGGTTTTCTTACCCGGGCAGCATGAAATTCGTCAGCTGGAGCGCGCTCTGTTCGCCAAACTGGCTGGCGCTATAGACATCATGCCTTTACATGGCCGGCTGTCATTGTCACAGCAACAAGCCGTGCTAAGCCCTGATAAAGACAATACGCGACGGATTATCCTGACTACCGCACTGGCAGAATCCAGCCTCACCGTGCCGGGTGTCTCAATCGTTGTTGATGCTGGCTGGGAGCGGCGTGCCGACTATCAACCCCGCAGTGGCATGACGCGCCTGATCACCACACGTGTCAATCAGGCCAGCGCTGATCAGCGACAAGGTCGGGCGGCCCGCACCGGGCCTGGGTTTTGCTATCGGCTGTGGCCCGAGGAAAGTATGCTGGCCGCCCACCGTACGCCGGAGATTGACTGCAGTGATCTGGAAAGCCTGCAATTCGAGCTCAGCCGCTGGGGCGTTGAGGATGCCCGCAGTCTGTCCTGGGTAACACCTCCACCCAGTGCCGCCATGCAATCTGCAAAAGATGCACTGTTTCGTTTACACCTTCTATCCGGCAAAGGCACGCTTACCCCCTTAGGCAATCGCTGCACAGCCTGGCCCACCTCACCGCGACTGGCAATAGTTTTGCAAACCGCTCTGGATGCTGCCCACAGTCACCCTCAACAACAAGATATGCTCAGCGAACTGGCATGCCGACTGGTCACTACGCTGGAAACACCGGGCAGCTTGACAAGTGAGGACCTGGGCTCAGTACTGGATCTGGACACAAACGCCAATACCAGGCAACCCAACCTTCGGCAATGGATACGCACCTTCCAGCAATGGCAGACTCGTTTTCAGCGCCAGCTGAACCAAAAGCCATCGCCATCATCTCCTCCTCAGCAACATGAAAAAAGCGCCCACGCCTGGCTTGCCCGGCTACTATTACATGCCTGGCCAGAACGGCTGGCCGTTAAGCGCCAGCCTGGCATCTTTCAACTGGCAACGGGTCATCAGGTAAAACTAGATCCTCACCATCCCCTGAGTCGACATGAGTTGCTGGTCGTCCCTTCGCTAAATGGAAATTTGCAAGGCGCCCGCATTTACCTTGCCATTGGCATAGAGGCGGAAACGCTGACATCGCTGCAGCCGGAGACAGCAAATTGGTCGCTGTCAGCTGGTTGGGATGAACGACTGCAACGAATTGTTGCCAGAGAAAGTCGCTGTTATCGTTCAGGTAATGACTCACTGACGCTACAAAGCCGAACCGCCTCGTCGGGACTGCACGCGGTTGATAGTGAAGCCAGGCAAAATGCCTGGATGGAAGGCATCCGAATTCATGGCTTGCCCTGGCAGGATGCCGATTTTCAGACGATACAGCGTCTGCGCCTGGCACACCGGCACCTGGATGGCGACTGGCCGGATATTCAGCAAGCCGAACTGGAGGCAAGCGCCAGACACTGGCTGCTACCACACCTGGCATCACTCAGCCGATTTGAGCAGCTCAATTCACTGTCTTTGATGACCCTTTACTTGCAGCAACTGGACTGGTCACAGCAACAAACGCTCAATGATTTACTGCCTCTGTATATGAGAGTACCCAGCGGTTCAAATATCAGAATCGACTATAACCATGACACACCGGTGCTGGCTGTAAAACTGCAGGAAATGTTTGGCCTGGATGATCACCCCAGCCTGATGGCTGGTCGCCTGCCACTCAGCGTTCACTTATTGTCTCCCGCCAGAAGGCCAGTTCAGGTCACCCAGGATTTACCAGGGTTCTGGCGCAGCAGCTACTTTGCGGTCAGAAAGGATATGCGGGGCCGATACCCCAAGCACCCCTGGCCGGAAGATCCGCTTGAGGCGCCAGCGACCGCTGGCACCAAGCGGAAACAGGGGCAATGACCCAGCACTTAAAAGCCTAAACGATCCCGTAAGGCTTCGGCAGCTTCTCTGACTTCCGGATCAGCATTTTGCAGCTCCTCATCCACCCTGTTACGCACATCGTCTGTCGCTTCGTTAACACGGTTTCTGATTTCTGCTTCAACTGCACCCGAAGCAACCTCTTCAAGCGCATCGCGCGCATTGCCAGCCAGCTGGGCCATGATGGAACGTGCAATCTGCTGGGCCAGTACGTCGGGTGTACCTTCCACGTTGGTAACCTGGACATTGCCGAAATTCACATCAACGGCACGGGGCAATTGGTCAGATTGCAAAGTACCCTGAATACCATTGATGGTCAGATCATCAAGTGCAATAACGGGTGCGGGTCCTGATGATTCCGCTGGCGGCTCGGATGATGCTGGCGGAAAACGGTCGCGAATCGCCTGTATGTTGGATCGTGTACCCTGCAACTCGAAACGCGCATACGGATTGGTCGAGCGAATGGTATTAATTCGGATGACATCGGAACCGATACTGGCCAGATCCAGCGCAACATGCAGCTCATCAAAACGAATCATGTCTGCATCTGAGAAGCCATCCGGGTTCGCTACCGTGAAACCGTTAATTGTCGCCGTGCCGCCACGCAGGTCCAGCGCGACAGAGTCTACCCGCACGTCCGTCCCCAGTGTTGAGGAACCTTCTGATTCAATGACCTGTTTCAGGATGCTATCCAGATTGCTGGCCAGGTAATAAAAAACCCCGCCTAATGCAACGACAACCACCACTAAGCCGATCAGTACTTTTTTCATGGGTCAGACTCCCTGCCTTCCATTCTTTTTTGGTCAATACACAATACTATGGGCGTATGTCGGGAATGCGTCAAGCTGCGCCATTTTAGTGCATCACATAGGTTTTCAGTCATTAGCGGCAGACGAACCAGTGCCTGTTTGTATTCCCCTGCTGCCAACATGTGCATTTTATCGCATCTCCTTTGCGGCTGTTTCAGCAATAAGATAATCTGCTGACCAGCAAGGCAAAAACAACAACCCGGAGACCGAGAACATGTGTGATCAGGATACCGTTAATGAAAATGATGCCTATTTAAAGCGAAACCCTTTTCAATCCAGTATGAATCGCCGTCAATTCGGCAAACTGACTGCAGGGGCTGCCGCTGCTTTCATGCTGCCGCCATTGGCCAATGCCCAGGATGTTGTCGAAAATGATGTCATGATCGAAACGCCTGATGGCACAGCTGATTGCTACTTTGTCCATCCGGCCAATGGCAGCCACGCTGCTGTGCTGATGTGGCCTGACATTCTGGGTCTGCGCCCTGCATTTCGCACCATGGGCAAACGGCTGGCCCAATCAGGATACTCTGTTCTGGTTGTAAACCCATTTTACCGTAGCGCCAAATCCCCTGTTGTCGAAGAAGGGGAAAGTTTCGGTGATCCGGAAACACGCGAAAAAGTCATGCCAATGGCCCGGGCACTCAATGCCCAGACACATGTCACGGATGCGCACGCCTTTGTCGACTGGCTGGATCAGCAATCAGCAGTGGATACCAGCCGCAAGATCGGCACTATGGGTTACTGCATGGGCGGTCCCATGGTAATGCGCACGGCAGCTGCCATCCCTGAACGAATTGGTGCTGGCGGTTCTTTCCATGGTGGCGGCCTGGTGACCGACAACGCTGACAGCCCGCATCTCGGTATCGAGAATATGGAGGCCCACATGTGGATCGCCATTGCCGAAAACGACGATGAGCGTGACCCGCAAGCCAAAGAAGTACTGATGGACACATTTGAGGAAACCGGTGTCATGGCTGAAATCGAGGTGTTTGAAGGTGCCATGCATGGCTGGTGTGTGATTGACTCAACCGTTTACAACGAAGCTCAGGCCGAACGAGCCTGGAATCGAATGCTGGGCATTTTTGAAACAGCGCTCTAGCCCCCCTGCCTCTAAATCCGACTGGATGGCCAACAACTTGCTTAGATGGCCATCCAGCCCGGTTTTACTTGACTTTAGTCCCCCAAACAGACATTTTCATGAGCCTGATTCCGGCCGTCATATACGGCTGGCAGTAAGACTTGCAAGGAAAATCAGACCAATAAAATAGAGGTAATTTGATGAACATGTTCCCATCATCCAAACGCAGTACTCTGCTCCGTTCGGTCATCGCCAGCGCCCTGCTGGCGGGTTCAAGTCTCGCCCTGGCTCAACCAGGTGCCACAGGCCCGGAAGAACACGCTGACGTTGAGCCGATCAATAACCTGCCCAACCCTTACGAAACTGTCCGCAACTGGGGTACGCTGCCTGATGGTCGCGAATGGGGCTCAGTCAGCGCCATTCACGTTGATATCGACGGTGAACATATCTGGGTCGGTGATCGTTGTGGCGCAAACTCTTGTGCGTTGTCCGATGTCGACCCGATCGTGAAAATGGACCAGGATGGCAATGTCGTCCAGTCATTTGGTGCCAACCAGATCACCTGGCCACACGGTATGGATGTAGACGCTGAAGGCAACGTCTACGTAGTTGATGCTCGCAGCCCTAACGATCGAGAGCTGGAAGAAAACCCCGACGCTTTCATGGGCGGACATCAGGTTGTAAAATTCAGCCCGGAAGGTGAAGTACTGATGGTGCTGGGTACACCAGGTGAAGAAGGCAACCCGCCTACGCATTTCACCGCACCTAATGATGTGCTGGTTGGCCCTGACGGCTCTATCTATGTCGGTGAGTCACACAGTGCCCAGTTCATGGATCAGGACGGCCCTAATGCCGTTAGCCGAATCTCCAAGTTTGACGCTGAAGGCAACTTCATCAAGAGCTGGGGTGTATTCGGCTATGACGATGGTGAAATGCGCTCACCACACGCACTGGCTATGGACTCCCAGGGCCGTATATTCGTCGCTGACCGTGGTAACCGTCGTATCCAGATTTTTGACCAGGACGGCAATCACCAGGACACCTGGTACCAGTTCAGCCGTATCAGCGGCCTGTTCATCGATGACAATGATGTACTGTATGCCATCGATTCCGAGTCTGACGAAAACTACAACCCAGGCTGGCGTAAAGGCCTGCGCATCGGTAGCGCCAAAACCGGTGAGGTATGGTTCTATGTGCCAGAGCACATGTCAGCACGCCCATCCGGCATGGGTGGCTATGGCACCATGGGTGAAGGCGTTACTGTCGATGCACACGGCAACATCTTCGCCGGCGAAGTGGGCCCAGTACAAGGTGTGACCAAGTTTGCGCCTCGTATCCTGCCAGAGAGCTTTCCGAACCATTAAGGCTGAATCACCAAGGCCTTTGCAAAGTTTAGGCGGACCTTCCTGAGTCTCAGGAGGGTTCGCAAAACACTAGCGCTACACGCCAGTCTGATCACATCCCTGTGGCGGGCTGGCGCTCAGCTCAATTGATCGACAAGGTCCAGTACGACTGGCACCATTGAAAGAATCAACAGCATGGCCATGGACAGGTTGAAAATGCGCAAATTGCGCGGATCCTTCAACAACTTCTGTAAACCCACACCAAAAAGCAACCAAGTCCAGGCGCTGGGAATGGCAGCAAGCATAAATACCAGTGTTAACTGAATCACTTGCCAGTGCATATCATCTGCGGGTCGCGTAAATGCGGCTATCGCTCCGGTTGCCATAATCCAGGCTTTGGGATTTACCCACTGAAAGCCTGCTGACTGTAAAAAAGTAATCGGCTGCGTATTCTGCTTTTCTTCAGGTGCACCAGCGTTGGCAATTTTCCAGGCCAGTACCGTCAGATAAACCACACCAATGACAGTGATAACCAGGTGAATCGTGGGAAACTGCTGAAAAAGACTACCCAGACCGAGACCAATGGCCAGAAACATCAGAGGAAAGCCAATGCATACGCCCGCCAATAAAGGTAGACTGAGCCTGATGCCGAAATTTGCGCCTGAACTCATCAGAAACACGTTATTTGGACCTGGTGTGATGGCTGCTGCCAGGGCAAACAGAAAGGCGGATACGACAAGTTCTGGACTGATAGTGGGATTCCTCAAGTCGATACAATCAAGTTGTTAGCTGACAGGAGCCTGCCAGCCGGAAGATTCGGCAGTATACATTCAGTAACGTTTATGGAGAAACACGATGTTGCGCAATTCCCTGACCCTGTTTATTTCTGGTGCCTGCCTGCTGGCAAGCGCCTCTGCTGTGTCACAAACTGGCGAGTTCATGGCCGGTCAACCGCTGAGCACGGTTAATGAAGCTGGTGAAGCACGCACGATGTCTGCCAATGTTAAAGTATTTGGCAGTTTCCGGTTTGCAGAAAGCTGTACGTTTGATGCCGACAAGAATTTGATTCTGGCGATGAACGCGGGCGTCTCAGAGGAGATGGAGCCCAATGACGGTTATGTTTCACTGATCAACCCGGATGGTAGTGTTCACACCGCTAAATGGATCGGTGCAACCCGGGATGGTCTGACTTTAAACCATCCGCTGGGCAGCACCATCGCTGGTGATGTACTCTACGTTGCTGACCGTGACCATGTCCGGCTGTTTGATCTGGCCAGCGGCGAACCATTACGGTCTGTTTCACTGGCCGATCTGGATGCTTCCGTATTGAACGGCATTGCTGCCACAGAAGATGGCACCATTTATGTTTCCAACACCCGTCCTCCACAGCGGCTCTACAAAATCACGCCTGACGGTGAAACCAGCATACTGGTTGACGGCGCCCCCCTGATGGCACCCAATGGGGTGGCAATGGATAACGACGGTAATGTGGTTGTCATTAATGTCGGCAATAACCACGTGATGACTTTTTCACCCGAAGGCGAACTGCTGAATACGGAATACGCCGCAGAAGGTGGCAACGATGGCGTTGTGGTCACTACAGACGGCACCAAGTATGTCAGCAGCGTACGTTATGGCAGCATTTCCCGTATCCGGCCGGGTCAGGAAGCGGAAATCATTGCAGAGGGCATCCCCAGCGCTGCTTCCATTTGCTACGACTCTATCCAGAATCAACTGGTTATTCCCATGAACAACAACAATGCGCTGGGTTTTCTACCGCTGGATTAGGTCTGTCATGCCACGTTAACTAACAACGTGTTCCTTAACCACGCCGTCTGATCCTGTCACAGCCTCCGGGATCATCGGCGCTGGTTCAACCCAAGAACACAGCGCCAGCACCCGCCATGGCAATCACGACCAGCCAGACCGGTAAGCGCAGCACAAACAGGGCAGCACAAGCCAGTAACAGCAGTACGAATGACGGCTGTCCACTGATCGCCGAAGTCCATACCGGCTGATACAAAGCGGCTAACAACAGACCAACGACGGCCGCGTTAACACCCAGCAATATCTGTCTTACCCACTGCAACTGCCTTAACTTTTCCCAATACGGCAAAATGCCTCCCACTAACAGGAACGAAGGCAGAAAAATAGCGAGCAGACAAACCAGGGCAGCCAGCCAGCCTGGATACGGTTGATTGGCAGCGGCACCCACAAACGCTGAGAATGTAAACAAGGGTCCAGGCACGGCTTGTGTTAAACCATAGCCAGCCAGAAACAGGTCTTCACTAATCCAGCCAGTTGGCACCAGCTCAGTCTGCAGCAAGGGCAAGACCACATGACCACCACCAAAAACCAGGGCCCCTGTACGATAAAAGATATCGGCAAGATTCAACCAGGCCAGACCTGTGGCATTTGCCACAACGGGCAACATAAAGAAAATCAGCACAAACAGAGCCAATAATATAGCCGATAGCCTTGCTCCCTTGCGGGTAGCCCATGACCCTTTTACCTGACCCTGTTCTGCTGGTGCCGGTATCTGGGCTGCAGGTAAAAGAAATCCCGCGCCAGCAGCCAATAGCAACACGCCCAGTTGTACTGCAGGTATCGGCAACATCAGCACAATAGCAGCGGCAAGTAACATAATGAGTTGGCGCGGCCGGTCAGGGCAAAGGTTTGGCGCCATAGACCAGACAGCTTGGGCGACCACCGCCACTGCTGCTATTTTCAGTCCACTTAACAAACCGGAAGACAAACTATCGGCTTGTGCAAACCCATAAGCAGCAGCGACCAGGAATATGGCAGACGGCATGGTGAACCCTAACCAGGCTGCCATAGCACCGCGATACCCGCGCTGTGACATACCTAGTGCCAGACCAACCTGACTGCTGGCCGGCCCCGGTAAGAACTGGCACAGTGCCACCAGGTCTGCATACTGATGGTCTGACATCCATTTTCGACGGGCGACAAACTCTTCGCGAAAAAAACCAAGATGCGCGACCGGCCCGCCAAAGGAAGTTAAACCTAAACGAAGAAAGATGAGGAACACCTGCCAGGTGGAATCGGTGCAAGATGGTGGGTTATGGCTCTGATCCATACGTGATCTCAACTCCTTTCTTTACTATTATCGTTGTTGTTCCTGTGCTGCAGATATTCAGCGTGCTTTGGGTTGCCCGCTTTGTTGCTTTAGCCATGATTCAACTGCCTTGCTGTCACCGCGAAATACTATCTGATCCTGACGTTGTCGCAACTGCCAACGGTACATTGGATCATAGTAATCACTCAGTAATGTGTGAATCCAGGGTTTGTGAGCACTTGCATTACCTTGTTCGTGCGCTTGAATGGCGGCTTCCATCATCTTGATCAGCTGCTGGTATCGCTCACCTCCCAGCCTTTTCCGAATACGGTACAGTGCGTTGCGAATATCCTCAGCAAATGCCTTGAAACCGGCCTCTTTACCCAATAATTGCTGCCACTCTTCAGATTTCTGAACGATGTAGTTTTCCCAGGAATGATGGACTCGTTCATCCAGTTCGCTATCCAGTACCACCAGGGAAGCACGTTGCATGGCCTCTCTTAACGACAGCGGCAGCGCACAACGCCCAATTAATCGGCTTTCATCTTCCAGGACGACAGGTTTCCCAGGCGATTTTTCATTGGCTTTTAACAAGGCAATGGCCAGGGTATTCTCAAAATTGATTTGTGTTGGCTGTCCGGCGGGCCTGCGCCCGAATGCACTGCCACGATGGTGTGCCAGCCCCTCGAGGTCTATGGCAAAAGGCAGCTGATGCAAAAACCGTGTTTTTGCAGCACCGGTATACCCGGCCAGGATAATGAAGTTATTTTGCTGACAGCAACTTTCAAGATACTCAATCAGGAAACGGCGCATGGCTTTATAGCCACCCTGTACTCGCGGATAATTCAACCCTGCCTCTTCCAGCCACTGCTGACAGATTTGCGAACGCAGTCCACCCCGAAAACAATACAGATAGCCCGCCGGATTTTGCTCGGCATGAGCAAGCCACTGTTCGATACGTTGTTCTTTCACCTGCCCGGCAACCAGCTGCTCCCCTAGCGCCAGAGCAGCCGCCTGCCCTGACTGCTTGTAACAGGTGCCAACCTGTTCTCGCTCCTGATCCGACATCAGCGGTAAGTTGGTAGCGGCAGGAAAAGCCCCATTAGCAAATTCAACCGGGGCACGGGTATCTATCAACGGGACATCATTCAGGAAAAGTTGACGATAATCCGTTGTATCCTTTCGTTTAGCCATCAAATCGAATCCGTTCCTGCTTGCCAGCCTGAACCTGCAGTTTACCGATCGGACGAATCAGCGCCGGATCCACCTCTTCCGCACGTAACACAGCCTCAACTGACTCTCTGGATTCAGGCTCTACCGCAATCAGTAGCCCCCCACTGGTTTGCGGATCACAAACAATGGCCTGCTGCGATGCGGAAAGCGTCGCCAGCCGGTCGCCATAGCTTTGCACATTACGCTGAGTCCCTCCCGGAACACAGCCCTGTTCAATATAGGCGTCAACACCACTAAGTGCCGGTAATGCAGACAAATCAATCACTGCGTCCAGTCCACTGCCTTCACACATTTCCAGCAGGTGACCGGCCAGACCAAAGCCCGTCACGTCGGTCATGGCCCTGACACCCGGCAGCGTCGCCAGTGTCTGGCCCGCTTTATTGAGCTTGCACATCTCGTCTCGCGCCAGCCCTTTATGTTCTTCTGCCAATAATCCACGCTTCTCCGCTGTGGTAAGCACACCAATACCCAGGGGTTTGGTCAAATAAAGCAAACAGCCTTCGATGGCCGTGTCATTTCGCTTCAGCTTGTCGCTGGTAATCAGGCCGGTAACGGCCAATCCAAAGACCGGCTCCGGACAATCAATACTGTGCCCTCCAGCCAGTACCATACCGGCATCGGAACAAGCCTGACGCCCGCCATCAACAACCTCCGCCGCCAGTTCGGGCGGCAATTTGTCCAGGGGCCAGCCCAGAATCGCGATAGCCATCAGCGGCCGTCCCCCCATGGCATAGATGTCACTGATGGCATTGGTGGCAGCGATGCGCCCGAAATCAAAGGCATCATCAACAATCGGCATGAAAAAGTCAGTGGTGCTGAGAATAACTTGCCCATCACCCAGATCATAAGCGGCTGCATCATCGCGTGACTGGTTACCTACGAGCAGTGAGGGGTCAGGCGCAAACTCTCGTTGCGACGATAATATTCTGTCCAGAATGGCTGGGGCTATTTTGCAACCACACCCTGCACCGTGGCTGTATTGGCTGAGCCTGATATCCGACAGTGATTCGGATGGGTTATCGTTTGCGACTTTCTGGCTTGCAGTTGTCATGACTGGCGTGAATTCCTTGCGCTGTTTATTACTTGTTTTATACCTGTTGAATTACCCGCTACACACCATCGCATGAGCGGCATACACTCTGACTCAATCGCACAGAGTATAGCGCCGGGGCCTTGATTGGAATGATCTACTATCTGAATCATGATGATCTAATCGATTCATTGGCGATTTGTGAAGCACAACTATAATCTACGCACTCGATCGAAATTATAATTTTCATCTACTGTCCTGATCGGATTCTGAACGACCAGGACACACAAAAGCGATTAATTGGATATGGCTCACCCCCCAACTTTGCGACAACTGAAGTACCTTTGTGCGATTGGTGAACACTTACACTTTGGTAAGGCTGCTTCAGCCTGCCATGTTTCACAATCAACCCTCAGCACGGCACTTCAGGAGCTCGAAAGCAACCTGGGTGTCAGTCTGGTTGAGCGATCACATAAAGCTGTGATTGTCACACCGGTGGGACAGGATATTGTCGAACGCAGCGAGTTCATACTGGGCCAGATTGAAGACTTACTGGCGGCAGCAGATGCCTCAAGACAACCCTTTACCGGTGAACTGAGAATCGGTGTCATACCTACGGTTGCCCCTTTTTTGCTGCCTGACCTGCTCAGTGAAATTCGTCATCGCCACCCGGGTTTCCGCCTGTTTATCCGTGAAGATCTCAGCCATAACCTGACTCATGCATTGGAAACCGGTGAACTGGATTTACTGATCCTGGCATTGCCCTTTAAGGCAGAGCGCGTTGAAACACAGCACCTGTTTGACGACGCTTTTTTTCTGGCCTGTGACCCCTCTCATCCCTTGAGCAAACGACAGTCAGTGGCCACCAAAGATTTAAAAGGTAAGGACTTACTGCTTCTGGAGGACGGTCATTGCCTGAGAGATCATGCGTTAGAGGCTTGCCGCCTGACGCTCAATGATGTGAAAGTGCCATATCATGCCACCAGCTTGAACACTATTGTACAAATGGTCGCCAGCAACATTGGCATCACCCTGATTCCCCAGCTCGCACTGGACAAGCAGATCCTGTCAGGCACAGATATTTGTGTACGCGAACTGAGTGACAAGAAGGCCCAGCGCTCTATTGGCATGATGTGGAGAAACAAATCGCCAAGACGCACAGAGTTTCAGTTGTTTGGCGAGCTGATTGTCGAAATTCAACAACGTATCAGGCAGTCATGCTGTAGACAGCCAAACGCTGATTGACTATAGTTCCCGCCGCTCAGTTCTGTTTTTTGGCGGGACTCTTCTGGTCTCTTTCATGGCGCAAGGCAACCATGGCTCAAGGTACACTTTATACAATCTCAGCCCCTTCCGGCGCAGGCAAAACCAGCCTGGTTGCTGCACTGCTGGAAAACTCAGGGCAGCAAATCTGCGTTTCCATTTCACATACAACCCGTAAACAGCGACCAGGCGAGCAGAATGGGGTGAACTACCATTTTGTCAGTCGCGACGAATTTATTGCATTGCGAAGTGATGACCGTTTCCTGGAATGGGCTGAAGTGTTTGGCAACTTTTATGGCACATCGCGTGACTGGGTGACCGAGCAGCTTGAACAAGGTCTTGACGTTATCCTGGAAATCGACTGGCAGGGTGCGGAGCAGGTTCGCGCAAAAATGCCAGACGTACGCAGCATTTTTATTTTACCGCCTGACCTGGATGCATTGCGTGAGCGTCTACAGAACCGGGGCCAGGATGACCAGGAAACCATTGATCAGCGCATGCAGCTCGCTCATGATGAAATTTCCCACTATGGGGCCGCAGACTACCTGGTTATCAACGATGACTTTGATACCGCACTGATTGATTTGCAGGCAATTTTTCGTTGCGTGCGCCTGGAAAAAGACCTGCAATTGAAAAACCATCCCCGATTGTTGGCTCAGTTACTGGAAACGACTGTCTGAGAATTGACCCGGCACCGTTTCGGTTTGTCCGCGCATCCTCGTTTTCCTGGCTAATTTCCAGCACGTTACATGCTATTTCTCTTAAAATCCGTTATGATATCTGGTTCATCACCTGATACACTGTCAGTAACTCTCAATTGCATTGTTTGAAGCAGGTTCAACGATATGGCACGTATTACCGTCGAAGATTGTCTGGATAAAGTCGACAATCGTTTCCAACTGGTTATGATTTCCAGCAAACGCGCACGTCAGATCCAGACGGGAGGCAAAGACCCGTTGGTTCCCGAAGATAACGATAAGCCAACTGTTATCGCATTGCGCGAAGTTGCTGAAGGACTGGTTGATTCCAGCATCCTGGTAGCTCGCCCGGCACCTACGCGTGAAATTCCCGAAGCAGAGCTGGACGCGACTGCAGCCATGATGGGCGCAATCGTCGCTGAAACTGACACGGAGAGCAGTGACGACAGCGTTAGCAGCGACGAGTAAGCGCTGGAGGAGTCGGGAGGTGGAAGCAGCAACTATCGACTCACTCGCCAGTAACCTCAACGGTTATCTGGCTACCGACCAGGTTGATCATGTGCGCCGGGCGTATTACTACGCTGAACAGGCGCACGATGGTCAGTTTCGGCGTAGTGGTGAACCCTACGTCACACACCCCTTAGCCGTTGCCGGCATTCTCAGCGACATGCACATGGACCATCAGAGCCTGATGGCAGCCATGCTTCATGACGTTATTGAAGATACCGGCATCAGCAAAACCGCTATCAAAGGCCAATTCGGTGAAACTGTTGCCGAGATGGTCGATGGTGTCAGCAAGCTCAACAAAATCGCTTTCAGTAGCCGGGCCGAAGCCCAGGCTGAAAATTTCCAGAAAATGGCGCTGGCCATGGCACGCGACCTGCGTGTCATTCTGGTAAAACTTGCGGACCGCTTGCATAACATGCGTACGCTGGATGTACTGAGTCCGGAAAAGCGTCGCCGTATTGCCAAAGAAACCCTGGATATCTACGCCCCTATTGCTAACCGGCTCGGCATGAATGCAGTCCGGGTAGAGTTTGAGGAGCTTGGCTTCGCTGCACTTTATCCGATGCGGGCCCGCCGAATTGACGCTGCAGTACGATCCATTCGCGGCAACCGTAAAGAAATCGTTTCACAGATTCAAAGCGCTATCGAGGCCTGTCTGTCCCGGGAGGGCATGCCGTCCCGCGTGTTTGGGCGCGAAAAACATCTATACAGCATTTACGAGAAAATGCGTATCAAGCGCAAATCCTTCTCGGAAATCATGGATGTCTATGCGTTTCGCATAGTGGTTGATTCCGTTGACACCTGCTATCGTGTTTTAGGTGCTGTTCACAACCTTTTCAAACCAGTTCCAGGTCGTTTCAAAGATTATATTGCCATCCCGAAAGCCAACGGCTATCAATCACTGCACACCACCCTGTTCGGTATGCATGGCGTACCTATCGAAATCCAGATCCGCACTGAGGAAATGGAGTCGATGGCCAACAATGGTATTGCGGCGCACTGGTTGTATAAATCCTCGGATGACACACCCAGCAATGCGCATATTCGTGCACGACAGTGGATTAATGGCCTGCTGGAAATGCAAAAAAATGCAGGTAACTCCCTCGAATTCATTGAGAACGTGAAGATTGACCTCTTCCCGGATGAAATTTACGTATTCACGCCCAAGGGCAAGATCATGGAACTGCCGGCTGGTTCAACCGCCGTGGACTTTGCCTACGCGGTACACACCGATGTGGGAAATTCCTGTGTCGCCTGCCGTATCAGCCGACGTCTTTCGCCTTTGAGTGAACCACTTGAAAGCGGGCAGACCGTGGAAATCATCACCACGCCAGGTGCACAACCTAATCCTGCCTGGCTCAGTTTTGTCGTCACCGGCAAGGCGCGCAGCAACATCCGGCATTTCCTCAAGAATCAGCGACAGTCCGAATCCATTTCCCTGGGTCGGCGCCTGCTGAACAAAATTCTTGCTGGTCACGGCACGCAACTGGAAAAACTCGAAGCTGATGAAGTGCAATCTGCACTGGAGGCGTTGGGTGTGGAGTCAATGGATGCCCTGTTGAGCGATATTGGTCTTGGCAATCGCATGGCCCACATGGTGGCACAGAAACTGTTGCCGGAAGAGCCTGTGGTCGCCACTCCATCCTCCGCCAAAGAGGCCCGTCAAAGCTTCTTGGCGATTCGTGGCTCTGAAGGTATGGTGATGAGTTTTGCCCGATGCTGCCATCCGATTCCCGGCGACCCGATCGTTGGTCATATCAGCTCCGGACGCGGCATGGTGATACATACCGAAGACTGCAACAATATTTCCGAAATCCGACATCAACCTGACAAGATTGTCTCGGTACGATGGGACCCTGATGTAGAGGGTGACTTCGCCGTTGAGGTTCGAGTCGAGGTGGAAAACGAACGCGGCATTATCGCCAAGCTGGCCACCGCGATCACCAGCAAAGAAGCGAATATTGAACGCATCAGCACCGTTGAGAAAGATGCCCGTTTCAGTATTGTAAATCTATTGCTGACAGTGAAAAACCGAATCCACCTGGCACGCGTAATGAAACATATTCGTTTGATCAAACCGGTGACCCGTGTTGCCCGCGTGAAAAGTAAAAAGCACGTTAAACCGATCAAGGGAAACATTGCACCTGAAGCATTACAACGGCAACCCAGGGCGTAAGTGCTCACCGACCTAACCCAAGGAATCTTGCTATGGCAAAAAAGGAAGCTCTCCACAGCGATAAAGCCCCTAAAGTGATAGGCCCTTACTCGCAGGCCATCAAATCTGGCTCCATGGTGTTTTTGTCCGGCCAGATTCCGCTGGATCCGATATCCATGGAGCTGGTCTCTCATGATATAGCCGAGCAGACCCGGCAGGTGCTCGACAACCTGACAGCTGTCGCCAATGCTGCCGGCGGCACACTCGACGATTGCGTCAAACTGACTATTTACCTGACCGACCTGAACCATTTCAGTGTCGTTAACGAGGTGATGGAAACCTATTTTTCCTCTCCGTTCCCTGCGCGGGCCACAGTAGAAGTCTCTGCTTTACCACGAGCAGCACAGGTAGAAATCGAAGCTATCCTTCAGGCTGGCTAAGACCACCCGCATGGTTGAATCAAACCAGGAACGTGTTTCAGATACACTTTGCACTATTTCTGTCAGGACACTCAGCGGTGTCGGTCCCAAGCTGGCGGAGAAGCTTGAGCAACTTCACATATTTAATCTTCAGGATCTGATTTTTCACCTGCCGCTGCGCTATCAGGACCAAACCCGGCTTGTGCCTATTGCACAAGCCAGGCTGGGCCAGGATGTCATGCTGCAGGGTGAGATAATTCGCTCGCAGGTCGCCTTCGGACGAAAGCGCAGCCTGGTTTGCCATATACGCGACAACAGCGGCATCATGACGCTGCGATTTTTCCATTTCAGTAATGCGCAAAAACACAGCTTGCAGCCTGGTGCGAGCATCCGTTGCTTTGGCGAAATTCGCCCCGGGCGCAACGGGGTGGAGATGTTTCACCCGGAATATCAGCTCGTCCGAGACAGTGATGATATCGCTCTCGAAGACCGTTTGACACCGGTCTACCCGACTACGGATGGTTTGCACCAACTTCGCCTTCGCAAACTGGTGACACAAGCGTTGTCATTCATGGATAGCAAGTACTCGCTATCAGAATGGATACCCGAAAGTATACGCAAACCATTACGATACCCCTCATTAGTAGACGCCATTCACTATCTTCATCACCCTCCTGTTGATGCCAGAACCGATGAACTAAAGGAGGGCTTGCACCCTTGTCAGCAACGACTGGCTTTTGAAGAACTGTTAAGTCACCGGCTATGCCTGCGACGCATTCGCTGGCAAAACAGCCAGTTGGCCGCGCCAGACCTGGAGTCCGACAACCCTCTACAACAGGCATTCATTAATCAGCTGCCCTTCGCTCTGACATCGGCTCAAACCAGGGTCTGTGACGAAATTGCCCGGGATATGAACCAGCCTCTACCCATGCTGCGCTTACTGCAGGGGGATGTCGGATCAGGCAAAACCGTAGTGGCGGCACTCGCCGCGCTACAGGCTGCTGGCAGCGGTTATCAAGCAGCGATTATGGCACCCACTGAAATACTGGCTGAACAGCATTATCGAAACTTTTCTCAGTGGTTGTCGCCACTGGGAATTCAGATAAGTTGGCTCAGTGGCAAAATCAAAGGTCGACAGCGAAAGGCTTCAATGGAGTCCATCGCCGATGGCAGTGCAATCATTGCAGTGGGTACTCACGCACTGTTTCAGGATGATGTGCGCTTTAAGCAGTTGGGTCTGATTATAATTGATGAGCAGCACCGGTTCGGCGTGCATCAGCGTCTGGCCTTAAGAGAGAAAGGCAACAATGGTCAGACCCTGCCTCATCAGTTGGTGATGACCGCAACCCCTATCCCACGAACCTTAGCCATGAGCGCCTACGCGGACCTGGAATGCAGCATTATTGATGAGTTACCGCCTGGACGTACACCCGTTAACACAGTGGTTATCGACAATAATCGACGCGATGAGGTTATCCAACGCATCAGCCAGGCTTGCCAGTCAGGCAGCCAGGCATATTGGGTCTGCACCCTGATTGAAGAGTCTGAATCCTTGCAATGCCAGGCAGCCGAAGCTACCTGGCAAGCCATGCAGGAGCAGTTACCAAATTTACGCATCGGACTGGTACACGGTCGCATGAAAGCTGCCGAAAAATCTGATGTCATGGATGCCTTCAAACAAGGGCAGCTGGACCTGCTGGTGGCAACCACGGTTATTGAGGTCGGCGTGGACGTACCTAACGCCAGCCTGATGATCATAGAAAACCCCGAGCGCCTGGGCCTGGCTCAGCTACACCAGTTGCGCGGCCGGGTTGGTCGTGGTGCTAAAGCGAGCCATTGTCTGCTGTTATACCAGGCCCCCCTGTCCAACCTGGGCAAGCAGCGGCTGGGCATTATGCGAGACAGTAATGACGGTTTTTTCATTGCTGAACAGGACCTGCAAATTCGTGGCCCTGGCCAGGTGCTTGGCACGCAGCAAACTGGTCTGATGAGTTTCCGTATCGCCGATCTAAGTCGGGACGCAGCCTTACTGGACCCCGTCAAAACTGTTGCAGAACAAATTGAGACTGAGTATCCCGCTCATATTTCACCATTAATTGAGCGTTGGCTCGGGGTTCGAGAGAACTACGCCAGTGTCTGATTTTCTACTCTGGTTGAGCAAGTATGATATCTGGATGATTTAATTGTCATTTTACCCTCATGTTCACGCCATTCAAGCCGATAACTATCTAGTAGAAATTCGTTTAGAATTTGCCAGGGATAAACTAGAAACATGGATATGCCTACATCACACACACTGAGAAGCGTTCTGCTTTATGATAAGGACGGCCCTTTGCAGTGTCTGATAGCAAGTGAAGACCTACTTGATCTTCAACAACTTAAACAATGCACAGGCCGTCAACTCAAAGTGCTGACCGGTGATAAACTGGTAAAGGCCATTCAGGCGAATAAAATTCGCCCCGTACCACAGTCACAGCAGTGCTATTTACTACCCACCATTATCGACGACACTTTGCTTGATGATGAGAATCAGTGGTGTGACATTAGCGGCCTGGATTTAACACACCTGCGCGACCAGCTTCACCTACAGGATCAGCACGTCAGACACCACCGTATCACTATTTTATCCAGCGATCTGCCCCAGGCAATACCAGCTCCTGAACATGATGAGGCAACCATTACTCAATCCATTCAGAGCCTGACAGGGCAACGTATGCGACAGCGCATAGACGAAACCCTGGAAATTCCACCGCTATCGCCTACCGTGAACAAAATTATGCAGCTACGTGCGGACCCCAATGCCACCAGCACCGAGCTTACACGCGTTGTGGAAAGTGACCCCATCCTCGCTGCGCAGGTAGTCAGCTGGGCATCATCCCCCTTTTACGCCGCCCCCGGGCGGGTGAAATCTGTTCAGGATGCTATTGTTCGTGTCCTGGGCTTTGATGTCGTCAGCAACATGGCAATTGGCCTGGTACTCGGAAGATCTTTACAGGTACCCGAAGAGCATAGCGCGGGTTTCACGCCATACTGGACGCAGGCCATTTACTGTTCGGCAGTGGTCGAGGCATTAACCCGCAAGCTTTCTGGCAAACTGCCCAGTGGCGAGCGGCGACCCAGTAGCGGCATGATCTATCTGGCAGGCTTACTGCACAATTTTGGTTATTTGGTGTTAGCTCACAGTTTTCCACCTCAGTTCGCTACTATTTGCCGGCATGTTGAGGCCAACCCGCTGATCAGCCACGTTGCTATCGAGCAACATCTGACAGGTGTTTGCCGGGAACAGATCGGCGCCTGGTTGATGCAAACCTGGAACATGCCAGATGAAATTGTGATAGCCCTGCGACAGCAGCAAAATCCCGATTACAGTGGTGACCATGCCGTATACGCCAACCTTGTTTATATAGCCATTCGTTTATTGCGCCTGCATGGTATTGGTGACGCACCTCCTGAGGCTGTTCCCGCATCCGTCTATCATCGACTTGGTCTCGATCAGAAGACATGTGAACAGTTGGTCGAAGAACTGGTAAACTCCGATGAACTGCAAATGACGGCAAGCCTGGCGGCTTGATCCGCTGTGTTTCATCAATCAGGGCTTTTACATTCAACATGCAGGCTTTACTCCAGCAATGGCTCGGCAAAGTATCACCCCGAATGGCCGAACGATTACCGGCTTTTATACTGCTAACCCGGCTGAACAGGCCCATTGGCACTTATCTGCTGTTGTGGCCAACCCTGGCAGCGCTCTGGTTTGCTGCGGGCGGCTGGCCTACCTGGTACCTGGTGGTCGTCTTTGCCCTGGGCACCTGGGTCATGCGATCCGCGGGCTGTTGTATCAACGATTACGCCGATGCTGATATCGATGGCGACGTGTTACGCACCAAAGACCGTGCTATCGTCACCGGGCAAGTCTCTCGTAAAGAAGCGCTGCAATGTTTCGCCGTTCTCTGCCTGTTAGCGGCTTCCCTGCTGCTTTTTACCAATGTGTTGACTGCCTTGATGTCCCTTGGCGCCGTGTTGTTAACCGCGATTTACCCTTTCATGAAACGCTACACTCATCTCCCCCAGGTCGTACTGGGCATGGCCTTTTCCTGGGGGATCCTGATGGCATTTACTGCCCAGACCAATGCTCTACCTCCCAGTGCAGCCTGGCTTTTGTATGTTGCTAACTGCTTGTGGACAGTTGCCTATGACACACAATATGCCATGGTTGACCGGGAATATGACCTGAAGATTGGCGTTAAATCCACCGCCATACTGTTTGGTGATGCGGACAAAGCCATGATTGCCATCCTGCACGTCATGTTCCTGCTGGCACTGCTATTAGCCGGACTGCAATTTCAATTGCAATGGCCCTATTACCTGGGCCTGACGGTGGCTGCTCTATTGTTGCTTCGACAACACAAGTTAATTCGCAACCGCGAGCCGGCCCCCTGCTTTGAAGCCTTTCTCAACAATCACTGGGTAGGCCTGGCAATATTCATTGGTGTCGTTCTGGGAACTTGATGACCATCTTGCGGTCAATATTTGTACATTCTCTCTAGAAATGTGATTCCCTCCTAGTATTTAGCAACTCTTATTACCGACCCCAAACTCTGGGGTTCGGTACTTTTATGGACATTTAAAACATTTTATATAAATTTATTCGCATTTTTCGAATAAAGTGCAGCTCGGTTCGTCGACTAGTCAGGAATGTACGTTAGCGAAAGGAACCGAACCATGTTTATCAGAAAATCGTTTGTCACGATTACCGTCTCTTTAATGGTTGTCGTCTCGCTATCTGCTGCAGAGCGACAGCCAGCAGGCCGCGGCGCTTCGCCCGAAGCCCAGCCACAGGAACAGGAACAGGAACAGGAACAGGAACAGGAAAGGGTCACACATCCCTTTGACCGGGAGTGGTTAATAGCACATGCAAAAGAGCTCGCTACCCAGGAATTCTCACTACCGCAACTGGATGAAGACAATCCACTGAACGAGCTTGGTTACGATGAATATCGCCGCATCAATTTTGATCAGGATGCCGCAATCTGGGCCAGACAAGACCGCAATTTCACGCTCGACCTCTTCCACCCCGGTTTCTTGTATACGACACCGGTTAAAGTGAATCTGGTTGTTGGCGGCACGTCACGGCGTGTTCTGTATACCACTGATATTTTCCGTTACGACGAAGAAGTCGCAGATGCCAAGTCCGTTACCGCCGAGGGATATTCCGGTTTCCGAGTCTACCATCCCATCAATGAATCCACGCGCTATGAAGAATTTCTGGTCTTCCAGGGTGCCAGCTATTTTCGCGCTGTCGGCCAGGATCAGTTTTATGGATTATCAGCGCGCGGCCTGGCCATTAACACGGCCCGGCCAGAAGGAGAAGAGTTTCCCTACTTTACAGACTTCTGGATTGAGCGCCCTGCAGAAGGTGCAGAAACGATACGATTGCACGCACTGCTAAACAGCCCTTCAGTCACAGGGGCTTATCAGTTCGATGTGAGCCCTGGCTCTCCAACAGAAGTCGAAGTCACTGCGACATTATTTCCTCGCGAAGAGCTCACGCACTATGGGCTTGGTGCTATGAGCTCAATGTTTCTCTTCGACGCCACCAATCGCAACCGTTTTCAGGATTACCGTACCGCCGTGCATGATTCTGACGGCTTGCAGGTGGTCATGGAGAACGGTGAACAGATCTGGCGCCCGCTTTCCAACCCAAGAGCACTTCAGGTCTCTTCTTTTAAATCTGACGCCATTCGCGGATTTGGACTGATACAGCGTCACCAGTCGTTTAACGATTACAACGATAGCGAAGCAAAATATGAGAAACGCAGTTCGCTGTGGATCGAGCCCATGGATGACTGGGGCCCGGGCCATGTTGAACTGGTAGAGATACCGACATCTCAGGAAGTACATGACAATATTGCCGCATACTGGCAACCCGAGCTGCCTTTACAGCCTGAGGGTGAGTATACCTTCCGTTATCGCATGCACTGGGGAGCACAATCTCCTGTGGCGCTTGATGAAGGCAGAATCGTAGAAACGTCTTTCGGGCGGCATCTCGATACAGAAAACCCATTATTCGTCATTGACTACACCGGAGGAGCAAATATACCCAATGTGATGAGCGATCCGGACGCCGTTACGATTCATGCAGAAACCAGCGAAGGTCATATTGTCAGTGTCAGTGGCAACGTGGTGGAGGCAACCGGCAACTACCGAGCGTATGTGCAATTCGATCCAGATGGTGAAGATCTGAGTGAACTTCGAGTCACTCTTCATATAAATGACAAGCAGTGGGGTGAAACATGGCTGTATCGATGGACGCGCTGAATCATGACATGACGTTGAGCACGCCACCAGAAGCCCATCTTGCTATGCCCGAGCAAGACCTTTCCGCTCAGCCAAATGCCAAGAAAACAACAAACCCTTTTCTTTGCTTTATCGCGAGAATACTAACGTTTGGCGGCACTATTGCTTTAAGTGTTTACGCTGGGTACCAGATGTATCATATTATTTCAATTGCTGAGGTGACGCGTTTACAGTGGGCTTTCCTGACTCTATTTATTATCACCTTTACCTGGATTGCACTGACAGCCTGTAGTGCGATCACCGGGCTGTTATTACCTGCCAATCGCCTGAAATCGAAACCATCGGATATCATAAACACCAGAACCGCACTGGTCATGCCTGTTTACAATGAGGACCCTGCAGCCACCTGTGCCGCCCTGTTTGCCATGGCTGACAGCCTGGCGAAGCGTAATCATGCAGAGCACTTTGAAATATTCATTCTTTCTGACTCTACAGACCCGAAAGTCTGGATCAGGGAAACCGCTGCTGTCGACCTGTTACAACAACAGTTAAGCGGAACCATGCCTGTTTGGTATCGACGTCGTTATGTCAATACAGACAAAAAGTCCGGCAACGTAGCAGATTTCGTGAAGCGCTGGGGTAACCGTTATGACCACATGGTGGTACTGGATGCTGACAGCCTGATTGCAGCTGATACACTAATAACTCTGGTTCGTGAAATGCAGGCAGATAATGATTGCGGACTTATTCAAACACTGCCGGTGCTTTACGCAGGCAAATCGTGGTTTGCCCGTATGCAGCAATTTGCTGGTATGACATATGGTCCTGTTATTGGTAATGCGGTCAGTGCCTGGCAAGGCAATGACGGCAACTATTGGGGACACAACGCCATCATCCGCATCCCGGCTTTCGCGGCATCTGCAGGATTACCTCACCTGCCAGGGACAAGACCTTTTGGCGGCAATATCCAGTCACACGATTTTGTCGAAGCAGCCTTGATGCGTCGGGTCGGTTGGGCCGTTCGGATGTTGCCTGGGTTGCCTGGCTCCTGGGAAGAGAGCCCGCCCACTGTTCTGGATGCAGCAGTCCGTGACAGACGCTGGGCCCAAGGCAATATTCAACACCTGGCTGTCCTGCCGACCAAAGGGCTGCGTTGGCCGAATCGACTACACATGCTGATTGGCGTGATGTCCTACATGGCATCTCCCATCTGGCTGGCGATGATGTTTGTTGGCTTGTTGATCAGCTCGCAGATAGCCAGCCAGCAGTTCGACTACTTTTCTGATGGCGTCCAGCTCTTTCCCAACTGGCCTGTCTTTGATTCTCAACGCATGATTGCCCTTTTTATTGTCACGATGGGGGTGCTGCTATTACCAAAAATAATTGGCTTATTAAGAGGCTTTTTCCTTAAGCCCATCCGTCAGTCGCAAAACCCGGTACAGCTGGTCATCAGTTTTCTTGTGGAGCTGATGTTATCAGTGTTAGTGGCTCCCATATTTATGCTGCTGCATTGCTCTCATATCTGGCAGATTTTTCGCGGCAAAGATTCTGGCTGGTCAGAGCAGCAGAGAAATAATCAAAGTGTACCGTGGAAAACTTTATTACGATTCCACTGGTTGCACACGCTGGCTGGTATTTCGCTGTTTGCGCTACTGTACTGGCTACAGTCTGTTCTGCTGTACTGGTTGATGCCGGTTTACCTGGGCTTGATGATTTCCTTGCCATTGTCAAAATTTCTCTCATCCAACTGGGCCAGTACATTTTTTTGTCGAATGGGGGTATTGCGAACACGCGAAGAAGCCTGCCCTATAGAAGAGATTACGACACGAAACAAAGCTGAAGCTGAGATCCGCCTGTCGATTGATACGCTGACATTCGATCAGTTGTTGGCAACCCCTGAGCGTTTGCTGGCTCATCAGCGCATGACGGTCATCAAACCGATCCTGCGTCGCGGCTATCCCGACATGACGCTTGCTGCTGCCAGTATGAAAATTGAGCAGGCCAACACACTGGATGAAGCATATAGCTGGATGACAAAGACTGAGTTGCAGGCCGCGCTAAGCGATAACGCACTACTATCCCAGTTAAGCAACCTTTATCATAAAGGCGTGCGACGAACACCGGTTGTTACTCTGGGAACCTGCGAACTTATGGATTGATCAATCAAGATCCATTATTGTCGCTACCTGGATTTTTCAGTTCCGTAGCGACACAATTCCTGCCATTGGCTTTCGCGTCGTAAAGCGCTTCGTCTGCTCTTTTCAGTAACGTATCAATATCATCTTCCCCGGATCTGGAAGAGACACCAATACTGACCGTAATACCCTGGTTGGGAAATCTTTCTTCTGCTATGGCCTGTCGTACACGCTCCGCCATAACACGACTTTCCTCCAGTGTTGACCCAGGCATAATTACAGAAAATTCCTCACCGCCAAAACGGATCACAGTATCCTGTTCCCGAACACAACGCCTCAGCACATTACCCAGCTTTTTCAGCACAAGATCACCTTCCAGATGACCGTATGTATCATTATATTTTTTAAAATGATCCACATCGATCATGGCTATGCCGAGCGGTTTGTAACGTCGACTACTGAGTACTTCATTAATTGCCAGGTGAAATGCGCGACGGTTTCCCAGACCCGTCAACGGGTCTGTCTGATTTTCCTGCTTTAGAACTTTATTTGCTTTAGTGAGCTGATTTTGTAGTTTCATCAACTCTTTATTTTGATCTTTTGAGGTGCGTAGTAAACCGGTGACCTTACGCTGAGCTTCATGCAGATCTGATATATCAATTATTTGTGAAATAAAGTTTTTCATCGATTGGTATTTATTTCTAACCACTGAAACGGAAAGTAATACATGAACAATATGCCCTTTCTTGTGGAAGTAGCGTTTTTCCATCTGATAATGTTCTCTTTTACCTTCGACAACTTCATTCAGAAGGATCAAATCATTATCTAGATCTTCAGGGTGGGTGATATCCTGAAATGTTAATTTCATTAATTCACTTTCAGCATAACCTATCATGCCACATAAGGTTCGGTTGACCTGAAGCCAGGTGCCATTTGTTGCCACCAATGCCATACCAATACCGGCATGAATAAAATTATTGCGGAAAGCTTCTTCACTTTGCCATAGCGCTTCCTCGCGACGCTTCTGTTCTGTGACATCCTGGATGGTGCCGTACAACCTTCGGCACTCCCCCTGTATAATCTCAGGAAACCCGATTAGCCTGACCCAGCGCTGTGACTCGTTATCTTTGCCAATAACAACCTCTTCATCACAGGATTTTCTGGTTTTCACTATGTCATCAAAGATTTTTTTATCTGTCGGCTGCTTGTCTGATCCGGTGTAACATCAAGCACATCACTGATTGGGACTTGCTGGTTTCTGGTCAGGCCCAGCAGCTCCTGTGTGATGTCACTGAATTCGGAGAGCATGCTACGCAGATCAACTTGCCAGTAACCGATATTGGCAATTCGATTGCTGGTTTCCTGCAAGGACTGGACTGTCATCATGTCCGTGACATTGCTGTGCCAGCACAGCAGTTCGGACGGCTCACCCCGGGATGAACTCAACACCAGCAACTGACATTTCATCCACACCGACACCCCTTCTGGTGACAGAAAGTGTATGACTTCATTGAAAGCCTGTTCTGGATTCTGACAACACGCCTCTAATAGTGACTTTATTTCCACAGTCTGGTTCGGACTAATCATCGATAACCAGGTATCTATAATTGACCCTGGAAAAGAAGAAGGTGCAGGACAACCAATCGATCGCCAGAAAGCATCACTGATCCAGCTTTGCTTGGAGTCGCTCAGGTTTTCATACCAAAAACCGTCCGGGCATTGTTGCCCCATATTCACCAGAAAATCGTTTCCCTGGTTTTCATGTCGGTTCACTGCGGTCATCTGTGATACTCCCTTTGCTGACAACTTACTCCACCACAGGCTGTCAGTATTGCCAGACCACTCTAATAAAACTCTATTTACCATATTAGTGCAGTGAATACTGCATGGAAATGTCATTTCTTGCGCTGGCGCAAGGATGTAAGGCGATGGAGGGAGCTTTTATTTTCTATGAAATGCAAAAAACCGACTGTCGCGCATGCGCAGCAGTCGGTTTTTCAGTTACCAGGAAAGAGAAAGAGAAGCGTTAGAAAAACGCCTGAATCCCTGTTTGAGCGCGACCCAGGATAAGAGCATGAATATCCTGTGTGCCCTCATAAGTGTTGACCACTTCCAGGTTTTGCATATGACGCATGACCGGATACTCATCTGATATACCATTGCCGCCCAGCATGTCACGAGCATTACGGGCCACATCCAGTGCTTTCAGACAGGAGTTGCGTTTCAACAATGAAATCAGAGGAATACCGAGTTTGCCTTCGTCTTTCAGACGAGTTGCCTGCAAACAGCCCAGCAGTGCCAGAGAGATCTCGGTTTGCATGTCGGCCAGTTTTTTCTGAATCAGCTGATTGGCAGCAAGTGGGCGATTAAACTGTTTGCGGTCGAGCACATATTCCCGGGCGGTGTGCCAGCAGGTTTCTGCCGCACCAATAGCTCCCCAGGCGATGCCCAGCCTTGCTGAATTCAGACAGCTGAACGGCCCTTTCAAACCTTTGACATGCGGCAACATGTTTTCCTCGGGCACAAAGACTTCATCCATAACGATTTCGCCGGTAATTGAAGCTCTCAGCGCCAGCTTACCCTCAATCTTGGGGGCTGACAGACCTTTCATGCCTTTCTCAAGAATAAAGCCACGAATCTCGCCTTCATCATCTTTCGCCCAGACAATAAATACATCGGCAAATGGTGAGTTACTGATCCAGTTCTTGGCGCCACTCAGGCTGTAACCCCCATCGACACTGCGAGCACGCGTGATCATGCTGCCTGGGTCAGAGCCGTGATCCGGCTCTGTCAGGCCGAAACAGCCGATATATTCGCCCGAAGCCAGTTTGGGGAGGTATTTCTGTTTCTGCTCTTCGCTGCCAAACGCGTGAATCGGATGCATCACCAGGCTGGACTGCACACTGAACATGGAGCGATAACCGGAATCGACGGCTTCCACTTCACGGGCAATCAAGCCATAGCTGACATAATTGGTACCCGTACATCCATAGCCATCCAGGGCCGGACCCAGCAGACCGAGCTCGCCCATTTCCCGAAATATCTCGGGATCCGTCTGCTCTTTCTGGTAAGCCTCGCGAACACGCGGCAGCAGTTTTTCCTGGGCATACTGGTGCGCTGTATCCCGGATCATTCGCTCTTCTTCGGTTAACAGCCCTTCCATCAAAAAAGGGTCTTTCCAGTCAAAGGCAGCATTTTCTGACTTGGCATTATTCGTTTCGGACATCGTCAGCTCCTGATGTTAAGGCTCCATATAAATATCGAGCGAAGGTTCAGTATTTTATCAGCAAGGCATGCTAAGCAAAAGTCGGAGTGTCCTGTCGTCTCAGACATACAACGAATTATGTCGGACAAGCCCCTCGTTTGCATTTTATCCCAGCAAAACCTGCGCCTGGCCTGCTAGAATACTTCGCCATGGACGTATCATACTTATTAGACTCTCTGAATACCGAACAGCGGGAAGCGGTTTCCGCCCCTCCAGGCCATGCACTGATTCTGGCGGGTGCCGGCAGCGGTAAGACCCGTGTGCTGGTTCACCGTATTGCCTGGCTGATGCAGGTGGAATCCGTTTCCCCCTTTGCCATACTGGCTGTGACCTTCACCAATAAAGCTGCACGGGAAATGCGCAGCCGTATTGACGAGCTGCTGGAGCAACCTGCGGGTGGCATGTGGGTCGGCACATTTCATGGCCTGGCACATCGATTATTGCGCATGCACTGGCGTGAAGCCAATCTGCCGGAAAATTTTCAGATCATGGACAGTGATGATCAGCTTCGCCTGATCAAACGCCTGTGTAAAAGTCTCGGTGTCAGCGATGACAAGTGGCCTCCCAAACAGGTTCAATGGTATATCAACGGCCAGAAAGACGAAGGTCTGAGAGCCAATCATATCGAGCACTTTGGCGACGAATACACTCGCACCATGCTGACTGTCTATACGGCCTATGAAGAGGCCTGTCAGCGTGGTGGCATGGTCGACTTTGCCGAAATACTGCTGCGGGCACATGAGCTTTGGCTGAACCATCCAGGGTTACTGGCTCATTATCAGCGCCGCTTCCAGCATATCCTGGTCGATGAGTTTCAGGATACCAACGCAGTGCAATACGCCTGGCTGCGCCTGCTGGCCAGCAATGGCAGCCACTTGATGGTCGTCGGTGATGATGACCAGTCCATTTATGGTTGGCGCGGCGCCCGTATTGAGAACATTCAGCAATTCAGTACCGACTTTCCCGGCGCACATACCATTCGCCTGGAACAAAATTACCGCTCTACCGGCACCATTCTTAAGGCAGCTAACCACCTGATCGCCAACAACCAGGGGCGACTGGGCAAAGAACTGTGGACTGACGGACAGGATGGCGAAGCCATCTCGTTGTATGAAGCGTTTAACGAACAGGATGAAGCCAGGTTTATTGCCGACCGTCTGCAGGATTGGCTCAACACCGGCCACCAGCTTTCAGATGCTGCCATTCTGTATCGCTCCAATGCGCAATCACGCGAAATGGAAGAAGCGCTGTTACGCATTTCCCTACCCTACCGTATATACGGGGGTTTACGGTTCTATGATCGGTTAGAGATCAGAAATGCCCTCGCGTATCTGAGACTGATCATTAACCGACATGATGACACGGCTATGGAGCGGGTTATTAATGTACCTACCCGGGGGATCGGTAATAAAACACTGGATACTCTCCGTGCCTTTGCCCGGGAGCAGTCCTGTTCGCTCTGGCAGGCTTGCCAGCAAAGCATTGAACTTAACCTGTTACCACCTCGTGCACGCTCTGCCATCGAAGGGTTTATGCGGCTGATACATGGCATGGAGCAGGACAGTGCTGACCAGGAGCTTGGCGACACCGTCAATCTGGTGATTCAGCGCAGCGGGCTGATTGCCCACCACGAAAAAGAAGGTGCTGAAAAAGCGCAGGCACGTCTGGAAAACCTGAATGAATTGATCTCAGCGACGCAAAGCTTTGCTGAAGAGTGGCAGGATCAGGATGACCCCTTTGAGGAAGATGCTCAGTCCGATACTGAGCGCGCCATTTTATCCACCTTCCTTGATCAGGCTGCACTGGATGCCGGTGAGTCGCAAGCCCCTGAAAGCGACGACGCTGTCCAGATGATGACACTGCACAGTGCCAAAGGTCTGGAGTTTCCACTGGTGTTCATGGTCGGGATGGAAGAAGGTCTCTTTCCCCACAAAATGTCGATGGATAGCATTAACGGAGTCGAAGAAGAACGACGCCTTTGCTATGTCGGCATCACACGAGCCATGCAAAAACTGTATTTAAGCAGTGCTGAATCCCGGCGCTTGCATGGCGATGTCAATATCTGCCGCCCTTCCCGCTTTATTCGCGAATTGCCCGGCACACTGATTGAGCCTGTGCGACTCAAATCAGAAATACGCCGGGCAATTTCAACCGGACGCCCGGCTTCAAGCATTAGCCGGGGCACTGACATCCCGGACACAGGTATCAGCCTGGGTCAGCGAGTCAGGCACGGTAAATTCGGCGAAGGCGTTGTTCTCAATTATGAAGGCAGTGGCAGCCATGCCCGGGTTCAGGTCAATTTTGATGATGCCGGCAGTAAATGGCTGGTTTTATCCTATGCCCGGCTGGAGGCAGTGTGAATTTCAGCTGGGACAGCAGGCCGCATTTGTCAGAGCCTGAACTCAGTGAATCCGCCGACAGGCTTGCCAGCCCGCCAGCGAATCTATATAAGTGAAAGTACAATAAAAAATAACCGTGGAGAACGCCATGTCATTTCTGACTGCGCTTGGCATTATTGTCTTTATCGCCCTGCTATTTACACTATACAAACTTAAAAAGCCCGATACTTCACTATCCAGGCAAGTCTTCACAGCTCTGGTTATGGGTGTCGTGTTTGGTTTTGCCCTGCAGTTACTGCACGGTGGCGACATAGAATCCATCCGGCCCACACTGGTATGGACGGACCTGCCAGGCGATATTTATGTCTCGCTACTTAGAATGATCATCATGCCACTGGTTCTGGTTACCATGATCGCGGCCGTGGTGAAATTGCAGGATGCCGCTTCATTGGGAAAAATCGGTGGTTCGGTGATTGCCATCCTGGTGTTCATGACCATGATTGCTGCCGTTGTAGGTATTTTTGTTACCAACCTGTTTGGTCTCTCTGCTGAAGGCATGGTGGGTGGTGAGCGCGAAATAGCACGTGCTGCTGTGCTGGAATCACGGCAACCCACAGTAGCCGGTTTGAGCCTGGCGGAAGTGATAGTCCGATTTATCCCCCGCAATATCTTTGCTGACCTGACCGAAGCCCGCGACACCTCGATCATTGCGGTGGTGATTTTCGGTATGCTGTTTGGCCTGGCTGGCCTGCTGGTCTGCCGCGAAAAACCCGAACTGGCTGAAAGCATTCGCAAAGGGACTGAAACCATTCAGGCGATCGTCATGCGCCTGGTAAAAATTGTCATGAGCCTGACGCCATATGGCATTTTGTCCCTGATGACCTACGTCGTCGCCGGCTCGAACGGTTCCGATATTCTTAACCTGATTGGCTTTGTCATTGCCTCTTATGTGGGCCTGGCCATCATGTTCGGCGTGCATGGGTTGCTGCTCAGCCTGTCCGGCAACAGCCCGATGGAGTTCTATCGCAAGATATGGCCGGTTCTGACCTTTGCATTCGCGACTCGCAGCTCGGCAGCCACAATTCCACTGAATATCCGCACGCAAATTGACAAGCTCAATGTACCCCCTTCCATTGCCAGCCTGTCGGCATCCTTCGGGGCTACAATCGGACAAAATGGCTGTGCCGGGCTCTACCCCACCATGCTCGCTGTAATGACAGCACCCACCGTTGGTATTAACCCGATGGACCCCGGGTTCCTGCTGACCCTGATTGGTATTGTGACGATCAGCTCATTCGGTGTCGCTGGCGTGGGAGGTGGAGCCACCTTTGCAGCACTGATTGTACTGCCAGCCATGGGTTTACCTGTCGAATTGGCAGCACTGCTGATTTCCATCGAGCCATTGATCGACATGGGGCGAACCGCACTGAATGTCAGCGGTGCCATGACCAGTGGCAAGATTACCAGCAAACTGCTTGGCAACCAGATCGAAAGCGAAGAGAAACCGGCCCAACCTGTCACCTAGAGGAAAGTAGGCTGTCTGTTTTGCCGGACGCGATTGACTCTGTCCGGCAAAACACAATGCCCAGCCTTTATCCCATCAAGAATGGATCATTCCCTGGACTGAATCCGACGGGTTCGGCCATTCTCGTCAATGGCAACAAAGACAAATAGCCCCTCTGCCACTTTGCGTTGCTGGTGGGTCAGTGAATTTGAGATCCAGACCTCAATATTAATTTGCATGGAGCTACGACCGATCTCTACTACCTCGGCGTAACAGCTCACCACTGACCCGACACTGACGGGAGCCAGAAAATGCACATTCTTAATGGAAACGGTGGCTGAGCGCCCCCGGGTCACTTGTTTAGTGGCAATACCCGCAGCCAGGTCCATTTGTGATACCAGCCATCCACCAAAAATATCACCATTGGCATTAGTATCTTTGGGCATAGCGAGTGTCTGCAATGCCAGTTCACCTGCGGGCAAAGGGTCAGTATGCTCATCAATCAGAGCCATCAATAACTCCTGTTCTCATTTCTCATTATTGTTAATGGTAGCGAAACCAGTTCATTGCTAATTGTAACGAAATTATCACCAAAGCAAGACAAATACCGATCACAATCCAGGCCAATACTTGCATTAACCACCGGCCCATTTTCGCCTTGGTGTGATGCCACCATCCCTCTGGTTCGCCATTTACCTGTGCGGGTTGACGAAAAAGCACCGTGATAGACATGGCCATCAACAGCCACATTGTCAGTACGATGCCGGGTATCAGCCATTGGTCCTGCATCGCCACTGGCGCAGCAGCCAGCAACCAGGCAGTACCAGTCAGCGCAAGCAGAAAGCAGAGCTGTATCAGGCTTTTGATTCGGGACATAACAGAGGCAATCTTTTCCAGCAGTACCAGCATAGCTTTTCACGCGTTACAATAGAGCGACAAATTGAATACAGCGATGCAAAAATGGATGAACCGCAACAAATTCCTTTAATTGCCGGCTATAACCGCAATGACGAAGCCGTCGTGGAAAAAGTCAACGTACAAACGGACGCCCAGGGTGAACAGCAGTTTCGCTTGACCAAATCACCGGTGTTTGTGCCGGGGCTTGCCGCTGATGACTTAATCCGTTTTCCGGCGGAAACACCGAATGGTTTCGAACTTGTCACGCATGGCGGTAATTTAAGCATTCGTGTATTTGGCAAGCATAACACAGCCCGAATCAATGAGTTACTGACACCTGAAATCGAATTGATTCAGGGCCGTTTAGATGTCAGCAGCCCAGGCGTGCTGGTTTATACCATTCATGTCTCCATTGGTTTTCGCCGAATCGAAGATACCCTGGATGCTGTGCTGAAACAGTTTCCAGACAGCATCTGGTACTATGGGAATGTCTATGACCCAGAGGATGGCTCACCACTGAACTGGTGGGAATCATTGGCCAGCGCTGACTGATTGCATATTCCAAGAGGCTTTACATGATATTGCTTATTTCTCCGGCCAAGTCGCTGGATTACGAAACCCCTGTGCCTGTGCGAAAACATACCCAGGGCGAATTCCTCGAGGACGCCAAGGCATTGATGTCAACATTGAGGAAACTGAATCCGGAACAGCTTTCTTCGCTGATGCATATCAGTGAAAAACTTGCCGACCTGAATTTTCAGCGCAACCTCAACTGGCAACTACCGTTCACCAGTGACAATGCCCGACAGGCTATCTTTGCTTTCACCGGTGATGTCTATCAAGGACTGGAGGCTTATTCTCTGGACAGTAAAGACCTGACCTTTGCCCAGAAACACCTTCGTATCCTGTCCGGTCTGTATGGGATATTGCGACCGCTTGATTTAATTCAGCCCTACCGCCTGGAAATGGGTTCTGCCCTCAAGCATGGTTCGAATAATTCGCTTTATGAATACTGGGGCACTCGCCTGGCCCAGCACATTAATCAGGAGCTGGATAGCCAGCGTAGTAGCGCAGTCATTAACCTGGCGTCTAATGAATACTTTAAAGCGGTCGATAAAAAGACATTGAAGCACCCGGTCATTTCCCCCGTTTTTAAAGATTATAAAAACGGAAAATACAAGATCATCAGTTTCTTCGCCAAGAAAGCAAGAGGCTATATGGCAGCATGGGTCATCCGGAACCGTGTAGATAACCCTGACCAAATTATCGACTTTGATGTGGCGGGCTATCGCTATGCTGCTTCTGAATCGTCTCCTGACGCACCAGTTTTTTTACGAAAAGAAGCTTAACCGACGACTATGAAACTTCGTATCCTGCTATGTGATGATGCCAGCTTTATTCGCGACTTGACCAAGCGAACGTTGCGCAAGTTTCTGCCCCAAAGTGAAATCATGGAGGCAGGAGATGGCAGGCGTGCCCAAACTCTGATCAGCCGGCAATCATTTGATCTGGTTATCAGTGATTGGGAAATGCCTCACATGAGCGGGGAGGATCTGGTTCGCTGGATTCGCAATGAAAGCGAGCACAAAGAACTACCCTTTTTGATGGTAAGCAGCCTGGGTGATAAATCGCATATTGTTAAAGCAGTCGATGCTGGCGTCAGTGATTACCTGGGCAAACCCTTTTCGCCCGAAGACCTGATGCACAAGGTTACAAAGTTACTGAGAAAGTCCGGCAAACTGACTGCTGGTCAGTCTGACTCAGGGATGTCTTCAAGAGGATCAGGCGGACCTTTCAGTTCTGTCGACATCCTGTCCGGAAAACGCTCTTCTCAGTCAGCAGGTCAAGCTGACGCAAGCCCATTATTAAGCGGCAACGCCAATACTGCAAACGAACGAGGCAGCAAAGCTGCCGGTACAGCAATTGCAAAAATTTCTGACCACTCGGTTAAATGCATGATCAAATCCATTACTCTTCAGGACTTGGTGCTCATTACCAAGCGATCAGACTATATCCCCGAACTTTTCTCAAGCGCTTCATTGACAATATCTTTATCGCAAGGCAGTGCGCTAGCAATACAGGATATCCCAGCTTATCTACACGCAATTTCTGCTGTAGAAAAGAACGAGAAATCCGGATTTATACAACTGGTTTTTCGCTTCCGTGAATTACCTGCCAATGCAACTGAAAGCATCAGTGAGTGGCTGAGTCGTCAACGCCGCTAGCTCTTAATTTTACCATCTGGACAAAAACGTTTAGTGATCTTTCTTATACGGCAACAGTGTTTCTGCTTCCTGTGCATAAGTGGAAACATGGTCTTTTTCTTCATAACAAAATGATGCGATGGCTTCTGCAAAACCGGAGTGAGCTATCTGGTGAAATGATTTTGTAATTACCGGATAAAAACCTCGTTTTAATTTATGCTCACCTTGTGCGCCGGCATCAAATACCGTGATGTTATTGTTAATACAATAATCGATACCCTGGTAATAACAGGTTTCAAAATGCAAGTTCATATAGTCCGCATCACATCCCCAATACCTGCCGTACAACGTATCTTCACCTGTAAAGAAAATAGCACCTGCCACCAGCGTTTGATCCAGTTCCGCAAAGACAAGGAAAAATGAATCAGGAATGCCTTCCTGTATCAAGGTGAAAAATGATGGAGTTAAATACCCCTGCATACCTCGTATCATGTAGGTTGATTGATAGAAGCGGTAAAAGTGCTGCCATAATTCTGGCGTCATATCCTTGCCTGCTACTGTGTGGAACGTAAAACCCTGTGCTTGCACATCCCGCCGCTCTTTGCGCAGGTTCTTCCTTTTCCTTGAACTTAGTACAGCCAGGAAGTCATCGAATGAGTTGTAGCCAGCGTTATGCCAACGATACTGACAGGCATTTCTTTCAATAAGGGGTTGCTTGCTGAGGGCAGAAACTACGCTGTCATCCGGAAAAAGAACATGCCAGCCACTGATTCTTTCAGCATCTGATATTTCTGAAATCTTGTTCAGCAGTAGCGTCAATATTTCTTTTGGGTCTACACCGGGTTGAAGAAGCCACCTGGGTCCGGCAACCGGCGTAAAGGGAATCGCTGTCACCAGCTTAGGGTAATAAGGAAATCCGTGTCGCTGGTATGCATCCGCCCAGGCCCAGTCAAACACATATTCACCGTAAGAATGGGACTTCTCATACATCGGTAAAAACGCCAGCAGCGTAGCTCCATCTTTAACCAGCAAGTGCCGGGGTTTCCACCCGGTACTGGCAGAAACAGAGTGACTGTCTTCAAGTGCCTGTAAAAAACCGCGCTGTAAAAACGGATATGGCGTTGGTGCTAACGTTTGCCAAAGTGCCTCCGGAATTTCCGAGATGGCATTTACTTCCTCTACGATGGGCATCTGACTACCTGGGGAACCTCTAATAGTCTGGATTACTGAAACGGGGGATGGCGTCTGATCCTGCCTTCCTGATATATTGCACTTTGCAGTGTAACAGGAAGTGTGAAGTGGATGCGCAAAATCTGATTAGTCGAATCCGGGATCAAAAAGACAGCCTTCGGAAATCTGAACGCAAAGTTGCTGACTTTGTCATAGAAAATGTCGCCGGTGTATTAACCATGCGAATCGTCGATGTCGCGACACAGGCTCAGGTTAGTGAGCCCACGGTGGTTCGGTTTTGTCGTGCACTTGGTTTTGATGGATTTCAGTCTTTCAAGTTGCAACTAGCCCAGCACCTCGGTGCCAGCAGCAGCTATTCACAGTTTTCTGTTGATGACGCCGATACAATAGCTGATGTCTGCCATAAAGTGTTCGATTCTACGATAGGCTCACTGATCACTGTTCGTGATGAGCTGGATCCCCGGGCGCTGGAACAGGCGATTGTCGCCATCAACCAGGCAAAACGGGTCGAATTTTACGGGTTTGGTGCCTCTGGTTCCGTCGCCTCGGATGCTCAGCACAAGTTTTTCCGGCTGCAGTTATCCAGTGCTGCTTATACTGATCCGCACATTCAGCACATGTCAGCTATTTCCCTCAGCCCTCAGGATGTCCTGGTTGCCATTTCTCAGTCAGGTCGCACCAAAGCTCTGATTCAAAGCGTAGAGTTAGCTCTGGAGGCAGGTGCAACCGTTATTGGCCTGGCACCACAGGACACGCCACTCAGCAAGCTGTGCAGCATCCAGATCGATGTCAATATGGAAGAAGACCTGCAGGTATTTACGCCAGTGTCATCGCGAATTGCCCACCTGCTGGTCATTGATGTGCTGGCTATGGGGGTAGCCCGCCTGCGTAAGGATCAACTGAAGGATTACCTGAAACGAATGAACAAGAGCCTGAAATCCTTGCGCACCCAGAAACCTGGCGGTTCAGACTTTTAAAATATCGCGACTAACTGGCGCCCTATCGATACCAGGTTGCCTGATTCATCCCAGATCTCCATTTCCTGGCTGGAATAGCCATTGCCTGCCTGACGACTGAATGAGCGCAGCAAAAACCAGCCATTGGCACTGACTGGTGCAATAAAATCCAATGACCAGTTAACCGAACTGATAGGTGCCGGCGTGGTATAGGCTGTAAAAGCAGCTGGCGGCAAACAGTCCGCCAGCCCGAGCAACGCGACTTCGGGATGAACCTGATCAGCATCCCGGTGCCTTGCCCAGGCTAGTAACTCCGGATTTACCGCACCGGACAGAGGTAATGATCCACCTGCAGGGCGAATGTCGAAATGGCGAGCAAAATCCGGCATAAGTTTTTGCCCTTGTTCTGGTATAGCAGGACATTCAGTCGGAGATTTGACATCAGGCTGGTGATGGAAGGCATGGTGTATCTGGCTATCTCTATCTCTGGCAAAAACAAAAGATGAACGCGCGGCCAGGGTATCGCCGCTGAAACAATCCACATTCATGGTAACAACAGACTTGCCCTTTCTTAACTCTACTGGCTGAAAAGTCATTACTTCTATGGCCGGCGCTATAAACGACACTTGTGCAGATCTTAACGGAGGCAGTTGCGCTGACTCCGATTGATGAGCTGCAGCGAGTGTCAAAGCTGCAGTCAATCCACCATATGCCGTACGCCCCTGGCGCCAGGTCTCAGGCAATAAATAACCCTTGCCAATATCCAGCGAATCTATCGCAGCACGAAATGTCATAACGCCAACCTTTATACTTACTCTACCGTAACCGACTTCGCCAGGTTCCTGGGATGATCCACGTCGGTGCCTTTAAGTATCGCTACATGATAGGAAAGAAGCTGAAGTGGAATGGTATAAAGTATTGGGGCCAGCACTTCAGGTACAGCTGGCAGTTTGATCAATTGATATTCTTCTTCATCATCAAAGCCTGCACTTTCGTCTGCAAACACAAACAGCTTACCACCCCGTGCGCTGACTTCAGCCAGGTTCCCTTTTAATTTACCCAGAAGTTCATCATTAGGTGCAACAGCCACCACTGGCATTCTGTCATCGACCAGTGCCAGGGGTCCATGTTTCAGCTCTCCGGCCGGATAAGCTTCAGCGTGGATATAGGAGATTTCCTTAAGTTTTAGAGCGCCCTCTTTCGCTACCGGATATTGCGGTCCTCTTCCCAGGAACAATGCATGGTGTTTGTCAGCAAATTGAATGGAAAGCTGCTGGATTGCTGTATCCTGCTTTAACACATCTGTTACCAGGGCTGGCAATTTATGCAGGTCATGCACATACCCTGATTCTTTCTCTTCTGTCAGGCCATGTCTTCTACCAAGTACAAGTGTCATTAGCAGTAATGCAACCAGTTGCGTTGTAAACGCTTTGGTAGAAGCGACACCAATTTCACGCCCGGCCATTGTTAACAAGGAAAAATCTGATTCCCGAACCAGGGAGCTGGTAGCAACGTTGCAGATTGCCATACTGGCTACATACGACAGTTCATTTGCATACCTTAACGCAGCCAATGTATCTGCTGTTTCTCCTGACTGAGAAATAGTAACAAATAAAGTGCCTGGTTGAACTATTATTCTTCGATACCTGTAGTCACTGGCAATATCTACGTGACAGGGAATACCAGCTATGCTTTCCAACCAATACTTGGTTATCAAGCCTGCATGATGACTGGTACCACACGCGACTATTTGTACAGACGTTATCTGATCAAATATCGCTTTTGCCTTAACCCCGAAGGATTCTTCAAGAACATGTTCGGCACTGATTCTGCCATTCAAGGTATTTTGAATCACCCTGCTTTGCTCATATATTTCTTTGAGCATAAAGTGACCATAGTCACCTTTAGTCACATCATCAATTTCACCACGAATTCTTGTCACTTCCCGGTTAACAATTTCACCGTTAGCAAAGATATCAATATTGTCTTTTGTAACTTCTGCAATATCACCTTCTTCAAGGTAAATGTATTGATCTGTAACTTGCCCCAGAGCAAGCGGATCAGATGCTACAAAGTTTTCACCTATGCCAACGCCTATCACTAATGGGCTACCGCTTCTGGCAACAATAAGGCGATCAGGTTGTTCTTTATCGATAACGCATAAACCGTAAGCGCCATGTAAATCTTTTACCATGGTTTTTACAGCTTCTAATAAAGACAATCCATTTTTAGTGCATAGTTTGTGTATAAGATGTACAACGACCTCTGTATCAGTTTCAGAAATAAACTGATATCCATCCTGTTGCAGACTTTTCCTTAACGCGGAGTAATTTTCAATAATGCCATTATGAACCAGTGCAAACCTGTCGCCAGATACATGAGGATGAGCGTTATCCTCACTGGGTACACCATGTGTTGCCCATCGGGTATGAGCAATTCCGGTTTGCCCGTCAATATCATTCTGAGCAACTTTTTCAGCCAGCTGGTTAACCTTTCCAACTGATTTAAGGCATTTCAGATGATTATTTTCTGTCTCAAGCACTGCCACACCGGCTGAATCATATCCTCGATACTCAAGTCGCTTTAGTCCTTCAACCAGAATGCCTGTTACATTACGCTGAGCTACTGCCCCTACAATTCCACACATGAGTATCCAGTCCTTTAATCCGTTTTCTTTGTCGGGCGTTTCCAGTTAGGAATATTTCTCTGCTTACCCCGGCCGATGGCTAATTGTCCGTCAGGTATATCACTCGTTATTACTGATCCTGCACCTGTTGTAGCACCCATGCCCACAGTTACAGGAGCAACAAGCGCAGTATTGCTACCGATAAAAGCATTACTCTTAATGTGAGTCTTATATTTATTAACACCATCGTAGTTACAGGTGATGGTACCCGCACCTACATTAGCCGCTTCATCTACCTGGGCATCGCCTATGTAACTTAGATGATTCACTTTGCTGCCTTTGCCGATAACAGTTTTTTTTGTTTCAACAAAATTACCAATTTTTGCTTTATCACACAGCACAGTACCCGGCCTTAGCCGGGCGTATGGACCAATTTGACAGGCTAACTGTATTTCACAGTCCTCAAGGTGGCTGAATGCCTCAATACAAGTATCACTACCAATACGCGAGTTCTTGATAACTGTATTTGGTCCGATTCGGACCCGGTCACCAATATGATTATCACCTTCCAGTATGACATTGATATCAATGACTACATCTTTGCCAAAGGTCGTATGACCCCTGATTTCAACCCGGTCCAGATTCAGTACAGTCGTTCCATTGCTGGCAATCTGCTCTGCTTGCTTGCGCTGCAATCGCCTTTCCAGTTCAGCTAACTGCAGCCGGTTATTCACGCCCTGAACACTGTCTTCATCTTCTGTCGTTAAACTGCTCACCTTAAGCCCATCTGCACACGCCATAGCGACTGTGTCAGTCAGGTAATATTCACCTTGCGCATTATTTGTATTGGTTTTTTCTAACCATGCTTTCAGCTTTGCTGCACTAAAAGCCATAATACCTGTGTTTATTTCAGTGATAGCTTTTTGTTCAATGTTTGCATCTTTTTCTTCGACGATTTCAGTAATATCGCCTTTGTTGTTTCTTACAATTCGACCTAGTCCTGCTGGATTAGCAGTATCCAGTGTTAATACAGCGATGCCTGAATCTCCACAGGCCGCCACCAGCTTTGTTAACGTTTCAGCCTCCAGCAAAGGAACATCACCGTATAACACCAGTACCTGATTATCCGGATCTACTGCCGGTAAGGCCTGACTGACGGCATGACCCGTTCCTAACTGCTCAGTCTGCTCTACCCAGTGAATACGATCGTTATAGGGGCTATCCTGATAATGATTTCTCACCATTTCAGATTGGAAACCTGTCACTACATGAATTTTATCTGCCCCTGTTGCTTCTGCTGCCTCGATAACACGAGTCAGCATTGCCTGCCCTGCCAAGGGGTGAAGAACTTTTGGCAAATCGGAGTACATCCGTGTTCCTTTGCCTGCAGCCAGAATGATTACTTCTAAAGACATGTTTTTATCCATAAAAAAAGGGTAGCGATTGGCTACCCTTTTTACCGTGTTTCATCCGAAAGTGAAAGCCCCCGAATGTATAGCCACAGCTTATCTTTTCAGTTGTTTCAGTGCACGAAGCTGAGCGACCGCTTCAGACAGCTGAGCCGCTGCACGCGAGTACTCAAACTCTGAGTCTTTATTTGCAATCGCTTTTTGTACGTCTTCAATTGCTTTTTGTGCTGCGGCTTCATCAACATCGGCAGCACGAATCGCCGTATCCGCCAGGACTGTTACGATGCCGGACTGGACTTCGAGATAGCCACCGGATACGTAATACACTTCTTCCTGACCATCATCCAGAACGCAGCGGACAGGGCCAGGGATCAGTTCCGTCAGTAACGGAGCATGACCAGGCGCTACACCCAGATCACCTTGTACGCCAGTAGCGACTACCATCTCTACACGGCCCTCGAAGATCTGCTTCTCTGCGCTTACGATGTCACAATGCATTGTCATCGCCATAGTTTCGTTTCTCCATTAAGCGGCCATTATATTGGCCGCCCCAGTCACCGGTGGAATTAGCCCTTCAGCTTTTCTGCTTTTTCCACGGCTTCTTCAATGGTGCCGACCATGTTGAAAGCCTGCTCTGGAATGTGATCGTAATCACCGGCCAGAATGCCTTTGAAGCCAGCAATCGTATCTTTCAGTGATACGTATTTTCCGGGCGTGTTAGTAAAGATCTCTGCCACAAAGAATGGCTGGGACAGGAATCGCTGGATCTTACGTGCACGGGCAACGATTTGCTTGTCTTCTTCAGACAGCTCGTCCATACCCAGAATTGCGATAATGTCTTTCAACTCTTTGTAGCGTTGCAGAACTGTCTGTACGCCACGGGCCACTTCGTAGTGCTCGTTACCGATAACCAGTGGATCCAGCTGACGAGATGTGGAATCCAGCGGGTCAATGGCCGGGTAAATACCCAGCTCAGCAATCGAACGTGACAGTACAACAGTCGCGTCCAAGTGAGCAAATGTGGTTGCCGGAGACGGGTCAGTCAAGTCATCCGCAGGTACGTATACCGCCTGGATCGATGTAATAGAGCCTGTCTTGGTAGAGGTAATACGCTCTTGCAGTACACCCATCTCTTCAGCCAGTGTTGGCTGGTAACCTACTGCTGAAGGCATACGACCCAGCAGTGCTGATACTTCCGTACCCGCCAGTGTATAGCGGTAGATGTTGTCGACGAAGAACAGTACGTCACGACCTTCATCACGGAATTTCTCGGCCATGGTCAAACCGGTCAAAGCAACCCGCAGACGGTTACCGGGTGGCTCATTCATCTGACCGTAAACCATTGCTACCTTGGAGTTTTCCTGGTTATCCAGATCGATAACCTTGGATTCCTGCATTTCGTGATAGAAATCGTTACCTTCACGAGTACGCTCACCCACACCTGCGAATACAGACAAACCGGAGTGTGCTTTCGCAATGTTGTTGATCAGCTCCATCATGTTTACGGTTTTACCAACACCGGCACCACCGAACAGACCGACTTTACCACCTTTAGCGAACGGGCAGATCAGGTCGATTACCTTGATGCCTGTTTCCAGCAGTTCATTGGAAGCAGCCAGCTCATCGTAGGCCGGCGCTTTACGGTGAATAGGCATACGCTCTTGCTCGCCAATGTCACCGCGTTCATCAATCGGGTTACCCAGAACGTCCATGATTCGACCCAGGGTTTCTTTACCGACAGGGACGGATACAGGTGCTTTGGTGTTAGCGACTTCCAGGCCACGACGAAGACCTTCAGTACTACCCATTGCGATGGTACGTACGATGCCGTCACCCAGTTGCTGCTGCACTTCAAGTGTGATTTTGCCGCCTTCGACGGAAAGTGCGTCATAAACACGAGGTACATTTTCCCGCGGGAATTGTACGTCGATAACTGCACCGATAATTTGTACGATACGACCGCTACTCATGTCCGGTTCCTCTTAAATTTTCGTGATCTTCAATCTGTTAAAATTAGTTCCGCCCAGCGACTTAAACCGCAGATGCACCGCTGACAATTTCGGACAGCTCTTGTGTAATCGCTGCCTGACGCGCCTTGTTGTATGCCAGACCCAGTTCTTCAATCAGGTCACCCGCATTATCTGTAGCGCTCTTCATTGCCATCATTCGCGCGGCTTGCTCACAGGCTATATTTTCGACAACAGCCTGATAAACCTGCGTTTCCAGATATCGTGTCAGCAGGCCATTAAGCAAACCTTCAGCACTGGGCTCATAGATATAATCCCAATGGTGCTTAAGGTCATCCGAATCAGTCGGCTGTAATGGCAACAGCTGATCAATGACTGGTGTTTGAGTCATCGTATTAATGAACTCATTGCTAACCAGGAATAAACGATCGATTTCACCTGATTCAAACTTATCCAGCATGACCTTGGTCGCACCGATGATCTCGTTGAGTTCTGGTGCATCACCCAATCCACGAACAGAAGCGGTGACATTGCCACCGTAACTGTTGAAGAATGCTGTCGCTTTAGCCCCGACTGCGCAGAATTCAATTTCTGCGCCCTGGGCTTTCCACTCACCTGCTGCTTTAACAGTCGACTTGAATGCATTGATGTTCAGGCCACCGCATAGCCCGCGGTCACTTGATACAACAATAAAGCCCACTCGCTTGACGTCACGTGTGGTGAAATAGACGTGACGATATTCCGGATTCGCATTGGCAACATGCCCGATCACTTTGCGGATATGCGATGCATAGGGTTTCCCCAGTGCCATACGATCCTGAGCACGACGCATTTTGGATGCAGCCACCATTTCCATGGCGCTGGTAATCTTTTGCGTATTTTTGATGCTGGAGATCTTGCCTCGAATCTCTTTACCACCAGCCATAATTCACCGCCTACCAGTTATTACCAGGTCTGAGTTGCTTTAAACTTCTCGATCAATGCTTTCAGCTTGCCAGCAACTTCATCGTCGAAGCCAGGGTTAGCATTGATTTCTTCCAGAAGCGCGGCATTTTCACTGCGAGCGTAGGACAACAAAGCTTGCTCAAATGCTACAACCTTGTTCAGTTCTACGTCTTTCAGGAATCCTTCGTTAGCCGCGTACAGAACCAGACCCATCTCTGCAACTGACAGAGGTGCGTATTGGCCTTGCTTCATCAGCTCAGTAACACGTTGACCGTGCTCGAGCTGCTCTCGTGTTGCATCATCAAGATCGGATGCAAACTGAGCGAATGCCGCCAGTTCACGATATTGCGCCAGAGCGATACGGATACCACCACCGAGCTTTTTAATGATCTTTGTCTGGGCTGAGCCACCAACACGTGATACTGACAGACCCGCGTTAATCGCTGGTCGGATACCGGCGTTAAACAGGTCCGTTTCCAGGAAGATCTGACCGTCTGTAATCGAGATCACGTTAGTCGGTACGAATGCTGATACGTCACCGGCCTGTGTCTCAATGATTGGCAGTGCAGTCAAAGAACCAGTCTGGCCTTTTACTTCACCGTTAGTGAACTGTTCTACGTACTCAGCGTTCACGCGTGATGCACGCTCCAGCAGGCGTGAGTGCAAGTAGAATACGTCACCAGGATAGGCTTCACGACCCGGTGGACGACGCAACAACAAAGAGATCTGACGATAAGCCCAGGCTTGTTTAGTCAGGTCATCATAAATGATCAGTGCGTCTTCACCACGGTCACGGTAGTACTCACCCATGGAACAGCCGGCGTAAGGTGCCAGGTATTGCATGGAAGCAGGATCAGATGCTGAAGCTGCAACAACTGTGGTGTATTCCATTGCGCCGTGCTCTTCGAGCTTGTGCACAACGTTAGCAATCGAAGATTGTTTCTGACCAATAGCAACGTAAACACATTTTACGTTTTTGCCTTTCTGGTTGATGATGGCGTCAATAGCAACGGCAGTTTTACCAACCTGGCGGTCACCAATGATCAACTCACGTTGTCCGCGACCAATTGGCACCATGGAGTCAATTGCTTTCAAACCAGTTTGTACCGGTTGGTCAACTGACTGACGTGCAATTACACCCGGAGCCACTTTCTCAACAGGTGAGGTCAGTTTTGCATCGATCGCGCCTTTACCGTCAATCGGGTTACCCAGGGCGTCGACAACGCGACCCTCAAGCTCAGGACCAACGGGCACTTCAAGGATGCGGCCTGTACAACGACAGGACTGGCCTTCTTGCAGGCCTTCGTAGTCACCCAGTACAACAGCACCAACGGAGTCACGCTCCAGGTTAAGTGCCATACCGAACAGACCACCATCAAATTCGATCATCTCACCGTACATCACGTCTTCAAGGCCGTGAATACGCACGATACCGTCAGAAACACTGACAATCGTACCTTCGTTCTGGGCCTGTACAGAGACGTCCAGGTTATTGATTCTCTGTTTTATAATTTCACTGATTTCTGACGGATTCAGTTGTTGCATGCTTTTTCCCTCATTCCCAGTTGTACTAGGAACTCAATGATTCGGCTAATTTGTTCAGTTTTCCTCGAACAGAATTGTCGATGACAGTATCACCTGCTCGAATGACAACACCCCCGATCAGCTTCTCGTCAACTGTCGTGTTCAGCTTGACCTGGCGCTCAAGGCGTTTTTGCAGGGCTGCGCTAAGTTGCTCGACAACGGCATCACTCAACGGGAAAGCGGTAGACATTTCTACATCTACACTCTTCTCCTGAGCGGCTTTCAGTGAATCAAACAATCCACTGATTTGAGGAAGCAGACCCAGACGTCTGTTTTCCGCCAACAGGCGGACAAACTGCTGACCTTTATCGGAGACTTCGTCTCCACACAACTCCAGCAATGCAGCTGCCTGTTTGTCTGCAGTTAACGACGGGTTAGACAGCAAGCCACTGACTTTCTTGTCCAGAGAAACGGACGCCAGTGTACCCAGCATGTCTGACCATTCTGTCAGGGTCTTATCAGCGACTGCGACTTCAAAAGCCGCTTTCGCGTAAGGGCGGGCTAATGTAATTGACTCTGCCATCGTTTATTCGCCTATAACTCAGAAGCGAGTTTTTTAACCAGCTCTTCGTTAGCAGCCTGGTCCACGGAATTTTCGAGAATCTTCTCGGCTCCGGCTACGGCAATGGCTGCCACTTGTGCACGCAATTCTTCCTTGGCGCGCTGAACTTCCATTTCGATTTCGGACTTGGCACTGGCAATCAGACGCTGACCTTCTTCACGCGCTTTGTCTTTGGCGTCTTCAACAATCTGATTGGCACGTTTGTTGGCCATATCGATAATTTCAGCGCTTTTGACTTTCGCTTCTTTCAAGTCGTCAGCCGCCTTGTTCTGTGCCAGACTCAGATCACGCTGTGCACGTTCTGCAGCCTCAAGACCTTCTGCGATCTTTTTCTGGCGCTCTGTCAGCGCCTGAATCACAGGTGGCCAGACATACTTCAGACAGAACCAGACAAAGACGGCGAATGCGATCGATTGGCCGAGAATGGTTGCATTAAGATTCATGGGTTCACCTCTGCGTTAGTTTTCGCCTGGCTTGAAACAAGATTCAAGCTAATTCGATTAACCGACGAAAGGATTGGCGAACATGACCAGGAACGATACACCCACACCAATGATGGAGATTACGTCCACAAAACCAGCTACCAGGAAGAATTGAACCTGCAGTTTAGGGGCCAGTTCAGGCTGACGTGCTGAGCTTTCGATCAACTTGCCACCCAGATTACCGAATGCAATCGCAGTACCCGCACCACACAGACCGAAGATCAGGGCGATAGCGATAGCAGAAAATGCCTGAATAGTTTCCATTTTTTTCTCCAAGTTTTAACAAAGGGTTTATAACAAAAGGTTCGGACAAACGATTTTGATCAGTGTGCCTCTGGTTTGGTGTGTGCCTGATTCAGGTACACCACCGTCAACATCATGAACAGGTACGCCTGCAGCGTAATGATCAGGATGTGGAACACGGCCCAGGCAAAGTGCAGCGGCAACTGGAACCAGCCAACCAGTGCAATTACCAGGAAGATCATCTCACCGGCAAACATGTTTCCGTACAGTCGCAAGGCCAGGGAGACGGGCTTGGCAAAGAAGCTGGGCAGTTCCATTACCAGGTTAAGTGGTAACGCCCATTTGCCGAATGGGTGGAAAGCGAATTCGCCAAGGAATCCACCCATTCCTTTAATCTTGACACTATAGAAAATAACCAGAACAAACACACTGATGGCAAAGCCGGCTGTGATATTGATATCTGTTGTTGGTACTGCCTTGAAGTACAGATGACTGTCTTGTGCAACGACCTGAGCAAAGAGAGGAATCCAGTCAACAGGCACCAGATCCATGAGGTTCATCATGAAGATCCAGCAAAAAATAGTCAGGGAAAGCGGGCCAATCAGATTATTTTTGGCAAAGAAGGTGTTTTTGATGGTGTCTTGCACCATATCGACCAGAAACTCCAGGCCGTTTTGCAAACCGCCAGGCACACCTGAGGTCATCTTCTTGGCGATAGAGTAAAAAAGCCCCATAAAAATCACAGCCAACGAAATTGACATGATCATGGAGTCAACATTAATAGCCCAAAAACCCATGGCATCAGCTTCTGCTGTGCTGTGAGCGAAACCCCAACTGCCATCAGGCAATTTTCCGAATCTCAGAAACCCAAGGTGGTGAGCAATGTATTCTGTGCCACTTTCGTACTCGGCCAGGCTAAAGCCTTCTGCTGCGTGTGATTCTGCCATGAGTGCTTATACTATTTAGTTTGTCTAATTTACGATTTGTCTGAACGCCGGCTGTTGAAGAGCGCAAAACTCACCAAACCTACCAGGTGAATCAGTACAAATCCTGAAAACAACGCTACAACATTCAATGGTTTAACGTATATAAAGCTTAATGCGAAACCGACAGCGCATAGCGCTATTTTTCCGGCCTCTCCCCGTTTAGCTTCCCGCGCTATCAGGCTGGCCGACCGTGCGCCGCGGTATTTGAATACCCGACTGGCAAACCAGATTCCCGGTATAACGGAAATTAAACTTCCGATCAGTAGAGAATAAGCACTGACCCTGCCATCTATTACCCACGCTGATACTGATATCAGCAGTGCGATAACAGCCTGACAGACTGCTACTTTATATATGGGAGGAGCTTTAATTGTTGATCTGATAGTCACTGATCGTCAAAAGCTCTCTTTTTGTTCTGGCGTCCCTACCCTAGAGCGCCGCATTATAGGGATTTTATGCTCCCGGATCAACTGAGGATTACCACAGTTTTACTTTATATGGGCAAGAATACCGTCCAGTTCATCGAGGTTATTATACTTTAACGTTACCTTTCCAGAACCTTTGCTGCCATGCTGAATCTGAACACGGCTACCCAACTTTTCCGATAATGTTTCTTCCAGCCGACGAATATCGGGGTCGACATCAACGTCGGACGATTTTTTTGGTTTGGGTCCGGCAAGAATTTTCCTGACCAGCTCTTCTGTCTGGCGAACGGATAACCCTTTACCTGAAACTGTCTTTGCCGCCTCACCTTGCTGCTCACTTTCCAGGGTCAATAATGCCCTGGCATGCCCCATTTCCAGGTCACCATGCTCAAGCATGACGCGGACTTCCGGCGTCAGCCCCATCAATCGCAACAAATTGGTAACTGTACTGCGTGACTTACCCACTGCATCAGCCACTTCCTGCTGGGTCAGTTCAAATTCATCCTGCAATCGCTTAAGTGCAGTCGCTTCCTCAATCGGGTTAAGATTCTCACGCTGAATATTCTCAATCAGCGCCATGGCAATCGCTGACTCATCCGGCACCAGCCTGATCACTGCCGGAATCTTGTCCAGCCCGGCTAACTGGCTGGCACGCCAGCGACGCTCACCAGCAATGATTTCAAAACGCTCATCAGAGACAGGTCGAACCACAATGGGTTGCATAACACCTTGCGCTTTGATTGATTCTGCCAGTTCCTGCAACGCTTCCTGGTGCATGTCTGTGCGCGGCTGATATTTGCCTCGCTGTATCAGATCAATCGGAATATGGCGTAATGTCTGATCTTTCAGCTCATGACTGTCAGTTACAGGCTGAATGGCGCTCGCAGCATCTCCTACAGGTTGCGCTTCAGTTAACGCTTGCGCGTCACGTTGCAGTAGCTTATCGAGTCCACGGCCTAGTTTCTTCCTGCCTGACATGGTTTACCCTTTACTGAGATCCTTGAATTCTTGGCAGCGATGTATCAATCGCTTCATTTATCACTCAACTAATAATTATTGACTCAGGCACTGATTTGTTCCTGGCGACGAAGCATTTCACCTGCCAGCGCCAGATAGGCAATCGCACCTCGTGACTGTCGATCGTATTGTAATACCGGCAAACCATAACTGGGTGCCTCCGCAAGACGTATATTACGCGGTACAACAGTCCGATAGACTCGGTCACCAAAATGATTAAACAACTGACCGGAAACCTCTGTGGTCAATTTGTTGCGCGGATCGTACATGGTCCGCAAAATCCCCTCAATTCTTAATGACGGGTTATGGGTTTCACTTACCGCTGAAATGGTATTAACAAGATCTGACAAACCTTCCAGTGCATAGTATTCACACTGCATAGGAATAATGACACCTTGCGCAGCAACCAGCGCATTCAATGTCAGCATATTCAGTGAAGGGGGACAATCGATAACAATAAATTCATACCGGTCTGAAACGGCACCCAAAATATCCCTGAGGCGACTTTCACGGTTGGCGACTTCCAGCAACTCAATTTCAGCCGCTACAAGATCCCCATTTGCCGGCAGAATATCAAAATCGGCTTCCGGTGCTCTGACAACTGCTTCGTCAAAGGTCGCCTCTCCTACCAGCACATCGTATACCGATGTTTCACACTCGGTTTTGTCGATGCCACTTCCCATTGTGGCATTTCCCTGGGGATCGAGATCTACCAGCAATACCCGCCGTCTTGTGGCCTGAAGTGAAGCTGCAAGATTGACTGATGTCGTTGTTTTCCCTACGCCGCCTTTCTGATTGGCTACTGCAAGAATCCTGGTCACTTGAGCGTCCGCCTTTTGCCTGTTGCTTAAGAGCTTGAGTGCTTTATTTATTTTTTCATAACTACCAGATGACGCTCACCTTCGCATCCGGGCACGAGCAACGGCTCGCATTGCACAACCTGCCAATGCGCTGGCAAATCGTCTATTTCCTGCTGTGGATATTCGCCTTTCATGGCAAACAGGTGCGTATTTGTGCTGGCCAGATTTTCACAACCTGAGGCAAAGTCACGCAATGAGGCAAATGCCCTGCTGAGAATAATATCTGGCTCAGCGGCAGACGAAAAGCCTTCAATGCGATCCTGAACGACCTGAACGTTTTTCAAACCCAGCTCATGGGCCGTCTGCAGGACAAATCGTGTCTTTTTTCCGTTACTATCCAGTAAGGTAAAATGTTGATCTGGCAAACAAATCGCCAAAGGAATCCCGGGCAACCCTGCACCTGTACCAACATCCATTATCTGCAGTCCGACTATGCCTGCCATTAATTCAGACATGCGCGGAAGTACACTCAAGCTATCCAGCAAATGCCTGGAAACCATTGTGTACGGGTCTCTGATAGCCGATAAATTATAGGCTTTATTCCACTTGTCCAACAATCCAATATAACGCAGCAGTGTATCCTGTGTTACAGCAGATAAATCTAATTCAAGTGTTTTAGCCCCGGATTCCAGCAGTTTGCGCATGGCTTTACTTGGAGCCTCAGGCACTGCGCTGGCCTCTGACTGCATTGTGTTTTTTCAGGTGGATCAGCAACAAAGACACAGCAGCTGGTGTCATACCGGGGATCCGCGAGGCGCGGGCGATAGATTCCGGTTTTGCTTCACCGAGTTTCTGTTTTAACTCGTTAGACAAGCCTTCCATGCGCTGATAATCAAAATCACTCGGCAGTGGCGTATTTTCCTGGCGTTTGAGCTTGGCAATATCTTCCGCCTGACGATCAATATAGCCCTGGTACTTGATCTGTATTTCCAGTTGTTCTGACACCTGGCTGTCAACTTCAGGCAATGCAATCTCACTATCTGCCAGCTGTGTTTGCAATGCTTTATAGCTGACTTCAGGTCTTGCCAGCAGATCGGCAAGAGAATATTCCCGGCTAATGTTTTTTTCCAGCAGAGGATTGATGGCCTCAGCCTTTTTTGTACCTGGCTGCACCCAGGTGCGACGCATGTGAGTCAGATTCTCTGCAATACCGGATTGCTTGGCAGAAAATGCTGCCCATCGCTGATCATCAATCAAACCCATTTCACGGCCGGCTTCGGTTAATCGCAAATCAGCGTTATCTTCACGTAACAACAAGCGATATTCAGCCCGGCTGGTGAACATACGATAAGGTTCATTGGTGCCCATACTGATCAAATCATCCACCAATACGCCGATATAGGCCTGATCCCGGCGCGGACACCAGCTTTCCTGCTCCTTGGCTGCGCGCGCGGCATTGATGCCAGCCAGCAGCCCTTGCGCTCCGGCTTCTTCGTATCCGGTTGTGCCATTGATCTGGCCGGCAAAATACAGACCATTAACAAACTTGGTTTCCAACGAGTATTTCAACTCTCTGGGATCAAAGAAGTCATACTCAATAGCGTACCCGGGCCGCGTAATGTGTGCATTTTCAAAGCCACGGATTTGCCGGATCATGGCCAGCTGCACATCGAAAGGCAGGCTGGTCGAAATGCCGTTGGGGTATAACTCGTTGGTATTCAGCCCTTCGGGCTCAACAAAAATCTGATGCGAGTTCTTGTCAGCAAAACGCATGACTTTGTCTTCAATGGAAGGACAATAGCGAGGACCCAGCCCTTCAATGACGCCAGAATACATCGGCGAGCGATCCAGTCCAGCGCGGATGATGTCATGACATTTTTCGTTGGTGGACGTGATGTAACAGTCAATCTGTTCAGGGTGGTCACTGACCGATCCCATGAATGACATCACCGGCAAGGGGGTATCGCCGGGCTGGGCAGTCATGACAGAAAAATCCACACTTCTGGCATCGATGCGCGGAGGTGTGCCGGTTTTCAGACGACCCACATTGAAAGGTAATTCCCGTAAGCGATCAGCCAACCGCTGGGCAGGCGGATCCCCTGCCCGGCCACCTGCACTGTTCTGCAAGCCGATGTGGATCTTACCGCCAAGAAAAGTGCCCGTGGTCAACACTACCTGCCGAGCATAGAAATTCAGCCCCATTTGCGTTTGTACGCCGGTAACCTGATCGCCTTCGACCACCAGGTCTTCCACAGCTTGTTGAAAAATCTCAAGGTTTTCCTGCTTTTCCAGCATCTCGCGAATGGCGGCTTTGTACAACGTACGGTCTGCCTGGGCACGGGTTGCCCGGACTGCCGGGCCTTTGCTGCTGTTCAGAATGCGAAACTGAATGCCCGCTCTATCGGTTGCCCGGGCCATGGCACCGCCCAACGCATCAATTTCCCGCACCAGGTGGCTCTTGCCAATGCCGCCGATTGCCGGATTACAGGACATTTGTCCCAGCGTTTCGATGTTATGCGTCAGCAACAGGGTTTTTACCCCCATTCTGGCGGCAGCGAGGGCTGCTTCGGTACCGGCGTGACCGCCGCCTACCACGATGACATCGTAGATCTTGGCAAAATCCATGAGAGTGAACGCAATTTAGTGGAAATGGGCCGCTAAGTATAAGCCTTAACGACAAAATTTAAAGGCCTGATGTGAAAAATAATCCACAACTTTTGTAAAGCGGTTTTTATTAACTGATTAACATAAGTTATTTAATTAAATATATATAAAGATAGATATTGTTAATGTTAATGGTAAAACTGTTTTCTGTTAACAACGCAATATTATCTATTTAAAACAATAAGATGCATTCGGTATAAATCGGTTCGTAAGTTATGTTCAACTTGGGTTCAAGCAGGGACTTTGCTGTGTATAGAACAGCGATTTATACACAGGCTTAAAAACGCCCTCAATCTGATCACAGAGTTATGCACAGTTATGTCTGGCTTATGCACAGGTAATACGCGTCAAAACTGAGCGAATAATTTCTTGTGGGAAAAGTGGTATAAGTATGTATAAGGAGTGGACAGTTATTTTCCGATGCAGAATGTAAAGAATACATATAAATCAATACGTTATGGTTGCTAGGGAGTAAATAGGGATCAAAATTCGCTAACCTAAGCCCACATAACGTATTGATTATAAACTGCTATTACTCTACTCGATCTCTCCCCGATCTTCATCTGGAATGATGTTGAGGTCCAGATGAAGCTGATTTGAGCTGTTCAGCCCGGCGATTTGCTTCAGCTCGTCAGGAGTCTCATCACTGAAGGTCGCGAGGTAGTAGTAGGGATGGCCGTCGTCACTGCTAACTAGGTCATATTCCTCAAAGTACCGCTCTACCTCTTCAAGCGTCCAGCGAACCTCTCCGGCAATAGCGATTAGGAGATCGGTGTTGTCGTCAGGGTGGTTGCGGCCCTGGGGGAGAACTGAAAGTTCCGCAGAGGTGATGCCTTTATCCTTCCAGTTCCTCAGAATGCCTGACCATAAATTAGCTCGCAGGTTTGAGCTGGGCTGGAACCTAGAAGCATTCCAGTGAATGACATCTCGGTCTCCATTTTTCAGATGAAGAACGACCTGTGCCTTCTTGCGAGCTATCAGCTCATTTTTGAACGCCACCTCATCAGGAACAAAGGTTAGGGAGGGTTTGCTTTCACTGGACTTCGGCCCGCTCTCCTCAACCGAGTCGAGTAGTCGCTCGATCACTCTCTCTGGCGTGTCGAACCCGACAGCCAACCCTTCCAATCTGCGGTACACATCATCTGAAACGTTTATTGTGACTGGCATCTTACCACCTCCATAGGTTAAATCATATATAGAACTATACATGGTTTAACCTATAGATCAAGTTTTCTTCATAAATAGAGCCGAACCCTCATTTGTGTCCAACAAACCACCGTTTTGTGAACACCTTGAGAAGGTGCCATTTCGCATGGATTCTCGGTGTGCAATCTGTTAAAATACTCGTATATTTTTCTATGTAAATTAATTGTACATGAATCAACGTATTGGCTATGCCCGCGTTTCAACGGATGATCAAAACCTGCACCTCCAAAGGGATGCTTTGGAGAAAGCGGGCTGCCAGGTCATCTATGAAGACAAAGCCAGTGGGAAGAACACTGAAAGGCCGGAGCTTGAGGCTTGCCTGAAAGCTCTGCGTTCAGGCGACACGTTGGTGGTTTGGAGGCTGGACCGTCTGGGACGAAGCTTGGGTGATTTGGTCAAACTCGTGACGACCCTGGAAGAACAGAAAATCGGATTTGAGAGTCTTCAAGAAAAGATTGAAACGACAAGTGCCTCTGGAAAGCTGGTTTTTCACGTATTTGCTGCACTTGCTGAATTTGAGAGAAACCTAATCAGCGAGAGAACACGAGCTGGATTGAAGGCTGCGCGGGCGCGTGGCCGACTTGGTGGACGTAAACCAAAGCTGAAACAGAAAGACATTCGCGAGATTAAAGCTTTACTCAAGGATCCAAATATACCCGTCTCTGATATTGCCAAGCGATTTGGAGTCTCAAGAACTACTATTTACAACAGGGTCGGGGTAGTTAAACCTGACCGCGAGGGTACGAAGGCATGAATGCGTATCACTTTCAGGATATTTTAAGCGAATCGGAAGAGCCTCTTGTCAGGTATGACGCATGTAAAAGCATGGCACGGGGGTATGCCAGCTCTATCTCAGATGATGAGCATCGTCTGGCTGTAGCTCGATCATATTGTGCCGTTCTGGTGACTTCATATTGGAATGAGGTTAATTCGCGCCACGGCTCTAAGCTTAAAATTTTTCCGGTTCCCCGTGATACATTTCTCGCTGATGTTGCGTCAGACGCTGAAGACGTTGCAAAAAGTACAGGGCGAGTAATCGCTCAGTTTCCCGATATTGATGCGGGATTTTTGATTGGCTCAATCTATACAGCGATGTTACCAGTGGCTTTCCGCTCAAAGCTGGGAGCTTACTATACGCCGCCTCCTTTAGTTTCCCGTCTACTTGATTTATCCGAAGATGCTGGGGTTGACTTCAGTAAAGCGTCCATAATAGACCCGGCCTGTGGTGGAGGGGCATTCTTAGCACCTGTAGCAACAAGAATGCTTGAAAAATCGAAAAACACATCAGCAGAGTGGAAGATTCGGCAGATAGGTAAGCGACTGAAAGGGGTAGAGATAGATCCCTTTGCCGCCTGGATGACTCATGTTCTTCTTGAATCGGTACTCATTGATTTGTGCATTAAGGCGCGGAAGAGGTTACCAAAGGAGGTAATAACTGTTGGTGACGCACTCGCATATGAGTCATCGACAAAATTTGATTTGGTAATTGGCAATCCTCCATATGGGAAAGTTACGCTTGATGCAACATTAAGAGATAAGTACGCACGTTCATTGTTCGGTCACGCCAATCTTTATGGCTTGTTTACCGATCTTGCATTGAGAACTGCTAAGAAAGATGGAGTCATCGCCTACCTAACGCCAACATCATTTCTGGGCGGTCAGTATTTCAAGGCGCTACGAGAATTGCTACTTACTGAAGCAGCCCCACGAGCTTTCGACTTCATCTCTAACCGAGAAGGAGTATTTGATGATGTGCTTCAGGAAACATTGCTGACGACCTTTAAGAAGGGAGCGCGACGTAGCCCCTCTAAAGTATCACTTCTCGTCCCGCAAGGGCTTAATGAAGCCAAAGTAGAGCATATCGGTAAAGTGGGTATTGTTAAGGGCGATGGGCCTTGGCTAATCCCCAGGGTGTCAAAAGACGCAGCTTTACTTAACCGTATTAAAAAGATGCAAACACGGCTTCCTGACCTTGGATATGTTGTATCTACTGGAAAGTTGGTTTGGAACCGGCATAAAACTCAGCTCAAATCAGAAAAGACGAAAGATTCGTTACCGTTGATATGGGCCGAGTCAGTTACAGCTCAAGGATTTAAATTCTCAGCAGTGAAACGGAATCATGTCCCCTATATCGAGGTGAAAAACAACCAACAACACCTTATTACACGGGAGTCATGTGTTTTAGTCCAGAGGACTACATCAAAAGAACAGAGTCGTCGGGTTTTGGGCGCAGTCATCCCCCAAGACTTTATCGACCGAAACAACGGCGTTGTAGTTGAGAATCATTTGAATATTGTTTACTCCGACGGTCTGATCAGAGAGGTGACTGTCGAAACGATTAACGCTCTCCTCAACTCAGAGGTCTTCGACCGCATATATCGCTGTATAAGCGGTAGTGTTGCGGTCTCTGCCTATGAGCTGATGTCGGTTCCTCTACCTACGATTGAAGGCTTGACAAAGCTGCAGAAGATCATTTTGGCCGGTTCTGATAGACTCACGATTGAGAAATGTGTAGCCAAACTGTATGGAGAGAACAAAGTTGAGCTGGCCGAAAGTACCAAAACTGGAGGTAATCGCTGAGCGATTGCCACAGATATTCCCAGATGGGACAGAAAATCGCAACTACGTTACCCGCGAAATGGCGGCCCGCACGCTTTATGTAATGTTCTATGCAGGAGCGATTGACGGCCAGGAGCGCTGGATTCGTCCGAGCCAAGTTACTGACATGTCGGATGAGCAGGCGGTGCTACTGTCGGATGAAGAGCGCAACGCTTGGGTCGAACAGGCCCTCTCCAGCAAGAAGGAGCGGCCAGCTAACACTTGGTACGCTCCGAACTCACGAGAGCCCGTCAGAGATGAGACTATACGGTATGGGTTCATCGCTTTGGGGGCGGTTTTGGAGAGAACTGGTTTGCCCGTCACTACGCCGCTACCAAAATATGCGATGACTCAAAAATTTGCGGCTCTTTTTGATGAGAGCTTAGTCGGCCAGCAATTGGAGGATGCGATTCTTGCCTGGCAGAAATCACACCTCAATCCGGCGGCACTCAGCCGGATAAGATTGTTGGGAGCGAACGCGGCTGCGGCCAACTCCGATACCATCACAGCCACGTTACCCAACGCTGGTGTGGTAACCCTTGAGTCAGGGCCTTCTGGTGTTATTGGAAAGTGCGTTATCGAGGATTTTGCGCCTAAGTTCCTCAAGAATCCCGCTGTCTTGTGGTTATCACAATCCGGTGAAAAAGTTGGAATTGATCTCGCCAGTAGGTTGAAACTGAAGATCGACCCATCAAAGACACTACCGGATGTCATATTGGTTGATTTGGGGACCAAGACAGATGGCAGCGATATGCTTTTCGTTTTCATTGAGATCGTAGCCTCTGATGGCCCAGTAAACTCTGTCCGTAAAAAGAAATTAACTGAGATCGCGGTGGAAGCGGGGTTTAGCCCTGAGCATTTAGCATTTGTTACTGCCTTCCAAGATCGCTCCGCACCAGCATTCAAAAAAGCGATGTCAGAGCTAGCATGGGGAACATATGCTTGGTTTTGTTCAGAACCTAGCAACATTATTGAGCTCAAGGATGGCGAGTCTCACATATTGTCCGAGTTTTCTTTAATCTGAATAAACCATATTAGTATTTAGGGGGATATATGATTGATCTATCAATAACTGTGTATACAGCTCTAGGGTTCATAGGTTTTGTATTGTCTCTGTGTGGCATCTTATATATGAATGCAGATCGACTTGAGCGGTGGGCAGAAAAACGCTTTCGTCGTAGCCACTGAAATGTAAGGAGACAATAATGAGTACATCGGACGTAGAACCTCAGACACAACCTAGCTCTGAAGCGCAGGCACTTTCTGAGATTGTCACTTGGGCAAATAGCTGCCCTATGTGGCAAAGAGATGCTCTACGTCGTTTGTGCGACAAAGAACGGCTCAGTCAAGAAGATTTAGATAGTCTGTTGGGGATATGCAAAGGCGAGCAAGAAGGCCGTCCAATTACTGCCGAGCATGTCCGAGACCCCTCCGCCTCAAATTTAGAAGTTTCCCTCTCAAAACTTCACAATCTACAACATGTTAATGCTCTTCAATCCGGTGAGACCCTGACTTTTCAAAAATCGGGGTTAACTGTTATTTATGGTGACAATGGAGCCGGTAAGTCTGGCTATGCTCGTGTTTTGAAGCAGGCCTGCCGGGCTCGACTGCCAAAGGATGACACAGTTCTTCCGAATGTATATGCCGCTGAGCGTGGCATTCCCCAGGCGGAGGTCAGCTTTCGAGTCGGCGGACAAAATCAGTCGGTAACCTGGCGTCAGGGAACGACCGCAGATCCCAGGCTTACGGCCATCAGCGTGTTTGACAGCAACACTGCCGCAGTACATGTCGATGCTACTAATGATTTAGCTTATACCCCCTTACCGTTGCGCGTAATGGCATCACTGGCCGAAACGTGTAAAACACTGAAGAGTAAGTTGGATGATGAGATCCGAGTTATTGAGAGACAAACACCGGCCATCCTAAATAGTCCTGACTGCGCACCAGATACAGAAGTCGGAAAACTTCTATCTGGCTTGTCCAGCAAAACGGCAGATGCAACTGTAGAGGGTTTAGCGGGACTATCGGAATTGGAAGAAGCCCGCTTAAAAACCCTTGCCGCCGATCTTGCAAATGATCCTGTCCGGGTTGCTCGGCAGCTTCAAGGACAAAAAACGCAGATCGACAAAGCAAGGGACCGTCTCAAAAAGCTTGCCAAGGCTGTTAGTGACGAGAACGTCACCAATATTAAGCAGTTGTATGAAACCTATGAGAGATCACGGGCTGCGGCAGCTCTTGTTTCTGCGGATTTGTTTTCTGATGAGCCCCTTCCCCAGGTTGGCTCGGATGTGTGGCGCTCTTTGTGGGAAGCTGCTCGCACATACTCCAATCAGGGAGCGTATCCTGACAAGGAGTTTCCTGTCACCGATGAAGATGCCCGTTGTGTTCTCTGTCATCAAAAGCTAGGCCCTGAAGCATCAGAGCGACTCAATAAGTTTGAATCCTTTGTCCTGGATGAAAGTAAAAAGCGTGAAGACGAAGCTCGAAAAGCCTACCAGGCCGCTCGGTCAGCTTTGGAGGCAACTTACATTTCTATGCAGGACGTTCAGGCAATAGCTTCCTTAATTAGGGACAATCTAGGCGATGAAGAGCTGGCAAATACTGTAAAGCGATGCGCCGTTCAGAACTCCTGGAGGCTACGCTCGGTTCTTAAGACGGTTGGCCTGAAAGGCGTTGCCATCAATGCAACTCAGGCGGAAGTCCCAGACGCGGAGATGGCTGCACATTCTGAAGGCCTGGAGAAACGGGCTGCTGGATTTGTGGCCGAGAAAGAGTCTCCTGAGAGAAAGGCTTTGGTGGCTGAACATAGTGAGCTGGCTGCCCGTCAATGGCTCGGCACAGTGAAAGCCGATGTGTTGGAACAGATTAAACGATTGAAAGCTGTCAGCGGCCTCAAAAAGGTGCAGAAAACCACCGCGACCAACAAAATTACTACTTTCAGCACCGAGATCGCTAAACGACTCGTTACGGACAGGCTTCGTGCGCGTTTTGCTCAGGAGGTAGCTCGATTGGGTATAGCTGAGCAACATGCTGTTGAACTGAAGCATGCTCGCTCTTCTGCTGGCATTCCTTTGTTCCATGTTCGCATGATGAGCAACCCTGATGAGCCTGTTGGAAGAATATTGAGTGAGGGCGAGCACCGGTGTGTTGCTTTGGCGGCGTTCCTGAGCGAGCTGTCCACCCTGGATACACCGTCGGGAATCGTCTTTGACGATCCCGTCTCATCTCTTGACCACATTCACCGAGACAGGGTTGCTGAAAGACTCGCCATAGAGAGCCTGAACCGCCAAGTGGTAGTTTTCACGCATGATATTGCCTTTTTGGTACTACTGGAGGAAGCCTGCCGAGAGACCAGAGATCATGCTGCCGTACCAATTGCATATCGAGTGGTGAGTCGTGGAGCTAATGCTGCTGGATTCTGTAATACAGAACCACCTGCCAATGTCTTACCTATCGATAAAGTTGTTACCCAGATGCGGCGTCATTTGGGTAACGTAAGGATTCATCATGATCGGGGGGACCAGGCAAACTGGCGACGGGAAGTCCGTTCATTCTCTGAACAATTGCGTGAGGCTTGGGAACGTGCCGTCGAAGACGTAGTTTCGCCGGTCATCAAGCGACTGGCGAAAAAGGTACAAACAGATGGGTTAATCCGTCTCACTGTTCTTCAAGAACAAGATTGCCATGACATGCGTGATGCTTATGGTCGATGTTCTCAACTGCTGCATAGCCAACCCGGCGAACTAAATCCTCGATTACCGTCACCAGACCAAATTGAGAACGAAATCGCCGCTCTTGAGAGCTGGGCTCAAAATATCAGAGGTCGCCAAGACCAACTTTGATAGTGATATGTCACTGTCTTTTGGATGCCCACCTGAGCCCACCTCGTAATCGTGCCCTGTCATGCCTTTGGCGGGGAGGATCCCTGTCTATTTGCTCCAAAAGCTACTTTTCGAGACCCTTTGATCCGTCTCTTCTCTATATTTGGTGAGAGGCTGAAATTCGGGTCTCGAAAAGCGACTTTGTGAGACTCAAGCACCGTTTGAACGGTGGGCAATGTAGGAATGACGGAGTATGGGTCTCATAACAGCCTTTTACGAGACCTTCTTTTGGGGCTTGACCGAGCAAAAAAACCTATTAATATTAATGACGTAAATGGTAGCTGGCCGAAAACAGCAGTTTATGTAAACAAGGCGCTTGCCTTTATCTAACCAACCCTCTGGGGGACTGTCCCCCATGGGCATTCCTCCGTCTTTAACCCTTCGGAGGAACCCCAGATGAGCTTCATCTCCATTCGTGAACCCCTGACGCTAGATCGTCATCGTTGCCGCTGCTTGCAGTTGGCAAATGCCCCTCCTCGCTGCTGTTCTCTTGAATTTGTGGCGTACCTGGCACTCGATCATGAGCAGCCAAATTCCAGAGGACCACCTCTGCCTCAACCATGTGAGCCTGGCGTATGCCGAGCTTGCACTATGTCCCTCCCCGTCTCTGTCGCCAACGGCGAAAACAGAGACGGGGTAGCAAACCCCGCCGAAAGCCTTGTGCCTCAATGGCTCAAGGCTTTCGCCTCGCGCACGAATGTGCGCGAACACAGCCGCGCAAGGCGGCGAGCGCTACGCGCTAACTTTCCAAGAAAAGCGACTTCACCAGCCGGAGCTGCTGGCAGTTTGTTCCAACGGAACAGACCAGCCAGTGGCGAGAGCAGCCCGCTCCATAGCAGTGTTGATCGTATGTAAATGACCGTGGGTGCTCGGTTTATCCACCCTTTGCCAGGGCAAGAACCCTGATTTGGCCTCAGCACGCGAAGCTGATTAAAAAAATCGCGTTTATCACTTACCAATGATTTTCGGGCAGGCCAGAACCAGAACAAGAACAAGAACAAGAGGGAATAGCACTATGCGTTCAGAACGATCCAATCCGGATGCCAGAAACTATGGCCTTAAGAGCCGTGATATGACGCGGGCGGGTCTCAATGCGCTCAAAGAGGGGATGAGAAGCTTTGCTTCAATTGCAACGATCCATGACCGTTGGAGCGTTTTTTCATCCTGGATCAAGACAGAACAGGGCATAAAGGACATGCGGGACATCGAGAAGGCCCATCTGGTGGCCTATGCGGCCCATCTGAACGATAGGTTTGAGCGTGGCGAGATTTCTCCTGCTACGGCCCAGAACTACCTGTCGGCAGTAAACCGGGTGATGGAGATTGCTCGTGGCGACCGACAAGTCAGAGTAGCGCCTGTCGCGGAGGGCGGGCTTCCCAAGCGTTCAGGGATCGCATCGAGCGACCGGAGCGTTTCGGAAGCGGCCCACCAGGCAGCTATAGGGGCTGTCTCAGAACGGCTGGGAGCGCTGCTGGAGGTGCAGCGCAACTTTGGCCTGCGATTCGAGGAGTCGGCCAAGCTTGATGCGACTCGGGCGCTGAAACAGGCAGAGAAAGAAGGGGTTGTTGCCATCAAGGACGGAACCAAAGGTGGTCGCCAGCGTATGGTGCCGATTACCTCTAATGCTCAGATAACCGCTCTTCAGAGAGCTGCGGCCATCCAGGATGGCCGCAGTATGATCCCAGGCAACCAGACATATAGAGAATTTCGACAAGAGGCATATCGGGAGATTGGTCGTCAGCCGGTGAACTTCCATGGTGAGCGCCACCACTATGCTCAGGAGCGCTACAGGGTCCTCATGGGGGCCGATAGCCCTATCCGCGCTGGTGTGGCCCACGGTCGGGCTCATCATGAATACCTGTCCAAGGAACTGGGGATCTCGGTCGCCCAGGCCAAGACACTGGATCAGGAGATTCGTGCTGAGATAGCGCGGGAGCTGGGACACGGTCGTATTGACGTAACAAATTCATATTTGGGGTAAGCGATGGAAAAATGGGTAAGAGAGCGAGCACATGTGTATGTTCGCCATGGTGGCAAGACAGCAAGACGGGCGATGGTGAAACGGCTGATTGCTGCACTGTCAGATATTGCGGCCCATGAGCAAGGCGTAAGCCAGCCTAATCAGGTGGGTAGAGCACATATCCACCGGTACTATGCGCGGCAGAGCCATCTGAGCAGTACAACCCTACGGGATCATTTCTATGCCTTCAGACTTCTATGGGAGCTGTTAGGCAGACCCGGCGAACCTCCCAGGCCTAAATAGACAAAAAAACTTCTTTGCGCCCAAAAAGGGAAAAAGTAGCTGCGTGCTTCACGGCCATAGTCCGATAACCTATCTCCAATTTCCGGAACCGCCGGAAATAGAGAGGTAGCTGGCCTCCTCAAACAAACAGCAAGTTTAACCATCATCCCAGAGCAGGGGTATCCCTGTACTGGGAGACCCCTCAAAACTATTTGAGGTGCAAGATGAAAAAACTCGAGGTCAACGGCTTGGTGCTTCCTTTGAACGATTCCCATGTGTATCAACGCAGAGGGATTGTCATGACTCACTCTGAGTCAAAAGGAAATCTCCACTTCACGGTCCTTCGGTGTCTTGATGGCCGATTTACGAAAACCTATTTCGGTTTGGCTCGATGCGACAACGAGGATGACTTCATCGAGATAATGAAGTCGGGCGACAAGTTTGAGCCAGTTTCAGATTGGTTCTCGCGTTCCCGATAAATCATTTAAACCCGTAACCGGGGCTTCCCGGTCACGGATGAGCCCCTTTCAATCAACTATTGTTTGGAGCTCTATATGTACTTTTCCACATTCGTTTTGGTCATGATTGTCACGGTTGGCGTTATTGCGTTTGGTGCCTCACTGGTAGCTCGCACTCTTAACGTCATCGTTCGATCAATATTCAAAGCGCGGCCCGTACGGGTCGTCAGTCAAACCTCGTCGCCAATTTCTGGAGACGTTATTGAACCGGAGCAATCAGAGCAGAATCCCCCTGTCGGATTCATCACTGGCCGCATCATTGATGGTGAGGTCATTCGACCTGCGCTCCACTGCAACAAATCACTTGCCGGCCCTCGGTAAGCACTAAACCACCCAGCCGGGTACTAAGCCCGGTAGGGCGAAGTCCCGGCTTTTTACTCTTGGAGAAAAGACATGCTGGGACAAATTAAAAATCAACCAGAGAATCACCAGTTCGATGTGTGCGGACGTGTGTACTACACCGACGTCTGTTACGACAACGGAAAAGGTGAGCTGGTCGCTGAGACGGTTAACGCAACGTCGCATGACGACGCCGAATCAGTGTTCCGGTCTAATCTGCTGGAACACGCCCGTAAATTCGATCTCGTCGTGGACCGGATTGAGATTACCTTTACGCTCGATCTTGCCTACGCGAAGTCGCACTACGGCGCGGTGAATTAATGAAGCCCCTGGGGAAGCCCTTGGGGGCTTCCCTCCTTCCCATAGGAGGTCCTTATGGATAACACAGTATCCGTCCTGACTGAGCTGTCCGATGCGCAGGCCTTGGCTTTAGCACAGCTTGTAAAACGAGTTGGTTGGCAAGAAGTGAGGGTTAATGCTGTTGACGATGATGAGGCGTATCTGATGAAGGATGCGTTAGCATCTCTGCAAAGGAGCTTAGCCGATTCAGGTTATGCTCCTCGATAGAGACAAGGGGGCCAGTGATCTGGCCCCTTTTATCATCATTTTTTGGAGGGCTGAAAGCCTGGTTTTTTCTTAGTGACCTCCGTTTCCTTTTTGTCATTTATTGATCGAAGAATCTTCGATGCTTTTCGTTTGGCCGCAGAAACTACCTTTGGATCCTCGCTCTGAATAATCTCTTCGAGATTTCTTGCCATAGCCCTCCCTCCAATCACTCGTTTTCGATCAGCTTTTTTCGATACTCTCCACCGGTTCCACAAAGTACAAGGGTTTCCCCTTGTTTACGACCATGGGAGGAGTTGCATCGGTTTGAGGGGCAAACATATAGGCCCAATCGGGCAGATTCGCGCTGATCGCGCCGATGATGGATACCCTGTCCAGGGTCACCCCTTCCGGGACATTCAGTTTTACAGATGAGGCCTTCACACCTTCAGTTGTGAACGACCAGACCTGACCACCTCCCAGGAACGCAGGTTCAAAGCCTTGACTTGGCTCTATTATCTGAGAAGAGACATAGCATGTCTTTGAGTAGTGATCGACAGAATCTGGCGAGGGGCATCCCTGATTTGCGTCAATAATAGTTATCTGACTGAACAGAAAAGCGCTTCCGCCCCCAAACACTGCTTTTTGGTCGTAGTTCTCTAGCGTGGCTTCATGCGTATAGCCAAGGCTACCGAGGGCCTTTTTCATTGCGGAGGTAGTCACTTCTGACATCTTCGCACGGGCCTGCACGGCATCTGTCGCCATGCTGGAAGGCATCCAGCCGAACAAAGAGTCTTTAGCGAAGTTCGACGTTGGCTCCAGGGCTGCAAACAAGAGGCTGGCTCCCAGTGCTTCTCCCCCGCTCCAATTTGCTCCTCGATCCCACATGAGGATGTCGGCATTGGAAGCGACCTTGTAAAGCTCGTTTTCTGAAAGGTGCTTTCTCTCCGTATCCCGCGCTTCAGTGATACCCCCGGCCTGAGCGAGGTTGTATGCACGGGATTTAGCCGGTTCATAGGTTGCGGGGTCGGATGACCCGGTGGTTGCACAACCTGCCAGTGACAGAACTACAGCAGCAGAAGCTGCAATCTCGATGTATCGTTTCATGGGTTTATCCTCCGTTATCTTTAAAAAGTGTCTCACGACTTTAAGAAAACGCAACCCAAAAACCTTGGTTAATCCATAAAAAACAATGGTTTGTACTGACGGTACAAACTTACCCTAAATTTGGCTTTGCGCCCAAAATGGGCAAGAACACGTGCGTGGTCTAGTGATAGGAGTATTTAGTATGAGGGGGAGTTTTTAACCGGAGATTTCCCAATGTGGACCATACACTCTGTCGGTGATTCGGCATTCTTGGAGCAGGTCTTGATAGCTGTTTCCATGATCACCGGAACTGGCGATTTCACACAGATGGCATCGGTAGGGCTGCTTATCGGTGTCTTAATAGTTTTCTTCCAATCGATTATGAATGGAGCCAAGGAAATACAGATTGGCACTATTTTGGTGGCATGGATTTTCTATGCTATGGCATTTGGACCATCCACGACGATCCTTATTGAAGATGCGTACTCTGGCGAAGTACGGGTCGTTGATAATGTCCCAGTGGGGCCAGCAGCGGTTGGTTCGGTTGTCTCAAATGTCGGATATTCAGTTACAAGCCTGTTTGAGCAGGGGTATTCATTTATTTCACCGGGATCGACACAGAATCGATTTGCCGACTCCCTTCACCTGATAAATCAGCTTCAAGATGCTGCCGTTAACCCGGTTGTATTTAAAGCAATGGATAACGCTGTTGGTGGAGAGGGTGTCAACGTCGAGCTTTCAATTCACAACTACATACGAGAATGCACGCTAACAAAAATTGATTTGCATCAAGCGTCAATCCAAGACTTATTTACCGCCCCTGCAATGCAGGCACTTCGTTTTGAATCAGACTTATATGGAACTCGGCTTTATCTTGGTGGCCCTCCCCAGGATTACACTTGTTCTGATGGGTTTGTTGCGCTTAGCAACGCACTCAATGAAGTTAAAGGCAACTATTTGGTTCATAAAGCCATCGAGCGGGGAATGAGAGACGCTAGTGGCGATGTCGCTGGAGTCGGTGTGTCAAATCGCCTTTATGATGCATTAGCGAGTCTTGGTATGACGGGATCTAATGCTCATGACTACATACTAACAACCGTGCTTAAGCCGATATATGAAGATGCTGCTCAGGGAAAGTATCAGGATATGCGGGATTACTCGTCGGCAATTATGCTTAACCAAGCTATCCAGCAAAGGAATACTCAATGGGCTGCTGAACAATCAATGTTTATGACCATCGTTCGCCCGATGATGACGTTTTTTGAGGGTTTCGTTTATGCCGTAACACCTCTGGCTGCATTCTTTATGTTGATGGGCCGGTTCGGTATCGGCTTGGTCGGAAAGTATTTGGTGACACTCGCATGGATTCAGCTCTGGATGCCGGTTTTGTCAATTATTAACCTCTATATTCATATGTCCGCTACAGGTGCGTTGAGTGCCCTGGAGAACGATCCGTTTTCCACTTTCCACGGGATAAGCGAGGCATACCAGATAACATCTAATTGGCTTGCAACGGGAGGCATGTTGGCTGCGGCCACTCCAGTGATTACTCTGTTCGTTGTAACCGGCTCCACTTACGCAATGACTTCTCTCGCAGGCCGTTTGAATGGCGGTGACCATATCAACGAGAAAATTTCTACTCCCGACGCCATTAAGCCCTCAGCGGCGTTGGACATGATGCCGAAATCTCAATTTGACGACTTCCGAGGGCTTCAACTTACCGGTTCTGAGAGCATGGTAGACAAAGTTAATGTCGGGAGCATGCTCAGTAGTGCGGTTAGTTCCTCCCAGGCATCGTCAGCCCAGGCAACACAGTCATTTGCATCCCAGCTTTCTAATTCGGTTTTCTCTGGGGCCTCTGCTGAACAAAGCTACGCTCGTTTACAAGGGCTTGGGCAATCCCTTCGTGCATCTGACTCTTCACAGGCACAGGCGATTTACGGCCAAGCTCAGGATTACGCTCGACAATATGGTTTGAATGAGAGCCATACAGATGCCATTGCTGGGGCGATTGGTATGCAAGCCAGTGCGAACGTTGATGCCGGGCAGGTTGCGGGAGCCCTGTTGGCTGGCCCTGCTGGAATGGCAATAGCGAAGGCAGCACCAGTCGATGTCAAAGGAGGAATTTCTGGTTCGGCAACTTCTACCTCCACCGATCAACGTCAGCAGCTTACAGGCGATATGGACCGGCTTGCCAAGAATGTTGGTTTCACTGACAGCGATTCAGCAGCTTTGACTAGGGATATAGCTCGTCAGGTCAATACGCAGAGTGGTCAGCGCTTTACGAACTCTCTTGGAGAGGAGCAGCGTGAGCAGTTTTCTGAATCCGCGACCCAAGCCATAACAGCACAAAATACTTATCAGCGTCTCGCCAGCGCTCAATCGAGCATTGGAACGACGAGTGCAATGGATATGAGGGCCCTGGCGGAGACAGTAACCAGCAGTCCTGAAGCTCATTCACAGCTAAGAGATGGGATGCGGATGGCTTCACCCGAAACACGCCAACTTGCGGCTGAGAAATCCCAGTTTTATGAAGCGTTGGGAGTGGATTCAGCAAGAGCAACCGCAGGCGGTCAGCTCTATGCGCTTCTTAACTCTGGTAAAGCATCGGAACAGGCTATTGCTGCCGAAACTATCGCAAGTGCTACGGGCAGCGCGACAACCGTGAAAGATTCCAATGCACAGCAAGATCTTTTGGAAAGCTCTCCAGCGATAACGCATGGTATAGGTGCGCGAGAGCTTCAAGAACCTCAGAGCATGTCGAACGAACAAAGAAATCAGGCAAGGGCAGGCGTGCCTGGGGAGAGCGCAGTGCTTCAGCGTCATAACCAAAACCTAAGCAACGTAGAAGCGGCAGACTCTGAAAACAGAGACGACTACCGGGGAGAGCGGCTCGGTGCTCTGAGAAGTCAAATTATGGCGTCTGAAGTCGAGCCATCTACCTCGACGAGTATCTTCTCTACTACCGAGGGTATTGGCCGGTTCTTCGACCAGGTAGTTGGTGGGGGCAGTGCTGGAGCAGGCGGTTTCTCGGATGATTTTGCAGGTTCGATGGAGCACCTCGCGGCCATGACTCCCCAAGAACGCGACCAGTTTATCGCTGATTCAAACCGTGGCGATCAGTACATCCAGGATGAGTACGGCGTAGCGGGTCATATCGCGACTGGAGCCGCAGACCTGGGGCGTTCGATTATCGGTGCCGGGGTCAGCGGATACACAGCGGCCAAAGAGTGGATTACTGGAGAAAGTGATCTGTCGGAAGCTGCTAAAGACATGTCCATTAGGGAACGTGGGATGTTCTTTGCGGCAGCGTTTGCCAGTGCATCAGAGGAAGGTGCGGAGCACGCACAGCGTTTTGTTGAGCAATATGGTGACGAGTTCCGTGAGATGGCAGCCCAAACGGCTGTTAATGAGCATGGCCTTCAGTCTGAAGCCGGTGCGCAACTGTTTGCGTCGTCGCTACTGGGAGCAAGTGACGGGCGTGAAGCTGAATACAGGCAGCAACTTCAAAGTGAGTTGGGCGGTGACGCCGATCTGGCAAACAAAGCAGCAGACATTATTGAGGCTTCTGCGGGTGCCGGGCGCGAGCAGGCCGGTGGTTATCTGATGCCAGTAAGCCGCTATATGGCTGTACAGAATGGAGAGTAAAGGAGCGTTTCATGAAAAGAGAAGCTGTGGCAGTGATTGATAAGATTATTGGACACGCGGAAGAGGGCGAATTCATGGCACCCTGCGGGGAGAAGATGAGGATGCGAATATACGCTCATAGAGAAAATATGCGCTCGATCATTCTGACTAATGCTCTGCTTGAAAAGCTGGCGAAGAAAGCGGGTGTAAGGGCGTTCGAAATGAAGATTGCAGCTCTAAGCGTTCGGTTACCAATCGGGCGGAGATATGACACTAGGCGATTAGCGGGAAAAGGGATTGAAATTTTGTTAACTCGATAACTTACCTTAGAGAGCTGGTTTCATCCAGCTCTCTTCTATTGGCCTGTCCAAGGTTGACCGTCCCATTTTTCAAATTGCGATCCTGAACCATCTGGCGATGTGAACGGAATCCTGTCTATTTGGCTGTCATCCCAAACTGACGAGCGGTCCTGCTGTGATGAATGTACGTTGCAACCTGATTGTGCGTTCCTTTTGCTAACAGTAAAGCTCAAAATTAACGCGAGCGGAACGAGCGATAATATCAAGCCGCCGATGCCAGCAAGTTTGTAACTAACGAACAAAGTTGAAAGGACGAAGATTAATAGTTTCATAGCCTATTTTCCGATGAAAATTACCCTAATTTAAATCCTACCCCTGATCTCTATAAATGCAAGTCGCTCAATATTCTGTTCATAGAACTATAAAATGATACTGTAAAAAAACACAGTAAAACCCCTTGCATATCCCGGATCTCGTGTTATTTATATTGATATGTTTTGCAATGCTTTGCTTTGATTGAGGAGTAGTTATGTTTGCTGAAAAATGTCTTTGGTTTGTGCTTGTAGGGTTCACCTACTTTGTTATTGGACAGTTGCTGACTTCAGGTGATTTAGCCTATTTTGCGCTGTCTGTTGCCGGTGGGGTTGCACTTACTCTGTATCTGCCAAAATCTTACAAGAAGCGATTCGCAGAGGAGGCGTAACAATGTCACCTCTACTTTCAATGTCCGATCTGGATAACCAGGCTGCTCAGATTACTGAGCAGCGCCCAGACAAAAATGTGTTTGAGTTGGATCTCACCCTTTGGAACCTGCTGGCAACTCTCTGCCGCCATGCTCCGAGCGTGGCCAGAGAACAGTTTTCACTACCACAAAGTACGGTTGTGGCCTTAGCTGTCACGCCATCTCACGAATTGTCCAAGTTGAGTTCAGGCGTAGTTTTAAGCTTTCAGTTACACACGCCGGAACCGGACGTATGTGATTTCCTGTCCGCTGAATACGAACGTGCTATTCCACCTGGTTTCGCAGGAATGGAGGGTGTGGAGCGAGAGTTTGACGTGACGTACTGGCTGACACTTAGAAACTTGGCCCGCCGAGACGCTCCAATGGCCGCAACCGCATTTGGTGTCAGCCAGTCACTGGCGAAGGCTGTGGCCGAGGCCACTGACAATCAAATCCGTCAGTTGGTGACGGAGATCTGTACAGCCTGCACCCTAAGATTTGACCCACAGGTTGTCGAGGGCCTGTTGCCTTCAGCAGACCTTCGGAAACGCAGACAGGGGTTCTTCATCAAGTATCAGCAGTGCCTGTCGGTAGGAGGTAACGTATGAATACCCGTAACAATCCGTTGCACCTGTGGGTTCATGCACGTGAGATGGCGTTAATGGGTTATGTAACCCGCATAATCATTCTGGAAACTGGGTTGACCGATAAACAGGTGCGCAGGATTTACCGAGATCTGGAAGACGATGGGATGGATGTCAGCAAAAACAGAGCTTCCAACGCTATCAAAAGTGGTGCTTCTTTGGTAACGAATCAGCTTTCCAAACTCCATGCTTCGCTTCTGATGGGGTTTTATCGACAGATAGGTGGAAGGCCCGTTGAATCCTCGACCTGCATTGCGGCGCTGAATCGCGCATATCGGATGTATCGTGCAGCCATCGCGGAGATTGCCCCTGTCAGCTCACCGATGGGCAAGGAGGCATTTCAGATGTTCACAATTTCGGATGCCTGGTGCTTAGCGTCGGAGATGCGGTCTGGGGACGCGATGTTTGAGCATTGCTGCGACTGCGGGTGTGAATTTTGGGTAACCGGAATATCTGGTTGATTTGTCAGGTGCATCGCGGCTCGATCTTGCTCCACACCGGAAGAACTGATTGCTTGAAAGGATTTCCTCTTGCAAACATACCGTCCGTACGGTATTGTTCGTTTTTTTTGACGAGAAAGATCAAATATGAATGAGTTAATGCTGTACTTGGGCGTATTCATAGGAGCTGCGACACCTGTACTTGAAGTATGGCTAGCCGTCCCGTTGGGTGTATTAGCTGGCTTACCTTGGTTGCCTGCGGCGTTAGTTGGCTTTGCGGGCAACCTTATTACCTTGTTGCCAGTGATTTATGCTGGAGAGAAAATAAAATCCTGGATTAAGCGCTGGCGCAAAAAAGCACCATCTGAGGGTGTTGATGATGTCGCGGATGAAAAATCTCGAAAGCGAGTGATTTTTGAGCGATTCGGCGTGCCTGGTTTAGCTTTCCTTGGGCCGTTCTTGATTGGAGTTCACGCTGCTTCGGCTTTTGCTATAGCTTCGGGAGCTAATAGAAGAAATGTTGTTATCTGGTTTTCGGCTTCGATATTAATATGCTCGCTTGTATTTGCCATATTAGCTAACTTGGGGCTTGCAAGTTTCGTCGAAGGTCGAGCATTGCCGTTTGTGAGTTGACACGAAGTTTTTGATTTTTTTAACCCAAAGTTTAAGCCAGAAGTATAGGTAAATCACAAATGAAATCATGTCATCGAATAAAGAAGCTAGAAGGGATAGGACGGCTTTTCGCTATCGTTTGCCTGTTTGAAGGATTGACATAGGCAGGCCTGCTGATCGGAATGTTCCTAAAGTACGCAACTGCGACCACCGAGCTCGGTGTATGGCTATTCGGGCGTTTGCATGGCGCCGCATTCCTGTTCTACGTAGTTATTGCAATCCTTTCTACCCGACGCCTGCTGCATAGACTGCCGCAGCAAACTGTGTAGGCAAGCGATCCCCATGTTTAACCAGCGGACGGGGCACGAGCTCTCCACATTTTCGTTAATTTTCGTATTAAGAAGAAAAAGTTAACAGATACCAAGAGGTGCCAATGGAATCCTATCGCAGGAAAAAACAGCCAGAACTTGTAAAAAAGCAACTTATAGAAGCAGGGGTTTCTATTGCGCTCAAGCGTGGTTTGGCCGCAGTGACAGTCCAGGGTGTATCTGAAATGGCTGGGGTTACAAAGGGCGGGTTCTTGCATCACTTCCCCTGTAAAAAAGATTTAATACTGGCAATGTTCAATGATTTACTTTTTTCAGTTGAAAGAGACTTAGAGCAACACATGGCTGAGGATCCTGAAGAGTACGGATCATTTACACGTGCATATATTGAATTTTCAATGGCTTCAGCGTGGGATGGAATGCATGACAGAAGGACGGCTTTAGCAGTACTTTCTATTGGTGAATCAGAACTTCGTTCGATTTGGGCAAGCTGGTTCAACAAGATGCAAAGAAAACATTTTCAGACAGATGGGGATGATCACTTAGCTATAACAAGATTAACTGTTGATGGATTATGGATGGCAACATTGTCTGATATAAATCTTCCAAATATAGGAAAGATACGAGAAAGTCTGCTCGATGCTACGCGCAAGAGGGGCTGACTGATTGTGATCGGTTCTGCCAACATAATCCACTTGTCAACATACCAAGTACTGGACTGCCGACACACCGACGAAGACATGCACTTCCAAGTGGACGCGCCTGATCCAATCGCCTGCGAGGACTGCGGCGTGATGGGTGAGCTCGTGCGGTTCGGTAAGCGTGATGTTCCTTATCGGGATCTGCCCATTCACGGCAAGCGGGTCACCCTTTGGGTGGTCCGCCGTCGGTACACCTGCCGGGCCTGCAAGACCACCTTCAGGCCCCAGCTACCGGAGATGGTGGATGGCTTCCGCATGACGCTGCGGCTGCATGAGTACGTGGAGAAGGAATCCTTCAACCACCCCTACACCTTCGTGGCGGCGCAGACCGGCTTGGACGAGAAGACGGTACGCGATATCTTTAACGCCCGCGTCGAGTTCCTGGGGCGCTGGCACCGCTTCGAGACGCCTCGCATTCTGGGCATCGATGAGCTGTACCTGAACAAGCGCTACCGCTGCATCCTGACCAACATCGAGGAGCGAACCCTGCTCGACCTGCTGGCCACCCGCCGTCAGGACGCGGTGACCAACTACCTGATGAAGCTCAAAGACCGGCAGAAGGTCGAGATCGTCAGCATGGACATGTGGAACCCCTACCGGGCAGCGGTCAAGGCGGTGCTGCCACAGGCCCGCATCGTGGTCGATAAGTTCCATGTGGTGCGTATGGCCAACGATGCGCTGGAGAAGGTGCGCAAGGGCCTCAGAAAGGAGCTGAAGCCCTCACAGAGCCGAACCCTTAAGGGAGACCGGAAAATCCTGCTGAAACGCGCTCACGAAGTCTCAGACCGGGAGCGCCTCATCATGGAGACCTGGACAGGCGCATTCCCGCAACTGCTGGCCGCCTACGAGCACAAGGAGCGCTTCTACGGCATCTGGAATGCTACCACACGGCCCCAGGCAGAAGCCGCCCTGGACGAATGGATAGCCACCATCCCGAAGGGCCAGAAGGAAGTCTGGAGCGATCTGGTCAGGGCGGTGTGTAACTGGCGCGAAGAGATCATGATCTACTTCGAGACGGATATTCCCGTCACCAACGCTTACACGGAGTCCATCAACCGATTGGCCAAGGACAAGAACCGTGAAGGGCGTGGTTATTCCTTTGAGGTGATGCGGGCACGAATGCTCTACACCACGAAGCACAAGAAGAAGGCCCCGACTGCGAAGGTCTCTCCGTTCTACAAGAAAACCATCGGTTACGGACTGCCGGACTTCGCAGAGGAACTCAACTACGG
>NZ_LWHM01000026.1 GCF_001642735.1 Pseudohongiella nitratireducens | reverse complement strand
AACGAGGACTCCGATGCCACATATACGCCCTGGTCCATCAATGCCGGTACGATCTGCGTCGGTGCCAGGTCTACAAAGGCCGTCAGGTTGCACAAATTTACGATCTGCTCTTTTTCCTGGTCACTGAGCTTGTTCGTCGGCGCTGGCCTCATGGCTTCGGGGCGCTGATCGGCCTGAACCTGACCGTCCTGATACCAGCGTCGGTAGGTACGAAGGCCGATCTGCGCCTCAGCACAGGCCTTGTGCAGTCGCGCGCCGCTGCCTACTGCTTCGTGTATCAATTCTATAATAATCAGGCGCTCTGGCAGCGCGGTCAGTCGTCCGCGTCGTTGTTCTCCCAGAGCGCATCCAGCTTTTTTCGCAGCACCAGCAGCGCCGCGGTTTCTGCCAGTGCTTTCTCTTTACGGCGCAGCTCCTTCTCAAGCTTTTTGATCTGCTGCTTATCCGCCTTTGACTGCTGCTTGAGCGTTTTATCCTGCTGCTCGGCACTTTGGAACCCGGCCAGCGAAGCTTCTTTCCAGGCCTTTACCTGCTCGACGAACAGACCTTTCTGGCGACAATACTCATTAAGCTGAGCCTCGCTCATCGTGGCTGTTTCTATCACCGTGGCCAGCTTTGCTTCAGCTGACCACTGGTCTGTGTTATTTGGTTTGGGCCCCGGCACGGCGCGTCCTCTTAATCTGGCTTGCTTGCGCCAATTATAAAGGGTTGCTTCGCTGATGCCTTCAACTTTTGCCAGATCCGATACCGTCATGTTGTACGGCGGCAGTAACCGGCTCAAAACTGCTTCCTTACGCTCCTGTGAAAATCGCGCCACTCATATTCTCAATCCGCCCATCTGGTAAAAGTAGATGGTGTCAACTATCCTGCCAGAGCGGGAGTATGGCGGCATGGACACCTCAATGATGAAGAGAATGAAAGAGCTTGAGCAGGAAAATGCCAGACTCAAGCGGATGTATGCCGAGGAGAAGCTTAAAGCCGAGATCGTGACCGAGGCACTTGAAAAAAAGTGGTAAAGCCATCTCAGCGCAAGGAGATGGCGCAAAGGGCCGTTAGGGATAAAGGGATGAGCATACGCCTGGCCTGTCGAGCATTTGCTATCTCTGAGACTTGTTACCGTTATCAGGCCAAGCTCAGTGGCGATAATGCCTTAATTGCCGACTGGTTACTTAGATTGACGAGTACGAATCGACGCTGGGGCTTCGGGCTGTGCTTTCTGTATTTGCGTAACGTCAAAGGCTTTCAGTATAACCACAAACGTGTATATCGCCTCTACAGAGAGTTGGAACTGAACCTGCGAATCAGGCCAAAACGACGTCTGAAACGTGATAAGCCTGATCCACTGGCCGTGCCACGGCAGATCAATGAGGTCTGGTCGATTGATTTTATGCACGATGCATTAAGCAGTGGTACCACGTTCCGCACATTCAATGTGCTGGATGATTACAACCGCGAAGGGCTAGGTATTGAGGTCGACTTAAGCTTACCCTCTCAGCGTATTACCAGGGCACTTGATCAGATCATTGAGTGGCGTGGAAAACCAAAGGTGATACGCTGTGATAATGGCAGTGAGATGTGTAGCGGACAGTTTCAACACTGGGCAAGCAGGCGTGGCATCAGGTTGCTGTTTATCCAGCCAGGCAAGCCAACACAGAATGCCTATGTTGAACGGTTTAACCGCACAGTTCGTCACGAATGGTTGGACATGCACCTGTTCGAGTCGATCGCTCAAGCTCAAGAAACGGCGACACGATGGCTGTGGCGTTACAACAATGAACGGCCTAATATGGCATTGGGAGGAATCACCCCAAAACAGAAGCTGGCCTTGGCCGCTTGATGTCTACTCTCGAGTGCATTTAAAAATGGGGGGATTACACGTTCACTCGGCAGAGACAGATCAACATCAATACCCAAGCCTTCTCGATTGTAATCATCAATCACATTGAAGGTGCGAATACTGCGACCATCCATGAGCGTGTCGCTCATAAAGTCCATAGACCACACCTGGTTGGCCGTGGTTGGAACACTCAGCGCATCGGGTTTGTCACGCTTGATTCGTCGTCTGGGCTTGATTCTCAAGTTCAACTCCAGCTCACGGTAAATGCGGTACACACGCTTATGATTCCAGAGAAAGCCACGCACATTACGCAAATGTAGAAAGCACAGCCCGAAGCCCCAACGCTTGTTGGCGGTAGTGAGCCGCAGCAACCAATCTGCGATCACGGCATTCTCCGAGTTCAGTTTCGGCTCGTAGTGGTAGCACGACTCGCTGACGCTCACGCACAAACAAGCAAAACGGATGCTCACCTTGCGGCGTTTAACAATCTCCATAGCCACCTCACGGCGTTGAGATGGCTTCAGTACTTTCCCTCAATGACTTCCTGACGAATCTCGGCCTTGAGCTTCTCCTCGGCGTACATCTTTTTCAACCGCCGGTTTTCTTCCTCCAGTTCCTTCATCCGCTTCATCAGCGAGGCGTCCATACCGCCGAACTTGGCTCGCCACTTATAAAAAGCAGCGCTGCTCATGCCGTGCTCACGGCACAGCTCAGGGACCGGGACACCAGACTCGGCTTGTTTGAGGATTGCCAGTATCTGGTTATCTGTAAATCGTGACTTTCTCATAGAAAACTCCTTGTGCTAAGTTTATCGGAATTTTCTACTTATAACTGCTCCGGATTTTAGGGGGGATTACAGGAGAGGCATATGTACACGCTTGCATTATTATTAGGTAAAAGAATTAGGCAAAAGAGGAAGTCGCTGGGTATGTCCCAAGAGCGCTTGGCATTTGCATGCGGGCTTGATCGGAGTTATATGGGTAGGATTGAACGAGGAGAAGTAAATATTACTGTTGTTTCTTTATATCAAATTGCCAGTGCACTTAACTGCTCTTCTCAAGAACTTTTACCAAAATCTGCAACTGTCACGTTACACTTTTCACAAGACGATTAATATTGAGTTGCCATCAGGCACAGAAAACGTTGGGAGCTCTAATTAGAGTTTTCCAGCCCTTTGAGTTCCTACCCGAAACTGCCAGAATGACTCAGGTCAACTAAGGAGACTCCCACTCAAACCATGCTCGAGCTGATTTTGAGATAAGTTTTAGTAATTTTAATTGGTATATATACCAAACTAAAATTATCTTTATAATTGGCTTTTGTAGATATTAGTATATTTATTTTAGTTATATCTGCGAAATTCGTCACAATTATGTGGCGCGCCAAATTCATTGGCAAAACCCACACGTTCACGGTAAGCGTTCGGCAAGATCGTCCAATAACACATGTATGGACATTCGCGGGAATTTATTGCTGAAAATAGTTATTTTGTATGGACATGATAGAAACATGCTTAGAGCCTTATCTCATATAGCAGCGCAGCTATGTCCATACCATACCATCTCGCACTTGTCTGGCATTTTTTGCTGTCGGAAATTCTGCTTCGTCACGATGGGGATATCGAAGCCAGCCTGAATTACATTGCCAACAACCTCGAACAAGGTGAAAGCCAGCCGCTTGGCATCGACGGACAGCAGATTCAACTAAAGGAACAGCAACTGCTAACCAAACTGGAACTGCTGACAGCTACCGCCGCCTTGCGTCGTATTGACCTGGTGTTGTTTGCTGAATTGCTGCGCGATTGCCAGATGTCGTGGGAAGTACTGTTCCGGCAATATGTTGGCAAAAACGTGCTGAACTTTTTCCGCCAGGATCATGGCTACAAAGAAGGTACCTACATCAAGGTCTGGGCCGATGGCCGCGAAGATAACGAACACCTGGTAGAAATCATGCAGGCTGTTGACGCAAAGGCGGACAATGTCGCCGATCTGTTCTACCAGGGCTTAAGTGAGCGTTACCCCGGATAATGTCCGGACTGGCCACCGTTGCCAGCCAAGCGCAGGACATAGGTTTCATCCTGCGCTGCGCACGCTTTCTTTAATCACTTACTTGAAATACGCGTTTTCGCGGTTGCTATGGTCAGTGGCATCGCGGACACCGCTTAACTCGGGAATCTGCTCCATCAGGGTTTTCTCAACACCTTCTTTCAACGTTACATCCACCATACCGCAACCCTGGCAACCGCCACCGAAGCGCAACACTGCTACGCTGTCCTCAACGATATCCTCCAGTGTGACAACACCGCCATGTGAGGCCAGAGAAGGATTAATTTCGTTATAGAGAACGTAGTTGACACGATCTTCAATCGGGCTGTCATCTCGAATTTTGGGCAGCCGTGAGTTAGGTGCCTTGATCGTCAGTTGACCACCCATTTTATCCTGCGCATAGTCCACTACCGCTTCTTCAAGAAACGGTACGCTGCGCTGCTCTACCCAGGCATCAAAACCTTCGAAAGGCTCTTTCAGGTCATCTTCCTGATTTTCACCGGGGCGACAAAATGAGATACAGGTTTCAGCTTTAGGCGTACCCGGATCCAGTACAAAGACCCGAATACCAATGCCATCGGTGTCCTGCTTTTTCAGCAATTCATGCAAATACGATTGTGCTGATTCAGTAATGGTTATCATTTCAATAAACTTCCTCTTGCAATAACTGAGTATTTTACTCGGTTATTCATCAAGACGAAAGCCGGGGTGTTGTTGTCTTTAGCGCAAGCAGTCGCATTCTGGTAGAATTGCGCGCCTGCAAAGCGAGCCCCGAGCGCTCATACAGCCATTAATTAGCGGAAATACAGCATGAAACAGCACCCTGCCCGGCAGACTCTGATCGAACAGTTACAACAGCGCATCCTGATTCTGGATGGCGCGATGGGCACCATGATTCAGGCAGAGAAGCTGAAAGAGGCGGATTTTCGCGGCGAGCGCTTCAAGGACCACCCCAGTGACCTGACAGGCAATAACGACCTGTTAACGTTGACACGTCCTGATGTGGTGCGAAAAATCCACCTCGCCTACCTTCATGCTGGCGCTGACATCATCGAGGCGAATACGTTTAACGCCACCGCCGTTTCACAATCGGATTACGGGCTTGAATCGATAGTCTATGAACTGAACTATGAAGCCGCCAAACTGGCTCGCGCCTGCTGCGAGGAAGTGACACAACAGACGCCAGACAAGCCCCGCTTCTGCGCTGGTATCGTCGGACCGACCAGTCGCACGGCCTCACTCTCGCCTGATGTGAACGACCCAGGCTATCGCAATACTGACTTTGATGCCCTGGTAGCCGACTATGAAGTGGCTGCCAAAGGCCTGATCGAAGGCGGTGTGGACCTGATTCTGCTGGAAACCATTTTCGACACGCTGAACGCCAAAGCCGCGATTTATGCAGTTCAGAATGTACAGGAAGCGCTGGGCATTGATGTCCCCATGATGATCTCCGGCACCATTACCGATGCCAGTGGCCGGACCCTGTCTGGACAGACAGTGGAAGCCTTCTGGAATGCGGTCTCGCATGCCAAACCCATTTCCATCGGTTTTAACTGTGCGCTAGGAGCCGACCAGTTAAGACCACATATCCAGGAAATTTCCGGCCTGGCCAACACCTATGTATCAGCCCACCCCAACGCCGGCTTGCCAAATGCCTTTGGTGAATACGACCAAAGTGCCGCTGAAATGGCTGAGATAGTCGACGAATTCGCCGCCAGTGGCTTTGTTAACATCATTGGCGGCTGCTGTGGCACCACGCCTCAACACATCAGCGCCATTGCCGAAGCAGTGAGCAAATATGCGCCTCGCAAGATACCCGAGATTGCTCCCAAATGCCGTCTATCGGGTCTGGAAGCGTTCAACATTGACCGTAGCAGCCTGTTCGTCAATGTCGGTGAGCGCACCAATATCACCGGTTCGCGCAAATTTGCCCGCCTGATCCGGGATGAAAGCTACGATGAAGCCCTGGATGTGGCGCTGCAACAGGTAGAAAACGGCGCCCAGATTATCGATATCAACATGGACGAAGGCATGCTCGACTCCCGTGCCGCCATGGAGAAGTTTTTGCGCTTAATTGCCGGTGAACCCGATATCAGTCGCGTACCCGTGATGCTGGACTCCTCCAAATGGGAGGTGATCGAAACCGGCCTGAAAAACATTCAGGGCAAAGGCATTGTCAACTCCATCAGCCTGAAAGAAGGTGAAGCGGAATTCCTGGAGAAAGCCCGCTTGTGTCAGCGCTATGGCGCCGCTGTTGTGGTCATGGCTTTCGATGAAACCGGACAGGCAGACACGCTGGAGAAAAAACAGGCAATCTGTAAACGCAGCTATGATCTTCTGGTTGAGAAGCTGGACTTCCTGCCACAGGACATCATATTCGACCCCAATATTTTCGCTATCGCCACCGGCATCGAAGAACACAATAACTACGCAGTCGATTTCATTGAAAGCTGCCGTTACATTAAAGAGAACCTGCCGCACGCACTGATTTCCGGTGGTGTCAGTAACGTATCGTTCTCTTTCCGTGGTAACGACACTGTCCGTGAAGCCATCCACTCAGTGTTTCTGTATTACGCGATCCAGGCCGGCCTGAATATGGGTATCGTCAATGCCGGACAGCTGACGGTATATGATGAAATTCCGGCCGAGCTGAAAGAGCGGGTTGAGGACATCGTGCTTAACCGTCGCGAAGACGGCACTGACCGACTCATGGAAATTGCCCCCAAGTACAGCCACAGCGGTGCACAAGAGTCAAAAGAAGACCTGACCTGGCGCGAAGCATCCGTGTCAGAACGGATTTCTCATGCCCTGGTCAAAGGCATCACTCGCTACATCGAAGATGACACCGAGGAAGCCCGCCAGCAGTTTGATAAACCCCTACAGGTTATCGAAGGCCCTCTGATGGATGGTATGAACATTGTGGGCGACCTGTTCGGTAGCGGCAAAATGTTCCTGCCCCAGGTGGTCAAAAGCGCCCGCGTCATGAAACAGGCTGTAGCTTATCTGTTGCCTTACATCGAAGCCGAAAAAGCCGCTAGCGGTGAAGCGGCACAATCCAAAGGCAAGGTGCTGATGGCGACTGTAAAAGGCGACGTGCATGACATCGGCAAAAACATCGTCGGCGTTGTACTGGGCTGTAATAACTACGACATCATTGATCTTGGCGTGATGGTTCCTGCTGACAAGATTTTGCAGGAGGCCAGGAAACATAACGTGGACATTATCGGTTTGAGCGGCCTGATTACACCGTCCCTGGATGAAATGGTACACGTGGCCCAGGAAATGCAACGCCTGGACTTCAAAGTACCACTCCTGATTGGTGGGGCGACAACTTCCAAAGCGCACACCGCCGTGAAGATTGAACCGAATTACAAAAACAACGCCACCGTTTATGTGCCAGATGCCTCACGCAGTGTCACTGTGGTGAGCCAGTTGCTGGGCAAGGAAACACACGACAACTATGCACAGAAAGTCAGAGAAGAATACGAGACAGTTCGTGCACGCACTGGCAAACGTGATCAGCGTAGCAAGTTGCTGACACTGGAGGATGCCAAAGCAAATGCTCCGGAACTGAACTGGCAGGATGCTATTACCAGACCTGCTTTCACCGGTGCCAAGGTGATTGAGGACCAGCCACTGGAAGCACTGCTGCCTTACATCGACTGGACGCCATTCTTCATCACCTGGAGTTTGTCCGGCAAGTATCCAGCCATTCTCAAAGATGAGGTTGTTGGTCAGGCAGCAAGAGACCTGTTCGAAGATGCTCAGCGCATGCTCAAGGACATCATCGACAACAAACGCCTAAAAGCCCAGGGTGTATTCGGTTTCTGGCCGGCACAACGTACGGCTACAGATGATGTCAGCATCTACAAAGACAGCCTCAGTGATTCACCACTGCACACCTTTAATTTCCTGCGACAGCAAGCGGGTAAAGCCGACAACGTGCCCAATCTGTCGCTGGCCGACTTTATCGCCACACCGGACAACCTGGCTTCAGAAAATGCAGAAGCCGATTACCTGGGTGCCTTCGCGGTGACCGCCGGCATCGGTGCGCAGGCGCTGGCAGACAAGTACCAACAGGAAAACAACGACTACAATGCTCTGATGGTCAAAGCACTGGCTGACCGCCTGGCAGAAGCGTTTGCTGAGTACCTGCACGAACGTGTGCGTAAAGAACACTGGGGCTACGCCACATCTGAAACACTGGATAACGATGCATTGATCAAAGAACGCTACCGCGGCATTCGCCCTGCCCCCGGTTATCCGGCCTGCCCTGAGCATTCAGATAAAACCGCCATTTTCGAATTGCTCGGTATCGGCGATAGTATCGACGGGAGCATTGATATGCAGTTGACCGAAAGCTTTGCCATGTTACCGGCAGCCAGTGTCAGCGGTTTCTATTTTGCGCACCCGGAATCACGGTATTTTTCAGTGGGCAAGATTAATGATGACCAGGTCAGTGATTTTGCAGCGCGGCGCCAGATCACAATAGCCGAAGCCGAGAAATTGCTAAGGCCCAACCTCGTCGATAATTGATACCTGCGACCACTGCCCTTCGCCTGTGGCATTTTGCCGCGGGCGATGATGCACCGAAAGGTAGCCTTATTTGCTATAATCAAACTGTCAGTGAACCTTAAAGCCCAGGGCTTTAGTCGCCAGGCTTACTCACCAGCAATTGTCACCGGTTGTTATCACAGCAGTATTCATCAGAGGTAATTACGATGAGCAATACAACGCACGAGATCGATTCCAGCAAAAGTGAGAACAATAATTCTCAACCAGAAGAGAAAGGTAAAAAAGTCAGCTTTTTACAAACGATGGGGAGCGTGGTCGCTGCCAGCTTCGGGGTGCAGAGCAAAAAGAACAAGCAAAGAGATTTCCAGAACGGTTCTTTTGCCAGCTTTGTCGTCGGCGCTTTGATATTTACTGTTTTATTTGTCGCCGTATTGCTGCTAGTGGTGAATCTGGTACTTAACTGAAAAACACTTGAAACAAATCAGGCGCGTCTCGAATTGCTGTTAACAGCACTCAAAGCGCGCCTGAATTCTGTGTGCTTGTGCCTGGCTGGAATCAGCTGGCGACGAAGTGAACCAGCATACCTACAGCAATAACAACCAGCGCTAACATAGCGATAGCGTCGACCTGACTGTTGGCTTCCAGTTCAGCTTCTGTGTAACTGTTATTTGTTTGATCAGACATGCGAGGATTCCTCTGAAGACGTCATTTGGACGGCGACGGATTCTACGCGATTCTGTACAATAATCAAGAATAACCGCGCGAATAAAGATACGCTTAACAGAGAAAGTGTCGGGTTATCTCACCCCGTCATAGCGATATGACAAACCGCCATATTCCATATTGTGGTAATCCAGAGCAGTTTTTATTACAATACGATCCCATTTTTCCAGCAGCTTAGCTATTCACTATGTATCGATACGATAACTACGATCACCAAATGCTGGCTGATCGAGTCGCACAGTTCCGGGACCAAACACAGCGCTATCTGGCCGGTAAATTGAGCGAGGGCGAGTTCCTCCCCTTGCGCCTGCAAAATGGCCTTTATGTTCAGCGCCTGGCCCCCATGCTTCGCATTGCCGTGCCTTATGGCATGTTATCTTCGCGACAGATGCGAAAACTGGCATTTATCGCCGATCACTACGATAAAGGTTATTCGCACCTTACCACCCGTCAGAACGTCCAGTTCAACTGGCCGGAACTGGGTGAAGTGCCCGACATTCTTGCCCACCTGGCAGAAGTGGAAATGCATGCCATCCAGACCAGTGGCAACTGCATACGCAACACCACCACAGATCAGTACGCCGGAGTATCGGCAGATGAGCTGGATGATGCACGTCCGTATTGCGAACTGATTCGTCAGTGGTCAACATTCCACCCTGAGTTCGCCTACCTGCCCCGCAAATTCAAAATAGCGGTTTGCGGCACTCGTCGCGACCAGGCGGCCACTCAGGTTCACGACATTGGTATCTATATTGTCAAAAACGATGCCGGCGAACTGGGTTTTCGTATTCTTGTTGGCGGTGGCCTGGGCAGAACGCCTGTCATTGGCAGTGAAATTTGTGAATTCCTGCCCAAGAAGCACCTGCTGACTTACCTTGACGCCATTTTGCGCGTTTATAACCGCGAAGGTCGTCGGGACAACAAATTTAAAGCTCGTATCAAGATCCTGGTACGTGAAACCGGCATCGACACTTTCCGCGAAAAAGTCGAAAAAGAGTGGCAGGTTCTCAAGGACGGTCCGCTGACCCTGACGGATGATGAAATTGATCGCATGCGCGGTTTTTTCCATGACCCGGATTACCGTGATCTGCCAGCACAGAGCGAAGCCTTGCAGAGCGCCTTGAGCAAGGACGTCATGTTTTCAGCCTGGTATGAACAGAACGTAGCCGCACACAAACGATCCGGCTACGCCATTGTCACCATCTGTGTGAAGCAGACAGGTTCCCCTCCCGGTGACCTGGACACAGCACAGATGAACTTTGTCGCGGATCTGGCAGATGAATACAGTTTTGGTGAAATGCGCATAACGCACAACCAGAACCTGGTACTGGCCGATGTCGAGCAGGACCGCCTGTTTGAACTGTGGCAGGCACTGAAAACATTTGACCTGCAAGCCGATAACCTGGGCTTGCTCAGCGATATCATCTGCTGCCCAGGCGGCGACTTCTGCGCCCTGGCCAATGCCAAGTCAATCCCGATTGCTGAGGCGATTCAGCGTCGCTTTACCCATGCGGAATTACGGGAAATAGGCGAAATTTCACTGAATATCTCCGGCTGTATGAATGCCTGTGGCCACCACCATGTTGGCAATATTGGTATTCTGGGTGTCGACAAAAAAGGCGAAGAGTTCTATCAGGTCACACTGGGCGGCTCAGCCAGCAATCACACAGCGCTGGGTAAAGTGGTCGGCCGTGCCTTTTCCCAGGAAGAAATTCCTGAGGTTGTAGAGAAAATCGTTACGGTCTACAAACGTCATCGCGAATCAGGCGAGAACTTTCTGTCGACTTATGAACGTATCGGCATGGACCCATTCAAAACCGAGCTCTACGGCGAAAAACCCGCCGTCAGACACTGATTTAGCAGGAAGTTATCTATGTCGACCTATCAATTGCCCAAGCAACTGATCGCCAATTGCGAATTAGCCGATAATGACTGGCTGTGGCTTGGTGAAGACGCTGAAGCTGCGGACCTGCAAGCAATCGACGGCGCACAGCACGTCATCGCCCCTGTCGCTCTCTGGCTGTCCGCTCAGGATCAGGTAGCAGCACGCCAGGGGCATTGCATCCCCTGGCTGGGTTCAGCCGATCTGGCGGCTCAGTTGGCGGAAAGTGTGGCAGATATCAATACCATTCCAATGATCGCCCTGTTCTTCCCGGTTTTCAGCGACGGCCGCAACTACAGCAACGCACGAGAACTGAGAACAACACTGGGATTCGATGGTGACATACTGGCTGCTGGTGATGTGCTGCGCGACCAGGTGTTTTACATGCATCGCTGCGGCATTAATGTTTTCGCCATGCGTGAGGACCAGGATCTGGACGACGCCCTGAAAGCCTTTGCTGACTTCCAGGACGGTTACCAGGTCAGCGTGGACAAACCTGTTCCGCTGTTCCGTCGACGCTAATACCGATCAACCCTGGGACCAGTCCAGTACGTAACGGCCCAGGGTTTCACCTTGCTGTATTTTCTGCAGGATATCCGGGATATCCGCTGGACTGATGGTTTGGGTCAGTGCCGACAACCCGGACAATGTCCATTCGTTTGCCAGTTTGTCCCAGAGGGCCTGTTTGCCTGCCAGGGGAACATTGACTGAGTCCACACCAAGCAGATTCACGCCGCGTAAAATAAACGGAAACACCGTCGCCTGAGACATGGCAGGCCCTGCGACCAGTCCACAACAGGCTACGCTGCCGCCGTATTTTAACGACTTGACTACCTGAAATAGCGTATCCCCGCCCACGCAGTCGACAGCACCGGCCCAGACTTCTTTCAACATGGGCTTTTTCAGGCCTTCTCCGAGATGCTGACGAGATACGATTTCACTGGCTCCCAGCGCCGTCAGCATTGATTTTGCTGATTCGCTGCCGGACATGGCGTGCACCTCGAACCCCAGATCCGCCAACAGGTTTACCGCCACACTCCCCACACCACCACTGGCACCAGTCACTAGCACCGGCCCGTCTGAGGGCTGCAAACCGTTATGTAACAGTTTCTCGATGCACCAGGCGGCCGTTAGTCCCGCCGTCCCGATCGCCATGCTCTGCAGCGCTGTCAGTGATGCCGGTTTTCGTACCACCCAACTGGCAGGTACCTGGATAATCTCACCAAAACCGCCTGCCGTATTCATGCCCAGGTCATAACCGGTGACAATCACTTCATCACCCGCTTTAAATGTCCCGCTGCTATCGCTTAACACCTTGCCAACCGCATCAATGCCTGGCGTATGAGGGAAAACACGCGTGACGCCGGGATTGCCCTGCGCAGACAGCGCATCTTTGTAATTCACCGAGCTGTGAGAGACATCAATAAGCACTTCACCATCGGGTAAATCGCTTAATTGCCGGGTTTCGAAATTCAGCTGATAACGTTTCTTTTCGCTGGCCGTGTCGGTCTCTTCACTGACGACCCAGGCCTTAAAGTGCTCAGTTGACGACATTGTTTCCCCCAGGAGCCTCTGATGTGTTTTCGCAGCTTTTTGCGTATCGCTTTATGTGATATGTCGGTTCGACAGGCGCTGCCACCAGGTCATGACTGACTTGTCCAGCACTCGCTGCAATACACCACCGATTTTTTCGCCCAGCGGCTGCTTGATTTCATAGACCACTTCGTAAACATCAGAGGTTTCACAAGCCTGGACAATATAGTCATCACTGGTCATTACCTGGTCGACCAATTGACGCTCGTAGGCCTGAACGCCCACCCAGGTTTCACCCGTAGCGACTTTCTCTATGTCGACAACCGGCCGGTGACGCTTCACCCAGTCCTTGAACAGCTCATGCATTTCCTGAATGTCCTGCTGAACCTTGTCACGCCCTTTTTCGGTAATTTCAGTAAAGGGCGTCAGAGTGCGCTTATACTCACCTGCCGTGATCATCTCAAAGTCGACGTCATTTTTCTTCAGCAGACGGTGGATATTGGGCATCTGCATCAGTACACCGATTGAGCCCAGCACAGCAAAGGGCGCCGCCAATATTTTCTCGGCCACACAGGCCATCATGTAACCACCACTGGCAGCAACTTTATCCACACAAACCACCAGGGGAATCTGTTTTTGCCGCACGCGCAATAACTGTGAGGCGGCCAGCCCGTAGCCGTGCACCATGCCACCCGGGCTCTCCAGGCGAACCACGACTTCGTCGGACTTGTCAGCCATGGTCAGTACAGTGGTGATTTCTTCACGCAGTGACTCAACACCATTGGCAGCCATGTCACCATCGAAATTAAGTACATAAACACGACGACGGCGGTCTTCTGATGCTTTCTCACCCGCACCCTGCCGTTTCTTTTCTTTGTCCTTATCGCGCTTTTTTTCCTGCTTCAGCAGCTTTTTAAACAGAGGTTTATCGAGTAACTCTCGCTGCAGTTCTCGCTTTTGCGAATCCAGTTCCTTATTCAGATTGATAACGGAAATACTGCCCCTGTGCTGTTGTCGCCGGGTACTCTTGCTGGCTGCTACCAAGAGATTAAGAATAACGATAACCACCAGCACTACGGTGATGGACTTGGCCAGGAACAATCCGTACTCACTTAGAAATTCCAATCAACTGTCTCCTTTTTCTTGACGTTCTTGTTTATTCAATTGGGATTGACGATACCCTGCAATCAGTCTTCCAGCAATACTGATCTCAGGATTAGGCACAAAAGGCAGATCATCGATATCGAACCAGACGGCATCTTCAATTTCGTCCTGATCAGCATCAATTTCACCACTTTCGTAGTCAGCATAAAAACCAAACATCAACTGCGACGGGAATGGCCAGGGCTGGCTGCCCAGGTAACGCAGGTTACCGATCTTGATACCCACCTCTTCCATGACCTCTCGATGCACGGCATCTTCAGCACTTTCACCGGCTTCGATAAAACCGGCCAGGCAACTATAGAAAGCCTTGCCGTGACGGTGATGGCTGGCCAACAGTACTTCCCTGCCGCGGGTTATCAGAACAATAATGCAAGGGTTAATGCGTGGATAAACGTGGTGTTGACAGCTTGAGCAGCTTAGCACCAACTGTTCTGTGGCAGGCTGCATCGGGGCAGCACAACGCCCGCAATAACGATGGTCATTGAACCACTGTGCGACCTGTCCGGCACGTCCAAGCGGCGCAAAACTGTCGAAGCTGCCCGTCATCAGGATATCGCGCATCGGCATGGGTTCCATATGGCCGGGCAGCTCTGCACCTTCCTCTAGCAACGTGATTTCACAGCCGGGCTGTTTTACTGACAAAGCCGGTAACTGAAGTCGGGTCAGGCTCTGGAAGCGTTCCAGCTCTTTTGTGGCATGCCCGGACAGCCATTGCGCTGGCTCTGAGCCAGTAACAATGCATTCTCGTCCGCGAAACAGGTATTGAATGACAGACACGGTGTTATCGTGCGGGGGAGTCAGTTGCGGTGTCATTAAACCAGACACATTGACCACTGTCTTTCTGGATTCTGGCCAGCAACCTCTCATGTGCTGACAGCTCTTCAGCGCTGGCCGGAGGCACCGTGAGATTCATCCCGGCCCGGTCAATCCTGGTTCCCACATGTGCCTTCTCGTCCCTGGGACCGGACTCATTGCCGTCAGCCAGTACCAGATTGGTCTGGCCACCGGTAAGCAGCAGGTAAACGTCAGCCAGGATTTCCGCATCCAGCAACGCACCGTGTAAATCTCGCTGGGAATTATCAACACCATAGCGTTTGCACAAAGCGTCCAGACTACTGCGTTGACCGGGGTGCTTTTTCCGGGCGATGGCCAGGGTGTCAGTAATTTTGCAGTAATCAGCCATGCGGCCATAACTGCTGCCCATCCGGTCGAGTTCAGCATCAAGGAAGGCAACGTCAAAGGCGGCGTTGTGAATCAACAGCTCAGAGCCTTCCACAAATGCCAGAAATTCATCAACAATCTGAGGAAACAACGGCTTATCAGCCAAATAAGCATCAGTGATACCGTGCACTTCCAGTGCACCCTCTTCCACTTCCCGTTCCGGATTGATGTATTGGTGGTAATGTCGTCCGGTCAGCCGGCGGCGATCCAGCTCTACGCAGCCAATCTCGATGATGCGGTTGCCCTGTGCGACATCGAGACCGGTGGTCTCGGTGTCCAGTACTACCTGTCTCATGCGTTTTCCTTTCCCTTTTCAAGAGCTCAAGAAGCTCTGATGTTCCGTGTTTTATTATGCACTATTTGAAATAGCAGATTCAGCAGTTGCCTGCTTCACAGCCTCAGTTCGTCAATGCCCAGATTGGCCAGTTCATCAGCTTTTTCATTACCCGGGTCACCACTGTGCCCTTTCACCCATTGCCACTCTATATCATGCTGGGCAACCAGAGCGTCAAGCTCCTGCCAAAGCGCTACATTCAGCACCGGTTTCTTCGCGGCTGTTTTCCAGCCTCTTTTTTTCCAGTTGGCAATCCACTCATTAATACCATTTAGCACGTATTTTGAGTCGCTGAAGATACGAACCTGGCAACCTGGGCGGTTGAGTGATTCAAGTGCTTTTATAACAGCTGTCAATTCCATCCGGTTGTTGGTGGTATTGGCCTCACCACCATGGAGTGTTTTTTCCTTACCCTTGTAACGGAGCAAAACACCCCATCCACCTGGCCCCGGGTTTCCCCGACAGGCCCCGTCGGTATAAATCTCTACAACGTCGCTCAATATCGTTTCCTGTTTCTTGTATGCCTGTCAGACAGTTATTTAATGACGGCGCGGGGGCAATTCAATCACATCCGCAGAATGCCGACGCCCCGGCTCTTCCACCCGGGAGGCAACCCGACCGGTATCAGCCAGCGGCCGACCCATAACGCCAGCTGTTAATGGCTTACTCCAGTGTGGCTTGGCCGGAATCAGCGGCACCCGCTGTTTAATCGCGGTCATCATATAGAATCCGCCCGTGGGGTTACCCCAGCGCCCCAGCCAACGCTCAATATCCGGAGCATAAGCCAGCAAACCGGTATGTTTAAACGGCGGTAAGTAACCACCATGTTCAAGCCGCTCAACTTGAAAATCCAGCAGGCTCAACCAGTCATCCAGACGTGACTTGGCAATAAAGCGGGCATTCCAGGGCGGTTGACGGCGCAAACGCAGAACTTTCGACAACCCCCAAAGGCTGAGCGGGTTAAAACCCATTATGATCATTCTCCCGCCAGGTCGTAATACCCGGCTTGCCTCGCGCACCAGGCGGTGACTGTCAGCTGTAAAATCCAGGGCATGATGAAGGAGAACGGCATCCATACTGTCACTGGCCAGAGGCAGGGACTCGATATCCGCGACTGTGTGCTTGACGTCACTTCGCCAGGCAGGCGCAAATGTAAAACAATGCCCTGCGACTCCGTCACCCAGCATATTGACGCCCGGGCTGTAACTGAGCTGCAGCACATGATAGCCAAAAATACTATCCAGCACCGGTTCAAGCAAGCGACGCTGCGAATCCAGGATGGCCTCACCCAGGGGCGAATTAAGCCAATCTGTTAACTGCGACTCCAGTGAATTGAGATCCAGAGATCGTACTGCTGTACTGGCTGAATAGTTCCACATAAGGATGGCCTCCTGGACCGATTCTATCACTGCCGGACTCACCGACCAATGTTGTTTCTGTTAACATCGTAACAATGTACTGGATGTACCAGGAGATAACGTATGAGCAACGCAATCCATCCCATTCCCGCATTTACAGACAATTATATCTGGGCTATCCGATGCGGTAACCAGTGTCTGGTCGTTGACCCGGGTGACGCAACGCCAGTGCTCTCGTACCTTGAGCAGACGCAGGTAAAACTGGCCGGAATACTGATTACACACCACCATGCAGATCATACCGGCGGGTTGAACACATTGCTGAACACGTTCCCTGGCTGTCCAGTCTATGGTCCGCAAGGCAATCATATAAAAGGTATTACGATCGCACTGGGCGATGGGGATCAGCTTGAACCTTTACCTGGCCTGACCTTTAAAGTGCTGACCGTACCGGGTCATACGCTGGATCATATCGCTTTCTTTGCCAGTGAAGGGCTAAACGGCCCCCCCCTGCTGTTTTGTGGGGACACCCTTTTTGCTGGCGGTTGTGGCCGGATCTTTGAGGGTGACCCCGGCATGATGTACACTTCGCTCTCCCGATTGACTGAGCTGCCCGATCAGACACAGGTTTACTGTGCACATGAGTACACAATGGCTAATCTGGGTTTTGCTGCCAAAGCTGATCCGGATAACAGCGCGCTGTTTACCAGAATCAAAACCGAGCAGAGCAAGCGAGAGAAGAACGAACCGACATTACCGTCCACAATCGGAATAGAATTGCGAACCAATCCGTTCTTGCGTTGTCACAATACAGAAGTGGCAACTCAGGTTGCCCAACACTGGAACAAGGACGTTGCCTCCTCTGCGACAGAAATCTTCGCTGATCTGCGACGATGGAAAGATAACGCCTGATGATGCAGTGTCCGTGATATCCGAGACGAGATCAGAAGTACACAATGACAGATAAAAAAAATCGCCTGCGGCGTCGTGCACTACCTGTTATGATTGCCACGCTGTTTCTGCATGCCTGTACAACACTTGAGCAGCAGCCAGCAGAAACTGGGCAGACCGCCACGACAAGCAGTGAAAGTACCGGCAATCGAATCAGACGCCAGCGCACCGAGTCGCTGAGCCGACCGGCCCAAACTCCCACCGAACCAACGATAGAACTCAGTGACGAAGAAATCGCTTTCCAGCAAAGTGTCTGGTACCGCATCAGTGAAGGCCTGACCTTCTATCATCAGTATTACAACGATCAGATCCAGGATGAAATCGACTGGTTCGAAGGCCACCCGCAACTGATGGAACAGGTCAGTGAGCGCGCAGCTCCTTTCATCTATGAAATCGTCAATGAAATTGAAAAGCGCGGCCTGCCGATGGAACTGGCACTATTGCCCGTCATCGAAAGTGCATATCGCCCTGAAGCCAAATCCCATGTCAATGCTGCCGGTTTATGGCAATTCATGGGTGCAACAGCACGAGGCCTGGGACTGAAACGTGACTGGTGGTATGACGGCCGTCATGACCCCATCGCTTCAACCAGTGCCGCACTGGATTATCTGGAAGCGTTACACCAGCAGTTCAATGAAGACTGGTTACTGGCCCTGGCGGCCTATAATGCTGGCCAGGGCACCATTTCCAGGGCCATCCGTCGCAATGAGAACCAGGGTAAAGCCACTGATTTCTGGTCACTGCGCATTCCTGGTGAAACCCAACAGCACGTCCCTCGTCTGCTGGCGCTGTCTTACCTGATGGCTGACCCGCTGGGCAATGAGATCAAAATAGCCATGACGCCGGATGAGCCAGCCATTGCCCGCGTCGATGCCGGCGGACAAATTGACCTGACCTTGGCAGCCGAACTTGCTGGCATTGACACAGACACGCTATATGCCCTGAATCCGGGATATTTGCAGTGGGCGACCAGCCCTTTGGGACCGCACTGGATCAACCTGCCAGTTGATCAGGCAGACCTGTTTGAATCCGCACTGGCTGAACTGGGCGACCAGCGTACAACCTGGGAACGTTATACTATTCAGCCGGGCGATACGCTGGGCAATATCGCTCAACAATTCCGTACCCAGGTCTCAGTTCTGCAACAAACCAACAATCTCAACGGCAGCATGATCCGAGCTGGCGACACCTTGTTAATTCCACGGGCTTATCGGGCGGGTGACCCGATGCCAACAGCGTTAGCTGGCATGACGGAGCAACAACAGGATCGTCGCTACACTGTTCAGTCGGGCGACACGCTTTGGCGTATATCCCGTCAGTTCCGGGTGAGTGTTGATGATTTGATGAGCTGGAACCAGCTGCAAAGTGACGACGTGATTCGGCCCGGCCAGCAAATCCTGATTCGTTCACAGGTACTGACTGCCACCATCAGTGGCGAGCCGGAATCCAGCACCTTGCAATACCGTGTTCGCCCTGGTGACTCTTTGAGTCGCATTGCCAGCGAACACAATGTGTCTGTCAGGGAGCTGGTTCTTTGGAACAGCATCAGCGAACGCAGCACGATTTATCCGGGGCAGGAGCTGCAGATTCAGCGTAATCATTAAACGCTTGTGGCGGTCAGGTCATCATAGAACTGTTGACAGACGACCACAGCACATTGCCTGTCGGGGAGTGGTCAGGGCATCACCCCACATGCCACAGCCGACCACTGCCTAACGCCCTTCACCCGGCAGCCGAAAACTCGCCTGACGGCTCAAACAGTTCGGCTGCGTTTTCGGGTGAAGGGCGCTAGGCAAAGCGTGGTCTGACTGGCTGTGGCATGTGGGGTGATGCCCTTCCCTTGTGCTGTGTTCGGCTTTTGAAGGGGTGGCTGTGTTTTCGGTAGCCGTTGGACCGTGTTTTGTTTGCACTAAAAAAGCGCCAGGTGTTTAGACGCTGGCGCTTTTTTCGTTTTTCGGTGCAAAGCCAGAGTGGATTAGCTGGCTCTGATTGATGACTAAGGGTGTTAGACGTGGAGCAGTACGACCGGGAAGTCGGTCTTGGTTAACAGGTGTTGAGTGACTCCGCCGAACAGAAGCTGGCGGGTTCTGCCACGGGAATAGGCCCCGCATAGCATAATATCGGCTTTCTCAGCTTTGGCTGTTGAAACCAGCAATTCAGCTGTCTTCTTGCCCGTAATTCGTTTCAGGCGTGATTTAACCCCGTATGCTTTCAGAAAATCCATCATTTCCTTGGCCGAAGGTCCTTCTTGATGATCTTTTCCTTCGGAGATAAAGACAACATCATCGGCTTCCTGCAACACTGGCACCATAGCGCGAGTTAAGAGGCATTCCGCCCGACCATTGTTCCAGGCAATAGCAATACGCTTCATCTTCGGTTTGATTTTCTTCTGCGGCAGCACCATCACTGGCGTTGCCGTATGCAGCAGCGCAGACATCATGATGATTGCCGCTTTGTTATTGCCTTTTGCCTTGGGGCGGGACACAACCAGCATGTCATTCACCGGTCCGATCAGCGGGATCAGCTTTTCCGGTGAACCGGATTTATCTTTGAAAATAGCATGAGGAGAGTTCGCAGTACCATGCTTGCTGGAGACCTTGTATTCATAGCTTTCCGCCATCGACTCAAACAGTTTGCGAGCTGATTCCGCCGCCGCCTTGGCTTCCACTTCCGTAATGTCAGGCCATGCATCGGGTTGAAGGTTTTGTAGATCCAGAGCTTTGGTTACACGGCGGTTAGGAACAATATGATAACCGTTGATATCGGCGTTAAGCGTTTGGGCCAGGCTGAACGCAACATCCAGGGCAATGACACATTCCGGGCGATCAGCAACAGGAATTCCTATAGAACGCATGGTTTTTCCTTGATTTTATGTTGTAAGTAAATTGTTTCTATCCACAGATATACAGTAGTAATCCATGTATCAATCCTAACGTGGTTTTCAACAATAGTGAATATCCATCTTAGCGAACACCTGAAGCATTCCACTGAATCATTGACATGGCGCAACAGGATGCTTATCTGGAGCACAAAGAACGATGAATCGTTTGAATTTGCCGACCAACTGTATTCAAACACCTCGATCTTGGCTACAATCGGGCCTTCGCTATAAGCGGAATGGCTCCAGAAGCTGGCAAAATGGCTGGCGGAGTCAGTAACCATCCGTGTGTATAACTGATAAATAAAAAGAGTCGTCATGAGCAAATCCTTGGGCGCAGCCGCGCTATCTAACTTCCTGGGTAATTCACCCTCCTGGTATAAGCAGACGATTATCGCCTTCCTTGTACTGAATCCAATCCTCCTGATGATAGCCGGTCCTTTCGTAACGGGCTGGGTATTGATCCTGGAATTCATTTTCACACTGGCAATGGCATTGAAATGCTACCCGCTGCAACCCGGTGGTCTGCTGGCCATCGAGGCCATCGCACTAGGCATGTCATCGACTGAGTCAGTCCTTCATGAGGTTGAAGCCAACCTCGAAGTGATCCTGCTGCTGATGTTCATGGTAGCCGGTATCTATTTCATGAAAAACCTGCTGCTGTTTGTCTTCACCAAAGTACTGGTACGGGTAAAGTCCAAGCTGGTGCTGTCATTACTGTTCTGCTCACTTGCAGCAGTCCTGTCAGCCTTCCTTGATGCGCTGACCGTAACAGCGGTTCTGATTGGTGTGGCCGTTGGTTTTTACTCGGTGTATCACAAGGTCGTTTCAGGCAAACCAACTGACTCTGACCATGACAGCAGTGATGACAACAGCATCTCTGATGCCAGCAACCGTGAAAACCTCGAACAATTCCGCGCCTTTCTGCGCAGCCTGATGATGCACAGTGTTGTCGGTACAGCACTGGGTGGCGTCATGACTACGGTTGGTGAACCGCAAAACCTGCTGATTGCCGGGATCATGGAATGGGAGTTCATTGAGTTCTTCCAGAACATGTCGCACGTTACAATCCCAACATTTTTCACAGGCCTGGCGACACTGATCATCGTGGAGAAGTTCAAGATCCTTGGTCACGGTGCCGAAATGCCTGAAGCTGTCCGCGACATTCTGGTCAAGTTCGATCAGGAGAGCTCAGAGAAACGTTCACGCAGAGAAGTCGCTTCTTTAGTCGTGCAGGCTATTGTAGCAATCTTCCTGGTAATCGCGCTTGCTCTGCATCTGGCAGCGCCTGGGTTGATTGGCCTGGCGATTATCGTGCTGCAGACAGCACTCAACGGCATTACAGAAGAACATCAACTGGGCCATGCATTCGAAGAGGCTCTGCCGTTCACTGCGCTGCTGGTAACTTTCTTCGCGATTGTCGCCGTGATCCATGAACAGCACCTGTTCAATCCTGTAATCGAATGGGTATTTACCTTTGAAGAGTCTGTACAGCCAGCTATTTTCTTCCTGGCTAACGGCCTGCTCTCTGCCATCTCTGACAACGTCTTTGTGGCAACGGTTTATATTGGCTCGGTCCAGGAACAGTTCATTAATGGTGCCTTTGATCGTGAGCATTTCGACCACCTGGCAGTCGCTATCAATACGGGTACTAACCTGCCTTCAGTGGCTACACCTAACGGCCAGGCGGCCTTCCTGTTCCTGCTGACTTCAGCCCTGGCACCACTCATCAGGCTGTCTTATGGACGCATGGTGATGCTGGCACTGCCTTACACCATAACGCTAACGATTGTTGGCTTCCTGTGTGTTTACCTGAGCGTTTGATGCCGTAACCAGGACGACAACAGGACAGGCAGTTTGTTTATTGCCTGACATCACAAAAAAGCGAACGTTAGCATTAGCGTTCGCTTTTTTTTATGCCATCATCATGTGTTGAATGATAGCCTGTCTGGGGTGTAATCCATTGTTACTGTGATTGACGTATTACTCAGGATGTCTGCAAGCAATCTGCCTGCAAGATTATGGATTAATGACCGTTATCGCATCAGGTCAAACGAAGAAGGAGATATGAATGAGCAATTCACCTGTCCAGGAAACGATTGATGATGTGTTCATTCACGGCATAAAACGTTTCTTCCGATTTGAAGCAACTGGCGGAGTTCTACTGATACTGGCTACCTTACTGGCCATGATTGTCGTTAATTCCCCGTTACAGCCATATTATGACGCACTGCTTGGCACTACACTGGAAATCCGTATTGGAGAATTCGAGCTGAGCAAAGCCATCCTGCTGTGGATCAATGATGGTTTGATGGCATTGTTTTTCTTTCATGTTGGCCTGGAATTAAAACGTGAAATGCTCAGCGGAGAGTTGTCAGACCCCAAAGCGATAATTCTGCCAGTGTGCGCTGCGATAGGCGGCATGGTCGTACCTGCCCTGGTCTACAGCGCCATTAACTGGGGTGATGCAGAAGCCATGAAAGGATGGGCGATCCCGGCTGCAACTGACATCGCTTTTGCGCTGGGTATTCTTGCCCTGCTTGGTAATCGGGTACCGGCATCCTTGAAAGTTTTTCTGATGACGCTTGCCATCATTGATGACCTGGGGGCAATCATCATTATTGCGGTTTTTTATACCTCCGACTTATCCCCTCTTTCGCTATGGTTTGCCGCTGCCACGTTGCTTCTGCTGTATGTACTTAACCGACGCGGCGTGACAGCAATACCAGCTTATGTGCTGCTAGGCATTGTACTATGGGTGTCAGTCTTGAAGTCAGGCGTTCACGCCACCCTGGCTGGCGTCCTGGTAGCCATGTTCATCCCCTACCGCACAGAGCCTGGCCAATCCAATACACAACTGGAGAGGCTGGAGCATGACCTTCATCCCGCAGTTGCCTTTGCGATCCTGCCATTGTTCGCCTTTGCCAATACGGGTATTTCATTCGATAGCGTTAGTTTCGCCTCGTTTATCCACCCCGTGCCAGCGGGAATCGCCATGGCATTATTTTTTGGCAAACAGATTGGTATTGTCGGCAGCTGCTGGCTAGCCATCCAGTTTGGCCGGGCACAATTACCGGAGAACTGTCGCTGGATTCATATTGTTGGCGTAGCCGGATTATGCGGCATTGGCTATACGATGAGTCTGTTCATCAGCTCGCTAGCTTTCCAGCAAGGTGGCAGTACGATTGGTGTCGATGACCGGCTTGGTATTCTCACCGGCTCTTTACTATCAGGTCTTGTGGGTTACCTGATACTAAGAATGGCCAGCAACAAAGAAGAAAACAGTGATGAGCAGGCAGAAACTTAACGCTCTGCAACGCTAGCACTAAAAAAGGCGCCACCTGAATCCAGATGGCGCCTTTTTATTGTTTGATTGCTTCAGGCTTACGGTTAGCGACCTGATACTATCGTGAAATATCACCGTCTTGCTGCAGTTGAGCCAGCAATGCATCAAAAACATCACGACCACGGCTTTCCAGCAACATGCCTTCCAGTTGCTCCTGCTGTTCTTCAGACAGGTCTGACAAACTGCCCGGATGAACGGCAGCCAGTTCAATGATGCTATAGGAACCATTATTCAGACTAAAGCCCTCGCGGTTAACGTCACCGCCTTCTGCTTCAGTCATGGAGAACGCATTCTCGGCAATCTCTGTATTCATATCAAACTGGTTGCGCTGCACATTGAGGCGATCTTCCCACTCAGCCCCTTCCGCCGCGATGCGATCACTGACATCTTCACCCGCTTCCAGAGCTGCCAGAATTTCCTGGCCAATCTCCCGCGTGCGCTCTCTCTCCAGTTCAGTGCGCAATGATACGGCAATCTCATTGCGGACTTCGTCAAATGGTTGCACCTGTTCTGGCTGGTACTCATTTAAATGCACTACAACAGCCTGGGTATCACTGAGTTCGATAGAATCACTGTTCAGATCCTGATTCAGCACCTCATCAGAAAAGGCTGCATCAATAACATTCTGGTTTGAGGTCACAACTGAGCTGCCACCGTTGCGCCCAAATGTTTCACTGACCTGCACTTCCATGCCCAGTTCATCACTGATGCTTTGCAGATCAAATGTTTCAAATGCCAGATTGGCCAGGGTCTCCAGTCTTGAAAAATACACGTTATCCACTTCGGCTTGCTTGAGGTCACGCTCAATACGTTCTGCCGCAGACTCAAACGTCGGTACATCAGCCGCGTCCAGTTCCGTTAACTTAATCAGGTGAACACCGAATTCACTGACCACAGGATCTGACACCTGCCCTACTTCCATCGATGTCAGAGCCGACTCAACTGCGTCGGGGAACACGGTGCCATCGGTATAACCAATATCACCGCCGGCTTCGCCTGACGCGGTATCTACTGAAACTTCGGCAGCCAGATCTTCAAAAGCCTCACCGGCATCAATTCTGTCTTTTACTTGCTGCGCCGCAGCGACTGCAGCATCTTCACCTTCTGACACATCAAACAGTATGTGAGAAACGCGTTTCTCAATGTCGGCTTCTGCCTCACCCACTTCCTCTTCATACTGAGCGCGGATTTGCGCTTCATCAATTTCGATTTCCTCGAAAATGGCATCCTTGTCCAGCAACACATAATTGACTGTCACTTGCTCAGGAACAGTAAACATGGCCTGGTTTTCATCGTAATAGGCGCGCAGGTCTTCTTCACTGATTTCTTCGCCGACGGTACGTGTACCCAGAGGAATGGTGAGATAACGGAAATCACGTGTCTGCGTTTGCAGCGCCGCTATGCGCTCAAGATCAGACTCGGTTACAAAGTCGCTGGCAGCATAGGCATTAGCCAGTTGACCAAGCACCATACGATCCGCCAGTGCTTCACGGTAGCCTTGCGGAGTAAATCCCTGCGACGCCATGGTTCGGCGAGCGAGGTCATTATCAAACTGGCCATTAATCTGGAATTGTGGGTTACGGATAATTTCCCGGTCGATGGAATCGGCAGAGATCACCATTCCGGAATCCTGGGCAGCCTGCATCAGCAGTTTGTCTTCGATCAGCTGGTTTAAAGCCACTTCACGAATCAATTCTTCGTCAATGGAACCCAGGTCGGATCCGATGGATGCCATGACATTCTGAATGCCTACTGACAATTCCTGTTCAGTGATTTCTTCGCCGTTGACACTGGCGACTTCATTACCTTGCAGGAAACCGCCGACAATCGATTCGGCGCCAAACAGGGCAAATACACCGATAATGAAACCGATGATGACTTTGGCAATAACTCCTTGTGAGTTATCTCTGATGGTTTGCAGCATAACACGACCTGGATAGATGGACTTGGAGCTGGATTATAAACTGAAAGGGCGCATCAATGGATGCGCCCTCACCGGCTATTGCATTGCCTGATTGCTTTTTACCGCGTGCTTACCTTCCGGGTAGCATCGCCGTATTGAATCCGGCACTGCAATGTGAACTCAATCAGGAATTCACGGCGTCTTTCAGTGCTTTACCTGGCTTGAAGTTTGGCACTTTAGCCGCGGCGATCTGAATGGCAGCACCGGTTTGCGGATTACGACCTGTGCGTGCAGCGCGCTCTTTAACACCGAATGTACCAAAGCCAACCAGAACTACTGGTTCACTTTTCTGCAAAGACTCAGTTACAGAGTCAATCACGGCGTCAACGGCACGAGCAGCGGCTGCTTTAGGCAGGTCCGCACTTGCTGCAACAGCTTCGATCAGTTCTGATTTATTCACGTTATCCCCTTGTTATTGTTTACCTGTTAATGACTTTTCCTGCGAAAGGGCTCAGGTATGGTTTGCTTCCTACCATACATCGTCCGATCACCTGCAGCCTGTAAAGTGTAATACTCGTTTTTGTTCCCGCATCGACTTAGGCTGCTATCCGATCGGAATCCACGTTTGATGCGGCCTCAGAACCGCATTCAACCGCCACTTTATACCAAGTGCCTGAAAGAGGTGTCAATACAAATGACGCCGCTTTCAGTGCGTACTGACGGTATTCTCATCACTATTGCTGTCACGTTCATTCAAAACCGGGTCATTTCCGGTTTTGGGAACCGGCATCTGCTCCAGAGCCAGTTCCAGCACTTCATCAATCCATTTAACCGGATGGATATCCAGTTCCGCCTTGATGTTGTCGGGTATCTCTTTCAAATCCCGCTCGTTTTCCGCTGGAATGATCACGGTTTTGATGTTGCCCCGGTGTGCAGCAAGCAGTTTTTCCTTCAACCCACCAATACGCAACACCTGGCCTCGCAACGTGATCTCGCCTGTCATGGCAACATCCGCACGAACCGGAATACCCGTCAGCACTGACACCATAGCGGTACACATGCCAACACCCGCACTGGGGCCATCTTTTGGTGTTGCCCCTTCAGGAACGTGAATATGCAGATCGACCTTCTCTTGAAAGTCCGGATCAATCCCCAGCAACGCTGAACGGCTTCTGACGACCGTCAGAGCAGCCTGGATGGATTCCTGCATCACATCACCGAGAGAGCCGGTTTTAACGATCTTGCCCTTGCCAGGCATTGATACGCCTTCAATCGTCAGCAGTTCACCGCCAACTTGAGTCCAGGCCAGGCCGTTAACCTGCCCTACCCGGTTATCTTCCTCTGCCTGACCGTAGTCAAACTTGCGGACACCGGAATATTCCTCAAGCAAATCTGGGGTCAGCGTCACAGAAATGACTGCTGCGGCTTTCTTGCCTTTTGCCTTGCCGGATGATTTCTCACTTTCCGCATCCTCTTCCAGCGCGGCCTTTTTCACCACTTTACGGCAAAGTTTGGCGATTTCACGCTCCAGACCTCGTACACCGGCCTCCCGGGTATAGTAGCGAATCAGATCGCGAATGGTCTCTTCCGGCACGGTCAGCTCATCTTTCTTAAGGCCATTCGCTTTCAACTGTTTGGGCAACAGATAGCGCGTAGCAATACTGATTTTCTCGGCTTCGGTATAGCCAGGCAACCGTATGATTTCCATACGATCCAGCAGCGGTCCCGGAATATTCATGGTATTGGAGGTACAGACAAACATCACTTCCGAGAGATCGAAATCGACTTCCAGGTAATGATCGTTAAATGCTTTATTCTGTTCAGGGTCCAGGACTTCCAGCAATGCGGAGGCTGGATCACCCCGATGGTCCATGCCCATCTTGTCGATTTCGTCCAGCAGGAACAGCGGGTTGCGCACACCGACTTTGGACAGCTTCTGCAACAGTTTGCCAGGCAGTGAGCCAATATAGGTACGACGGTGACCACGAATCTCTGCTTCGTCACGAACACCACCCAGGGCCATGCGCACGTATTTACGGTTGGTTGAGCGGGCAATGGACTCGCCCAGCGAGGTCTTGCCCACGCCGGGAGGCCCAACCAGGCAGAGTATGGGGCCTTTCAGCTTGCGCACACGCTTTTGCACGGCCAGGTACTCAAGGATGCGCTCTTTGACCTCTTCAAGGCCAAAATGGTCAGCATTGAGAATGTCTTCGGCCTTACTCAGGTCCAGGCTGATCTTGCTGCGCTTTTTCCAGGGCACACTGGTCATCCATTCAAGATACGTCCTGACCACCGATGCTTCAGAAGACATGGGTGACATCATTTTGAGTTTGTTCCACTCAGCCACGGCCTTGTCTTTGGCATCTTTAGGCATGCCGGATTTTTCGATTTTGTTCTTGAGCTCTTCAGATTCGTTCGGACCATCTTCCAGCTCACCCATTTCTTTCTGAATAGCCTTCATCTGCTCATTCAGATAGTACTCGCGCTGGCTTTTTTCCATCTGCTTTTTAACACGGCCACGGATGCGCTTTTCAACCTGGAAGAGATCAATTTCCCCTTCAATCAGACCCATCAGGTGCTCGATACGGGGCTGCAGGTTTACCAGTTCCAGCAGATTCTGCTTTTCCTGGAGCTGCAGGGACATGTGAGAAGCGATGGTATCGACCATGCGACCGGGCTCATCAATACCGGAAATGGAGCTCATGACTTCCGGCGGAATCTTACGGCTGAGTTGCACATACTGGTCAAACTGTGACATCAGTGACCGGACCAGCAACTCATCTTTGTTCTCTTCAACCACTTCGGCCTGCAACGGTGAAATCTGGGTCTGAAAATAATCATCTTCCAGTTCTACCGTGCGAATCCGGGCGCGTGTAACGCCCTCAACCAGCACTTTAACAGTACCGTCAGGCAGACGAATCAGTTGCAAAATGGTTGCCACCGTACCGACCGTGAACAGGTCTTTGGCACTGGGATCATCATCGGCAGCATTCTTTTGGGCTACCAGCAGTACCTGCTTGTGACTGTGCATGGCAACTTCCAGCGCTTTGATGGAGCGTGGACGTCCGACAAACAGTGGCTGCACGATTTGTGGATAAACCACTACATCCCGTAACGGCAGTAATGGCAATGTCGTATTCACAGTAGTCGGGTTTTCAGCTTCTTCGCCCATAGTCTATCTCTTTGCTCAGTGATTTCCGTTAACTTTAATGTGCGGCCTGACAGCACTGATTTCAAGTAAAATTATTAAGAGAAGTGATTTCCTCACAGAATATTACGCAACGCGCTACCGATCAGACCATTCACACCGCTGTGAAATGTCTTTTTTGCCAAACGGGAGCGGATATATACAGGAAATGCCAAATTGGCGGCACCTGACATTTCAGGCGCCACCATCGCAGAGAGGAAAATCAGGACTGATCAGCAGCGCAATTTTGCTGGTCGGCTTCGAACATCAGAATAGGTTCAGATTCACCGTTAATCACTGAAGCATCAATCACCACTTTAGTCACGCCTTCCATGGAAGGAATACGATACATGCTATCGAGCAGAACGTTTTCCATGATGGAGCGCAGGCCACGGGCGCCTGTTTTGCGCTCACGCGCCTTGGTGGCCACTGCACGCAGGGCATCATCACGGAACTGGATCTCGACATCTTCCATTTCAAACAGCTTGATGTACTGTTTGACCAGCGAGTTTTTAGGCTCTTTCAGAATACGTACCAGGGCATCCAGATCGAGCTCTTCCAGCGTCGCAATCATTGGCAGACGGCCAACAAACTCCGGTATCAGACCAAACTTGACCAGATCTTCCGGCTCCACATCGCGGAACGCTTCTCCAGCCAGTTTGTCTTCATCTTTGCTGCGGACCTCGGCATTAAAGCCAATGCCGCCACGCTCTGAGCGATCGCGAATAATTTTGTCCAGGCCAGCAAAAGCACCGCCACAAATGAACAGGATGTTTGCCGTGTTGACCTGCAGGAATTCCTGTTGCGGGTGCTTGCGGCCACCCTGGGGGGGAACCGATGCCACCGTGCCTTCAATCAGTTTCAGCAGCGCCTGTTGCACGCCCTCACCCGATACATCACGAGTAATGGACGGATTATCAGACTTTCGGGAAATCTTGTCGATTTCGTCAATGTAGACAATACCAATCTGCGCCTTGTCGACGTCGTAATCACACTTCTGCAACAGCTTCTGAATGATATTTTCGACGTCCTCACCCACATAACCTGCTTCGGTCAGTGTGGTCGCATCAGCGATGGTGAATGGCACATCGAGCAATCTGGCCAGCGTCTCGGCCAGTAACGTTTTACCGGTACCGGTCGGACCAATCATCAGGATGTTGCTTTTACCGAGCTCGACCTCACCTTTCTTGCTCTCATAACCAAGGCGCTTGTAGTGGTTATAAACAGCCACTGACAAGACTTTCTTGGCCTGTTCCTGGCCAATGACATATTCATCCAAGGTATCTTTGATTTCCTGGGGAGACGGCAGTTTTCGGTCTTCGCCCGAGGATTCCTGCTCCTGGATTTCCTCGCGGATAATGTCGTTGCAAAGATCAACACATTCATCGCAAACAAACACTGAAGGGCCGGCGATCAGTTTCCTGACTTCGTGCTGGCTCTTGCCGCAAAACGAGCAATACAGCAGTTTGTCGTTATCGTCACCCTTATTGTAGCGATCATCAGACATGCATATACCTTCTATCTAACTGGCACCAGTTCGTGGGCTGGCTCTAGCGTGTGCTACTTAATTCTACCTATCGGCAGCAAGTTTGATTAACTTAGACTGCCCTTGATGATAGTACTTTGTCAATTAGACCGTAGCTCTGAGCTTCTTCTGCACTCATGAAACGATCACGCTCTGTATCTTCAGCAATCTCATCGAATGTACGACCGGTATGTTCAGCCATTATTTCATTCAACTGCTGACGAAGCTTCAGAATTTCTTTTGCCTGAATCTCAATGTCAGCTGCCTGCCCCTGTGCACCACCGCTTGGCTGGTGGATCATCATGCGGGAATTCGGCAAGGCAAAGCGCTTGCCCTTGGCTCCACCGGTCAGCAGAAACGCGCCCATGCTCGCCGCCTGGCCAATACACATGGTACTGACATCCGGTTTGATAAACTGCATGGTATCGTAAATAGACAGGCCAGCCGTGACTGAACCACCTGGTGAATTGATATACAGATGGATGTCCTTGTCGGGGTTTTCAGACTCCAGGAACAACAATTGGGCAACGATCAGATTGGCCATGTGGTCTTCGACCGGACCAACCAGAAAGATCACCCGTTCCTTCAGCAGTCTTGAGTAAATGTCATAAGCACGCTCACCGCGCGCATTCTGCTCTACTACCATCGGCACCAGATTGGCTTCTACCAATTGGCCCTTGCGCTCATCGTATGACATATCTGCCCCTGGCTTGACGCTTCCTGTCTTCAACAGCTCTCTAAATGAAAATCAGGGTGCGGATCACAGTTGAGCACCTGGCGCGGCGCCAACACACGAATCAACGCACCCTGAGGCGATTTTCTTACTTCTTGTCAGCATCCGCATTTTTTGCGGGAGCTTTCTTAGCAGCCGGTTTCTTGGCTGCTGGCTTCTTCTTAGTCTTGGACTTCTTGCTGTCAGTGTCTTCCTGCTTCGGCTGCGTCAACTCTTCGTAGCTGACCTTTTTCTCTTTTACAGCAGCCTCTTCCAGTACTTCGTCGAAGACCTGATCTTCCAGCACAGCAGACTCAATCGTTTCGAGTTGCTCTTTGTTGCCATAATACCAGTTAACGACTTCATCCGGTGTTTCGTATGTCTGGGCGATATCTTCAATCGTCTCACGAACACGTTCCGGATCAGCCTTCATGCTTTTCTGCTTGATCACTTCGCCCAGGATCAGGCCAAGCTTGACACGCTTGTCGGCCTGTTCACGGAACAGATCGTCAGGCAACATGCTCGGATCCAGGTTCTTGGCTCCAGCACCAAACTGTTGCAATGCCTGCTGACGCAGCACATTGATTTCAGCACCGATCAACGCTTCAGGCACATCGATATCATGTGTTTCCAGCAACTGGTCCATCAACTCTGTCTTCAGGCGGTTGCGGCTGGCTTTCTTCAGCTCGCGCTCCATATTCGCCTTCACTTCCTTGCGGAAATCCTCTTCACCACCTTCAGTCACACCAAAGGCCGCAAAGAACTCGTCGTTGAGCTCAGGCAATTTCGGTGCCGATACTGAGTTTACGGTGACATCGAAGACAACTGGCTTACCCGCCACGTCTTTGTTGTGGTATTCCTCAGGGAACTCAAGCTCCAGCTTCACTTCCGAACCCGTTTTCGCTTTCACCAAACCTTTTTCAAAGCCGGGAATCATACGATCCGAACCCAGTACCAGGTTGGTTCCTTTGGCGCTGCCGCCGTCAAACTCTTCTCCGTCGATAGTGCCGACAAAGTCGATGTTCAGCATGTCACCATTGCGTGCCATGCGCTTGACTTCTTCCCACTCCTGACGCTGCTCCTGCAGATTCGTGATCATCTTGTCGATGTCTTCATCTGTCACTTCAGCAACCAGCTTCTCAGCTTTGATCTTGCTGAAATCGGACAGTTCAACTGTCGGGTAGACTTCGAACGTCGCTACGAACTCCAGGTTCTTGCCTTCTTCAAGTGTTTTAGGCTCGATCTTGGGCTGACCGGCCGGTTTCACTTGCTCTTCGGAAAGTGCCTGGTAATAGCTGCGGCTCATGATTTCGCCAACAACTTCCTGACGAACGCCTGCACCAAAGCGGTTGCGAATCACCTTCATCGGTACTTTGCCCTTGCGGAAACCGTTGATTCGCACAGTTTTGGCTGCTTCGTTCAGACGAGCATTCACTGCGTTCTCTACTTCTGCGGCCGGGACCTCTACGGTCATTCGGCGCTCTAATCCTGTGGTGGTTTCAATCGAAACTTGCATGAAAAATCCTCGCAAACCGGATGCGTCCCACCGCACACGGTCAGTATCAACGGTTACTTACTAGCTAATTAATCTAATTTCCACTCTACTTTCAACAGGTTAAGCAGAAATCAGAGTTTTAAGAAGAGCGCGATTGTCCCATATCAACGCCCGTTGTTCAATAAATAATGGTGACAGACGATACAGCATCCTACAGGCAACCAGGTTGAACTGAGTACTTTGCATGACAGTCAGTGGATATTTTCACCTGATCCTGTGGTCTAATACTGGAACGCCATGATAATAACACTTCATCCTATGGTCGATTCGGGGGACACCATCATGATCAATCATCAGGGTTACAAAGGCAAAGCTTCAACTGGCTATGAATCTCAGAGCAGCCGCAGCAGTGATGGTAACACTGTGACCGAGCACCAGCGCAGTGATCGTCTGTTTCGCCAGCAAGGCATGTGGTTTTTTAAAACGCGCGAAGGTAAGGACGTGGGCCCTTTTCGGTATCGGGATGAAGCCGAGCTGATGCTGACCCGGTTTGTTCAGGAGGCAGCTGAAAAAGAGCAGGCACTGCTAGCCCGAGCCAAGCCGCACTTTCGAACCTGGGCGGGTATTGGCGGCCACCGTAGTTCCTGACGCCGACGCAGCAGACACTGAAGAGGACAAAGCTGCTATACCACTGACTGATTGCGTACATTTGATGGTACGGAACAGTCCCAGCATAATGCTGCCTGCCTGTCGCACAAAGTAATAGCTTCCTCTGGCTCCCAGCTGAGAGACCTTAAGATCGTCCGCTTTGCCCATTAACAAGGAACGGACAAATGCGGCGCCACCCTCTTCGCTGGTCTGCCAGAGCCTGACAGGTATCGACAGCGTATCAATGCTCCCCAGCCAATCACGCCAGGCCAGTTTGAGATCCTGATTCAGCCCTTTTTTACCGTGCAGCACGCCTTCAGCAGCATCGGTCAGCAACACATCGATAACACGGGGCTGTTGCAGAATCTTCCGGTCTGCACTGCCACACTCATCCTGCAAGCGCTGCAATCGTACTGACTGCGAACGCTGAGAGGTATCTCGTAAAGATATACCAAAGCGACACATACAACGGCTTAATGCTCTTGTAGCGCGCATTACCGGACCACCCCGGGTATTATCGACCGCTTGCGGAGAAATCAGGCTCAATGCCGTGACCTGGGTAGGCATCCGATGAGCTACCGCTGCGGCGTACCCAGCTCCGACACCCCGTGCCAGTAATGCAAAACGAGCAATCTGCAAGTGGGCCAACAAAGGTTTGAGGACAGGCACAATATCGTAATGCGATGATAGAGCCAGAAAGTCGCTTCGTCCCAGCCCCGGCCGGTCTATGGCCAGCAACCGCAACCCGCACTCCTTGGCCTGCTCGTGGAACAAAGCCGCCTCCAGCCGTGTGCCGCCAAGATCAGCGAAGTAGACAACCGGAAAACCCTTGGGATCTCCATATTCACCCCAGGACAGTGAATGGCCATTTGGCAGTTTTATTTGGCTAGGTGGCTTATGCATGTCAAGAATAATAGGTGGGAATTTTTCCCACGTCAATAAAAGTCGCAAAATAAATGTGGGATTTATTCCCACCTTCGTTATAATGGCAACATGAGTGAATCCCAGCACCCAGACAACCCTGGTCAGCCTTCTGGCATCCTGGTCACAGCGATTCGCAAGATCCTCAGGCCATTGGTGCGCCTGATGCTATCGAAGCAGATCACTTATCCGTTTTTGATTAACCATCTGAAGTCTCTCTATGTAGAAGTGGCTGACAGCGAGTTCAGCGTTCCCGGAAAAAGACAGTCTGACAGCCGGATCACCTTGCTGACCGGTGTTCACCGCAAAGATGTCAAACGTCTGCGTAGCGAAGACAGTGAACAACCTGTGATCGCTAAAACCTCCTCGCTGGGCGCCCAGGTTATTGCCTGGTGGATGGGTTCTCCACAGTACCGCAATGAAGACGGCAGCCCCCGAGCCTTACCGTTACGTGCTATCTCATCAAATCCGCAAGATAGTGATACCGCCTATTTCGAAGACCTGGTAACTGAAGTCTGCCGTCAGGATATTCGTCCCCGAGTGATACTGGACGAGTGGTTACGGCTGGGCATTGCACACCAGGACGATCAACAAAGGGTGGTGCTCAACACTGGCGCATTCACACCCGAGGAAGGCTTTGAAGAGAAAGTTTTCTTTTTCGGCAAGAATATCCAGGATCATATGGAGGCAGGCGCCCAAAACCTGCTCGGGATCAAACCGCCGCACTTTGATCGAAGTGTCTATTATGATCAGCTTTCGACTGAATCGATTGATGAGTTGCGCGAGTTGGCCAATGAAATCGGCATGCAGGCCCTGATCCGCATGAACACCCAGGCATTAGCGCTTCAGCAACGTGACGCCACGCACAACAAAGACGATTCCAAGGCGAAATATCGTATGAATTTCGGTATTTTCCATTACAATGACCGACATAACCAGAACGCCGGGGAAGAGCAGAATGGCTAGAGCCATCCTAATACGACGCCAATATCCATGGACGCTGATAGCGGCGATGTTCCTCTTTGTCTGCTCACTCGCACTGGCTGCCAGCACATTAGGCATTATCCGCCCCGCTGGCGGTGATGATCAGGGCAGTGGCATGGGCGGCACCGGTAAAAATGGCCCCTTCAACGACAGTGGTTTTGGCGGTACTGGTGGCCCTTCACCCTTCCTTGGTGATAGCGGTGAAGAAAGAGAGCAGGAAGACTCCGATCTCAGCGATGAGACCATTGACCCCATGGGCAATGTCCCCGGCGCCTCCTGGATGCCAAGGGAAACTGAAACAGCCGAAATTCCTGAAGAAATGCAGCCTTTGATTGAACTGCAGCAGACGCCACTGGTTGACCCGCTGAAACAGCACAACCCAGAGAATGGCGACACACTGCACATTCTGGATCCGGCATCAGACAGTCACCTGCCGCTATACGAGCGCAAACAATTGCAGACGGCAGACTCTGGCGAGACACCTGTTGAAGACAGTACTCTGGAAATCCATCTGACCGTGCCTGATACCGACTCCCTGCCCCAGGCAGAAATCCAGCGTTATTCACTGGAACAACTGGCCCGCAGTGAAGCTGCACAGGATGCCACAAAGGAACAGGAACAAGCTGAAGCGGCTGATGATAGCAGGCGCCCTGCCACTGATGACGACTCGATCCCCGTCATTGATGCCATCAACCTGGCAAATGGAACAGACTCCTCAGATGAACGGGAGCAAACCCGTGAACAGCTGCCTGAGCGGATTCAACGGCCGGAATTGCCGCCGATGCAGCGTGTGCGCCCTGCTGTCAGCCGCCCAGCTGTAACTGCACCGCGACCTCAGCCGATGCGGATTTGACCTTCTGCCGGCCTCCTGGTCGAGTTCATCTCAGTCGAGCTTCCTACCACTGAAAGCTCATCTGGATTCCCAGCCCACGATCCGGACTGTCATCTGTGAAACCATGAATGATATAAAACATCATTTGCAGTCGCTCGGTAGCGGATACAGACAGGTAAGGCAGTAATTCATGGGTTTCCCCGGTAAGATCAGATACAGCCTGCCGATAGTCATAAATCACTCCACCCTGCCAGTCACCGGCTATTGTCCGCCCCACGCCCAGTGAGGCTATCCAGGCATTACGAATATCCGGATAGACTGGCGAAGGCCGTCGGTACTTGTACCCCAACGTGCCAAACAAGGTATTCCCACGCACCACCTGGAAAGCATCCAACTGCACCCCCGCATCCAGCCGCCCTGTGCCTAGCCCTCGCGAGTCATCAGCCGTCGGCAGCTTAACCTCAACCCCCAGATCCAGAAATGGCAGGTTTCGTCCCAGCGGTGGTAATTCGTAGGTAGCATTGAGAACGATATCACCCAGCCCACTGGCCTGGGCACGGGTACCGATCCCGCCCACACTGCCCAGATTCACGAGCACATTTGCTGGCCCACTGATTTCCAGGGCTGGCACAGTGGCTTTATATCGCCAGCTACCACGTTTCACCTCATGCGCCACAGGTAAATAGCGAATACGGGTATCGGTCTCTGCATACTCATCTCCGTATTTACCACGGCTGTAATAAGCGCCGATGGAAGTGGTATGAGTCACAGCAGGTGACATTTCATCAAATGTGGAAGGCTGTGCGCTGGCAAATTCAGCAACAGATAATGCCATGCCTGCCAGCATCAGAACGGTATTTGAGCCATGCATCCTTTTCGCCTGTATCGCGCTGGTGTCATTTTGCTTCGGGTAGTTTACAATATCCGACTTTAATACACATCCTGGACAGGTAGATATGAATCAGATCGGCCAATCCGAGAAACTTGCCAAAGTCTGTTATGACATTCGCGGGCCAGTACTGGAAGTTGCCAAACAGCTGGAAGAAGACGGAAACCGTATTCTTAAATTGAATATTGGTAATCCGGCACCTTTTGGCTTTGATGCACCGGACGAAATACTCCAGGATGTCATTCGGAACCTGAATAATGCTCAGGGGTACAGCGACTCCAAAGGGCTGTTTTCTGCCCGCAAGGCCATCATGCAGGAATGTCAGAAAATCGGTATCGATGGTGTCGATATTGAAGACATCTACCTGGGTAACGGTGTCAGTGAACTTATTGTCATGTCCATGCAGGCACTGCTGAACAATAATGACGAAGTCCTGGTGCCAGCACCAGACTACCCATTATGGACGGCTGCAGTCAGCCTGGCTGGCGGCAATCCGGTTCACTATGTCTGCGATGAAGGGGCCGACTGGTACCCGGATGTCGCTGATATTGAATCAAAAATAACCAGCCGTACCCGGGCCATTGTCATTATTAATCCGAACAACCCCACTGGCGCTGTTTATAGCCCCGAAATTCTTCAGGACATCATCCGTGTCGCCAGAAAGCACCAGTTGATTATTTACTCAGACGAGATATACAGCAAGATCCTTTACGATGATGCGGTTCACACTCCAATCGCATCGCTGTGTGACGATTTATTTATCGTAACGTTTAATGGCTTGTCCAAGTCTTACCGACTGGCAGGATTCCGCTCCGGGTGGATGATCCTGAGCGGAACCCGTGAGGCGGCTAATGGATATATTGAGGGCCTGGAAATACTCTCCAACATGCGCCTTTGCTCAAACGTTCCAGCCCAGTTTGCCGTACAAACTGCACTGGGGGGGTACCAGAGTATCAATGAGCTGATCCTGCCGGGTGGACGGTTAAGGGAACAACGGGATGCTGTATACGAGCTGTTGACCGACATCCCGGGCGTCAGCTGTGTCAAACCCAAAGGGGCAATTTACATGTTCCCGAAACTTGACCCGGTCATGTACCCCATCGCGGATGACGAGAAATTTGTCCTGGAACTGCTGGAAAAGGAAAAAATTCTGCTGGTTCAGGGCTCAGCCTTTAATATAAAAGACACCCAGCACTTGCGAATTGTTTTTTTGCCCACCGTGGATGTACTGCAGCAGTCAGTTGCTAAAATTGAACGCTTCCTGGGCAAATGGGCACAGCAAATTCAGGCATAAAAGCGTAACTGTTCTGGTGAACAATAACGGGCCGCACAAACAGTGATGACAGGAATTAATGTCATTTAATGACTATCACTGACTGTGCGGATTTTCCCTTCTTGCCGTCAGAGATCGCCTGATATTATCAAAACACTCAGCCCCGGATGACTTGTTATCTGCAGCAAGATAGGCCTGTCGAAAGGCGGTGTCGACCCTTCTGGGTGAAAACGTTTTTAACAATTGCCTTGCCTGTTGCTGCTCAGCATTCGCAGCAGCCTGCCTGTCAGTTGAAGCACAAAACTCGCTGACATCATTGTCACTAACGCAGCCGATATCAGTCACTCCCTGTTTATCGTCAGCATCGCCAACTCCATAGACTGGCGCTGAGTCAGGCACCTTGAAATCAGGCAATGCCAATCCGAAGTGCTCACACAGCGAGCTGACAACCCGTTGAGAAGCGGCATATTTGGCTTCTACGCTATAACCAGCAATATGGGGTGTTGCCAGATAGGCGAGATCCAGCAATTCAGGATCAGGACTTGGCTCCCCCTCCCATACATCAAGAATAAATCGCTGGCTGTGCCGGAAATTTTCAGAGCTATCTTGATTAATTTTCGTTTTGACAGACATGCCCTTGAGATGTGTGACAAGTGCATTGTTGTCAATGGCCTCGCCTCTGCCGGCATTGATGACAACCACCCCTTTCGGTAATCGCATCAGATTATCCGCGTTAAGCATGTGCCAGGTTGGATAATCACCGGTTTGTGTCAACGGGGTGTGCAAACAAATCACATCAGCTTTCAGTGCTTCTAAAAAACTGACATAAGGGGTTTCACTGCACAATTGCTGAAAAGGGTCACATGCCAGACATTCAGCCTGTGTTGACCGCAGGCGAGACAGCAAGGCGCTACCCACATGGCCCACACCTACCACTGCAACTGTTTTACCAGCCAGGGAGAATCCGGACTCTATCACCAACTCTGCCAGACAGCACATGACATAATCTGCGACTGCTTCAGCATTAGCGCCTGCTGCACTGGTAAAGTGGATACCCTGCTGCTGTAAATAATCCAGATCAATATGGTCCGTTCCACTGGTGGCGGTACCCACAAACCTCACATTTGAGCCGGCCAGCAAAGACGCATTCACCCGTGTGATTGAGCGAACCAGCAAAGCATCGGCATGCTTTACATCACCAGCAGACAGGGTACGCCCATCACAAAATACCAGCTCCACATCAGGGTCCTGCCATGCGTCAAGGGCCAGGATATTCTGGTCAGCCAGGATTCGCAGAGTCATACGGTACCCTCCTTATCACGCAGTGGGTCCAGTGAACGAAATGCGTTTTCCAAGCGCATCAGGTCGGCCTTCTGCAACGCAGCCTCACCCAAAACAGAGTGGTCTGCTATGACATTCCAATGCGGTAGATTGCCATACTGTAGTGCCAAGGAAGCGTCAGAAAAGGCAGCCAGCTCAGCTGTTTGACAGTCACACACAATGGTTGCAAGCTGGCGGCTCAAGATAGCCTGCTTCTGGAAGGTCAGCAATTTTTCGGCACAGGTGCGCGCGCCTCTGAACGCAAGCGATGCAATTCGCTCAGGTTCCGCATAAATTGAAGGCATATCAGGGTATGCCTGCAGCAATCCTGATGCCGCTTTTGGACCAATACCCGGTACACCAGGAATACAGTCAACCGCGTCGCCGGTCAGTCCGAGATAACACGGTATCTGTTCAGGCCAAATGCCCAGTTGTTCATTCAGCACTGCTCTTGTCTTGGGCACTGCCTGCTGTATATCCCAAAGACAATCAGTGTCACCCGTCAGTAATTGCCCCAGATCCTTGTCCCGACTGACTATCACGACTGGGCTTTGTTGATGATAACGATGTGCCAGTGTGCCGATAAGGTCGTCAGCTTCATATTCTTCACTGGCAAACTCAGGAATACCCAGTGACTGACATAGCGAACGACAGGCTTTTAATTGCCAGGCCAGATTGTCGTCCGGTAACACACGATTGGATTTATAGTCGGCATAAAGACGGTGACGAAAACCGGAAAACAGACTTTCATCAAAGGCGACAGCCAAGCGAGGTTGAACTTCTGGCACTGCTTGGGGCGCCCGGTGATAGCCAATCAGTCGTAGCAGGCGAAACAAGGACTGGGCAAAACCATAAAAAGCACTGCGATCCTCTCCATCCACCGAGCTCACAAATTGCCAGGACGAGAAATGTGCCTGAAAAATATAGATCGACGCATCCAGCAAATACAAAGGTGAACTGCCGGTTCGCGACACAGCGTTCAGGTCACCGTTGTTCTGCATCATTTTTTCTGCAGCCAGTAGTGAAATTCGCCATCGGTTTGCTGTTGCTGGAGCAGCTCATGCCCCAGAAAATGACAAAACTTGGGAACATCACGTGTGGTCGAGGGGTCTGTTGCCAGCAACTTAAGCACCTGACCGCTATCCAGGTCTCGAAATGCACTGTGCAGCATCATCACGGGCTCAGGACAAAACAAGCCTCTGGCATCCAGCGTATCGTCAACATGTATCGTTGTTGGTTCTGGTGAATTCTCGGTTGTCATGCTTGGCTTAACTCTTCATTAATTCTTCATCATGATGCTGGCGGCGGGGTCTGTGCACTGAGCCGAATATCCAGGCTTTCCGTATCAGGGTCAAAGTCGATCCAGGCTTCGCGTCGCTTTAATTGCTCGCGCACATGAGACACTTTGTCAGCCAGGCTATACTCGTGCTGGCCATAATCTGTTCCTTCGCGACTGACAAATTCTTCTATCACACTCTCGAGCGTGTCAGCAGGTAACGCATCCCAGGGAATTAACATAACAGGTATCCGGCCCCTCAGGCGACGTTGATTGCCTGAATACGCGCCACGGCTTCCGGGTCACGTTGCAGGTCGCGGAAAGGAAACAGTTCCAGATCTCCCAGTTGTGATGGTTGAACATTACAGATACTGCGGAAGATATTATCAATTCGTCCCGGCCATGCTTTTTCCCAATCCTGCAGCATCGCTTTGATTTCCTGGCGCTGCATATTGTCCTGGGTACCACAGAGGTTACAGGGGATGATGGGAAAACCACACAATGTGGAGTACTTTTCAATCAGCTTTTCCGGCACATAGGCCAGAGGGCGGATCACGATATTCTGCTTATCGTCACTTAACAGCTTGGGCGGCATAGCTTTCAGCTTGCCACCAAAAAACATGTTCAGAAACAGGGTTTCTACAATATCGTCACGATGGTGGCCCAGAGCAATTTTGTTAGCGCCTATTTGCCGAGCATAGCTGTAAAGATTACCACGCCGCAAACGCGAACACAGACCACAGTATGTCTTACCTTCAGGCGTTTTATCTTTTACAATTGAGAAAGTATCCTGCTCTATAATGTGATAATCAACCCCAATGGACTGCAGGTATTCAGGAAGAATATGCTCTGGAAAGCCGGGCTGCTTCTGATCAAGATTAACCGCCTTGATATCAAAACTGATCGGTGCATGGCGCTGCAGATGCATCAGCACATCCAGCATGGTATATGAATCTTTACCACCACTGAGACACACCATGATCAGGTCACCGTCTTCAATCATATTGAAATCGGCAATGGCTCGACCAATATCGCGGCGCAGGCTTTTTCTCAGACGATTAAAGCGTTGCTGCTGATTTTTTTCTTCCAAACTTGTCATGCTTTCTAAGCTACCTGTCACGTTACCCGCTTCCCCGGTGCCAGTGATGGCACCAGGCTGCAGGTTAATATCACAATTTATGAATAAAAACGTCGGCCTTCTGCCGCCATTTGCTGCAGGGACTCTGTCGGGTGATACAGCGGCCCAAGGTCTGCGTACCGTTCGGCCATCGCCACAAAATTGGCAACACCCATGTTATCAATATATCGCAATGGCCCGCCTCTGAACCGCGGGAAACCCAGTCCCAGAATCAGGCCCATATCGCCCTCAATGGCAGTGTCCACAATGCCGTCTTCCAGGCAACGAACAGCCTCCAGGCACAGAGCCACCATCATGCGCTCTTCAATGGCCTGGTCAGAAACAGTGCCACTACCGTGTTGCAATTCACTCATTGATGCCGCGATTGTTTCGTCGAAGGTTTTTTGCGGACGTCCGCCCTTACCTGCTTCATAACGATAAAAACCCTGTCCGCTTTTCTGGCCCAGATCGTCTTTTTCGTACAGGAAATTAATCACGGTACGGAAGTCATACTTCATACGATCCGGAAACCCTTCGGCCATCACATCCATGCAGTGTTCAGCGGTATCGATACCCACCACATCCAGCAAATACGCCGGCCCCATGGGCCAGCCAAAAGCTTCCATCACCCGGTCAATCTCCCAGAAATCCACACCATCGCGGATCAACTGGCAAAATGCCCCAAAATAAGGAAACAGAATGCGATTAACCAAAAATCCCGGGCAATCATTTACCACAATCGGAATTTTCCCCAGTGCAGTGGCATAGGCAACGGTTTTGGCTATTGTATCATCGCTGGACTGCTTACCCCGAATCACTTCGACCAAAGGCATTACCGGCACTGGATTGAAAAAATGCATCCCACAAAAATGCGCCGGCGATTTCAGCGCTGAGGCCAGGTCAGTAATGGAAATCGTTGAGGTATTGGATGTCAGAATTGCTCCATCGGCCGTTTCTGCTTCCACTTCAGCCAGAACCGCTTTTTTCACGGTCGGATTTTCCACTACCGCTTCAACAACAATATCAACCTTGTCAAAACCTGTGTAATCCAGGGCTGGCTGTATATTAGCCAACGCTCGTTCTGATTGCTCATCAGTCATACGCCCTTTATCTACCTGTTTTCCCAGCAACTTGCCGGCTTCGGCCAACCCCAGGTCCAGACCTTGCTGAGCAATGTCTTTCATGATGATCGGCACATTTTTTAGCGCCGACTGGTAAGCAATACCGCCCCCCATGATCCCGGCACCCAGCACGGCGGCCTGAGACGGGGAACGGACCGAGCGGATCAACTCACGTGATTTGCTTTTCAGGTATTGATCATTGTGAAAGAGCTGGATCAGGTTGGCACTGGTTTCACTGCGAGCCAATTGTGCAAATGCCTGATTTTCACTTTCCAGAGCGCCACTGCGATCCAGACAATTCGCCTCCCACATGGCCCGCAGTGCGGTGACAGCTGCTGGATAATGCGCACCATTTTTCTTTTCCAGCGAGGCGATAGCATCACGATAGAGTGCATTGACTGCCTCACGATCCCCTTCGACCGGGTTGATCTTTTGCTGCACAGACATCTGCATGTCGAGATCACCCCGTAATGCCTGCTCAATCATTTCCAGCGCAGATGATTCCAGAAATTCGGGATCAGCCACACCATCCAGAATGCCATCTGCCAGGGCCTGCTGCGCGGGAACGGGCTTACCCGTCCTGACCCATTCGATGGCTCTGGCCACGCCCATCAGTCGCGGTGCTCGCACCGTACCGCCAAACCCCGGACAAATACCCAGATTGACTTCCGGAAAGCCCAGCATGGCATTGGTCGCAGCCACCCTGAAATCACAGGCCAGGCACAACTCAAGCCCACCCCCCAGTGCCATGCCATTGATGGCGGCAACAGTGGGAATAGGCAAATCTTCAATCTGATTGAAAATTGCATTACAACCCGCCAGCCACTGCAGCAGCGCCGGCTCGCTCAGGGCAAACGTCTCTGAGAAAGAACCAATATCAGCACCAAGCAGAAAGTGAGGTTTTTCACTGACGATTAACAGCGCGGCAACATCACTGGCTGCGACTTCCATCACCGCTGCTTTTAATTCCTCTAACAGCAGTTCATTGAATACATTGGCACCGGTATCAGGCAAATCCATCGCCAAACGGGCAATCCCGCCATCCAGTCGCGTTACCTTGATCGCTTTTCCTTGATATATCATGTGCTTTCACTCCTTTCAGCCGACAGGGCTAAAACCTCGTCAGTTGACAATGAATGGCTGCTATCAGTCAGCCTGGAATTTACAGTTCGACATTGTTTGCTGGTTATTCGTTACTATCACCCAGTCGCGTTAACTGGTAGTCGCCACTAAGCACCCTTTGCCACCAGTCACGATTTTCAAGGTACCAACTGACCGTTTTTCTGAGCCCGCTCTCAAAAGTCTCCTCTGGTACCCAGTCCAGTTCTTTTTGCATCTTGCTGGCATCAATCGCATAGCGCTTATCATGCCCGGGACGGTCGCTGACAAATTCGATCAGTGATTCGTGAGGCGTCACCGGACTTTGAGGGTGCAATTCATCAAGTAAACTGCAGATACTGCGCACGACTTCAATATTCTGTTTCTCATTGTGGCCGCCAATGTTATAGGTTTCCCCAATCTGCCCTCGCGTCAGAACCCGGTACAGCGCCCTGGCATGATCCTCAACATGGAGCCAGTCACGTATCTGACTGCCATCGCCATATACCGGCAAAGCCTTACCCTGAATCGCGTTGAGGATAATATGCGGAATCAGTTTTTCCGGGAAATGATAGGGGCCATAGTTGTTGGAACAGTTAGTTACCAGCACCGGCAAGCCATACGTTCGACGCCAGGCTCGCACCAGATGATCTGAACTTGCCTTTGACGCTGAATAGGGGGAGCTGGGCGCATAAGGTGTGTCCTCGGTAAAGAGGTCTTCCGGGTTTTCCAGATCGCCATACACCTCGTCAGTGGAAATATGATGGAAACGAAAGGCCGTTCTGGCTGCTTCATCAAGCCCTGTCCAGTACTCCCGAACCGCTTCCAGCAAGGTATAGGTGCCGACAATGTTGGTCTCGATAAAAGCGGCGGGACCATCGATAGAGCGGTCCACATGGCTTTCTGCCGCGAGATGCATAACGGCATCGGGGCGGTATTTGGCGAACAGCGCAGACATCGCTTCAGCGTTACAGATATCAGCCTGCGCGAAATGGTAGCGTGAGCTTTCACTGACTGAACTCAAGGACTCCAGGTTCCCGGCATAAGTCAGTTTGTCTACATTGATGACTGTATCGTCCGTGTTTTCAATAATATGCCGGACGACGGCCGAACCAATAAAACCGGCGCCTCCAGTCAGTAAAATACGCATAATCTCAAATCCCTATTGATTAGTTTTGCGGCTATACAGAACCATAATAAATTGCATAATTTCAGTCACAACTGATCAGTGTGTGTTTTCAGTTTTGCCATCACTTCCTCCGCGCTGACCTCTTTCAGGCAGGCGTATCCTTTGCGACAGTGATGGCGCGTACAATCACTTTGACAAAGCTCTTTATGGTGCAGTACCGATGTTTGCGCGCCAAGCGGCTTCCACAACCCCAGATCAGTCGGACCGAATAGTACAACGCCTGGTATGCCCAAGGCAGATCCTAAGTGCGAAGGACCACTGTCATTGCCAATCATGAAATGAGCCTGCCTGATGACACTAGCCAGGTCAATCAGGGACAATTGATTACAATAGTCCTGGCAATTTGCCGGCCCAACTGCCTTTAATATCCCTGCATTGATTTGTGCATCATCAGGACCTGCCCCAATAAGACTCAGCCGGTAACCTTCAGAAACGATAGACTTTGCCAACTCTACAAAGTTCTCTATTGGCCACTGCTTGTAACGTTTACTGGCCCCGGCATGCATAACAACCATTGGCCGGGAAGCATCACCACCAATCTGGTACTGCCCGGAACCCAGGTTCAGTTGCGGATAGGATATATGCTCAGGAACAGGCAGGCCGAGGCTGGAAAAAATGTCGCCGGTCACATGCCAGATAGACGGTGTATCTGCACAACGTCCCTGTCGCTTAATATGCAGAATGGCATCAAAACCAAAGTGGTAGCGTGCCTCGCTACAACTGACACGGACTTTCGCCCCTGAAAGATGAGTGAGTCGATGAGCAACTGAGTCTTCCTCAATGGTGAAGGCCAGATCTGCAGCAAATCGGCGGATTTCACTGACACATTGCCACCATTGTCTAACCCCGAGCCAGGGTATTCTTCCCTGTTTCAAAGCCTGGCGTGGGTAATAACACAGCTTGATTCCCTCAACACTGAACGCAGGGCCAAACAGTTGTTCAAACCGGCTGTCCAGGACAACCAGCAGTTGTGAGTCCTGCGCATGGCACCACTTAGCCAGGTGCTGAATATACTGTCCGTTAAGCAGGAGATTACCCAAAAACTTGGTAGGATTTATTAGAGCAATGCGTTGCAACCTGCCCGGGCGGCTGGCTGCATTAAGAGAATTCTGGATAGCGACTGGCTGCATGCCCTGTAACTAGACTCGACTTTAATGTTAAAGCTGACAAGTATAGCAATTGCGCAAGGCATTAACGATGAATATCCAGCAGTTCCCTGACACAATTGATGATTTCAGGCGAGAACCCCCTGGACATGAAATACCGCTGATGACGTTGCCAGTCACGGATTGACAGTGCTGATTTGTTATCACCTGCCAAGTCCAGGCCTCGGCGGCTGGCCAGTCGAAAAATGACATCCCGCCAATCAATATCAGCCCCGACAAACACCTCCTCGACCACCTGCTCTCTGACACCGCGCTGGTTTAACTCAAAACGTATCATGCGCGGGCCATAACCGCGCTCTACGCGGCTGTTCAGGAAAGCTTCACAGAATCGGGTATCGCTAAGCAGGTTGTCCAGTTCTAACTGGTCGAGAACCGAAGATCGTAATTCAACGCTGGTACCGGGGAAGGCTTTATTGAGTTTTAGTTCCAGCTCCAGACGGCTATGCTCGCGTCGGGCCAGATAATCCATGGCACGGCGCCGAAGCGCCGTGACAAGGGTTTTATCGACATCATCATGATGCCGGCTACCCTGACCGGAATCAGGCTGGGATTCACTCTGCATCAGACTCCGCAGCGCTCTGTTTTTCTTCTTTCAGCAGCGGCTGATTCAGAAGCTCTGCCCGGATTTTAGCCTCCAGCTCATCTGCCAGTTCGCTATTTTCTTCCAGGAAGGCGGCTACGTTCTTTTTGCCCTGTCCGATTTTATCGCCATTGTAGGCATACCATGCACCCGACTTGTCCAGCAGATTAAGTTTTACGCCCAGGTCAATAATCTCACCCATGCGATAAATGCCCTTGCCGTACATAATCTGGAATTCAGTCTGGCGGAATGGCGGCGCCACTTTGTTCTTGACCACTTTGACACGTGTCTCGTTACCAACCACCTCGTCTCCATCTTTGATAGAGCCAATGCGGCGAATATCCAATCGCACGGAAGAATAGAACTTCAGCGCATTACCACCGGTAGTTGTCTCCGGAGAGCCAAACATCACACCGATTTTCATACGAATCTGGTTAATGAAAATAACCAGGGTGTTGGAGTTTTTGATGTTACCGGTCATTTTGCGCAGCGCCTGGGACATTAACCGCGCCTGCAGACCCATGTGGCTGTCACCCATTTCGCCGTCAATTTCAGCTTTGGGCGTCAGCGCAGCGACCGAGTCGATCACCACCACATCAACGGCACCAGAGCGCACAACCATATCGGCAATTTCCAATGCCTGCTCACCGGTATCCGGCTGACTGACCAGCAGGTTTTCCACATCGACACCAAGCGCATTGGCATAAATCGGGTCGAGTGCATGCTCGGCATCAATAAAGGCACAGGTACCGCCTTTCTTCTGACATTCAGCAATGACCTGCAGAGTCAGGGTTGTTTTACCGGAAGACTCCGGACCATAAATTTCCACAATACGACCACGGGGCAGACCGCCGATACCCAATGCCACATCCAGGCCCAACGAACCGGTGGAGATGGCAGGAATCGTTTCACGCCCTTTATCACCCAGGCGCATCATTGAGCCTTTACCAAACTGCCGCTCAATCTGCGACAGAGCAGCCGTCAACGCTTTCTCTTTATTAGGATCTCGATTGGAAGCATCAGCCATTGCAAATATCCTGTGTTTTCAAATATAAAAGTTGCTGGAATACCCTACCACTGGTTATAGCCTGAATCAGCCGTCAGTGCGTATTCCTGAAAATTAGGATTATTAAAACAGAGTATTACTGTATATTCAACCAGTATTTTGCAGCGATCCGTAAGGGACGCTATCAGGCGCCCTGCAGACGCTCCAGACGGGCAATCAGCCCGGCCAGTGCCGTGTGCACACTTGCTCGTCGAATAGCTTCCCGGTCGCCATCAAAGTGATAAACCTGGGCCTCGCAGGTCAATTCACTTCCCTGCCGAACCCCCCAGGCTAACCAGACGGTGCCTACCGGCTTATCGGCTGTGCCGCCATCAGGACCGGCAATACCGCTGCTGATCATCGAGAAATCAGCATTACCGGCCGTTAAAGCACCTAATGCCATTTGCCTGGCTGTCGCTTCACTGACCGCACCAAACCTTGACAGCGTATCAGCCGAAACCTGCAGATACTGTTGTTTTGCCTCATTACTGTAAGTCACCAGGCCAAGATCAAACCACTCAGAACTGCCCGGTACAGCCGTCAGTGACTGGGCAATCCAGCCGCCAGTGCAGGACTCGGCTGTTGTTACCCGGCAACCAGACGCCTTGAGCAACTGGCCAATTTTAACTGCCGCCTGGACGGGTCCGGAAATGTCGCTGCCGCTCAGTATTTGCTGCATTGTTTCTGCAATCCCTCCCCGCTGATCAACTGGTTTTGTCACTTTCACCCGGGGTTTTGTTGTAATTTGCGACCAGGCTTTTCACCTCTTTGCGCAGCAGGAAGGTGGCAAAGAGGTTGGGCAAGGTCATCAACACAATGGTAACAGCGGCAAAGTTCCAGACAATGGTCGTGTCAGTAAATGAAGCCAGAAAGAACGCACCGCAGTAAACCATACGGTATGGCATCACCCATTTTGCCCCCAGCAGAAACGTAATCGCGCGATCACCGTAGTAAGACCAGGCAATTGCTGTTGAAAAGGCGAACAGTACCAGCGAGAAACTGACGATGACCTGACCGGCACCACCCAGCAAACCATAACCAAATGCAACTGTGGTCAGCGCGGCGGAATGTATCAATGACTGGCCACTCAGTTGAATGGAGCTGTCAGTCAATTGTCCGTCAGCGACGGTAACAGTCCCGTTATAAGGTGTACCGTTTTGCTCAAAAAGCACATCCTCTGCAACCGAACGGGCATGAATAATGGTGACATCCTGGGTATCCAGGACCCGGCCATCGACCACTGTCAAATCACCACTGAAGGAAGATACTTCAGTCTGATTGCCAATATTCAGCCATCCAAACAACGCCTGGCGATCAGCCTCCAGGGAGTCATCATAGCGTCCTTCAATGAGCGCCAGGTCAGCTGCCTGAAAACTGGTCTGGTGCTTTTCGGTCCACACATTGGAAGACAGAATGACCAGACCGGTCAAAGTACAGATGATGATGGTATCGATGAATGGCTCCAGCAATGACACCAGCCCTTCCGAAACAGGCTCATGACCACGGGCAGAAGCGTGCGCAATCGGCGCCGAGCCTTGACCGGCCTCGTTTGAGAACAGGCCACGGTTGACCCCGCGATTGAACGCATAAGCAAATGTGGCCCCCAGGAAACCGCCTACCGCCGCCGAGCCGGTAAAGGCATCACTGAATACAGCAACAAACGAGGGAATGATATTGGCGTAATTCGGGATAATAACGGCAAAAGCACCTATCAGATACAGGACTGCCATGCTGGGGACCAGAGTCGAGGTAACCTTGGCAATGCGTTTAATACCACCCACAATCACCAGACCCAGCAACACAGCAAGAACCGCCCCGGTGATCATAGGTTCAATACCAAAACTGCTTTCCACACTGATCGCTATGTTATTGACCTGAGGCAGGTTGCCCGTGCCAAAAGAGCTCAACACGGTGGCTATGGCGAACAACACGGCCAGCCAGCGCATGTTGAGACGCTTTTCCATCACATACATCGGGCCACCAGCAATCGTGCCGTCTTCAGCTGTTTCCCGGTACTGGTGAGAGAGCGTCACTTCCACCATCTTGGTTGCCATACCAAAAAAAGCTGTCATCCACATCCAGAACAAGGCTGCGGGACCACCCAGAAAGATCGCCAGGCCAACCCCGCCGATATTCCCCGTACCCACCGTGCCAGACAGCGCAGTGCTTAATGCTTCAAAATGGGAGGTATCCCCCTTTTGATCCTGCTTCTCACGCCCCTGCCCCAGCACTTGCCAGGCACGGCGGAAATAGCGTATCTGCGGGAAACCGAGGTAGATGGTGAAAAACAGACCGACGCCCAAGAGGACAAAAGGAAACCAGGCGGATGAACCGAGAAAGCTATCGAGGGTGAGTAGCAGATTGTTGAACGCGTCCAAAAGAGACTCCTTGTTGTTTTTCTTGGCGATACCGGCACTGTAACAGCATCAGGTAAAGCAATCGTTGCCTGTGCCCGACTATAATCCCTGTCCCGGGCTGCGTCCAGTGAGTGCAACAAGGGTGTTAGCCGTCCAGAAAGCAGAAAGCCTGGTTTGGTGCCAGGCTTTCTGGTGTGTACCGTCAGAATTGGAATCGGGCCCCGATCCGGTAAGATCGCCCCATCACATCGTAATGGGAACGGTTGGTGGGTAAATATCCAGGTCGATTCTCCGAACCCTGGTTGGCCGGGTATGCGATCAGTACCGGGTCAGTATCCAGTATGTTTTTTACCGAAATGAACAGCTCGGCATCAGAATCCCCCATCAAAAATGTTTTTGCCAGATAGGCATCAAAATAGGTTTCACCGGGAACGCTGTTATCATTTATAGTGAAAAACGGCGAAGCGCTTGCCGGACAGTCACTGCTACATTCGGTGTAAGCATTACTGAGTACGCCATCCGAAACACCCCGCGCGGTGAGGTTCATGCTGAAGTCGTCCAGAGAGTAACTGGCGGTCATTCGGTATGACCAGTCCGGGGAACTACCTGCATTTGAACCGGCCTGGTTAATCGCGGTAACACCGTTGTCTTCAATATCCTTCATGTAATGAGTCGCCAGGGCACGCAATGTGACGTTTCCAGCCCCACTACCGAAAAGCTCGTCGACACCAAACCGGTAAGTCGCTTCAACATCAACGCCTTCTGCTTGCATGCTGTTGAGGTTTTCATAATAGAGATCAATGGTAGATAACTGGCCATCGACGAAATTGATATTGTCACAATACCTTTGCACGCCATTGAGATAACAAAAATCAGCTACACTCTGAGCCCCGACGAAGTTGATGATACCGTTAATCTCGATATCATAATAATCGATAGCGGTTGAGAAACCGGGCAGGAAGGACGGCTGGTAAACAAGACCCAAACCGACAGAATCTGCTTCCTCCGGTGCAACAACCGGGTTGCCCTGAAGATTTTGAATGAAAGGCATTGATTCGCCCGCTATATTCACGGCATTGGTTCGTGCCGTACCAGCATCATAAAGCTCGCTCAGGTTAGGCGCACGAATATCACGGGAGCGGGTCGCACGCAATGTCACATCATCTGTCATAACGTAAGTCAATCCGGCCTTCCAGGTCGTTACACCACCCGATGTACTGTAATCGGTGTAACGGGCGGCACCGTTGAACTCAAGGTTTTCAACGATACCAAATACTGTCTCTATATAGGCCTCGGCAACATTATAATCGCCAGCTGTCACTTTATAGTTACCGTATTTCCAGCCAGAGCTATGCTCAGGAGAAACAAAACCATCCATTTCCTCGGTTCGGTATTCTGCACCAAATGCCAGGGATATCGGCCCTGTCCAGCCATTAATATCGCTGGTGCTGAAATTCACTGCTGCAACATTCTGGGTAAAATCCTGCAGTCGACGTGGCCGGCCCATGACGTAATTGATTGATTCCTGGCTGGTGACACCAATTCCAAAGCGGTTCATTGGGACACAGCCATTAGCCGGGTCAGTAATTGAGGAGCGGCAAACAATCTCACCCGTATCAGGATGAAATACAGCATCAGTGGCCATGGTTAAGCGATCAAAATTATAGATCGGCAACATATGTTCATCAGTTTCTGTGACACCGTTCTGATAATAAGCATCCCAGTTAAAACCAAGGTCCATGACATCAAAACTGCCTTCAATACCGGCCACCAACCGTGTCGTCTCCCGACCGTTGTTACTGCCAGCAATCGGGAACTCTTCATTGCTGGTTCCCATGGTAAAGGAGTCCAGGCCCAGTGTGCTCATCTGGGCACTGATTGAGGCCGGCAGGAAAGCATTATCCGCGTAAATGGTGCGCCCGCGGTCAGTTGGACTGATGTAATAACTTTCACCTTCGTAGCCAGCCCATGAGCCCTGTAGAAATGCACTCGTAGTAGGTGTCAGGTCGTAGCTTATGCGAGCGAACACACTCTCCCGCTCATCAGCAGCAGCCAATGAATGCGAGCCACGCATTCCTGATGTTGCATAATCCCAGTCACCGCCGATCATCCACTGGCCCGACTCTTCTCCGTAAGCCAGTTGGTTTACGCTGCCATTAACCCCAAAATAAGTCCCTTTCAATGGTCCGGAAGTAATCAATCCACCGGGTGTATAGGCAGAAATACCAATACCCTCACCTACCAGGAAGTGCGGTTGGCCAGCGACATTACGATCCGGGTTCAAAATGCCCTGATAACCATGCATATTCCAGTCACGCACGGTATCAAAGGCGCCGTCGCTGTTGAACATCTCTCCACTTAACAAAACATGGCCATCACCATCAGCGAAGGGAAAACCGGCTGTCGCCACCACTTTATGGTTCGCATCATCGTCATAAAATGTTTCTCCGTACTGCACCTCTGTCTTGAAGCCGGTATATTCACGGTCGAGAATGAAGTTCACTACCCCACCAATCGCATCTGAACCGTATGCAGCGGAGGCACCGCCGGTCACAATCTCAACCCGGGACACCAGGGACTGTGGAAACGTGTTTGAATCAACCTGGCCTGTGGAAGCCGATACCACTGAACGTTGCCCATCAAACAGAACCAGCGTTCTGCCTGTACCCAGCCCCCTCAGGTTCATTGCTGCGATACCTGCGGCACCGCTACTGAGCGAGCCGGAGGAACTGGAAGATGTCGTACTCCCCTGCACGGCTGGCATTGTATTAACAAAGTCAGCAATGGAGGCAGGCGCTTCCATGGCGATATCTTCTTCGCTGAGAACAGAGACAGGAGTAGGCGCACTGTAACCATCTCGCTGGACACGAGAACCGGTCACCATGATAGACTCAATTTCCGTATCTGCAGCTTCCTGAGCACGGAGCTCAGGACTGGCTCCAGCCCACATCAAACTGGCAATCATGACTGATAGTGACAGCTTTGTCTGAACTGGTCTCGCCTTCCCGCATTGATCCGTATGACTCGCCATAACATCCTCCAGCACAATGAATATTAAATTGTCGTTCATCAGGGGTTGGTCAAACTGACGAAGACTCACTAATAGATTTACAGAGGTGTGACAGCATTAAGTATGCCAATCATGCCAGAACCAGATTGGAGCGCTTCAGTTCAACTTCATTGCAACAAGGGCTCCATGTCAGATATGAGAGCGATTGAAAATTTATATTATTCATTATTTACAAATGGATAGCAGTGAATCTGCAACCAGCAAAGGAATCAGTATGCGTACCGTAAAAATCAGTTCGCTCAATTTACTTTTTGTTACCTGGTTCAAATTTCTATCAACTTGAAATTCACTGGTTGCTCTAATTGCGCGCATAGACGTGATACCAGGCACCATAATGTAACGATTGTTCAGCACTATTTATAAGCACTGGCGCACAATAACGGGCCACCATGATGCGATAACCACCTGCTTTAAAGAGAAAGCTATGATTAAGCAAACGGGTGCTGCATAACGTCAGAGAATGGTTTAGTCTGGTGGCAGGTTAATGGCTGGTGACTTAAGCTGATATTTGAAACTGATACTTGAAACTGAAAAAATTGAATTCTGGTAACGGAGTAGGAAATGGCAATCAGTGTCTTCGACCTGTTTAAAATAGGGATTGGTCCTTCTTCCTCTCATACCGTCGGCCCAATGAAAGCCGCTGCAATATTTTCAAACTCACTGTATGAGAATAACCTGTCAACCGCTTGTTATCGTATAACGATCGAAATGTATGGCTCACTGGCGGCAACCGGGGCCGGCCACGGCACACCAAAAGCTATTATTCTGGGCTTGCAGGGAGAAGCACCAGAGACGGTTGATGTCGACTCCATTGAGCAACGGGTGAATGAAGTGCGGGAGTCTGGATTACTAACGCTGGCAGATGATGTCACCATCAACTTCAGCTATCGTGATGACCTGATCATGCATCGGGATGAAGTCCTCCCCTTTCATCCGAATGGCATGCGATTTACAGCCTTCGACAAAAACAATGAAGCGCTACATTACAGAATATTCTTTTCCGTTGGCGGCGGATTTGTCATTGATGAATCTGCCAGTGGCGACCAGATACTGGTCGAAAACCCGATCGCCCAGCCCTGGCCTTTCACTTCGGCCAAAGAACTTCTTGCCATGTGCCGCAAAAGTGGGCGCAGCATCAGCAGCCTGATGCTTGAAAATGAACGTGTCTGGCGCAGCGAGCACGAGATCAACCATTTGCTGGATACACTCTGGAAAACCATGAACGAGTGTATTGACAAAGGCTGTCGTTCAGAAGGCATCATGCCGGGAGGGTTGAAAGTCAAAAGGCGTGCAGCTCACCTTTACAGAAAGCTGAAAAACCGATCAGGGCTGTCTCGGGATGATGCGCTACTGACACTGGACTGGGTGACGCTCTATGCCCTGGCAGTGAATGAAGAAAATGCCATGGGGGGCCGTGTGGTTACCGCACCAACAAATGGCGCCGCTGGTATTATTCCAGCAGCACTGCGTTATTACATGACATTTGCCGACGGGGTCGAACCCGATGATGTACGACGGTTTCTACTGACTGCTGGTGCCATAGGCATTCTTTACAAAACCAACGCATCCATCAGCGGTGCTGAAGTGGGCTGTCAGGGTGAGGTCGGTTCCGCCTGCTCAATGGCCGCCGGCGCATTGGCAGAAGTACTGGGAGCGACACCGGAACAGGTCGAAAACGCAGCAGAAATTGCCATGGAACATAACCTTGGACTGACCTGTGATCCAATCGGAGGTCTGGTACAAGTCCCCTGTATTGAACGCAATGCGATGGCAGCCATTAAAGCCATCAGTGCCGCGAGAATGGCACTGCGCGGCAACGGTGAACATTATGTGTCGCTGGACCAGGTCATTGCGACCATGCGAGAAACAGGCAGGGACATGAAAGACAGTTACAAAGAAACTGCCCGTGGCGGGCTGGCCGTTCATGTCCTGGAAGTGCCGGTCTCAATTGTTGATTGCTGATTCTAACGTTCACCCTCAGCGTTCATATGGCACGACTGCATCGGGCACTATCGAGTAAGCAGAGATCCCCAGCTCCCTTTCGGTCAGACTGATCTGCACCTTGCCTTCAACCACATACGGCTCGTAGATTGAACTCAGTTCAAAACCTTCCGGGATGCTAACATGAATAATCTGGTTCGGGGGTGGCGCCGGGACATGAATGCATGCGCCAAAAAAAGGAACCAAGAAAAACTCAATAACATCCTGATTGTCATTGTATTCCAGCGGTACCACAAAACCGGGAAGCCTGACCTCTTGTTCAGCCAGTTCATCAACCACATTGACTGAGGTCCAGGCGGCCTCCACCTCTAGCTGACTCAAACTTTTATTACCCCCCAGTGCCGGCTGGCGTTGCGGGGACGTTTCACCGCCATGATCAATAGGCCCCTGGTTCAGTAGCGTCATACGCTCCTGTTCTGGCAATAACTCCAGCCAGTCAAGGTCTCTGTAATCTGCGGCATGCACAGCTGTTGTGCAAATGCACCACGTTAGCGCCATCATGGTTAAGCGATTGAACATAATTTTTCACCTTGATCTATGCATTGGGCTTTAATTACAGTAATCTCATTGTATCGCTCCGTGCTATTGTATAACAATTAATCAGGTCGCACTGTTTAATCATGCAATTTCCTATCCAACACTGGCCATACATCGTCACTGATTTAATCGTTACTACTATACTCGTCACTAATATATATACTCGTCACTAATATAACAGTCGCCAGGTTAGTAGTCGCCAAGTAGCGGGGCATCAATGAATTCCAAAGCTGATTACCAGGTCTCATCTCAAGCCATCGATGTTAAACACCTTCAGTATGCCTGGTCAGGCAACGAATCTTTAACACTGGATATACCCGAATTTTCCTTGTCTGTTGGTGAGCGGTGCTTTTTGCTAGGTTCTTCCGGCTCGGGAAAATCTACCTTATTACGACTACTCTCAGGGTTGCTGATACCCAGCGCCGGTTCCATCAATATTTTGAATCAGAACCTGGCAGCTATGTCAGTACGGGCACGGGACAGATTTCGTGCTCATCAGATTGGTTTCATTTTTCAGCAATTTAACCTGATCCCCTACCTGAGCATTCTGGACAACCTGGAAGTGTCTGCGAAGCTGAATAAACTGTCTGATAAAACTTTCCGGGCCAGAGCATCCGAGTTGCTTACAAGGCTGTCAGTCGCAGAAAATTTATGGCGTCGCCGCGCTGATCAGCTCAGTGTGGGACAGCAGCAACGAGTAGCGATAGCCAGAGCCATGATCCATCACCCTCCCCTGTTGATCGCCGATGAGCCGACCTCGGCATTGGACGAAGATGCACGTGATGCATTCATGCAGTTGCTGCTGAATGATTTAACTGAATCTGACACCACTATCCTTTTTGTCAGTCATGACCGACAGTTAATCAGTCACTTCAACCGCTGCGAAAGCATGAATGAGTTAAATCAGGCACTGGCCATTCCAGACACCACGGAGGCTTCAGCATGATTTTAAAACTTGCCATAAAAAGCCTTATCGAACGTCGGGTCAGCGTCATTTTAACGGTGATCGCACTGGCAATCAGTATCGCTGTCGTGAGTACTGTCGAACACATCCGTAGCGAGGCGCAAAACAGTTTTAACCGCACCGTATCAGGCGTTGACCTGATCGTTGGCCCGAGAACGAGTTCGATAAATTTACTGCTTTACAGTATTTTTCGCATAGGCACTCCCGGCAACGGTATCAGCAGCGAAACTTACCGGATCATAGCCAGTGACAGCCGGGTGGCCTGGCAAATCCCCATCGCGCTGGGGGATTCGCATCAGGGATACCGCGTAGTAGGAACGGATAACACCCTGTTTGCGCACTATCAATTCGGCAACCGTCAGGCACTGGCCTTCGCACAAGGCCGGCAATTTGGCAGCTCTCACGACGTTGTATTAGGCAGTGATGTGGCAAAGGATCTGGGGTACAGCCTGGGTGACGAGATTGTGCTTTCCCATGGCATCGCTGAAGTCAGTTTCACGCAGCATGACAATCACCCTTTTCAGGTCAGTGGCATTCTTGCTGCCACAGGCACGCCAACCGACCAGGCCGTGCACATCCCCTTGAGTGGACTGGCTGCCATGCATGGTGCCGGAGGTCACAATCATGATCAACCCGCTCCGAATGAACACACCAATCATGCTAATGATGACGTCGCCGTCAATAATCACAATGAGCATGAGCATGAGCATGAGCATGAGCATGAGCATGAGCATGAGCATAGCAATAATGACAGTCAGCAGGCCGCAGATACAAACACCGGGATAGCCACAGTGACAACATTACCTGTTGATATCACGGCTACCCTGATCGGGCTTCATTCCAGAGCCCAGGTCTTTACGCTGCAGCAGGCCATCAACAACTATCCCGGTGAAGCACTAACAGGCGTCATACCCGGCATTGCCCTGGCTGAATTATGGCAGATGATGGCAAATGTGGAAGGCTTGCTTCGGCTGATCTCTGTGCTGGTCATGCTGGCCAGCATTCTCGGACTGGCCACCATGCTGCTGGCCAGTATTCGTGAACGCTACCCGGAGGTCAGTCTGTTCCGCTCAATTGGCGTCTCGTCAGGGGCTTTGTTGTTAAGCATTGAAGCTGAAGCCATCCTGATAGCCATGACAGGAACACTGCTTGGGCTGGGTTTCACGGCAATCGCCGCAATCATCAGCCAGCCCTGGTTGAACCAGAACTACGGTTTGTACATAAGCGCCAACCCGATCAGTGGCAATATGATGTTCTTTATCGGTGCACTGCTGATAGCAACCGCTGTTGTTGCACTAATTCCGGCGCTGAAATTATATCGGGCAGCTCGTATCGTGTCCCGCTGAATTGTCGTATGACAACACATCAGGCAAAAGATATGTATGCACTATTATGTCATTCAGGCGCCCTGAAATAAGTCATTTATTTTACTAACTTACCACCATCTCATAATACCCCCCTGATTTTACTGACATTGCCAGGTGGCACACATCCTGCATTTTAAATCCTGAAGTGCTTGGCAACCGCATAATGGCACTCATGTTCAAAATACGGATTAAACTGTTTGTACCTATACAAAACCATGTAATGTCACAGAGGATGCGTTTATGAGTCGTTGTCATAACCTGGCCAGATTCCAAAAAAAAGTGCTTGCCACTGTTGTGCTGGGCAGCATGATTGCCAGCACGAACCTGATCGCTCAAAACCTGGAAGAACTGAAGCACGTCGCCATTTCAGATATAGATGATAATGCCAAACTGGTTCAGGAGATGGTGGATTCGGTATTCAGTTTTGCAGAACCTGGCTTCCAGGAATTCGAAACTTCCCGTTATATTACTGACATTCTGGCAGAAAACGGTTTCACTATTGAAATGGGTGCCGCTGGAATCCCTACCGCATGGACGGCAACCTGGGGGGATAGTGGCCCGAAAATAGGACTGGGCAGTGATATTGATGCATTGCTGGGTCTATCCCAAAAACCCGGCTTTGCCACAATAGAACCACTCATTCCAGGCGCACCGGGACACGGTGAAGGGCACAATTCCGGCATGCCTGCCATTGTCGCTGCAGCCCTGGCTGTGAAAGGCATCATGGAAGCGCATGATATCGAAGGCCAGTTGATGATCTGGCCCGGTGTTGCCGAAGAGCTGCTGGCAACCAAAGCGTTTTTCGTTCGTGATGGCATGTTTGACGATGTCGATGCCAATATTTTCACCCACGTCAGCCGGGACCTGAGCACTTCCTGGGGACCATCCGGTGGTAATGGTATGGTCTCAGTTGAATATACTTTCCACGGCAAAACTGCCCATGGCGCCGGCTCCCCCTGGTCCGGACGCAGTGCCCTGGATGCGGTCGAAATCATGAACTATGCCTGGAATATGCGCCGGGAACATTTACCCCTGACACAGCGGTCGCACTACATTATTTCCAATGGTGGTGGCCAGCCTAATATCGTGCCTGGCGAAGCATCCGTCTGGTATTACTTCCGCGACACTACCTTCGAAGGTGTACGAAACCTGTTTGACATTGGCAATACCATTTCCGAGGCGGCAGCACAGGCCACAGAAACGACGGTGGAGCGGCGAATTCTTGGTTATGCAGCACCACAGCATGCCAACAAACCCATGGCTGAGGCTGCCTATGAGAATTTCAAGATGGTCGGCCTGCCAGAGTGGACAGAAGATGACAAAGCATTTGCACAAGCAGTAAAACGCGAGAACACTGTCTCATTTGTCTCTTATGTAGACCCTGAAGAAGAGGAAGACCTCCTCGTCACAGAATTATCGCCACTTTCGACACCTGAAACACGTGGTCCTTCCATGGGCGGTGGTTCTGATGATATCGGCGATATTATGTGGAATGTTCCAACCATTACTATCCGCTACCCTTCCAATGTACCAAATACCATTGGTCACCACGTCACAGCAGCGATGGCCATGGCCACACCGATCGCCCATAAGGGAGCCGTAAATGGCGCTAAAGCTGTCGCCCTGACTGTGCTTGACTTATTGATGGATCCGGATCTGCTTAATGAAGCCAGGGATTATTTTGAGAATGTTCAATTACAGGGTCAAAATTACGAGCCGGTTATCGGACCGGATGACCAGCCAGCCATTCATCTGAACAAGGAAATCATGGATCAGATGCGCCCGCTAATGCGTGAGTACTATTATGATCCTGAGCAATATGACTCCTATCTGGAACAGCTGGGTATTGATTACCCTCCTCAGTCTTAGTGTGGGTGTCAGGTGGGGCTGTCCTCATTGCCTGACGATTCCTTGCCAGCTTTTTGAGTCAGACTGACTCAACCCTGACAGAAAACCGGAACGTCCTGGAGCAGAAACTCTCTGGTTCAGGACGTTTCAGTTTTCAATTCATCGTCATTCTGCAATAAAATCGTCCAGCATTTCTCGGGTCATAATGCCACTATGAGCCTTCATATTGTGTTCGGCATCATAGTAATAGCTGCGCGGCAACTCCCCAAACCACTGCGGATCAATGGTAAAACGCAATCTTTCCGTGAAATTATCAGCAAAGATCCATGAAGGGGTTGAGGCCAGACCGGCATCTTGCAGAATATCATTGGCATAGTCGCGCTCGTCTATCTGGTCGGTTGAGATCAGCACTAGCGGCAGGTTTGGATCAGCTGCTACCAGTTCACCCAGCATGTCCAGTTCAACGCGACAGGGAGGACAATCGACCGACCATAAACTGACAAAAAATGGCTTGCCCGCATACTGTTCTTTAATGGCTGCAAAGCTCTCCGTGGTGAACGGTTTGAAATTATCCGCCAGGGCTGTATTGCCCAGTACCAGGAACAATAATGCTGTCATGATAGAAAGCGGGGATATGATTTTAATTTTACGATTGATCATCATGAATTCACTCTGCCTTCATTTGTGCGTTGATTGGGCGAAACAGGTAGCCCATCTCCTGGGTCCACCAGCTCAAATACACCCCCTCATCCGTTGTCACCAGCAGCGGGTGATCGCTGCCCTGCGTTGTACTGTAAAGGGCTGTCTCCTCCGTCCAGCTGGCACCACCATCACTTGACGTTTTCAATTTTAACGGTGTGTTCATGCCATCAAATCCTTTCCAGACCAGATACAGTGTGTCGTCATGGCTGGCAAGATATGGGTGCCCTGCTCCGGGTGTACCATCGACCTGCTGCAGCTGAGCAGGCTCTCCGGAAGCCAGGTTCAGGCTGGCGTAATAAATCCCTTTGTGGATATTCCCGGCACTGAACCAGCTCATGTGATATGTGCCCTCTTCTTCCGCTGAAATCATGGTCGGCCCGTGATGTGGGCAGGCATTGATATACCAGTCATCATAAGTGGCGCGCTGAAGATTTGTCACCTCACCGTCAGCGCCGAGCACCGCAATAGCATGATCGCGAATCTCTGTATTAAAGAGCTGACGCCACAGAATGGCGACTTCACCATCACCATGAGGAGCTACAGCGATTCGGCAACATTCGCAACTGTTATGCGAGACTCGATAATTGTCGCTGAACGTCCTGCCCAGGTCTTTGGATACCGCGTAGTAGATAGCCGCACCGGCATATTCCTGTCCATTTTCGAGGCGAGCTTCCAGGTCACGTTTGTCAATCCAGGTCAGATACAGCGTGTTGTCTTCCGTCAGGAACAGGCTGTCAAACCGGTGGCCTGTCATCAGGTTATCGTCATTAATGGTGCGGGGTGCATTAAAACTGTGACCTCCGTCTCCCGAACGACTGAAGCGGATTTCACCCGTGAAATTGGCAGACGTTTTGGTGATCCAGGAAAGCAGCACCTGTTTGTCGTCACCCTGGCTGACACCACTGGTGCTGTCATCACCAGGATTAGTCACGATGATCTTGGGCCGGTTCTCACCATTAAATTCGGCATCTTCGGGCTCGGGTGTTACCTGCACTGCCGAACTCCAGCTTTCTCCATTGTCTGCAGAATGCTGAACATAAACATGCTTATCCTGCACAAAGCTGACCCAAAGTATGCCGTCAGCATCAATGGTGGCACTGGGTGCGCCACCACAATGAACTGAAACAGGCTTTTGTCCCTGATCACCCTGTAACTGCTCACAAAAAGGTGATGCCGATTGTGCCGATGCAATCTGGGTCATGCTCTGACCGGATAACAACACCAGTCCCGTGATTGTCAGCAGGGAACAAGCTGATTTAACACGTTTAATAACATCAGAAATCATAAGAAACATTCGCATAAACAGTACGCCCCGGCCATGGGTGTGCAACAAAAGACGTTTCATTGGTCAGGTTATCAATGCCCAGACCCAGTGCAATACCCTGATCAAAACGATAGGTGGATTTCAGACCGACTCTGGAGAAGCCATCCTGCGCCCCGTAAACCTCATCCTCACGGTCGGTGTTGTCGGCGCGGCCGAAACTGTCAGAGGCATATTGATAGTTCAGCCCCGCATCCCAGCGATTATTAATGTGGTAAGTCGCCAGCAGGTTGCCCCGCCACTGCGGCAGACGCGGATAGACATTGCCTTCGATGCTGGGATCTGGCTCATTACACACAATTTCAGAATCGGTATAAACCATATTGAAGCGCAAATCCAGGTTGCTGACCAGGAATTGATTGGCATTCAGGATAAACTCTGCGCCATGTGTCTCGGTTTCATCCAGCGGAATAAATGTCCGGACTGACAGCCCGCCAGGTAATGACTCAGACTGTGATTCAATCACATCTTTAATGGTTTCGGTGAACAGGTTAACCCGAACCGAACCACCCGGAATATCACGTTGAATCATCAGGTTCTGGTGCAGACCATTCTCGGGGTTCAAGCCAGGGTTGGCGACACTGACCGAGTTGTAGGCCTGGTATTGACTGAACAGCTCCTCAACAATCGGGAAGCGGTAAGCCTTGCCCAGTGAGTAAGCCAGGCGCCACTGGCTGGTTGGCTGGTAGCCTACAGAGAATTTAGGTGAAAAGGCACTATCCGTATTACCCGGCACCTGTACCAGATCAAATGTGGCAGTAGCGGCATTGTCATCAGAGTAATAACCGTTCTTGCTCTGGAATCGTTCATAACGTCCGCCCAGCGACATATCCCACTGCTCATTCATGATCCATTCGAACTGGGCAAAGGCTGCGGCTATTTCTGTTTCACCACCACTACGACTGGTATAGGCACCAAAAGTTGCGCTGTCATAATCCGGCGAGTTGTAAACGTCCATGTTCAGTTCGTAAGCTTCGTACCGGGCACCTGTGACCAATGCCAGACCAGGCAGACCCAATTCCGAGAAGGTCAGTTTCGCTTCAGCACTCTGCCAGCCCGTATCACCAAAGTCATTGACCTGACCATCAGCTGTCCATGCCGGATCAGCAGGGTTACGTAAAGAGGAGCGGCTTTGATCGCGCAGCACTGCAAACTGGTTCACATTCGCTTCAAAGTTCACGTTTTCTGACAGCGGACCGCGAAGACGCAACCCCAGTGACAGGCTGTCACGCTCCTGCTCGCTGACGCCAAGACGCCCGGCAGGCAAATTGATGGCCCAGCCATCCTGAACCACATTACCACTGTAAACCGGGTTACCACTACTGTCCCGCAAATAGGTGTTGGGCGAAGTAGAAGCGCCAAGGCGATCTTCATAAGCGATGTTGAGCAATGATTGCCACTCACCAAAATCGTAACCCAGTTTCAGCTTGTAGTTGTCTGTCGTGGTATTGACGACACCGGTATCACCAAACCAAAGGCGAGCGTTACTGCGCTCATCATTACCCTCAATACCACCATTGACAGGTGTGGCTGTGGGATCATTGCTGTTCCCGCCAAAGTAGAACGTTTGTGGCTGGGAGTCATTCTCCAGGTGGTTATACGAGGCATAAACACTCAGATCTCCAAACTTGTCACCGTATGAGAAAAAACTTTTATATCCATTAACCGTGCCATCAAAGCCATAGGCATCAAAACTCTGGCTGAAATATGAACTGTCAAAATGGTATTCACGTTCCTGGGGAATGGCGGATTCAATCAGTACCACACCGCCCATGGCATTACCGCTGAATTCAGCAGAGTACGGGCCATACAGCACTTCTACCTGGGCAATCTCACTGGCAGATACCATGGTCCAGCGTGGTGCACCATTCCAGCGCGACTGCAACAGATAATGCAACGGTACACCGTCAGCAAACACCATGGAACGTGACGTCTGGAACATATTGGAACCGCGCACACCCATGGTGCCATTGGAATCACCGATAAAACGACGACGAATCACCAGGCTGGGTTCGTATTTCACCACATCTTCAGTCGTTGCCACATTGATGCTGACCAGATCCTGCTGATTCAGCAGACTGCCAGGATGGGACAAGCCACCGGTGCGGCTGGATTCTTGTCCCCAGACCACGACTTCTTCTATTGCGCTGTCTTGCTGTTCAGTATTCTCAACACCCTGTGTACCTTGAGCATGCCCAGCAGCCAGCAGTACCGGGCTCAGAATGCCAAGACCCAGCAACTGAATAGAATGGTTTGTTAAGGAAAAAAAACGTTTTTTCAACGCCACATGCTCCATGAAACAACTTCGATGGCGGATATATTATCCGTCGCGGCTGACGCAGAACATGTGACACAGTGACGCAGGGGGGGGGTACACAGTGGCTTCATCCCACCCATTGCGCGTACAATGCCTTCCCGTATTAACGCGGCTTACAGGATCAGAACAAGCGACTGTTTTCAATGAGTAAAACTGATAATTCAACCCACACCCCCATGATGCAGCAGTTCCTGCGCATTAAAGCCGAGCACCCGGAACACTTGCTGTTCTACCGAATGGGTGACTTTTATGAGCTGTTTTTTGAGGATGCTTCACAAACTGCCGAGATGCTGGATATCACGCTGACCGCGCGCGGTCAGTCCAACGGCAAGCCAATCCCCATGTGTGGTGTGCCCTATCACTCCGCCGAACGCTATCTGGCCCGGCTGGTAGAGCTGGGCCGTTCGGTGGCAATTTGTGAACAGATCGGCGACCCGGCAACCAGTAAAGGCCCTGTTGAGCGCAAAGTGGTTCGTATTGTCACGCCCGGCACAGTCAGCGATGAAGCATTGCTGCGTGAACGTCGAGACTGCATCCTGATGGCCGTCACCGGTATCCAGGACAACCGCCGCAATGGCAATGGCAATGGCAATAGCAATGGAAGTGGAAGTGGAAGTGGAAATGGCAGCGGCGAAACGGATAAATACGGCCTGGCGTGGATGGATATCAGCGGCGGCCGCTTCCTGGTTAGCGAGGCCACATCCGAAGAGGCGCTGCGCGCAGAACTGGAAAGAATCCGTCCCGCTGAGCTGCTGATCAATGACAGCCTGGCCCTGTCAGCAGAGGTTGAACGGCTGCCTGGGTTACGGCGCCGTCCGGTCTGGGAATTTGACCTCGACACCTGCTACCGCCAACTGACCAGCCATTTTGGCACCCGGGACCTGCGCAGTTTCGATTGTGAAGACCAGTCGATGGCCATTCAGGCCGCAGGCTGCCTGCTCAGTTATGCCAAGGATACCCAGCGCTCAGACCTGCCACATATTCAGAGTCTGGCAGTTGAACAGTCCGCCGAAGCCCTGGTGCTCGATGCCGCCACCCGCCGCAACCTGGAAATTGACAGAAACCTGGGCGGCGACAGCCAGAATACACTGATGTCTGTGGTTGATACCTGCCGAACATCGATGGGCAGCCGCATGCTCAGTCGCTGGTTGCACCGCCCCCTGAGGCATCGCGCGGTGCTTGAAGCCAGACAGCAGACAGTCGCCACCCTGCTCCAGGATTTCCACTTTGAAACCCTGCAACCGCTGCTGAAACAGATCGGTGATACTGAACGAATTCTATCCCGTATTGCGTTGCGCACCGCCAGACCACGCGACCTGGCACGACTCAGAGACTCACTGGCCGTACTGCCCGAATTACAAATGGCGCTGGACCTCATCATTGATAAGCAGCAGTCACTGGGCGATACAACTCACCTGGCCACGTTACAGCAGACGATTGCTGACTTTCCGGTTTTAAGCGATTTGCTGCACAAAGCTGTTCTGGAAAACCCACCTGTGGTTATTCGTGAAGGCGGTGTCATTGCCGATGGCTACGACGAGGAGCTCGACGAATTACGTCAGCTCAGCAGCAATGCCGGGCAATTCCTAGTGGATATGGAGATGCGCGAACGTGAGCGCACCGGCTTAAGTACCCTGAAACTGGGCTATAACCGGGTTCACGGCTACTACATTGAAGTCAGTAAGGCGCAGTCCGGTGATATGCCGGCCGACTATCAGCGCCGTCAGACCCTCAAAAATGCCGAGCGGTTCATCACCCCGGAGCTGAAAACCTTTGAGGACAAGGTACTCAGTGCCAATGCCAAGGCGCTGGCCCGGGAAAAGGCCCTGTACGAAGCCTTACTGGACACCATTGCCGAAGACTTGATCGCCCTGCAGAAAAGCTCGGCAGGCCTGTCAGAGCTTGACGTGCTGACCTGCTTTGCCGATCGCGCTCTGAACCTGGACTGGGCACGTCCGACTCTGACGGACGAAACCGGCATCAGCATCACCCAGGGGCGACACCCGGTGGTTGAGCAGGTGCTGGAACAGCAGTTTGTGGCTAATGACACCGTCCTGAGCCGTGATAAATCCATGCTCATTATCACCGGCCCGAACATGGGTGGTAAATCCACCTATATGCGCCAGACCGCCCTGATCACGCTGCTGGCATTCTGTGGCAGCTATGTGCCAGCCAGTGCAGCCAGCATTGGTCCGGTTGATCGAATTTTTACCCGCATCGGATCTTCAGATGATCTGGCCGGTGGCCGCTCCACCTTTATGGTGGAAATGACCGAAACCGCCAACATCCTACATAACGCCACGGCTAACAGCCTGGTGCTGATGGACGAAATCGGCCGCGGCACCAGCACCTTTGACGGCCTGTCATTAGCCTGGGCCAGTGCCCAATATATTGCCAGCCAGCTGAGTTCACTGACCCTGTTTGCCACTCACTACTTTGAACTGACGGTGCTGCCGGAGCAGTTTGACAACATTGCCAATGTCCACCTGGATGCCACCGAGCATCAGCAAGGCATCGTGTTTCTACACTCGGTCAAATCAGGCCCGGCCAACCAGAGCTACGGCCTTCAGGTTGCGCAACTGGCCGGTATTCCGCAGCAGGTTATCGAACAGGCCAGACACAAACTGGCGGAACTCGAACAGGTCGCGGTATCTACTGTCAACGAGGCATCGCCATTACAGCCTGCTCTGACAGGATCGACAGAAACACACGTGACAGAAACGCGAGCAGGCAGTAAAAAGAACATGAGTGGTGCTGGTCAATCGCCAGTCCCCAGTCAGAACGACCTCTTTGCTGCGAGCACACATCCCTTGTTATCGGCACTGCAGGAAACGGATCCAGACGAGTTGACCCCCAGACAGGCACATGAACTGCTCTATCAGTGGAAAAAACTGCTCTGATTCATGGCTAAACGGCCCCTGGAGTTGGCCTGACAGCCCAAGGTCAATTATAATGCCGCATCATTTGCACGAGATTGGAATAGCAACATGACATTTGTAGTCGGTGATAACTGCATTAACTGTAAACACACAGACTGTGTTGAAGTCTGTCCGGTAGATTGTTTTTACGAAGGCCCGAATTTCCTGGTCATTCATCCTGATGAATGTATCGATTGCGCGCTGTGCGAGCCAGAATGTCCGGTTGACGCCATTTTTGCCGAGGACGAGCTGCCTGATGATCAGAAGCAGTTCCTGGAGTTAAATGCGGAACTGGCAGAATCCTGGCCCAATATCACGCAAATGAAATCGCCCCTGGAAGACGCTGAAAAGTGGAATGGCGTGCCTAACAAGATTGAGCACCTGGTAAAAGAAAGCTGATCGAACAGATTGGCTGAATTGACAGAGTCCCAGTATAACCGGGACTCTGTTCTCCCTCTCAGTTAGCGCAATCCTTACTCTCCCAAGAGACTAAAACGAGGCTACAGATAGCCTAAAGACACACTGAGGCATCACAGCCATCAGCGCTGGCTCGCGCCTCCAGTCGTTTCACGGCTGTAATTTGCAGTTGCCGTACCCGTTCGCGTGTCATACCCACTTTGGCGCCAATATTTTCCAGCGTGTCACCTTCCGTGCCATCAAGGCCGAAACGCTGGGATAGTACTCTTTGTTGAACATCACTCAGCTCTCCCAGCCATCGCTCCAACACAACTTCACAATGCTCGGTATGACAGTTCAGCATGGGATCCTGTCCGCTGCCATCAACTGCACCCTCCGGGAATACCACTGCATCAGGCTCTGGCACCGTTTCCACCGGATCAGAGCTGGCTTCATGACAATCCAGCAAAGCCGTCAGTTCCGGCAATGATATCGACATTGCTTCCGCTAATTCGCTTCGTCTGGGCGGCCTCCCCAATTTTGATGCCAGGCTTCTTTCTGCCCGCAGACACTGGCTGACTTCCTTGATGATATGAATCGGAAGGCGGACATCGCGGGCATGGTTCATAATACATCGCTCCACCGACTGACGAATCCACCAGGTTGCATACGTCGAGAAACGATACCCGCGGGTTGGATCAAATTTATCCACTGCCCGAATCAAACCGATGTTGCCCTCTTCCACCAAATCAAGGAAGCAGACACCACGTCCCCGATAACGCCTGGCAACGCCAACTACCAGTCGTAAGTTGTGATTGATCATGCGTTTACGGCTTTGCTCATCCCCATGCATCACCTTGTTCGCCAGAGTGAACTCCTGTTCAGCCGATAAAATCGTTATCGTTGAAAGTTCACGAATATAATGCGACTCAACATCCGTTGTTGAAGAATTGGTGCTCAATGACATCCTGGTCTCCTGATCTTTTATTTATTGTCCTCATTTTTGCTTTACCCAAAATGAGTAAAGTCCGGATTGCTTCCCAGGTTTTTTATTGTTTGTGACAGAAACTTAACATAAACGAACGATCGCTCTATCACCTGAATGGGTAAGGTAAGACTGACATATTGCGAACTGTGCTCCAGTTCACAATATCTCGGTCCAGGAAAAGCGGATAACCAGGAAAATAACAAAGAAAATATAGTCAGGTGCCACCCAAAACTGCAAGCATCACGCGGCGCCTACCGATACAGGCAGGTATATTACTAACGGTTGGGCAAATACCGCACAGGATTGACAGGCTTGCCATCCAGCCGGACTTCGAAATGCAAAAGGTCTCGCCCGTCCGGGCCATTCCCCACTTCAGCAATTTTATCGCCACCGCGAACAAAATCACCTTCTGACACCAGCAAACGGCTGTTATGCATGTAGGCACTGAGATGTCTGTCACTGTGGCGCAGAATCACCAGATTCCCGGCACCCTGTATACCCGTACCCGCATAAACCACATCACCTTCGGCAGAGGCATAAACAGAGTCGCCTTGCGTACCCGCTATATCAATACCGCGTGCAGTACCGCTGGTATTGAACATACTCAGCAGGCGTCCGTCGGAGGGCCATTGCCAGGTGACACCTTCAACGTCACGTTCATTAACACTGCCTATACGACGTCCGTCAATGGCTGCCTGGGGTCGCTGTCCTGCTGAAATTTCTTCACCAGCCGGAGAGACCGGGATGTCCGCAACAGATTCAAGACTCTCATTGGACAACGTAGCATTTTCAATTTGCAGCACCTGTCCCGGATAAATGGTATAGGGCTCTGCAAGGCCATTGACCAGGGCCAGGCTACGGACATCCATGTTGTGCCGCCAGGCAATGGAGTACAGCGTATCGCCCCGTGCAACACGGTGCTGGGTACTTGCCGTGGATGGAGCTGCGGTTGTGGATGGAGCTGCGGTGGTGGCAGCACTGCTTGGCTGAACTGCGGCCTGCTGCACCGGTGCCTGAGCATCAGCACTGTCATCCTCCAGACTCGCCGGCGATGGAGCATTGCGCGTGGTATTTCTGGAAATACCGCCTCCCAGGTTTACCGCCCTGACAACGGTGGAGCTGGCCCCTACCGGGCTGTTGACCTGATTGCTGCCGTCAGCACTAGCGACCGCCACCGCAGTTGCCGATGACGTATTTGAAGCAGACTGAGAGCCGGAACGAGAACCGGATTGAGAGCTTTCAATGGCAGCACGCTGACGTCGCAATGTTGCATCCACAGACTCCCCGTTATTAACGATAACCGGGGCTTGCCGCTGCAAGGTATCGCTTCGGTCATCAATAGGGGCTTCATATTGGCTGGCACAGGCAGACAACAATACAGCCATAACAAAACCAATGGCGCGCGACGCTGTGCTCATTAATTTATACATCGTTGATTACCTGTTTCATTGAATGCCTTCGTTGCTCAACTGTTACTGTCACTGGCGACTCCCAGAGAGCGTGTCTAAACGGGTTTTGCCGGCACACGATCACTGAGACGGGCAAAAGCCACTATCACCAATGCACCGAGCGCTGCCGTTATGAGCGCCGGCAGCCATTGCGAAGCCATACCGGTCGCTGCTTCATATTGCCAGGGCAGCAGCCACTGTCCCTGCACTGACGAATGGGCGGTCGCACTCATTCCCCGCCAGGGCCAGAGAACGATCAGCGACGCTGCCAGCATGCCAGTCAGAACAGCGTAACTCTGCTCACGATAATGCCGAAATGTCCACGACAGCAGGTGGGCAAACGACAGCAGTCCAGTGGCGCAACCCGCGATAAAGACCACAATTACCAGCATATCCAGGTTACGTAACGACGACAGCACGTATTCGTACATACCCAGCATCAACAGAATAAAGGCTCCCGAGATACCCGGCAAGATCATGGCACAGATTGCCAGCATGGCACTGAAGAACACGTAGACCAATGATGTACTGCCTGCTGCCGGATTCAGGACGGCAGTACTGGCTGTTAACGCAAACCCCAGTATCAGCAATGCGATACGCGAGCCGGTAAGCCGCCCGACTTCGGGCAACAACATGAAACAGGAAGCCAGCACCAGCCCCATAAAGAACGTCATTAACGGTATCGGGTAATGATCCAGCAGATAAAGCACGGCATTGGCCATGACGGCCAGGCTGGTGGCAATGCCAAACAACAGGGTCAATAGAAAAGCGCCATTGATATGCTGCCAAAAGGCCTGAAACCCGGATTGCTGCCAGACCCGCAAAGCCATGGGGTTACAGCGTTTCAGAGAGTTGATCAGGGTTTCATAAATACCGCTGATCGCGGCAATCGTCCCGCCCGAGACTCCGGGAACGGAATCGGCAATACCCATCGCCATGCCTTTCAGAAATACGGTAATGCGTGCTTTGCTCAAGAATGTCACGTGTGTTGCACCTGGCCGATATACAGAGGCACAAAGTGCACGGTCTCCAGGGTCTGGGTGTTGAAATGATCGCCCTGACGCTCAATCAGCTGTAACTGTTGGGTGCCACGCTCACCGCCAACCGGTATGACCAGCCGGCCACCATCTGCCAGTTGCTGAAGTAACTCAGCGGGCACATGCTGAGGGGCCGCTGCCGCAATAATCGCATCAAACGGTCCCTGCTCGGGCCAGCCCAGACTGCCATCGTCATGCTTGCTGCGGATGTTACGAAAATTCAACAGAGACAGATTTTTTCTCGCTTTGGCCAGCAATGGCTGGATACGTTCCACGGTACAGACTCGCTCAGCCAACTGGGCGATCACGGCTGTCTGATAGCCACAGCCGGTACCGACTTCCAGTACACGCGCCAGTGGACCGTCTTCAGGGCGCCTGCGTCCCAGCGCCGCTTCCGTCATGCGAGCTACCACATAAGGCTGCGAGATGGTCTGACCATAGCCGATCGGCAAGGCAGTATCTTCATAGGCACGATGGGCCAGCGCCTCATCCAGGAAGATATGACGGGGTGTGGTACGCATGACATCCAGCACCGCCCAGTTGCTGATGCCTTTCTCCATTAGCGATGTAATCATACGCTCGCGTGTTCGCTGAGACGTCATGCCGATACCGGCCAGGTTTGGAATATTCACGTCGTTCTGATTCTTATCAATTCTACTTGTGTGTCTGACCCGAAATGGATCAGTCTGTTTGTGATATGGCTTGCAGCAATTCCCTGACGACGACTGTGGCGAAAGCACCGACCGGCAGTTCAAAACTCAAGGACAAATCCTCTTGCAGGCGATAGTGTAATGCCTGCACAGGTAAACGCAAACTGCGTCTTTGCTGTCCCAGACCCTGCCGGGCATTTTCCAGGTAATCACTGAGCAAAGACCAGCGCCGGGCAATGTGCTGCTCCAGTACCGCGGCATCAGCCGTGGTTGCCGGTATGCCCTGCCCCCATAAAGGTCCCGTAGGGTGAATATCCATCATTGCGACCCTGTCCTGTAACAATGCCTTATCTGTTTCCTGCTCATCAGCAAAAACACTGCCGGTTCCGTCAAGGTTCATGACATCTCCTGGCAACCAGTGATTCCAGGTGTTATTACGAACGCGTTCGGCCAGGACAAGGTTAAACAAGGCAGAGCGAATGGCAGACATCTGCATGCTGCGCTGCTGGCGTTTCATTCGACGCTGGGCATTGCCATCTGTTGGTAACAAGGCACGGCGTAAATTGTCATGGCCAAAGCGCTGCTCACCAAAATAATTGGGGACGCCACTGGCCGCAATCGTTGCCAGCCGTGACTCCAGGTCAGTCAATGCAGTTGACAAATCACTGGCTGGGTCTCGCAACTGTAGCGAACGCAGGGTCAACGAGAAACGATTGCCTGCGTGCGCCCCGCGCCGGAGCTTGCGGTGATTACGCGTGCACTCCAGGACCTTGATCGCATCATTGCCGATACGCGCCAATCCTTGTGGATCATTGCCAGGACTATGCAGACTCAACCACTGGGTCGTCACTGCATACTTATCTTTTAATCCGGCGAAGCTGATCTGGCGAACCGGAATACCAGTCACTTCTGAAATATGTTGCACCAGTGCCGGTGTGGTCAGCCCGCGCTTCTGAACGTGCAGAAAAATATGTTCGCCCTGCCCTGATGGCAAAAACCCCAGGTTCTCATCAACACGGAAATCTTCGGGGCAATGACGCATTTCGGCTTTGAGGGCTGGCTCACCCAGCGCAAAAGGCAGCGTATCCAGGGCAGACTGCAGAGCGTCCAGTTGATCAGTCAGCTCGGGCAAGCAGCACCACCGCGTATGTTTCAATGCCTTCCTGGCGACCAACGAAACCCATTTTCTCAGTGGTAGACGCCTTGACGTTGACCCTGGAACTATCAATCTTGAGCAATGACGCCAGGCGTGTCTGCATCGCCGCGATATGGGGTGCCATTTTCGGTGCCTGGGCCAAAATGGTCATATCGGCATTTACCACTTGCCAGTCGCCCTCTTCCGCCAGTGCCATCACCGTATTCAATAATGCCGCACTATCGGCATTTTTAAACTCGGCCGCGGTATCCGGAAAATGACGACCTATATCACCCAGCGCCAGGGCACCCAGAATAGCATCACAGAGAGCATGAATCAGTGCATCACCATCAGAATGCGCCAACAGTCCGCGATCATGCGGTATTGTGACACCACCCAGTATTAATGCCCGCTGGTCTTCTGGCGCTGCAAAACGGTGCGCATCATAGCCATGTCCAATGCGGATATCGGGTATGGCTGTGGTCGATTGTTTGGTCATAGTATCCACTTGCTCATGGCTGTTTTTTGCTCATGGCTGTTTCTCTGCTCATGGCTGTTTTTTGCTCATGGCTACTGGCTCTTTAATATGGCTTCAGCCATGGCGATATCACCTTGCCAGGTAATTTTAATATTGTCCGGCTGACAGGGAATCAACTTTATTTTTGCTCCCACAGCTTCCATGGCGCTGGCTTCATCAGTTACCGAGATTTCATGCTCATTAGCCTTAAGCAGCGCCTGCCGAAGCGCATGATAACGGAACGTCTGCGGCGTAGCTGCGGCCCACACCTGTTGGCGATCAACTGTTTCCATAATACAGTCTTCGGAATCGCTGCGCTTTAATGTCGCAGCCACCGGAGCAGCGAGCAAGCCGCCATCCACATCAGGCGTCTCTGACAGTACCGCCATCATCCGGGCTATGTCGTCACCCCGTACACAGGGACGAGCAGCATCATGAACCAGCACCCAGTCCTGATCACCGGCCACATCCCGCAAGGCATCAAGGGCGTTAAGAACCGAATCGCTTCTTTCTGCGCCACCCGGAGCGGTCGTAATGGCTTTGCCAGGATAATCTGATGCCAATTGTCTAAGCAGTGCCCTGCCTTGTTCATCACCCGGGGAAAGCGCAACAGTCAGGGTGGATAACGCAGGTAAGGCCGCGAGCAATCGCTTCAGGGTATGCGACAGTACCGACTCACCTGATAATGTCAGATACTGCTTGGGCACCGCACTTTGCATGCGACGGCCAGAACCAGCTGCCGGTACCACAACATGAATCTTCGTCATCATCTATTATTCGATGACCATATAGAAAGTTTCACCGTCACGAATCATGCCCAGATCGGACCGGGCTCGCTCTTCTACTGCTTCCAGGCCATTTTTCAAATCCAGAATCTCACTTTCCAGCATCTGGTTACGCTGTTGCAAGGATTCGTTCTCGGCTTTCTGAGCCGCCAGTTCCTGCTCCAGTTGAGTCAGTTCCTGAACGCCACCATCACCTACCCAAAGCCGCCATTGCAGCAAAATCAACATCAATACCAAGATGCCCATCATTGCTTTCATTGCCGATCTCCTGATGCGGAAAGTGATCGTGTCTGAATCAAAATGATCCTTAAGCAAACAGGGCAATGACAGGAACGTCACTGCCCTGCATGTTCAGTATCACCTTACGTGACTGAACTCCGCAATGCCACGATAAACCGCTTTGCTGCCCAGTTCTTCTTCAATACGCAGCAACCGGTTGTACTTGGCTACGCGGTCCGAACGGCACAGTGAACCGGTTTTAATCTGACCCGCGCCAGTCGCCACGGCCAGGTCAGCGATTGTGGTGTCTTCTGTTTCACCGGAACGGTGTGAGATGACGGCAGTAAAGCCAGCTTCACGCGCCATACGAATCGCTGCCAACGTCTCAGTCAGGCTGCCAATCTGGTTGAATTTGATCAGAATCGAGTTACCGATGCCCTGCTTAATACCACGCGACAAAATGGCAGTATTGGTGACAAACAAATCATCACCGACCAGTTGCACGCGGTCACCGATTTTGCGGGTCAGCAACGCCCAGCCGTCCCAGTCGCTTTCATCCATGCCATCTTCAATGGACAGGATCTTGTAATCATCGGCCAGTTTCGCCAGGTAGTCAGTAAAGCCAGCCGCATCATAAACCGCGTTCTCGCCTTTCAGGTTGTACTTGCCATCCTGGTAGAACTCAGAAGATGCACAGTCCAGCGCCAGACGCACGTCACTGCCCATTTTCAGGCCTGCACCATCCACTGCTTTAAGGATGGCATCAAGTGCAGCCGCATTGGACGGCAGGTTAGGCGCAAAACCACCTTCATCACCGACAGCCGTGTTCAGGCCCTGGGCTTTCAATACTGACTTCAGGCTGTGGAAAATTTCCGCGCCATAACGCAGTGCTTCGGCAAACGTTGGCGCGCCGACTGGCTGAACCATGAATTCCTGGATATCAACGTTGTTGTCAGCGTGCTCACCACCGTTGATGATATTCATCATCGGGACCGGCAGTGACATGGCAGACTCGGAATTATTCAACCTGGCAATCCAGGCATACAAAGGCATGTCATTGGCCTTGGCTGCGGCTTTAGCAGCTGCCAGGGACACGGCCAAAATGGCATTGGCACCCAGCTTGGATTTGTTGTCTGTGCCATCCAGATCCAGCATACGCTGATCCAGTGCTTTCTGGTCTTCGGCTGACTCGCCCAGCAAGGCATCACGGATCGGGCCATTCACATTGGCAACGGCTTTCAGTACACCTTTGCCCAGATAACGCTTGGGGTCCTTGTCACGCAGTTCCAGCGCTTCGCGCGAACCGGTGGATGCGCCCGAAGGAGCGCAAGCCGATCCGACAATGCCATTCTCCAGAATGACATCGGCTTCGACCGTCGGGTTACCACGTGAATCAAGCACTTCGCGTGCCCGGATATCCTTGATTGCTGCCATATTGAGTTTCCTGTCTGTAAATGTAATTGGCTAAGAATGTAATAGATTAATGGATGTTACTGGGTATCCAGCGGAGCAAAACTTTTGCACAGGTCGTCGACTGCTTTTACCTGTTGCAAAAACGGCTTCAGCCGATCCAGTCGCAAGGCACAGGGACCGTCGCAACGCGCCTGATCCGGATCCGGGTGTGCTTCCAGAAACAAGGCCGACAAACCCTGGCTCATGCCGGCCATGGCCAGTTGGGCAACATCGGCGCGACGACCACCGGCACTTTCTGCCAGTCCACCCGGCTGTTGCAGTGCATGCGTGACATCAAACATCACCGGATAGCGAAACTTTTTCATTACCGAGAAGCCCAGCATATCGACCACCAGATTGTTGTAACCAAAGCTGCTGCCGCGCTCACACAACATCAGTTTGTTATTACCAGCCTCTTCGAACTTGCGCAAAATATGCTGCATTTCATGCGGTGCCAGAAACTGGGCTTTCTTGATATTAATATAGGCATCGGTGCGTGCCATGGCCATAACCAGGTCTGTCTGTCGCGACAAAAATGCGGGCAACTGGATAATATCTGCCACTTCCGCCACCGGTGCACACTGAAACGGCTCATGCACATCAGTCAGTACCGGCACATCAAAACGGCTTTTGATGTCCTGCAGAATTTTCAGACCATTCTCCAGGCCGGGTCCCCGATAAGAATTAATCGATGAACGATTGGCTTTATCAAAGGAAGCCTTGAACACATAAGGAATATTCAGTTCGGCACACACCTTGACATAAGCCTCAGCAACTTCCAGGGCAAGCGCATGCGACTCAAGCACGTTCATACCACCAATCAATACAAATGGCAGGTCATTGCCAAAGGTGATGTCCGGTCTGAGCTGTAGGTGTATTGGATCAATCAAAATCCAGCGTCTCCTTTAAGCGTTACTGTGCAGCCTGATGTGATTTCGCTGCCTGGACAAAACCGGTAAACAGCGGATGACCGTCACGCGGCGTTGAGGTAAATTCCGGGTGGAACTGGCAGGCTACAAACCATGGGTGATCTGGCGCCTCTACCATCTCGACCAGTTCGCCATCCATCGACCGGCCGGTAATACGCAAACCGGCGGCTTCCAGGGCTGGCAGGTAATTGTTATTCACCTCATAACGGTGACGGTGTCTTTCCACAATCACATCCTTGCCATAACAAGCACGGGCCACGGAACCTTCTGCCAGTCGGCACTCCTGGCCGCCCAGGCGCATGGTGCCACCCAGATCCGAGTTTTCGTCACGGGTTTCAACAGCTCCCTCTGCCGTTGTCCACTCGCTGATCAGGGCCACAACCGGATCACTGCAGTCAGGCTTGAACTCAGTGCTGTGCGCATCAGGCAGATTCGCCATGTTGCGGGCATACTCAATAACAGCAACCTGCATACCCAGACAAATCCCCAGATAAGGAATCTTGTTTTCACGCGCATATTGAACTGTCAGGATTTTCCCTTCGACACCACGTTGGCCAAAGCCACCTGGCACCAGAATGGCATGCACGCCTTCAAGTATCTCCGTACCATGAATTTTCACGTCACTGGAATCGATGTATTTGATATTGACCTTGGTACGCGTCTGAACACCGGCATGACTGACCGCTTCGATCAGTGACTTGTAGGCATCCAGCAATTCCATGTACTTGCCAACAATGGCAATAGTCACTTCTTCTTCCGGGTTCAGTTTGGCATCAACCACCCGATCCCACTCATGCAGGTCAGCTGCCGGGCAATCCAGACCAAATTTATTGACGACAATCTCATCCAGGCCAGCAGTACGCAGCAATGAAGGTACGCGGTAAATGGTATTGGTGTCCGCAAGGGATACAACCGCAGGCAGGTCAACGTTGGTAAACAATGCAATCTTGCGACGGGCTGATTCCGCAATTTCCTGTTCAGAACGGCAAATCAGAATGTCCGGTTGAATACCGATGGAACGCAGTTCTTTAACAGAGTGCTGCGTCGGCTTGGTTTTAGTCTCACCGGCTGTCGCAATATAAGGCACCAGGGTCAGGTGCATAAACAGCGCCTGGGAAGACCCCATCTCCACCCGCATTTGACGTACCGCTTCCAGGAAAGGCTGGGATTCGATATCACCAACGGTGCCGCCGATCTCGACCAGTGCCACGTCAGCACCACTGGCACCATCGATGACGCGACGTTTGATTTCATCGGTTACATGCGGAATCACCTGTATGGTGGCGCCAAGATAGTCACCACGACGTTCGCGACGAATCACTTCTTCGTAGACACGACCGGTGGTGAAGTTGTTGCGCGTAGACATGGTGGTACGCACAAAGCGTTCGTAGTGCCCCAGGTCGAGGTCAGTTTCCGCACCATCTTCCGTGACAAATACTTCACCGTGCTGGAACGGACTCATGGTACCCGGATCCACATTGATGTAGGGGTCCAGTTTTAGCAGAGTGACGTTGAGTCCGCGCGCTTCAAGAATAGCGCCAAGAGATGCTGAAGTGATGCCTTTGCCGAGTGAAGAAACCACTCCGCCGGTAATGAAAATATATCGCGTCATTAACGCCCCATCCTTAATGATTGTACGGGAAGCCCCGGCTACGCAGTAAAACCACGATAATCACCCTGTCAAGACATACAGCGCACAATAACTCGCGTAAAACACAAATCAGTGCGGACAAAATGTACGGTTAACAAGGAAAATCGGCTTCGTTCAGATGGGAGAATATCTTAGCATTTAATATGTAACGACGGAAGTTCAGACTGCTCCCGATAGACAATTTTAAACAGCCAGACAATTTTGAATGGCCCGCTGGCTCACTCTTCCGGCATCTCCCAGCGTGGCAGCCAGCCTGGCTCGAAAGCCGGAGCCTGGAACCCGTCACAAACACCGATTCCCGCTATCCATGCCAGCTCACCGCCGATATATAGCAAGGGCGAGCGCTCACGCAACCACGGCGGCACACCAGCTTCCTGCCAGAGCTGTTTCAGGGATTTGCCGGGTCGTCCAGGCAAACGTGCTTTGATGCCATCCTGGCGATAGCTTACCTGAACCACACCCCCTGCAACGGGCCAGCGCATACCGCTCTGGGCGACAGGCTCAAGCAGCAAACGGCCATTGCCAGGCAGCACCAGAGGCTGGGGTGGCTGTGGCTGAGGTGGCTGGGAAGACCGTGAAGGCTCAGAAGCGGGCGCAAGTGCCCACTCATACCCTCCTTCTGGCAAAGCGGATAATGCAGGCAGCTTATAAGTGACCAATAATTCATCGCGGTAACGCCTGATGACTCTGTTCTGCCAGTTAAGCTGTGGCTGGCGGTCTTCAGCCGCAACCAGCAATGATGTCAACTGCTCCAGCACGGTCTGGCCTGCCCACTGATCACAATGTAACCATAGCCACTGCCGCAGCATGACATCACGTTCGGCCTGACTGTGTTGCAGCAATCCCTGAACGCTAAGATGGCCGGGCTGCTTCCCCTGACAATCGGCAAGCCACTGATTGGCCAGCGACTGCAGCAGTTGCTCAGTGTCGCGACAGATGTCGGCGCTACGCTCTACTGAAGACAGCCAGCCTGGCCAACGCCTGGCAATGTCAGGAATCACCCGATGCCGCAAATAATTACGACTGAAAGCGATATCCTGGTTGCTACTGTCTTCTATCCAGCGCATTTGTCCGGATCCAGCCCGGGTTTCAGTCCAGGATGTAGCCCCGAAACTGGCCCTGGAGGCGGCATAAGCTCGCAGATCCTCAGGCAATTCTCCCAGTAATGGCCGCCACAGAGGATAAGAAGGACTGCCCGGCACAGTAGCAGCCTGCTGCATACCACTGAGGCCACGCGGGCCTGCGCCGCGTAACAAGCGAAATAATACGGTCTCTCCCTGATCCTGGGCATGGTGAGCGGTCAGCAAGACTTCATGCGCCTGCATATTCTCCGCAATAACCTGGTAACGGGCCTGGCGGGCCATGGCTTCCAGCCCTTCCCCAGACGAAGAAGACAGCTTGTTGCGCAGATGCAGTGAAAACGACTGGCAAGACATGGATCGCTGCTCGCAGGCATTTAGGCAGTGGCGCTGCCAGTGATCAGCATCCTCGTGAAGGCCATGATTGACGTGAATGACGCGCCAGGACAATTGCGGGTAAAAGGAGGGAAATTCAGACTGCAGACGACTGCAAAGGTCCAGCAGCACCATGGAGTCCATGCCGCCACTCAAGGCAATGACTACGCCTCGCACATTCGGCATGGCTTGCAGCAACCCAGCCAGGGTTTCCTGCAACCGATCCAGCAACTGATCTGGCACCTGGTCGCTCATCGCATAAGGCGTAAATAGAGATAAAATCGGGTGCCAAAAAGCGTTCTAAGGCAGATAGCGTTTCGACACCCGGTTTATTAGCTGGAAATACCGTAACTCATCAGACGCTTGTAACGTCGACGAATCAGATCATCAACATCCATGGTCTGCAATCGCTCAACCTGGTCAATCAGTGACTCTTTAATGCTTTCAGACATTTTTTTCACGTCACGATGCGCTCCACCGAGCGGCTCAGGAATCGTGGTATCAACAATACCCAGCTCTTCCAGTCGACCGGATGTCACCCCCATCGCTTCTGCCGCATCGGCAGCATGTTCAGCCGACTTCCACAAAATCGTGGCACAGCCTTCCGGTGTGATCACCGTATAGGTTGAGTACTGCAACATGTTCAGATGATCAGCAATACCAATGGCAATCGCGCCACCCGAGTTTGCTTCACCGGTCACCGTCGCAATCAGCGGTGTCTGAACACGTGACATCATCGCCATGTTTTCAGCAATCGCTTCATTAATGCCGCGCTCTTCCGAATCAATACCCGGATAGGCGCCGGGCGTATCGATAAAGCTCAGCACCGGCAGTTTGAAGCGTTCAGCCATTTCGATCAGACGACGAGCCTTGCGATAGCCCTCAGGGCGCGGCATACCAAAGTTATGGCGAACCTTTTCCTTGGTACCACGACCTTTCTGGTGACCGATGACCATGACCGGCTTGTCGTCCAGACGGGCAATACCACCAATCAGCGCCTGATCATCTGCAAACAGTCGATCCCCGTGCAGTTGATCAAAGTCCGTGAAAATATGCTGAATGTAATCCAGCGTATACGGACGTAACGGGTGACGCGCCACCTGGGAAATTTGCCAGGGGCTGAGGTTGCTGTAAATCTTCTCAGTCAGCTTGGTGCTCTTTTCCTGGAGCTTTTGAATTTCTTCACCAATATTGAGTTCATTGTCGTCACTGACCAGACGCAATTCGTTGATCTTCACTTCAAGATCGGCAATTGGTTGCTCAAAATCGAGATAATTGGGATTCATAATGTTTTGTACTCGACTCCCCGTACATAATTATTGCGGGCAATGATAGCAAATAAGATGGGTTAGCGGTATGCAATCATGACACTAACGATAAGTAATCGTGACACTGCCGTTGCCACAAAGTTGCGACAGGCTATGAATCAGATCCTGATCAGGCAGCACTTGCCAGCCCTCCCCTAACCTGAGCCAGCCGCTGATATCCGGGCGCTGATAATAAACCCGCACCGGGCAAGGCTGCGGTACGTCAGGCACCAGAGACTCTTTACTGTCCTTGCTCTGCCCATTTCCCGCATTGCTGCCGTTTTTGCCATGGTTGCCGCTTTGTGGACTGCCATGACCATTTTGACCATAACCCTGAGGCGCTGCGGTTACCACGGCGCCGATCTGTTCCTGCCCAGGCATGCCAACGGATGTCTCAGCAGGCAACTCAATCTCACAAACATACGGTTTGAGGCAATCAGCCAGTTGTTCCGGAAACAACGGCGTCAATTGTTCAGCCCGAACACAAAGGTCAAGCGACTTGGCAAAACGCTGCCTGGCCTGGGTCAGACTCAGCACTTCTCTGGCTCGGCCACGTAAACCGCCACTAAAGTCATCGGTAGCGACCTGACATTCAATCACCAGAATGGCATCTTTTTGCAGCAGGTCACGAAACTGTTCATATTCACGGGCAAACAGTGAGACTTCCAGGCGGCCACTGCGGTCATCCAGCGTCAGAAAGGCAATCATGTCACCGCGTTTGTTGCGCATGGTGCGGACCCCAACCAGCAGACCGGCAATTAACTGATAACTGCGGTCAGCCCGCAAGTCTGCCAAACGATCCCGGGTCAGTTGCTTTAATTCCGGCAAAAATTCATCAATCGGGTGACCGCTGAGGTACAGCCCCAGGGTCTCTTTTTCTTCCCGTAGACGCTGTTGCTGCGACCAGGGTCTGGCGGCAACCAGACCATCATCACTGTCGCTATCATCGCCGGTATCCACCGGGGCAATATCACCGAAAAGATCCAGCACGCCCGCTTCTTCATTTCGCGAACTTTGTTCAGCAGCCTGCACTGTCTCGGCAATCGAGGCCATCAACCGGGCACGAATGCTGTCAGTGTCACCGGGATGCAGCAGGTCAAGCGCACCGGCACGGACCAGCGCTTCCAGCGCACGCTTGTTTACCGTTTTCAGATCAACACGCTGACAGAAATCCAGTAAAGAAGTGAACGGCCCGCCTGCTTCGCGAGCTGAAATAATGGCGTTGATCGGCCCTTCACCCAGACCTTTGATCGCGCCCAGGCCATAGACAATCTCACCCTGATCGTTGACGGTAAAATTGTATCTCCCGACATTGACATCCGGCACCACCAGTGGCAATCCCATGCTGCGGCACTCTTCAATCAGTGTCACGATCTTGTCGGTGTTCTGCATATCCGCAGACAGTACCGCCGCCATAAAATAGGCCGGATAATGAAACTTCAACCAGGCGGTCTGATAGGACACCAGCGCATAGGCAGCCGAGTGAGATTTGTTAAAGCCGTAACCGGCAAATTTTTCCATCAAGTCAAAGATGGAACTGGCCAGCGCGGGATCAATGCCATTCTTCGCGGCGCCTTCCTGGAAGATGACGCGCTGCTTGTCCATCTCTTCCTGTTTCTTTTTACCCATGGCGCGACGCAACATGTCCGCACCACCCAGGCTGTAGTTCGCCAGCACCTGTGCAATCTGCATCACCTGTTCCTGGTAGAGAATGACGCCGTAGGTGTTACTGAGCACCGGCTCCAGGTCTGGGTGCGGGTAGGCCACATCAGCGCGACCATGTTTTCGGTTAATGAAGTCATCCACCATGCCTGACTGCAACGGACCCGGTCTGAACAGTGCCACCAGTGCCACAATATCTTCAAAGCAACTGGGCAACAGCCGGCGCATCAGTTCTTTCATACCACGGGATTCCAGCTGGAAAACGGCTGTTGTCTCGGCATTCTGCAACAGGTCATAAACTTGCGAGTCATCCAGCGGAATGGCGGCAATATCCAATGGATTATCTTTGTGTTTTGCTTCCTGGGCGTTGATCATTTTCAGCGCCCAGTCAATGATAGTCAGTGTACGCAGACCTAAAAAGTCAAACTTGACCAGGCCCGCTGTTTCAACATCATTCTTATCAAACTGGGTGACCAGGCTCTCACCGTTTTCGTCACAATACAGCGGCGAGAAGTCGGTTAACACGGTAGGCGCAATGACCACCCCCCCCGCGTGCTTGCCGACATTTCGGGTGACACCTTCAAGCTTGAAGGCCATTTCCATGATTTCCTGGGCATCTTCGTCGCTATCAACGAATTCCTTGAGCTGCGGCTCCTGCTCCATGGCCTTGCTCAGTGTCATACCCACTTCAAACGGAATCAGCTTGGACAGCTTGTCTGCCAGGCCATAGGATTTTCCCTGTACCCGCGCCACATCACGCACCACCGCCTTCGCCGCCATGGTACCAAAGGTGATAATCTGGGAGACCGCCTCCTTTCCATAGAGTTCAGCCACGTGCTGAATAACCCGGTCACGGCCTTCCATGCAGAAATCGACATCGAAGTCAGGCATCGATACCCGCTCCGGATTCAGGAACCGCTCGAACAGCAGGTCATATTTAAGCGGGTCCAGGTCAGTAATTTTCAGTGCATAGGCAACAATGGAACCGGCGCCGGAACCACGACCGGGGCCCACCGGGATGTCATTATTCTTGGCCCACTGAATAAATTCCATCACGATCAGGAAGTAACCCGGGAACCCCATCTGAATGATGACATCCAGTTCAAACTGCAAGCGATCATAATAAGGTTGGCTGAACTCGGCCAGCGCCGCCTTGTCAGCGGGATCACCGCCGTTTTCCCGGAATATAAAATCCAGACGCAGGTCCAGACCTTCCCGACTGATCTGGGAAAAGTACTCATCCATGGTCATACCATCTGGTATGGGATAGTTGGGCAGGAAAGGTTTGCCCAGTTCCAGGTCAAGGTTGCAGCGTTTAGCTATTTCGACCGAGTTCGCCAGCGCTTCCGGCAAATCAGCAAACAGCTCCTGCATTTCTTCCGGGGAACGAAGGTATTGCTGCTCGGTATAATTTTTCGACCGGCGCGGATCATCCAGCGTGCGGCGATCATGAATACAGACACGGACTTCGTGAGCTTCAAAGTCTTCTGCTTTCAGAAAGCGGACCGCGTTAGTCGCAACCAGCGGACAGCCCGTCTCTGATGCCAGCCTGGCTGCGGCAGCCACATGCACTTCGTCACCGACACGGCCACAGCGATGCACTTCCAGATAAAAGCTGTCAGGAAATAGCGACTGCCATTTTTTCAGTGTTCTCTTGGCCGCTGCCAGATCACCATCAACCAGATGACGCCCGACCTCGCCTTGGGCACCACCTGACAGCACAATCAGCCCTTCGGCATATTGCTTGACCCAGGACCAGCGCAATACTGGCAGACCATGCCCTTCTTTTTCGGTATAGGATAATGAAATCAGTCGGGTGAGATTTTTATAACCGGTCAGATCACGAACCAGAAACAGCGTCACAAAGGGGCGATCCGCATTCTCCGGGTTCTCGACCCGCACTTCACAACCGCAAATTGGCTTGATACCACTGCCCATGGCCGCGGTATAGAATTTGATCATGGCAAAGAGGTTGTCCTGGTCGGTCATGGCAACCGCCGGCATGTTCATCGCGGCGACACTGCCTACCAGCGGCTTAACCCTGACCAGGCCGTCCACGATAGAGAATTCCGTGTGTACATTTAAGTGAACAAATGGCGCCACAGTCATTGCGATCAATGATCCTTTTATTTTGGTATTGTTTCTGGTCTGGTCGTTATTTCTGGTTCTGGAAACGTTCGATTGCCCGGGCGACCGGTGCATAACTGCTGCGATGTGCCGGGCAAGGCCCGTGCTCTATCAGGGCCGCCAGATGCACTGTAGTCGGGTACCCTTTATGGCGGGCAAAGCCGTAAGCGGGATATTGTGCATCCAGTGCCAGCATCTCCCGGTCCCGTGCCACCTTGGCCAGTACCGAGGCAGCAGCGATACAGCCCAGACGGCTGTCACCCTTAACCAGTGCCGCTGACGGGTATGACCACTCCGGGCAACGATTACCATCAACATACACAAATTCGGGGACTGTCTCCAGCGCTTCGGCAGCTGATTTCATGGCATGCATGGTTGCCTGAAAAATGTTCATCGCATCGATATCAGCGGCACTGACTGCATGGATGGCATAAGCCACAGACTGCTGTTGAATCGCATCAAACAACTGTTCCCTGCGCCGTTCGGTCAATTTCTTGGAGTCAGTCAGGCCAGGCAAATCATAGTGTTTCGGCAGGATCACAGCCGCGGCATAAACGGCACCTGCCAGCGGACCACGTCCGGCCTCATCGACACCAGCGGTGCGTTCCGGCCGATGCTGAACGGCATGCCCCTGCTCAAACTCAAATACGCTCTGTGTCAGGCTCATAGCAGCTCAGCAATAGCCTGGGCAGCACTGGTGTCCGCGTCACGGCGCAGGGTTTTATGAATATCACGAAATCGTGCCTGCAACTCCTGTTGCCGTGCCGGGGATGCCAGCGCTTTACTCATTTCCTGTGCAATGCGCGCCTCACTGGCTTCATCCTGCAACAGTTCTGGTACCAGCTCTTCCCCAGCGAGCAGGTTAGGCAATGAAATATAAGGGACTTTCACCAGACGTCTGGCCAACTGCCAGGTTCCCCATGACATTTTATAGGCCACAATCATCGGTCGCTGGAGCAGCAAAGCTTCCAGAGTCGCAGTACCAGAGGCCATGACAATCAGCTCTGAGGCCTGCATCGCCGCATGTGACTGGCCATCCAGTACGGTAAAGCAGTGCCTCAGGTCCAGCCCTGCCAACAGCGCTTCAATCTGCAACTTGCGTGCTTCATTGGCAGCCGGAATGACAAACCGCAGCGAAGCATCATCCTGCAGACAGCGTTGAGCCGCTGCCAGGAAGACTGGCATCAGGCGCTTGACCTCATCGCCGCGACTGCCTGGCATCAGGCAAATGTAGCGCAGCAATGGCGTTTGCTCCGCAGCATTACCCGGCGCAGCCAGTGATAACGCGGATTGTGCAGCCAGTCGCTGTGTCAGCACATCAACATCCGGGTCATGATCATCGGCCAAAGGGTGACCAACGCAAACGGAACGAATGTTGTGTTTGTCGTATATTTCCTGCTCAAAAGGGAACAGCGTCAGCATCAGATCAACAGCCTTGGCGACCTTGAAGATACGCTTCTGCCCCCAGGCCCAGACACTGGGGCTGACATAATGAGTCGTCAGAATACCGACATCATGCAGATTCTGCTCCAGGCGCAGGTTAAAGCCAGGCGAGTCAATCCCCACAAACACGGCGGCTGACTCTCGCTGAAACAGCGATACCAGATCTTTTTTGAGTTTTAACAATTCGGGAAGACGCCCCAGGGGCTCAACAAAGCCCATCACGGACAGACGCTCCATGGGCGTAATAGACTCGAAGCCTTCGGCCAGCATTCTCGGACCACCCACGCCAGCAAAGCGAGCCTCGGGATAGTGCTTGCGCAGTGCGCGAATCAAGCCGGCGCCAAGAATGTCTCCTGACGCCTCACCAGCCACCATGCCTATCAGCATGATGCTCTCCATACAGACACTCTCCAGCAGGACATTAGCGATGAATGCCTTTGGTCGCAGCCAGAATGGATTGCAGGAAAGGGTCTATTTCCGGGTGCTTGGCAACCATCGCTTTTAGTTCGACAATGGCTTCCTGTAATTGCAGACCTTTTTTGTAAACGATCTTGAAAGCCTGGCGAATCGCACGAATCTGTTCTGCACTGTAACCCCGGCGCTCCAGCCCCACCATATTGACACTGCGCACAGATGCCGGGCTGCCGCTGACAATCACACAGGCAGGGACGTCATGGGCGATATGTGTCATACCGCCAACCATGGCATGCTCGCCAATTTTTCTAAACTGGTTCACCCCGGCAAAACCACCCAGAATGGCCCAATCGCCGATCTCTGCATGGCCGGAGATGCCAGCATTGTTGGCAAACACGGTGTTATTACCGACGATACAATCGTGGGCCACATGGACATAAGCCATAAACAGATTGTTATCACCAATGCGTGTCCAGTTACCGCCACTGCCCGTACCACGGTGCAGGGTCACACCTTCACGGATGATGTTGTTGTCACCGATTTTCAGCCAGGTGTCTTCGCCTTCGAATTTTTTGTCAGCAGGGTCTTCACCAACAGAAGCAAACTGATAGACCTGGTTACCTTCTCCCATGATCGTATTGGCCTTGATGACCACATGAGACTGAATAACCGACCCTTTACCTATTTCAACGTTCGGCCCGATGATACTCCAGGGGCCCACTTCCACATCATCAGCCAGCTTTGCAGATGGATCAATAATTGCTCGCGAATCTATCACTGCTCTCGCTTCCTCTCTGCGCACATAATGTCCGCCTCACACACTGTCACACCACCGACGGAGGCCCGGCATGCAAACTTGTAAATACCACGTTTATTTGTGATAACCGTCGCTTCAAGCTGAAGCTGATCACCCGGCACAACCGGACGCTTCAGACGAACCTTGTCCGAACCAACAAAATAATACAGATAGCCATCTTTGGGCTTTTTTTCCTGGCTTTTGAAGCCCAGTACGCCAGCGGCCTGGGCCAGCGCTTCAATAATCATCACCCCGGGCATGATAGGATAATCCGGAAAATGACCATTAAAAAACGGTTCATTAACCGACACATTTTTATAGGCAACAATCGACTTGCCCAACTCCATGCTGACAACCCGATCCACCATCAAAAATGGATAGCGCTGTGGCAAATACTCTTTGATTTCTTCCACATTCATCATCATAACTCGTTTCCCGACTCAGGCGGCCGCTCTTGCGGCAACCGCTTCTCCAGATTCCGTACCGTTCTGGACAAACCCGACAGTTTGTTCAGGGTCAGCACATTTTTTTTCCACTGCCGGCTTTCCTGTAGCAATGTGCCCGAGGAATACACGCCGGGCTCGGTAATAGACTGTGTCACCATCGACATGGCGCTGACCGACACCTTGTCGCATATCGACAGATGGCCGGTAATACCAACTGCCCCCCCTATCACACAGTAACGTCCAACTCTTGTACTGCCAGCCAGCGCTGTACAGCCACAAATCACAGTATGATCGCCTACCACACAGTTATGGCCGATCTGTACCTGATTATCAATTTTCACTCCAGTACCTATGGTCGTGTCGTCCAATGCACCACGATCAATGGTGGAGCCAGCGCCAACCTCTACATCATCACCGAGAATAACGCGCCCAAGTTGGGCAATTTTTACGGATTTTGTGCCATCGAAGGCAAAACCAAACCCATCTGCACCCAGCACGACACCAGCATGCAGTAAAACACGATCACCCGTGTGCACTTCATGGTAAAGCGTAACGTTTGGCTGGAAACGACATTCCCTGCCAATCCGGCAGTCTCTGCCGATGACAACGCCGGCACCAATAATGGAGTTCTCAGCAATACTGACCCCTGCCTCAATGACTGCATTCGGACCAATGCGAACACCGGCAGCCAGTGTGACATCATCAGCAATACAGGCAGAGGGATGAACAAGGGTCTTGTTCTCACCCATCCCTGTATTTGTAGCAGAATCATGACCTGCTTCGCTGTTGGTATCACCCTCTCGCCCAGCCATGCGCTCCTGCAGCGCCGCAAAAAGCTGCGATGCCAGCGCATAGGTAACATAAGGATTTTCCGAAAGCAGGCAGGGTCTATTTTCTGATTGCCCCAGACTGGCAGGCACAATAAAGGCCGCTCCGGCTGAGGAAGACAACTGGCTGACATAACGCGGATTGCTGACGAAGCTCAGCTGCCCTTCTCCGGCACTGGCCAGGGTGGCCAGCCCGTAGATTCGCGTCTCTGACGCTGCCTCAGCGGCCGGGTTTAACGACACTCTCAGGCGTGTTGCAAGCTCTGCCAGCGTATAGTAAGCGGACTCCGTCACCGTCACTGAGGCAATTTCCGATCGAACCGGGCCGCTTACGGCGCCAGTTCGTTGATCTTGGCCGTTACCAGCGCAGTGATGTTGTAGCTGTTATTGAAGTAAGCCACCGCCTCAGCATTGAGTACCAGATCGTACTCGCCTTCTTCGACCACGGCTTCAATGGCCTGGCCCAGTAACTGGCGATTAGCTTCAACAAACTGCTGCTGACGCTGGTTCCAGGCGTTTTGCAGACGCTCGGCAATTAACTGCATCTGAACCTGTTTCTCTTCGGCATCAGCGTTAAGTTCACGCAGCTCCTGCTCGCTCAGGATAGATTCGTCACGCTGGGCGCGCTCGATGATTTCACGCAATTCTGTGTTCAGACGCTCTAAACGCTGCTCGTCGCTCTGAAACTCGCTTCGAGTATTTTGTTCCAGTGACTGTGCGGCGTCAGAATTAAACAGCGCCTGCTCCAGGTTAATCACGCCCACAACGGGGTTGTCCTGGGCCACTGCCTGAGTGCTGACAAATAATGTGGCTGCAAGCAGTAATACTAACTTCTTCATGTTTTCACCCTAATTGTTATCTGTGTTTAGCGTTGAATTTGTCTGGCTGGATTGCGGCGGATTATACCACCGCTATCAGAATCCTGCTCCAATAGTGAAGTCGAATGACTTGGTATCGTCCTCTTCACCGCGGGTAAATGGCTTGGCCAGATAGAAAGTCAATGGACCGAAGGGCGACAGATAGGTCACCCCCACACCGACCGAGTAACGGAGTTCATCAATACTGAAATCGCTGCAGTTTCTTTCTAACGACTGCTGGGTAGTACAGTCAGTGGAGAACACGTTACCGACATCGAAGAACACACTGGAACGGACCCGGCTGCGATCGGTGACAAACGGTAACGGGAACAGCAGTTCCATCGAACCGGCGGTCACGAAGTTGCCCCCGAAATTATCCCGGTCACGGTCAAACTGATAAGTGGTTGTTGCCAGCTGCAATACCGGATTACCGTTTTCATCCAGCAAGGGGTCACCATTGGCATCGGGGACAGGCACTGTCAAATAGGCCCCACTGTCCCGAACAAAGCTATTGGCATGACCTGACTCACCCACCAGCACATTACCGTTTTCGTCTGTGGCCAGCTCTGTAAAGCCCGTTTCCAAAACCACAGGGGGAGTACTCTGCGGACCAAGGCTGTTTTCCTCGAAGCCGCGGACCACGCCGTTGAAGGTCAGGCCACCGGCAAAGAAGTTCTGGAAAAATGGCAGCTCATCGGTATCGCCATAACCATCGCCATAACCCAGGTTACCACGCAGGTGGAACACCCAGTCATCGCCAAATAACGGTTTGTAGTAATCAGCGTTATAGGTCAGGCGGTAGTACTCCAGATCTGAACCCGGTACCGAGAACTCAAATTGCGCCTGCTGGAAGGTACCCCGGGTCGCCAACTGGCCGCGGTTAAGTGTGTTACGAATCCAGTTCGTGGAGAAGGTAAAGTTATCAAACTCGCGACCGTATTTATCGATAAAACCCGGGGCACCGGTCTGGTACTTGTACTCTTCGGGCAAATCACTCAACGGCGCAGTCACCGCATCAGAAAGCGGACCATTCCAGGGGTTGGTATTGGCTTCACTGATAATGTAACGGTCCACTCCATCGAACAAAGTCGGTGATCGTCGAATTTCCTGGGCTGAAGAGCCATAGGCTGACAATTCCGTATGTCCAAAACCAAAGTTGAAACCGATCTGCTCAATTTCACTGATCGGGTAGGCAAAGTTGACTGCCGCACCGTAAGACGTGGTCGAGAAGCTGGATACGTTCAGGAAACCGTCCTGCTTCTGGGCATAAACACTGAAACCACGGCTGACGCCATCGGGCGTGTAATACGGGTCCACGTAGGAGAAGTTGGCACTGCTGGAGTAATAACTGCGGTTCAAACCGACAGAAACGGTTTTACCGGTACCCAGGAAGTTTTCCGCCTGCAGGTCTGTGGCAATAAACCAGTTACCACCACCGCCGGAACCGACGCTGAAAGAAACACTGCCGAAGCTCTGCTCTTGCACATCAAAGTTCACATCAATCTGGTCCGTGGTGCCAGGCACTTCAACCGTATCCACTTCCACTGTCGAGAAATAGCCCAGGCGCTCCAGGCGCACTTTCGACAACTCGATCTGCTGGCTAGAGGCCGGAGCGCTTTCCAGCTGCCGCATTTCCCGGCGCAGGACATCGTCAGCGGTGCTCAAGTTACCAGCGTAGTTAATACGGTTCACATATGTGCGCGCACCCGGATCCACATAGAAAATCACTTCAACGGTCTGATCTTCGTCATTAATCTCCGGCACGCCTTCTACCGTGGCAAAAGCATAGCCGAGATTACCCAGAATCTGGGTCATGTATTCTTCACTGGCGGTAATCAGAGCCTGGGAGAACGATTGTCCCGGCCCGACCAGCGTATAGGCACGCAGCAACGATTCAGCGTTGACCAGGTCACCGACCAGATCAACATTGCTGATCTGATACTGCTGCCCTTCACTGACGTTGATGGTGATATAAATGTCTTCATTGTCCGGGGTAATCGCCACCGGGGTGGAATCGATATTGAAACGGGCGTAACCGTTATCCAGATAATAGGAGGTCAGGTTTTCCAGATCCCCTTCCAGCTGTTCGCGCGAATAACGATCACGACGGCTCAGCGGTAACCACCAGGGCTTGGTACCCAGCTCCATCAGATCTTTAAGTTCATCCGACTGATAGGTCTGGTTGCCGACAATATTGACACCCTGAATGCGGCTTTCCTCGCCTTCATTCACGGTCATGTCAATGGCAACACGGTTTCGCGGCTGTTCAGTGACCTCAATGTCTACTGTGGTACCGTAACGGCCACGGGAAGAGTAAACCTCCTGAATGCCCTGACTGATGGCCTCCAGCGTGGAGCGGGTAAAGATACCGCCTTCGTAGATTTCCGCTTCACGCATGTTGTTGAGAATATCTTCGGTCTCAAGCACATCGTTACCGGAAATATTGATTTCACTGACCGAAGGCCGCTCCAGTACCGTAATCAACAGCACATCACCCTCGCGGGCAACCTCGATTTCCTCAAAATACTGGGATTCGGTCACGGAACGGATGATCTGACCAGCCATACCTGGCTGCATCTGATCCCCCACGGAAATAGGCAGCAACCCGAACATGACCCCGGGGCTGATACGTTGTAATCCGTCTATTCGGATATCATCGATGATGAAGCTATCGCTGTTCTGGGCTTGTGCCGCCAGCGAGATGCTGAGGGACAACAGAGAGCTCCCCAGCAAGGTAGTGACTCGTTTATTAATCATGAAACTCGCTTAAATCCGGACTCTTTCTATATTCGCTTAATTCTGATTACATCAAGCGACTGACGTCGTTATACAACGCCAACACCATAATGCTGCCTACGATCAGCAATCCCAGTTGCAGACCCATTGCCTGAACTCGCTCTGGCACAGGACGGCGTATGATAGCCTCTATGATGTAATACAACAAATGGCCACCATCAAGTACCGGGATTGGCAACAGGTTCAGCACACCAAGACTGATACTGAGTATGGCAAGAAAGCCCAGATACACCTCAAGGCCATAGCTGGCAGTTTCACCAGCGACCTGCGCAATGGTAATCGGACCGTTGATATTCTTGACTGAAATCAGGCCGATCACCATTTTCTTGATGGAATCGAGCACGAACACCGACTTGTCCCAGGTTTCCACCATGGCCGGCCCGATGGCTGACAATGGATTAAACGAGACTTCCCGGCGACGCTCCGCTGGCAATGAGTTATACAGATCATAGATCTGCACACCCGCACCAATGCGTCCCATCTGTGTACCGTCGGCGGCTTCCGTTGCCTGCGGCACAATTTCCAGCGCCACCAACTCCGACTCGCGTTGGACAACAACATCCAGTGGCAGTTCCGGTGACTGCTGAATCATGCTGACCCAATGTGACCAGCTTCTGATATCAGTGCCATTGGCTGACACCACTGTATCGCCGCTTTGCAGCCCGCCAGCCTCAGCCCGACCACCCGGCACGATGGTATCGATAACCGGAGGAATCTCGTACTGAACAATGCCCAGTGACCCCAGCGGATTGGGCTCCGTGGTATTGCCCATCCAGTTCTGGATAGCAACAGCAAACGTCTCTGTGGACTGGTTATCGGTGGCAGAAACAGCGCCCTGGCGCGATTGCGCCGGAATAGCAGTGATCATCAGATTGCCGCTTTCGCCCAGACGGTCGAGCAGCTTCAGGTTGACCTGCTGCCACAGTGACACCGGCTTGCCATCGACGGCGGTAATTTCATCACCTTCACGCAGTCCTGCTTCCCAGGCGGGTGAATCCGGCTCAACGTGCGAGATAACCGGGGAAATGCCACGCGTCCCGTAAGCCACATTAATGACCCAGAAAACAAAAATTGCCAGCAGGAAGTTGGCAATGGGCCCGGCGGCAACAATCGCGAACCGCTGCCACAGCGGTTTGTAATTGAAGGCCATATGTTTCTCGTCTTCCGACACCTGGGAGCCGGCTTCGGCATTGGTGTCATCCTGCCCCAGCATTTTGACATAGCCACCCAGGGGGATCGGTGCGATCACATATTCAGTGCCATCTTTTCCGACCCAGGTTTTGACCGCTTTACCAAAACCAATGGAAAAGCGCAGTACTTTGACACCGCATTTGCGAGCCACCCAGAAATGCCCGAACTCATGGATCGTGACCAGAATTCCCAGGGTCACAATCAAAGCCAGGACGTTTACGACCAAGGTTTGCAGCATATAATTCCTGTTCCCGTGTAATACAAGGGGTTACGCGTGTTTGCTGACAAGACCGGTCGCAACCGCTCTTGCTTCCTTATCCACCTGCTGAATCATAGCCAGTGACAGTGGCTCTGTACAAGTGATTCGGGCCAGCGTTTCAGAGACTACCGTGGCGATGTCGGTAAATCGTAATCGCCCGTCAAGAAAAGCGGCCACGGCCACTTCATTGGCGGCATTCAGTGTGGCTGGCATATAGCCTCCCTGGCGTGCGGCCTCAATACCCAGTGCCAGACAGGGGAAACGCTCCAGATCCGGCTGATAAAACTGCAGGTCAGGGCTGGTCGCCAGATCCAGAAAACTGGCGCCGGAGTCCACCCGTTGTGGCCAGGCCAGCGCGTGTGCAATAGGTACTCGCATATCCGGGCTACCCATCTGGGCCAGCACCGAACCATCATGATATTCGACCATGGAATGTACGATACTTTGCGGGTGAATCACCACATCCACCTGGGACGGCTGCAAATCAAACAGATAGCAAGCCTCGATATATTCCAGCCCCTTGTTCATCATGGTGGCCGAATCCACGGAAATCTTGCGTCCCATGGACCAGTTGGGGTGATTACAGGCCTGCGCCGGTGTCACTGAGGCCAGAGTTTGCGGGTCTGCATGCAAAAACGGTCCGCCAGAGGCAGTCAGGACAACCCGACGCACGCCCTGGGAGCGCAAATCGCACCCCGGTTCCGTCTGACCATTGGGCGGTAAACATTGAAAAATGGCGTTATGTTCACTATCGATCGGCAGGACCGTGGCGCCACTTTCGCGGGCTGCCCGCATAAACAGCTCACCGGTCATGACCAGTGCTTCCTTGTTGGCCAGCAGCACTTTTTTGCCAGCCCTGGCAGCCGCGAGTGCTGGCAGCGTTCCGGCCGCACCCACAATGGCCGCCATCACCGTATCAACCGATTCAGCGGCAGCGACAGCCGCCAGCGCATCCTCGCCCTGCTCCACCCGGGTCTGACAGCCGGCATCTGCCAGCGCCACCTGCAATCGCTCTGCAGCGGCCGCATCGGCCATCACTGCAACCTGCGGTGAAAATGCCAGGCACTGCTCAAGCATCAAACCATCGTTACTACCGGCCGTCAGGGCATATATTTTCAAGGAAGGATGCCTGGCCACCACGTCCAGTGTGTTAACACCGATGGAACCGGTTGAACCCAGCACAGTCAATGACTGAACCGGCAATGGTACGCCGTTTTCAGCCGCCATCAGATAACCTCCAGCACACGACTGAGCAAGGCAATGCCGAGCACAAATACCGGCGTTGCCGCCAACAGGCTATCAATGCGATCCAGCACACCACCGTGCCCGGGTAATGTTCGGCCACTGTCCTTGATGCCCCGGTGACGCTTGAGCATGCTTTCGAACAGGTCACCCACCACCGAGTAAACCGCCAACAACAGGGAAATCATCATCAACAGCGCCCAAACACTGGCGGAGAGTTCGCGGTACTGCAAATGTATCCAGGCCAGTACACCCCAGGTAAACAGCGTACAACTCACCAACCCACCCCAGAGCCCGGCCCAGGTCTTCTTGGGACTGAGCGCCGGCGCCAGTGGTCGACGGCCTTCTTTCTTGCCCCAGATGGAGCCAGCGAAAAACGCGCCAATATCAACGACGCTCACCATCGCCACCAGAATCAGTACCAGCCAGCCTTCTTCATTGAGCATTTTCAGGTACACCAGTCCGACCCAGCTTGGGATCAGGCAGGCGATACCCATCAAACCGATTTTCCAGCGTGCCTGCCAGCGACGACTGCCACCGGGGTAGCTGCGAATAGTCCAGAACACCCATAACCAATACAGCACAGCCAGGGCAGAAATAGCGACAATACCATTCACGGAAAGCGGCTCGTAATCGGCGGTGGCACCGCCAATCTGCACATCATCCAGCCCCATCACCGGCAGGCGCAGTGCGGTCAGGGTAAACAGCAGGCAACTGCCGAATAATGCAAACCAGGTGGCATGGTGCTGCCAGTGTCGCAACCCCATTAACTTACCCCACTCGTACAGGGCGGGTAACAGAATCAGGGTCAGGAAACCGGCAAACCAGGGCAAGGCCAGCCAGGCTGTACCGGCATAGAGGACGGCAAGCATGATCACTGCCGTAATAACACGTTGTTTGAGCAAAACCTGCTCCCTTATACGTTTTTTGCTAACGCTGCTGCTAACGCCACTTCTAACGTTACTGCTAACGTTACTAATTACGTTATTTTTTCTTGTTCATCACTGCCGGACTCGCGGCCAAATCGGCGCTTCCGGCGGCTGAAATCATCAATAGCCTGCTGAAGTTCAGTCTCATCAAACTGCGGCCAGTAACAATCAGTAAAGTACAGTTCTGTATAAGCAAATTGCCAGAGCAAAAAGTTACTGATGCGTCGCTCCCCACCAGTGCGAATACACAAATCCGGTTCCGGCACATCACCCATGCTGACAAAATTCTGCAACAGCTCCGGCGTAATGTCTTCAACATTAATATGCCCGGATTGCACTTGCCGGGACACAGCCTGGCAGGCCTGGGCAATATCCCAGCGACCGCCATAATCTGCTGCCACTGTAACCACCAGGCCAGTATTGTGTCGCGTCAGCTCTTCCACTTCACGCATGTTTTTCTGTAATCGTGGCGAGAAATCATCACGTTTACCAATAAACTGCAGGCGAATGTTACGCTCATGCATCTGCTTAATCTCATGGCGCTTGAGCACACTCAGAAACAGCGCCATCAGACCTTTCACTTCTTTGTCCGGTCGAAACCAGTTTTCACTGCTGAAAGCAAATAATGTCAGGTACGCTATACCGCGATCTGCACAGCCGTGCACCACGTCGCGCGCAATTTCTGCACCGGCCCGGTGTCCGGCTCCACCTGATAATCCGCGTCCACGAGCCCAGCGATTATTACCATCCATGATAATCGCGATATGTCGGGGTTGTTTGTGCGTGACTTCGCTTTGACTGTCCGTGTTTGTCATCCGCTCGCTTCTTATATTGACATCAGATCTTTTTCTTTCTCTTCGTAGACTGCGTCCACATCGGCGATATGCTTGTCAGTCTGCTTCTGGATACGTTCCTCGGCGCGACGCTGATCGTCTTCGCTGATTTCTTTTTCCTTGAGCAGGTCTTTAACCTGGTTATTGGCATCACGGCGGATATTACGAATCGCCACCCGGGCATTCTCTGCTTCTGCCTTGGCCTGCTTGGTGTACCCACGACGGGTTTCTTCCGTCAGAGCAGGCATGGGAATACGGATCGATTCGCCATTATTCGAAGGGTTGAGACCCAGGTCAGATTTCATAATCGCTTTTTCAACATCACCGATAAGTTGTCGCTCCCATGGTACTACGACCAGGACGCGACTTTCTTCCACTGTGATATTGGCTAATTGGTTTAACGGCGTATCCGCACCGTAATACGGGACCTGGATGCCATCCAGCAAACTGGGATGTGCGCGACCAGTACGGATCTTGTTAAAAGCCGTCTCAAGTGACTGAATGGACTTCTCCATTCGCTGACCGGCGTCCTTGATAATGTCTTCAATCATCGTTGTCTTATCCCCTGTTATTGATCCGTGCTGTTCAAACCGATCAGGGTACCATCTGTTGACCCCATCACGCTGTTCAGCAAGGCACCGGGTTTCTGCATGTTGAACACGCAAACCGGAATATCATGATCCCGCACCAGACAAATCGCCGTCAGGTCCATAACCCCCAGCTTCTTGTCCAGCACTTCATCGTAAGTCAAATAGTCGTATTTGATGGCGTCCGGCACCCGCATCGGGTCTGCCGAGAAAACACCATCCACTTTGGTCGCCTTGAGAACCAGCCCGGCATCAATCTCAATGCCACGCAGGCAGGCTGCAGAATCGGTTGTGAAGAACGGATTGCCCGTTCCGGCAGCGAATATCACCACATCACCTCCACGCAGGTGACGGATAGCTGCCCGTCTGTCGTAATGTTCGACCACACCGCTCATCGGAATGGCTGACATCACGCGCGTTGAAATTCCGGCACGCTCCAGTGCGTCGCGCATCGCCAGGGCATTCATCACAGTGGCCAGCATACCCATGTGATCGCCAGTGACCCGTTCCATGCCCGCTGAATGCAGCGCAGCACCCCGGAACAGATTGCCACCGCCAATGACCATGCCGATCTCAATACCTAGTCCGACCAGCTGCCCCACCTCTACTGCCATACGGTCAAGCACTTTGGGGTCGATGCCGAATTCCGCATCGCCCATCAGGGCCTCACCGCTGAGCTTTAATAGTATACGTTTATACTTCTTCTCAGCTTTTGCCATGATCGTCAGCCTTGTCGATACTGTTTACTGGAGGTCAGGCCTGCTCGATAAAACCCAGGCCTGTATTGCAGTCAAACCTGCCGGGCGATCCCGCCCGGCAGACTTCTATTACCCTTGATTATGCGTTAAACGTATAACCAAGACAGCTTAGCTATTTTTAACGACGATTAAGGCATCGTCGATAACTTTAAGCTTACTTTTTAGCGGCTGCTGCCTGAGCGGCAACCTCTTCAGCAAAGTCGACTTCTTCTTTCTCGATACCTTCGCCCACTTCATAACGGACAAAGCTTACCACTTCTGCACCGGCGTTTTTCAGCAGTGCGCCAACTTTTGTGTCAGGGTCTTTTACAAAAGGCTGCTCAACCAGCGTGATTTCCGCAACGTACTTACGGATACGGCCTTCAATCATTTTCTCAATGATTTCGGCTGGCTTGCCACTTTCCTGGGCCTGAGCCGTGAAAATTTCACGCTCTTTGTCCAGTGCGTCCTTAGGCACATCTTCGCCACGGATAACCATCGGGTTAACCGCTGCAATGTGCATAGCCACATCACGCGCCAGATCAGCGTTGCCGCCTTTCAGCGCGACCAGTACCGCAATGCGGTTGTTGCTGTGAACATAACCGTCAACGACGTCGCCTTCCAGAATTTCAGCACGACGCAGGTTAATGTTTTCACCAATTTTCTGAACCAGTGCTTCACGCTCTGTTTCCAGACCCGCTTCCAGCAGCTTGGCAATGTCGCTCTCTTTTTGCGAGAAAACGCTATCCATTGTCTTGTTGGCAAAAGCCATGAAGTTGTCATCGCGAGCAACGAAGTCAGTCTCACTGTTCACTTCCAGAACGGCGGCGTAGCTGCCATCTTCTGCAACTTTAGTCAGTACCACACCTTCAGCGGCAGTACGACCGGCTTTTTTGGCAGCTTTCAGACCTGATGCTTTACGCAGATCTTCAATTGCTGTCTCCATGTCACCGCCAGCTTCAACCAGCGCCTTTTTACAGTCCATCATGCCCAGACCGGTGCGCTCACGCAGTTCCTTGACCATGCCTGCTGTAATGTTTGCCATAACCTTATTGCCTCGTTTAATCAGATAATCAATTCAAATTGCAGCCAGTAATTCGTATCCCGTCGCCGTTATTGATGCCCTTTCCGCCCAAAGGGGGAAAGCCACTCAAAAAAAAGGGGCAAAGCCCCTTTTTCTTTTATAACGGCAAGTGGTGGGAATCCACTGTGCCGACTCAGCAGAGTCGGCACCATAAGCGTCTTAGGCCTCAGCCTTTTTAGGCGCTTCTTCTTTGGATGCTTCTTCTGCAGCAGGTGCTGCAGCCACTTCTTCGCTATCATCAATTTCGACAAACTCGCTGTCACCAACCTTGTTGCCAGTCGTACGGCCTGACAGGCAAGCATCAGCAACCGTCGATGCGTACAGCTGAATGGCTCGCAGGGCGTCATCGTTACCTGGAATAGCGTAATCAACGCCAACCGGGTCAGAGTTTGTATCAACCACACCGATCACAGGGATCTTGAGGCTGTTGGCTTCTGTTACCGCAATACGCTCGTGATCAACGTCAATCACGAACAGTGCGTCTGGCAGACCGCCCATATCCTTGATACCGCCAATACTGCGCTCCAGCTTTTCTTTGGCGCGGCGCATCATCAGGGCTTCTTTCTTGGTCAGGCGATCCATCGTACCGTCCGCTTCCTGGGCTTCCAGGTCACGCAGACGCTTGATGGAACCGCGGATCGTTTTGTAGTTAGTCAGCATGCCGCCCAGCCAGCGGTGATCAACGTAAGGCATGCCAGCGCGAGCGGCCTGCTCTTTGATGATTTTGCCAGCTGAACGCTTGGTGCCGACGAACAGAATCTTTTTGTTACGGGCAGCCAGGCTTTCAACGGCAGCCAGGGCTTCGTTGAACGCAGGGATTGTCTGCTCGAGGTTGATGATGTGAATCTTGTTGCGAGCGCCGAAGATGTACTGCTTCATTTTCGGATTCCAGTAACGTGTCTGGTGACCGAAGTGAACGCCTGCCTTCAGCATGTCCTTCATGGATACTGATGTCATAAGTAAATACCTATTTCTATCGGGTTAAGCCTCCACGCACCCCATCAGCCAACCCGTTGTTCATTGTGCACTGTCGTGGCAATGAAGCCTGCGGGCACCCAGGCTAATGTGTCGGAACGTGTGTGACATTATGGTTTGATTTACTGCGCACTCCTCGACCAGCGCCAAGGGTACTTTTGCAGCGGGCGGATTTATACCATAAAACGCCTTGGGGATAAAGGATTTACTGTCAATTAAATTGTCTTTCAGGCCTGATTGGGACTGGCTTTCCGCCCCCTGACTGACACAGAATAGTATGATGCAAGCACAACAGGAATAGCAGACGTTATGACACCAAGAAAAACCCGACTCGTACCGATAAAGTTCCCGGCACTGATCATCGCCATTTTAGCCACAATGACTTTCCTGCCCCTGCCCGCCCTGGCGCAGCATGCCGTCATCACCGTCTACCACCATGTTTCAGAAGACACTCCGCCTTCCACCAGCATTTCACCTGCCGATTTCCGTGCTCACCTGGAATACCTGCAAGACAATGATTTTGCGGTCTGGCGACTGGATCATCTGCTCGACGCCCTGAAAAACCAGGCCGGGATGCCAGACAAAGTGGCGGTACTGACGTTTGACGATGCCTACGAATCCATTTACACCACTGCCATGCCCATGCTGGCCGAATTTGATTACCCGATGACACTGTTTGTCAGCACCCAGCCAGTCGACGACCAGCAAAGCGGCTATCTGACCTGGAACCAGATTCGCGAAATGTCTGATGCCGGTCACATGATCGCCAACCACACTATCAATCACCCGCACCTGATTGACGCCGAGCCCGGCGAAAGCGAAGCTGACAGAATGGCGCGCGTCCGTGATGAAATTCTGACCGCCGAAGCGCGCATCAAAGAAGAAACCGGCCAGAACCACAAGATCCTGGCCTACCCTTACGGCGAATTTGACCAACCCATCCTCGACTTGCTGGACGAACTTGATTTTATCGGCGTCGCCCAGAACTCGGGTGCCGTTGGCTACCACTCCGATTTCAAAGCCCTTCCCCGTTTTCCGCTGGCCAGCATCTATGCCAGCCTCGACACCGCCAGCACCAAACTCAACTCACTGGCTTTTGAGATCAAAGAGCAAACACCCCGCTCACCAATTACAGACAGCCGCCGCCCCGCTGTCACTTTACAACTGGCAGGTGATTTCACAGTGGACCAGCTTGGCTGCTATGCCAGTGGCGAGCCGCTGAATTTTGAGTGGATTGATCGGGAGGCGGTGCATTTTCGGATTGAGCCTAACGAAGGTACGACCTTTAATTCTCGGCGATTTGGGTACATCTGTACCGCGCGGCGGGGGGATGGGCGGTATTTCTGGTTTAATAAGTTCTGGGTGCGGTCTACGCCTGAGAATGCGGATTGAGGCTGTGATCAGTGCGAGTCGGTCAGGGCACCATAGCTCAGGTGGCAGACGACCACAGCATATCGCTGGTCGCTCGGCGGGCGGAAACTCAGCCTGGCGGCTTCGGACAGTCCGCCCGCTTTCTCGAGCGGCGGTCAGGACATCATTTTACGTATCTCAGCCGACCACTGCCTAGCGCCCCTCACCCGGCAGCCGAAAACTCGGGTGGAGCGGTCAGCGCATCATAGCTCAGATGGCAGACGACCACAGCATATCGCTGGTCGCTCGGCGGACGGAAACTCAGCCTGGCGGCTTCGGACAGTCCGCCCGCTTTCTCGAGCGACCAGCGATATGCTGGACGTGGTCTTATTGTCTGCCATCTGAGCTATGATGCACTGACCTTGTGCCGTTGATTCCTGCCAGAGCATGGAAAACCTCTCCTGAAACAGCGCGGCGTCATTTGTGGCGTAATACACTCAGTAATATTGAAAATCTATGAGTGAGCACAAGACCGGCGGGTATACGTGTGATTCAGGAGAGATGTCGGCGGACAGGACGTCCGCCGCCAAGCGCTCCAGGGATGGATTTACGCGCGCTCCCGAGTGAACACCCGTATACCCGCTGGGCGCTTAAGCCTTAATTATCGGCGTAGCACTGGCTTGAGGCGTTCCTGGCAGATAAGGTTAGAAGAGCCAGACCTTCTGCGGGCATGGAAAACCTCTCCTGAAACAGCGCGGCGTCATTTGTGGCGTAATACACTCAGCAATATTGAAAATCTGTGAGTGAGCACAAGACCGGCGGGTATACGTGTGATTCAGGAGGGATGTCGGCGGACAGGACGTCCGTCACCAAGCGCTAAACTCTTAAATTCTGAGTAGCACTGACTTGAGGCGCAGCTGGTGTGTAGGTTCAAAAAGCCAGACCGTCTGAGGGCATGGATGCCCGAAGCGAGCCTACATGGAAGTATTCACGGCGCGTCTGGCGTTTGAACCTACACACCAGTTGCGCCGTGAACCGAGTGACCTGTCAGAAATTACGTCGCGTTGTTGATGAAAACACGGTCGCGCTCCCGCAACTCATTAATCCGAATCATATCCTGCAACTCCTCAACATAATCCATACCCCGCTCAGAATAGCGAGTCAGGCCACGTGCCAGTACCATGGAGTTAAGTTTCAGGCCCTGCATGCGCATGGAAGCGCGCAGGGTGCGCAGGTCTTCATAGCTGGGATGGGTATTGAGGTTGCGGAAATAGGCACGCACAGCGGCATCCACTGAGGCAAAGGCGCGGACTTCGTGACTGGCATCTTCACCACGGCGGTTTGGCACCAGGCCACAACCTTCGTCAAAACACCACTGTCCGAAAATGTTATTACCTTCACGGGCAAAACGCGATGTGCCCCAACCCGATTCGTTGGCTGCCTGGGCCAGCACCAGGGACGTCGGGATGACATCAACACGGCGAACCAGCTCTTTAACCAGCTCATAGTGGCTCAGCACTTCACCGGCAGCCAGAATTCTTTCGGCATCTTCTGACAGAGCTGCCTGATCTGAATTCTCATCTTCGCCAGCGACGCCGTCTTCAATGTTCCGGGCGGCAATCATCGCTTCAACTTCATTTCTGAAACCGAAGCCTTTGGCAATTTCATACAGGCGAGCGACTTCGATATCGGTCAGCTCCTGGTCGTGATTGAGCACGCCCCACATCGGCAGCAGCTCTTTACGCAAACCTGCCAGACGGGCATTTTCTGTTTCCACGAAGTCCGTCATGAAGGCAAAAAAAGCAGCTTTGCGCTCATCAACTTGTTCATAAATCGTAAAATCGGGGACTTCGACAATGAATTCCGGTTCTTCCTGGACCATCTGATCTTCCAGCAGTAAATCCTGCATGGTCAGGTCTTCCAGAAAAGTTTCTGACTGTCGGTATTGGGCAAAGGCGGTAAAGGTGAAGGCCGCCAGCGCAGATACGGCGCCAATACGCGCCAACATGGGCAGTCGAGAATGTTTGAATAAATCAAGCACTATTAACAGTCCTCTAGTTCAGTTTTACTGTTCCTGTACGATCCGGTTCCTTTTGAGATCCGGAGCAATTCACTTTCAGGCTAGCGTCACGATTCATGTCAGGGTTTATGACATGGTTCATAACACAGGGGCTGAGTGTATCCGACCTTAACTGCCTCCTCGGCAAGTTGGGGAGTCGGGTGCTTCTTGCATGGCGATCAGCCACTCATCAGGGGTATACAAATGCAAGGCCAAGGCATGTACCCCCGCTTTCAACTCTTCAGCCAGCACACCATAGATACGTTGGTGACGCTTGACTGGATTGAGGCCTTCAAACTGGTTTGAGACAGCGGTCAGCTTGAAATGAGACTCTGTTGCCGGACCGGCATGCATATGACTCTCATTAATCAGTTCAATATGCTCGGGCTCAATAGCGGCGGTGACCTTGTCATTAATCTTCTGCGCCATCGATCCTGCTTCTACTGACATGCTTATCGACTACCTCATTACATTGAAATCTTTCACAATATTCGCACTTCGAGCAAACATTATGACCAAATGTGGCAAGATTATAGCACAGCCTTCGGGGGCATCGACAAGAGTGCCGACTATTCGATGCCTGCTTACCGAGGATTCGTTGTCTTTAATCCGGCAGCACAACAACGGAAAAGTGAATAAAAAAATCGGTTCAGACAGCTCCACCTCTTTCGTTGGCGGGGGACGATGAAGCTGTCCGAACCAAGAGCACCGATTCCTTCCGGAACTGTGGGTTCCTTGTGAGACCCGACTAAAGGTCTCTGGTCACTTTCCAGAGCGGGTACTTCATGCTGCCTCCAAATCCCTGGAGAACAGTTCACCATTCAGCACTCGCCTTCCCCCCTCATAACGGACTGCCTCAATCTTTATTCCCACGTGTTATCATTCGCAGCAAATTTTTTTTGATTCAGACAGAGACTCACTGCCCCATGGCCATATCCTGGTATCCCGGACACATGTTCAAGGCCAACAAAGAGCTGGCCAAACTGATGCAACAGATAGACGTTGTCATCGAAGTACTGGATGCGCGGCTGCCCGGTGCCAGCTCCAATCCGCTGATGCACAAGATGCGCCGCCAGCACCACAAGCCCTGTCTGCATATCCTCAACAAAGCCGACCTGGCCGACCCGCATCGCACCCGTGAGTGGATCAAATACCTCAACAGCCAGACAGGCTGTGCGGCGCTGGCCAATGGCAAGTTGCAAAAAGGTGACGCCAAGGCGCTGAGCACACAACAAATCGTTACCCAGTGTCAGCAACTGGTCAAAGGCCTGCCACCCAAGCGTAAATACACCGCTGTGATCGCCGGCATTCCCAATGTTGGCAAATCCACCCTGCTCAACCTGATGGCGGGCCGAAAACTGGCACGCACCGGTAACGAACCGGCAGTCACCAAAAAACAGCAGCGCATCAAGCTCAACGAGCAGTGGTACCTGTTTGATACTCCGGGCGTGCTGTGGCCAAAACTGGAAGACCAGGACGCTGCCGTGCGCCTGGCCGCTTCCGGTGCCATTCGCAATACGGCGATTGTGTTTGAAGATGTCGCGATGGATACCGCCGAATTCCTGATCCGCGATTTCCCTGAAGCCATGAAAAAGCATTACGGCTTCAAAGAGCTGCCAGAAAAGGCAGAAGACTTTATGACCGAGCTGGCCATGCGCCGCTCTTGTAAAACCCGTCACGGTGTCGACTGGCACCGTGTTTCTGAAATCCTTCTGCATGATTACAGGCAAGGAAAACTGGGACGGCTGACGCTGGAAAAACCGCCAACAACACCTGATGAGACTGATAACTCGGGTGAAAAAACAGCAACAAAGGCAGCAGCATCAGAACAGCAGTCTCCTGCCTCGCAGTAAAGAGTCATTGCATGTCAAATAATCGAATTTTCGCAATGGGCCAGCGATGGCTCAGCGACACAGAGCCAGATTTAGGGCTCGGAACCGTCAGTGAAATACAGGGTCGCACCGTGACCCTGCAGTTCAACGCCAGTGAAGAACAGCGTCAATACGCCCAGGCCAGCGCCCCGCTGACCCGTCTGATCCTCAAACCCGGTCATCATATTGACCTGGCCGAGATGCTGGAGCGTGAAGACGCCAAACAGGCAGAAATTGTTGATGTCAATCTGACCCCTCAGCACACGCTGGTCTACCAGGTTCGCGTGGGCGATGAGACTCACCCGCTGCCCGAAGTGCTGCTACCTGATGATGTCAGCATGAACCGCCCACTGGATCGGCTTTTTGCCGGTCAGTTTGAATCACACTACTGGTTCAATCTCAAACGCGACGCCTTGCGCGTGCAAGGTCAGGCAGAGCGAAGCGGACTGATGGGGCTAAGCAGCGTCCGCGCCGAACTGATTCCCCACCAGGTTTATATTGCCAATGAAGTCGCCAGCCGCTATGCACCAAGAGTCATGCTGGCAGATGAAGTCGGCCTGGGTAAAACCATCGAAGCCGGCATGATCCTTCAGCAGCAACTGGTCAGCGGTCTGGCTAAACGCGCCCTGATTGTGGTGCCGGACGCCCTGCTTCACCAATGGCTGGTTGAGATGTTGCGACGCTTCAACCTGAAGTTCACCATCCTCGACAAGGCACGGATCAAAGCCCTGCGCGACAGTGACGGCGACAACCCTTTTCAAAGCGCACAACTGGTGCTCTGCCCGTTGAGCCTGTTTGCCACAAACAGCAACGACACAGCCGATGCCTGTCAGGCAGGCTGGGATCTTTGCATCATTGATGAAGCCCATCATATTGAAGCCGCCCATATTGAAGCCGACTATTTTGAAACCGATCACGTACTGAATGGCGCAGATCCTGCCGATGCCCAAACAGAACTGACAAAACAGACGGCACAGCCAGCTTCCCGGGACAATGCCAGCACCGGCGACCAGACGCTACTGACACTTCAGCACCTGGCCGCCGCCTGCAAAGGCCTGCTGCTACTGTCCGCGACGCCGGAACAAATGGGCAACGCCAACTTTTTCGCCCTGTTGCAACTACTCGACCCCGCCCGCTTCAACGATTACCCGTCCTTTCTCAAAGAACAACAGGCCTACCAGAAGGTGGCCGCTGATATTGACAAGTTGCAGGACAAATTTGCGGACAACCCGGAGCAACTGGCCGACCTGCTGGATCAGCACGGCACCGGACGGGTGCTGTTTCGCAATACCCGTCAAAACCTGCAAGGATTCCCCAAACGGGTGCTGCACCCGCATCCGCTGAGCCCTGATGCTGCGGCCGCCAAGCTGCCATCGACCAGTGATGAAGACAATGCATCAGCAGCGCGCCTGGCGCCACACAGTCAAAAGCTGGCCTGGCTGGCCGATTGGTTGCCCACAGTAGACGGAAAGGCCTTGCTGATCTGTGCCAGTGACGACCTGGCCATTGCCATCGACTATTACCTGCGCCGTCATGCCGGCATTCGCAGTACGGTGTTCAACCGCAAAATGAGTCTGCTGGAACGTGACCGCGCAGCCGCCTACTTTGCGGGCGACGAGTCTGACGAAGCCGCACGTATCCTGGTGTGCTCGGAAATCGGCAGCGAAGGCCGCAACTTCCAGTTCTGCCAGCATCTGGTGCTGTTCGACCTGCCCGACAACCCCGACCTGCTGGAACAGCGCATCGGACGCCTGGACCGTATCGGTCAACAGGGAAACGTCAATCTGCACGTGCCTTACCGTCGCGATAATGCCGACGGCAATGCCAGCCCCGAGGCCATCCTGTTCCACTGGTACGATCAGGGCCTCAATGCCTTCACCCAGATTGCCAGTACCGGCTGGCGACTGTGGCAGGAGTTTCGGGAACCACTGCAGGCACAACTTCAAGGCGCCGGACCTGCTGTCGAGCCTGCCAATGCAGACGAGAGTGCAGATGAGAATCCAGAAAAGGGCCCTGATCAATCGCTCCCGGATTTTCTCAAGGCCGTAGCAACTCGCCGGCAAGCCTTGCAACAGGACATGGAACAAGGTCGTGATCGCCTGCTGGAAATGAATTCCTTCAATGCAGATACTGCCGCCAGGGTCATCGAAAAAATCCGCAAAACCGAGCAGGACAGCAGCCTGAAAGACTGGATGGTCCAGGTACTGGATCGCTATAACGTCCACAACGAAGCAAACCTCGACGGCAGCTACACTGTGATTCCCAGCGATGACATGCTGCTGCCGGTCTTCCCCGGCCTGCCCGAAGATGGCATCGATGCCTGCTTTGAACGCGACCTGGCCGTGCGCCGTGAAGACCGTGCTTTTTTGTCCTGGCAGCACCCCATGATCAATGGTGCCCTGGATCTGGTGATGTCATCACACCAGGGCAAGGCGTCGGTCAGCCTGCTGGAGTGGCAGCCGTCCATACCCGCCCGTACCGATCTGATCATGACCTGTCTGTTCCGCATCAAAGTCAGCGCCCCGTCACATCTGCAGCTGGCCAAATACCTGCCGGAGACTGCGTTTATTCTGCATGCGGTGATGGATGAAGACAGTAAATTTTCCGTCCTGCCCGGCAATGAGAAACTTTACACGGATAGTGGGCTGCGTCCGGTGGATGATGCCCGCCCGGCGATCACCAAGGTGCTGGCCGAATATCAGCGCAAACTGAACAGCCTGGCCAAGAAGACGCGTAAACTCGCCCAGGTGCAAACCGAAAAGCTGGCTGCACTGGCCTCCAAGCACATGCTCGAGCGGCAGACAGCCGAAATCAAACGCCTGCTTGCATTACAGCAGCGCAATCCCAATATAAGGGAAGAAGAAATCGATTATCTGAAAGACCAGACCCGTGCCCTGCATGAATGTCTGAGTCAGGCCAAAGCCCAACTGGTTGCCGTGCACACGATTTTTCCGGACCCGGCACCACCATCAGCAAATCACGAACAGGAATCTTTATGACGCAATCGTCGACCAACGCACATCCGGCCTTTACCTGGCTGCGCAGCCACAACATTCCTTCGCTGCAAATTGAGATGCAGGAGTTTGAGCACAACAAAACCGGTGCCAAGCATTTCCACCTGGCCGCCGACAATCCCGAAAATGTCTTCCTGGTTGCCCTGCGCACCCTGCCCATGGACTCCAAGGGCGTCGCCCATATCCTGGAGCACACCGCTTTGTGTGGCAGTGAAAAGTACCCGGTTCGAGACCCTTTCTTCACCATGATCCGGCGCTCGCTGAACACCTTCATGAACGCCTTTACCAGCAGCGACTGCACGGCTTACCCGTTCGCCACTAGAAATCGAAAAGACTTTAACAACCTGCTGCATGTCTATCTTGATGCAGTATTTTTCTCCAATCTTCATGAGCTGGATTTTGCCCAGGAAGGCCACCGCCTGGCATTTAGCGAAGACGACAATCCAGCCAGTGAGCTGCAGTACAAAGGCGTCGTCTATAACGAAATGAAGGGCGCCATGAGTTCTCCGGTTGCCCGACTCTGGCAGACCATGAGCAGTTACCTGTTTCCGGGCACCACCTATCACTACAACAGTGGCGGTGAGCCAGCCCATATTCCGGACCTGAGTTACGCGGAACTGAAACAGTTCTACAAAACGCACTACCATCCCAGCAACGCCATTTTCATGACCTATGGCGACATCCCCGCTGATGAGCTTCAGGCCGACTTTGAAGCACTGGCGCTGGCCCGTTTTAATCGCTTGCCAGTGCATTTCAGCGCCGGGGAAGAGAAGCGTTACCTCGCTCCGGTCAGAGTGCAGGAGTCCTACGCGGTTGACCCCGAAGAAGGCGTCGACAAGCAGACGCATGTGGTGATGGGCTGGTTGCTGGGAGAGAGCACCGACCTGACAGAGCTGTATCGCGCACAACTGCTCAGCTCCGTGCTGCTGGATAACAGCGCCAGCCCGCTGATGCAGGCACTGGAAACCAGCGCAATTGGCCAGGCGCCTTCTCCATTGTGTGGCCTGGAAGACAACAACCGCGAGATGAGCTTCCTTTGCGGCCTGGAAGGCTGCGACCCGGATGCCGCCGCGGCAACAGAGAAACTGGTGCTCGACACCCTCAATGACCTGGCTGAAAACGGCGTCGACGCCTCACACGTCGAATCGGCGTTGCATCAGCTGGAACTGCACCAGCGCGAAATCTCCGGTGATGGCGCGCCTTACGGTCTGCAGTTGCTGATGACCGGCCTGCCCACGGTGGTGCATCGTGGCGACCCCTTTGAGGTGCTCGACATCGAACCGGCACTGGCACAGCTGCGTGAAGACATCAAAGACCCGCAGTTCATACCTGGTCTGATCAAGCGCTGGCTGCTGTCCAATCAGCACCGTGTCACACTGACACTGACCCCGGATACTGAACTGGCCAACCGCGAAATCCTCGCCGAGACCAGCAAACTGGCGTCAATCCAGGCTCGCCTGAGCGATGAAGAAAAAGCTGCCATTATTGATCTGAACAAGCGCCTGGACGAGCGCCAGATGCAGGAAGACGATCCCGGCATGCTGCCCAAAGTCACATTGGATGACGTCCCCGCTGAACTGCCGGACATCCCCGCAGAAGAGCTGGACACGGACATTGGTTCGGTCAGCTGGTATGCCCAGGGCACTAACGGTCTGGTCTACCAGCAGGTGATCGTCGATTTGCCAGAACTTGAGGAAGATCTGCTCAGCGCCCTGCCCTGGTTCAGCACACTGTATCCGGAGCTCGGTGTCGGTGATGAGACTTATGCCGAGATCCAAAGCCGTCAGGCTGCCGTGACCGGGGGTATGAACTGTTTTGCCAGCATGCGCAGCGCACTGGAGAACGAGCAGAACATGAAGGCCGTGCTGGTGCTGTCCTCCAAATCACTGGTGGCGCGTCACAGCGAAATGAGCCAGCTGCACTATGACAGTTTCTTCAAGGTGCGCTTTGATGAGAAACAGCGCATCCGCGAGTTGCTCAACCAGCTCAGCGCCCGTCAGCTCAGTAATGTGACCGGTCGCGGCCACAGCCTGGCGGTTTCTGCCGCCTCCAGCGGCATGAGCCCGACTGCCCAGCTGGGTCACCAGTTTACCGGCCTGGCCGGTATCCGTCGCCTGAAGCAGTTCATCAAGTCACTGGACGATGACAGCCAGCTGGATGCCCTGATGGACAAGTTCCAGCGTATTCACAAGCTCATTACTCAGGCGCCACGCCGCTTCCTGCTGATTGGTGAAGCTGCCCAGCGCGATGAATTGTTGCAGACGCTGCAGCAGACCTGGCAACAGGCGCCAGCAGCCGATGCTGCACAGGCGGCGCTGACATTGCCCACCACCCGGGAACCGGTTCGTGAACTATGGACCACCAACACCCAGGTGCAGTTCTGTGCCAAAGCCTACCCCACCGTACCCGGTGGCCATGACGACCATCCGGCACTGTGCGTGCTGGCTGGCGTGCTCAGAAACGCCTACCTGCACCGCGCCATCCGCGAACAAGGCGGCGCCTACGGTGCCGGTGCCGAACAGGATCCGATGTCCGCTTCCTTCCGCTTCTTCTCCTACCGTGACCCACGCCTGGAAGAAACCCTGCAGGACTTCGACGGTTCAGTAGACTGGATGCTCAATGAAGAGCTGCATGAACGCCTGGTGGAAGAATCCATCCTGGGCGTGATCAGCAGCATGGACCGCTCCGTATCGCCTTCAGGGGCGGCGAAGCAGGAGTATTACAACCGTCTGTTCGGTCGCACCCGTGAAAGCCGCATGGCGTTCCGCCAGGCAATTCTGGGTGTGACGCTGGATGACCTGCGGCGGGTGGCTGAGAAGTACCTCCGGCCGGAACTTGGGAGTGTGGCGGTGGTTTCGAACAGTGGGCAGGCGGCGGTGGCTGAGAAGCTTCAGTTGACGGTGCAGGCGCTGTGATTTTCAGGTGCTCGGCGTAATTTATGCCGGGCACCGTTGATGAATCTGGGGAGGCGGTCAGGGCATCATGGCTCAGAGGGCAGACGACCACAGCATATCGCCTGTCGCTCGGCGGGCGGAAACTCAGCCTGGCGGCTTCAAACAGTCCGCCCGCGTTTTCGAGCGACAGGCGATATGCTTAACGTGGTCTTACTGTCTGCCCTCTGAGCCATGATACCCTTCCCTTGTGCTGGGTTCTGTTGGTGGTGGTTCTTTTGCTCGAACGCACGCCTTGCTCGCTCAATCCTGTCACTGCGGCATTCAAATGTCAGAGGCGCACCTGAAAATCACAGCGTCTGCTTTAATCGTACCGGGGACTCCCACTCTGAATAGAATCTTCTCAGCCACGGTAATGTAACAACCATGGCGAACTTTAACCGCTGGCACCACCATCAAGTTCAATCTTCTGTGAAATTACTTTAAGTAATTTTTTGAATTTTTAATTATTATTTTTCAGATAGTTAAGTATTGTTTTGAGGGATAACGTAAATTTTTTTGCACAAACGTGGGAACTTTGAACAAGGCCAATAGTCTGATTAAGTGTAGGTAGATTGCAGACAAAATTGTGGGTTTTGTTTCATTTATCTCTCCCTTGATAGTAGTATGACTCTAAGCTCGGCCTGATCCGCCGGGCTTTTTTTTATGCGTGCATTTTTTGGCTGAGAAAAGCAGTCGTGTTAAGCGTAACGCGAGCGTTTGATAAACAGTTGCGCCAGCGCAATACCCAGTAAGGTACCCAGCAGATCGGCAACCAGATCCAGGGGATCGGCGCTGCGGCCCGGGATAAAACTCTGGATCCATTCACTCAAGATTCCCAGTATCAACATCACAATGAAGGCGATTGATCCGACCTGGGTCAGTCGCAGGCGCCGTTTGCTGGCGGGACGTTGATAATTGCCAGACACGTTTGCGGCGTCTCGACTGCAGTCATGGCTGTTGACGGTCTGCTTGAGACGCTGAGTGACGCGGTTATGGATAGCCAGTGTCACAGGCAGGGCCGTTGCCAGAAACAGAATGACATGCACCACTTTATCGGTGGGAAACCAGCTTGGCGATGGCGGTCGGGGTGGCAGGTTGATCAGTGATTTCAGCCAGTCTCTCAGGACAATCACCCAGTCGCCGGGCAGGGACAGAATGGCAAAAAGCAGGATGATGGCAGACAGCGCCAGTAAGTCGTCCCTGTTGAACTGCATGGTGTTCGCTCTCTCGTTACTGTCAACTAATAGCAATCACACCTGATAAAAGTCACGATACCAGGCCACAAAGCGGTCAATACCATCTTGCAGCTTGGTATCCGGTCGATAGCTCATGTCGCGGGCCAGCGCATCCACATCCGCATAGGTGGCTTTCACATCACCGGGCTGAATCGGCATCATGTCCTTCTCAATCGGCTCTCCTACCGCGGTTTCAATCGCTTCAATAAAATCCATCAAGCGTACCGGCTGGTTATTGCCGATGTTATAGATGCGATACGGCGCTATGGAGGAATCCGGACTGGGTGAATCAGAGTGCCAGTCACCATTGGACTGAGCGGGCTGATCAATGACACGGATCACCCCTTCCACGATGTCGTCGATATAAGTGAAGTCGCGCAACATATCGCCGTGATTGAACACCTTGATGGTATCCCCATTAAACGCAGCCCGGGTGAACAGGAAAGGTGCCATGTCAGGACGCCCCCAGGGGCCGTACACCGTGAAGAAACGCAACCCGGTGGTTTGCAGGCCGTACAGGTGTGAATAGGTATGCGCCATCAGTTCGTTGGACTTTTTGCTGGCCGCATAAAGAGAGATAGGATGATCCACATTATCCGTGGTGGAAAACGGCATTTTGGAGTTCAGGCCATACACCGACGACGATGATGCGAAGCACAGGTTTTTCACATCGAAGTGCCGGCAGGCCTCCAGCACGTTCATGAACCCCACCACATTGGCACTGATATAGGCGCGAGGATTTTCCAGCGAGTATCGTACCCCGGCCTGCGCAGCCAGATTACAGACCGCATCAAAGCGATGCTCTTCAAACAACGCATCCATGGCCTGCTGGTTTTCCAGCTTCATCTGCACAAAGCGGTACCTGGGCTGTGTGCCCGACTCCAGCGTTGGCAACGTATCCAGCGGCTGATCATCCGAAACCTGTGCAGGCAAGTCCGTGGTATCAATACCGGCTTCCTGCAGACGCCCCAGTTTCAGGGCAGGATCATAGTAATCATTGAGACTGTCGATGCCGACCACGTCATCGCCGCGCTCAAGAAGGCGCTGAACCAGGTGGAAGCCGATAAAACCGGCGGCACCGGTGACGAGAATTTTCATAGCTGCTCCCTCATTACTGCTTAGTCCTTGTGAGTATGACGTTTCTCATTATCCCTGATTCCATATTACAGGATTTCTACAGTTCCCGCTGCCACGGTTCCGGCCTGCTCCGGGCTCTTTTCAAGCGCTGGGTTTGTCTCCTCGTGGTTCCGGCGCCTTGAGTCAGCAGGACATAACGCCGGACACGCCGTATATACATCCATGTAGGCTCGCTGCGGACATCCCTGTCCGCAGACGGTCCGGCTTATATTGTCCTGCTGACTCAAGGCACCTACCTTAGTAGCTATATCCACCGCACAAGACTCGGCTTGCTTGAAAAGAGCCCGGAGCAGACCTCCCTCAAGTGGCATGGTCGGGAATTATCATTCAGCCCGTGGGGGATTCTGGCTTTTGAGCAGGTTTTGGCGTGTTGAATCTTCCTCTAACTGCATTTAGAGGCATGGGTAGCGTCAAACCCAAACAGGTCAGACGCGCATTGAAGGTAGGTCCTGCCAGTAGTCTGTCAAAGTAAGCCAGACCTTCTGTGGACAAGGATGTCCACAGAGAGCCTACAGGGATGTATTCACGGCGTGTCTGGCGTTTTGACAGACTACTGGCAGGACCGGAACATAAGCAATGACCTCAAAGCGCCCCAAAAGCCAGAAAATGCGGATTCTCAAACCCCGCCTTCCCATACCCCAGATCCTGCCGCTCAAGGTTCGTCAGCCGCCCACCAGCCGCGCGCAACACTGCGTGACCTGCCGCAATGTCCCACTCCATGGTACGACCCAGACGTGGATAGAGATCGGCTTCGCCAGCAGCCACCAGGCAGATCTTCAGGGAGGAGCCGGCGTTACGGACTTCGGCGACTTTCTGGTCACCGAGAAATTGCTTGAGAGCCTCAGGATCACCGTGTGAACGGCTGGCGACCACAGTGAGACCCTCAGCAGGAATGTCGCGAATCTGGATATCACGGACTTCACCCGCTTCGATGACCTGGGCGCCGTGTCCGACGCAACCGGCAAAGAGGCGATCGATGGCAGGCGCATAGACAACGCCAAGTATCGGCTGGCCGTTTTCGATCAGCGCGATATTGACGGTGAATTCACCATTGCGGTTAATGAACTCACGGGTGCCATCCAGGGGATCAACCAGCCAGAAGCGTTCGGCGATCTGCTCAGTTTTACCGGCGGCAACGGCCTCTTCGGCAATAATAGGAATTTCCGGGGCGAGTTCGCGCAGAGCCTCAATGATCACCGCTTCCGCTTTCTCATCCGCCTCAGTGACCGGTGAATCATCCGATTTTCCTCGCACTTCAAAATCAGTGTTGTAGATATCCATGATCACCTGCCCGGCGTCGCGCGCCACCTCAATCAACGCCGCCTGCATCTCAACAGGATTACGGGTCATTGCTGTCTCAATCGCTGTTTCAATCGATGTCTCAATCGCTGTCTTATCAGTCACTTCTGTCATTGTGGTTTCCATTCCAACGCTGAATAAATGTCGAGATACCTAATCTAGCACACATCAGAGGTGCTATAAGAAAAGGAATACGGCGTACTTGAAAGGAAAGCGATGTGCTCAAAGGAAAGCGATGTACTTGAAAGGAAAACGATGTGCTAAAAGGAATGCAATGTGTTTAAGAGAGACTAAATCAATGGCTAATTATCAATGATGGGTTCATGGGGACCTGTGTATGGGCAAGAAATCTGTCTAAAATTTGATGTTTTTTAAAAATGCGGGATATACCCAGTCAGTTTGAATTATTTTCCCAATATACCATGTAAAAATACGTTCGACCTTTTATACACTGTTAAATACATAACCTTATTGGATATACCGCATCTTATTGGGTATACCGAGTCACTCGTAAAATTACACGATATAACCTGTAAAAAGTTAGTTTTGACTTGATATAACGTGACAATTTTATTTCGTCATTTTTTTAACCAGTGCACAAGGAAAGCAACTCAGTGGCTAGTAAGGGATTCATCGACCACATCACCGTTGCCTCGTATGATGACTACAAAGCTTTGGCGGCAAATATTAAAAATGCGAGAAAATTGCGTGGGTATAGCCAGCGAGAAATCGCAAGCTGCTGTGGAATGTCATTCACTACATACCAGGCGATTGAAAAGGCAAGTTTGACCGTTTCCTTTGGTGCGGTTCTGGCAGCACTTGGCTTTCTGGAATTATCTGCCGAGCTACAAAAGGTTGCAGCCATTGAAAATGATCGTGTTGGAAGGCAACGGATGCTCATCAAATTGGGGCTGGAGGATGATTACGATTTCAGCTGAGAGCGCAGAAATGGTCATTGCATAGTGAAATGCAGTAACCACTTCTGACATCATCCCATCTGACACCATCCCTTCTGACATGATTAGAAGTCGACAGTAAAACCGGCTTTCAGCGTACGACCCAATGCCATGGTGTTGTAGCCATTGTAAGTAAAGGCCTGGGCACGCGCTGGCATGTAAGCTTCATTGAACAGATTTTCAATGCCCACGGGGGCTTCGAGGCATTACCTGATTGATTGACTACCCTATTTGATTAGGCAAGAATACCGCTAATGGTAAATTTGACATTCCAGGACATGGGTGACATTCACAGCCAAACGGAATTTATACCCGTGCGAAGACCACTCATCGGCAGCAGCAAAGGCAAGTTTCAACATCCATGCGGAGAAACCGCGAACCGCGGACTCGTCTTCCAGCATGGTCTTGAAATCATCGAGTATCAGTTGACCCCGTCGCGGGTTGTGCCAGCGCACAACAGCATGAAGTGCAGAGAAATAACCAGTCCGCGTATTCAGCCTGGGCTCAAAAAAGAGCATAATCTCATTGTTTTCCATGGCTGATTGAATCTGTAAACTCGAATAGCTCTCACCCAAGTGAAGGATGGAGTCAGCCTGTTGAGGCTGTCAGGTGATAATCCTCTCCATCCAATGTGATGGGTTTTGCCAACAATTCCTTGATCAGGTTTTGCACGGCTTCCACATCACGCCCCTCACCGGCATGAACACCCAGCAGTTCGTCGCCTGACAATTGACTGACATAAGCATCATCGCCCAGTTTCTTCTGAAGCTCGATGGCCAACGTTTTAAGCAGTTGGTTGACAGTTTCCTGTCCAGCGCTCTCACGAATCGTGTCCAGATTATTGAGGCGCACATTCAGAACGTCCAGGTCTTTATTGGTCAGATTACGTGATTTAAGGATTTTCTCCAGGTGTCTGACGGTCGCCCTCAAGTTGGGAAGGTCTGTACCAACGTTAAGGTGTTGCGCTGCGTAGAGCTCTTTGTTGAGCCAATGCACCAGACGCTGCAACATGCCACCCAAAAGCGCCATCAGGATAAACCCAATGGAACGCATCCAGACGTTAGGGTCAACTGCACCCACCGACGCGGGAATAATACCTGCCGGATTGATCAGAGCCACACAGACAAGCGCGGTCACACTACCGATGATGGGCCCCACCATCAGCCCAACCAGCAGAATCAGGAAGGAGATCATGACAGTATGATCGGAAGGCACGCCACCGCCCAGGTACATCAGGCGCATCAAGATCGCGATATAAACCCACAGCACGATACAGACCAATATCTGCAGCTCGGTCGAAAGTTTATAAAACTCCGTAAACAGCTTATTGACAGAAGCAACGTATGATTTGGCAGCACTCATGCAGTATCATCTATTCCGGTCGTGTTTTATGTCACTATTGTTATGTAACGCAAGCCAGACTTACCGCAGTCTATCTCAAATGGCTAATGCCAGAAAGCAGCTAGAAACTCAATTACTGAACGTTCAGGTTCTGTTTTAACCAGACCCGCAAATCCTCAACAGCCATCGGTCTGGCAAAGAAATACCCCTGAAATGCTTCACAGCCATAACTTTCCAGCAGTTCAAACTGTTCGCGGGTCTCAACGCCTTCGGCTACCACCTTGATGTCCATCTCCCGGGCCATGGTAATGATACCTCTGCATACAGCGGCATCCTTGCTCTCAGAGAGAACCCCGTCAACAAAGCTTTTATCAATCTTGACACTGTTGACAGGCAGGTCTTTCAGGTAACTGAAACTTGAATACCCCGTGCCAAAATCATCAATACTGGTGGCGACTCCCATGGCTGCCAGTTCACGAAGAGTATCAATTGCGGCCTCGCTGTTGTGCATCAAAATACCTTCTGTCAATTCAAGTTCCAGGCTGGATGGCGGTAGAGATGAACTGGCGACAACCTCCCGCAAGGTTGCCAGAAACCCCGAACGGTGGAATTGAAGTGGAGACAGGTTAACGGCCATTCGACCTTTCAGTAACCCCATATCCAGCAATAGCCTGGCATCCTGACACGCCTGGGTGGTGACCCAGCGTCCCAACTGGATGATCTGACCCGTCTCCTCGGCAAGGGGAATAAAGTCAGCCGGCGAAATCATGCCCTTGACGGGGTGCTTCCAGCGAACCAGTGCCTCCAGCCCGCAGACTTGTCCGCGCAGGTCGACCTGGGGTTGATAATTCAAAAATAACTGCCCCGTCTTTATCGCTTCCTGTAACTCATTGCGCAGTGTCACCCGTTTCAGCAGCTTTTCGTCAAGATCATCAGAATAGGCAACAAATGTATCCCTGCCCTGCTGTTTGGCTTTATACATTGCCATATCAGCCTGCTGGATCATCCGTGACGGTATAGCCAGGCCATCGGACAGCAGACTGATACCGATACTGGCGGTCACGTAGAGCTCATGTTTGCCTATCTGGTGGGCCTGTCCAATCTCATTTAGCAGCCGGTCGGCCAGTAACTCCACCTCTTCGGCTGTAGCCAGGTCTGGCAACAACAAAACAAACTCATCTCCCCCGAATCGAGCCAGCGTATCCCCCGGTCGAATGACTCCCTGCATGCGTTGTGCAACACTGATAAGCAACTCATCACCTATACGGTGTCCCAACGTGTCATTGATGGGCTTGAAGGCATCCAGGTCGATGAACAATACTGCGAGCAGTTCGCCATTTCGCTGTGCCAGCGCAATATCGTGCGCCAAACGGTCTTCAAACAGGGAGCGGTTGGCAAGTCCGGTCAATACATCATGGGTTGCCTGATAAGCCAGTTGGCTTTCATGCTCTTTCTTCTCCGATACGTCTTGCATGATCGCCGCATAGTGGGTAACCAGGCCATCATCATCTTTTACCGGCGCCAGCGAGAGATGGTTCCAGAAAAGCATTCCATCACGACGATAACTTTTTACGGTAAAACTGCTGGCCTCTCCCCTGTCAATCGTCTCTTTGATCCGTTGCACATCTTCTTTTCCCTCTATCGAGCTGGCAAGACGGAGCAGCGAATGGTTGAGGATCTCGTTTCTGCTGTACCCGGTGATCTTTGTGAATGCGGCATTGACGAAAACGGCAGGAATCGCTGGCTGTCTGACATCAAATACCAGCACGGCACTGTCACTGGACTCCAGGCTCTTGGTCAGCAACCGCTGGTTCTCCTGGGCTCGCAACCGCGTTGTCACATCTTTGACCACGGCATATAGCCCGGAGACAATCTCATCGACCAGTACCGGAATAAAGGAGCACTCGTAATCTCGCCAATCACCATTAACGTTTAGGAACTTGACGTGAAAAGTCTGGGCCTGTCCCGCAACCGTTTCCCGAAAGGCCGTATCGAAAAGCTGATAGTCCTTTTTGCTCATGGTTTCGCCAGAGAGGAACTCATCGTACCTGAGCACCCTCAGGTCTTGCCGGGAAATACCTGTAATGGCCTCTGCAACAGGATTAAGTGAGACATAGCGCCCATCTTTTGAAAACTCGAAAACTGCATCGGGCGATTGATAAAAAAGCGAGCGAAAACGTTGCTCCTCAATACTCAGTTCACGGGATTTCTGTCGCTGAAGTGCAGCGACACTTCTTCCCGTTGTCAGCAGGTAACTGGCCAACAAGCCAAACAGCAATATGCAGGGAATCAGCGCTCCTCGCAGGCTGAACAGACTGACCGGGTTGCCGATGGCCGAGACATAAAAAATGGCGCCCCCTGGGGCCGAGACAGTCGCATACTCGTAAATTTCGTGATCAAATCCATGGCCTACCCCTTCAGCGTGGGTAAGATGCGTTGGCTCTGTATAAAGAACCACCTGAAACTCATCATCTGCAAGGCCAATCATCGGCTGCAAGAGGGAGCCTACCTCAAAAGCACTGATGAACTTGACCTCTTCAGCACCTGCCGGTACCACCATAAGGATCGCCGTTAGCGGGTGTGCAGGATCAGGAACGATCCAGGATTCCACAAGCGACGCCGTTGGCGGTTGATTGAGCCAGCGCTGCACAAGGTCAGTCGTCATCTGGCTATCCAGCCAGCGTTCTTGCCCTGGGGTCCTGCTTTGGTGCAGAACAGACTGCCCATCACCGCCAATGGTCATCAGCAACTGCATCGCCGGAATATCCGCGAAGTAACTGTTCAGCTCTGCCTGTCTGAGTGAGTCGGGTATATTGTAGTCCAGTGCTGCCCAGCGGTTGGCGAGTCGTTTGGCAAGTTCTGCCGAGGTTTCCAGTTCGCGCCTGAGCATAGCTGCCTGATGATTCGCCAACACACCGGCAGCATGATGTTGTTCAATGTGAATCCCCCAACTGGCCAGTACCAGCAAAACAAATGTGCCCACGATGCCAAGCGTGCCCATACCGGCAGCGCTCCTGTCGACACTGGCGCCTTCGGGTTGACCGGGCCAGGCAAGAACAATCAGTGACAGTGCCAGCCCCAGGCAAAAAAACGCGGAAACCTGATTGAAACCCAGCACAAAATCCTGACTGCCAGCGCTGAGTATAAGCATAACAAGCACGCAGCCTCCGACCAGGACGCCAATCCCCCCCATGGCCATGGCAAATTGCCGGCAGCGCTGTCCCCTTAACCCAACCAGGGCCACAATGCCCATTAAAATCGCACAAATGGCAGGAAGATACTGGAGGCGGGGCTGACCAGTGAATATCGACAAACCGGAATCACCCGGGCCAGCCAGCAGATTGTGAAGAATATTGTAACTGGCCAGTATCAGCAGCAGGTACCCTGACAAGTGTCGAACCCGTCGCCAATGCATCATCAGCGAGACCATGATGATACCACCGAGTAAGAGCGCCAGTGCGCCTTGTGTGGTCACCAGCAAACTGCCCGGCACAGGTAACTGGGGCCAGGTATTCCCGACCAGGCTCAGCAAACCGATCAGGGCACTTAAAACAAACAGGACATAAAGGCCTGCCTGAATGCGAAGATGTTTGGGGGTAGTCATCATGAATTCATTATACCCGATTCAGTACTGTCTGGTCCCGACCAGCCGCCTTGGCTTTATACAACGCATCATCGGCCTGCTGAACCAGCGCCTCCAGCGAATCGCCAGGTGTTGAACATTCTGCAATGCCAATGCTGACTGTGAAAGGCAAGGACTTGCCATCGGGCAACACCAATGGCAAATCGTTCAGGGTTTTGTGGATACGATCTGCAATCAGGGGCGCGTCAAAGTCTTCTTTATTTTCCTCAGCAAACACTACAGCAAATTCTTCCCCCCCAATCCGGCCAATAACATCACCCGCTCTGAGGCACTGCTGAACAACTTGCACAAAATGAACAATCGCACTGTCACCCGCCAAATGCCCATGAGTGTCATTAATATTTTTGAAATGATCCAGGTCCATCAAAAACAGTGTCACACATTGTCCGTCCGACAGCGATTGCATTCTGTCCTGCAGTGCCTCCATGAAGGCAGCACGTGAGAGCGCTCCTGTGAGCGAATCATGATTGGCTGAGTATGCCAGCTTGGCTACCTGGACGCGGGTTGAATGAATATAGGCTGAGACCACGATCGGTGCCAGCGCAATGGAGGAGATACTGACACGAATCAGCATCAGATCGGCCCAGCCCGAAAAATCAGCAGCCCCCTGATCAAAGACACGTGATATCTGCAACAGCGCAAAAAGACAATAAAGCAGGGTCAGCAGTGCGGTCACAAACACACTATAGGTAAAAGCGCACCAGAGCAGGCCCAGCAACGGGAATGCCAGTGCATTAGGGTTATCCGTCCAGACTGGCAAACCACACATCAGAAGCGTAGTTATCGCTGGCAAGACCTTTGTTTGACTCAGATCCCGACGCAGCGACCTGATCAATTCAATACGTGATGCCGGCATGGCAAAAAGTAGTGGCAGAAATGCAATATAGTTCACAAAGTCGGTGCCGGCCCAGTAAAAATACCCCTCATGGAAAGTGCCGCCGAACATTTTCGGCCAGGCAACCATACCAAGTAATCCGCCTGCGTTCGCCCCGATCAACGCCAGCAACAGAACCTGAAAGACACTGGCGCGCTCCGACAGGTCAATCGTCTTCAAACGGCACAGGTGCAAAAACAGCAATCCGGTTCCGACACTGAGCAAGTTACCACAAGCCAGTATCAGGGCATTTCCGACGCTTGCGCCAGTCATGAGATCGGCTGCAGAAAAGGCCAGAGCGGCACAAAAGTAGTGTGCCAAAGACGCCGATGAGCCGCTCCTTGCCAGCCAGACCAGCATCACCGCATTGGCAGGCCACAGGGCGGCAAAAGCGCCGGAAGGCCTGGACCAGATGCCAATCAGCGCTAACGCCAAAATCACCGCGCCAAACAGGAGAAGTCGGTATGGCTGGACTTGATTACCAGCGGTGTCGGCTAAAGGCTCGATGCCTGACTGTTCTTCCTGATTCAAACATGCACCCGACTAACACACCTTAGGAACTGATAAAAATGATTTTTATGTTTACAGGACTTCCTGACTGGGATATGAAATTTAACCCAAAATTGTGAAGGTGCTCACATTCTCTTATAACGCATAGAAGAACTCAATAATATTTATTTAAAACACATTATATGTTTGCGGTGCGAATAGTTTAGCATCTGCCAAGGCATTTTCTGTAATAATCGGAATCTCAGGCGCCAGTTTCCGAAACGCAGCAATAATCACCACTTCCGCCTTCTCATCCGCCTCAGTGAAAGGCATGTGTCTCAAATTTGATGGTTTTTAACAATTCAGGATATACCCAGTCAGTTTGAATTATTTGCCCAATACACCATGCAAAAATACGTTCGACCGTTTATACACTATTAAACACGTTATCTTATTGGGTATACCGCGTCACTTTTAAAATTACACGATATAACACGTAAAAAATTGGTCTTGACTTGATATACCGTGACAATTTTATTTCGTCATTTTTTAAACCACTACACAAGGAACGCGGCTGAGTGGCTAGTAAGGGGCTCATCGATCACATCACCATTGCCTCGTATGATGACTACAAAAGGTTGGCGGCAAATATTAAAAATGCGAGGAAGTTGTGCGGGTAGCCAGCGAGTGACTGTTTGTTCTGTTTGATGCAGACCTGGACCTGTTAGATACGTGCTGCTGCGAATTCAGTTGCCCTATCTCTGGCCCTATCTCTGGCTCTAGCGCTGACTCAGTAATCGCCTGCTCGACGTGCGCGTATTCGCCCGCCCGGCGCTGAAAATTCCTGCCACGCTGGCTATCAACCAGAAAATTGGCCGGTGGCGCTTCCGGGCGACTGACGGCCAGCCAGCGTCGGGCGGCAGACAGATCGATGGCTTCGCCGATGGCACCGCTGCCAATGCGACGAACGCGGGGGCGGCCAATCATCAGACTGCGATACAGGGGGCGAATCGGATCGCGCATTTCAGCAAAAGGGTTCGGGTCGACCCGGTTAATCAGATAATTGGGGCGCAGTGTCAGACCGTGGTTTGCGGCTTTTTCCAGCATCCACTCCAGCGCTACATCAGAGAGTCCGGCATCGGCATAGCCGCCGCCAATATTGCCATGCACCCCGGGGAACCAGACCTGCTCTACCGTTTCGACGTCTTTGGGACATTTGCCACGCCACAGCGCCGGTTCAAACGGGCGGCGCATCTCATTCATGGCCAGTGCCTGATAAGCATGGCGCACGTTCTTACTTAATCGGGTATTATGAAACTGGTGCTGTGACCGGGTCAGTTTGCCCAGTAATCCCTGGGTTGGCAGCCCCATCGCACCCACCGTATCCCAGACGCCAAGCATGGTAACCGTGGCATCCACAGCATGAAACCGGTTACGAAACTCACGTGCCATGCGCTTTTGCTTTGTCTTGATAGGCTCACGGTAAATCCGCGCCGCCTCAGAGGCGACATCCATAAAATCGTAGGAATAATCGACACGCTTGGGGATACCACACAGGTCAATCATCGCGACCAGGCTACGTACCGCGAAAGCGCCACGACTGAATCCGAACAGAAAAAGCTGATCACCGATACGGTAGTTTTCCAGCAACCACACATACGCCTGGCGCATATTGCCGAACAACCCCCGGCCAGCGATACCGCCCCAGAGTTTATCGACAAAGCCATCGGTACCAACGCCCGCATCGTAGTATTTAAGCTGCTCAACATCGCTCTGCCGGGTATCAATAGCGCGCAGCAGTTTCACCACATTGCTTGGACACTGACGGTCGCGGTCCTGCTGATCCGGTGTATTCCACGTGCCATCAAGCCCCAGGACCAAATGCCGATGTCCAGCCGCGGTATTGTTTGCCGTGACACCTGCATCACTGGCTACCGTTATATGCGCAGTTCTGTTTTCCATGATCTGCCAATTATTATTTACGATTATTATAAAGTTCGGCATTGTGTCGCAAAGGCAACGTTCGGTATAGAATTTTGCGATGAACCGAGGACTAAGCAGGAGAAATGTGAATCAGTTCACATTTATAAATCATGCCAATCACCCGAACGGGTAATGCGGCAGCAGAGGGTCATTGCAGCAACTAAACTTAGATGGTGAAGACCCATTAAGGATGATAAAGATGTTACCCAGAATATTCAGTGTGCGCGGTTTATTGCTCGTATTTGGCCTGATTCAACTGACTGTAGCATTACTTTTAGCGCTGCAGGTTCCGAGCATGCTTTTGTCTGGCAACATTGTTTCATGGAGCCTGGTATGTTCATTGATTATTACTGGGCTTTGTTTAATGAAGGCGGAGCCTCGATAAAGACTCCACCGTTACGGTCGTGACAGGCTATGATTCTTGCTGCATATAGCGCGACGACATGAATGTCGCATACCCCAGCAAGACACCATTTAATGCCAGATCAATACCTATCACGGCCAATGGTCCCAGTCCGCCACTAACCTGCTCTACTTCAGTTTGAGTAAGCTCTCTCATCTTTACACTCCTTGTATATGTAGACAGTTTCATTGATACAAATGTACCAACATAAATAGTTTAGCGCCTCTACGACCCTGTCACAGGAAAAAATGCCTTCATTAATGGACAGAACAGCTTGCTGACCAGGCTATTTAGTAGGGGAAAAATACCGGCAGCAAAAAAGCGGCACTGCCGAGGTAGGCAACGGAGATGGGCAGCCCTGCCCTGAGGTAGTCACGGGGGCGGTAACCGCCGGGAGACATGACCATGAGATTGGTCTGGTAGCCGTGCGGGGTCAGGAAGGAAGCACTGGCACCATAGAGCACAGCCATGACAAAGGGCATGTAGTCGAGCCCCAGTGCAGTGGCAGTGCTCAGCGCCACGGGGAACATCAACGCAGCGGCGGCGTTGTTGGTCATCATCTCGGTCATCAGCGCGGTGAGCAGCAGGATGGCTATCATGGACAGCCGAGGGTCGCTGTCCAGGGTGGCCAGCACACCGTTGGCAAAGATGGCAGCCAGGCCGGAGTCATTGAGTACGTAGCTGATGACCAGTGCGGAGGCGATGGTAAAAATCAATTGCCAGGGCACATTGCGGCGCAGCTCCTGAGCCCTGACCAGGTTGACGGCCAATGACAGCACCAGCACACAGGCCAGTCCCTTGATCAGAGAAAACATGCCCAGGCTGGCACCGAGGATGGTCAGCAAAAACGTGCTCAGGGCAAAATGAGACTTCCAGGGCCGGACAAACTTGGTGACCATAGGCCGGGAAATGGGAATGAAGTTACGCTCCACACCGTTGCGGGCAGTAAAATCCGGACCGGTCGCCAGCACCAGCGTATCACCGGCCTGCAAACGCATCGGCAACTGCCCTTTCATCAGGTCGAAATGCGGTGTCACCGGGCGCACAGCGACAATCGACGCATCGTAGCGCAACCGAAAATCTACCCGCCCCAGTCGATGCCCTGCCAGGGCTGACTCGCCACTGACCATCACTTCCAGCAGATTGTCGGTAGGAATGTCCTGGCCGTGACCTCGAGTGACCAGACCGGGAAACTGCGAAAGCAGATCCAGCCGGGAGACATCACCGGCAAACACCAGAATGTCCCCGGGCCGTACGGTTTGATAGGCGCGAACCGGCGCAATCACTTGACCGTGGCGGACTATTTCCACCAGACGCAACTCATCCAGCCGAATCAGCCCCGCCTGGCTGACCGTTTTGCCGATCAGGGGGCAATCCTCAGAGACCCGGGCATCAATCAGGTAATCCTCACGCGGTGTCTCTTCCACCTCGGATGGTTTCAGCAAATAAGGGAAAAGCAGCAGCATAACGCCCAGGCAAATGCAGAACAGCAAAATGCCCATGGGCAGCGGCGTGAAGATATTCCACTCGGGTAACCCGGCTTCACTGATAAAACCGCTTAACAGCAAGTTGGTGGAAGTGCCGATCAGGGTCAGCATGCCACCAAGCGTCGCTGCGTATGACATCGGCAGCAGCAGCTTGGGCGCATCCTTTTTACTGGCCGAGCGCAGCGGCCCGATCAGTGAAGCGACCACGGCGGTGTTATTCAGGAAGGCGGATTGCAGCCCCACCACTGTCAGCAGCTTTGCCAGGGCGCTGCGGTAACCGCCGCGCACCAACCGGTTTGCCCAGACCTCCAGCAACCTGACTTTGTTCAGCACCGTCGCCATCAGCATCAGCAGCACCACGGTGATCAGGCCGGGATTGACGATCTGGCGGGTCAGGGATTCAAGGGGAATAAAGCCGGCGACAAAGTAGACAAAGGCCACGGAAGAGAAAATCACACCAACCGGGTAACGTCCCCAGATGAGCATGCCAACCAGAAAAAACAAGGTGGCCAGAATAAAAAGTTGCGACAGGTCCATAGGCATAAATTCGCTCTTATTATTCTGGGGAGTATACGGGCTTCAGGCGCGGTGGCAATGCTTAATTATTAGTTTTTGTAAACAGGCTACGGCTATTCAAATTAATCGTCATAATGCTCAGTCCATTAAATACTCGAAAATCAAGTATGGGTATTAATCCGGAAAACATAGATAGTCGACAGATAAATGTATGGCCTGTTCAGAAGGTTATAGCAATAAATTTGGAGTCCAAATAGCCTATTTGGGTCTTCGACCTGAAAACACCGTCTGATTCCAGCCATTTAACCGGCCAATAATCAGGCAGTAAATTCACTTACCTCCTTCCTAACATCCTGATATCATGATTTTATTGATAAATTCAAAGCGGCCAAAAAAGCGGCCACCAAGGAGCCCTCCATGATGAGAGATGCCGAGGAAGATACCTTCTTGTTTGAACCCTTACTTATTAGTGAGGGCCCTCACCGGGAGCACCTAAACGACCTGGCATTAGAACTGGCAACACGCAACGCAGGTTTCCGTCACAGCTTGCCGGCACCTGTCGTTCGCGCCCTGGCTGGTCTGGTTCGCTCTATGAACTGTTACTACAGCAACTTGATAGAAGGCCATAACACCCACCCGGTTGATATCGAGCGGGCTCTTGAGGATGACTACAGTGCCGATCCTGAGAAAAGGGACCTGCAATTGGAGGCAAAAGCCCATATTAAGGTGCAACAATGGATTGATGATGGTGGATTAGAAGCGCCGGCAACTGACCCGGAAATGATTCGGGCAATACACCGTCGCTTTTGTGAGCAACTGCCTGAAGAGTTGCTCGTAGTTAAGAATCCTAAAACGGGAGAAACTGCCAAGGTTGTACCCGGACAGTTCAGGGAACGTGATGTCGAAGTGGGCAAGCACCTGGCAATCAGTCCGGCTAGAGTGCCTCGATTTCTATCCAAAATGCATGAAACCTATAGTCGCCCCGGCAAGATTAGCGCCATCTTGTCCGCCTCATGCGCCCACCATCGGATGTTATGGGTCCACCCCTTTCTCGATGGCAATGGCCGCGTTGCCAGGCTGATGAGCTACGCCATGCTGCGTGAAACGCTTGACACCCAGGGGCTATGGTCCGTTGCTCGAGGACTGGCGAGGAGTGAGTCTGATTACAAAAAACACCTGCAGGCATGCGATCAGCCAAGGCAGGGAGATCGCGATGGTCGTGGCGCTCTCAGTGAGAAGGCGCTGATTGATTTCGCGCATTATTTTCTCTCCACCTGCCTGGATCAAATTGCCTTTATGGAGCAATTGATGCGCCCGGATGAGCTTCAGAACAGGATCATGATTTGGGCCCAAGAGAAAATCAGAGGTGGCACACTGGTACCAAAATCAGATGTAGTCCTTCGTGCCATTCTTCATCAAGGTGAGGTGGCCCGAGGCGAGGTGGCTGATCTGGTTGGAGTCAGTGAGCGCACAGCCAGGCGCATCACATCTGAGCTGATAAAAACCGGCGCATTGCATTCACAAAGTTCGCGAGCACCGTTAACGATTGCGTTTCCTGCCTCGCTTGCCGGGCGATGGATGCCCGGCTTGTTCCCGGAACAATGACACTGGGCAGCCATGCTGCCAGTTCAATAAAACTGACAACGGGTTTACATGAGTCAGACCCGGAAATCGTCCAGAGACGCCCCGTTATTGATCAGGTCAGTCAGCCAGTTCGGTTGCTTGCCACGACCCGCCCAGGTTTCACCGTTAGGGCCGATAAACTTGGGCTCTGCTTTTTTGACGGGTTTACGTCCCGCTTTACGCCCTTTTTTAGCCGTTGCTTTTGATTTAGTGCTCCCAGCAGATTTTCCTGCAACTGTTTTCGTCGCAGCTTTTCTGCCCCGCCCTGCACCACCGGAAAGTCCCAAATCCGATGCCGTCAAATCATATAACTTGATTTTTTCTTTGCACTCCTGAATCGCAGTTTTGCGCTCGCTGTTATACAGCTCATCGGCCTGTTTTTGCAGCTCTGCGATTTTATTCTGGATTTCTTCGTATTTACTCAAAATACACTCCCATACTAAGAGAATTAAAAATAACTATTATTTTTAAATTATTATTTCCTGAGATTGAATATTAAATAGAATTAATAAGAAATAAAACAAATATGATGGCTTAATAAGTCTGCTATAACAGATTAAATGAATCATCATTTGACCTCTCGTCAACATGATGCAAAACTAACATCATATTGACGAGAGGAAGTATAATGGCAACGCTACCAGAAGGTCGAGGCACGAAAAAGCCCTTAACCAAAACAAAGGGAGCACAAAAAAAAGCAGCGCAACAAAAAGCAAGAAGAAGCAAAATGACGACGTTAGAGAATTCGCGCCCACGCGCGCATACTTTCCGGGCAAAAGACATTCCGCCTTACAAAAGCACTGGGTTGGTTTACAACGCCATACCCGTTGAAACCCTTCGCGATCAACGCGAATTTATCAGCCAATCGCGAAAAGGCATTCCGGGAAAGTGGGTGAAAAACATTGTTGAAGGCACCGGGCTCCGCGAAACCTTCCTTGTTATCCTGGGAGTGTCTTCGAGCAACCTGAGCCGGGTTTATCGACGTCAATCACTACCCAGTGGCCAATCAGAAGAAATGCTGCATGCGGTTAGAGTGATTCAACAGGCTAACGAGGTTTGGGAGTCTGAAGAACTGGCACTACAGTGGTTGAGAAGTCCTGTGGGTGCATTGAACGATTCCCGCCCTATTGATCAGTTCGATACCTTTCAGGGGCGCCAGTGGGTCTCTCAGCTACTCGACAGCATTGAGCACGGGGAATTTACCTAGTGCTCCTGTACCGAATTGCCAAACAAAAATATCTAGAAGACCTGAGGGGGCTTGGCGGGAGTTACGCAAACGGTGCGCGCTGGAATAAACCTCACACGCCGGTGCTGTACTTTGCGATGTCTGCCGCGGTAGCTCAGTTGGAGATGGCAAATTACACGAGCAGCCCTCGCATGCTGCCACCATCGACCCGTCTGGGCGTTTACGAAATACCCGATGATACACAGGTTGACCGACTCAACGGGAATGATCTGCCAGATGACTGGACACACCACCCTTTCCCTGAGTCTACACAGGAAATTGGTGAACAGTGGTTCAAGAGTAGCGAAGCATTCGGATTAATTGTCCCGAGCTGTGCTGTGGCTGCTGGTCTTGGTGAAATCATGGTGATTAACCCTGCCCACAATGCTATCGATGATATAAAACTGATAGACACTATTGCTGACATTTACAATTCAAGGGCATTTAATGGTATCAAGCAATAAAACTTAGCTGCGCTTATAAACATGCTTTCGGTGGGCTACCTTCACAACCGTCACGACAAGCAGTTCATCTTCCATCTCATATATGATCCGGTACAGGCCGCCCTGCCGAATCCGGTAACGTTCTTGCCCTGACAGTTTTTCGCTGTCAACCGGGAGAGGATTTTCCTGCAGCTTTCTTGTGCGCTGAAGAATGCGGGCGACATCTCTATTTGGAATTGAGCGAAGATCCTTTGCAACCGACTTCTTAAAGACAAGCTTATATTTTGCCATGAGCCTTCAAGTCGTCCAGCAAGGCTTCATAACTCATTGTTGGCTCGGAAACGCGTTCCTCGAACGCTGCCAAATCTTCCTGATCGTCAGCCAATGCTGCACGAACAGCATCGTTAACAATGTCTGACAGGGAGCGGTGCGTATGGGCTGCCTTTAGCCTCAGTGCTGCGTGTAACTGAGGGTCAAAATATATCGTAGAACGCTTTGATGTTTCGTTCATTGGGCTCTCCAATTACCATGATGTCAAAACATCATATCGCCACAACGTTATAGCGTCAACGACGATACGATTTGAAGCTCGATAACTGATATCTGAAGTTGCCAGTCAGTCCTGTAGTTGCCCCTGCTAAACCGCCCTCCTTCCCGTCTATACTAATGTCATGAGCACACACCCCCCTCAAGACATACGCTGGCAACAGCGATTCAAGAATTTTCAGCGAGCCTTCCTGCTGTTAAGAGAGGCGCTGGAAAAAGAGCCGGAGACCCTGAGTCAACTGGAAAAAGAGGGTATTATTCAGCGCTTTGAGTATACCTTTGAACTGGCGTGGAAGGTGTTGAAAGACAAAATGGAGTTTGATGGCCTGGAGATCAACCAGATATCACCCAAAGCGGTGGTAAGGCAGGCATATGCCGCCAAATATCTGGATGACGCAGACACCTGGTTACGCATGATCGGCGACAGAAACCTCATGAGCCATACCTATGATTTCAGCAAGTTTGAAGCCATCATTATCACCCTGCGTGCAGAGTATCTGCCTATGCTCGATGACTGGTATCTGAAGCTGCTGGAAGAACTCAATGTGTGACGCTCTGGACACCAAAACCCTGGATTTGATGTCCGGGGTATTCAACAAATATCTGACTGTTCACAAAGCAGTGCTCAGCCTTACCATGAATTGCAAAACCAGGCCCTGATCGAGCATATCGATCGTATCGGCAAGGTGATCTGGGAAAAAAGATTCATGGACGAATCCGGGAAAAGTGCCACTAAAACTGATTGAGCTGCAAAGTGGCAATTTTTTCCAAACCAAAGTCCCTGGTCGTAGCAGTTTAGTCCTGCCGTTCTGTCATACCCGTACATTCTCATTCCATGTACAATAACGCTATGTCTTTTTACCCATATGGAAAAGTGAGTAATTAAATGAGCACAGTGATTCCTGTCATTCTCTCTGGTGGTTCGGGCACGCGCCTTTGGCCACTGTCCAGAAAACATTACCCCAAACAGTTTCACAGGCTCAGCGGCAGCGGACAAACGCTGCTTCAGGACACGGCGTTGCGGGTGAAGCACCTGGCTGCCCCTATTCTGGTCTGTAATGAAGACCACCGATTTATGCTGGCCGACCAACTTCAGCAGGTTGGCATCAGCCCTGCTGCCATTCTGCTCGAACCAGAAGCAAAGAATACGGCACCTGCCATCGCCCTCGCAGCACTGAAAGCGCTGGAAATTGATTCAGACGCAGTCATTGCGGTGTTCCCTGCGGACCACGTCATTGCCAATCAAGCCGTGTTTGAGCGGGCCCTGGCAACTGCCGTCTCGGCAGCACAATCGGATAACGCATTACTGACCTTCGGTATCGTGCCAACCCATGCTGAAACGGGCTACGGCTATATCGAATGTGAGTCAGGAAGCAGCAAAAATGACAGTCATGAGGTAAAGCCGGTAAAACAGTTCGTTGAAAAGCCGGATCTGGCAACCGCTGAATCATACCTTGCAAGCGGGAACTACTACTGGAACAGCGGCATGTTTGTCTTCAAGGCCGCAACCTTTATTGAAGAACTCAGCGCACATAATGAAGCCATCGCTCGCCACTGCAAAGCGGCTTATGAGACTGCAAAGGAAGACCTGGATTTTGTTCGTATCGACAAGGCAGCGTTCGCAGCCTGCCCTTCCGATTCCATTGACTACGCAGTCATGGAGAAAAGCAACAAGGTGAATGTTGTCGGCCTGGATGCTGGCTGGAGTGACATTGGCGGATGGCGCGCTATTTGGGACATTCTAGACAAGAACGAACAAGGTACAGCAGCGGTCGGCGATGTTCTCAATATCGATTCGAAAAACACGCTGGTACACAGCAACAGCAAAGACAAGCTGGTTTGTACTATCGGACTGGAAGATATTGTCATTGTTGATACCCCAAATGCCCTGCTGGTTTCCCATAAAGACCGGGTTCAGGATGTTAAAGAGGCAGTCAGCCAGATCGCAGAAGATGACCGTCAGGAACATCTGTATCACCGGGAAGTGCACCGCCCCTGGGGCAGTTATGACTCGATCGATTTTGGTAATCGCTACCAGGTGAAGCGGATTACGGTGAAACCCGGCGCGTCGCTGTCTTTGCAAAAGCATCACCACCGGGCAGAACACTGGATTGTGGTAACTGGCACGGCAGAAGTTCAGGTGGGTGAGAAAGTGAGCATACTCTCGGAAAATCAGTCTGTGTATATTCCGCTGGGAGAGATTCATCGGCTGACGAATCCGGGCAAGGTACCGCTAGAGCTGATTGAGGTACAGAGCGGCAGTTATCTGGGCGAGGACGATATTGTCCGGTTGCAGGATAATTTTGGGCGGAGTTAATGCTCCGCCTCTCAGCCGGAAAAAACTGCGCCAAACCATTCGGTGGTTCCGGCTATCAGCATCATGGCAACTATGACATAGACAAAATGTTCTCGGGCCTCGGCGACGGCTGCAGGCTGGTTTTTTATCTTATTATTCATCGTATTCTCCTGCCGTTTCACAACGAAAAGAAAAGTCATGTTATAGGAGGCTTACACACACCCTATTACCATATACTTGGCTAACGACCATTTTCTGCAGATCTTTATCCGGAAATCACATGTATAAAAGAAAATGTGACACGGATCATAAACTCTATGTATTTACTAAATAATACCTTCTTTTTTCAGGAACTCGATGACCTGGGCAGCTGACTGCTCGGGTGTTTCATTTTCTGTCGTTACTGTCAGCTTTGGTGATTTGGGCACTTCATAAGGTGAATCAATGCCGGTGAAGTTCCTGAGTTCACCTTTACGTGCTTTTTTATAGAGCCCTTTCACATCTCTTTTTTCCGCTACACGCAGTGGTGTATCCACATATATCTCATAAAACTGCTTGTCACCAATCGTTTGCCTGGCACCGATCCTTTCCGCTCTGAAAGGTGAAATAAAGGCAGTCAGCACGATAAGACCCGAGTCAATCATCAGCTTTGCTACCTCCGACACTCGGCGGATATTTTCTACCCGGTCAGCATCGGTAAAGCCCAAATCACGGTTGAGACCATGTCGAACGTTATCACCATCAAGCAGATAGGAATGTCGACCAAGCGCAAATAACTGCCGTTCTACCTCGTTCGCGATAGTGGACTTACCGGCACCAGAGAGTCCAGTGAACCAGAGCACAACGGGCTGCTGCCCCTTCTGCTGTGCCCTGGCCTGCATGTTGATATCAAAGTGCTGCTGGTGAATATTATGGGATCGGCGCAAGGCAAAATGCACCATGCCCGCCCCCACCGTCTGATTGCTCATCCGGTCTATGATAATGAAGCCACCAAGCTCTCTGTTTTTCGCATAAGCTTCAAAGGGGACATGTCGATCAAAACTGATATTACAGATACCTATCTGGTTCAGCTCCAGCTTGGTGGCGGCCTCCTGCGCTAGTGTATTGACATCCACGCGGTGTTTTAAGGCAGTAATCGTCGCATTCACCCATTGAGTGCCGATGAGGATGCGATACGGACGCCCCGGATACATGGCCCCGTCAGACATCCAGACAATCGTGGATTCAAACTGGTCGGAGACCTCACAAGGAGCACTGGCGACTGAAATGACATCGCCACGAGAGATATCCAATTCATCTTTCAAGGTTAACGTTAACGCCTGGCCAGCCACCGCTTGATCCAGATCGCCATCAAACGTGACGATGCGTTCAACGGTACTCTCCTTACCAGATGGTTGTATGCGAACCCGATCACCAGGTTGCACCTGGCCAGCGACAATCATGCCGCTGTAACCTCGAAAGTCCAGATTGGGGCGATTGACTCCCTGAACCATAAATCGAAATGGCTGCCCCTGCATGGCGTCGGTATTCACCTCGCAGTTATCGAGCCAGGAAAGTAAAGACGGCCCCTGATACCAGGGCATCCGGGTGCTGGATGCGATGATGTTATCGCCTTTCAATGCAGATAACGGTATCAGCGTAATAGCTTCCAGGCCCAACTGCTCTGCAAACTGACGATATTCTTGTTCGATGGCCTTAAAGCGCTCTTGGCTGTAATCAACCAGGTCCATTTTGTTGATGGCCACAACCACTTTGCGAATACCAATCAGGTGCGCCAGGTAGCTGTGCCGTCGTGTCTGTGTCAACACACCACGTCGTGCGTCTATCAGGATAACGGCGGCATCTGCTGTCGACGCGCCAGTCACCATGTTTCGGGTGTACTGTTCATGACCCGGCGTGTCTGCAACAATATACTTACGCTTATCCGTGGCAAAAAAACGATAGGCCACATCGATGGTAATGCCCTGCTCTCGCTCTGCTGCCAGACCATCCACCAGCAGGGCAAAGTCTAGATCACCGCCCTGCGTGCCATATTTTTTGGAATCGCTCTCAAATGCAGCTAACTGGTCATCAAACAGCAGGTTGGATTCGTAGAGCAAACGGCCAATCAGGGTGGATTTGCCGTCATCAACGGAACCGCAAGTGATAAAGCGCAGCATAGTCTTGTGCTGATGCTGGTTCAGGTAGGAGGTGATGTCGTTCTCAATCAAGTCTGACTGCTGGCTCATCAGAAATAGCCCTCCTGCTTCTTTTTCTCCATCGATGCAGCCTGGTCAAAATCGATCAGACGCCCCTGACGCTCAGAGGTGGTGGAAAGCAGCATTTCCTGGATAATATCTGTCAATGTGGATGCATTCGACTCAATCGCACCAGAGAGCGGATAGCAGCCTAACGTACGAAATCGCACAGATTTCATCTGCGGTTGCTCGCCCGGATTTAACGGCATCCGCTCATCATCGATCATAATCCAGGTGCCATTGCGCTGAACAACGGGACGGTTGGCTGCCAGATACAACGGGACGATAGAGATTCCTTCCGTCAGTATATATTGCCAAATATCCAGCTCAGTCCAGTTAGACAAAGGGAATACCCGGATAGATTCACCCGGCATTTTCAGGCCGTTATAGCGTGACCACACCTCCGGTCGCTGATTTTTGGGGTCCCAGCGGTGATTTGCCGAACGAAAACTGAAAATACGCTCTTTAGCCCGACTCTTTTCTTCATCCCGCCGTGCACCACCAAAAGCCGCATCGAAGCCATAATGATCAAGCGCCTGTTTAAGGCCTTGCGTCTTCCACATATCCGTATGTAATGAAGATCCGTGATCAAAGGGGTTAATCTGTAAACATCCCTTAATTAGTGCCAACAGTTTTTAGAGGCCAAGGGTTCATTTTTCAGCCGAGCATATTCTGCTGGCGGAATGTCATTCAGTGACTCATGCGGCCGTTCTTCATTGTATTCTGTCAGCCATTGTTCTGTGATATTCCGAACTTCCGTCAGATTCCGGAAGACGTAAAAATCTAATACCTCGTTCCGATAGGTTCGATTGAACCGTTCAACATATGAGTTTTGCGTTGGTTTTCCTGGCGAAATAAATTCCAGGTGCACATTGTTTTCCTCTGCCCATTCGGCCAGTGCGACCGAGATGAACTCAGGGCCATTATCCAGTCTGACCTGCTCCGGATATCCGCGCCAAGCAGCCAGTCGATCCAGCGTGCGGATCACTCGTGCGGCTGGCAGATTCAGATCGATCTCGATGGCCAGAGCCTCACGGTTGAAGTCATCGACCACATTGAAGGTGCGAAATCGCCGCCCGCAGTACAGTGCATCGCTCATAAAATCAACCGACCAACTCTGGTTCAACGACTGCGGTACTGACAGCTGTTTCGGGTTGCGACTGGGTAGTCGTCGTTTGCCGCGTCGTCGCATGTTAAGCTTCAAAGCGCAGTACACTCGGTGTAATCGCTTGTGGTTCCATTGATGGCCCTCTCGCCTCAGTACGTGATACAGCTTTCTGAATCCGTAGCGTGGATAGCGTTCAACCGCCGACAGCAATGTTTCGATCACCTCGTCGTCCCTGTGGGTATCTGGCTGGTAATCGTACGTCGAGCGGCTCAGTCGCAGTGCTTTGCAGCTGCGCCGAACGCTGAGCCCATGCTCACTTACCAGATAATCGACAATACTGCGTTTCTCTGCCGGCGCTAGAGCTTTTTTTCAATGACGTCCTTCAGGGCAGTGTTCTCAAGCGCCATATCGGCATACATTCGCTTGAGCTTGGCGTTTTCCTCCTCCAGGGCTTTCAGCCGTCGGATGTCGGAGGCTTCCATACCACCATACTTCGATTTCCAGTTGTAGTACGTGGCATCGGAGATGCCATGCTCGCGGCAGACATCCTTGACCATCCTACCGCCTTCGACCTCCTTGAGGATCTTGATAATCTGGTGCTCGCTGAATTTCGTTTTTCGCATTTTCGGTTCTCCGTGGTTAACTACTATTATCCACAAGAACCTCTAAAAATCACTGGCCCAATTTTAGGGGAGGTTTACA
>NZ_LWHM01000025.1 GCF_001642735.1 Pseudohongiella nitratireducens | reverse complement strand
TGTAGTGGTCAAGTCATTTTGGCCACGGGTTTATAGCTATCCCAGTACCTCTGTTCTTTCTCATTTGGTGTTAATCCACCGTTGAATGAGTGCGGTCTGAGCTGACTGTAATAGCCATGGATATAATCACCAATACGCTGTTTGGCTTCCGTAAAATACCGGTAACCTGTGACCGGTACCCATTCTGTTTTTAAACTCCTGAAAAACCTTTCCATTGGACTATTGTCCCAACAGTTTCCGCGACGGCTCATACTTTGTTTCATCCGGTATCGCCATACTCTTTGCCTGAATTGACGACTGGTATAATGACTGCCCTGATCGCTGTGGAACATGATGTTCTGCGGCCGCCCGCGACTTTCATAAGCCATTGTCAGGGCCTGACACGTTAAATAGCTGTCCGGTGAATAGCTCATAGCCCAGCCAATTGGCTTTCGGGCAAACAAGTCAATAACAACTGCTAAATATGCCCAACGACTCCCCGCCCAAATAAAACTGACATCACCGCACCACACCTGGTTGGGATGCGAAACGGTAAATTCCCTAGCCAGTAGGTTAGGTATGGCAACATGTTCCTGCGCCGCCTTCTTGTATGCATGTTTGGGCAACTGGCAGCTGACTAAACTGAGTTTTTTCATAATACGCCCGGCACGATATCGAGATAAACTGACTGGGTGCGACTCGTCGTTGGTGACTATATCAGCGATAGTTCTGGCACCAGCTGAGCCTTGACTCAACCGGTGGGCAGTTCGCACTAAACTATGCAATTTGACGGTTTCCGGGTTGATACGTTTATCCCGCTTTTGCCAATACTTGAACGTGCTGCGGTGGACATCCAATACCTCGCACAATATTTTTACCGTATAACGGCGCTTATCGCTCTGACTCAGTCTCTCAACTATCGAGAGTGTTTCATGGAGTCCGACATCAACAGAGCTGAAGCCTTTTTTAAAATATCCTTTTCTAATTCAAGCCGTTCAACCCGTTTCTTTAGCTCTCGTATTTCTCTTTGCTCATCACTGATCGGGGTGCACTGAGCAGTGGTGCCTGAGCGCTCTGCGCGAAGTTGCCTTACCCACTTACCAATCGTTGAGTAACCCACTCCCATCGCATCAGCAGCTTCCTGATGACTGTAACCTTGATCGATAACCAACTGTGCTGTTTCGAGCCTGAATTCAGGGCTGAAATTGGGGCCTTTCTTCTTTGTCATTTTGTCACCTAATTTGCTATGGCTGCTATCATAGCAGCTCTGATTAGGTGGCCAAATTCACTATGCCACTACAAATGAAAATGGGACAGTAACAGAGTATGGAAATGATCCAAGTGCTCGAAAAACAAGAACAGGATTGAATGAATATGTCCTTTGGGCAAGAACGAGTGTTAGAGATGCTGTCAGTGCTACAGGAAATGGCAATAACAGAATAGAGTATGAATATGTTGTAACTGCAAGTGAGCGGATTGATATACGTTTGTCTGAAATTCGCTATGCGTTTGATAGCAGTAATGTTGCCCAGGTAAAAATTCGGTTGAACTACACTTCTAGAGAAGATCCTGTTCGTGTTTTTAGAGCTGGGTATCACATTGATAATGTACATCGTGTGCATGAAATATATGTTGAGACTCCCAATGAAATGTTGCGCAATTATAAATTACGGTATGTTCATCAAGATTATCCGAACTCAATCAATCAAACAGCGAGGCTTAAATCTATCACTGAATGTCGGGGTCAAAATTGCCTGTCCCCAACTGTCTTTAATTGGTCTGGTGCTGATTCAGATCCTCAGTTTTCAACCCAATGGAATAGTTTAGTTGGATTCCAGAACTTTCCTGTTGAGCAGCCTCGTTCAACGCCTGCTCCTGCAGAAGATGTTGATCTAAAAACAGGTGACATTAATAATGACGGCTATACCGATTTAGTTACTATCGAAAGGGATAATGGCAGTAAGCTTTTCTTTGCTCTCTCAAATGGATCAACATTGGTAGCTTCTCCAAATACTTTATCTTTAACTGAAGAGATTACAAACTGGTTACTTTACGATTATGATAGAGATGGGTACTTAGATATTCTATATGCATATACCGACTCAGTATCTAATGATTTAGATGTGGCCGTATTGTTTAATACACCTGCCTCTGGCAGCAGAGAATTCTCAAATTCTACTGTACTATTAGATGATCTTCCTTATACGACAACAGAATTCGTTTCTTTCATTGATTATGATGCAAATGGTCTAATTGATGTTGTCTATGATGACAAGGTCCATAAGTTAATTGAGGATCCAAGTGAAATACACGGACCGTATAAGTTCAACAGTACCAGTGGTTCAACTGCCTTAAGTCAAATAAATACAGTCTTAGCTACTCTCTACGACGATCAAAATTACCAATCCGCGATTCCGTATCAAGTCAATAAATATGCTGGATACAGCATGATTGATGCTGAATTCAAAACGATGAATATTGGTCCCGATTTCAATAATGATAGCTTACCAGACATATGGGTTCCGTTATTGCAAGAAAAATGTGACAGCTCCGGATGTGAGGCTCCAATCATTTCCTCTCATGTCGCTTTGATACAAGCGTTTGACGGTACTTACTCTGTATATGACTACATCCCTGTGATAGATGGAAATAATCAGTCAGAATGCAGTATTTATGATTTTAACCGTGACTCTTTGCCTGATGCTTATTGTAATGGAGGGTATGCTCACCTAAATACAGGAACATCATTTGAGCACTTTTTTGATAATTATGAATATCCCTCGGGTTTGCCCCCAAGAAGTCTTTTCGATTTTAATAATGATGGGTATACGGACTATATTTATAAGAAGCCCGATTCTAATGAAATTAGAGCGTTGGCATGGGAGGGCGATTTCTATTTTGGTCAGCCTAAGGGGTTTAAAGATCAAAATAACTCTTTCGCAGTGACAAGTGTTTCATATTCGGAGCCATATGGACCTCAAGAAATTTTTATGGATATTAATGGCGATGGCAATGTTGATTTTGTTAGTTTGGCAGATGGTGTGAAGTTAGCTCAGCCAGCTGAAAGCAACGGGACAGCATTATACAATGTAATTACTTCTATAGAAGATGGTCTTGGTAAGGAAGTTTTTGTTGAGTATAAGCCACTTCATGATGCTAATACCTATACAGTTGGTAATAGTGCTCACTCTATAGACTGGGGTGATCCCGTTCTTGATTATAAATCATCACGCGCAGTAGTTTCTCAGGTGTCTGAAATTGCACCCCGTAAAGACTCATCGATAAACGCTCATGTGACGGATCATGAGGTCGGTGTTTCCTATCATTATGAATCAATGTTGTTGCAACCAGCAGACAAAGGTTTTCTTGGGTTTGGTGTAATTACTAAGACCGATATAAATACAGGCGTTTCTACTGAGACAGAATACTTCCAGGAGCCGCCTTTTACAGGAAGGATAAAAAGCACCTCAATTATCGCTCCTGGCAACTCGACACCTGTGAGTTCAACATTTTTTAATTACCAGGAAATTGCATCTGATACACCAGTTGGTACACCGCCCCATAGAGTTGTTTTGTCTGAAAGCCATTTGATCAAAAGAGCGGCTCTGAACTCTCCTAGTGGTTCAAGTATTACAGTCGGTGGTATAACGAGTGAAGTGAGTACAGAGTATGAAAACTTCAATAGTTATGGTCAAGCTACACTGATTACTAAAACCACTGTGGGACACAATCAAACTAAGATTGAAGAGTTAAATCGGCAGTATATTCATAATACGCAGAGTTGGATCTTAAACCAACTACAGAACCTAGAAAGTACAACTACATCAACTGGGGCAACAGCAGTTACGCGTGAGACCTCATACACTAATGACTCTGTAAATGGAAAATTGCTCTCAGTCGTCCGACAGCCAAATGACAGTAATTTACGTAATACTACCAGTTATACATACGATTCCTTTGGAAATATTACAAGCATAGAATTATCTGCATCGGGTCTTGCTAGTAGGGAGTCAGTATTTACATATGATGCTATTGGCCGTTATCTGGTGCAAGAAACTAATGAGTTAGGGCATATTGTCAAAACCATTAATAATCGCGATATCTATGGTAATGTCACGTCGCTACAAGATAGTAATGGTGTTAATACTTATCAAGGCTATGGCACATTCGGGCGGGCTTATTTTTCGGGTAATGATACAGGTGCTCAAGCAACATTGACGCGACAGTTCTGCTCCACAAATTGTCCTACTGGTGCAGTCTACTATGAAAAAGTAATATCGCCTGGTCAAAGTGAACAAGTTCGATACTATGATAATCAGTCCAGGTTGATAAGAAGTTCTTATAAATCATTCACCGGGCAAGATATCTACAGGGACTATGAATACGATGCAGCAGGACGTTTGCACAGAGAATCTCTGCCCTATAAAGTAGGAAATTCTGTTTATTGGATATCCTCAAACTTCGATGATATGGGGCGTCAAATCTCTTCAACAAATGGCTTAGGTTACACCTCAAAAACTAGCTATTCTGAAGCTTTACTGTCAGGTGGAAAAAGCCACCTAATGATGACAGCGACTGATGCTGAAAATCAAAGTAAAATTACTGTTTATGATGCGCTAGGACAGTTGCTTTTGGCTGAGGACGCCTTAGGTGGTGTTGTAGAGTACGAGTATAACTCGGTTGGTCAGTTGACCAAGTTGATCTCGACCGGTAATGCATCTGATAGTTTTAATATCCAGACAACCATTCAATACGATAGTCTAGGTCGCCGTACCTCTTTGGTGGACCCAGATATTGGAACCTGGTCATATGTTTATAATGCATATGATGAAATGACATCTCAGACTGACAGTTCCGGACAATCAATCGCGTATACATATGATGAATTAGGACGGATTGAACGCCGTACAGATTACTTGTCTGATGGTATCACGAAAGAGGGCGATACTTACTGGGTCTATGATGATGCGCCGAATGGTGTCGGTCGTGTCAGTACCTTAGTCGACGTTATTAGTAATTATGCAGAAGCGTATGATTATGACCAATTTAGCCGTTTACGGCACAAGTACACGACAATTGACAACGAAGGCTACAGTGAAATTGTTACGTATGATCAATATGGTCGTGTCTATCAACAGGTTGACCCAACTTTCCATGGCATACAGTTTGAATACAACTCATATGGTTACGTAGCTGAGATCGTTGAGGCCTCGAACTCAGGTGTTATGTACCAGGAATTTAATTCCTATAATGCATTTGGCAACCCCACCTCAAGCTTACTAGGCAATGGCCTGACAGCGGTTAATCAGTATTCCATGGCAACTGGGTTGTTGGATTCCTCTCGAGTCACTAATAACTTGTCAGAGAACTTACAAGATAACCAATATACATATAACAAGATTGGTAACCTAACGAACAGGAAGCGATATGTTGAGTCCAGCGATGAAACGATTAGCGAAGATTTCCATTATGATGAACTCAATCGGTTAACTAAAAGTGAGGTAACAGGCTTTCAAGATAAAACTTATCAATACGATGCAATTGGTAACCTAACTTTTAAGTCTGATGTTGGATCATATCAGTACGGACAAAATGGCGCGGGCCCCCATGCTGTGACAACCGCTGGTAGCGCTAGTTACAATTACGATGATATTGGTAATATGGTTTCTGGTGACGGGAGGACTACTACCTATACAACTTTTCAAAAACCTCTCTCTATAGGTAAGTCTACTCATACTACGGAGTTTTCATATAGCCCGAACAGAGATTGGTATAAACGAACCGATACTGACTCTCAATCTACAAAAGAAGTATTGAAAATTGGCAATGTTGAATTTATTGAGCATTCGTCGGCTGACCCTGAAGTGAAGAGATATATCGGTGACTTTCTCTTAGTATCAAAAAAGGGTGCTGAAAGTTGGAAGGAGCAATACCTTCACCGTAATAGCCTGGGATCAGTTGATGTGGTTACTAACAATGTCGGATTGATTGAAGCAGAGATGAGCTTTGACGCTTTTGGTGAAAGAAGAAACATTACGACATTACAAGCACTAAGCTCATCTGCTTATAAGCAGTTAAATGCGATTACTACACACGGTTATACAGGCCATGAAATGGCAGATGAAGTCGGTGTCATCCATATGAGAGGGCGTGTTTATGACCCTAAGTTGGCTCGTTTTATGAGCGGGGACCCTATAATCAGTGATTTATCTAACTCTCAGAGGAGCAACCGTTATTCATATGTGATGAACAGCCCACTGAAATATTTAGATCCGACAGGTTTTGATCAATGTCAACAAGGTGATGACGCTTGTCAAGGTGGTAATGTGATGGGTGTAATTACTGTAACCTATAACCCGAGTGGTGGATCCAGTGGTACCTATAATGTTTATAATGATTGGTATGGTGGTTCTTACACTCCTTCATCGAACTCAGGTTCAGGGTCGAGCACTGGAGAAGGCTTGGCACCGACCACGGCTGCTCCAAGCGAAGGTGAATCTCAAGAAAGTACTCAAGCGCCTGCCCCCACAATAAACGAAGGGACTGATCCAGCTACTAAAGTAGATGAGCCAACAAATGCTCCTGAATCTCGTGAAGAGATAATCACAGCTGAAATGTTTGAAGATACAGAGAATGATTCGTTATATGAAAGTGAAATGGAAGAGCAGCTATCGGAGGAAAACGTTGAGCAGATGTTTTTTGAGGAGTTGGAACCATATGCAAAAGCTCAGCAACAATTAAATGGAGATCCTACTGTACCACTTGGCCTCGAGGTTGGTGGTCAGCTATTTGGAGGGTTAGTGGGAGCAACACTCTCTGCAGGAGTTGTAGGTGATCCTGTAAATGGTAAAGTCTGTAGTGTAGTTGTTGCTTGTGTCCAATTTGGATTAGGAGTTTATGGAGGGGGAGGGGGCATCGTAAACTTAAGCCTATCCGATATTGCTCTAGAGTCTGGTGTTTCTGATTCAGTAGGAGTTTTTGCTAATGGTGGAGTTGGTGGATTATCTGCAGGAGGAAGTATGAATATAGGTGAAGGATTCTTAGGAGGGGCTCGAGGATTTGCTGGTGGAGGAATAGGGCTATCTTTCGGAATCCAAGCTTGTAGTGCGAGTTTAAATTGTACAGGTGAGTAATCAAATGAATTCATATTGGTTGGAAGTAAAGATAAATCTAGCTGGCTTTGCTATTGCAGTGATCGGGTTGATAATTGCTTTCAAAATAAATGAAAGAATAGGTGTAATTATAGTCTTTTTTGGTATACTAATAGGTTTTCATGGCTTGATAGAGGCCCAAAAGAAAATGAAGGCGTTGATAGTCGAAAAATATAATAAAGAACATAAAAAAGATAAAAAATAATTCAGTGTCAAATTTGGTCTGGTGAGGTTAGCCCACTCTACCAATGTAGTGATTTTTCTTTCTCGTAGAATAGACTAATACAATACAATTCTCAGAATATGAGGTTGTGAAATTTCTATGTATCAGTTTTTGGGTCACTCCGTCGTCATTAATTGAGATAAGACTATCTTCTTTTCCTTGGCAGTTCTTGTGTGATAAGCCAGTATCACTTTGGCCGAGTCATCCTCTTTTGCATAAAAGTATGCCTCCGGTACATCCAATATCTTCGCGATCTTTTCTACAACGGAATAATCAGGTTGATGCTTGCCACGCTCTGTAGTGGCATAGTGAATTTGGCCACCTAATTAGAGCTGCTATGGTTCAGAGGAATCATAGGCGTCCTCTACATATTGAAACAGGCACATGTAAACCTCCCCCAATACCGACCCAACGGATGCATAGTCCGATACGTCAGATTCAGCACCATCAACTAAGCCAATAGCCAAAACCCGCCATAGTCAACCACCTCAGGGCCTTATAACACCATGATAAGCAAAAGGTTATGAATTTCCTTTCTGTTGATATATAATGCGCGTCCTCCGCTGCTAAGCGGGGCCTTCCCTCCCGGCCCGGGTGGCGAAATTGGTAGACGCAAGGGACTTAAAATCCCTCGGTGGCAACACCGTGCCGGTTCAAGTCCGGCCCCGGGCACCAGTTGACAGCTGAAGCAATAATAGCTACATTCGAAGCATTTCTAGCTACATACCTTTTTGGCCTGTAACTCATAAGCAAAGCTCGATATGTCCTCACTTCTAGCCGATATTTTATTCAAGGAATACCGCAGGCGGGTGTTGTGCCTTTTACTGCTGCGACCTGATCAAGCCTACCATGTACGGGAAATTGCACGACTCACTGATACTGTTCCAGGTACCTTGCACAAAGAGTTAAGTAAATTGGCTGATGCTGATGTACTCAAAAAATTCAGTCGGGGGAATCAGGTAAGCTATCAAGCCAACCGCGACTGCTTAATTTTTGAGGAACTGTCCAGTATTTTGCGTAAAACTTCTGGGGTAGCGGATATATTAGTAGATGCTTTGGCACCACTGAAAGATAACATTGATGTTGCCATGGTGTTTGGCTCCGTTGCCAGTGGGAAAGCCACGAGCGATAGCGATATTGATTTACTGATTGTGGGTGAAGTTAATTTCACTGATGCGGTGAAAGTGCTATACCCGGTACAGGATGTATTAGGCCGTGAAATTAACCCAAAACTTTATAGTGCTGAGGAATGGCAAGCTACCAAAAATGAAAACTCAGCTTTTATTCGCGATATTTTAGAAAAACCAGTTATCAAAATAATAGGGAATATTGATGACCTTGGATAACTTGCTAGGGATGAGCCTGGAACGCATTAAGCCAGATATACTGACCATTCAGCGGCTTTTAGAAGCTGCTAAACGCAACCTCAATGATGCGCAGATTGAAGCCGTGAGCAACGAGAATCGTTTTGACGCAGCCTACAAAGCTATTATGCAAATGGCTAATGCCGCTCTTCAAGCCAGTGGTTACAGAACGCTGACCAGCAAACCCGGTCATCATCAAACGATGATCCAGACATTACCTAAAACCATCGGTTTGGATGCAGACCTTGTGATTGTACTTGATGCTTTGCGTAAGCAACGCAATGTCGCTGATTATTCTGGCGATTTGGTAGCCGATAAGGCCGTAGCAGAATGTATCAGCCATGCTGAACAACTTTGGGAACAACTTAATACATGGTTGAAGAGCGAACATTTTGATTTAATTTGATAGCGCACAGTTCCCTCTCACCAAACCGTATCCACAAACATCAAAACCGAGCCAGCCATAAACAGCCACACGCCGGCGGTGGCATAGTCAGCAAAGTGCGGCAGAAACAGCATGCTGCCGAAGAAAAAGGCCAGGCTGGACACCACGCCCAGCCCGTTTTTTCTGAGTCGCTCGAATCGCGATACTTTCATGATGGATCCTGTTACTTCATGCCTGGCTGGAATCCGAAGCCCACGGCGATGCGGTTCCAGCTATTAATTTGTACGATGATTGCGCTTAATTCGATGAGGCCTGCTTCGCCAAGGGCCGCTTTTGCTGCCTGAAAGACTGTCTCGTCGATGGGCTTCTGGCTGATCAGTGTGAGTGCTTCAGTCCAGGCGAGTGCGGCACGTTCCTGATCACTGAAACCGGAGATTTCCCGCCACGCGGCAAGCACATCCAGGCGCTCCTGCGCTTCACCACCCTGGCGGGCTTCATCAGCGTGCATGTGCTGGCAAAAGCCGCAGCCGTTCAGTTGTGAGGCCCGCAGTCTGACCAGGTGCAGCAGTTGTGGTGAGATTGCAACCTGTTCAGGTACGTCACCCAGTGCGGTCAGGTGGGTGATGAGGCGGGGGCACTGCCTGTAAAGCGAGGAAGAAGAAATTCTGGGTTGCATGTTGCTCTCCTGTCACTGATGAAAGACAGGACAATGATAGAAAGCGGCAAGATTTATGGATTGGAAATTTGCGACAATTTTCGTTGTCGGTACTCGGAAGGGGTTTCAAGGGTCTGTTCGCGAAAGGCATTGCTGAAATGTGACTGATCGAAATACCCGCAATCCAGGGCAATGTCACTGAGGCGGTCAGAGGTATTCATCAGGCGCTGACGGGCGTGACGAATCTGGGCGTAGCTGTGAAGCTGATTGGGGGAATGACCAAACTGTTTGCGTAGCTGTCTTTCCAGCGTACGCCGACTCACGCCCTTCAGGTTTGCTGCTTGCTGCGGTGGCACCAGGTTGGCAGAGGCATAGGCGAGCAATGCTGACCATTTACGTTCAGGCAGATGCGCCCGGTAAGTCAGCTCAGACAACCAGTGCTGTATGGCAGAAAGCCGCTCCGTCACCGACAAAACCGGCAGTGTATCCAGCAGTCGGGTCAAATCGGCCAGATGCGGGAAAGGCAGTTCAAGCAGATCGGTTTCCATATTGTGGATATCAGAAATATCCAGTCCCAGTAATGCTGTGGCACCGCCGGGGCGGAACCGGATGCTGATATGGTGTTTTGACATGTTCCAGTGATAAGTCGTGACCTGATTGTGGTGGAAGAAGCGGGCGCTGGCACCAGTATTGTCTATTACAAAGGTCAGGCTGGTGCCGCCATCGGGATAGAGTTTTTCGGCAATGACAGACTGAGCGTGCGGCGGCTTCAGCGCCACCCACATACATTGCACCCAGCGAGCCAGGGAAGGGCCGGGTGGAATCATCATCAGATCAATACTGGGAAAACTGGCAGCCGGGATGATGTCAAAACGCTCGGGTGACATGTCAGTCTGTTTTCCGTCCCTTGCTTCCACTTGATATGCCTTACAATTAACGTCTCGCAGAAGTATTCTGCCTGATTATGAATGAAAAATTTAGTATGTTCGCTGCATTTGATTGTTAGGGCGGTTTAAGTATAGTTGTACTGAATTAGCGTACATAAGAGTCATTGCTATACAGCTATAAGGCAAGTTGAATAGGAAGGTCAGAATAAGTGAATAAAACCAGGTACCGTAAATTAGCTTTCGTGTATGCCTTGGCAGGCATCACGTGGATTGCCGTCAGTGACTGGCTTGTGGGTTATTTTATTGGTGAAGGTGTGTTGCCATTCGACATCTCAGTAGTGAAAGGGGTTGCCTTTGTACTGATAATGTCAGTGCTCCTTTATGTTCTGTTGATGAGGTTGCATGCGGTTGAAATTAAGGCTAAAGCTGCTGAAAGTATTGATCAGCTGTTTCTGTACAAAATGCCTGATTTTTTTGAATCACTTCCCATTGTAACCTATGCGACAGAGACGACAGGCAGCCATGCCAATCCTCTGTGGGTCAGTGACACTATAAAGCGTGTCCTGGGGTATTCCGCCTCTGAGGCACTGGAGTCAGATTGGTGGATCAATAACCTGCATCCCGAAGACCGTTTGCGTGCGGTCAATGAGTCAAAAGCTATAATCGACAATGGGGGGGGCGATCATTTCTATCGAATCAGGCGTGCAGATGGTACCTATATCCATATCCACGATGAATCAAAAGCGGTTGATATCAAAAACCCACGCCTATTTGTCGGTGCCTGGCATGATGTCAGTGTCGAGGAACAAGCCCAGCAACAGGTTCGTGAATATTCTTCTCGCCTGGAAAAGGCTTTTTTGGGTTCAGTGAACTGTATCGCCAGCATGGTGGAAATGAGGGATCCCTACACGGCAGGCCATGAGTCCAGAGTGGGCGATCTGTCCGTGGCGATTGCGGCAGAGATGGGTCTGGACATTGACACCCAGTATGGTTTGAAAATTGCGGGTCTGGTCCATGATATTGGCAAGATCAGTATTCCGTCTGAATACCTCACCAAACCCACCCGGTTAACCAAAAGCGAGTATCAAATATTGCAAACCCATCCGGAAAACGGTTACGAAATTCTCAAAAGCGTAGATTTTCCGTGGCCGATTGCCGAAGTGGCCCACCAGCATCACGAACGGGTAGATGGTAGTGGCTACCCCAGGGGATTGAAGGGAGAGCAGATTTTGATCGAGGCTCGGATTGTTGCCGTAGCCGATGTGATTGAATCTATGGCTACCTCCCGGCCGTATCGGCACGCGCTGGGGATAGACAAGGCTCTGGAAGAAATTGAAAAAAATGCCGGGCGGCTTTATGACATCAATGTTGCCAGGGCTGCGCTGAGAGTGTTTCGGGAAAAGAAGTATCAATTGCCACTAAAGGCCTGAGAAATGACGCAAGCGACCCTGCGTCACGAAACGGTGCTGCTATGAGACGGCGCTACGACATGATGCAAGATACCCTTCATTTATTTCGTCGTTGAGAAGCCAGTACATTGTCATAAAGCCCCACCACCGACGAAGTAAACGGGGCAATGCCATACTCGCTAGCAAAGCTCTGTGCCTGGCCGGCCAGTTGAGTGCGCAATGCTTCATCGTCGATCAGCATTGCTACGCGTTCGACCCATTGCGACATCTGTGAGGCAGTCTTAAAGCCGTTGTAGTTGTGGCGCACGATATCCTCGATACCGCTGGAACGGATAGCGACTACCGGCAGTCCGGCGGCCATGGCTTCGAGGATCACCATACCCTGGGTTTCCGAGCGGGAAGTGAATACAAAAATATCGCCTAGCTGACAGTAGAGCGCCATCTGAGGTGGAGGTACGGAGCCGACCAGGGTGATGTGCTCTTCCAGCCCGAGTTCCTGAATTTTGTCTTCCAGTAACCTGCGGTCAGGGCCGTCGCCAATAACCAGCAGATGAAAATCGCAGCCACGGTCTCGCAGTTCCTTCATGGCCTGAAACATAAAGACGATGTTCTTTTCTTTGCTCAGACGCGAAATGGAAACCAGCACGCGCTTGTCTGCGGACAGGCCCAGCTGTTCTCGCATCGACTGGAGTTCACTGGCTGGTATGGCTTCAGAGAAGCGTTGATACTCAATGCCGGTGGGCTGGACCAGCACTGGTCGGCGAACGCCAATGGTGCGCAGGTATTCCTCGGCAGAAGAGGTGGGGACGATCACAGCATTGCAGCGATTGGCAAAGCGGCGGATCATGGTATGTGCCACTACATTGCGAAACAGCGGCCCGGGTAGCGGCACATAATGGGCGTAGTGTTCCAGCCGGGTGTGATACGTATAAATCACCGGCACGCGCAGCATGCGGCCCAGCAGTTGTCCCACCCAGCCAAGCCAGAACGGGTGATGAACATGAATGATGTCCGGTGCAAACTGTTTGACTTCACGCCAGATGCGGGGCGTGAAGATGTTGGCAACCTTGAATTCTTTTGTCCCTGGTAAAGGCAGCAGGGAGGAAACCCGACACACATCCTGATCGCTGTCATCTTCATGCTGGTAGTGAGGGGCGACGACCTTGACCTGGTGACCCTCATGGATCAGGCCACGACGCAGGCGATCGACCGAGATGGGCACGCCACCGATGTAAGGCAGGTAGTTGTTGGTGAACATGGCCACCTTTAACGGTGTGTCGCGCTGGTAATCAGCCGTAACATCAAAGTCCGGATAATAATCCCGCTCAGTGAAAACCTTGGTATGTAGCCAGATGCCTACGGCGGCAAAGAAGCTGATCAGGATAATGAAGTTCAGGTATCCCACATAAAACAGCGAATGGATAAAGAACCAGAGGCTTTCTGCTGTCCGCCAGAAAGGGTGCTGGCCGACATCAAGCTGTTGCTCCTCAATCGTGATCTGTCCGCCATTCACTGCCACTGAAACAAAGTGGTAATGGTTGTCTTCATTGTTGAAAACAAACCCACCAGCGCCGCCTGTCACAATATAGTCAGTGTTGCTGTGACGCTGGCGTTCGAAGAATGGCTGGTCGGTGGAAAATACCGCATCCACACCGGCATTGCCGACCATTTCAATAAAACGCATGCGATGTGAGGTGGGGAACAGGTAGTCTCCGTCCATGCCAAAAAAGCTGGGCTCGGCAACCGGGTGAAGGGGGTTAGCGCTGAAGAGAAACTGGTTCTGCTCCGTGGCGTTGCTCAGCTCTTGATTGAGCCAGCGTAGCTGCCAGTCAAAATCAGTAGTGCCAGTGCTATCAATAAAAATGAATCGACTGTCAGCGGTGGCGAAACTGTAATGCAGCGGGCCGAAATGGTCATAAAACCGGAAGCTGCCCAGGCGACTTTCTTCTTTAGGGCCAAAGGTCAGCAGGTAGGGCATCTGCAGTCGTGACAGGGTGCGGTAAATGGCCCGGTACTTATCCTCACCGCCAGTGGACACGGCATTGCCGGCAGAGATGACAAAGTCGTAACCTTCGGCATTGAGGCGGGGGATGATCTTGCGTTCAAAAATACCCACCGAGTTACTGATGTTGCCAACCACGGCAAAGCGGTACTGGTCCTGTTCTGTGATATCGGATTCAAGCTGTTCCAGCTGTCGGGCGTGTTCGGCCCGGTAATCAGTCTCGAAGAAATTCAGGTAAACCTTGTAGATCACAAGGCTGACAATCACCGTCAGATTCAACCAGAACAGTAAGTGCAATAAGCGTCTAAGCATGACCTGTCCCCCGTTTTAACAGCACGGCGATGGTCACCGGTACACCAATCAGCATGCCCAGGTGCACCGTGAGGAAGCGCCAGGCCAGTACCATCAGCAGCAGATCCTGCTGTTCAACCATGGTGGCAAAAAACAGCGTAAATATCCCTTCTGCCACGCCAGCGGCACCGGGCGTCGGCGCAAAATACATGATAAAGGTATTGATCAGCATCAGCGCGATTACCAGTGTAAAGTTAACCTCGTAACCCAGGGCCCAGAGTAGCAGGGCAGGGAAGGAAAACAAGGACAGCAGGAACAGGGCCGTAGACAGTAACGCCAGCGCGATGTGTGACGGTGGTGCTGTGAGAAAAGCGCGGAAACTGCGCCCGAAACGCAGCATCTCTTTGCGCAGTTTGAACTGCCAGCGGGTAAGACGTTTGTGGCTGATCAGGGATAGGCGGTACAGTTGGTCCAGCAGAGAACCCAGTGCGCCGATAAACCAGCGCAGGCGCCAGATCAGACAAAAGAAAAACCCCACATAGACGGTGGCAAACAGCACAAACCAGGGTACCCATTGCTGGGCCAGTGGAGTGTCCTGTAAACGGTTCATGGTAACCAGCAGCAATGGGGCCGGTAAAAAAATCAACAGGCTGGCAATAACGGTTCGCAGTGTCGTGGCTGCAGTTGCTTCACCCAGGTGCACGCCATGGCGCTTCATATACCAGATCTGTATCAATCCGCCACCCGTGGCCATGGGAGAGATATTGGAAAACAGCAGGTTGATAAAGACCAGCGGTATCATGCGCCGGGCCTTGATGCTGACCCCCAGTGCCAGCAACACAGACCAAAGGCGCAGGGCATCGCTCAGATAGTAGAGCATCAGCAGCCCCAGTATTGCCAGCATGGCGTTGATCGACAGTTGCGGCACCTGTAATACAACGGCCTGAGCACTGAGCTCTTGCCAGATAAGGTAGGGGACACTTGCGCTCAGCGCCAGAAAAAGCACGGCAAACGTGATCATTTTGAGCGGACGACCACCCAGCAGGCTGGCAACGGACGGCAGGTTTGATGTCACAAAAGGCCTTAGGAAAATCCCTGATTCATTAGGCCTTCGCACCATAGCCCCACCGACCGGCGATTTCAAGGGGACAGCCAACAGATAGCCCGGACGGGTAATAGCGGGAGTTGAAATATCTAGTGAGCCGATCATGACAGGAGGATTTTCTGAACCATTGTGGCCGTCTGATTCGTTACTATGTATAAATTCGTTAGTATGTAGGTATGTAGAAAAGTCACATTCATCCAGCGTTAGGGAGCTCAACGATATGTCCTACCCCGACAAGATTTCACCCGATTTTTCGCAGCGTAATGCCTTAAGTGGTGTGGATAGCTGGCTGTCAGAGCGCTGGTCACCGCGCAGTTTTGTCAAAACCGCCATTGCTGATAATGACGTTGAGACCCTCTTTGACGCAGCCCGCTGGGCACCATCGTGTTTTAATGACCAGCCCTGGCAGTTCCATGTCAGTACCGATACCAATTTTGATGAGTACCTGGACCTGCTGATGGAAGGCAACCAGGCCTGGGCCAAAAATGCCAGCCTGCTGTGTTTCGTGGTGGTCAGAAAGCAGTTCGACCAAAACGGCAAGCCCAACCCCTATGCCGAGTTTGATGCCGGTGCCGCCTGGATGGCATTAAGCCTTCAAGCCCGTAAAATGGGGCTGTACACCCATGGTATGGGGGGCATCAAGCATGATGAGGTGGCCAGCTACCTGAAGCTGGATGATAATCATAAGGTGATTTGCGGGATTGCCATTGGTGTGGCGGATGAACCCTCGGCCTTGCCGGACGATATCGCCAAACGCGAGAAGCCGTCGCCGCGTAAACCATTGGCAGACGTACTGATACGCTAATCACTAGAGTCATTACCATCCAGGAGAGCGTTATGCCCAAGCTAATTGTTGGAGACAAGAAGGACCTGGGTGGGTTTTCTGTCGCCCGCTATATCCCCCAGAAAGCGCAGCGCATGGTCGGCCCTTTTGTGTTTTTCGACCATATCGGACCCGCCGTTTTTCCCGCAGGCAAGGGCGTCAATGTGCGTCCGCATCCTCATATCGGTCTGGCGACGGTGACTTACCTGTTTGCAGGCAGCATGCTGCATCGCGACAGCCTGGGCTCCGTGCAGGAGATCCACCCCGGTGACGTCAACTGGATGGTCGCCGGTAGCGGCATTGTGCACTCCGAGCGTGAAACCCATGAAGTTAGATCTGGCGAGCACGACCTGCATGGTCTGCAATTATGGGTGGCGCTGCCACCGGACATGCAGGATGTGGATCCGGACTTCCTCCATGTCAGCAAAAATGATTTGCCCTGTGTGTACCGCCCGGGGGTCATGATGCGTGTTCTGCTGGGCAGTGCCTATGAACGGGTCTCGCCGGTACGAACCTTCTCCAGCATGCTATATGTGGACGTGCTGGCCGAAGCTGGCCGGACGATTCCGCATCCCGATCCTGTCATGGAAGTGGCCGCGTTTATTGTCAGTGGCCGGGTGACGGTTAATGGTGAAGAGGCCATTGCCAATGATTTTGTGGTGTTGTCTGAGAATGATGCGGAAATCAGGATCGAAGAGGACACGCGTCTGGTGCTGATTGGTGGCACTGCGTTTGCGCAGAAGCCGTTGGTGCACTGGAATTTTGTCGCTTACAAGCCGGAAGATATTGATGCGGCGAGAGAACGCTGGGAAAATGGCGGATTTCCCGCCATTCCTGGCGACGACGAGGAACATATCCCACTGCCATGACCGATTTTACCGCTGATGTTCTGCTCAAAAAGGGCAGGGAGGCGTCTTTGCGTCGCCATCACCCCTGGGTGTTTTCCGGGGCCATTGCCAGTATTAATGCCGGTACGAAAGGCAAACCCGAGGCCGGAGACACCGTCAGGGTGCTCAGTGCCGGTGGCGAAGTGCTGGGCAAAGCCGCCTGGTCGCCGGAGTCGCAGATCCGGGCACGTATGTGGACCTTTGATGCCCCGCAACGTGCCTCCGAACAGGTGGATGAATCCCTGATTCAGCAGCGCATCCAGCATGCTATCCGGCGCCGTCAGCCATTGCGCAGTGACAAACGCACAGCCTTGCGTCTGATCTATGGTGAGTCCGACGGGCTACCAGGTCTGGTGGTTGACCAGTATGGTGACTTCCTTTCCTGCCAGTTCCTGACGATCGGTATTGAACGCTGGCGTGATACGGTCATCAATGCGTTACAGGCAGAAACGGGTTGCAAAGGCATTTATGAACGCTCTGATGTGAGCGTGCGCAAACATGAGGGGCTGAAAGAACAATCCGGTCGGATCTGGGGTGAGGCGCCACCGGCACAACTGGTGATTCACGAACATGATCGTCAGTATCAGGTCAGCATTGCGTCCGGGCACAAGACTGGTTATTACCTGGATCAGTATGATAATCGCCAGTGGGTACAGCAGCTGTGTGCGCGTCAGGGGCAGAACTGGCGGGTACTGAACTGTTTCAGCTACACCGGTGGCTTTGGTATTGCCGCGCTGGCCGGTGGTGCCAGGCAGGTGGTTAATGTGGATGCTTCGGAGCCGGCCCTGCAGTCAGCCGCTGCCAATGCCGCGTTAAACAGCTTTGCCGATACCCAATCGGTGCAGGTACAGGCCAATGTGTTTGAATATTTGCGTGAATTGCGTCAGCAAAATGAGCAGTTTGACCTGATTATTCTCGATCCGCCCAAGTTTGCTGACACCCGGCACCAATTTAAAAAGGCTGCACGGGCCTATAAAGACATCGCCATGCAGGCGGCACATCTGCTATCGCCAGGCGGTTACCTGATCAATTTCTCGTGCTCCGGTGCGATAGATATGCCACTTTTCCAGAAGATAACGGCAGATGCCTTGCTTGATGCGGAGCGACAGGGGGCAATTACCGGCTTTTTGAGTCAGTCTGAGGATCATCCGGTGGCGTTGGCCTTCCCGGAGGCGAGATACCTGAAAGGGTTGGTGAGCGTGCTGGATTGATACAATTCCCAGGAGGAATCTCCCATAAAAGTCCTAGATTCGTGTGCAAAGTCGCTTATCCCGACCGCTGTTTCAGTTTATAATGCCGCCCCATGAATGATGCACACTCCTTCGAGCAAGCACGCCGCAGCATTATCGCGGTAGGGCAGCGTATCTGGCGCCAGGGCTGGTGCCCGGCCACCAGCAGTAATTTTTCGCAGCGCCTGGATGACGAACGGTGTGCCATCACGGTTTCCGGGCGTGATAAAGGTGCGCTACAGGACACTGACATCATGCAGGTAGATATGCAGGGACGGTCCCTCGACGGACAAAAGCCTTCGGCGGAAACCCTGCTTCATACCCAGCTTTACCGCCGTGATCAAAGCATCGGCGCTGTTTTGCATACGCATTCTGTCAAAGCGACGCTGGTTTCCATGCATGCGGACGGTCCGGTGTCCTGGCAGGGACTGGAACTGTTGAAAGCATTCCAGGGAACTGACAGCCATGAAGGCAACCTGACAATACCCGTGTTTGACAACACCCAGGATATTGCTGCCCTGGCCGATCAGGTGCAAGGATGGATGTCTGTGCATGGCACGGGTGTCGCCTACCTGATTCGAGGACACGGTTTGTACACGTGGGGAAGAGACATGACTGAAACGTTACGGCATCTTGAGGCCCTGGAATTCCTCTTGGATTATTATTGGCAGACCCACAGGCTGGCCTCAGCCGGGGAACGATTAATGGCAGGAGATGCGAAGGCATGAGTGAAATCAGTGTTTTTGCTGACAACGACCCAGCGACAGAACTGCTACATAGTGTTGATCCGGCTGAAATTGCGGCGACATTGGCAGGGGTCGGTGTACGCTTTGAGCAATGGCAGGCAAACGCGCCCGTTAAAGCCGGCGACAGTGATGAGAAGGTCATGCAGGCTTATGCGGACGATATCGCCAGGCTGAAAGACAATGAAGGTTACCAGACAGTTGATGTCATCAGTCTTGATGCCAGCGGCAACCAGGTAGCTCAGGACCCGGAAATTAAAGCAAAAAAGCTGCTGGAGCTTCGCCAGAAGTTTCTAAGTGAGCATCGCCATAGTGAAGATGAAGTGCGCTTCTTTGTTGATGGGCAAGGGCTGTTCAGCCTGCACATTGACGGGAAAGTGTACGAAATATTGTGTCAGAAGGGGGATCTGATATCGGTGCCGGCCAATACGCCGCACTGGTTTGACATGGGCCCGGCGCCAAGGTTTGTTGCCATTCGCTTTTTCAATAACCCCGAAGGCTGGGTGGCAAACTATACCGGCAGTGCTATAGCAGATTCGTTTTCCCGACTGGAGTCACAATGAAACCAATCGCGATCGTGACAGATATTGAGGGAACCACCAGTTCCATTCGCTTTGTCAAAGATGTTCTTTTTGTTTATGCCGAGCAATTTCTGCCGGACTTTATTCGCGACCACAAAGATGAGCGTGACGTGGCACGTCAGTTGCGCGCGATCAGTGACAATACCGGTATTCCTTACCGCAATACTGAAGCATTGATTGCCCAGTTGCTGGAATGGATGCGGGCCGATGAGAAGGTCACTGAATTAAAAGCCCTGCAGGGCATGGTCTGGGAGCAAGGCTATCAGCGTGGCGAATATCAGGCGCACGTGTATCCTGATGTGCCTGAACGCCTGCAGGCCTGGCTCGACGACGGCATTAACCTGTATGTCTATTCGTCTGGCTCTGAGAAAGCGCAGCGACTGTTCATGCGCTATACCAATTTTGGCGACCTGCGGCTGCTGTTCGCCGGCTACTTTGATACCAATATGGGTGCCAAACAGGAGAAGGCTTCCTACCAGGCAATAGCAGAGTGGGTGGCACTGGCGCCAGAAGACATTCTTTTCCTGTCGGATATCGAAGGGGAGTTGGATGCGGCCGCGTCTATCGGTATGAAGACCATTCGTGTGGTACGCCCACAAGAAAGCGATACCCCAATTCAGGATATCGCTTCAAATCACCAGATGGTGTCTTCCTTTGCAGAGATTGACCTTGAAGCGCTGTAATTTAACAGCGCTTCATTACTGACTTTAACGGCTGGGGTTTCAACTTATTCCACTCTTGCTGTTTCCAGCCATGTCCACCCGTTTACTGCCGCGATTTCTCCTGTATTGATCAGGCAGAAAACTGATTAACCATTTCTCTCATTGCAGCAATATCCCGGCCCAGCGCCTGAGTTGTGCTGGCGGTTTTGCCGGACGCCTCATTAGTGCGTTCAGATTGCGTCTGAATGTTCACAATGTTGCGATTGACTTCTTCGGCAACGGCGCTCTGTTCTTCCACGGCTGTTGCCACCTGGAATGTCATGTTGCGGATATCGGATACCGCCTGGCTGATCTGGGTATAGGAGCTATCAGCCGCTTCGCTGTAACCCACACAGGACTGCGCCCGCTCCTGGGCCGAGCCGATGCTGCTGACGCAGCTGTTAGTACTGGTCTGGATCCGGTTGATGATGTCCTTGATTTCAACGGTTGAGTTCTGCGTGCGCTGTGCCAGCGTGCGGACCTCATCAGCAACCACGGCAAAGCCGCGTCCCTGTTCACCTGCCCGGGCGGCTTCAATGGCAGCATTGAGAGCCAGCAGGTTGGTCTGCTCGGCAATGTCGTTGATCACCTCGATCACCGAACCGATGGCATTGCTGTCGGTGCCCAGTGTCTCAATCATGCGCGTGATTTCATCAATGCTTCTGGCCAGTTCAGTGGTGGCGCTGAGGCTCTTTTCAACTGACTCGTGACCATCCTGAACGCTCTTGTCTGCCAGTTCGGCAGCAGAGGATGTATTAGCCGTATTGCTGGCAACCTCATGAATGGCGCTGGTCATTTCTGTTACGGCTGAGGAAACTGAATCCAGCTCAGTCAATTGCTGGCTGATCGCATTATCAGTATCCACGACCGCCTCAGTAGCATCGTCAGAAACGGTGGACAAACGTCCGGCCGCTTCATCAACACGTTTGAGGATGGTAGTGATCTGCGATTCACGCGCCTTCAGTGCCAGGGACAGGCTACCGAGCTCATCCGTACGGCCGGAGTAGACGCGACGGGCAAGGGGGTCATCAAGAATCCGCTCGCTACGTTCTATCAGGTCTCGGAAAGGCATCAGCAAAGCGCCCGTCGCCGCAACTGATGCAACCCCGCCTAATACAATAGTTGCCAGGTAACCCATACCAACGCCACTGACCAGGCCTGCCGACAAGCACAGGGCAAAGAACAGGGCAGGAACGGCCAATATCTTATGTCGCCAGCTAATCAGGCTGTTCAGTTGGACTGACTTGTTGTTTCTTATCTGGCGATACAGTTTTTCGGCACGTTTGACATCAACCTCATCGGGGCAGCTTCGCACCGATTGATAGCCCTGAATTTCACCATTGCGCAGAACCGGGGTGACATAAGCATCCACCCAGTAATAATCGCCGTTCTTGCACTGGTTTTTCACCATGCCCAGCCAGGGTTTACCGGCTTTTAACTGTCCCCAGAGCTCCTTGAATGCCTGTTTAGGCATGTCTGGATGGCGCACAATATTATGCGGAGAGCCAACCAGCTCTTCGTCGCTAAAGCCGGATATATCAATAAACTCCTTGTTGGCATAGCGGATATAGCTGTCCCTGTCGGTAGTGGATACAAGTTTTTCATTTTTGGAGAACAGCTTGCGTTCTGGCATGATTCTGCACCTTTCTTCTGTACCGTATAGCAATTGGTGATAATGCTTTCTTGGTATTGCTAACGGCAAATCGGTCTGAAACTTAAGGGCAGAAACTTGCGTTGCGTCAAGTTATTGAGGGATTGTGAGTTTGTGACCAGCTGTCGTGTATGGTAAGTGTTTAGCCAGGCTTCAGGTTTGATTATCGTTTGGTCAGCTGTTGGCGATACCAGGCAATGAAGCGGCCCTGGGGAACCGGGCGGCTGATGTGGTACCCCTGTATCTGATCACAGTGGTGCTGTTTCAGGAAAGTCACCTGTACCTCATTTTCCACGCCTTCGGCAACCACTGTCAGCCCCAGCGTTTTGCCCATGGCGATAATGGCGCGACTGATGGCCTGATCCTGTTTGTCCTCGGCCAGTTCCTGAACAAAGGTCCGGTCGATCTTCAGTGTGTCAATTGGGTAGTGACGCAGTTGCCCAAGTGACGAGAAACCAGTACCGAAATCATCCAGTGCCAGTCTGGCGCCACTTTCCTGGATGCTTCTCATGACAGAGATGGCATGTGCCGGATCCTGGACCACCATGCTTTCCGTCAGCTCCAGTTCCAGGCGGTGGGCGTCGATTTCATATTGCCGTAATTTACTCACCACGTTGCGAGCGAGGTTCGGATCACTGAATTGCCGGGCAGAGAGGTTCACGGCGATGTTCAGCGCCGGCAGGCCCATCTCATCCCAGTCGCGCAGTTGCTGCAATCCTGTTTCCAGCACCCAGTCGCTGATGGGCAGAATCAGACCGTTATCTTCTGCGATGGGAATAAATCGTTCCGGAGACACCTGACCCAGCTCAGGGTGGTGCCAGCGCAGCAGTGCTTCTACTCCGGTTACCCGGCCTGTTTTCAGCTCGACTTTGGGCTGGTAGTAAACCTCCAGCTCTTCACGCTGTAATGCATGGCGGAGAGCCAGTGCCAGGCTGGCCTGTTCCTGCGCATGGTGGTGCAGGTCGCTGGAGTAACAGCAAACATTGTTGCGACCGGCTTCCTTGGCGGCATACATGGCGGTGTCGGCGTGTTTCATCAGTGTCTCTTCATCATGGGCGTCTTCGCCAAATATGCTGACGCCGATGCTGGCACTGATCAGGAATTCGTGCTGCTTTAAATAGATGGGTGTACTCAAGCGTTCCAGAATCCAGCCTGCCACTTTCCTGGCCCGGTGCCGATCTTTGATTTTATGCAACAATACGACAAATTCGTCACCACCCAGTCGGGCCACAATATCACTGCTTCTTAAAGGTCGGCTGATGCGCTCGCCAATATCACGGAGCAGGGCATCGCCCATGTGATGACCGAAATTATCGTTGACGGTTTTGAACCGATCCAGATCGATAAACAAGATAGCAAAGGCCTGATCCGGGTAACGCCTGGCGTTGTTGATCTGTTGCTGCAGCAATTCGCTGAACATATTACGGTTGGGTAAGCCCGTTAGCGGGTCATGTGTCGCCAGGTGCTCGATGCGTTTGGCGGCAATTTTCTTGCTGCTGATATCCCGGGAGATACCCCGGTAGCCGGTAAATTCGCCTTGTTCATCAAATACCGGTTCGCCACTCATGGAGAAATAATAAAGGCGGCCCTCAAGGTTGGTGAAGGCGAACTCGAACTCCCGGAAAGGTGCCCGTTTTGCCAGCGTCTCCATGAACTGCTTCCATTCTTCCTCGGAAGCGGAAACACCGGGGTTGTCCCACAAATGGGTGCCAATGGCGCCTTTGATTGCAGCCTCATTGGCCTCACCGACAATTCGCCCGTCATAACGGGTAAAACGCAGTTCAGCGTCAAATTCCCAGAAAAAATCAGAGGTCAGGTGAACCAGACTGCGTAAATTCTCTTCACTGGCCTTGATAGCGGCCTGGGCACGCGTTTGTTCTTCTTCTGCGGCAAAGCTGTCCAGGGCAAAAGATAAGTTATCCGCCATGCTTTGCAATATGGACTGGGTCTGGTCATCAAATGCCCAGGGCTCAGACGAGAAGAACAGCATCATGCCTGCCTTCTGTTTGCGGCGGTACAGCGGAAACGCAGCGCCGCTGCCGATGTTCAGCTCTATGGCTTCCTGCCACCAGGGTTTCAGTCTGGGGTCATGTTGAAAATCGTTGCTGATACTGGCTTTTCCACTGCGCCAGGCTTCACCACTGATGCCTTGCCCTTTCGGGTTGTTCTTATCAATATTGACGCGAATTTTGGTAGGATCGGGTGCATGTGCCCCGGCTACGGCGACCGGTTGAAACCAGCCATTTTCGTCAGGCACACGCACAGCAGCGATGGTGAACAAACCGGAGGTGATCACGGCATCGCAAGCGTCCTGAAATAGCACGTTTTCAGATCGGGCACGCAGAATCGCCTCGTTGGTCAGGCTCAGTGCAGAAAACAGGTTTTGCAGGCGCAGGTTACGCATTTCCACCTGCTTGCGGGAAGTGATATCGCGGCCCACCCCGATAATTACCCAGCGATCTTCTATGCGAGTTGCCCGGCTGTAGACTTCAACAACGATATCCCGCCCGTCCGGTGTGGTCCACTGCCGCTCCAGGCGACTGCTGTCGCCTTCATAAATCAGGCGATCGTAACGAGCAATTAACTCGTCCTTGTCCAGGTTCAGCACACGATCGGGGCCACGGGCAAAAATTTCCTCGCGTGACCACCCGGTGTTGATGCAGGCGGTGTCATTAACATCCAGAAACTGCAGCGTCTCACGGTCCACCAGGTAAATCATATCCAGTGAAGTATCCATGGCCGCACGGAAACGCATCAGGCGGCTGTTTTGCCGGAGTTCTTTGCCAATGTCCTCGGCCAGGCAGGAGTAACCTGACTGAATGCCTTCCTCATCCACAATGGGCGTGGCACAGATGCGTAACCAGAAGGGTTTGTCGTCTATTGAAATCTGACACTCAAAGTCGCGAAAAGAGCGATGCAGGCTGAGCAATTGCAACCATCTGACACGGTCTGCCCCGGACATGTACTCATGAAGGCAGGAAGCAGCGATTTTGCCGCCGAGTTCAGAAAGCCGGGTCGAACAGTGTTCGACCGATAAACAGTCTGCATTTTGGTTCTGGTACCAGAACAAATCGCTGCAAAGCATGATCAATGCGGTGGGTGTACTGGGCGTAACGGTCATGGCTGGCTGGGGTGTCCTGGCAGATCTCAAGAATGTAACAACTAATCTGCTATAGCAAAAGTGGTGACTCCATTAAATACGGTGCTTGCCGTTATTGCTGCGACAGATGTCGACAGGCAGCCTCCAGTGCTGCCAGTGCCTGATCAATTTCACTCTCACTGACATTCAGCGGTGGCAGCAGACGTACTGAATTGCCTCCCGCCTTTACTGCCAATACTTTTTGCTGTTGCAGGGCTGCCAGTAACTCGGCATTACTGCCGGCACTGACGATACCTATCATCAGGCCTGCACCGGTATAGCCTTTCAGCACTCCGGGAAAGGCCTTGGCCAGCGCATCGATCCCCTGGCACAGTTTCTGGCTGCGATCTTTTACCTGCGGCATAAAACCAGGGCTGGTTAACTCATCCAGCACAGCATTCGCCACAGCGGCGGCCAGCGGGTTGCCACCGAAAGTGCTGCCGTGCGTACCGGCGGTCATAACGGCTGCCACTTTTTCGGTCGACAGGCAGGCACCAATCGGGAAACCACCACCCAGGCCTTTGGCAGAGGCCAGCAAATCAGGCTCAATGCCATGTGCCTGGTGTGCAAACAAATGACCGGTTCGTCCCATGCCTGATTGCACTTCATCAAACATCAGCAAAAGATCGTGTTGATCGCACAATTCGCGGATACCGCGCAAATACTCAGCAGTGGCCGGGCGGATACCGCCTTCACCCTGTACTGGCTCGAGGATCACACCGGCTGTTTTGTCCGTAATGCTATCGGCCAGAGCCTGTAAATCTCCATAGCGAACCTGATCAAATCCGCTGTCACCAACCAGAAAGCCTTCGATATGCAGAGGGTTGCGGCAGGCAGCAATGGGCGCCAGGGTCCGGCCATGGAACGACTCGGTCAGTGTAATGATGCGCTGTCGTTGAGGGTTGCCATGGTGGTAATGATAGCGGCGCATCATCTTGAATCCGCATTCCACCGCTTCGGTACCCGAGTTGGCGAAAAACACGCGGTCGGCAAAGCTGAGTTCGGTCAACCGTTTGGCCAGTCGTTCTGTAACCGGGTTGCTGAACAGGTTAGAGGTGTGCCAGAGCGTCTCAGATTGCGTCTGGATGGCTTTGACCAGGGCAGGGTGGCAATGCCCCAGGCAGTTAACAGCAATGCCCGCAGTGAAGTCCAGGTACACTTCCTCGTCTGCAGTATAGAGAAAGCTGCCTTTACCATGGGTAAACTGTAATGAAGGGTTGCCGTAATTGGCCATCAACGCTGTAGTCATGAACGATCGATCCTGGTGCGGTTAGCAAAAACGCTATTCTAGGCAGCTGCCGATCGCTTGTATAGCCCGTAGCGTGGCAATTAGACCGATGGGGCATTGAGGGTGATCAACAAAACAGGAAAATGACGAAAATCGATCATGCTGCGATGGATGACGCAATTCATCGAGTGATTCATCGTGTGATTAATGACGTGATTTACGATGTGACTCATGAGACAGGAAACAGGAGGTCAGGATGACCAGCAAACCACGCAATTACCCGCAAATCCGCCACCATGGCGCCGTGACAGGGGTGACTGGCAGCTGTCACCGGTATCTGGCCAGTGAACAAAACCATCTGTTAATTGACTGCGGTCTGTTTCAGGGGCGCGATGCCCGCCTCAAAGCGATGTGGGTCGGGCAGTCGTTGGGCGATAACACTGTCGATGATGCCGTCGATCCGGTGCAGGCAATCGAGTTTGAGCTGCAGTCGGTTCGGGCGCTGGTTGTGACCCATGTGCATATCGATCATATTGGCCGTTTGCCTTATCTGATTGCCGCCGGGTTCGATGGTCCCATTTATTGCTCAAAACCCACGGCGCACCTGTTGCCGCTGGTCATTGAGGATGCACTCAAGGTTGGCTTTACCCGTAACGAGCGATTGATTTCACAGTTCCTGGCACGTGTCTCCAGCCAACTGGTAGCGCTGGACTATGGTGTCTGGGAGTCGCTGGATCACTTATTGTGCTGCACTGGCACTACTGAGGCCGGGAGTGAGCAAATAACAACCCGACTGTCGTTGCGATTACAACCTGCCGGTCATATTCTGGGGTCCGCCTACGTAGAATTACACCAGTCGGCATTTCCTCAGCCTGGATGCCGTGCGTCGGCACTATCTCAATCAGAGCGGCCTCAATCAAAGCTACCTCAATCTGAGTTGTCCCCGTCAGAGCAGCCCCACGGTAATGTCGCCTGGCAGCACCGGACCGTGTTTTCCGGTGACCTGGGCGCCGATCATGCGCCATTACTGCCACCACCCATACCGCCGGTCTGGTGCAATACACTGGTGATAGAAAGCACGTACGGCGATCGTCAGCACGAGGATCGGGAACATCGTATACAGCGCCTGCAGGCAGTACTGGATAAGGCATTGGCCAATGGCGGTACAGTCATGATTCCAGCGTTCAGTATTGGCCGCACACAGGAGCTGCTGTATGAACTGGAAGCGCTGATCAATGCCAGGAACGATCCGGCAATAACCGATCTGCAAATCATTGTGGATTCTCCTCTGGCTGCGCGCTTTACGGAGTCATATCGGGCGCTGAAGCGATACTGGGATGCTGAGGCGCGTGAGCGCGTCAGTCAGGGGCGGCATCCGCTGAGTTTTGACAATCTTTACACCATTGATAGCCATGAAGAGCACATGCAGACAGTGGACTACCTGAGCCGGAACCGCCAGCCGGCAGTTGTTCTTGCTGCCAGCGGGATGGCATCAGGCGGGCGCATTGTGAACTACCTCAAAGCCATGCTGGCAGACCCGGTGCATGATGTGCTGTTTGTCGGCTATCAGGCAGCGGGAACCCCGGGCCGGGCATTACAAGACCTGGCGGAGAAACAGCAGCGCCGTGAATTTGCACCCGGGGCTTCAGGCGATAACTGCAGCCAGCATACTGCGGTACCGAGCATTGAACTGGACGGGCAGCGCATTGAAGTCCGTGCCGCAATCCATACCCTGGGCGGCTATAGCGCGCATGCCGATTTGTCGGATTTGTTACGTTTTGCTGGGCACATCGATGGGCTGGAAGAGGTACGGATCGTTCACGGTGATGATGAGGCCAAGCAGTCTTTCCAGCAAAAGCTGACGAAGAAACTGGCGGTGAAGGGAGAGCTGGGAGTGAAGGTCTGGATTCCGGGGCTGGATGAGTGAGCTTGAATCAAGCCACACTCGCCGCCACCCCGGTTTCTGGAATTAATGATTTTCGGTAGTGATAGACGGCGGTTGATCGCCTGCCGTCAAAACCCGCTTGGAAATCTGCATGTATACCGCAAACAGTGCGAGGAACAGCATAAACATCAGGCCTTCAGGGGCGCCGGCAAAATGTCCAACCAGGCCGATAACGCCGAAAAACAGAGCGCAACCATGAATGATCAGTACCGTTTGCTTGGCATCAAACCCGGCATTCAGGAGGCGATGGTGGAGATGATCGCGACCCGGATTGAAAGGTGAGCGGCCTTGCAGTGGACGGCGAATCAGCAAACTGACCGTATCAATCAGCGGTACTGCCAATAACCACAGTGCGGTTACCGGGGAGATAAAAGCGTCCGCACCCTGAGAGGCAGCAATCACCAGCCAGGCGACGATAAAGCCGAGCAGTGTACTGCCGGCATCACCCAGATAGACCAACGCGCTTTTCTTCCATAACAGACGGAAATTGAATGCCAGGAAGGCCAGTAAGGAAACAATCAGGATCTGATTGAAATTAAGGATAGCACTCTGTCCGGAACCCAGCGCTGCCACTGACAACAGAATCAGGGTTACGGTCACCAGACCACCGGAGAGACCATCGAGGCCATCGCTCATATTGACAGCATTGATAACGCCGATTGTCGCGAACAGCGTCACTGGCAGCGCCAGCGCACCGAGCATGATAGGCCCGGTGAAAAACAGGTCACCAAAGCTCTGGATTTGAATCCCTGCTGTAATGGCCATCACCCAGGCGGCAACACCGTGAGCAGCCATACGCAGTGAGGCTTTCAGTTCATAAAGATCATCAATGACCCCGATAAACAGGACAAAACCGGAAACCAGTAACAGGATTTTGAAGTCTTCTGCAATGACTGGAGAGAGCATGCAGATAGAGAGAGTGCCGAGATAAATACCCAGCCCGCCGATCATAGGAGTTGGAGCTTTGTGAGTCTTTCTTCCGCCGGGCATATCGAGCAGGCCCACACGGGAGGCAAAAGGCCGTAACGCCATCATGGAGAAGGCGGTTATGACAAATGCACACAATAACGCATAAATGGTCATGTTTGATTCCGTTCGGTGTCGGGGGGCCGTCAAAGCGGCCGCTATTTTCTCTTATTCAGTAATTATGTCAATGACCTGTACAGGTGTAGCAGGAATACAATGGCCTTTGACGCCTTTGTTATGGATCTGAATATTGAACTGGTGTTCTCCCCGAGGTATTACGCTTTATCAAGCACCTGGTTATTAATTATTATTTTATAACGCTTATTATTTTGTCTCCTGCCAAGTCATATATTGACCAGTCAAGAGCTGCAGTCTGCCCCCAAAGCGGAATCCATTATCGCCAAGGGGGCAGGCTGGTCTAGCCGTATTACTGAACGCCGTACAGGATCTGTACGTTGCTTTCTGTAATGACTTTCACATCAAGTACGCCATCAGCGTTGACATCCATACCCTGGAAGGCAATACCCAGGTCACCTGAGTTAGTCGTGTAGTAGCTGGCTTCTGCATCAGTACGGTTATTGCTGACGAAGAAGCTGGGCTTGAACATGCCAAAGCCCTCAACAGTTACGATGCCTGTATTGCGATCAGTGCTGACGTCGATATCCAGGCCAGCCAGGGCGCTGAAGAAATTGTCCTGGGCCGGGAAGGGCACGATGTTCTGGCTGACGCCGCTGTCACTACAGTTCATGACAAAACCATAAGCCGGAGCATTTGGGGCAATGGTTGGTGCGGTGAAGCTGACTTCGCCACAACTTTCAGTGACATTCGCAGCACCGAGGTTGTCGTAGGCAAAGGTGCCGCTGAATGACTCGCTGCCAGATAATGCCAGCGTGAAGCCGCCATTATCACGGAAGTCAGGTGTGAAGTTCTGGTTATCGACAGCTGCTGTGAAGTAGTAGATATCCAGTGGCGCTGGTGCCATTTCAATCGCTACGCCTCCTTCGCCGATAAGCACAATCCGGCCATCAGCCAACATGCTCAGTCCTGCTGTCAGGCCTTCAGGGATTGCTTTGGCTGACAGAGCCTGGGCAACATAGACCTCGCTGCCGAAGCGAACTGTATAGCGTTGCAGATCTGCATCAAAACTGATTTCGGCAGTGGTATCACCCTCAGCAGCGTTAATGCCACCGATGCGACCATCGCTCAGCACCGGCACAGTCAGTGAATCGCTGCCGCCGAGTATAGCAGCCAGGATTTGCTGAACGATTGAGTTGGCCTGCTCAGGCAAAGCCTGACCGTTGACATTGGTATTATTGACGTTTGCTCTGTTATTAATGCCTGCTACCAGTTTTGCCCGGCTGGAAGCATTGATGTTGACACCTTTGCTCTGGGCATTGCCGGTGACCTTGCCGTTAGTCTCGCTTGAAGACTCGTAGCTTGATGGTGGCAATGGGAAAGCCTGGGCTATCACCCTGGCGCGCAATGCTGCATTGCTTTGCAGTTGTTGAACCACCTCGGCCTCAGATGGAACATCGCTGCTGCCATTTTCCAGTCTGACAATGTTGCGGATCAGCAGTTTGCTGTTTGATACCAGCTTGCCCATAGTACCTTCAGTGATAGGCACTTTCATGGATTTGGCTGAGCTGACCAGGCTGATCATGCTGTTGCTCAAGGATTGTAACTGGGCAGTCGTGGTCGCTTTTTGCGACAACTGAACACCTGTTGTTGTCAGGTTATCCAGCGCAGTATTGACCTGTGTTTCCTCCTGCGTCGACAGCGGGCTGTCCTGGTTGTTGCTGCGAGAAGCAACAATGCGCAATGCCTGGGCGCTGTTGTTCAGGATGTTTGCAGATTGAGTGACCAGGTTAGTGGTGTCACCGGATGTGAAATTGGCAACTGTACTGGAAGTCGCACCAACTTTAGACGCGGTAGTTACAACAGTAAGCAGATTGCTTGTCGTAACGGCCGTGCCATTATTTGAGGACTCAATAAGGGTATTGGTTTGCGTGACTGCATTACCGGCAGCCGTTTCTGTGCGAGTCACTGTTTCGGCTGAGACTCCGCCGCTGGCGATTTCACCCTCAACCTCGCCCGCCAGGTCTTCGGCTTCACCATCCAGTTCTTCGATGTCCTCATCATCAACTACATCAACGGGATCATCTTCGCCAGGTTCACCATCGCCACCATCGCCGCCATCGTCTGGCAGGGTGTTGACGATATTCAGTGTACCTCCAATATAGGTGGCAGTACCAAATTCGGCCGCCAGTGCGCCGCCGGCCAGATCAATAGCCGGAGCGGCAAAGGGTGAAACAGTAAAGGCGCCATCAGCCTGAGTACCAATTTTGGCACCATCGCCATTAATGTCTTCAATACCGATGGCATAGTCAAAGCTGCCTACCGAGGCAAATCGTTCGATGATGTCATCGAACAACGAATTATCATTGCTTAGCGCGCTGACCACATTATTTACGTTAATAGTGACTTCATCGCCATTATTTGAGATCAGGTTGGCTACCGTAGTAAAGCTGGCGTTCAGGTTAATTGTCGATCCGCCCGATTCTTTTTTGGCATAGACATCGATGGTTTCGTAGTCAGGATCGGCGTTATTGCTCACCATGGATACGCTAGTGACTTCCCCGGCATTGGTGGTGACGCGTACCACGCCAAGGCGCATTTCGACTTCGTTGCTGCCCGAGGTGCTCTTGACCTGCATAAACAGTCTAAGGTCGTAAGTCTGAGATGTGTTGCCCAGGTCCTGAAGTGTAAAGCTGACATTGGGCAGTGCAGAGGCATCATTGCCGCGTAGCAGGGAGATGGTTTCTGCTTCGCCCGTGTTGGCTACCGTTGCTGTCGTGGTGTTAGTGACAGCGCCCAGGGTCCAGGTGATTTGATTGGTTTGAAGTGCGAAATCTGCTGCCAGTGCAGATGTGCCAGCAGTGGCCAGTACGCCTGCGGCAATGAATTGGCTAAGCCGGGATTTTCTGAAGCGTCGAACGTGATTCATTACGAGAGTCCCTCTGGTACGGTCAATTGTTATAAAGCTGCCATGCTGATTTCAGCTGAAGCTGTACGAACCTGGCGTTGCATTGCCAGTTTTACGCTACTTCCACGCCAACCTGATTATCATATTTCGCCTCTGTAAATTATGCCAGAGCTTTGTGACAAATATTTGACGCAAATAGAAAATATCGTCTCTTTCGAGAGGAAGAACAGGTTATATGTGAAACAGCGTTTCACCTTATCGAAACGAATAGGCGAGTCAGATATTCCAAAGAAAAGGCTTCAGTCAATCCTATCCTATTGGTTATTTGTCTCACTTTTGAGACATTCTGTCAAAAGGATGGCGCTTCGCAAAGCTAGCCGGATGTACTAGTGATTGCGTCCCAAGTCCGTTTCTTCAGTTATTCTGACTCTATTTCGATCCACAGGAAAGCATAAAAAAACGCGCTGTCAGGATTATCCGACAACGCGTTTTGTAGACCAGGATAGGGGTTTGACCTCAAAGCCCTGTCCAGGCGATCGTTATCATGGTGCGGCGTACATGATCTGGACTCGTGTATCGCTGATGATTTTGAAGTCGATTCGACCGTCACCGTTCACATCCATCGGCATGTAAGCAATTCCCAGGCTGTCCGCGTTTTGCGCCTGGTATGCAACTTCAGCCTCAGTAGGTGTGGAGCTGAAGAAGCTGGGTTTGAAGTCACCTACACCCTCAACCGAGATAACACCCGTATTGCGATTGGTCAGCAATGTGAAACCACCGTTGGCCAGGCTTTCATACATGCCCGCCTCGGCAACGAATGGCGCAATGTTTTGCGTAATGCCATTCTCACACTCGGCTGTGAACACGTAGTCTGGGTGGTTCACTTCGATGTTCGCCGTTGGTGCGAATGTCATGTCACCGCAAGCAGCGCGATCGCCCGCCGGGAGCGTATCAAAGCCAAATGTGCCAGTGAATTTGTCATTGCCTGCCAATGCCAGTTCAAAGCTGCCATCATTACGGAAAGTCATGGGGAAGCCCATGTCATCCAGCGCAATTGCCAAAGCAATGGTATCTTCAGCAGTTGGTGCGAGGTCCATTGCCACACCCTGTGAGCCAATCAGGGTCAAACGACCGTCTGGCTGTGTCACTACACCAGGTGTCAATCCTGCCGGAAGGGCCTTCTGGCCAAGTTGCGAAAACTTCATGATTCCGTCACCCACCGGCATGGAAGTTGTTGCTGTCGCCTTGTCATAGGTCATGCCTGAAGGCTTGAGTGCAGTTGAACTGGTTTGGGTAGGTTCTGTTGCTGCCAGCAATAGCGCGCCATTCGGTGACTCAGCAGGAGCTTGGATAAATGCGCAAAACCCTGGGCCCATTATTAAGCCTAATAAAGGGCAGCCTATAGCACTGCTAACTTCATCGTCATTTTCATAATTATCAGCGGGTGAATCGTCGGAGTTGTCCTGAGTTTGTTTGGTGGCGTCTTTGGCGACAGTCGTAGACTTGGCAGGATAATTCGCCGTGATATAAGAGTTAATCTCCGCCTCAATGTCAGCATTGGAGCGCGGATTTTTCAGCGGCAGTTTTGGTGAAGCTGCCAGGACCTTTTCACGCGTTTCAGGATCATTAAAGGCAGTCTGCAAATCTTCCTGCGTGACTTCTTCGCTGCTCTTGCCGGTCAGTTCCGCCAGTGCAGCCACCTGAATACTTACCGCCGCTTCCTTGATGGCTGTTTCAGCTTCATCGGTTAGCGGCACTTTCAGACGCGTAGTCGCCTGGAAGGCTTTTTCCAGGTTTTGCTTCATTTCTTTGGCAGTGGATTCTTTACCTGTCGAACCACTGGTGACGTTTTTAGCGGCAGTGGCCATGTTGACGATGGTGTTAACGACCTGGTTTTTCTGATCATCCGTTAATGCGGCATCAGAGCCTTCATTGCTGGTGGCAATGCTGTCAAGTAACGTCGCGCTATTGCTGATTACCTTTTTGGTGGTGTTGGTGACGGTTGTTTTGTCAGCAGCGGTATCGGCGTTCACCACTTTACTGCCGGTAACAGCCGTCTTGGAGGAAGTTGCTAGCACACTCAAAGTGTTTGAGGTTGAGATCTCGCCAGTCTGGCTGCCAGTGACCAGTTGGTCAGTCTGATTCGCTGCGTCATTGGTTACTTCTTCTGTCAGGGTAACCGTACTTTCACTGACGGTACCACTTTCCAGTTCATCGTCGACCTGGACATCTGCCAGATCGGTTTCAGTGTTCAGGGTGGTGATGTCAGACTCGGGAATGGTGGTTTCTTCCTCTTCTTCCGGGTCAGTCGTACCGCCGTCATTGTCGGGCGCTGAGGGCAGGGTATCGACGATATTCAGGGTGCCTTTGATGTAAGTTGCACCTGCAAACTCAGCACTAAATCCGGCGTTGAGATCAAAGGCCGGCGCCGCTACTGGCGAGACCACAAATGTGCCGTCATCATTGGTGCCGATTTCACCGCCATTGGCGGAATCATCTTTGACGCCGATGACATAATCAAAATCACCAGAAGAGGCAAAACGCTCAATGATGTCGTCAAACAGGCTGTTATTACCGCTCAGGGCGTTCACGACATTGCTTACATTTACCGTGACTTCGTTGCCAGCGCCTGTAATCATGCTGGCAATCGTGACAAATTCCGCATCTAGATTGAGGGTGCTGCCACCGGATTCTTTGCGTGCATACACTTTTACAGGTGCGTAGTTCGGGTCAGCCTGGTTGGTGATCATATCAACACTGTCCACTGTGCCAGCGGTGACATCGACTTCTACCACGCCGAGCCGCATTTCCACCTGGTTATTGCCACTCTGGTTTTTGACTTGCATGAACAGGCGGATGTAATAAGTTCCTGTGGTGTTTGCAAGATCCTGCAGTGTAAAACTGACATTAGGCAATGCATTGGCATCGTTACCTCGCAAGAGACTGATTGTCTCTGCTACCCCTGTTTCTGCCACAGTGGCCGTAGTGGTGTTGGTGGTTGGACCGTTTGTCCAGGTAATCTGGTTGGTCTCCAGCACAAAGTCACCAGCAAAAACGCTGGAGCCCAAGCTGGCAATAATACCCGTTGCAATATATTTGCTGAGGTGAGTTTTCTTAAAACGCTGTGGCAGCATGATGCGAGTCCTTTTGGCTTTTTTATTGAGATATCTAGATTCAGATTTATCTGACGGAAAATTCTACCCACTTTTAATCATAAAAAGGCATTAAATTCAATAGTATTTTGGTTTTTTAAAAATCAAAAGCCTTTGCAAGGTGTTCGTGGAAATGCTCTCAGGGCACACCATAGACAATTTGTTTGCCACTGGCAGAAAGCACCTCATAGTCAGTCACACCGTCGCCATTGGCATCGAGTTGCCGATAGGCCACCCCTGAGGCATCAGCATTCTGATCGAGAAATGCTCGATCAGTCGAATTGAGTGCCTGTACAAAATAATCAGGTCGAACTGTACTGCCTCCTACACTCATCGTGCCAGAATTTCGATCGGCACTCGGATTGAGGCCGAGGTTATCAAGACTCTTGAAAACATTGCTATCTGCAATCGAAGGCTGGATGCGTTGACTGCTGCCGTTTGGGTAGTTGATCTGATAGGAAGAGTTGGGCGATGCCGGACTACCCGTTGGCCCTATCAAGACCGAGGTTGCAATCGGGATAAAACCTGTGGGGACATTGACAGGCTCAAAAGTGAACGCGCCGGAAAAACGAGCATCGTTGTCGATGGGGACATTCACTTCACCATTCTTAATATTCGGTATAAACCCCAGGTTATTGACCGAAGTATTGAACTGTACCGGGTTTGCAGGTGCGGGTGATATCGTGACAGCAGCACCATCAGCGGTGAAAATGGTTACGTCGCCGTTTGGTTCGCTGAAAGTACCCGGCGTCATGCCCGGCGGTATCTGTTTCAGTCTGGTCGGGCGTCCAGAAAACATCAGCTCCTGCAAACCTATGGACAAGTTGCCAGTGGTGATGTCCGCAGTGCCCGAGCCGTCAGATGCGTTGCCGGTTGTGGATGCTGCCAGGCTGCTCAACATACTGTTCAATGGTATTTGTTGAGTGATGGACTGTGTCAGTTGACTGGATCGGCTCAGGTTGTTAACCAGACTATCCAGTGAGGGCCCGGAGAGCCCGGGGTTAGTTAGTTGCAGTCTGCTTTTTACCTGATTCGCCACCTCGGACAGGGATGGCTGGTTTACCCGGGATGTATCGGGAGTGCCGTCAAGCAGCAGTTTTGCCTGGTTAGTGACTTGCAGCATGGTCTTAAGGAGATTGTCATCCGGGGCTTCATCAATCCCCAGTACACGCCTGGCTGTATTTTGCTGCAAACCTCTGGCAACCGAATTAACCTGGTTCACATCCTGCGCAATACCCAGGTAGGAGGTAGCATTAATCATTCGCGTGACAGAGTCGGCCATGTTGATATGGTCATTGACTGACTGTGTGACCCTGGTCAGGTCCACGGTGGATGTCAATAACGAATTCACAGACAGCTGGATCTCTGATTGCTGGCCAGGAGCCAGTATTGTTAGGCCATTGGTGGCGTTATTCGCCAGTTGCTCTATGACATCAGTGCTGGCGTTAACAAGTTGGGTTGTTTGCGTATTCAGCCCCGCTGTGTCGGTTGACCCGGCAGAGACCACCCTGGCCCCTGTACTAACCACCTTCGTGGAAGTGGTTAATACATTTATGACATTGTCTGTGGAGACATTGCTGCCGTTGTTTAACTGGCTGACAACCGTGTTGACCTGACTCTGAGCAGTCGTGGTCGCTGTTGCTGTTTGGGTAATCGTTGTCTGGGAGATCTGTCCGCGGTTGATTTCTTCATCGACCGTGCTATCAAGTTCATCCGCCTGGTTATCGAGTGCGTCAATTTCATCCTGGCTCACAGCCACATTTTCGCCAGGATCCGGTGTCGTGCTGCCTCCGCCTGTGTTGGGTGGCGTGGGTAGCGTATTGACGATTGCCAGCGTACCTTTGATGTAGGTAGCACCCGCGAAGTCAACGTCAAAGTCGGCATTGAGGTCGAAATTTGGGACTGCAACGGGAGAGACGGTGAAAGCACCTCCATCATTAGTGCCGATGCGACCACCATTGATAGAGTCGTCTTTAACGCCAATGATGTAATCGAATGTTCCGGTAGCAGCAAAGCGCTCAATAATGCCATCAAACAAAGAGTTGTTTCCGCTCAGGGCACTTATCACATTATCCACATTGATGGTCACATCGTTGCCGCCACCAGTCACCATGTCGGCACGAGTGCTAAACTCAGCATCCAGGTTGAGAGTCGCGCTGTCGGACTCTTTTTGCGCATATACATGGACAGAGGCGTAATTCGGGTCAGCCTGATTGGTGATTATCTGGGTGCTTGTGATGTCACCGGCATTTACCGCCACTTCAACCACACCTAATCGCATCTCCAACTGGTTGTTGTTGCTCTGGTCAGCTATCTGCATAAACAGTCGAATGAAATAAATGCCTGTGGTATCAGCCAGATCCTCCAGCGTAAAACTCACCTTAGGCAGTGCGCTTGCATCGTTGCCCTTGAGCAGATTGATTGTATCTGCGACACCAGTACTTGCGATGGTTGCGGTACTGGTATTGATGGACGTACCGCTGGAAACCCAGGATATCTGGTTGTTTTGCAGCACAAAGTCACCGGCATAGGCAGAGCTGGCCAGGCTTGATATCAGGCCAGTGAGAATCAGTTTACTGAGATGTGATTTCTTGAAGCGAGGAGGGATCACGGCGAGAATCCTTTTGGCTTTTTTGTTATGGGGTGATAGGGGTAACAAAAACGGTCGCCCTAGGACGACCGTTTTTGTATACAGCAGTGACCCGTCCGCACAAGGCAACGGGTGTGTGCTGTGTTCAGTCTGCAGCGTACAGCACCTGCACACCGGTTTCAGAGATCACCTTGTAGTCCAGTTTGCCATCACCATTGACGTCCTCGCCCATGTAGGCCAGGCCGAAGTCATCCTGGTTGGCGGTGTGGAAGGCGGTTTCTGCTGCCGTTGCCTCTCTGACAAAGAAACTGGGCTTCAAGTTACCGATACCCTCTACGGTGACAAATCCGTTGACCCGATTAAAGCTGACATCCAGGTCAAAGGCCGTAACACTGTTCAGGAAGCTTGCGGCATCGACGTAAGGCAGAATCCTCTGGCTGACATCAACATCATCGCAACGCATGGTAAAGGCATACTCAGCACTGTTCACTTCCTGGGTCGGCGGCTCAAAACTCACCGTCACACAGGCATCGGTGTCCAGTCCCCGCATGTTCTCAAAGGCAAAGGTGCCAGAGAAACGCTCGGTCTCAGTCAGCTCCAGGTAGAAACTGCCATCGGCACGGACATTCGGCGTGAATGACTGCCCATCAGTGGCCGCCAGGAAACCAACCAGTGATGAGGCGCCTGGTGCCAGAATGTAGGCATAACCCTTGTCGATGAACACGGCATTACCATCCGGCATGAAGTCAAACTGTGTGGCAGCCAGTGTTGGTGCCGGTTTTACACTTCGCAGTGTGGCCAGGTATGTTTCTGTACCCAGGTTGATAGTGAAGAGGCCGGTCAGTTCATCATACTCGGCGCTGTACTTGGTCTCAGTGTCAGTTGCGGCCAATATTTCACGTTCATTACCCAGCAGCCCGCGAATCGCATTACCGCCGCCAAATCCACCGATACCTTGTCCCAGGCCTTGAGAGGCAAGTCCGCCACCAAATCCACCGCCCAATCCACCGCCCAATCCGCCAGTCGCAGGCAGGTTGGTGTTACCTGGGCGGCCAGCATTGCCAAGTGCACCACCAACACCGGATCCGGCTAACCCACCACTCATGTTGCTGCCATAAGTCCCGTTAAGGCCAGCCGTGACCGGAGTACCACTGTTATCAATGGCGCTTTGCGAGCCCAATTGACCTGTTACAGCGCTAAAAGCACCAGAACCATAGCGCGATGTGATGCTATCGGTAGTAGTAGAAGGGGGAGGGGGCGCGGCTGGTGGTGCAGGGGGGGCAGTTGCCGTACCTTGCTGACGAAACCCAGGGTTAGTATTGAACTGGTCAGCGACCCCCTGGTCTGTCAACGGTCCGCCTGCAGCCAGCTCTGCTTTGCGTTTCTGAATGGCGCGACCAGATTCGGTAACGGCCTGAGACACCTCGGGTGTTGGATCTACATTCAAGCCGGACAGCGTTTCAGATAGTTGATTGAGTCGAGCACTTTGCGCGTCAACGTCTTCTTGCGTCTGGCTTCGACGTGCCAGCCCGCTGATCGAAGGCGCCATGTTTTCCACGACGGTGTTCAGTGTGCCTTGTTGCACTGTATTGAGTTCAACACCTCGTTGTTTCAGATTGTTGACAGCGGTCACCAGATTCTGGACGGCCTGACGCGTGGTTTCCTCAACTTCATCACGGGTCTCGGAACTGGAGTTGTTGATCACAGTCGTGGCTGTTTTAACGGTTTGCGCGATACGTCGTGCCGCTTCCAGAATGTTATTCGGTTCAACGGTCGTACCGCCACTGATAGCATCAGTTATCTCTTTAATGGCGTCGGCACTTTGCTGAACAGCGTCACGTGTCTGAGTAACGACTGTTTCAGGTACCTCACCGCCATCATTGATGGCATCCTCTACAGCGTTATCAAGGGCGGCATTGTCTTCTTCAATGGTATTCAGGGTGCCGTCGTCGACAACGTTCTCACCGTCGTCGCCACCACCACCGCCACCACCGGTGCTGCCGCCGTTATCGGGCAACTCATCAACGATGTTGAATTCGCCGGTGATATAGGAGGCGCTGGGGAATTTTGTGGCCAGTGTGGGGGCACCCAGAGTGATGGCCGGAGCGCCAACATTGGATGCCGTGAAATTATTGTCATCATCGTAAGTGCCCAGTTCAGCATCCGTGGCATTGTTGTCAGCGGCGTCAAGGAACTGGATGCCAATGTGGTAGCTATAGTCACCATTGCTGGCAAAGCGCTCGATGATGTCATCAAACAAGCCGTTGTTGCCGGACAGGGCAGAGACCACATTGTCTACCTGAATGGTCACCTGGTTCTGGTTTCCCGCCGGGTTGCTGATCATGTTGGCTTTTGCGGCAAAAGAGGCTGACAAGTTCAAGGTGCTGCCACCGGAAACTTTCTGGGCATTCACTTCCACTGGACGGTAGTGAGCATCACCGGAGTTGGTGACCATGGCCACAGAGGTAATGGAGCCGTTGACGGTTGTGACACGCACAGTACCCAGTGACATTTCCACCTGGTTGTTACCGCTGTCGCTGTTCACTTCCATGTAGATACCCAGTGAGTAGGTATCGCTCAAAGAGGCATAGTCTTCCAGGGAGAAGGTGACATTGGGCAGAGTGGTGACATTATTGGTGTTGACCAGATTGATCTCGGAAGCGACACCGTTTTCAGCAATGGTCGCTGTGCCGGAGACCGCGCCTTTGTTCCAACTGATCTGGTTGCCGACCAGGACGAAATCGCCGGCCAGGGTGGAGGTTGCGGCGGTTGCCAGCAGGCCAGCGGAGATGACCTGGCTGAGCAAGCGTTTCTTAAACCGACTGCGTTGGTAAGTATTGCGATGCTGCATAAAAAATAATCCCTATCTTTTTCTGTGCTGGAAAGTGATGGTCGAGCATCTGCGGTTTTGCCAGGTTGCCGCCAAACAACCTGAGACAAAATGCATAGGGTGCTAAGTTTGCCAAAAAATGAGAGCAATGTTTAGTGACTTCAATCACTCAGTGGTTGGTTTAATGGGAAAAAGCGGGTTTGAATACAAAAACGGCTACCTGATTCAGTGTCAGGTAGCCGTTTGGGTCACGGTCAGCCAATCAATAATGGCTGTTTTTGCCAGACTAACAGTTGCTCATCAGTCCGCGGCGTACAGCACCTGAACACCGGTTTCAGAGATCACCTTGTAGTCCAGCTTGCCATCATTATTGACGTCTTCGCCCATGTAGGCCAGGCCGAAGCTGTCCTTGTTGGCCGTGTGGAATGCTGTTTCAGCGTCATTGGCTGGCTCGACAAAGAAGCTGGGCTTCAGTTTGCCAATACCGGCGATGGTGATAAAGCCGGTGCTGCGGTCAATGCTGGCTGACAGGTCAAATCCGGCCACGCTGGCACGGAAATCCACTGCATCCACAAAAGGTACGATGCGTTGGCTGATGTCGTTATCCGCACAGTTCATGGTGAACGCGTAATCAGCAGTATTGACGGCGGTTGTGGGTGTGGCAAACGAGACTTCGCCACACTCGGCTGGAGACAGACCGGTCAGGTTGTCGTAAGCAAAGGTGCCTGAGAAGCGGTCAGTGTCACTCAGCTTGAGGTAGAAGCTGCCGTTGTCCCGCAGTGTGCTGGGGAAAGACATTGCCAGTGCCGCTTGTGTGAAGGCCAGTCGACTGGCTGGAGCCGGAGCCAGCTCGTACGCCACACCATTACCAACCAGCATGGCATTGCCATTGGCGCGGAAGTAGAAAGCTGGCTGGTCAGTGACTGGTACCGTTTTGGAGCTAACCAGGCGTGCCACGTATTTTTCGCCTGGCAACGTTACCGTCACCAACGCTGTTTCATCGTCGATAGCAATGTCAAAGGTGGAATCAGCTTCCGTTGCGGCAGCAATCACACGGTTATCTGCAGAGGTGTATTCAGGCGCAATCACCGGTGTCTGGACGCCTAGAATCATCTGAGTAATGACAAGAAATTCCGCATTGATACCAAGCAGTGCGGATAAGTCTTGAGACAGATCTGCGCGCACGGCATTCAAGGTGACGGCGTCATTGCGAATCAGATCGAAGCTGCTTCCCAGGTTAGTAAGGGTCTCGATAGGTCTAACGAACCCCTGGTTTGGACGCGGTGGTGCGATCTCGACTGCATCCTCACGGAATTCGTCATTGTTAGTGAACTCATCTTGAACCTGTTCATCAGTGACCAGGGTGCCATTTTTCACTTCCAGTAAGCGTTTCTGAATCTGTTGAGTCGCATCCGCAACAGCCTGCTGGGCTTCGTCCGAGGCAGCAACGCCAAGAGCATTGTTGGCTTCAGTCAATTGCTTGAGTTTGTCAGACTGAGCTTTGACATCGTCTTCGGTCTGGCTCTTCTCAGTCAGGCCGCTCACAGACGGCGCCAGGTTCTCCAGTACGTCGTTGAAGACTTCTTTTTCAACGTCATTCAGCTCAACTTCGCGATCCTGCAGGTTATTCACTGCAGCCACCAGGTTGTCGACCGCCTGGCGAGTGGTTTCCTCAACTTCGCTGGTGTCGGAAGAGGAATTATTGATCACTTTGGTAGCAGTGATAACAGTTTCAGTAATACGGCGAGCTGCCTGCAACAGGTTGCCCTGATCAACCGTGCCACCACCATTGATCACGTCAGTGATTTTTTTGATGGCGCTAGCGCTTTTCTCAACGGCATCCTTGGTCTGGGTCACAACCGCTGCCGGTACGTCTCCACCGTTGTTCAGTGCGTCTTCAACTGCATTGTTCAGTTCAGCGTTGTCTTCTTCTATCTCGTTCAGTGTTTGGTCATCGACCACTGACTCGCCGCCGGAGCCGCTGCCACCGCCGCCAGTGCTGCCGCCCGAATCAGGTAATGTGTCAACGATGTTGAATTCGCCGGTGATGTAGGTGGCGCTGGAGAACTTGCTGGACAGGTTAGGCGTGCCCAGTGTGATGGACGGGGCGCCAACATTGGAGGCGGTGAAATCGTTGTTGTCGTCATAGGTGCCGATTTCCGCATTACCCGTGGTCGAATTAATGTGCTGGATACCAATGTGGTAGCTGTAATCGCCATTGCTGGCAAAACGCTCGATGATGTCGTCAAACAGGCCATTGTTGCCGCTCAGGGCAGAAATCACATTGTCGACCTGAATAGTTACCTGGTTCTGGTTGCCAGCCGGGTTGCTGATCATGTTGGCTTTCGCGGCAAAGGATGCAGACAGGTTCAAGGTGCTGCCGCCAGAGACTTTCTGTGCATTCACTTCCACTGGGCGGTAGTGTGCGTCACCTGAGTTGCTAACCATGGCCACAGAAGTGATAGAGCCATTCACTGTGGTGACACGTACGGTGCCCAGTGACATCTCAACCTGGTTATTCCCGCTGTCGCTGTTGACTTCCATATAGATGCCCAGCGAATAGGTATCACTGGTTGAGGCATAGTCCTCTAACGAGAAAGTGACGTTAGGAAGTGTGCTGGAGTTGCTGGTGTTGACCAGGCTGATGGTCGATGCATTGCCGCCGCTGTCGATGGTAGCAGTGCCAGAGACAGCGCCTTTGTTCCAGCTGATCTGATTGCCGACCAGGACAAAATCCGCTGCCATGGCAGAGGTTGTGGCTGAGGCCAGTAAACCGGCCGATATAACTTGGCTGAGTAAGCGTTTTTTAAAGCTACTGCGATGTTGCATAAATCAAAATCCCTATCTTTTTATGTGCTGGAAAGTGAGTGTCGTGCGATTTCAAACGTCGATTGCAAGTGTTTCGGGTGCTGCCGCCAAGCCAAAATACTAAGAAGCAGCAATTCTGCCATTAAGCAGGCTGCTTGTTTAGTAGTCGTTAGTGTTGGTTATCGTATGAAACTGACAAATATTGAGCACTAGGATTATCGCGTAAATTTCAGCCCCAGGCTCAGCGTCACATACCCGTACAACGTTTCCGAGAAGCTGGCGCTCAGCGGATTGTTGTAATGCGGCATAATGCCGACGAACTGGTTTTTGAAGAGCTTGCCGCTCAGTGAGGTATACATGTGCGGGGTGATCCACCAGCTGACGGTACCGTAGGCCGTGTGGTTGGTGTCGGCGCTGTCCTGGATGTTGCTGCCGCGCAGGAAGGAGGGGATCAGCGAACTGTTGCTGCTTTGAGTTACCGCTTCACGCTTGTTGATCTTGATGTACTCGTAGCCAATCTGGATTGGCAATCGGGGGATGCCCTGCAGGTTGATGCTGGCACCAGCCATGTACTGGGACTCTTCAATATCAAAGGTTTGCAGGAATTGATCAGCGATGAAATCGAACTCGATATCAGTACTGGTGCCTGAGCCTGCCTCTGATTCTCCATAACCGGCCCAGATGCTGAACTGCGAGTTGCTGCCCAGGTCGTTGCTGTACAGCAGGCGGGTCTGCCAGCCTTCGTCAGACAGCCGGTCCATGGCAAAACGCTGCGGTGGATCAAAACTGACGCTGCTGTTGGCGTTGACACTGAATGATTCAATATAACCGTCAAAGTCATCGCTTTCGCTTTCGACCCGGCGCAGATCAATGGCAAAGCTGGATCCGCCCAGTGAGTTATTGGCACCCTCACTTTCATATAGCACAAACTTGGCGCCCCAGCTGGTTTGCGTGGTGCTTAACTGGTTGGACAGGTCAACGATGTTGGCGCGCGTGGTAGGCGATGTCTTCAGGGTCAGATCAAAATCATGGCGTTTGTAGAACACTTCCAGCCCGCGCCAGATACCGAGGCGAGCTTCGCCGCGCACGCCATCCAGGTCGCCGCTGTTGTCAATCAGTCGGCTGTTGCCGGCCAGCATGTCATCGCGCAGATCCAGAAAATCAATGGTTTCATCAACGCGGGACAGTCCACCGGATAACTCGAACTCCCCGGCGTCCAGGGTGTAGGCGCTGGTGTGATCGTTGCCGATCCAGCCGGTCGCCTCATCGGCAGCCGAGGCGTTGGCTGCGCCAGTCAGGACCAGGGCGGAGAGGATCAGTTGTGGCGTGGATGTGGTCGCGAACGATCGCATGTTGAATTCCCTTCAATATAGGAGGCAGTCAGCCTCCAGGCTGTTTTAAGACGCTGTTTTAAGACTTTGTGCGCTGAGTTTAACGAAAAAATGTGGCGCTGTTTATTACCCGAACAGACTTTTTGCGTTTTATTTTTGTTTCTGCCCTTGCCAATCCCATTATTCAGATCGCTGTTCTCGTCATCAGGGAGATTTTCCCATCATCCGGCAACTTTATTTCACATTTCCTGAATTCCCACTCCCCATGCAGCGTGTTTTTTCGCTACACTCTACAGATTCATAAGGAAGTCATAATTCAAACAGGACACCGTCCACTCCAAATGCGTTTAAAAAGTATCAAACTCGCCGGGTTCAAATCGTTTGTGGACCCGACCACGGTTAATTTACCCAGTAATCTCTGTGCGGTCGTCGGCCCGAACGGTTGCGGTAAGTCCAATATCATTGACGCCGTGCGTTGGGTGATGGGTGAAAGCTCAGCCAAGAACCTGCGCGGCGAAAGCATGACCGACGTCATCTTTAATGGCTCCGGGGGGCGAAAACCCGTGGGGCAGGCCAGTATCGAACTGGTTTTCGACAACTCGGATAACCGCATCCAGGGTGAGTACGCCCGTTTTGCCGAGATTTCCATCAAGCGCAAGGTGACCCGCGACGGTCAGAACATCTACATGCTCAACGGCGCCAAATGTCGTCGGCGTGATATTACCGATATTTTCCTCGGTACCGGTCTGGGTCCGCGCAGTTACTCGATCATTGAGCAGGGCATGGTATCGCGGCTGATTGAGTCCAAGCCCGAAGAGCTGCGCATCTTTATTGAAGAAGCCGCCGGCATCTCCAAGTACAAAGAGCGTCGCCGTGATACTGAGAACCGTATCCGCCGCACCCGCGAAAACCTGGAACGTCTGACCGACATTCGTGAAGAGCTGGAGCGTCAGTTGCAGCATCTGCATCGCCAGGCGCAAGCAGCAGAAAAGTACAAAGAATACAAAGCACAAGAGCGCGATCTTAATGCGCAGTTTAATGCCTTGAAGTGGAAAGCCTTGAACGACGAGGTTGAGTCCAAACAGGCCATTATCAATGAGCTGGAGATCAAACTCGAATCGGTGATTGCTGATCAGCGCTCACTGGATGCCCAGCACGAAGAGCTGCTGATTCGCCAGACCGACCTGAATGACACTTTGAGTGAAGTGCAGGGGCGTTATTACAGCATCGGTGGTGACATTGCCCGTATTGAGCAGACCATTGAGTTCCAGAAAGAGCGCATGCAGCAGCTTCGCCAGGAGCTGGAAGACCATCGTCGCAACTTCAAGCAGACCCAGGCCGACATGGATATGGATGTCGACAAACTGGCCCAGCTGCAGGAAGAGCAGGACACGCTGGCGCCCGATCTGGAGATGGCCGAGCATACTGCCGAAGAGTCTGCCATCCAGCAGGAAGAAGCCGAAGAGCGCATGCAGCAGTGGCAGCAGGACTGGGACGAGTTCTCACAACGTTCCGAAGAGCCACGCCAGGTTGCTGAAGTTGAACAGTCGAGAATTCAGCAACTTGAGCGCATTGTTGAACGTGGGATCGAGCGACGTAGCCGCCTGAAGGAAGAGCGCGAGACGCTGGGTGAGAACCCCGAACAGAGCGCTATCGACGAACTGAGCATGCAGATCACCCAGGCCGAAGAAGCTTTGGAGGTTCAGCAGGAAGAGAATCACAATCTGGCTGAACAAATTGACGATCAGCGCAGCCAGTCGCAACAGCTGTCCCAGGATCTGGATCAGTCGCGCAGCGAACTGCAGCGCAGTAAAGGTCAGTATGCCTCGCTGGAAGCGTTGCAACAGGCCGCGCTGGGACAGAAGAATGACAAACTGAACAAATGGCTCAATGACCATGCGCTGAGCGACAAGCCAAGACTGGGCGAACAGATTCGTGTCGACTCAGGCTGGGAAGGTGCCGTGGAGGCCGTGCTGGGTGACACCCTGCAAGCGGTTTGCGTGCCCGGACTGGATAGCGTCGCTGCCGCGCTGGAGGCCCTGCCGGACGGTGTGGTCTCTTTAATCGATACTGATGATAGCGATGATAGTGATACCGCATCCGCATCAGGCAGCCAGCCTTCTGTCAGCACACTGAGTCCGCTCAGTGACAAGATTCAATCCAGCCTGGATGTGTCGACCTTGCTTCAGGGTATCTACGTTGCTGAGTCGCTGGACCAGGCTCTGCAGCAACGAGCGCAACTGCCAGCTGACGCCTCCATCGTCACGCAGCAGGGCATCTGGCTGGGTCGCAACTGGATTCGCGTGCGCAAAGCCGTGGATGCCAGCGAAGGTCTGCTGGCCCGCAAGAGCGAAATGGCCCAGCTCAGCGAGACCATGGAAACCCTGCAACTGAAAGTCGACGACATGGTCGAGGCACAGCAAAGTGGTCGTGATCGTTTGCAGGATCTGGAGCAGCAGCGTGAAAGTGTGCAGCGCCAGATTGCCCAGAACACCCGCGAACACAGCGAGCTGAAATCCCAGCTCAGCGCCAGGATTGCCCAGGAAGAGCAGACCAACCAGCGCCGTCAGCGGCTGGACCAGGATCTTCAGGAACTGCAGAAACAGCTGGAAATCGAGCAGGAAAATATCACCGAATCGCGCGAACGTCTGCAAAATGCCCTGGATGCCATGGAGCAGGACACGGATCGTCGTGAAACCCTGCTACAACAGCGCGACGAATTCCGTGCCACACTGGATCAGGTACGTCAGAAAGCGCGCCACGACAAAGACCAGTTGCACCAGTTCAGCATGCGAGATCAGTTGCTGCAGTCGCAGATCAAATCATTAAAAGACACCATGGACCGCATGGGCACCCAGGTGCAACGTGCCCGCGAACGCATCGAGTCAATCGAGCAGCAGTTAAGCCAGTCAGACGAACCCATGGACGACAAGCGCCTGGAGCTGGAAACGCTGCTGCAGCAACGGGTTGAAGTCGAAGAACAGATGAACAAGGCCAAGGCCGCGGCCGATGAGAACGAACATCAGTTGCGTAGCATTGAGCAGCAGCGCGCCGGTTTTGAGCGTGATGCCGGTGGCGTGCGCGAGAAACTGATGGAGCATCGCCTGAAAACTGAAGGTGATCTGGTCAAGCGCCAGGCCCTGGTCGAGCAATTACAGGAAGCACGCTATGATCTGGACACCGTGCTGGCCAATCTGCCCGAAGAGCTGACCGCCAAAGGCTGCGAAGACGAACTGGCATTGCTCAATAATCGCATTCAGCGCCTCGGTGCCATCAATTTGGCAGCGATTGAGGAATACGAACAGCAGTCCGAACGTAAAGTCTATTTGGATGCCCAGGATGAAGACCTGCAAAAAGCGCTGGTGACCCTGGAAAATGCCATCCGTAAAATTGACCGGGAGACGCGGACGCGCTTTAAAGAGACCTTTGACAAGATCAATGCCGGTTTGCAGGAGCTGTTCCCGAAAGTGTTCGGTGGTGGCCATGCCTATCTGGATATGACCGGTGAAGACCTGCTCGATACCGGTGTCGCCATTATGGCGCGCCCGCCAGGCAAGCGTAACAGCACGATTCACCTGCTCTCCGGTGGTGAAAAGGCAATGACGGCGATTGCGCTGGTGTTCTCGATCTTCCGGCTGAACCCCTCACCATTTTGTATGCTGGATGAGGTTGATGCACCGCTTGATGATGCCAACGTGGGACGTTACAGCCGACTGGTTAAAGAAATGTCTGAATCGGTACAGTTTGTGTTTATTACGCACAACAAGCTGACCATGGAAATCGCCAATCAGCTGCTGGGTGTCACCATGCACGAGCCGGGTGTGTCGCGCATGGTAGCGGTGGATATCGATGAAGCCGCCGAACTGGCAGCGATGTAAGGAACAATAATGAGTATTCGCGAACTGCTAATACTACTTCTTATCTTTGCCATCGTGGTCGTTGTACTGCGTGGTATTTTCGTGGCCATTAGCGGTCGCAAGAACAAAATCAAAATCGCCCTGGATAAAAACATCCCGGAGTATGACCTGGATGAGCTCGAACTGCGTGAACTGCCCAGTGGCGGCGCCCGTCAGGTAGAGCGTTCTTTTGCGCGAGTGATGCAAAGCCAGGGGCTAAATGAAACCGCTAGTGGGCAGGCGAAAGCGACAACGCAAGCCAAGGCCCCTCCGCGCAAGTCCACCCTCAAGCCGCCGCGAACCAATGCCTTTAAAAATCGGGATCAGAATCGCGCTGCCGCCACTGACGCCCATCAAACGTCTGCGGCGGATACTGATGCACAAACGCCATTCACAGAAACAGAAGCTGTGGAAACGGTGCAAGCGGATCATTTCCAAGAACATAAACAAGAACAGGAACAGGAAATGACACCTGTTTCTGAAACACTGGCGTCAACCGAAGGCATGGATCTCGTTGAAACAGAAGTCGAAGAAGTGACGGTTACATCTGAAGAAGTGGCTGAAGATTCAGATGGCATTGAACCTGTCACCACAGGCACTGACATCGATAATGACGATCCGCTGGGTGAATCCATTAATGATGACAACTGGGACAATAACGCTGAGATGGATGACGCCTGGATGGATGATGTTTCACCCGCCCGCGAAGTGAATCGCACCGCAGCGGCCACGACTCAGTCAGAATCCTCAGTGTTGAGCGAAAGTGTGTCTGACCAGGAACTGGAAGAGACAGAAGCCGAAGAAGAGGATGGCGCTGCGGATTTCCACGAGGAAGGCTTTGACCTGGATCACGCCGAGCCGCTGTTTGCGAATAACCGGGACGACGATGACTGGGAAGACAGTGACTCCGATGCAAGCGAAGCGGATGCTCTCTTTAGCGAAGCGGCAGCCGATGACCTGGAGAGCAGTGACTGGGATGTTGATGACGAGGAAGAGCGTCCTGAACTCGAAGACTGGGACGATGAGGAAGAGGATAACAATGTCTTCCTGTCTGACGTCAGTGAACCCGGTGAAGTCATGGAAGAACGTGAGCCCACAGAGAATGAGATGGCTGACATCGCATCAGAGGAATCGGCGAAGGAAGGACTGCAAGCGTCAGACAATGACGCTGACTGGGATAATTTTGAAGACGATCAGCCAGAGCCTGTATTGGGTGACTATGCTGAAGAGGAAGACTCAGAACCATTGGCTTCTGTGGAAGATGATGAGGGCGATGATTCTGTTGAAACGGAAGAAGATGCGGGCCTTGAGGCTGTCAATTTTGAACAGGGTGACGCAGATGCGGATCCGCTGATTGATGAAGGTGATGAAGACAGTGGCTCGGTAGACGTTGACCTGGTGGCAGAAGAATATGCCCAGGACGAAGCCCTTCACCCGGAACGTGAGGAACGCGATCTTGATCATGTCCTGGATGAGCTGCTGGAAGAGAATGCAGCACCTATGACTGTCTCTGCAGAAGATGAAGACCTTGATGTGAGTGGTAGTGCTGAGAGTGCAGAAAGTGAAGAGGAAAGGGAAACCGAAGAAATGACTGAAGACGGCAAGAAAACGTCAGATTCTTTGGAATATTCCGCGAATGAGGACGTCGACAATGAAGTGCTGTTCGAAGATCGCGACGACGAAGACTTCGACCCGCTGTTTGATTACAGCGAGAACGATGAAGACAGCGGTTTTGATGATGAGCCGGTTGCCGGTGATAACTTTTACAGCCTGGATGCTGAAGACAAGGTAGACTCTGCGGTTGATCAGGAAGATCAGTTAATAGCAGAAGAAGATGAATTACAGGAAGCCGAATACAGCGATCGTGAAGAAAAGTACAGCGATCGGGATGAGGACACTGCTGACGTCTCTGAATTGGCTGAAGAAGCCGCTCAATACGACGACGTTGTGGAAACAGCTGAAACAGCTGAAACAGCTGAAATAGCTGAAATAGCTGAAACGGCAGAAGCGGATGAAGACAGCGTCCCGGACTTCGATGACGAACTGGAAGCGGATGCCGAACCAGAGCCCAGTGAGGACGATGCCTTTGCTGCTGTCGATCCGGAAGATGATCTTGATGAGCTGTTCGACGATGAAGACCGTTTGCGTCGTCAGGCAGCCATGGAAGAAATTGAAGAGAAGGAGTCGTCTCGTGGCCGAAGCTGGATGAGCTGGGCCAGTGGCGCTTTCAAACGACTGGGTGCCAAAAAATCTGCCGACACGATTGAGTCGGTTGAGTCGACCCCAGAGCAGGTGCATCAACAGCAAGATCCGGTTGAGTCGAACGCTGATCAAGATCAGTGGTACGAACAAACAGAAGAAAACGCGCAGACAGAATATGACAAGCGGTATACGGAGCATCAAGAGCAGGAAACTGTCTGGAATAATGCAGACGATCAACAAGGTCTAGGCTGCCCGGAAGACGGTTACCCAGAAGACGCTTATCCGGAAGAAAGTGTTGGCAGACAACAAGGTGCTGGCAGTTATCAGGAGCAGCAATTGAGTCTCGATATTGAAGTTGACGCACAGGCCGCTGAAGCAGTAGCGGGGCAGCAGGATGATGGTTACGGCCGTCAACGTCGTGCTGCACCTGGGCAGGCAACCGGGCAGTCCGCATCACCATACCAGCAGCAATCTGCGTTTGATGATGGCTTTGATCAGGATCCGTACACAGACAGCAGCTACGAAGAAAACGACGACGACAGTAACGAGCCCTCGGAAGTGCTGGCCATCAATGTACTGGCCCGCCAGGGTCGACGCTTTGCCGGGGATGAATTGCTGCAGGTGCTGTTGTCATCCGGTCTGCGTTTCGGCGAGATGTCCATCTTCCACCGTCATGCCAATGGCAAGAACGGACCGGTCCTGTTCAGCGTGGCCAACGCGCTTAATCCGGGCACCTTCGACCTGAACGAAATCAGCGAGTTCACCACGCCGGGTGTCTGTTTCTTCATGACGCTGCCGAATGTGGCCAGCAATAACATGCTGGTTTACGAGCAGATGCTGGCTACGGCCAGACACGTACAGCAGTCTCTGGATGCCGAGCTCAAGGATGACAACCGCTCGGTGATGACAGCGCAAACGATGGAACATTACCGTCAGCGCATTCGCGACTTTGAATTACAGCAATTGAAACATGCTCATGGACGACGCTAAACCGCAAGACGTCGCGGCAGAGCTGGCTTCCCTGCGCGAGCAAATCGATTACCATAATCGGCGCTATCATCGCGAGGATGCGCCGGAAATCCCCGATGCCGATTTCGACAAACTGTTCGATCGCCTGCTGGCGCTGGAAGCCGAGTATCCTGAGCTGATCACGGACGATTCCCCCAGTCAGCGAGTCGGCAGTGAGCCGCTGGCATCCTTCACCCAGGTCACACACGACATTCCGATGATGTCGCTGTCCAAGGTGTTCAACGAACAGGATCTCGCCGATTTTGAAGCCCGTCTGCTCAAACGCCTGGATGACCAGGTCAGCGATGACAGCCTGCATTATGCCTGTGAGCCCAAAATCGATGGCGTTGCCGTCAGCTTGTTGTATGAACATGGCAAGCTGACCCGGGCAGCCACCCGCGGTGACGGGGTGACCGGGGAAGACATCACGCACAACGTCAAAACCATCGGCGACATCCCCATGCGATTGGCGATCCAAGGTGACGACAGTGGCAGCGCAGGCGGCTACAGCGGCAAAGGCAAAGAAAAGGTACAAGCCCCGGCCCGACTGGAAGTGCGCGGCGAAATTTACATGACCCGCTCCGGCTTTGCCCGCATGAACGCCGCCGCCGAGAAAGAAGAGGGCGGCCGGGTGTTTGTGAACCCCCGCAATGCGGCTGCGGGCACCTTGCGGCAACTGGATCCGCGGATCGCGGCACGGCGTCCGCTGAAATTCTTTGCCTACTCAGCAACGGTGTCCTCAGACGCAGCAGAATCCTCCGTGTCCACCGACTGGCCAAGCAATCACAGCGAGGTGCTGGCCATGCTGGGTGACTGGGGCTTGCCCCTGAATCCGGAGCGCGGTCGTGTCAAAGGCTGGCAGGCCTGCCTGGATTACGCCAGGGATCTGCTCAGCAAACGCGATGATCTCGACTATGAAATCGACGGTGCGGTGATCAAGGTCGATTCACTGACCCTGCAACACGAACTGGGCAGTAATGCCCGCACGCCGCGCTGGGCCATGGCTTACAAGTTTCCGGCGGAAGAAGCCTCTACCACACTGAATGACGTGGAGTTCCAGGTAGGGCGCACCGGCACCATTACGCCAGTGGCCCGGCTGAAGCCTGTATTTGTCGGTGGTGTCACGGTCAGCAATGCCACCCTCCACAACATGGCCGAAATTGAGCGGCTGGGCGTCCAGATTGGCGATCGGGTCGTGCTGCGCCGGGCCGGTGATGTGATTCCCAAAATTATTTCGGTGATTCCGCCGGCGGCTGACGATGAAAAGGCAAACGAACGCAAAGCCATCGAAATGCCGTCTCATTGTCCGGCCTGTGATTCCCCGGTCGAGAAAGACGGTGACGTGCTGTACCGTTGTACCGGCGGTCTGATCTGTCCGGCCCAGCGCAAAGAATCCCTGCGCCATTTTTGCAGTCGCGCTGCCATGGATATCGATGGCCTGGGCGAGAAGCTGGTCGTGCAACTGGTGGATGCCGACATGGTGCATACCGTGGCTGATATTTTCCGCCTCACAAAAGAGCAACTGGTCAGCCTGGAGCGCATGGGCGAAAAATCAGCCGATAACCTGCTGGCCGCCATTGAGACATCTAAAACCACCACCTTGCCACGGTTACTGTTTGCCCTGGGGATTCGCGAAGTCGGCGAAGCCACTGCGCAAGCGCTGGCCGCCCACTTCGTGCAACTGGATGCACTGATGGCAGCCGATCAGGAGGCCCTGATAGAAGTCGCTGATGTCGGCCCGATCATGGCGGAACATATCGTTCACTTTTTTGATAATGACGCTAACCAGGCGGTTATCAAGGAGCTGCGGGAAGTGGGCGTGAACTGGCCAGAGGAAGTGGTTGAGGTGCGGTCGGAGACACTGGCTGGCCAAACCTGGGTACTGACCGGCACGCTGGAAGCGATGACACGCGATGAAGCCAAGCAGAAACTGCAGGCCATGGGCGCCAAAGTGGCGGGCAGTGTCTCCAAAAAGACCTCGGTGGTGGTAGCTGGACCGGGGGCGGGTTCCAAGCTGGAAAAAGCACAGTCACTGGGTGTTGAGGTCATGGACGAGGCCGGCCTGTTGGCGCTGCTGAATACGACAGCGTAACGTGCGCCTTGCATCCGGCGAGAAATCGTTCAAATTGCCCGTGTTGCAAATTTGCCAGGGAAACCTGAGTGAACACTGGCTCGGTTTTTGAAAGATAAGCCTGAATAAGCAGTTGAAGAATCAACATTTATTCGTAAATTGACAGGAAAATGTCATAATCAGCTGTCATGTTAGTGTCATGACAGCACTGAGAAACTGGGTATCCTGTAAAGGAGCACCTAGCCATTGGTAGTAATACGGCAGCAAAAGCAAGCATTGGCGTTATTTATTCGTTACAATGCGTCGGTTCATGGAATGAGAGTAAGTGGTAGGCATGCGTAATAAGAAGATCCACGAGCACAGCGAAAACAACCGGATTCATGGCAACGAACAGCCAAACAGCAGGAAAGCGGTACCAGACAGTCGTCTCGCATCAAGCTCATTCCGCAGCGGTTTTTTCAAAGTCGCGACGTTGACAACCTTGCTGATCAGCCTCAGCGCCTGCGTCCTGGTGCCAGGCAGTAATATCGACCCCGACATTTATGAAGCCGACGCCGGCAGCAACTGGTTTGAAGTCAACCGCGGCACCTGGTTCCCCGGACTACGCGGTGGCGATGCGGAATCCGACGCCACTGCCGGTGAGCCACTGGACGAAGACACGCTGGAAGACGCCATCGATATCGTCCCCATTACCTCCAACGTCATTGCCCAGCAATCACAATCCCAGAACCTTATCCCGGCCGCCATGCCGGCATCGCTGCAGGAAGACATCGCTAACTACGAATACCACGTTGGCAAAGGCGATATGCTACATATCACCGTTTACGACCACCCCGAACTGACCAACCCCAGCGGCAGCAATAACAACAATATCCAGAACTCCGGCATCATTGTTGAGTCGGATGGCACGATTTTTTATCCCTACATCGGCAAGGTGCAGGTCGCGGGCAAAACCACCAATGAAATTCGTGAATCCATCGCTAACCCCCTGGCCGAATTTATTGCCTCGCCACAAGTCAATGTGCGCGTCATTGGTTTTAACGCCGAACGTGCCTACGTGACAGGGCAGGTCGCTAATCCAGGCCCGCAACCCATTAACGATATTCCCATGACCGTGCTGGATGCCATTTCGCGTGCCGGTGGGCTGGCCGACGGCGCTAACTGGCATGAAGTGCTGCTGTCCCGTAATGGTGTAGAAACTCGTCTGTCAGTGTATGAGATGCTGAACAACGGGCGTCTGGGACAAAACATGCTCTTACAGCACGGCGATGTCCTGCACGTGCCGGATCTGGGACAACAAAAAGTCTTTGTCCTGGGTGAGTTGAATCGCGTGAACACACTGCCCATGGGCAACATCCGTATGTCTCTGACCGAAGCGCTGACCCGCTCCGGTGGTCTGAACCAGGTGACGTCCAACGCCGAAGGCATTTTTGTGATTCGCCAGACCGAAGCGACCAGCGACAAACTGGCCACGGTCTACCAGTTGAACGTGCGCAACGCCGTGGCCTTTGCCGTGGGCACGCAGTTCATGCTGGAACCTTCCGATATTGTGTACGTGACGACAGCACCGGTGACACGCTGGAACCGCGTGATCTCGCAGATCATCCCCAGCCTGAATGCACTGATCACAGCCGACCGGGTGAACCAGTTATGATCGCTTGTGGTGCTGAGAAAAACGTCACATACCATTTAATCAATACATAAGCTAAAGGGAGCGGGTGGCACAGGATGAGCAGCCCCTACCAGAACATACTGGTGATTTGCCAGGGAAACATCTGCCGCAGCCCTGTGGCCGAGGCCATGCTGAAGCAGGCACTGCCACACAAGCAGGTGCAGTCAGCGGGGCTGACGGCGATGGTGGGGCAGGGTACAGAGCCGACGGCAGCTGACATTGCCACGGCGGCTGATCTGGATGTTTCTAGCCATGTGGCCCGTCAACTGGACAGTGAAATCATCCAGTGGGCGGATCTGATTTTGACCATGAGTCAGCATCAGCGACGTCAGCTGGGACAGATGTCTTCGCCGGCGATGGGTAAATCACTGCTGCTTGGGCACTGGGTGCATGCCACTGGGACGCGAGCCAACAATGGGCTGGATATTCCCGATCCTTATAAAAAGAGCCGGGATGTGTTTGAACATGTGCATGCTTTACTCCAGGACTCAGTGAATCTGTGGGCGCCCAAATTGAAGTAACCTTTTCGATATCAGTTTTAATACAGTATTTTTGCGCCGCCGTTTATCGCTGCGCCAGTTAAGGTAAAGACAGGAAGAACATGTCAGAGAATTTTGCAAACAGCCACACCAATCATGCGGCGCCCGTGCAATCACCCCGGCAGTCGCGCGGGCAGAACCAGAACAGTGATGAAATCGATCTGGGCTATTTGCTGGCCATCTGTCTGGACCACAAATGGCTGATCATTATTGTCACGCTGATTGTCACCTTACTCGGTTATACCTATGCCACACTGGCGACGCCTATCTATCGGGCGGACGCGCTACTGCAAGTAGAGCAAACGCAAAGCAACCTGGGATCGATCGAAATGGCTGTGATGGGGCAGGAACAGGTGGCTTCCAGTACCCAGTCAGAGATTTTACGTTCCCGTATGATTATGGGGCGTGCGGCGCAACAGGCCGGATTGGATCTGGTCGTCACACCTAACTATTTCCCTGTCATCGGTGCGGCCATGGTTCGTATGGACGTGGAGCGTCCAGGATTTGCACAAGGCAGCAACCATGCCTGGGCCGGTGACAGTATCACGGTTGATTCGTTACAGGTTGACCCGTCGTTAACAGGACGCCCATTAACGTTAACCGTGACGGGTGCAAACAGGTATCGCTTAAGTGATCAAGATGAGAGAGTGCTTGGCGAGGGCAGCCTTGGTGAACTGTTAACGATAGAAACGCCCTTTGTTGAAATGTTGGTGACGCAAATATCGGCCCCGGCTGGTGTTGAATTCACCGTGCTTAAACGTACCGATACGCAAATGATTCGCAATTTGCAGGTTCGCTTTAATGTATCGCAGCGTGGCCGTGAGACCGGCATTCTTGAATTAACACTTGAAGGGCCAGACCCAGAAGAGCTTGAGCGCTCACTGAATGCGATTTCAGATGTCTACCTTGTACAGAATATCAATCGCCAGGCCGCTGAGGCGGAAAGTCGCCTGGAATTCCTCGAACAGCAGACACCACTTATTCAGAATGATTTAAATTCTGCGGAAAGTCGTCTCAATGATTATCGGGCCAGCCAGGATAGCGTTGACTTGAGTTTCGAGACGCGCAGCATGCTTGAGCGATTGGTGGAGCTGGAATCTGAACTGAATCAGCTGGAAATCCAGGAGAGCGAGCTTTCTCAACGATTTACTCCCAGTCACCCCAGCTATCAAACGTTGCTGGAAAAGCGTTCACAGCTAGAGCGAGAACGCTCTCGCCTGGAAGCACAAACAGATAACTTGCCTGAAACACAAAGACAGGTGCTGCGTCTCAATCGCGATGTGGAAGTGTCGCAAGCGATTTACATGCAAATGCTCAATGCAACACAAGAGTTACGAATTGCCAGAGCGGGGACTGTGGGTAATGTCAGGATCTTGGACAATGCTGTTACGGGTACGTATCCCATTGAACCCAGGAAAAATCTGATTATTGTTATTTCCTCGATGGCGGGCATTATGTTGGGGTTGATGGTCGTGCTTTTACGACACATGTTGAGACGTGGTGTGGAGTCTGTCGATCAGTTGCAAGCGTTAGGACTTCAAGTCTATGCAACGATTCCATTATCCGAGCGTCAGCGGCGTCTATTTGACCGATTTAAAGATAGAAAATGGCGACATCGTATACGCTCAGCTTTTGGTAATACGATGGCTGATACAATGGGTAAGGCGAGAAAATTTCGTCGTACCAGAGATGAAAATGGTGTGTTAGCGTTAATCGATCCGTCTGACCTGGCTATTGAAGCATTACGTAGCTTGCGCACCAGTTTGCATTTTGCCATGTTGGAAGCAGGTAATAAGCGATTGATGTTAACCGGGCCTAGCCCAGCGGTGGGTAAAAGCTTTATTTCAGCTAATCTGGCAGCCATTTGTGCTCAGTCTGGTCAGCGCGTTTTATTAATTGATGCTGATTTGCGCAAAGGTCACATCCATCGCAGTTTCAAAGGCGAGAGTGCGCAAGGTTTGTCCGATTACCTGGTGGGGGATTGTTCTCTGGATACGGTACTACGCGGCACTGAGCAAAATGGCCTGGATTACATAGCCCGTGGTACTGCTCCGCCCAACCCTTCTGAGCTATTGATGACACAGCGCTTTGCACAGTTTCTGGATGATGTCGAATCACAATACGATCTGGTGATTATTGATACCCCGCCCGCACTAGCAGTAACGGATGCTGCTGTGGTAGGGAAACTGGTGGGTACGACGCTGATGATAACCCGATTCCGTGAAAACCCGGTCAATGAAATCGAACGTTCACTGGAGCAACTAGAAAATGCAGGCGTGGTCGTAAAGGGCAGTATTTTGAATGCTATCGAGCGAACGGCATCGTCGTATTATGGTTACGGATATGGGTACGGCTATTATCATTATGCCTATAAATCAGATAATGACTGAGGTTAGGCAACAGCTTTGTATGGCTGGGAATTAACCTATATGGGCTATTGCAATGTAGCTTGGTTATAAGTACATTGTTCAATAGTTGAACACGGATTAAGATCAAAGCAAACTAAAAAGAAAACAAATCATGGCCCCGGAAGACGCCCGCTACAGAATTCTTCGTGCACTGGAAGTGAACCCTGATGTCAGCCAGCGGGAATTGGCCGATGAGTTGGGTATTAGCCTGGGTAAAGTCAACTACTGTCTGAAGGCGCTGGTGGACAAGGGGCTGATCAAGGCCAGAAATTTCAGCAAGAGCGCCAATAAGAAGCGCTACTTGTATGTGCTCACCCCTGCAGGTATTGACAGTCGTGCGCGGCTCACCAAACGCTTTCTAGTCCGAAAAATGGCCGAATACGAAACGCTGAAAGCAGAGATTGAAGACATCCGGAAGGACCTAGAGCAGTATTCGTCATGAAGTGGTATGTGATCCAATCCAAAGCCAATCAGCAGCAGCGTGCCGAAAAGAATCTGTGCAATCAGGGCTTTGCTATTTTCTCGCCTAGTATTTCTGTTGAGCGTATCGTACGAAAAAAGCGTGTCATTCGTGATGAAGCCGTCTTTCCTGGCTACATTTTTATCAGGCTAGACCTTGAGCAGAGCGATTGGGGCGCATTGAGCAGCACCCGTGGAGTCGGCAAAATCGTCAGTTTCAATGGCTCTCCCTGCAGCGTATCTGACGACCTGATCAACGCCTTGCGCCATCAATTCTACACCCTGGAAAAACCTGTCGCCCTGTATAAAGCAGGTGACAAAGTACAAGTGACCGACGGTTGTTTCAAAGACATCGAAGCCATCGTCAAAGCCGTGACACCGGACGAGAGAGTGATTGTGTTGCTTCACATCCTGCACAGCCCTCAAACCCTCGCCTTTCCCGTCACACAACTGGCCCGAGCCGGTTAACTTTTGGGGCAGGGGGTTGCTCCGTCCCCATCGCATTACACCACTGTTAGATATCAGGCACAGTGCAATGCAGTACAGAAACATTCCGGGAGCCTGTTTACAAAGCCCCACCCAAGATGCCGCATAAAATGCACGGGTAGGGCGGTAGCGTGTCTGAAGACGTAGTATGTTAATAATGAGTCAGACATTTGTTAAATTTTAGGTTTTAACAGCAAGAATTGTGCATCGTCCGCGCCGGCACCGTGCGTATTCTGGACTCTCCCTTGGTGGGCAGAACAGGCAGCCGTTACGCTGATGATCACCCGCTTAGGCAGTAGACAGTCTCAAGGAAATTGAACGCGCCCTGCAGCAACTTGAGAGCGCCGGTGCGCCAGTCAAAGAGAACCTCTGGATGCCATTGAAAGCAGCGCCTAGGCCTGCTTGCATAAGTCGGAGATTTGGTTGGCGTTGGGGAAGGAGACTCCGCTCTCCATCACTGGCGACAATCTAGGCGCAGTCAGTAAAAAACGTTTTCCTATGCAAATAGCTCGGTTAGCCTAACCGAAGTCATCTTCAAGTGAGATCAACTCAGTTGGTCTCAGTTATTATTAGTGAGATCAGATAAAAGTCAGGCTAAAGTAGAATGAAATATCAGCGTTAGGCGCATGGGAAGTAGGGCAGAAGTGGGTGTTGATAGGGTTGTTTGGGAAACTACCTGATCGAAGCCATGTGAATGCCATTAAAGTATTTACTTACGCCTTGTAGCAAGTCTTAGGATCAACCAAAAAGGAAAATTAGATGTCCGCGTTTAAAGCGTTGCTGGACAAGCTGAATAGCAAAAACGCAACAATTGGTGTTGTGGGTCTAGGATATGTTGGATTGCCATTGGCTCTGCGTTATTCCAACATTGGTTACCAGGTTCTAGGCATTGACATAGACCCAGATAAAGTAGCAAAAATAAAGTCTGGTGTTAGTTATATAGAGCATATCGTTTCAAGTCGTGTTACTGCAGCCGTTTCCGCTGGTTTAGACGCTACTTCAGATTTCAGTCGTGCGTCTGAATGTGATGCGCTAATTCTATGCGTGCCAACCCCCCTCAATAAGTATCGTGAACCAGATATTAGTTTTGTTACCAACACGACCGACTCACTAGTGCCTTATCTTAGACCAGGTCAAGTTGTTTCGCTAGAGAGCACAACTTATCCCGGCACTACAGACGAAGAATTATTACCTCGTGTTCAACAGAAAGGTTTGGTCGTAGGGGGTGATATATTTCTTGTTTATTCGCCTGAGCGCGAAGACCCGGGTAATCCCAATTTTGAGACCAGCACAATCCCCAAAGTTGTTGGAGGTTGCACTGAAAACTGTCGCCAAATAGGTATCGCTCTTTATGAGCAAGCTATCTCGAAAATTGTTCCCGTATCCAGCACAAAAGTTGCCGAGATGACAAAGTTGTTAGAGAACATTCATCGCGCAGTGAACATCGGTTTGGTTAACGAGATGAAGATTGTAGCTGACCGAATGGGAGTTGATATTTTCGAGGTAGTAGATGCAGCGGCAACAAAACCTTTTGGCTTTACTCCTTATTACCCCGGTCCCGGTCTTGGCGGGCATTGCATTCCAATCGACCCTTTTTATTTAACCTGGAAAGCGCGTGAGTACGGTCTCCACACCAGGTTCATCGAGCTCTCCGGAGAAGTTAATCGTGCCATGCCAGAGTATGTCGTTGGTAAACTAATGGATGGTTTAAACGCCCTTGGTAAGGCAATTAAAGGCAGTCGAATTCTGGTACTAGGTATTGCTTATAAGAAAAATGTCGATGACATGCGAGAGTCACCGTCAGTTGAGATTATGGAGATGATGGTTCGAAAAGGCGCAGAAATTGCGTACAGTGATCCGCACGTGCCTGTATTCCCAAGGATGCGCGAGCATAAGTTTAATCTGAAAAGCGAGTCATTAAGTGCTGAAAATATACAGACCTTTGATGCGGTTGTGTTAACAACTGACCATGACAAGTTTGACTACGCTCTCATAAAATCCAGCGCAAAATTAATTATTGACAGTCGCGGGCGGTATAGAGAGCCTGCATCCAATATCATCAAAGCCTGAAAATAAAACCAGAGACTGAGTTATCACCATGAAAAACTTCGCCCTCATTGGTGCTGCTGGCTACATTGCACCTCGCCACATGAAAGCCATTAAAGACAATGACAATGACCTGGTCGTAGCATTAGACAAAAACGACTCCGTAGGCATTATCGACAGCTACTTTCCGGAGGCTGATTTCTTCACCGAATTTGAACGTTTTGACCGTCACATTGACAAGCTCCGCAGAGCCAACAACGGCCAAGTAATCGACTATATGTCCATTTGTTCACCCAACTATCTGCACGACAGCCACATGCGCTTCGCTTTGCGTTCGGGTGCCGATGCCATCTGTGAAAAGCCGCTGGTGCTGAACCCCTGGAGCATCGATGGTCTGATTGACGTTGAGAAAGACACAGGTCAGAAAGTAAACACAATCCTGCAGTTGCGCGTGCACCCGTCTATCATCGCGCTCCGTGATAAAGTTAAGGATGATAACCGCAACTCTAAGCACGACGTTGACCTGACTTACATCACTTCTCGTGGACATTGGTACCTACAGTCCTGGAAGGGTGACAATAAGAAGTCCGGCGGTATTGCCACTAACATTGGTGTGCACTTTTACGATATGTTGCATTTCATTTTTGGTGAGCTGCATGACAATGTTGTGCACTACAGCGACGACACTACGGCTGCGGGCTATCTTGAGTATGAGAAAGCTCGCGTTCGCTGGTTTTTGTCTGTGGACTATAAGTACGTACCAGAGACTGCCAAAGCACAGGGACAGCGTACGTATCGCTCCATTACCGTGGATGGCGAAGAAATTGAATTTTCCGGCGGCTTTACCGACCTGCACACCCGTAGCTACGAAGAGATCCTAGCTGGCCGTGGATTTGGCCTGGAGGAGAATCGCGTGGCGATTGAGACCGTGGCTTATATTCGCAATGCTACCACAGCAGGTTTGACCGGTGATTACCATCCGTTCCTGAAACAGTAGGGGGCATTATGTCTGTCAGCATTCACCCCAGCGCGATTGTCGATGACGGTGCCCAAATCGACGAAGGCTCCCGGGTTTGGCACTTCGTACACGTATGCGGCGGTGCCAGAATCGGCAAAAATGTCTCCATGGGCCAGAACGTGTTCATCGGCAACAAAGTAACCATTGGCGACAACTGCAAGATCCAGAACAACGTTTCTGTATACGACAACGTGCACCTGGAAGAAGGCGTATTCTGCGGACCCAGCATGGTGTTCACCAACGTCTACAACCCCCGCTCACTCATCGAGCGAAAAGACGAATACCGTGACACTCTGGTAAAAAAAGGTGCTACTCTGGGTGCCAACTGCACCATAGTTTGCGGTGTAACTATTGGGGTGTATGCGTTTGTGGGTGCTGGTGCCGTGATAAACAAGGATGTGCCTGCCTTCGCCCTGATGGTTGGCGTGCCAGCCAAACAAATCGGTTGGATGAGCGAATTTGGTGAACAACTGGACCTACCCGTAACAGGTGAAGCAGAAGCCACTTGTCAGCACACAGGTGCCATCTACAAACTTAAAGGCAACGAAGTAACCAAACACTAATCTTGGTGCTGTCTTTTGTCTCTGTTAGTTCGAACCGTCCGTGTTAGTAATAGGTTTTCAAACATGAAATTCGTAGATCTAGCCGCCCAACAGGCAAGAATTAAAAATAAAATCGATGCAAATATCCAGACAGTCTTAGCACACGGTAACTACATCCTCGGCCCTGAAGTAGTCGAGCTGGAGCAGAAGCTGGCTGAATTTTGCGGAGCGAAACACTGCATTACTGTAGCCAACGGAACCGACGCGCTGCAAATTTCCCAAATGGCACTAGGAGTAGGGCTTGGCGACGAAGTAATAGTTCCTGGCTTCAGCTACATAGCTACCGCTGAGACTCCTGCGATATTGGGTGCTAAGCCTGTATATGTAGACATCGACCCGAAAACCTACAATATGGACCCGGCTAAGCTGGAAGCTGCGATTACCACGCGTACCAAGGCAATTATCCCCGTATCCCTGTACGGCCAGTGTGCGGACTTCGATAAAATCAATGCCATTGCCCAAAAGCACGGCATTCCGGTGATTGAAGATGGCGCCCAAAGTTTCGGTGCCAGCTACAAGGGACAGAAATCCTGTAATTTGAGTACCATAGGCTGCACAAGCTTTTTCCCAAGCAAACCTTTAGGCTGCTACGGAGACGGAGGAGCGATTTTCACCAACGATGCCGAACTGGCAACAGTAATACGCCAGATTGCCAGCCACGGACAGGATAGGCGTTATCATCATATACGTGTGGGAATGAACAGCCGGCTTGATACCCTGCAAGCTGCAATTATACTTCCAAAGCTCGAGATTCTATGTGAGGAGATTGAGCTCAGAAACCAGGTTGCTGAGCAGTATACGAAGTTATTGCATGAAGCCTGCATTAACACAGCGCCCTTTGTTAGTGAACACAATGTTTCAGCATGGGCGCAATACACAATCCGTGTAGATGACCGTGAAACGGTGCAGGCCAGGTTGAAGGATGCGGGTGTACCAACAGCCGTACATTACCCGTTACCTTTGAACAGACAGCCCGCCGTGTCTGAGCAAAAAGTGAGTCTGCAGATAGGCGATAATGCTGCAGAGAAAGTGATTAGCCTACCAATGCATCCATATCTAAGAATTGAAGATCAGCAACTGGTAATAGACGAACTTCGATCATGTTCAGCACTACCTAAGAGTAGTGTGTAAAACGCTTGAAGATAAGGGTTGATCATTAAGTTAATGTTTAAAGTTTTTCGGTGCGAGTTTAAATAAATTGAAAGCTTTAGGTAATAGGTTCGCCAAAAATGTTGGAGTATTGGTAGGCGGGACTTTCTTTTCCCAGTTGCTTTTGATATTGGCAACTCCGATACTTACAAGGCTGTACGCACCTGAATATTTCGGCATCTTGGCTGTGTATATGGCTATTGTGTCCTTATTTGTTGTTCTTGCTGGCCTGCGGTACGAATTAGCAATACCTTTACCTGAAGACGAAGAGCAAGCGATAAATCTAGTAGTTTTGGCTGAGTGTTTGGTTGTAGTTGTATCTATCGTTGCTGCGATATTGTTGACTATTTGGGGTGATAATATTGTTGGGATTTTAATGATTCCAGAGATCCAAGGTTATCTTTGGATGATTCCCTCGGGTGTTCTCCTTATTGGCACTTATCAAGTCTTTAGTTACTGGGCGATAAGGCGTAAGTCTTTCAAAGAAATATCAAAAACTAAGATAATGCAATCAGTCGCTACGTTAATAGTCCAATTTTCAGCATTTAAGTTGTTAGGTTTGGGGCTGGTGCTAGGTCAGACGGGAGGACAGTCTGTTGGTGTTTGGGGTCTTTCAAAAGACTTCATAAAAAGTAAGCTATATCTTAAAGCAACGAGCAAAGGTGTTAGGGTTTGTGCAGCCCGATATCAAGACTTTCCGCTCTATTCTACATGGGCTGGGTTGGCAAACGTCGCTGGGTCTCAGTTGCCGCCATTGCTGTTTGCCGTTTTCTATACACCCGGAGTTGTAGGTTTGTATGCATTGGCTCACCGGGTAATGGCGGCGCCAATGACATTTATTGGGCAAGCCGTGGGAAACGTATTTCTGTCTGAGGCACCAAAACGATACCGAAACAATACATTGGCTCCTTTATTATTATCTGTTCACAAGAAGCTTGTGTATTTAATACTTTTACCTGTTTTAGTTTTAGTGGGTCTTGGGCCAGAAATATTTTCAGTGATATTTGGTGAAAATTGGAGGGGTGCAGGGGAAGCGTCGCGATGGCTTTCGCTATGGATGATGATGGCATTTACTACTTCCCCTTTAAGTTCAATGTATGAGGTTGCTGAGCGTCAACGTCTTGGTATGGCAATGCAGTTTCAACTTTTGATCTCAAGATGTATAGGTGTAGTGTTTGGTGCTCTCTATGGTGATTTCATTTTTGCCGTTGCTTGTTTTTCAGTTAGCAATGTCATCTCGTATGCTATCTATCTATGTTATCTATTTAAGGTCGTTGGTGGTGACCCTTTAGAAATTTTGTTAAATTATATAATCCCTTTTTTGGTAATAATAACTATCTTCTTAGTGGTTTAATGTGAAATTTTTATTGAAAAAGCTTTACTTTATTTTATCAAGATTAATTGTTCCGATGGTTGTTGAGACTGCCGGAACTGCAGCTCCGGTTACGTATCGCGGGTTGTTTATCCAAAAAATTCTAAGAATTAACGGATCTGCTTACTGGCCTGTGCACTATACCAGTAAAATTAATGGAGCTAGTAGGGTGAAGATTGGAGTAGGAACTGCCCCAGGCTTATCTCCTGGATGCTATATTCAAGGAATCGGTCGCATTTACATAGGTGATTATACATTGGTTGGTCCAAATGTCGGAATAATTAGTGCTAATCATGATCCGTTGGATCCGAGCAAGCATGTTCGGTCTAAAGTAAAAATTGGCAGCCATTGTTGGCTAGGGATGGGATCGATCATTCTACCTGGTGTTGAGTTAGGGGATTACACAATCGTTGCGGCGGGTTCTGTTGTTACTAAGTCTTTTTCTGATGGTTTTGTAGTAATCGGCGGGAATCCTGCAAAGATTATTAAATCTATTCCAGAACATAAAGTGAGTAGGCGAGAAAATAAGTGGAAATATTATGGGTTCATCAAAGCGAAAAAATTTCCATCCTATGAAAAAAAACGTTTGGATATTTAAGGTGCCTCCGTTTTGAGAATTATTGTGATTACTCAGGGTGTGTCTCGAATAGTCCCCCCACTTCTAAATTCAAAGCATGAAATTGTTGGCATTATTGAGTCAGCTCCACGGAATTATAATAAGAAAATAAAGATTTTTAGAATAAAGAGAGTATTTAGGTGGTTATTTTCAATATTTTTTAGCGGTGGTTGTACTCTAAAGATGGTTTGCAAGTATTCAAGTATTCCATATAGGTTTATGAAATCTTGCGATGATGAGGGGTTGGAGGCTTGGCTGCGTGAAAAACATCCAGATGTCATAGTGGTCTTCAGTATGTCTCAGCTTTTGAAAAAGAGTATATTCAATATTCCAAAGTTAGGAACAATTAATCTTCACCCTTCGTTTCTTCCCGAATACCGTGGGCCTAATCCTGACCTTTGGCAATATATTAATATGGAGGAGTATCCTGGTGCCACCGTTCACTATGTTGATGAAGGCGAAGATACCGGCGATATTATTTTTCAGGATAGAGTAAATATACCGATTGGTACAAAGTCGCCAGAAAGACTTGACCAGTTAGTGGGAAAGCTAGGTGTTTCTCTTATTCTCAAAGCATTGAATGCAATTGAGTTGGGACATGCGCCAAGAGTTAAGCAGCCCATGGAAAGCCCTACTAGTCGTGCCCGAAACCTTCATCTTGATGAGCACAAAACCGTTATAGACTGGGAGAATTGGCCAGTAGAAAGAGTCTGGCATGTGCTGAGAGGGACCGAGCTATGGCTGAATGCGATTCCCCAGCCTTCAGGAGTTTTCCGGGGGCAGAGATGGACAATTGACAACTATGATGCCTGTTCGCGCGATACCGACATTCCGGGAAAGATTTATCGGATACATCGTCGAAAATATGTTGCGGCCGCAGGTGGCCGTATTTTCTTATCGATTGACTTTCGCATCAAGCGGATGATTCTAGGGTTTGTTAAGCATGCATAGTAAGGAAGAGTATAGAGCAATATGTGCACGGGAACCCACCATCCCTATCTTCTCCCAACACTGGTGGCTGGATGCTGTAGCTGGAGATAACTGGGATGTAGTATTGGCAAAAAAAGGCGATCAGGTGATCGGCGCGTTGCCATACGTAATCCAGAAAAAATACGGATTCACTCTGCTCACCCAGCCAGTCTTAACTCAAACTCTAGGTCCTTGGGTGAAACCCACACATAAGTCCTACCCCAAAAAGCTCGCCTACGAAAAGGATGTACTTGGCGAGCTGGCGGATCAACTGCCAAAGTGTGATCACTACGCTCAGAGTTGGCATTGTGATCAGCAAAATTGGTTGCCGTTCTATTGGCGTGGATTTAAGCAAACCACAAGATATACCTATCGGTTACCGCTTGCGCCTAGTCAGGAGCAGTTATGGAAAGACCTGCAACAGAACATTCGTGGGGATATTCGCAAAGCCAGAGAGCGAGAAGGCGTTACGGTTAGGGATGGCTCGTTAGAGGAGTTTTTGGCGCTCAATAAGATGGTGTTTCAGCGCCAGAATATTTCTGTGCCTTACACCAATGAGTTCGTCGCCCGTATAGATGCCGCCGCTTCTGCGCACAATAGCCGGGACTGCCTGGTAGCCGAAGGGCCGGACGGCAAGTTGCATGCAGGTGCTTATATCGTTCGCAGTGGCGATACCGCGTATTACCTCATAGGGGGCGGCGACCCCGTGCTGCGTGGCAGCGGAGCGACAAGTCTAGTGCTCTGGGAAGCCATCATTCGGCAACCGGAGACGGTTGAGATTTTTGACTTTGAGGGCTCCATGATTGAACCAATCGAACGTTTTTTTCGCGGCTTTGGTGCAGTTCAGACTCCCTACTTCAACGTATCTCGCAGCCCCTCAAAGTTATTTAAAGGATTAAAAATGTTGCGTGATCTTAAAAACTAACTCCTATCTTATAGCGCAACAAATAAGGCGTTTGGTCAAGCGCCTAGAGATTTTGCAGCTCAATTTTCAAGGTATTCATGAACTACTTTACTTCCGCCGCCCTGCTTTGGCTTGAGTCCATCCTACAGGAGCGCTTTGGCCATTCGTTTGAGCTGAAAGAGCAAAAGCATATGCTAACGCTTTCGCTACCCGGCACGGAGGATTACATTGTTTTCGACTCCTTACAGCCGATTTTTCATCAATCCCGATCAGACTTTTCTTGTAAATTATGGTGTGCATCCGGTGAAGGCTTTCAGGCACCCATAGAGGACTTGATACCGGCACCTGCTATGGATTCATTGCCAACTCGATTGATAGAGCTCCATGAACAAGGTGGCACAATTCACTACGACATTCTTGGGTTAACTTACTGGATGCTGACCCGCCTGGAGGAAATTGGGCGTACAGACCTGGACAATCATCAACGCTTCCCGGCGATATCATCCCACGCTTTCAGGCATGGCTACCTGGAGAGACCCATTATTGATGAATGGCTGAACATTTTGGGCCAAGTGATGCTAAGAGTCTGGCCTGGGATTGAGCTTAAGCAACATAAGTTCAACATGAAAGTTTCCCACGATGTGGACTGCCCAGCCAGCTACGCTTTTCAGAGTGTGAAAGGTCTTATCAGAACTATGGGTGGTAATGTTCTGGTTCGAAAGGACATTCCCGCTTCACTAAGATCCCTTTGGATATGGCTAAACAGCAAGCAGGCAATCCACCCGAGAGACCCTGCCAATACCTTTGACTGGCTTATGTCGCAGTCTGAGGATAATGGCTTGGTCAGCGCCTTTTACTTCATCTGTGGCCGCACAGACATTAGTAAAGATGCCAAGTACGATCCCGAAATGCCACAAATACGCAGGCTCATGCGAGAGATTCACCAGCGAGGCCATGAAATAGGACTGCACCCCAGCTACAACACCTACAACCGTCCGGAAGAAATCATAAAAGAAGCGGATAGGTTGAGGAAGGTGTGTGAGGAAGAGGGCATACAGCAGAACGAATGGGGCGGCCGAATGCACTTCCTTCGCTGGGACCAGGCCATTACTCAGAAAGCCTGGGCGGATGCGAGCATGAGTTATGACAGCACCTTGAGTTATGCCGACAGGCCCGGCTTCCGCTGCGGCACTTGCTTCGAGTACACGGCCTTTGATGTAGCAACTGATAAGCCTTTGGCACTGCGAATCAGGCCTTTGGTCGCTATGGATTGCACGGTGATCGCGAAACACTACCTTGGGTTGGGGGCTACCGAAACCGCCTATGAAAAGTTCAATGAACTGAAGAATAATTGCCGAAAGGTGGATGGGGTGTTCACACTGCTTTGGCATAACTCGTTTTTTAGTTCGCCAAATGACTTTAGCATTTATCGTCGCTTGATTTCTAAGTAAATATGCCAGTTATAACTTGATGGCTACCCCTAGCGAAGACCACATCAATTCAATGAGGTGTGCCACCGTAAAAAACTGAACTTCAACTTTTTTCCGGATTTGGTTTGCCACTGCATGGTGGTGATGGACTGCACAGTGATAGCCAATCCGTATCTTGGGCCTGGCTCGACTGAGGCGGTCTATGATAAATTTAACAAGCTCAGGGATAAATGCAAAATAATTTATGGCGTATTCATCCTGCTTTGGCACAACTCGTTCTTTAATTCATCCGAAGATATTGATATGAACTTTCGGCTCGTAAGTTTGTAGTAAAGGAATGATTCCTAAATGAAAGTATTAACCGTCATTGGGGCTCGCCCCCAATTTATAAAAGCTTCTGTAGTATCCCGAGCTTTCAAAGACATCCGACCCGACGTTAGGGAGGTTATCGTACACACCGGCCAACATTACGATGCTAATATGTCAGACGTTTTCTTTGATGAACTCTGCATTTCAAGGCCAGACTACAACTTGGGTATTGGTGGCGGAACCCACGGCCAGAACACGGGCCGTATGATAGAAAAGCTAGAAGGCATAATGAAGAAAATTCAACCTCAGTGGGTACTGGTATATGGCGATACCGACAGCACTTTAGCCGGTGCTTTGGCTGCAGCAAAGTTGGATATTCCTGTGGCACATGTCGAGGCTGGATTACGTAGTTTCAATCGAAAAATGCCAGAGGAGATCAATCGTGTGTTGACAGACCACATCGCACAAATCCTTTTAGTACCCACAGAAATCGGACGCCAGAATCTTCGAAATGAAGGTATTGCGGATGAAAAAATCAAACTAGTGGGTGATGTGATGTATGATGCCTCATTGTATTACAAATCTAAGGCTCGAAAGCCACAGCTTCCTATTGGTCTAAGTGATAAGGTGTCTGAATATGTGCTTTGTACTATTCACCGAGCGGAAAATACCGACAATCGTCAGAGGTTAACAAATATCCTCCATGGCCTCAGTGATAGTAACGTGCAGATCATCCTTCCCTTGCATCCACGAACTAGATCTAAAATTGCTGAATTTGATCTTGGAATTCCCGAGAACATTTGTGTGATAGACCCTGTAGGTTACCTTGAAATGGTCTGGTTAGAGGCAAACAGTAGGGTGATTGTCACAGACTCTGGTGGGGTGCAGAAGGAGGCATATTTCTTTGGTAAACCTTGTGTGACTATTCGAGATGAGACGGAGTGGGTTGAACTTGTAGACGCAGGCATAAATCAATTAGTGGGAGACGACACTAATTTGATCGCTAAAAGCATACGTGAGGCCAAATTTTCACTCTTGAATTCGAATATTTATGGACAAGGAAACTCAGCTAATATGGTTGTTGACTTGTTGAATCAATAATGACGCTTTTTTAGGGATTCTAAAGCTCAATCTTGGGTCAGGTGTTGGGGGTTGATTTGAAAGTAGAATATTTTTCTTTGTGTGATAAGGTCAGTAACCCTGGCGTCTGGAAGAAGATTAGCGCTACGGTTAATGCGTTTTGTGATTTGGGGCACGACAGTAATTTGTGCGCAGTTAATGCTCGGGGGCTAAAGGGGCATGTCCGACTCCTCAGTTATGTATTGAGGTCAAAAGCAGATGTGTTAATAATAAGAAACACGATGTATTCAATGTGGCCAATGTTTTTTTTGTTTTTATATCATAGAGCCTTGGGGCGAAGAATAATAATCGATATTCCCACGCCGCTCGTCGCCGCGCAACGAGAGATAATTATTTATCGGAAATCAGTTCTTGAGTGTGTGCTTAAGCTATTCATCATTTATGGCTCTTTTCCTTGGGTTTTGATACCTGCAAATCGAGTGATTCAATGTGGGCAAGAGTCGAAATATTTTATGACCCTTGTCAAAAGTAAGACCGAATTGATAGGCAATGGAGTTTCTACAGCTGACATTTTACGAATTAAGCGGGAGTACTTCAGCGCAGAGATCAATTGTCTCAATATTGTCGCCGTTGGAGCCTTGGCTCCGTGGCATGGGTACGAGCGTATGATTTATGGTCTCGCAAGGTACTATGGTAGAGACGAAGTGAGCTGTGATGTCAAATTTACAATCGTTGGAAACGGGGAAGTTCTGGGTGTATGGAAAAATTTAGCGAGGACTTTGGATATAGAAAGTCAAGTCCTGTTCGTAGGATCAAAATTTGGCTCAGAGTTGGATGAAATATTCGAAGATTCACATATTGCTGTTTCGTCACTAGGGCTCCACAAAATCGGTCTGGCATCAGCTTCCACTCTAAAGTCTAGAGAGTATTTGGCAAGAGGATTGCCAATTGTTTGTGTGGACGATATCGACTTTGGAGATTGGCCGAGATTTGCGTTTAAGTGCCAGAATAATACCAGTGCGATAGATGTAGAGTCTATTGTTAACTGGTACACTTATGAGATTGCGAAGCAGGTCTTACCGGAACAGATAAGAAATTTCGCAATTGAAAACCTAGATATTAGAGTCAAGGCGTCTAAGATTATCGATTGAGCCATCAGCTAGAATAACTTTTTAAGGACTTATTGTTTGCTCTTGGGCGAAGAATACGCGAATTTTATGTTAACCAAATTAGTTTGATATCCGTCACCGGTTGATTTCATTTGATTAGAGGATGTTCAAAAAAATCTGTGTCTTTTTAAACGATTCTTTAGATCGCCAGTTTCAAGTGTAACGTGGCACGCTGCTAAAGATCCAGATACGGTGCGAGTCGACCTTCTAAATGGATCACCATTTGCGACAGTATTTGTAGTGGTCTAATGAAACCGGACATCAACTTAGGTGGTAATATTACCGCCAGAGAGGTGTTCAATGAAGAGACAACGTCGGTCGTTCACGGCTGAATTTAAAAAAGAAGCAGCGTCACTGGTGCTGGATCAGCAATACTCAGTGCTTGAAGCCAGTCGTTCACTAGATGTGGGCGAGAACGTCCTCAGACGTTGGGTGAACCAGCTGCGCGCTGAACGAGAAGGTATCACGCCTAAAGGCAAAGCCCTGACACCGGATCAGCAACGGATACAGGAGCTAGAGAAGCGGGTTCGTGATCTGGAGACGGAGAAACGGATTTTAAAAAAGGCTACAGCTCTCTTGATGTCGGACGATTGGAATCGTACCAACTGATAGACCAGTTAAGTGAGCTAGCCCCGGTTGAGCAGGTCTGTCGCGTGTTTGATGTGAGTCGTTCGTGTTATTACGACTACCGCAGCCGTAAACACAGAGTGAACCCTGAGCGAGAACAGTTGTGCTCATTGGTTAATCAAAGTTTTCGAGAAAGCCGCAGCGCTGCTGGCAGTAGAACAATTCGAGGCATGTTGGCAGCACAGGGAATCAAAGTGGGTCGCTATCTTGTTCGGTCCCTGATGAGAGAGCTGGGGTTGATCTGCAAGCAGCCAGGACCTCACAAATACAAGCAAGCAACCGTAGAACGATTGGATATACCAAATGTGCTGAACCGGGAGTTTAATGTGGACAGACCGGACCAGGTTTGGTGTGGCGACATTACCTATATATGGACTGGCTCACGTTGGGTTTATCTGGCCGCTGTTCTTGATCTATATGCACGACGAGTGGTTGGTTGGGCGATATCAGACAAGGCAGATGCGAATTTGGCAGTAAAAGCGCTAGAGGATGCTTATCATCGTCGAGGGCGACCAGAACGGGTCTTGTTTCACTCGGATCAAGGATCGCAATACAGCAGTTTGAGATTCCGACAGCGACTATGGCGCTATCGCTTTGAGCAGAGCATGAGTCGTCGTGGAAATTGCTGGGACAATGCGCCAATGGAGAGACTGTTCCGAAGCCTGAAAACAGAATGGGTACCCAATCATGGTTACCGGTCAATAACTGAGGCAACAATGGATATAGGTTGGTATCTGATGAGTTTTTACAATCAGAAAAGACCGCATGCGGCAAATGATGGATTACCACCTGTAGCTAAGGAAGAAAAACTTAAATCACTGTCCGGGATTAGTTGACCACTACATTTAGGTGCCAGTTTCGGACGGGGTGAGTCCACTTTTAAAAGCACTAAGTATACCGGCATAGTGTAATTTTAGAAGGCTGTTCCTATTAGGGTGCCTGTCTTCGATCTTGGTCAGTTCACGGAATTAGTTGACCACTACATGACGGTGAAAAGCGTCGGTGGTGTAGATGGCTTTACGGACAACTTCGGGGTATTTGATGTGCACCGACAGACTGTCCCAGAGATTGCGCCAGGAACGTATGTCGATGATTTGGTACTGTTTCCCACTCGGCGTCTAGGTCGTCCTGCGCGATCTCTGTGGCGCTTTTGGTGGTGGTTCAGTTCCATAACGAACTTGAATCACATAAATGAACGCCGGAAACATTTATAAATGTATGCAGGCCGGCCGGGTACAAAAAAATGTCGCATTTGCCATCTCTCCTACAGCAGCCTCTGGGTCATGAATCAGTTTACCAAACGGTAAAAGTTTCTCGAGCTAGAAATGGAGCACTTCATTTGATGGTTTCATTCCTAGTTGTATTCTCATCTCTAACCCCTTGGGCCAGTTGGGGGCTAAATCGTTTTGATTCCCAGCCTTGGCCATTCATTTCTAGTAGTTTGTATATAATTTTGTTTTACAGACCTAGAGTGCTAAGTGGTGCGTTACTTGGATTTGGCCTGCTCTTATTGTTTTCAGTAATTATGGCTGTATTAATTAGTAGCGACGCGACGATGTTTTTGAGGCTTCGCTCAATAGTGGGCTATATGTCTATCTTCACGGTTATGACTGCGTTCATTGAGATTGTTCGTCGATCCGGTTTTCCTTTAAAGCAAATCGTTTTCGTGAATCTACTTTGGTTATTGGTGGCACTTGTCGAGTTAGTCAATCCTAGGATCGTGAGTTTTATATCAGCGCAACGCACTACCCTAGATCGAGGGGTGACTTCGTTGGCGGCAGAACCTACTTTTTTCGCAGTGTTTTTAATATTTGTTTCTTGGTTGCTACTACTCTCAAATAATTACAAGTGGACTTGGCTAGTTTCAATAATGATTTTTCTTAATGCATCGGCATTAGTTTTGCTTTCTCAATCAAGTATGGGGTTTTTGTACTTGATGGTTGTTTGTTGTGTGGTTGGCTTATATCAGATATCGCGACTAAGGGTTTCCACTTTAAGGTGGGGATTTTCGTTAGTATTAATTATTTCAGTCGTGGCAGTTATAGCAATCGGCGCAGAGTCATCAAGACTTTCTAGGCTATTGAGTTTGAGCCAGACTGTTTCTCCTATTGAAATCATTCGAAGCGATGCAAGTATTAACGACAGAGTGGGACATGTCGTTTTTTCTATCCATGGGGCTTTGGATAATTATCTATTGCCTGGTGGACTAGACAGTTTTGGGGAGAAGCGTGCTGATTTGATAATGGCTTATGAAGGCTTTTTTTGGTACGGCGGAACTGGTGACAAGATTATGAGTTGGCTCGGCTCTTTTATTTATGAGCTAGGACTCTTGGGTGTATTTGCTCTTTACTTTCTATATCGTTCGATGATGGTTAGGTGTGATAAACTAAGAAGGTATGAGTTATTCCTCATGTTTACTCTGTTGCTGGGCGCTATTCCTATAGCATTTTCTGTTGTTCCTTTGTGTTTTGCATGTTTTGTCTTGAGCGCTTATCCTAATGCCAAAGTGTCAAGCAATTGAGGTGTTATCCCTGTGTCTCAGCCTGATTCGATACAGCGATTAGTGAAAACATAGATTTCAAGGTTCCTAAGCGAGTTATTGAAATGCCAAAACTAAAGTCAGTATTGCTACTACGTAAGTTGACCCTAATCCTGTGCTGAAGAAACGCTGTAGTGGCCAGTTTTGCGAGCCGATTAGAAGCTGAAATTCATCCAAAGGCTGTAGTCCAGCTTGGAAAACTTGATGGAAAGTTTAGTCGTGAAAATCTTTATGGAAGCCTGTTGTCGGGTTAGCGCCGTGAGTTTGCCCTGAACGGCGATAAAGGTTTCAGCAAAAGTTCGCCTTACTCTGCGAGGAACAAAAGAAGCAGATCAGCGCTGGATCTAAAAACTGAAAAAAAAGAATAGTAAACTTAATCTGGCAAATGATTGCCCGGAACTGCAAAAAAGCCTTAACGAAGCTCGATCGACTAAGTAGTGGGAACGAGCAGTGATGAACGATGTAATTGAATAGTATCCTTAGCTATTACCTCTCCAGGTGTCCAATAATCGGTAGCATTCCACTTATGTTAATAAAAATCTTGATTGTCAACGCGTATTCCTCCAAGGGAGGGGCCACAAGGGCCGCAAAACGATTAGAGGCGTGCTTGGACCAATGTCCTGAGGTCGCAGTTACTTTTGTCTCGGCCCTGGATGAAGAAAGATTCGTTAATAATATCGTTGGAACGAGGTTAAAGTTAGTTATGAATCGGCTTCCCGGGCATCTCTTATCGAGGGGAGGGGCATTCTTTTCTACTCCATTTGTTTCCTCTAGGAGATTGGTGGAGTTTATCAATACTTCAGATTGTGATTTGGTTAACCTGCATTGGGTGAATTCTGGTACTCTTAATGTTGATGACATCGGGAGAATAAATAAACCAATCATATGGTCACTTCATGATATGTGGCCCTTTACAGGCGGCTGCCACTACGCGGGGCAGTGTAATGGATATATTCGTTCGTGTAAGGGGTTTTGCGGTGAAATTCCTAACTTTCTAGGGGGGTGGCTATCCTCATTTTTTTTCGAAAAAAAAATTAATTCGTATAAAATGTTGCCTTCTTTGACATTTATTGGGTTGAGTAAATGGATGGCAGACCAAGCTCAAAAATCAACACTCTCAGATTTCTATAGAGTTGTTAATTTGCCGAATCCCATTGATGTCTCTAAGTTCGTACCGATATCAAAAGACCAGGCAAGGCGGGGGCTCGGCATTCCACTTAATAAAAAGGTGATCTTATTTGGTGCAATGAGCGTGGTTGACAAGCGCAAAGGTTTCGCTCAACTATGTCAGGCAATTCGAAGTTTGTCAGAAAAAGATATTGAGGTTGTTGTATTTGGAGCGACCGATTCTGATCTAAGCGAAACCTTAAACCAAAAAGTCCGTTTGATGGGGAATATCAGTTCCGATGACAAATTAATAGAGCTTTACTCAGCCGCCGATGTGATGGTTGTACCTTCACTGCAAGAAAATTTGTCAAATGCAATTATGGAAAGCATGTCTTGTTCTCTACCAGTGGTGGGTTTTGATATAGGTGGCAATTCTGACATGATCGACCATAAGGTTAACGGTTATTTGGCGAGACCGATGGACACTGAAGATCTGGCTAATGGTATGCTTTTTGTTTTGAGTCAATTAGAAAATAGTAAGCTTTCTGCTGCTGCAAGAGAGAAAATCGTTTCGAAATTCTCATATAAGGTGGTTTCTAGACAATACTTACAATTATTTCAAAGTATACTTTAAGTATACGAATCAATTTTCGTGGCGATGAAAAGTAGTTATTACAGGTAAGAGGGAGTTGCTAGATTGAAGGTTCTGGTTGTGGGCGGTGCGGGGTATATAGGGTCGCATATGGTGAAGTTTTTGTTTCATCAGGGTTGTGAGGTTGTAGTTCTTGATGATTTGTCATCAGGGAATGCAGATATATCGCGCTACGCCAGCCTAACGATCGGGAACGTTAGTGATAAAGAGGTGTTGGGTAAGGTGCTGCCCGGTGTTTGCGCTGTAATGCATTTTGCCTCTTCTATCGAAGTATCAGAATCAATTCGAAATCCTGCCAAATATTATCTAAATAATCTTTCGAATACGCTAACTCTTCTGGACTCTATGTGTGAGCACTCAGTAAGTAATTTCATATTCTCATCGACTGCAGCTACTTTTGGGGAGCCAATAACATTACCCATTGATGAGAACCATTCACAAGTTCCTATTAATCCTTATGGTAAATCTAAATTAATGGTCGAACAAATATTGGAAGATTACGATCGTGCCTATGGGCTAACGTCTGTATGTCTTAGATATTTCAACGCTGCTGGTGCAGACCCTGCGGGAGAGTTTGGTGAGTGTCATGAGCCAGAGACTCACTTGATCCCATTGGTTCTTAAGGCAGCACTAGGATTGAGAGAATCAATTAATATTTATGGCCGTGACTATGTCACGCCAGATGGTACTTGTATTAGAGACTACGTACATGTCATGGATTTATGCAGTGCACACTGGCTTGCATTGACTTCGTTGCTGAAAGGAAGTGGCAGCCAAAGGTATAACCTTGGTAACGGACATGGCTTTTCAGTTAAGGAGGTTATAGAGGCGGCAATAGATGTAACTGGGCGAACGATTAAGGTTGTGGACGCACCCCGTCGCGCAGGAGATCCGGCAGTTTTGGTAGCCGACTCTGCCAAAGCCAAGGTGGAGCTGGGTTGGGTTCCTCGCTATCATGACCTTAAAACGATAATCGAACATGCATGGAAGTGGGAGCTGTCCGGAAATCGCCCTCGGTAAGTAGATACTTTTAGGACACATTCAGTATGAAAAAAGCATTAATCACCGGTATCACAGGCCAAGATGGCTCGTACCTTGCCGAGTTACTTCTAGAAAAAGGCTATCAGGTTCACGGATTAAAGCGAAGAGCATCGCTTTTCAATACTCAACGGGTTGATCATATTTACCAGGATCCACACGTCGAGAATCAAAATTTTGTTCTTCATTACGGTGATCTTACAGATAGTTCAAACCTGACCAGAATTCTTCAGGAAGTTCAGCCTGACGAAGTCTATAATCTGGGTGCGCAGTCCCATGTTGCGGTGTCTTTTGAGTCGCCAGAGTATACTGCAGACGTTGATGCGATGGGTACGTTACGGCTTTTAGAGGCCATACGTTTACTTGGTTTGGAAAAGAAAACTAAGTTTTATCAGGCATCCACCTCTGAGCTTTTTGGCATGGTTCAAGAGGTCCCGCAAAAAGAAACGACACCTTTCTATCCCAGATCGCCCTATGCAGTGGCAAAACTCTATGCATATTGGATAGCCGTTAATTATCGAGAAGCTTACGGTATGTATGCTTGTAACGGTATTTTGTTTAATCACGAGTCACCCCGCCGTGGTGAAACCTTTGTGACGCGTAAGATTACCCGTGGTCTTGCTAATATCGCGCAAGGACTCGAGTCTTGCCTGTACATGGGAAATCTGGATGCCTTACGCGACTGGGGGCATGCCAAAGACTATGTGCGTATGCAGTGGATGATGTTACAACAGGATCATCCGGAAGATTTTGTTATAGCTACGGGTGTTCAATATTCTGTTCGGGAATTCATTGAATGGAGTGCTTCTGAATTAGGTATAAAGCTTCGATTTCAGGGAGAAGGAGTTGATGAAATAGGTATTGTTGACTCCGTTGATGGCGACAAAGCACCATATGTCAAGGTTGGTGATGTTGCTGTCCGAGTTGATCCTCGATATTTCCGTCCAGCCGAAGTAGAGACATTGTTGGGTGATCCTTCTAAAGCCAAAGAAAAACTGGGTTGGGTACCTGAAATTACTGTGCAGCAGATGTGTCAGGAAATGGTTGCTGAAGACTTAAAAACCGCCCGTCGTCATGCATTGTTGAAGCAGCATGATTTGGATATTCCAGTATCTGTGGAGAATTGAGTATGTCGTCTTCAGTTTTGCGTGTTTTTATTGCGGGCCACCGAGGTATGGTGGGCTCGGCTTTGAAGCGACAGTTAGAGATTCATGACAATGTGTCAATCATCACCGCGACCAGAGCCGAGCTTGACCTGGCTAATCAGCAAGCTGTCAATGAATTCTTTGCTACGCACAGGATAGATCAGGTTTATTTGGCGGCTGCTAAGGTAGGGGGAATTCACGCGAATAACACCTATCCGGCAGACTTCATCTATCAGAATCTGATGATTGAGGCCAATATTATTCAGGCAGCTAATCAAAATAATGTGCAGAAGCTTTTGTTTCTGGGATCATCCTGTATTTACCCGAAATTCGCAGATCAGCCCATGTCTGAAGATGCTTTATTGGCAGGTACGTTAGAACCTACTAACGAGCCATATGCGGTCGCTAAGATCGCGGGCATTAAGCTTTGCGAGAGTTACAATCGCCAGTACGGACGTGACTATCGTAGCGTGATGCCGACCAACCTTTACGGTCCCGAAGATAATTTTCACCCAGATAATAGTCATGTCATTCCAGCGTTGATGCGGCGCTTTCATGAAGCGAAGGTGAGTAATGCATCCGAAGTCGTTATTTGGGGTAGCGGAAAACCCTTGCGGGAGTTTCTCCATGTTGATGATATGGCTGCTGCGAGCATCTATGTCATGAATCTGGATCAGGCTCTTTATCAAAAACAAACTACGCCTATGTTGTCTCATATCAATGTAGGCTCTGGTGTTGATTGCTCAATCAAAGAATTAGCGGAAACAATCGCCAAGGTGATTGGTTATCAGGGTAGTTTGGTTTTCGATACGACAAAGCCAGACGGTTCCCCTCGCAAGTTAATGAGTTCATCAAAGATCCGCTCTTTGGGGTGGCAGCCAAACTATAATCTAGAGCGTGGTTTGGCTCACACTTATGATTGGTTTAATGCGAATGTATTGACTCTCAGGATGGCTTGATTAATGGCTGCTAAATTGAAATTTTCAATAGTGACCGCCTGTTATAACAGCGGAGCGACCATTAGTCAGGCCATAGCCAGCTTAAAAAAGCAGAGTTGGGCGGAAATTGAGCACCTAGTTATTGATGGCTCGTCCACAGATGATACTCAAAAAATTGCGCAATCCACCCTGGGGGATCAAGATGTATTTGTTTCAGAACCCGACAAAGGGATCTATGATGCATTGAACAAAGGCATCAGCCTCAGTACGGGCGATGTTATAGGGTTTCTGCATTCGGATGATTTTTTGGCAAAAGAGACGGTTCTACAAAGAGTAGCTAAACTTTTTTTAAGTTCAGGTGCTGACGCTGTTTACGGTGATTTGCAGTATGTGAGTGCGGATGATCCCACACGCATTATTCGAAACTGGCACTCTGGTGAATTTCAGCTATCCAAGCTTCGTCGTGGTTGGATGCCGCCACATCCAGCTTTTTTCATGAAGCGGGACTTATACGAGAGCCTTGGTGCATTTGATACGGAGTTACGAATTGCCAGTGACTATGATTCTATGTTGCGTTATCTGAATCGTTCAACAATAAAAGTGGCTTATATCCCTGAAGTATTAGTAAAAATGCGTGTTGGTGGTGCCAGTAACGGTAGTCTGAAGCAAATTATCAGGAAGTCTAAAGAGGATTTTGCCGTTATGAAAAAACATGGTTTAAATCCCTTCATTGCATTACCGTACAAAAACCTCTCTAAAATTCATCAGTTTTTTATAAGAAATTAATTGTATTATTTTAGGCTAAATCTGACTCTTCACTTGAAAAAGTTATGGTAAATGGTTGTCAAGTGATTTTGGCCACCGTCTTTTGGGTACTCTAGTAGCTCTTATCCACCATCTCATCGTTATGTGTGCTGTCTAAGGTTGCTGTAGCACAAAAATGTGGAAAATGAGATTATGAAGTTAACGCACCTCCAACGCCTCGAAGCTGAATCAATCCACATCATGCACGAGGTTGTGGCACAAGCCGACAAGCCTGTCATGCTGTATTCCATCGGTAAAGACAGTGCAGTCATGCTGCATCTGGCACGTAAAGCGTTTTATCCTTCGCCGCCCCCTTTTCCCTTGATGCATGTCGATACCACATGGAAGTTCCGTGACATGTATGCCATGCGCGAGAAAGCGGCGGAGGAGGCGGGCATGGAGCTGATTGTCTGGCAAAACCCTGAAGCCAAAGCCCAGGAGATTTGTAAACCTCCCCTAAAATTGGGCCAGTGATTTTTAGAGGTTCTTGTGGATAATAGTAGTTAACCACGGAGAACCGAAAATGCGAAAAACGAAATTCAGCGAGCACCAGATTATCAAGATCCTCAAGGAGGTCGAAGGCGGTAGGATGGTCAAGGATGTCTGCCGCGAGCATGGCATCTCCGATGCCACGTACTACAACTGGAAATCGAAGTATGGTGGTATGGAAGCCTCCGACATCCGACGGCTGAAAGCCCTGGAGGAGGAAAACGCCAAGCTCAAGCGAATGTATGCCGATATGGCGCTTGAGAACACTGCCCTGAAGGACGTCATTGAAAAAAAGCTCTAGCGCCGGCAGAGAAACGCAGTATTGTCGATTATCTGGTAAGTGAGCATGGGCTCAGCGTTCGGCGCAGCTGCAAAGCACTGCGACTGAGCCGCTCGACGTACGATTACCAGCCAGATACCCACAGGGACGACGAGGTGATCGAAACATTGCTGTCGGCGGTTGAACGCTATCCACGCTACGGATTCAGAAAGCTGTATCACGTACTGAGGCGAGAGGGCCATCAATGGAACCACAAGCGATTACACCGAGTGTACTGCGCTTTGAAGCTTAACATGCGACGACGCGGCAAACGACGACTACCCAGTCGCAACCCGAAACAGCTGTCAGTACCGCAGTCGTTGAACCAGAGTTGGTCGGTTGATTTTATGAGCGATGCACTGTACTGCGGGCGGCGATTTCGCACCTTCAATGTGGTCGATGACTTCAACCGTGAGGCTCTGGCCATCGAGATCGATCTGAATCTGCCAGCCGCACGAGTGATCCGCACGCTGGATCGACTGGCTGCTTGGCGCGGATATCCGGAGCAGGTCAGACTGGATAATGGCCCTGAGTTCATCTCGGTCGCACTGGCCGAATGGGCAGAGGAAAACAATGTGCACCTGGAATTTATTTCGCCAGGAAAACCAACGCAAAACTCATATGTTGAACGGTTCAATCGAACCTATCGGAACGAGGTATTAGATTTTTACGTCTTCCGGAATCTGACGGAAGTTCGGAATATCACAGAACAATGGCTGACAGAATACAATGAAGAACGGCCGCATGAGTCACTGAATGACATTCCGCCAGCAGAATATGCTCGGCTGAAAAATGAACCCTTGGCCTCTAAAAACTGTTGGCACTAATTAAGGGATGTTTACAGA
>NZ_LWHM01000024.1 GCF_001642735.1 Pseudohongiella nitratireducens | reverse complement strand
CCCAGAAAATAAAAAAGGGCTACCCCATGCGGGATAGCCCTTTTTGATTTTAATGCCTGACGATGTCCTACTCTCACATGGGGAAGCCCCACACTACCATCGGCGCTGAGCGGTTTCACTTCTGAGTTCGGAATGGGATCAGGTGGTTCACACTCGCTATGGTCGTCAGGCAAACTGTTGATGCCAGTCGCTTTTTGCTCAAACTGAGCGGGCGACTCCATCGTTTACCCGTTTTGTGAACAACTGCCCGTTCGGCAGCGGTTTCACATAACCTGAGTCCGTTTTCACAGCCCAGGTCTTTGACAATCAATGAATGAAGTATAGTCTCTAGATTGCTCTAGATCATGTGTATGCCGTGCTCTACAAGCACATTTTTTAATCTGACTTCGATCGCTATGACAAGTCGTCATCAACGCTCAATAATCACTTATCGGTTTTGGCTTTCAAAAACCTGCGATTATATGGTCAAGCCTCACGTGCAATTAGTACTGGTTAGCTCAACGCCTCACAACGCTTACACACCCAGCCTATCAACGTCCTGGTCTCGAACGGCACTTTAGGGGGCTCAAGGCCCCAGGGAGATCTCGTCTTGAGGGGGGCTTCCCGCTTAGATGCTTTCAGCGATTATCCCGTCCGAACATAGCTACCGGGCAATGCCACTGGCGTGACAACCCGAACACCAGAGGTTCGTCCACTCCGGTCCTCTCGTACTAGGAGCAGCTCCTCTCAAATCTCCAACGCCCACGGCAGATAGGGACCGAACTGTCTCACGACGTTCTAAACCCAGCTCGCGTACCACTTTAAATGGCGAACAGCCATACCCTTGGGACCGGCTTCAGCCCCAGGATGTGATGAGCCGACATCGAGGTGCCAAACACCGCCGTCGATGTGAACTCTTGGGCGGTATCAGCCTGTTATCCCCGGAGTACCTTTTATCCGTTGAGCGATGGCCCTTCCATACAGAACCACCGGATCACTATGACCTGCTTTCGCACCTGCTCGAGCCGTCGCTCTCGCAGTCAAGCACCCTTATGCCATTACACTAAGTGGGCGATTTCCGACCGCCCTTAGGGTACCTTCGTGCTCCTCCGTTACGCTTTGGGAGGAGACCGCCCCAGTCAAACTACCCACCACACACGGTCCTCGTCCCCGTTTCAGGGACTGAGTTAGAACCTCAACAATACCAGGGTGGTATTTCAAGGGCGACTCCACAACAACTAGCGTTGCTGCTTCAAAGTCTCCCACCTATCCTACACAGATAGTGTCAAAGTCCAGTGTGAAGCTATAGTAAAGGTTCACGGGGTCTTTCCGTCTAGCCGCGGGTACACTGCATCTTAACAGCGATTTCAATTTCACTGAGTCTTGGGTGGAGACAGCGTGGCCATCATTACGCCATTCGTGCAGGTCGGAACTTACCCGACAAGGAATTTCGCTACCTTAGGACCGTTATAGTTACGGCCGCCGTTTACCGGGGCTTCGATCAAGAGCTTCGCCGAAGCTAACCCCATCAATTAACCTTCCGGCACCGGGCAGGCGTCACACCCTATACTTCCACTTACGTGTTTGCAGAGTGCTGTGTTTTTAATAAACAGTTGCAGCCACCTGGTCACTTCGACCGGACCCAGCTTAGAGAGCAAGTCTCATCACCAGAGCCGGCGTACCTTCTCCCGAAGTTACGGTACCATTTTGCCTAGTTCCTTCACCCAAGTTCTCTCAAGCGCCTTGGTATTCTCTACCTGATCACCTGTGTCGGTTTACAGTACGGTCAATTGTTATCTGAAGCTTAGAAGGTTTTCCTGGAAGCATGGCATCAACCACTTCTCTTTCTAAAAAGAAAGATCGTCATCAGTTCTCGGCCTCCTCATTAAAGAGAGCGACCCGGATTTACCTAAGTCACTGACCTACAACCTTAAACGCGGACAACCAACGCCGCGCTGGCCTAGCCTTCTCCGTCACTCCATCGCAATAACAATCGGTATCGGAATTTTAACCGATTTCCCATCGACTACACCTTTCGGTCTCGCCTTAGGGGCCGACTCACCCTGCCCCGATTAACGTTGGGCAGGAAACCTTGATCTTCCGGCGGGGAGGTTTTTCACCCCCCTTATCGTTACTCATGTCAGCATTCGCACTTCTGATACCTCCAGCAGACTTCTCAATCCACCTTCAACGGCTTACAGAACGCTCCTCTACCATACGTGCAAAGCACGCATCCGCAGCTTCGGTTATCAGTTTGAGCCCCGTTATATCTTCCGCGCAGGCCGACTCGACTAGTGAGCTATTACGCTTTCTTTAAAGGATGGCTGCTTCTAAGCCAACCTCCTAGCTGTCTGAGCCTTCCCACATCGTTTCCCACTTAACTGATATTTGGGACCTTAGCTGGCGGTCTGGGTTGTTTCCCTCTTGACAACGGACGTTAGCACCCGCTGTCTGTCTCCCGTGATAAAACTTACTGGTATTCGGAGTTTGCATCGGGTTGGTAAGTCGGGATGACCCCCTAGCCGAAACAGTGCTCTACCCCCAGCAGTCAATGACACGAGGCGCTACCTAAATAGCTTTCGAGGAGAACCAGCTATCTCCGGGCTTGATTAGCCTTTCACTCCGACCCACAGCTCATCCCCTAATTTTTCAACATTAGTGGGTTCGGTCCTCCAGTGCCTGTTACGGCACCTTCAACCTGGCCATGGGTAGATCGCCCGGTTTCGGGTCTAATGCCAGCAACTAAACGCCCTATTAAGACTCGGTTTCCCTACGGCTCCCCTATTCGGTTAACCTTGCTACTGACATTAACTCGCTGACCCATTATACAAAAGGTACGCAGTCACAGAACAAGTCTGCTCCTACTGCTTGTACGTACGCGGTTTCAGGATCTATTTCACTCCCCTCTCCGGGGTTCTTTTCGCCTTTCCCTCACGGTACTAGTTCACTATCGGTCAGCCAGGAGTATTTAGCCTTGGAGGATGGTCCCCCCATCTTCAGTCAAAATTACACGTGTTTCGACCTACTCGTTTTCACAACTGCAGCGCTTTCGTGTACGGGGCTATCACCCACTGTCGCCGGACTTTCCAGACCGTTCCACTAACACTGCTGTTGCTTAAGGGCTTTTCCCCGTTCGCTCACCGCTACTAAGGGAATCTCAATTGATTTCTTTTCCTGCAGGTACTTAGATGTTTCAGTTCCCTGCGTTCGCCTCACATGCCTATGTATTCAGCATGTGATGACCCATAAATGGGCCGGGTTTCCCCATTCGGACACCTCCGGATCAAAGCCTGTTTGACGGCTCCCCGAAGCATTTCGTTGCCTACCACGTCCTTCATCGCCTCTGGCTGCCAAGGCATCCACCACGTACGCTTAGTTGCTTGACCATATAATCTCAGACTCCTAAAAGCCCAAAACACATCTCAAACAACTCGCCTTCGATCGTCGTACAGATTATGCGCTTGTATTAAGAACAGCATACACATCTTATTGTCCAACCAGCCTAAGCCAGTCAGCAATAATCTATATACTTCATTCATTGATTGTTAAAGAACAAGAACCTGAATCTTCTTGGATTCAGACAGTACCAATGAATTCGTCACATACAACCTTAATTGCATATAACCAATTCATGAATTGGTGGGTCTGGGCCGATTTGAACGGCCGACCTCACCCTTATCAGGGGTGCGCTCTAACCAACTGAGCTACAGACCCGAATCCGTCCAGGTCAGCCGCTTAACTCAAGCTTTAAAGCTTAAGCAACAAGAGCTACGACCCTGGGTTCCTGAAAACACAGGATTAAGTAATAGAGGTGAGCACTTTACCGGAACGCTTTCGCAGTTCAGTTTAAGGAGGTGATCCAGCCGCAGGTTCCCCTACGGCTACCTTGTTACGACTTCACCCCAGTCATGAATCACAAAGTGGTGAGCGCACTCCCGAAGGTTATGCTACCCACTTCTTTTGCAACCCACTCCCATGGTGTGACGGGCGGTGTGTACAAGGCCCGGGAACGTATTCACCGTGACATTCTGATTCACGATTACTAGCGATTCCGACTTCATGGAGTCGAGTTGCAGACTCCAATCCGGACTACGAAACGTTTTATGGGATTAGCTCCACCTCGCGGCTTCGCAACCCTTTGTACGCTCCATTGTAGCACGTGTGTAGCCCTGGTCGTAAGGGCCATGATGACTTGACGTCGTCCCCACCTTCCTCCGGTTTGTCACCGGCAGTCTCCTTAGAGTGCCCAACTAAATGATGGCAAATAAGGACAAGGGTTGCGCTCGTTACGGGACTTAACCCAACATCTCACGACACGAGCTGACGACAGCCATGCAGCACCTGTCACTGCGTTCCCGAAGGCACCAATCTATCTCTAGAAAGTTCGCAGGATGTCAAGACCAGGTAAGGTTCTTCGCGTTGCGTCGAATTAAACCACATGCTCCACCGCTTGTGCGGGCCCCCGTCAATTCATTTGAGTTTTAATCTTGCGACCGTACTCCCCAGGCGGTCAACTTAGTGCGTTAGCTGCGCCACTCAGAGGATGACCCTCCCAACGGCTAGTTGACATCGTTTACGGCGTGGACTACCAGGGTATCTAATCCTGTTTGCTCCCCACGCTTTCGCACCTCAGCGTCAGTATCGATCCAGGGGGCCGCCTTCGCCACTGGTATTCCTCCACATCTCTACGCATTTCACCGCTACACGTGGAATTCTACCCCCCTCTCTCGTACTCTAGCCTGGCAGTATTGGATGCAATTCCAAGGTTGAGCCCTGGGCTTTCACATCCAACTAACCAAACCGCCTACGCGCGCTTTACGCCCAGTAATTCCGATTAACGCTTGCACCCTTCGTATTACCGCGGCTGCTGGCACGAAGTTAGCCGGTGCTTATTCTGCAGGTAACGTCAACTCGCAAGGTTATTAACCTTACGCCTTTCCTCCCTGCTTAAAGTGCTTTACAACCCGAAGGCCTTCTTCACACACGCGGCATGGCTGGATCAGGGTTGCCCCCATTGTCCAATATTCCCCACTGCTGCCTCCCGTAGGAGTCCGGACCGTGTCTCAGTTCCGGTGTGGCTGATCATCCTCTCAGACCAGCTACGGATCGTTGCCTTGGTAGGCCTTTACCCCACCAACAAGCTAATCCGACGCAGGCTCATCTAATAGCGCAAGGTCCGAAGATCCCCTGCTTTCCCCCGTAGGGCGTATGCGGTATTAATCCGAGTTTCCCCGGGCTATCCCCCACTATTAGGCAGATTCCTACGCGTTACTCACCCGTCCGCCGCTCGACGCCTGGGAGCAAGCTCCCATCGTTTCCGCTCGACTTGCATGTGTTAAGCCTGCCGCCAGCGTTCAATCTGAGCCATGATCAAACTCTTCAGTTCAAAGGTTCGCCAGTTAAATCAACCGTACTACTTGATCGATCAATCCAACCAACTTATATCATGCTCAAAGTCACAACTACTGTCTTAAATAGACTTAATAATATACTCAGTAAATTAACGCAGTTGCTTTCCTTGATATCTTTTACGTATGCCGCAAAAGCATCCCGGAAAGCACCCACCTCTATTACTTAATCTCTGTCTTTTAAAGAACTTTTTCGTTAACCTTCGTGGCTAACGAGGCCGCGTATTATACGCGTCTTATCAATTCTGGCAAGCTTTTTTTCAAGAATTTTTTCTCTCAATCCAACTTGCTGCCTTGAGGTCGGTCCCGTTTAATCACGTTCTCGTCTCAAGGGCGCGCATTATGCCACAGAATCTGATTACCGCAAGCATAATTTGCAAA
>NZ_LWHM01000023.1 GCF_001642735.1 Pseudohongiella nitratireducens | reverse complement strand
CTTACTCGATGATCTTGGATACCACGCCGGCACCCACGGTACGACCACCTTCACGGATCGCGAATCGCAGACCTTCGTCCATTGCGATTGGTGCAATCAGCGTGACTTTGAACTTCAGGTTGTCACCTGGCATTACCATCTCAACGCCTTCTGGCAGCTCTACAGCACCAGTCACGTCAGTTGTACGGAAGTAGAACTGTGGACGATAACCTTTGAAGAATGGCGTGTGACGACCACCTTCATCTTTGCTCAGTACGTACACTTCACCTTCAAAGTGAATGTGCGGCGTGATTGAACCCGGCTTGGCCAGAACCTGACCACGCTCAACATCTTCACGCTTAGTACCGCGCAGCAGAACACCTACGTTCTCGCCCGCACGACCTTCGTCGAGCAGCTTGCGGAACATCTCAACACCTGTACAGGTCGTCTTTGTGGTGTCTTTCAGACCAACAATCTCGATCTCTTCACCAACTTTGACAATACCGCGCTCAACACGACCTGTCACAACCGTACCACGACCAGAGATTGAGAACACGTCCTCAATTGGCAACAGGAACGGACGATCGATGTCACGCTCAGGCTCTGGAATGTAGCTGTCCAGTGTTTCTACCAGCTTCTTGACCGCTGTTGTACCCAGCTCGTTGTCATCTTCACCGTTGAGCGCCATCAGCGCAGAACCGATGATGATTGGCGTGTCATCGCCAGGGAAGTCGTAAGCGTCCAACAGCTCACGGATTTCCATCTCAACCAGCTCCAGCAGCTCAGCATCGTCTACCATGTCCGCTTTGTTCATGAACACAACGATGTAAGGAACGCCTACCTGACGTGACAGCAGGATGTGCTCTCGCGTCTGCGGCATGGGGCCATCAGCAGCCGAACATACCAGGATAGCGCCATCCATCTGCGCCGCACCGGTAATCATGTTTTTTACGTAGTCGGCGTGCCCTGGGCAGTCAACGTGCGCATAGTGACGCTCTGGAGAGTCATACTCAACGTGTGCCGTGGAGATCGTAATACCACGCTCACGCTCTTCCGGGGCGTTATCGATCATATCGAATGCACGCGCCTCACCACCCCAAACTTCTGCACACACGCGCGTCAGTGCTGCTGTCAACGTCGTCTTACCATGGTCAACGTGACCAATCGTACCAACGTTTACGTGTACTTTATTACGCTCAAACTTACCCTTCGCCATGATGACCGCCTCTTTCTATATCTAACCAAGCAAGCCCATAAAAGTGACCCATCACTTCCACGGGCCACCCTGAAAATAGTTGACACGATAACGCGCCATTTAATCTGGTGCTCACAACCAGAGTCGAACTGGTGACCTCTTCATTACCAATGAAGTGCTCTACCGCCTGAGCTATGCGAGCATGAATCCGCATTGAGAACAACCGCCAACTGGAGCGGGTAGCGGGAATCGAACCCGCATATCCAGCTTGGAAGGCTGGTGTTCTACCATTGAACTATACCCGCCTGTCGCCAGAACCAAGATATCGACCGACTCATTAAGTTGGTGGAGGGGGGTGGATTCGAACCACCGAAGCTTTCGCGTCAGATTTACAGTCTGATCCCTTTGGCCACTCGGGAACCCCTCCCACAAGAGCCGACGGGATATCTTTTTTCCCGGGTCTCTAAAGCAGAGGCGGCATTTTATGGGAATTATTCGCGTAGTGCAAACATTTCACAGAGATTTTGTTCAATGTTCATTTCAGGCCGCGTCAAAAGCAAATTCTCCATTGCTGATAAGGCCCTGGAAGGCACTTCTGAGGCCAACTCTGCTAACCAGGACTGCTCATTTAAGCGCGGCTCTTCAGTCATTTGAGCCTCAATCCCGCTCTCAATCAAACGCACCAGCAAACGCTGCGCGTTCTCCCGCTCGGCAAACAAACCAAACGAAACCGCACCAGCCAGCTGGCCATTAAGCATCTGATACGATTCCACATCATCGAGCCCTGACTCCTGCAACATTTCCCTTACGCCAGCCAAAAGCCCATCCGCTTCACTTTCCTGAGCCTCAGCCACCACACTGACTGGCATCACATAAACCCTATACCTGATTTCACCCGGGACTGACCGAGTCACCATTTGCCAGCCGGAATGAATATTGCGTATATCGCGAACCAGACGCTCTTCCTGCACTGGCCCAACAAACAGACACGCTGCATCAGGGCGAACCGACAAATCAGCCACCTCACCTACTGTATCAAGCGACCCTGCCGCACTCTCCTGCGGCGCACCGGGCCTAAGCACAAACCACAAAGCCAACAAAAGATTCCCAACCAGAAGCAACCCTGCAAGCGACTTCATTGAGTCGCCACCGGCCTCAAACTGGGCAGCATTTCGCCACCAATCACCTTAACCTGACCGGCGGCCGTTTCCAGCAGCAGGTTACCAGACAGGTCAACACCGACCGGCACACCTTTAGTTACCCTGCTACCACTATGGATCTCAACTGGCTTGCCACTATAGTAATCTGCAGCCATCCACTCTTCACGAAAACCAGCAAACCCCTGACGCTCAAAATCCATCATGACAGCGACTAACTCATTAACCATGGCCGCCAACAATGCATTTCGATCAACACCGCCTTCCCCCAGCCCCGCCAGATCACTGTATACCTGATCAATCTGCATTCCCGCCAACCGGCCGATACGCGTATTCACCCCGATACCAATAACCGCATAACACGGGCCGGCAACATCACCACCGACTTCGACCAAAATGCCACCGAGCTTGGCGCCGCCCACCAGTATGTCATTTGGCCATTTCAGCGATATACCTGAGTAGCCCTGTTTTTTTAACGCCCTCAAAACGGCTACACCACAAGCAAGACTCAACCCTTCAAGCGCCGCAACACCAGACTCAAAAGTCCAGGCCAGAGAAAGGTAAATATTCGCACCAAAAGGGCTCACCCACTTCTTGCCACGACGACCGCGCCCATTCCGCTGGTGTTCCGCAACAACAAGACAAGGAGAGCGGTCGCCAGCCAAGGCAGTCATGGCATCAGCGTTTGTGGAATCAGTACTTAAATGGACAAGCACCCTTTCATCCAGACACCGGGCAGCATCGGCGGAAAGCGCCACCAAAAGCTTCTCTAATTCCAGCAGCTGCAACCCGCCCTCTACCCGGTAACCTTTACCAGTCACCGCTTCAAGCTCAACTCCAATTTCTTTCAACTGCTGGATATGCTTCCAGATAGCCGCCCGGCTTACTCCCAACAAATGACCAAGCGCCTGCCCGGAGTGGAATTCCCCGTCAGAAAGGACATTCAGAATAGGCAGCACTGTTTTCAGATCATCCCTCAATTCCAGACTCCATTTCAGGGCCAGCAAGTCGTACGCACGACCCGCTAGTTAGCTTCACTTAACCGCAACCAGGTCAAGAACATCTCATCCCACACCTGCTCACCCCAGGACACAGATTTCTCAGGATCAGGATTCAGCGGATTAAACGAAGAGTTATCAAACGCCCCTTTTGCAATAATCTCTGTGCCGGCCGGCAAAAAGACCGGTTCTTTCAAGCGATACACCATCTGCCAGTTGTGCTGAAAATTCGGGATAGACAGGAGGCTTTCTTCGCGCCCATCAGGGTAGCGAGCCGTAAAAGCAACCCGCTTGCCACGGTAATGCATATGCGGCGCAAAGCTATGGAGGTAGCTATCCTCAGAAATTACCACTGAAGCCTCAACCGGAAACTCCCGAACCCCTGGCGGAATCTCAAAATCGCCATTCATAATCGCCGTTCTGACCAACTCCTGCCCTGGGGGCGTCTCCCTGAAATACAGACCAAGCCGCGTCCGGTCTGTCACCTCTCGCCCCACAGTTGTGTAATGCAACTGAATCATCAGGCGCATATCTTCAGAAAGTAATATCCCCGCATCGCTCCCCAGCTCGATATGCTCCCTACCTGGCGCATAACCGCCGAAATTTGTGCGACTCCCACCCCGGCTGGCATTTTGCCGCTGCTGTCTTTCGTCCTGGGTATAAATGATGACATGATGGAGGGCGACTTTGTTGTCCACATCAAACTCAAAAGCCGAGACCCATTTATCCTCTTCCAGATTTAACTCCACGGGCACAAAAGCATAGTCCAGCACACCTGTGGCCGGTATTTGCTGCTCAGGCAACTCAATCACAACATCAGGCTCACCCAGTGCCCAGCCACTTTCCGGTGCTGACCACCCAGCCAAAGGATCATCTTCAACCGGAGACTTCTTTGCCCCGTCGTTTATCCACTGCATCAGCACCTGCATTTCCCTATCACTGATGTGGTTCACATCCTCAAATGCCGCCGCATCGTTGTAATCAACCTGACCGGGCGGCATACGCCGGGTCAGCAAGGTCTCTTTGATCATGGTACTCCAGCCCTGAATCATCAGGTGGCCATCCATTGACCATGGCGCCACTCCGCCATCCTGATGACAGCCAGCACAACGCGCTTTCAGGATCGGCGCGACATCTTGCTCATAACTGACACCCTCCTGACGGACCGAGTCCAGGGCCGGCAAATTCACCACAGGGCCGTTCAATGCATAGGCAGCCTGAATAAAAGGCTCGCCACGTGTGACTGAGTGCAATATATAGTGCAGATAAGAACTCATGCCAGGCAATGTTGCCGCCAAAGATTGCTGGGTTGGATTACCATTAAACAGACCTACAGCCCCCTGATAAATCACATCCAACCGCCCAGGATCAACCACCAGCACCTCTCCGCTGCGCGACAAGCCAAGCGCCTGAGTAACCAGTTGAGATTCGTCCAGCAAGAAAGGAAGCTGCTGCACATCCATTGCGCGCGCCAGATCGTTGAGCGAAGATCGCGTTTGCGCAAGATCGGCGACCAGCACCTGAAAACCCACCGGCTCACCCCTGAAGCGTTCGCGCAAACGGTCCATTTCCTGCACCGCCGCACGACCAAAAGGGTCCGATGGATCAAACAACAGAATAACCACAGCCTGCTTATCAGTGGAACGACTCAACTGATGAAAGCGACCATTCTGATCGATCAATGAGAAATCTGGCACTCGATTGGCAAGCGAATGGCTCGACAGACACCAGAGAAGCAAGAATATTAAGGTTTTTTGCATGACTCCATTTTCTGGTATTACCCAGCAGACTACTATCTTCAGCAGGATTATAGTCAATCAAATGGGCCAGAATATTCCAGACAGGACGAACATTGCAATTATTTGTAACGCTCGCTCGATAAAAGGCCGGTGATCACACCGGCCTTTATCATCTTAAATCAGGATGCGCTTTCAGATGCAGCCTGATCCTTTTTGAGCTTGGAAACCACTGACGCAGCCTCCAGCATGACAAGAACACTCACCACCAGCACTACGAAGTCCAGGAATACCAGCAGGTAGTTCCCTTCGTTGTAGAACGACACCAGCTGCAACATACCAGCCAGGAACGATGTAATCAGCACAAAGATCATCGGAATCAATGTATAGAACGACGGACGCCCCATTTTGATTAACATGACCGTAATTACCAGTAGTGTCAGACTCGCCAGAATCTGGTTGGTTGCACCGAACAGCGGCCAGATTATCATACCGCCGGCCCCCGATGAGCCACCGGCGCCAAATGCCAGCAACAGACAGGCAACAACAGCAACAATCGTAGCAGCTAGTCCTGACTTGAATAGTTTGATGCCATAAATATCACCCCACTCCTGGATGATATAACGCTGCAAACGAACACCCGAATCCATAGTCGTGCCAGCAAACAGCGCCACCATTGTAGCCAGCAACACCTGGGCAAACCCTTCAGAGATACCCGGCCAGGAAGTACCGATCAATGCCGCACCACCTGCCACGAACGCTGGCGCACCGCCGTCCGAGAACTCAGCATACAGCGTGTGCCACTGATCAGGACTGGCCGCATAGGCAACAGTACAAACCGCAACAATGGTGATCAAAGCCAGGGAGCCTTCACCAACCGCACCGAGGTAACCGACGAAACGGGCATCGGTCTCTTTATCCAGCTGCTTGGAGCTGGTACCGGAAGCCACGATACCGTGGAAACCAGAAATCGCACCACAGGCAATGGTTACAAACAACAAGGGGAAGATACTCGGCGTCCCTTCAGCCGTTTGTGTGTTAAATGCAGGCGCCACCATGTCTGGCATAGTCAGCAACACAGCGCCATACAACAGAATCAAACCTACGATGAGTTGCATACCGTTAATAAAATCACGTGGTTGCAACAACACCCAAACCGGCAGCATGGATGCTATAGCGGCATAGATAAACAGAATGATGATCCAGTTAGCGCTTGGCGCCAGTCCAAATAATGAATCAGGCAAGCTGATCTCAATAAAGGTACCCGCCCAGATGGAGAAATAAAGAATCGCCACACCTGCCGCAGTCAGCAACATCAAACTGTAGTTGCGACGCAACAGCTGACCTATCACCAACGCGACAGCGATTGCCATCCATGCCGGGAAGACAGATCCCGGGGTTCCCACAAAGCCGTTGGCAATAACCACACCAAATACAGCATTAACCATTAACAGGAGCAGGAAAATAACAATAAGGAATAATGAGCGAGTACGCTTACCAATCACATTCTCTGACAGAGCACCGATTGATTTACCCTTGTTACGGGTACTTGCCCACAAGGCGCCCATATCATGAACACCGGCGAAGAAAATGGTGCCGAAAACAACCCAAAGCAAGGCGGGCAACCAACCCCAGTATACCGCGATAGCAGGACCAACAATCGGCGCAGCACCAGCCACTGAAGTAAAGTGGTGTCCCCACAGGACATATTTATTTGTTGGTACATAATCCACACCATCACTAAGTTCGTGTGCCGGTGTTTGGAAATCAGGATCCAGTTGGTAGATCTTTTCTGCAATAAATCTGGAATAGACAAACCAGCCAAATGCCAGCCCGGCCACACCAAACAATATGATCATCACCCCGCCCATAAAGAAGCTCCCCGCTTGTTATTATCAACCACACATGAGACAGCGCTGCCCCAAAGGCAGCGCCGAATCATAACAACTATTTATCCAGCAGCACAATGGCCACCTAACTCAGACTCACAATGTTACATTTGCCTGTTCCCCGCCCCGGGAAGACTGGTTACTGGCAAAATAACGTGAAAAAACGTTTTGCATTAACCATAAAACACCACCTGCCAACAGCAGCAAGGCCAGCCACTGCAGTAGCCCGGTAAAGAAATACCTGTCCAGCGCGGGCAGGGAAAGGTCATAGGCGAAAAACCGCGTCAACCTGTCCTCCATCCAATGCCAGGCCCAATGAGCCACGAGCGCTGAAAGCACAATGACACCCATTCTCTCTGGCAGAACATACTTGAATGCCAGCCCGATAACAGGCACAACAAGGAGCAATACCAGTATCTGCCCAAACTCTACGCCGAGATTGAAAGCAAGCAAAGAGGCGAGCAGGTGCGAACCTGCAAATTGCATACTTTCTGTCAGCAGGAAAGAGAACCCGAACCCGTGGACGAGACCAAAACCGAAAGTCACTATCCAGCGATGCTCCTGCTTTACGCCAAAAATATTCTCAATGGCCATATACACAATAGAGAGCGCAATAAGACTCTCGATCAGCGACGGGAACCAGATTGCCGAAGGCACCCAGCCAAGTGCAGAGGCAATCAATGTCAGCGAATGAGCCACGGTAAAAGAGGTGACTACGGGAATCAGTGCCCGCACATTCCGCAATGGGATCAACAGGCAAAACAGGAACAACAAGTGATCCGCGCCTTCCAGAATATGAACAAAACCCAGACTGATAAAGTTCCACATTGCCTGGTACCAGTGCGGATCCAGATTGACACGACCAGGGTTGCCTATATAAGAGAAGGTTCTTTCTGCACCGTCTTCGAGCACATATCTAAGCACAGTCGTTGTTTCCAGTCCCAGGGTACCCAGGCGAGGATCAATGGAGAAGCGGGACTCTGCAGAGGAAATTGGATAGGTGGCCAGAATATCTAAAAAACCCTGCCGAAAATACAAATTCACGTCGTCTGAAATCGTTGGCGAATTTACCGTTTCTAATGCCGACTGGTAATCGGTAAATCCACGATTTGACGGCAATGCAATACGACTGGCAGTCACTGTTGGCTGCTCCAGCAACTCATCCCCTTCGAAAATCTGAATTGAACGCAGGAGCGTATTGTATGCTGCGTCCGCTTTAGCATCTTCTGCCTGCGAGAAGATCAGAAAGCCAATTTCTCCTCGCAATGGCCACTGAACCCCTCCCATCGCATCCATCGGGACACGCATCAGCAGGTTTAACTGATTGCCCTCAGGCTTCACAAACGCCTGAATAGCAACACGTTGTGGAATTTCATCACTGTAAGCGGGAGATGCCAGCCCAATGAATGCCAGCAGCCATGCTGATATCAATACACTAAATGCTCCCCAGCGGGCTTTTGTGTCAGATACCGCCCTGTCTCCCCCGATCTTATTATTCATTTCTACCTCTTGACTGCCTTCTTATTTAATTATGTACTTGCGTGTGCTAAGTTTGCTACCACACGAGTATACTGGTCACAGTTTAATGAGTATACTGCGGAACCCAGAGGAAAATATCTTTCTGAATGTACTAACCCCGGAGGGAGTATAATGACAAAAAAAATGAAGTTCGCGGCAGGAGCCACTCTGGCCGCAGCCATCACTGCACTGACAGCTGGACAGTCGCTACTGGAAGAGCCGGCGGTTGCTCAGTCCGGCGAAATGGTTTCTGCTCCCGTTTTCGAAGTTGACCCATTCTGGCCAAAACCACTGCCAAATCAGTGGGTTATCGGTAACACCATTGGTCTGGAAATCGACGAAAACGATCACGTCATTATCGTTCATCGCGATCAGGACGAGATGTTTGGTGGCCTCACTGAAATTGGCTTAAAAATGGGTGTCAGCGATTGTTGTACGCCTGCTCCCCCCATCCTCGAATTTGACCCTGAAGGCAACCTGGTCAACTCCTGGGGCGGCCCTGGTGACGGTTTCACCTGGCCAGCATCCAACCACGGCGTAGGTATCGCACCAAACGGTAACGTATGGATTGGTGGTAACGGTAGCGGCGACGCCCACGTTCTCGAATTCACTCGAGATGGACAGTTTGTTAACCAGTACGGTATTCCTGGTTCAGCACCTGACAGCAACAGCACAGAATTCTTCGGCCAGGTAGCCGAAATTTCTATCGACGGTGATGCTAACGAAGTGTATCTGGCTGACGGTTATCGCCATAAGCGTGTTGCCGTTATCGACCTGAACACAGGCGCGTTCAAACGTTACTGGGGTGCTTACGGCAACCGTCCTGAAGACGTTCGCGTGAACTACGAGCCAGGTGATCGCCCAGAACAGTTCCGTGGACCTGTTCACTGTGCAATCCCCTCACATGATGACATGATCTATGTTTGTGACCGTGGCTCCGACCGTATCCAGGTATTCCGCCCAGACGGCACCTTCATTAAAGAAGCGTATATTTCTCCAGACACCCTGGGACAAGGCTCTACCTGGGACATCTCCTTCTCTAACGACGAAGACCAGAAGTTCATCTACCTGGCTGACGGCCAGAACTTCAAAATTTACGTCCTGGATCGTGAATCTCTGGAAGTATTGACCAGCTTTGGTGGCGGTGGCCGTCAACCAGGCCTGTTCTATGCGCCTCACAGCATCGCGACTGATTCTCGCAACAACGTTTACACGACAGAAACCTATGAAGGTAAGCGTGTTCAGAAATTTGTATACCAAGGTATGCGTGAAGTTCCTAAAGGCGTCCACCAAGGTGTGGCATGGCCTGCAGACCGCCTGTAAACCAATTTGGTTAAGCCGGCATTAAGGCAACATTTGCCATAGTCGGTTACAGGCACAAGGAGGGCTGGCAGCAGACATTCTGCTTCAGCCCTTTTTTTTGAACAGAAAATAAGACACAGGAGATTAAGTGTGAAGTGGCAAGCAATTAAAGCATTTTGCCTGGGTAGCGCCCTAGCATTAGGCGCACAAACAGTATCGGCAGAAACAGTCAGTGTTGATTACCAGTTCAATGGCAACACAGGTGTCGACATGAGTGGAATGGCTGGGGCACCAATGACAGTCAATGCTTTTACCGATAATCGCGACCTACCAGGCAACGAAGCGACTGTGGTTGGCGAAGATAACCTGACACTTGAAGACGGCACATTTGCCGAATTGGTAAGACAGGCAATTATTGCATCTTTTGAGTCTTCAAATGCCGAACTGGGTGAAGGTGGAAATCTTTCTCTGGATGGCTCAATTGTGGAATTGGAATTCCGCCCAGGCGCTGACGGACTGGAAATGGTACTTCGCACTGAGCTGACACTCTATGCTGGTAGCCGTAACGCATGGCAAAGCACTCTACTCAGCAGTGTACGCACAGAGTTTGTTGATTTCGAAACAGCCATTTATGACAGTATGGACAGACTCATTTCCGAGTTGTTTTACGATGATTACTTCCTGCTGGCACTCGGCCTCTAAGCCTCTTTAAGCACAAAGATTTCGATCAGATACATTCACAGCGTCCAGCAATAACTATAAAGGTTGCTTGCTGGGCGCTGTTTCAAAACAGCCCGAGTTATCGTTTAGCCGTACGCCAACTCAAGCAACTCCATTACGTTCTGTACTTGAAAGCCCCAGTAGATAACAGCACCAACAATAATCACAGTTGAACTACCCAAGGCTATTTTTTCCCTCAAGCTCAATGATTTATTCTCACTCATCGTAACCTCCGGCAAATCCAGCCAATCAAGAGAACCCAATCCAGCGACCCGTTGCCGCTACCGTAAACCAGACCAGTATTGAGGCAATTGCCACAATACGTAAAACCCAGGGATTTATCTGGCTGTGATCCCCCTTTAACAACGGCCGCTTTACTGCAAATACAAACAAAACACCGGCGATCAGGGCATACATTTTTGCCCAATAGGCCGCATTATAGAAAAGTTTTTGGGCAATTGCGGCCGCCATAAACACACCTGAGGCAACAATTGCTATCAAAGCAATACGGAACCATTTATGAGCTTGCTCAGTCACAACTTCCGAGGGCACATCGCGCAGGACCACCCCCAACAACCGAAGGTCTGCGACCAGCACCGTACCTCCCAGCAGGGCCAGAGACATCAGATGGATTGATTGCCCTAATGTCGCATAAACACCACCATAGGTTTTGCCGATATAGCCCAGGTAAGTAGTTTCAGCCCATTCAAAAAATGATAACGGTAATAGTTCCATGGGAACTCCCTCTAAATCTCTATCAACGTTGCTGTTTTAATTCGTGCAAAGTTAGTTAGCCCGTTCGGGTAAACACCAAGCACTGCCCCTAAGGTGCAACACACCCTGCAGCCACGCTAAGCCACTGTGGCAGTTCGCGGTAACACTGATACCAGTCATAGGCAATCAAACGTCCCGTGGTGACTACACCAATCCACAATACCAGCGAGAATGCCGCTCCCAGCTGCAGGTTGCGGGGGGCTTTGGCATCAAACTCCCAACTCGCCCCTGAGGCCAGCATGCGCCGGTGAAATAACACTGCATTGATGAAAGCAATAATGAGCAACAGGAACTTAATACGGAACCAGATGCTTTGTGTGGTATAGACAGGCTTTGCATAAAACAGCAGGAGGCCGGTAATAAACATCACGGCAAAACCAATCATCATAACCAGGTTCAGTCGATTAGCCAGCTTCACAGCAGAAACATTGGGCATTGCCAGGCCGAGCATTCGCAGGTCGATAAATATCAACATCCCCAAACTGACCATAACGGTCAATACATGCGTTGTTTCTATCCAGTTATACAGATAATAAGACTGTTCAATGGCTCTACTACCTGATGTGGCGTATAGCCATTCTGCAAACTGCAGTAACCATTCATTTATCACAACCCGCAATCTCCCTGACTGGCTTCCGTAAAGTGTTCAAGAGTGTGCCTGCTACTTCTTCTGACACAATATCACTGAACGGTTTGAAATCTCGTTATTATATTACGTGTACCTTTCTATCCTGCATTTACTGCAACACACTATCTGTCTACATACAGGTAAAATCCATCGCTGAGAAGAGTAACACAGCACACTGAATATGCATCTTCAACTTGTCCCGCTTTTCTGCAATTCATACCAGTTGCTTGATATGGTTCAAGCGGACGAGTGTTCGGATGGAAAGGTTTGAGTTAAGAACAGAGGTGGTTTATTCTGGCTGTCCAAACAGTTATCAGAAGGGAGACCACTCCACTCATGTCAACATTCAGCGACACTAATTACAAGAAATCACTGAAGAAAGCCGCTCTGGCTGTTTCTATTTCCTTTGCCACTTTATCTGGCGCCGCCATCGCGCAGTCTGATTTCAGCGATCCGGACATGGAACCAACCAACGACCTGCCAAACCCATACTCAACGATTGAAGGCTACCTGAAAATGCCAGCCGGCCGTGAGTGGGGTTCAACCAGTGCAATCCATATTGATATCGATGGCGAAAGCGTCTGGGTAGCTGAGCGCTGTGGTGCAAACGTTGGCGCTTGTGTGGCTAATCCTGACGTTGATCCGGTTATGCTGTTCGATAAGGACGGCAACATGGTTCGCAGCTTCGGCGCAGGCCTGATCACCTGGCCACACGGCATCGAAGTCGACGAAGGTGGCAATGTCTGGGTCACAGACGCCCGTGGACATGACGGTGATGACGTTGATCCAGCACACGTATACGGACACCAGGTTCACAAATTCAGCCCAGAAGGCCGTCACCTGATGACGCTGGGCAAACCCGGCGGTTCACGTGAACCAGGCTATATGTTCCAGCCTAACGATGTACTCGTTGCACCAGATGGTCACATTTTTGTAGGCGAAGGCCACTCAAATGCTGAAGATGCACCCGCACGTATTCTCAAGTTCAGCCCAAGTGGTGACCTGGTAGATACCTGGGGCAGCTATGGTACAGAGCCTGGCGAGTTCATGCAGCCTCACGCACTTGCACTCGACTCACAAGGCCGTCTGTTTGTAGCGGACCGGAGCAACGACCGGATCCAGATTTTTACCCAGGATGGCGAATTGCTTGATGTCTGGTACCACTTCAGCCGTAACAGCGGCATCTTCATCGATGAGAACGATGTTCTTTATGCGGCCGACTCTGAGTCCGGCTCAGTTAACCCAGCACATGGTGACTGGACTCGCGGCATCCGGGTTGGTAATGCCCGTACGGGTGAAATCAACTATCTGATCCCTGACCCACAGCCAGACTGTCGTGGCACCTGTACAGCTGAAGGCGTAACTGTTGATAAAAACGGTGTCATCTACGGTGCTGAAGTTGGCCCTGTTGGTGGAGTAAAACGTTACGTTCGTGACTAACATGACGCGTTTATTTGAAGAGAGAACAGGGCTTCGTAGGAGCTTTTAAAACTCTTCGTCGAAAAGGGAGGTGTTCAAGCTTGGATACCTCCCTTTTTTTGTCCCAGATATTATGTGATATCTGCCATATTAACGTTCACATTGTTAATATCAGGCTAACAGTTAGTGAATTGTACCAAGGGCCTTTTTGAAAAGAACTCTTTAACACTTATAAATCAACACCTTGTAAAGATGGCACAATGCTTGCTCTATTCTGATCAGACAGTTCTACTTTAATCAGAATCAGGAGAAATACTGTGCTAACCAAAAAGGCAGCTGCCTTCGCTTTAATACTCGCATTCACCATTTCATCTTTTGCCTGCGCCGATGAAATCCGTCACCACGAATTTTCTGTCGACGGTCTTGATTCTTTGCAGATGTCAGTTAATGTCGGCAGTATCAAGATTCACGCCGAACAGAACGACAGCATATCGGTACACCTCACACTGGAAAATGAGGGGGACGACAACTGGTTTAATTTTAATAATTCAAACCTGGACGCCAATACAGATCTGGAATCAAGTATACGGGGCAGTGCCTTGTACCTCCGCTTTGATGAGGATGACATCAAAACCACTTGGGAGATTTCAGTGCCAGAACACTTTTCCACCGAGATTGACATGGCTGTTGGTGCAGTTGAAATATCGGGATTGACGGGTGATCAGGAAATTGACCTGGCAGTCGGTTCTGTTCAAATCCGACAAGCCGAAACATCTGTTGCAGAGGTGGAGCTGAAGAGCAATATAGGAGATACAAAAATTTCGGGAATCCGTGCTGACAACGACCGGAAAGCGCTTATTGGCTCTTCCTCCTTCGCTCGTGGCGAAGGAGACAGCTATATCAAGGCCACGGTAAATGTTGGCGAAGCCAGCTTCCGCGCTCAGTAATGCCTAAATGATCATCGACAGTTACGGTTAACGAGACAGTGTTCCTGTCTCACGCAACTGCTCGGGGCCTTTGACCATACGCTGATGTTTCAGGCGATTCTCCCAACGTTTTCGCGCAAAACGACGCATGTTTGGGATGTCGTCTGTTTCATCCATGATGGCTTGTCCCAGAATGGTTTCCAGTACGTCCTCCATTGTCACCAGCCCCAACCAGGTACCGTATTGATCATAAACAAGATTCATGTGCTGATGTTCATTAAGGAAATCAGTCAGCACTGACTCTACACTTGCTTCATCATTGGTAATTTTAACGGGTTTCACCAGTTCAGAGACAGGCGTTTCGCCATCGGCGACCAGCAATTCCGACCGAAAAACCACCCCAAGAGGATGTTCTGCGTTATCGAGAACCGGATAACGGGAAAACGCTGTATTATGCAGTTTACTCAAAACGTTTTTTACTTTTTCATCACCTAATAAGTACTCACAAACCATTCTCGGTGTCATGACATCTTTTATCCTGACCTCATGTAGATCGAGAATATTCGCAATCACACGTCTCTCATCTTCATCAAGTTGATCTGTATCACGCCCCAGCTTTGTTAACGCTTTAATTTCAGAGCGTAGGTCAATATCAGGCTCTCCAGCACCCATCCATTCTGTCAGCTTATCAGACATCATGATGAAGGGCTTTAACAGGAATATCATCGTGTTGAGGGTTGCGGGCAACATTGGCACAAATGAGCGCCAATTCTTCGCACCAATGGTTTTGGGGATAATTTCGGAAACAATCAGTACAGCAAAGGTCATGATGGCTGATGCCGCCCCCAGGTAGCCATCACCGAGCACAACGCCTACCTGGGCGCCAACACCCGCGGCACCAAAGGTATGAGCAACGGTGTTTAATGTAAGGATTGCGGCCAGAGGCTGATCAATCCGATCTTTTAGTAGCCGTAGCTTACGATAAAGCTCTGGTTTGACATCCTTGTACTGGATGATGTGGCTAGGCGTCAGGCTCAGCAAAGTCGCTTCAAGTAGTGAGCAGAAGAATGAAATGCTGATCGATACAACTGCAATAATAATGAGGGTCGCCATGGAGGCTTAGTTCTACTCCTGTAATAAGGGCCGGAAGACGATCGTACTATAGTTATTTAGACGGCTCAATGATTACTCGCTTGTAAAAAAGACGGTCAGGGCATCATGTTATGTCTCGCAGCCGACCACTGCCTGGCGTTCCTTACCCGGCAACCGAAAACTCGCCTGAAGGGAGTACGATCAGGACATCCTATTATGTCTCGTAGCCGGCCACTGCCTGGCGTTCCTTGCCCGGCAACCGAAAACTCGCCTTGAGGCTCAGACAGTTCGGTTGCCTTTTCGGGCAAGGAGCACCAGGCAAAACGTGGTCTGATTGGCTTCGAGACATAATAGGATGCCCTTCCCTTGTGCCGTGCTGTGATTAGGAACTCAGTTAACGAAGGGGCGAGATCCAGGGGTGGGCCGAATCACTATAGCCGGTTTTAGCCTTAAATCAGACTGGGGGTTTTAGCTTTATGATGGTCCAGATCCTTATGTATCCACACTCAGCACTACACAAAGGAAGGGCATCATAGATCCGATTGCAGACAGTCAGACCACGCCTAGCATATCGTTTGTCGCTCGAAAAAGCGGGCGGACTATCTGAAGCCGACAGGCTGAGTTTCCGTCCGCCGAGCGACATGCGATATGCTGTGGTCGTCTGCCATCGGATCTATGATGCCCTGACTGCCCTTCTTCCGAGTTTTCGGCTACTGGGTAAGGCGTGTTAGGCAGGCGTCGGCTTTGGTGAATGACGGAGTGATCTGTGCTGGGCCCAGAAAATCAAAAAGGGCTACCCCAGATGGGATAGCCCTTTTTGATTTTAATGCCTGACAAAATGGTAGGACAGCCATTTTGGACGCCGTTTACGGCGCCCCGAAGGGGTGAGGCCCAGGGATGGGCCGAATCACTATGGCCGGTTTTCGCTCCTGCAAAACCGGCACTTCTGCCATCCCTGGCGGGCGTCCGACGGACATCGGCAGGCTTTGCAGAGGCACAAAAAAAATCCCCAGCCTCAAACGAGACTGGGGATTTTCACTTTTTGATGCCTGACGATGGTCCAGCCCCGCATCTCAGATGCGGGTCGTTCCCTCACTAAGCAAGCTGTGCTTGCTTTGCCCTACGGGCACCGTGGCTCACCCTACTCTCTCGTAGGACATCGTCACCAGGACCCAGAAAATAAAAAAGGGCTACCCCATGCGGGATAGCCCTTTTTGATTTTAATGCCTGACGATGTCCTACTCTCACATGGGGAAGCCCCACACTACCATCGGCGCTGAGCGGTTTCACTTCTGAGTTCGGAATGGGATCAGGTGGTTCACACTCGCTATGGTCGTCAGGCAAACTGTTGATGCCAGTCGCTTTTTGCTCAAACTGAGCGGGCGACTCCATCGTTTACCCGTTTTGTGAACAACTGCCCGTTCGGCAGCGGTTTCACATAACCTGAGTCCGTTTTCACAGCCCAGGTCTTTGACAATCAATGAATGAAGTATAGTCTCTAGATTGCTCTAGATCATGTGTATGCCGTGCTCTACAAGCACATTTTTTAATCTGACTTCGATCGCTATGACAAGTCGTCATCAACGCTCAATAATCACTTATCGGTTTTGGCTTTCAAAAACCTGCGATTATATGGTCAAGCCTCACGTGCAATTAGTACTGGTTAGCTCAACGCCTCACAACGCTTACACACCCAGCCTATCAACGTCCTGGTCTCGAACGGCACTTTAGGGGGCTCAAGGCCCCAGGGAGATCTCGTCTTGAGGGGGGCTTCCCGCTTAGATGCTTTCAGCGATTATCCCGTCCGAACATAGCTACCGGGCAATGCCACTGGCGTGACAACCCGAACACCAGAGGTTCGTCCACTCCGGTCCTCTCGTACTAGGAGCAGCTCCTCTCAAATCTCCAACGCCCACGGCAGATAGGGACCGAACTGTCTCACGACGTTCTAAACCCAGCTCGCGTACCACTTTAAATGGCGAACAGCCATACCCTTGGGACCGGCTTCAGCCCCAGGATGTGATGAGCCGACATCGAGGTGCCAAACACCGCCGTCGATGTGAACTCTTGGGCGGTATCAGCCTGTTATCCCCGGAGTACCTTTTATCCGTTGAGCGATGGCCCTTCCATACAGAACCACCGGATCACTATGACCTGCTTTCGCACCTGCTCGAGCCGTCGCTCTCGCAGTCAAGCACCCTTATGCCATTACACTAAGTGGGCGATTTCCGACCGCCCTTAGGGTACCTTCGTGCTCCTCCGTTACGCTTTGGGAGGAGACCGCCCCAGTCAAACTACCCACCACACACGGTCCTCGTCCCCGTTTCAGGGACTGAGTTAGAACCTCAACAATACCAGGGTGGTATTTCAAGGGCGACTCCACAACAACTAGCGTTGCTGCTTCAAAGTCTCCCACCTATCCTACACAGATAGTGTCAAAGTCCAGTGTGAAGCTATAGTAAAGGTTCACGGGGTCTTTCCGTCTAGCCGCGGGTACACTGCATCTTAACAGCGATTTCAATTTCACTGAGTCTTGGGTGGAGACAGCGTGGCCATCATTACGCCATTCGTGCAGGTCGGAACTTACCCGACAAGGAATTTCGCTACCTTAGGACCGTTATAGTTACGGCCGCCGTTTACCGGGGCTTCGATCAAGAGCTTCGCCGAAGCTAACCCCATCAATTAACCTTCCGGCACCGGGCAGGCGTCACACCCTATACTTCCACTTACGTGTTTGCAGAGTGCTGTGTTTTTAATAAACAGTTGCAGCCACCTGGTCACTTCGACCGGACCCAGCTTAGAGAGCAAGTCTCATCACCAGAGCCGGCGTACCTTCTCCCGAAGTTACGGTACCATTTTGCCTAGTTCCTTCACCCAAGTTCTCTCAAGCGCCTTGGTATTCTCTACCTGATCACCTGTGTCGGTTTACAGTACGGTCAATTGTTATCTGAAGCTTAGAAGGTTTTCCTGGAAGCATGGCATCAACCACTTCTCTTTCTAAAAAGAAAGATCGTCATCAGTTCTCGGCCTCCTCATTAAAGAGAGCGACCCGGATTTACCTAAGTCACTGACCTACAACCTTAAACGCGGACAACCAACGCCGCGCTGGCCTAGCCTTCTCCGTCACTCCATCGCAATAACAATCGGTATCGGAATTTTAACCGATTTCCCATCGACTACACCTTTCGGTCTCGCCTTAGGGGCCGACTCACCCTGCCCCGATTAACGTTGGGCAGGAAACCTTGATCTTCCGGCGGGGAGGTTTTTCACCCCCCTTATCGTTACTCATGTCAGCATTCGCACTTCTGATACCTCCAGCAGACTTCTCAATCCACCTTCAACGGCTTACAGAACGCTCCTCTACCATACGTGCAAAGCACGCATCCGCAGCTTCGGTTATCAGTTTGAGCCCCGTTATATCTTCCGCGCAGGCCGACTCGACTAGTGAGCTATTACGCTTTCTTTAAAGGATGGCTGCTTCTAAGCCAACCTCCTAGCTGTCTGAGCCTTCCCACATCGTTTCCCACTTAACTGATATTTGGGACCTTAGCTGGCGGTCTGGGTTGTTTCCCTCTTGACAACGGACGTTAGCACCCGCTGTCTGTCTCCCGTGATAAAACTTACTGGTATTCGGAGTTTGCATCGGGTTGGTAAGTCGGGATGACCCCCTAGCCGAAACAGTGCTCTACCCCCAGCAGTCAATGACACGAGGCGCTACCTAAATAGCTTTCGAGGAGAACCAGCTATCTCCGGGCTTGATTAGCCTTTCACTCCGACCCACAGCTCATCCCCTAATTTTTCAACATTAGTGGGTTCGGTCCTCCAGTGCCTGTTACGGCACCTTCAACCTGGCCATGGGTAGATCGCCCGGTTTCGGGTCTAATGCCAGCAACTAAACGCCCTATTAAGACTCGGTTTCCCTACGGCTCCCCTATTCGGTTAACCTTGCTACTGACATTAACTCGCTGACCCATTATACAAAAGGTACGCAGTCACAGAACAAGTCTGCTCCTACTGCTTGTACGTACGCGGTTTCAGGATCTATTTCACTCCCCTCTCCGGGGTTCTTTTCGCCTTTCCCTCACGGTACTAGTTCACTATCGGTCAGCCAGGAGTATTTAGCCTTGGAGGATGGTCCCCCCATCTTCAGTCAAAATTACACGTGTTTCGACCTACTCGTTTTCACAACTGCAGCGCTTTCGTGTACGGGGCTATCACCCACTGTCGCCGGACTTTCCAGACCGTTCCACTAACACTGCTGTTGCTTAAGGGCTTTTCCCCGTTCGCTCACCGCTACTAAGGGAATCTCAATTGATTTCTTTTCCTGCAGGTACTTAGATGTTTCAGTTCCCTGCGTTCGCCTCACATGCCTATGTATTCAGCATGTGATGACCCATAAATGGGCCGGGTTTCCCCATTCGGACACCTCCGGATCAAAGCCTGTTTGACGGCTCCCCGAAGCATTTCGTTGCCTACCACGTCCTTCATCGCCTCTGGCTGCCAAGGCATCCACCACGTACGCTTAGTTGCTTGACCATATAATCTCAGACTCCTAAAAGCCCAAAACACATCTCAAACAACTCGCCTTCGATCGTCGTACAGATTATGCGCTTGTATTAAGAACAGCATACACATCTTATTGTCCAACCAGCCTAAGCCAGTCAGCAATAATCTATATACTTCATTCATTGATTGTTAAAGAAC
>NZ_LWHM01000022.1 GCF_001642735.1 Pseudohongiella nitratireducens | reverse complement strand
TTTGCAAATTATGCTTGCGGTAATCAGATTCTGTGGCATAATGCGCGCCCTTGAGACGAGAACGTGATTAAACGGGACCGACCTCAAGGCAGCAAGTTGGATTGAGAGAAAAAATTCTTGAAAAAAAGCTTGCCAGAATTGATAAGACGCGTATAATACGCGGCCTCGTTAGCCACGAAGGTTAACGAAAAAGTTCTTTAAAAGACAGAGATTAAGTAATAGAGGTGGGTGCTTTCCGGGATGCTTTTGCGGCATACGTAAAAGATATCAAGGAAAGCAACTGCGTTAATTTACTGAGTATATTATTAAGTCTATTTAAGACAGTAGTTGTGACTTTGAGCATGATATAAGTTGGTTGGATTGATCGATCAAGTAGTACGGTTGATTTAACTGGCGAACCTTTGAACTGAAGAGTTTGATCATGGCTCAGATTGAACGCTGGCGGCAGGCTTAACACATGCAAGTCGAGCGGAAACGATGGGAGCTTGCTCCCAGGCGTCGAGCGGCGGACGGGTGAGTAACGCGTAGGAATCTGCCTAATAGTGGGGGATAGCCCGGGGAAACTCGGATTAATACCGCATACGCCCTACGGGGGAAAGCAGGGGATCTTCGGACCTTGCGCTATTAGATGAGCCTGCGTCGGATTAGCTTGTTGGTGGGGTAAAGGCCTACCAAGGCAACGATCCGTAGCTGGTCTGAGAGGATGATCAGCCACACCGGAACTGAGACACGGTCCGGACTCCTACGGGAGGCAGCAGTGGGGAATATTGGACAATGGGGGCAACCCTGATCCAGCCATGCCGCGTGTGTGAAGAAGGCCTTCGGGTTGTAAAGCACTTTAAGCAGGGAGGAAAGGCGTAAGGTTAATAACCTTGCGAGTTGACGTTACCTGCAGAATAAGCACCGGCTAACTTCGTGCCAGCAGCCGCGGTAATACGAAGGGTGCAAGCGTTAATCGGAATTACTGGGCGTAAAGCGCGCGTAGGCGGTTTGGTTAGTTGGATGTGAAAGCCCAGGGCTCAACCTTGGAATTGCATCCAATACTGCCAGGCTAGAGTACGAGAGAGGGGGGTAGAATTCCACGTGTAGCGGTGAAATGCGTAGAGATGTGGAGGAATACCAGTGGCGAAGGCGGCCCCCTGGATCGATACTGACGCTGAGGTGCGAAAGCGTGGGGAGCAAACAGGATTAGATACCCTGGTAGTCCACGCCGTAAACGATGTCAACTAGCCGTTGGGAGGGTCATCCTCTGAGTGGCGCAGCTAACGCACTAAGTTGACCGCCTGGGGAGTACGGTCGCAAGATTAAAACTCAAATGAATTGACGGGGGCCCGCACAAGCGGTGGAGCATGTGGTTTAATTCGACGCAACGCGAAGAACCTTACCTGGTCTTGACATCCTGCGAACTTTCTAGAGATAGATTGGTGCCTTCGGGAACGCAGTGACAGGTGCTGCATGGCTGTCGTCAGCTCGTGTCGTGAGATGTTGGGTTAAGTCCCGTAACGAGCGCAACCCTTGTCCTTATTTGCCATCATTTAGTTGGGCACTCTAAGGAGACTGCCGGTGACAAACCGGAGGAAGGTGGGGACGACGTCAAGTCATCATGGCCCTTACGACCAGGGCTACACACGTGCTACAATGGAGCGTACAAAGGGTTGCGAAGCCGCGAGGTGGAGCTAATCCCATAAAACGTTTCGTAGTCCGGATTGGAGTCTGCAACTCGACTCCATGAAGTCGGAATCGCTAGTAATCGTGAATCAGAATGTCACGGTGAATACGTTCCCGGGCCTTGTACACACCGCCCGTCACACCATGGGAGTGGGTTGCAAAAGAAGTGGGTAGCATAACCTTCGGGAGTGCGCTCACCACTTTGTGATTCATGACTGGGGTGAAGTCGTAACAAGGTAGCCGTAGGGGAACCTGCGGCTGGATCACCTCCTTAAACTGAACTGCGAAAGCGTTCCGGTAAAGTGCTCACCTCTATTACTTAATCCTGTGTTTTAACGAACTATTGGGGCTATAGCTCAGCTGGGAGAGCGCCTGCCTTGCACGCAGGAGGTCAGCGGTTCGATCCCGCTTAGCTCCACCAATTCGTTCTTTAACAATCAATGAATGAAGTATATAGATTATTGCTGACTGGCTTAGGCTGGTTGGACAATAAGATGTGTATGCTGTTCTTAATACAAGCGCATAATCTGTACGACGATCGAAGGCGAGTTGTTTGAGATGTGTTTTGGGCTTTTAGGAGTCTGAGATTATATGGTCAAGCAACTAAGCGTACGTGGTGGATGCCTTGGCAGCCAGAGGCGATGAAGGACGTGGTAGGCAACGAAATGCTTCGGGGAGCCGTCAAACAGGCTTTGATCCGGAGGTGTCCGAATGGGGAAACCCGGCCCATTTATGGGTCATCACATGCTGAATACATAGGCATGTGAGGCGAACGCAGGGAACTGAAACATCTAAGTACCTGCAGGAAAAGAAATCAATTGAGATTCCCTTAGTAGCGGTGAGCGAACGGGGAAAAGCCCTTAAGCAACAGCAGTGTTAGTGGAACGGTCTGGAAAGTCCGGCGACAGTGGGTGATAGCCCCGTACACGAAAGCGCTGCAGTTGTGAAAACGAGTAGGTCGAAACACGTGTAATTTTGACTGAAGATGGGGGGACCATCCTCCAAGGCTAAATACTCCTGGCTGACCGATAGTGAACTAGTACCGTGAGGGAAAGGCGAAAAGAACCCCGGAGAGGGGAGTGAAATAGATCCTGAAACCGCGTACGTACAAGCAGTAGGAGCAGACTTGTTCTGTGACTGCGTACCTTTTGTATAATGGGTCAGCGAGTTAATGTCAGTAGCAAGGTTAACCGAATAGGGGAGCCGTAGGGAAACCGAGTCTTAATAGGGCGTTTAGTTGCTGGCATTAGACCCGAAACCGGGCGATCTACCCATGGCCAGGTTGAAGGTGCCGTAACAGGCACTGGAGGACCGAACCCACTAATGTTGAAAAATTAGGGGATGAGCTGTGGGTCGGAGTGAAAGGCTAATCAAGCCCGGAGATAGCTGGTTCTCCTCGAAAGCTATTTAGGTAGCGCCTCGTGTCATTGACTGCTGGGGGTAGAGCACTGTTTCGGCTAGGGGGTCATCCCGACTTACCAACCCGATGCAAACTCCGAATACCAGTAAGTTTTATCACGGGAGACAGACAGCGGGTGCTAACGTCCGTTGTCAAGAGGGAAACAACCCAGACCGCCAGCTAAGGTCCCAAATATCAGTTAAGTGGGAAACGATGTGGGAAGGCTCAGACAGCTAGGAGGTTGGCTTAGAAGCAGCCATCCTTTAAAGAAAGCGTAATAGCTCACTAGTCGAGTCGGCCTGCGCGGAAGATATAACGGGGCTCAAACTGATAACCGAAGCTGCGGATGCGTGCTTTGCACGTATGGTAGAGGAGCGTTCTGTAAGCCGTTGAAGGTGGATTGAGAAGTCTGCTGGAGGTATCAGAAGTGCGAATGCTGACATGAGTAACGATAAGGGGGGTGAAAAACCTCCCCGCCGGAAGATCAAGGTTTCCTGCCCAACGTTAATCGGGGCAGGGTGAGTCGGCCCCTAAGGCGAGACCGAAAGGTGTAGTCGATGGGAAATCGGTTAAAATTCCGATACCGATTGTTATTGCGATGGAGTGACGGAGAAGGCTAGGCCAGCGCGGCGTTGGTTGTCCGCGTTTAAGGTTGTAGGTCAGTGACTTAGGTAAATCCGGGTCGCTCTCTTTAATGAGGAGGCCGAGAACTGATGACGATCTTTCTTTTTAGAAAGAGAAGTGGTTGATGCCATGCTTCCAGGAAAACCTTCTAAGCTTCAGATAACAATTGACCGTACTGTAAACCGACACAGGTGATCAGGTAGAGAATACCAAGGCGCTTGAGAGAACTTGGGTGAAGGAACTAGGCAAAATGGTACCGTAACTTCGGGAGAAGGTACGCCGGCTCTGGTGATGAGACTTGCTCTCTAAGCTGGGTCCGGTCGAAGTGACCAGGTGGCTGCAACTGTTTATTAAAAACACAGCACTCTGCAAACACGTAAGTGGAAGTATAGGGTGTGACGCCTGCCCGGTGCCGGAAGGTTAATTGATGGGGTTAGCTTCGGCGAAGCTCTTGATCGAAGCCCCGGTAAACGGCGGCCGTAACTATAACGGTCCTAAGGTAGCGAAATTCCTTGTCGGGTAAGTTCCGACCTGCACGAATGGCGTAATGATGGCCACGCTGTCTCCACCCAAGACTCAGTGAAATTGAAATCGCTGTTAAGATGCAGTGTACCCGCGGCTAGACGGAAAGACCCCGTGAACCTTTACTATAGCTTCACACTGGACTTTGACACTATCTGTGTAGGATAGGTGGGAGACTTTGAAGCAGCAACGCTAGTTGTTGTGGAGTCGCCCTTGAAATACCACCCTGGTATTGTTGAGGTTCTAACTCAGTCCCTGAAACGGGGACGAGGACCGTGTGTGGTGGGTAGTTTGACTGGGGCGGTCTCCTCCCAAAGCGTAACGGAGGAGCACGAAGGTACCCTAAGGGCGGTCGGAAATCGCCCACTTAGTGTAATGGCATAAGGGTGCTTGACTGCGAGAGCGACGGCTCGAGCAGGTGCGAAAGCAGGTCATAGTGATCCGGTGGTTCTGTATGGAAGGGCCATCGCTCAACGGATAAAAGGTACTCCGGGGATAACAGGCTGATACCGCCCAAGAGTTCACATCGACGGCGGTGTTTGGCACCTCGATGTCGGCTCATCACATCCTGGGGCTGAAGCCGGTCCCAAGGGTATGGCTGTTCGCCATTTAAAGTGGTACGCGAGCTGGGTTTAGAACGTCGTGAGACAGTTCGGTCCCTATCTGCCGTGGGCGTTGGAGATTTGAGAGGAGCTGCTCCTAGTACGAGAGGACCGGAGTGGACGAACCTCTGGTGTTCGGGTTGTCACGCCAGTGGCATTGCCCGGTAGCTATGTTCGGACGGGATAATCGCTGAAAGCATCTAAGCGGGAAGCCCCCCTCAAGACGAGATCTCCCTGGGGCCTTGAGCCCCCTAAAGTGCCGTTCGAGACCAGGACGTTGATAGGCTGGGTGTGTAAGCGTTGTGAGGCGTTGAGCTAACCAGTACTAATTGCACGTGAGGCTTGACCATATAATCGCAGGTTTTTGAAAGCCAAAACCGATAAGTGATTATTGAGCGTTGATGACGACTTGTCATAGCGATCGAAGTCAGATTAAAAAATGTGCTTGTAGAGCACGGCATACACATGATCTAGAGCAATCTAGAGACTATACTTCATTCATTGATTGTCAAAGACCTGGGCTGTGAAAACGGACTCAGGTTATGTGAAACCGCTGCCGAACGGGCAGTTGTTCACAAAACGGGTAAACGATGGAGTCGCCCGCTCAGTTTGAGCAAAAAGCGACTGGCATCAACAGTTTGCCTGACGACCATAGCGAGTGTGAACCACCTGATCCCATTCCGAACTCAGAAGTGAAACCGCTCAGCGCCGATGGTAGTGTGGGGCTTCCCCATGTGAGAGTAGGACATCGTCAGGCATTAAAATCAAAAAGGGCTATCCCGCATGGGGTAGCCCTTTTTTATTTTCTGGG